>NZ_NNRM01000041.1 GCF_002252525.1 Brucella pseudogrignonensis
TTTCCACAGACAAAACCAGACAACTTTACCAAACATTAAGCAACCAAACCAGCATGATTCCAAACCAAAAACACAAAGGGCGCTAAATGCGATATTTTTGAACGGCATCAAGCTCTGGTAAATTGACGAACAAGCTCTGGATCCTGCTCCAAACTATCTAGCCAGCCTGTATCGAGCTTAGGAACAGACGACAACAAGAGTCTTGAATAAGGATGGCTCGCCTCCCCGCCCATCATATCCGGGCGCAGCTGTTCCACCTTTCTGCCTCCATACATGACGATGACTTCATCACAAATTGCGCGCACGGTGGAGAGATCGTGGCTGATAAAGAGATATGAAAGGGACAGCTCCCGCTGCAACTCCTTCAAAAGTTCAATGATCGCCGCAGCAACGACCGTATCCAGAGCCGATGTGATTTCATCACATATTATCATCTTAGGATCGGCGGCCAAAGCTCGCGCCAGATTAATGCGTTGCTTCTGACCGCCTGATAACTCGCCGGGCCTTCGATAACGCATGTTGCGCGGAATACGCACCATATCGAGCAACTGGTCGATTCTGGTGTCCCGACTTTTGCTATCCATGCCGTGATAGAAAATCAGGGGGCGAGCCAGAATATCAGCGATAGATTTGGCTGGATTCAGTGCCGTATCTGCAAACTGAAAAACAATCTGCAATTCGCGTAATTGATCGCGACTGCGGCGGCGCAGATCGCTCGGCATTTCCGCGCCTTCAAACAGAATCTTACCTCGCGCGGCAGGCAGAATACCCGCGATGACACGAGCGAGCGTTGACTTACCGCAACCCGACTCGCCAATAATGCCTAGGTTTTGCCCACGCTGAAGTTCAAAACTGACATTTTCGACCGCGATCATCGCCGGTTCACCGGTCGAGCCCACGATACCATAGCCAGCAAGCACATTCTGTACCGTCAATAGTGGCGAGGGGTTCTCTTCTTCGGCAATTTTAGGGTTCGCGTGAGTGTTTGGCTCGAAAGCTGCAAGAAGCTCTTTTGTGTATGAGTGCTGCGGATTATGCAGAATCTCCTCAGTGGTGCCGACCTCCTGTATCTCGCCACCTTTCAGCACCACAATGCGATCCGCGATTTGGGCTACAACAGCAAGATCGTGAGAAACATAAACGCCTGCTATGCGATTCTTCTTCATTACCGATTTGAAAGCCCGCAAAACTTCAATCTGTGTCGTGACATCGAGTGCGGTCGTTGGCTCATCGAAGATTACCAGCTTCGGATCACTAATAAGGGCCATTGCAGCAGAAAGCCGCTGCAATTGCCCGCCCGACACCTGATGCGGATAACGATCTCCGATTGTTTCGGGATTTGGCAAGGCAAGCGCTTTGAACAGCTCTACAGCCTTTTTGCGCGCCTCCTCCTTCGACATCAGTTTGTGGATCTTGGTCACCTCTATGACCTGATCCATGATACGGTGCGCGGGATTAAAAGATGCCGCCGCACTTTGCGGTACGTAGGAAACGTCCGTACCGCGCTTCTTCGAACGTTTACGCTCCGATAGGGTGACAATATCCTGGCCGGCAACAGCAATGCTGCCATCCACGATCCGGCAGCCCGGACGCGTATAGCCCATCAAAGTTAGCGCTATCGTCGTCTTACCTGAACCACTCTCGCCGATAAGAGCGACTATCTCACCTTCTGCAATCTGAAAATTGACACCACGGATGATCTCAACGGTGCGACCAGAGTCGGTCTTTGCATTCACGCGAAGATTTTTGATCTCAACAAGATTGCTCATTCATTCGCTCCTGTCTCGGATCTTCTGCGGGAGATTATCAATCAGCAGATTAACGCTGATGGTCAGGCTGGCAATGGCAATCGAAGGAAACACCACTGCGGGAGCAGCAAACGAAAGTCCGCCGATGTTTTCTTTAACCAGCGCGCCCCAATCGGCGAATGGTGGCTGAACACCGAGGCCAAGAAAGGACATGCTCGACAAAAGCAAAACGATAAAGACAAAACGCAACCCGAAATCAGCGAGAACCGGTCCGATAATGCCCGGCAAAATCTCAGACCGAATGAGGTAGCCGATCTTTTCGCCCCGAGCTCGAGCAACAGTGACGTAATCCATAGTGTTGATGTTGATTGCCAGTGCACGCGCAAAACGATAGCTGCCCGGCGTGTAAATGACGGCCATGATGATGATCAGGATCGGGATAGAAGAGCCAACACCTGCAACGATAACCAGCGCAAGAATTTTGCTTGGAATAGATGTAAGCGCGTCAAGAAAGCGGCTCAGTGCGGAATCAAACCATCCGCCAATAACCGCAGCACTCATTCCCAGCGTGACACCAAAGAAACAAGCCAAAAAGACAGCTGCGAGTGAAATGCCGACTGTAAACCGTGCACCATACAATATCCGCGAGAGCATATCGCGACCCAGATAATCCGTACCGAGAGGAAACTGCGCACTCATCGGTCCGAAAAAATCGAAATCAACGATTTCTCCTACCGGATGCGGTGCAATCCAAGGTGCCAGAATGGCTATGAGCGCCCAGCAAAGAATAATCAGGAACGAAATCACGCCAAGCAGATTGAACCGATAACCGAAGCGTGGAGACTTTGTTTTTCGCTGACTTGGAACGGAAACGGTCATAATTATCGCAGCCTCGGGTTTGAAATGATCGCAATAAGGTCCGCTATCGTAATGAGCAGAAGATAGCCAAAACAGAAGATCATCGCGCAGGTCTGAATAAGCGGCAGATCACGCGTTGCCACTGCATCAAGCATGAGCTTGGCAACGCCGGGATAATTGAAGATGGTTTCAACTATGATCACACCGCCAAGTAAGTAAGATAGCGAGAGCGCGACTGCATTGACGATTGGGCCCAGCGCATTTGGCAAGGCGTGGACGACCACCATACGAGTACGAGATGCACCTTTCAGTAGTGCCATCTCGACATAAGAAGTGTTGAGCGTCTCAAGAACAGCGGCACGCGTCATACGGATCATTTGCGCCGAAATGACAAAACTGAGCGTTATCACGGGCATTGCAAAGACTTTGAGAAGGCCGACGAAGGAAGTGACTTCGTTTGCCATCGACAATGCTGGCAGCCAACCCAAATAAACCGCAAATATGATTACGGCGATTGTTGCGACCATGAATTCCGGTACAGAGATGACTGAGATCGTGATGATCGAAACAATACGATCATAAATCGTGCCACGCATAATCGCAGCAGTAATACCGAGAAAGAGTGCAACAGGTACAGAAATCGCGGCCGTGACACCGGCAAGCTTCAGCGAATTGACCAGTCTGTTGCCGATCAGATCGGCTATCGGCACATTGTTGACATATGAGACACCAAGATCACCACGCAAGAGGTTTCCCAACCAGTAGATAAAGCGCAGAAACGCGGGCTGGTCCAAATTCATGGCATGGCGAAGCCCTGCAACCGCCTCAGGCGTTGCAGCCTGGCCGAGAAGAATTTCTGCTACATCGCCTGGGAGCATTGCCGTCGCAAAAAAGATCGTAAACGCAACGATGAGAAGCGTGACGACTGCAACAACAAGACGTTTGGCAATCAGATTCAGCAAAGGCGACTTCATGGTCATGCGCGGCCCCATTCTCGGGTGAAACAGTCGGTTCGGACAAAATCAATGTTTTGCCCGAACCGAACAAGCGAAATAACCTGATAAGGTATCAGGCTTCCAGCCAAGCATGTTCGGCGAAGGTGTAACCCATCATGCCACCAAGCGGATTTGGCTCAAGGCCATTCAACTTCGGCGAAATCGCATCGACGTTAGACATGAAGACCGGAATGACTGTTCCGGCTTCGTTGGAAATCATGGCCTGCATCTGACCATAAATCTCCTTACGCTTGGCTTCATCAAGAAGGCCGCGCGCTTCGAGCAACATGGAATCGAACTTTTCCGATTTGTACTGGCTTTCGTTCCACGGTGCGTCCGACTTATAGAGCAGCGAAAACAGGATATCCGGCGTAGGTCGGGCATTGATATTGCCGTAATGGACAGCATCCTTGAGCCAATGGTTCGACCAGTAGCCGTCCGAAGGAACGCGATCGATTGTGATCTTCTGGCCGATTGTCGATGCCGCCTGCTGCAGAACCATCGCATAATCAAGAGATGATGATGCTGCCTCGGCTGCAGTAATATGAATTTCCTGACCGAGAACGCCAGCCTTCTCAAGCAATGACTTTGCGCGCTCAGGATCGAACTCACGCTGCTTGAGTTCGGCATTAAAGTATTTGCTGGTATCCGGCACGGGATGGTCGTTTGCAATTTCAGCCAGTCCACGCAGAACTGACTTCTGAATGACCTCACGATTGGTGAGATATTTGAAAGCTTCTGCGACACCGGCCTTATCGCCAGGCGTCATGTCAAGACGAACATTGAGGTTGGTGTAGGTTCCGAGCTTCGAGATAAACAGCTTTGCAGCCGGATTGTTCTCAAGCACACGCAACGAACGTGGGTTAAGATTGGCACCAAGATGAATGTCGCCTGACAGAACCGCATTCATGCGGGCGCTTTCATCGGAGATCGCAAAGAATTCGAATGAGTCGAGATGTGGACCGCTATTCTTCCAATAGCTCTCATTGCGAGCAGCGATTGAACGCACACCGGGCTGAAATTCTTTGCAGACAAATGGACCTGTACCGTTCCCCTTGGAAAAGTCGGTCGTGCCGTTTGCCACGATCATGAAATGATGCATAGCAAGAATTGTAGGCAAATCAGCATTTGCGCTTTCCAGCACTATCTCTGCCGTGGTGTCGTCAACCTTTTTCACGCTAGTAATCTGCTTGGCAAGCGCATTCACTTTTGAGCCAACAGCCGGATCAAGATGACGTTGAAGCGAGAAAACGACGTCATCAGCGGTCAGTGACTTGCCGTCATGGAAAGTCACGCCTTTGCGAAGCTTGACGGTCCAAACCTTGGCGTCCGCACTTTCAACACTCTCGGCAAGTTCCATCTGTGTCTGACCGCTGCCATCAAGGAAGGTCAAGCGATTATAGAATGCGCAGCAGCGAACATAATCCGTTGCATTGGAAGCCTTGGCAGGATCGAGTGTATCGGTGGTTGAAGCGCTGAAGCCTGCAGCTTTGATGAAACCTCCTTTTACAGGGGTAGCAGCTACTGCAGAGGTCGCGCGGCCCAGGATAGTCGTTCCAGCAACAGCTGCCACACCACCCATCAACATCATCTGCAACAATTCACGCCGGGTTGCCCCGCGACGAATAGCATTCTCAATCATCCGGTCGTCGGAAGAAGTCCAGTTGGTAATCTTCTCGCTCATGGCAGTTCCCCTTGTTAATCGTTGCATCTGGTGCGCCGGTTTGTTTTCACCGGGTTCACCGCGTTTTCAGAATGTCAGTCGTTTCAAAACCTCATTGCAGTCTCAGCCGAACAATTCGTGGGCTCGAAGAATGGCTCCATGCACACCCGGTATCGGTTCAAAAATTTCAACTCGCCCCGATAGTTCGGCTTTTCATCTAGCCTTTGGTAGCTATGCCAGTGTGTTATGAAGATGTGGATCGATTGCACTGAATTGACGAAGAGCGGCAGCATAAAATTGCGAATCTTGTGCATATACGAAATTCCAGCCCATTCACTCAGGCTGCCATCCACAAAACCTATCCCCTCATCGCAGCTCTGACTTCTTCGTCAGCCAGCGTCTGGTCCAGCGTTTTGCGGGTACGCTCGATGATCGCATCAATGTCGTCGTCCGTGCAGCAAAGCGGCGGTGCGTAGCCCAGCACGCCGTTGGCAAAGGCGCGGATGACCAACCCATTATCCCATGCCCGATCAAATATGCGACGTGCAGGATCAGCCGCGGCTGGAAGCGGGGTTTTGTTTTCCTTGTCCACCACGAGTTCGATGGCAGCCAACATCCCCCGGCCACGCACATCACCGACCAGCGGATGATCGGCCAAAGACTGCAGACCTGCCATCAGGCGTTTGCCTGCCTTACGGCCGTTTTCAAGCAATCCATTCTCATAAAGACGTAGGCATTCTAGCCCAACGGCAGCGCTGACCGGATGTGCAGAATAGGTATAGCCATGACCAACTGCTGATTTACCAGCACCATCGGCAATCGTGTTGTAGACATGCTCAGACATGAAGACCGCACCCATCGGCACATAGCCTGAGGTCAATCCTTTGGCTGTTGTGATGAAATCCGGCACAACGTCATCTTCTGAACAGGCAAAAAGCGGACCCGTGCGGCCAAAACCCGTAATGACCTCGTCCGCGATGAACAGAACATCATACTGCTTGCAAAGTGCGTGCATAGCTTTGAGCCAGCCATTCGGCGGCACCAGAACGCCGCCCGAACCCTGAATGGGTTCGACATAAAATGCTGCCACCCGCTCAGCTCCAAGTTCCTCGATTTTTGCTCGAAGCGCCGCAACAGATGCATCGATGATTGCCTGTGGATCTGCACCGACCGGATTGCGATAAGCATAATGCGAAGGAATTTTGTGCTGCCAATCATAAGGCACGCCAAAACCTGCATGAAATGCCGGCAAAGCAGTCAGGCCTGAACCGGCAGTCGATGAGCCGTGATACCCATATTCGACAGATATGAACTGATCTTTCTGCGGCGTACCTTTCGCATGATAGTAATAACGCACGAAGCGGATTGTACTGTCGATGGCGTCCGAACCACCCAGTGTAAAATAAACATGATTGAGATCGCCCGGCGCGCGGTCGGCCAGTTCAGCAGCAAGGCGGATCGCCGGTTCAGAGCCAAGCCCAAAATAGCCAGTCGCATAGGGCAACTCTCGCAGCTGCTTCGTAGCGGCTTCTACAATACTATCCTGCCCATAGCCAACATTCACACACCAGAGCCCGGCAAAGCCATCAAGCAAAGTATGGCCAGACGCATCGGTAACTGTCGCACCTTTGCCAGACTTCAGAACGCGCACGCCAGATGCTTCATGACTGCGGTAAGATGAAACCGGATGCACCAAATGGGCGCGATCAAGTTCGATCAAGGAATTGCTCAGCATGATATTCTCCAAATCAACCGAAAGCCTGGTTCACAAGCGCATAAGTGCGGTATTCAGAACCGCTGTTTTCTTTCAAAGCCCGCACAGAGCGGCGCATGGCTATTCCGCCGCCTACGTGGACCAGTCCGCGTTCAGTCAGCCAGCCGCCAAGATTGGTTGCGATATTGGTGTCGACACGGACGAACTGATCCGCGTGCTGCGACAGCAGGAACTCGATGAGCTTCTTGGCCTCGCCATCAGTTTTAGCGACAACAGGACCGATAACCTGCCCACGACCAAAAGGGCGAATTGCAGCAAAGGCTAATATCTCTCTATCGAGGCGAATGACTGCGAACTTCGCCTTGTCTCGCAAAAGCTGCATAAGTGCTGTGCGATCATGACCAAACGCCTGATGGTCCAAGGTCACAATATGTGGAAATTCATCGTTCTTAGCCCAGGAAACATCGCTCGGGGCATCCACCTGTCGGGCTGCGCCCTGATGCTGGATTATCTCGCCTCTCGCAACAAACCCCAGCTTTTCATAAAGGGGGAGTCCATCCTGCGTCGCGATGAGAAGACAGTTGCGCCCTTGAGTAGCGTCAAGTGCTGCCTCCATTAGCTTGCGACCAAGCCCACGCCCGCGCATCGTCTCATCAACTATCACCATGTTGATGGTTGCAATGTCTTCATTCAAAGGTGTGGCCATCGCAGTGCCGACTACATATTCGCCCTCAAGGGCGACCACGCCGTTGCTCAGTGCAAGCACCATCGCCCAATCTTCAAGACGATGTGGCCAACCTGCCTGTTGGGACAGGACAACGGCACCATCTAGATGATCTGGCGTCATCGTTTTGAGAGTGATTTGAGATGCTGTCATTGTCACTTCCAGATAAAGTTCTTGATTGACCAAAGTTAGAACGCTGCACGCAGCAGTTCATCCCGACGAACATCCCAATGCCACGCGTTTCGACTTTCCTTTCATGCTCTCACCGCATCTTATGCCGCGGTGGGAGTTAATGGGGGAGCAGAACGCATTCTCATGGCATGTCGGAAACCTATCCAGCACAACTCTCTGCCAAAGCGCACGTCACATACGAAACAATCTGCTTTGCATGAGTGCGAATGCAGTGATTAGTCCATGCGTCGCTCATTATTATGTATGAGAACGGCACAGCAGTGCCCGCGAGGCTCGGAAGGATCAAACATGGCCCAGTTTAGACCAAAATACATAACCTTCGATTGCTACGGAACACTGACCAATTTCCAGATGGCTGAAGCTGCGCACGATCTTTATGGCGAACAGCTGAAAACAGAGCAAATGCAGCAATTTATCAAAAACTTTGCAGCTTATCGGCTTGATGAAATACTTGGCGACTGGAAGCCTTATAACGAAGTCGTTCACAACGCTGTTGAGCGCACTTGCAAAAAGAACAATGTCACCTTCAAAGCGGAAGACGCGCGCAAGATCTACGAGCGTGTTCCAACCTGGGGCCCGCATCCAGACGTTCCAGCCGGTCTCTCCAAGGTCGCCAAGGAAATTCCACTCGTCATTCTTTCAAACGCTATGAACGAGCAGATCTATAACAATGTCGAAAAGTTGGGGGCGCCATTCCACGCCGTCTACACAGCCCAACAGGCGCAGGCTTACAAGCCTCGTTTCAAGGCGTTCGAATACATGCTCGATCAGCTTAATGCGAACCCGGAAGACATTCTGCATGTCTCGTCATCGTTCCGCTACGACCTGATGTCTGCACATGATCTCGGCATTAAAAACAAGGTCTGGGTCAATCGCGGTCATGAACCTGCAAATCCTTATTACGGCTATACCGAAATCAAGGATATTTCCGGCCTTGCTGGCGTCGTGGGGCTTTAATCAGGAAAAGCAAGATGCAATTCAAACCCTACTGGCACGACACGACGCCGCCTTTTACAGCTGCGGAAAAGACCCCACCGGAAGGGCACTTTGATGTTGTCATCATCGGCGGGGGCTTTACTGGACTGTCGGCTGCATTGCATCTTGCCAAAGCAGGCAGCCGCGTGGCTGTCTTCGAGACAGGCCTCGTTGGCTCCGGCGCATCGGGGCGCAATGGGGGACACCTCAATAACGGTCTTGCACACAGCTTCATCGCTGCAAAACAACACCTTGGCGCAGAACGTGCCAAAGCTCTCTATAAAGCCTTTGACGATTCCGTTGATACGATTGAACGGATAGTGACAGAGGAAAATATCGACTGCGCGTTCCGCCGTGCGGGCAAACTGAAACTGGCTTCAAAACCATCTCATTTCGATGGCCTTGCCCGCAATTTTGAAGCCATCCATGCAGAAATCGACACTGACACCGCCTTGCTGCATCGCGACCAGTTATCGGGAGAAGTCGGCTCTCATGATTTTCATGGTGCCATGCTCTCCAAGAAAAGCGCCATGATGCATATGGGACGTTACGTGACCGGTTTGGCGACGGCAGCAACGCGTCACGGTGCGGTTGTCTATGAAAACACTGCTGTTACCGAGCACAAAAAAATCGGTACGAAACACCAGATCGTTACATCGCGCGGCACGGTGACTACCGACAATATTATTCTGGCAACCGGAGCCTATACACCGAACAGCTTCTCCTATTTCCGCAAGCGTATAATCCCGGTAGGTAGCTTCATCATTGCAACCCGGCCGCTGACAGAGAGCGAAATTGCCGCGACCATGCCCGGCAACCGCACCTATGTGACTTCCATGAACATCGGCAATTATTTCCGTCTTGCACCGGACAATCGTATGATCTTTGGTGGTCGCGCACGCTTCTCAACTACTTCCGATCAGCGCTCAGACAGCAAAAGCGGTGCAATTTTGCGCGAAAGTCTCGTCAAGATTTTCCCGCATCTCGCCAGTGTGGAAATTGATTATTGCTGGGGCGGACTTGTCGATATGACACAGGATCGCTACCCGCGGGCAGGTTTTGCAGATGGTGTCTGGTATGCGATGGGCTATTCCGGCCACGGCGCACAGATGTCTACCCAGATGGGTATTTATTTGGCCGATGCAATCCTTGGACGGGGTGACAAGAACCCTATTTCCGACCTCGAATGGCCAACCATTCCAGGCTACTCCGGCAAGCCATGGTTTCTACCATTGGTCGGCTTTTATTATAAAATGCTCGATAAGTTTCAGTAACTTGAGGAGCAAAAAGGGCGGTTAAACCGCCCTTTTTGCTTGTTCAAAGTCCACCGACATGCAGCGTTTTAACTTCCAGATATTCCTCGATACCGAGCCTTGATCCTTCACGGCCCAGTCCAGATTGTTTAACACCGCCAAACGGCGCAACTTCAGTCGAAATCAGGCCCGTGTTCAAGCCAACCATGCCGAACTCCAGCGCTTCCGCGACACGCCATGAGCGTTTTAGGTTCTCTGTAAAGAAATAAGCTGCCAGCCCAAATGGCGTTCCATTGGCAATTTCAATCGCTTCGTCTTCCGTCTCAAAACGGAAAAGCGGCGCTACAGGCCCGAAGGTTTCTTCCGATGCAAGCAGCATATCTGTAGTCGCGTCACCCAGCACAATCGGACGTGCATATTGACGACCTTCCGGTATGCTTTCGCTTTGTCCAAGAATTTTTGCACCGCGTCCAAGAGCATCACTCACATGGCGTTCAATCTTTTCAATCGCCGCGTGATTGATCATCGGCCCAATCGCAACACCATCTTCCGTGCCAACACCAACTTTCATTTTGGCAACGCGAGCAGAGAGCTTGGCAGCGAACGCTTCATAAATGCCAGCCTGTACCAGAATACGGTTGGAACAGACGCATGTTTGACCTCCGTTGCGGAATTTGGAAGCAATCGCACCTTCTACTGCTTGGTCAAGATCAGCATCGTCAAACACAATGAACGGTGCATTGCCGCCCAGTTCAAGACTCAACCGCTTGATGCTGTCAGCAGCCCCCTTCATCAGCAGCGAACCAACACGCGTGGAACCGGTAAAAGAAATCTTGCGTACAGTTTCATTGGCCATCAGCTCATTGCCAATTTCTGTCGGCATACCAGTGACAATATTGATAACGCCAGCAGGTATCCCTGCCCTTTCGGC
Organism: Brucella pseudogrignonensis; assembly: GCF_002252525.1. Taxonomy (GTDB): domain Bacteria; phylum Pseudomonadota; class Alphaproteobacteria; order Rhizobiales; family Rhizobiaceae; genus Brucella; species Brucella pseudogrignonensis. Next base: position 11,054 of record NZ_NNRM01000041.1, read on the forward strand.
CAAGACGCCGAGTGCAAGGGCCGAAAACGGCGTAAACTCCGACGGCTTGATGACAACTGTGCAACCGGCAGCCAGTGCCGGAGCAACCTTGCGGGTGATCATTGCATTGGGGAAATTCCACGGTGTAATGATCGCGCAAACGCCGACAGCTTCTTTCAGCACCAGAATACGTCGGCCTGCCGTTGGTGAAGGAATGCTACCACCATCAATACGACGCGCTTCTTCGGCGAACCATTTGACGAAAGATGCGCCGTAGCGAATTTCGCCGAGTGCTTCGTTAAGCGGCTTGCCCTGCTCCAGTGTCAGCAAAAGAGCTAGATCCTGCTCGTGCTCGATCATCAGCGCAAACCAGCGTTCGAGCAGTGCTGCACGTTCGGCGTGAGTTTTCTTTTTCCAAAGTTTGAAAGCTTCCGCCGCAGCATCAATCGCCGCGCGGGTTTCCTTGCCGCTCATGTCGGGGATCGTGCCCAGGGTGCTGAGGCTTGCAGGATTGGTCACATCGACCGTCGCGCCAGAGGCTGCATCTTGCCAGACGCCACCAATAAGAGCTTGTTGGCGGAAAAGCGCCTGATCGTTCAACGTGTGCATGACTACCTCTTTATGCCAGAGCTGTGAGCACGGCCTGCGTGATCGCATCCGTCTTGTCTTTACCCGCAACGGTTCCGACACCCTGAGCCGTTGCCGTTTCAATTGCCGTCATCACATCCTTCGCAGCCTGATGCTCGCCAAGATGCTCCAGCATCATCGCTCCAGACCAGATGGCGGCAATCGGATTGGCAATGCCAAGATGTGCAATGTCAGGTGCAGAACCATGAACCGGCTCAAACATTGAAGGTGCGGTGCGATCAGGATTAATGTTTGCAGACGCCGCGTAACCAAGACCGCCTTGAATTGCAGCTCCCAGATCGGTCAGGATATCGCCGAAAAGATTTGAAGCCACGATCACATCGAGGCTTTCCGGCGCCATCACCATACGAGCAGCCATCGCGTCAATATGATAATGCGAGACTTCGACATCCGGATATTCTTTGGCAACATCCTTTGTCACTTCATCCCAGAAAACCATCGAATATTTCTGAGCATTGGACTTTGTCACTGACGCCAGCTTCTTGCGGCGGAGACGTGCCTGCTCAAAGCCAAAGCGGATAATGCGCTCAACGCCTGTGCGTGTGAAAATTGCAGTTTCGACTGCCACTTCATCTTTCGTACCCGAATGCACACGTCCACCAGCGCCCGAATATTCGCCTTCCGTGTTTTCACGAATGCAAAGAATGTCAAAGCCTTCAGAACGCAGTGGGCCTGTCACTCCCGGCAACAAGCGGTGTGGACGAATATTGGCATATTGCACAAATGCTTTACGGATCGGCAGCAGCAGTCCGTGCAGCGAAACAGAATCCGGCACTTCCGCAGGCCAGCCAACGGCACCGAGATAAATCGCATCAAACTTACGCAGCATCTCGATACCATCTGCTGGCATCATTACGCCGGTTTCACGATAATATTCGCAAGACCAAGGGAAACTTGTGCCTTCAAGCGTAAAATCATAGCGCTTGGCAGCAAGCTGTATGACCCGCCATGCAGCATCGGTCACGCTTTTGCCGATACCATCGCCAGGAATTAGCGCAATCGAATAAGTTTTCACTGATAGCTCCCTCAAAGATCAAAAGCCGGGCAGGCTCTGGGCTGCACTTTACTGCCCGACGCCTAAAGCGTCGGGCATGTATTCGGACCGGAACAACTTATTCGTAAACGCACAAGTAAATTTTGCGAACGGTTTCAATTGTGCGCCACACACCCACAAAGCCTGGTTTCATCACGAAGCTGTCGCCAGCGCGATAGGTTTTAGTCTCGCCGTCCTTTTCTTCAATTTCAACGAGACCAGACAGGATGTGGCAGAACTCTAACGTCGTGCCCTTGATCGAATGCGTTTCACCCGGCGTGGCTTCCCAAATGCCGGTCAGAACCTTGTCATCCTTTGATGCGTCCTGCGCCCAGGTTTTAAAAGAAGGATCGCCGGAAATCAGACGATCTGATGTAGGCAGTGCTTCTTTTGGTGCGAAATCTGGGTTTGGATCAATGGTTATCAGAAGCGACATGTCATTCCCTTTGAAGTTAATAGCCGAGAGTTTGATCGATCAGGCCGATCATGTTTTCTCCGGCACGATGACGCCGGATATTTTCGATTACGGATCTTGCGGCCGTCTCGGGTTGAGTAACTGAAGCGATATGCGGAGTGATAAGCACTTTGGGATGCGACCAGAGGGGGTGTCCGATCGGAAGAGGCTCAGGATCGGTCACGTCCATCATGGCGGCTGAGAGCTGCCCACTATCGAGCGCATCAATAAGCGCTTGCGAGTCCAGCTGTGGACCGCGACCAGTATGAAGCAGGCGAGCACCCTTGGGTAAAAGGGCGAAGAGATCGGCGTTCAGAATACCCTGCGTTTCATTGGTCAGTGGCAAAAGGCAAATCAGAATATCGGTCTGACGGAGAAAACGCGCAAACTGATCCTCGCCGTGAAAGCACTCGACACCCTCGATTTCCTTTCTGCTGCGGCTCCAGCCCGCGAGAGGAAATTGAAATGGCTTCAGACGCTCAATGGCTGCTTGTGCCAACATACCAAGCCCCAAGAACCCGACCCTGCGTTCCTGCACCTGCGGCACTGCGAGCGCACGCCATAGATGGCGTTCCTGTTGTTCGCGATATGCGATGATGTCCCGATGCAAGGTCAGCACACCAAGTGCAACATATTCCTGCATCATGCGAACAATGCCCTCCTCGACCATGCGGACAAGCTTCACATGGTCGGGGACGCTGCCGGGTTTGAATTGATCGACCCCAGCGCCAATTGAAAAGAGAACTTCAAGATTGGAATAACAAGCGATATCGTCCGGGGCCACCCAACTAATCAAGTACCTTACGGTGTCAGGGTCCACGTCATCGCCCGCCTGATAGAACGACACATCGGGTAAGGCGCGTGCAAAAGCCTCTCGAAACACGACACCGCGCGCAGCATCTGAATTAAAGAGAAATGCCATGAAACTCTGCCGCCAATTCGTGTTTAGATAGTTGGGACGCGCCGAGGGAGGTCATCGACAACACATCATGACCATCTCCCCGGCGCGCGTAGGTTCTACGCAGCCTTTGGGATTGCTATCAGCATAAATATCGCGGGCAGCGTTCCGTGCCGAATAAGCCCCAGCTTCAAACAAAGATTGCGAATTCGGATAGCCAGGAAGCAAATCATGCCGACCGCTCTGTGAGATCATGCGGCAAAATACGCCTGCCAAACCAATTGCTTTCATTGGCAGGATCAAAAACACTGCATGATTGCAGGCTTGGGTCGTAGGGTAGGAAGCGGATTAGCTGATATGCAGAACTCAGTGCAACTGAAATCATTCGAATTGAGCGCACGCGATATTCAAGAAGTCGACATCAGTCTGCTCCACGGCCTGTCGATGGGCGTTCGATGGCCCCATCGGCCAAATGACTGGGAACTGCTTTTGAAATCCGGTGAAGGTCTCGTGGCCGTCGATGGGATCGGACGTGTATTTGGTAGTGCCATGTGGTTTCCGTATGGCGATAATTTTGCCACGGTCGGCATGGTTATCACCTCTCCCCGTACTCAGGCTCAGGGCAACGGACGTTGGTTGATGGAGCAAATCTTAGAACGCTGCAGTGGCCGCAATCTGAGCCTTAATGCCACCCATGCGGCTTACAGTCTCTATATCTCTATGGGCTTTATGAACGAAGCGACTGTCTATCAATGTCAGGGTGAAGTCGCGCTGGTGCTTCCACCATTACCGCCCCTTGAAGGAGAGCTCCTTTCGCTTTCAGCTTCGGAGCTGCAAGCAATCGCCCGGCTGGATGCAAATGCATTTGGCACTGATCGCACTCACCTGCTTCAATTGATCTCTGAAAAAGCAGAAATCTATGGGTTGAAGCGCAATGGCCAACTCGTTGGTTATTCCTTCTGTCGGGAATTCGGACGCGGTAAAGTTATCGGACCTATCGTGGCAAGCAACGACCAGGATGCAATTCAACTGGCCGCGATCCACCTTCGAGAGCTTAAAGGTGAGTTTGCCCGCATCGACACTCGGGAGAAAGATGGCGCTTTTGCCGAGTATGTCGCCCAGTGTAGGCTTGGTGTATTCAGCACAGTCACGACAATGTCGAAGGGACAGCCATTCCTAAACAAGAAAGCTGATGCGCCTTGGATCTACGGCTTGTCTGCGCATGGATGGGGCTGAGCGGGTTCCCGATCAGCTTCAATAGACCCAAGATGCCAAGCGAGATCGGCAACATGGAACGCTCTGTCCGACTTCGAGCCTCCTGCGTTGGGTTTCCAAAACCTCTGAGGCGAGTACGGATAACACCAACAATAAATTTTCGCCTTTTACTCCAAATGAGATTATCGCCCAAATCCTCAGCAAAAAGCCGGTAAAGAACTCACTTGATTAAATACCAACTGGTTGGTATATTAACTCCGAGGAGAATGAGAATGGCGAGAACGCAGAACCCTTCAACGAAGCCGAGCCTGCTGGAAGCAGCACTCACCGTCATCCGGATGAAGGGCTATGCCGCTACGACAGTTGACGATATCTGCGCGGAGGCCGGTTTGTCGAAAGGTGCTTTCTTCCACCACTTTACCAGCAAGGAAGATTTGGCCGTCGCTGCAGCAAATTACTGGTCGGAGACGACCAGCGCTTTTTTTGCCGAAGCCCCCTATCACACGCCTACGGAACCATTGGACCGGGTTCTGGCTTATGTCGCGTTTCGCAAAGAACTGATCCAAGGCGAATTGCAAGAGTTTACCTGTCTTGTGGGCACAATGGCGCAAGAAACTTATGGTACAAACCCTGCCATCCAAAAAGCTTGCTGGGACAGCATCTCGGGTCATGCCGACACATTGATCGCAGATATAGAAGCCGCGATGACCCAACACGGTTTTAGTCACGGCTTCACTGCAGAAAGCCTGGCGCTTCATACACAGGGCGTCATTCAAGGTGCTTTCATTCTAGCGAAGGCGAGCGGCGATCCGCAGCGTGCCATCGAAAGCATCGACCACCTCTACCGATATCTGGAATTGTTGTTCAACCGAAAGACGGCCTGACAGGTCGTTCAGAAAAGGCCATGGGAGGAAACTATGCCTAGCACTATTCGTCTGCACCGCGTTATCGCCACCAAGCCCGAAAAGGTCTATCGCGCATTCGTCGAGCCGGACGCAATTGCGAGCTGGATACCGCCATACGGCTTTCTTTGCACCGTGCATGAAATGAACGCGAAGGTCGGTGGAGGCCATAAAATGTCGTTCCGCAACTTCACGACTGGCGAGTCGCATTCCTTCGGCGGAACTTATGTCGAGCTCGTACCGGGAGAACGCCTCGTCTACACCGACAGGTTCGACGATCCCAACCTGCCCGGTGAAATGAAGGTGACGATTGAGCTGAAAGCTGTGTCGGTCGGCACGGAAATCAATATTACGCAGGAAGGCGTTCCAGACATCATTCCGGCTGAGGCTTGCTATCTCGGCTGGCAGGATTCGCTCGATAAGCTGAGAAGACTGGTCGAACCCGAGATCAACCAGTAGCTCTTATTTTCAAGGGCCGAAAAGCACTGTGCCGCCGCATCCTTATCAAGATGCGACGGCACAGATATGTGAGCTAAGCTCCGATTATTCCCACTCGATCGTGCCTGGAGGCTTCGAGGTCACGTCATAGACCACGCGGTTGATGCCGCGTACTTCGTTGATGATGCGAGTTGCCGCATTGCCAAGGAAGTTCATGTCATAGTGGTAGAAATCGGCAGTCATGCCATCGACCGAAGTCACTGCGCGCAGCGCGCAGACGAATTCATAGGTGCGGCCATCGCCCATAACGCCTACGGTCTGGACCGGAAGCAGAACGGCGAATGCCTGCCAGATGGCATCGTAAAGACCAGCTTTGCGGATTTCATCAAGGTAAATCGCATCGGCTTCACGCAGGATTTCAAGTTTCTCGCGCGTGATGCCGCCTGGGCAGCGGATCGCGAGACCCGGACCCGGGAATGGATGACGGCCGATGAAGCTGTCCGGCAGGCCGAGTTCCTTGCCGAGCATACGCACTTCGTCCTTGAACAATTCGCGAAGCGGCTCGACCAGCTGCATTTTCATGCGCTCTGGAAGACCACCGACATTGTGGTGCGACTTGATCGTAACCGAAGGTCCGCCGGTAAAGGAAACGCTTTCGATGACGTCGGGATAGAGCGTACCCTGCACGAGGAAATCCGCGCCGCCGAGCTTCTTGGCTTCTTCTTCAAACACTTCAATGAAGAGACGGCCAATTGTCTTGCGCTTCTTTTCAGGATCGGTTTCGCCTTCCAGCTCGCCGATGAAACGATCAGCAGCATCAACGAGGATGAGCGGCAGATTGTAATGTTCGCGGAACATTTCAACGACCTGCGCAGCTTCGTTTTTGCGCATCAGACCGTGATCGACCAGAATACAGGTCAGCTGATCGCCAATGGCTTCATGCGCCAGAAGGGCCGCAACGGAGGAATCGACGCCGCCGGAAAGCGCGCAGATAACCTTGCCGCTACCAACCTGCTTGCGGATCGCTTCGACAGCCTGTTCGCGGTAAGCGCCCATCGTCCAGCCTGGCTTTACGCCGACAATGCGATGAACGAAGTTTTGAAGAAGCTTTGCGCCATCTGGTGTGTGTACGACTTCCGGATGGAACTGCACGCCGTAATATTTGCGCTTTTCATCAGCGATCGCTGCAAATGGTGCGTTTGGCGAGGTCCCAATGATAGTGAAACCATCTGGCAGCGACGTTACGCGGTCGCCGTGGCTCATCCAAACCTGATGGCGTGTGCCCTTGGCCCAGATACCGTCAAACAGTGGGCTGTCCGACTGCACGTCGAGGAACGCACGACCGAACTCGCGATCATGGCCGCTTTCGACCTTGCCACCCAGCTGGGCGCACATGGTCTGTTCGCCGTAGCAGATACCGAGAACAGGAATGCCTGCGTCAAATACAGACTGTGGAGCACGCGGCGATCCGATATCGGTCGTCGAGTGCGGGCTACCCGAAAGGATAACGCCCTTCGGTGCAAGCCTTTTGAAAGCCTCTTCCGCTGACTGGAAAGGGACGATTTCACAATAGACATTGGCTTCGCGCACGCGACGCGCAATCAGCTGCGTGACCTGGCTGCCAAAGTCGATGATAAGAATAGTGTCAGGATGTGCCGTGGTGCTCATGCGCAGCATCTAGATAAAAAGTGCCGGAAATGCAATGGACGAAGTGCCATGTTTCAACAATCGCGCATCGAAACAGCACCTATACTGACATATCCTTGTCAGGAAGTGTCAGCTCTCCTTCCAAAAGAGCCGCCTCCAATTGCTCAACGACACCAGCTATTTTTTCGTCAATGACATGGAGATACTCGGTCCAGTCACCGACATGGCGCAATTCGCGCGCACCATCGGATATGCCACGCAGGCCGATAAGCCCTACGCCGAATGTCTGGCAGACGCGCAAGCAGGCAAATGTTTCCATATCGACCATGTCAGCATCGATATCGTCATAGGCTTTGCCGGAAACGATATTCGCACCTGTTGAAAGCGTAGCTGTTGGCAAATTCGGCATCAGGCAAGGCAGCGCAATCGATTTTGGCAGATCAAGAAATGGCGTGCGACCTTTCTCAAATCCCAGTGGTGAAGCATCCATGTCACGATAGGCAACTGATGAGACCTGATAAACTTCTGTCTGTTCAAGCTTTGCTGATCCGGCAGAGCCGATAGAAATCACGAGATCAGGCAATTCGCCCTGCTGTTCCAGCACCGCCAGAACGCGCGTCAGATTGATCGAGGCTTCCACCGGCCCGACACCAATCATCAACGGCAAAAAAAGAGAACTTAAATACGGACCATATTCGGCTTCTGTAGCCATCACATACAGAAGACGTTTATCTGCAATCGTTCTGATCATCCCTGTAGCCCCTTGCGATCTTGAACAACCATCATTGTGCCTGTCATGGTCGCGATGAGACGCACTTCCGTGTCTGTGACAGCGAAAGCCTGTCCATCACTGACCATAATCGTTCGTCCGGGCTTGGTGACTTCGCCTCGGAACAGAAACCGATCACCTCTGCCTGGGGCGAGCAGATTGACCTTAAACTCGATTGTAAGCACCGCAGCCTCGGAAGGCATAAGGCTGAGTGCCGCATAACCGCAGGCCGAGTCCAGCGCTGCGGAAATGATACCTGCATGGAGAATGCCGTGCTGTTGTGTCAGCTCTTCCCGAAACGGCATCTCAACTTCTACAATACCGGGCTCGCAGCGGGTAAGCTCTGCACCGATCAACTTCATGGCTGCCTGTCGACCGAAACTTTCTTCGACACGCTCCTTAAAATCAGGCTCCGCAATTCTGTGCCCTGGCATAAAGCTCCCTGAAGTCAACCTCGTTTATGTAGAACACTCACATAAAACCCATCTGTGCCCGTTGACAATGGGGAAAATACACTACCTCGAGCCGGGAAAACAGGGGCAATGTCGCCAGCATCAGGAACAACGGCATTCCAGAGTTCGCGAGGTGAAGCTTCTTCGAAATTGCTGTTTTCAGCGAGGAAGCGCTCGACCTGCCTCGTATTCTCTTCCGCAAACAGTGAACAGGTTACATAGACCAGCCTTCCACCCGGCTTTACATAGTGTTTTGCGGCTTCCAGCACTTCATGCTGATCCTGCATACGACGTTCGAGCTGTTGATCGTTGAGACGCCATTTTGCGTCCGGCCTGCGCCGCCATGTACCTGAACCCGTGCACGGCGCATCGGTCAGCACGAGGTCCATGCGCTCGATCAGTGGTGCCAGCGCATCAAGATTGCCATGTATCTGCGTGTTGCGAACACCTGCACGCTGCAAGCGGTCGTTCATTGGCGAGAGGCGGACGCGCTCAGCATCGTAAGCATGGACCTGCCCGCTGTTCTGCATGGCTGCTGCCAGCGCCAGTGTCTTGCCACCAGCGCCCGCGCAATAATCCAGCACCTGTTCGCCGGGTTTCGCACCCGCAAACAAAGCAGCGAGCTGCGACCCCAGATCCTGCACTTCAAACCAGCCATCAAGGAATGACTGATCCGTCTGGACATTGGGATGACGGCCAAGCGCTTCGATGGGCGGAATACGCAACGCCTGATTAATCAGCGGAGCCTTCGCAACGCCTGCTTTTTCCAATGCTTCGATGACGGCTTCTGGTTTGGCCTTGAGCAGATTGACGCGCAGATCAACCGGCGGGCGTGTGGAAAGAGCCGCAGCTTCTTCCACCCAGCGCTCACCAAACAGCTCTTCAAACGAAGGCACGCACCATTCAGGCACATCTGCACGAACATAGGCAGGCGCATCTGCAACATCGCGGCTTTCCCAAGCCTCGCGGCGGGCTGCTTCAATCACTTCCGGCGCAAATTTATCGCCGTCAAGCGCAGCATCAATTGCAGCGAAATCCATGCCGCCTTCGGAGACCAGCGCGCCAAAGGCCAGCGCGCGTGCATCATCTGCATCCATGCGCCAGGCGATGGATAGTTTTCGACGCAACGCATCATAAACAATATTGCCTATGACGGCACGATCACCCGCACCGGCAAAGCGGTGCGATGCACCCCAATCCTTCAGTGCATCGGAAGCCGGGCGCTTGCCCGCTTCAATATCGTTCAAAATCTCGATTGCCGCCTGAAGGCGTCCGCCAAGCCGCATTGCTGCTCCTTCATATTTGTTAAGTCGGGCATAGCCTTCATTGATGGGAAAAGGCAATCGGCAATTAGACCGTGTAGCGTTTTAACTGACCTTTAAATCAGAATGTGATTCCTTAAACTGATCCAGTTTTAAGGATGATGTTCTGAATGCAAAAGCAAAAAGCCGGAACAACTGTCCCGGCTTTTTAGATTGAACACTCTAGCGCTTACTCGGCTGCGGCGGTTGACTCTTCTTCAAGAGCGATCGTATTGGCTTCATAGCCATGCGCCTTTTTGAGCGCCGCCCGTACACCCGCTTCATAATCCGGATGGATGAGCTTGAAGTGGCCCAGCTGACGTTCAACGATGAAGCCCGGAACACCCGTCATTGCAGCGGCAATGTTGGAGAACAGGCGCAGCTTCTGGCCATCATCGAACAGGTTGAACAAAGCACGCGGCTGCGAATAGTCATCATTACCAATGCGATGATTATAACGATCTGCATTGCCGGTAATGCGCAGCGGTGGTTCCTTGGCTGATGGCTGCTCAACCGGACCGTTGAACGAGTTCGGCTCGTAATACGCATCCGGGTTACCCGTTGCGATGCCGCCAAAAGTATTCATCTGACCATCGCGGTGATAGTGATGCACAGGGCATTTCGGCTGGTTTACCGGCATATTTTCATAATGCGTGCCGAGACGATGACGATGTGCATCAGCATAGGAGAACAGGCGAGCCTGCAACATCTTGTCCGGCGAATAGCTTATGCCCGGCACGATGTTCGACGGCGAGAATGCAGCGTTTTCGATCTCGGTGAAGTAGTTTTCCGCATTGCGGTTGAGTTCCATCACGCCAATATCGATTGGCGGATAGTCAGCATGTGGCCAGACCTTGGTGAGATCGAACGGATTGTAAGGCGTCTTGTCGGCGTCCAGTTCCGGCATAATTTGCACCTGAACCTTCCACTTCGGGAATTCGCCCTTATCGATGGACGTGAACAGATCTTCCTGCGTGGACTCACGCGTACGGCCGATCACATGCTCGGCTTCTTCATTCGTCCAATGCTTATGGCCCTGCAGGGTCTTGAAGTGGAACTTGACCCAGTAGCGCTCGCCCGCATCATTCCAGAAGGAATAGGTGTGCGAACCATAACCGTTGATGTGACGCACATCGGTTGGCAAACCGCGATCAGACATCAGGATTGTCACCTGATGCAGACTTTCTGGCGAAAGCGACCAGAAATCCCACATAGCCGTAGAAGAACGCAGATTAGTCTTGGGATGACGCTTCTGGGTGTGGATGAAATCCGGGAACTTCAGCGGATCTCGCACGAAGAAGACCGGCGTGTTGTTGCCGACCAGATCCCAGTTGCCTTCTTCGGTGTAGAATTTAAGCGCAAAGCCGCGAACATCGCGCTCGGCGTCAGCAGCACCCTGCTCACCAGCAACAGTTGAGAAGCGCGCCAGCATTGGCGTCTTCGCACCCGGCTGCAATGCCTTGGCTTTGGTATATTTCGAAATATCGCCAGTGATGGTCAGCGTGCCGAATGCACCCCAACCCTTGGCATGAACAACACGTTCCGGAATGCGTTCACGGTTCTGATGCGTCAGTTTTTCGATCAGCTGATAATCCTGCAGCAACACAGGACCGCGCTCACCGGCGGTAAGGGAATTCTGGTTATCCGGAATAGGCGCACCAGCGCTTGTGGTCAAAATCGGACGGTCTGCCATGGGAATTTCCCTCCTAAAATAAATTGGTCGATCCAGCATTCAGCCTGGCTTTTGGCATGAGCAGCCCCGCTGCATCACGCCCTAACTGGGTAACGAAGGCAGTTTAGACTTGTTCCAATAATAATCTCCAATTGCTTTTTGTGTTATTATTGATAGGATTTTCTTATCATGTTTACGATCAGACAAATGCGCTATTTCGATGCGCTCGCAAGCACCCTGCATTTTAGGAAAGCGGCTGAGCTGGCACATATTTCGCAACCTGCTCTCTCGGCACAGATTGCCGAAATGGAGGCTGTGGCGGGCGCGTCCCTATTTGAGCGCTCGCAACGTAAAGTCATTATGACGGAGCTTGGCCGCGAGTTGCTGCCCGGCATTCGGACCATTTTAAAAGAGCTTCATGCGCTTGAGGAAATTTCAGCGCAGAGCAAAGGGCTGCTGCAAACGCAATTGCGGCTGGGCATCATCCCGACAGTAGCGCCCTATCTGGTGCCGCATCTCATCCCACTATTGCGAGACCGCCACCCGTCATTTCGCCTGCAATTGCGTGAAAGCGTGACAGCCAAGCTTCTCGACGAGCTTCACGCGGGCGAGATTGACGCCATCGTCGCAGCCCTTCCGATCGTCGATGATCGCCTTGCACATCAGAAGCTTTTTGATGATCGCTTTCTGATTGCCACCTCCAGCAATGACCAGACGATCCTATCCTCGCCCATGACACAGGATAATGTGGCGCTCGACCGCTTGCTATTGCTTGAAGAAGGCCATTGTATGCGTGATCAGGCGCTGGCGGTTTGCTCGCTGCCACCACAGCGCCAGCTGGTCAAATACGGCGCGACCAGCATGACGACGCTTTTGCAAATGGTCAGCCATGGCATGGGTCTGACGCTGATCCCCGAAATTGCAGTGCGTGCTGAAGCGCGCAGCAACCATATGCGGATTGTGCCATTTGATGGTGAGCAGCCAAAACGCGAGATCGCCCTGTTCTGGCGTAGACAAAGCAAACGCCGCAAGGATTTTCAGGCGCTTGCTGATTGCATCATTGAAAGTGCGGACCATCTGCTCATTGACGATGCTGAACTTGCCACACTGGCATAAAAAGGCGGCCGTAAAGGCCGCCTTGATAAACCATTACATCCGGTATGATATTACATGCCGCCCGGATAGTTCGGGCTTTCACGTGTGATCGCTACACCATGCGAATGGCTTTCGCGCAGACCAGCATTGGAAATACGCACGAAGGTTGCCTTATCGCGGAATTCTTCCAGTGTCTTGGCACCAACATAGCCCATGGAAGCACGCAGGCCACCAGCGAGCTGGTGCAGAACTGCCGAGATCGGCCCCTTATAAGCGACCTGACCTTCGATGCCTTCAGGAACGAGCTTCAGCTCATCACGGACTTCAGCCTGGAAGTAACGGTCTGCCGAACCGCGTGCCATGGCGCCAACCGAGCCCATACCACGGTAGGATTTGAACGAACGACCCTGATGCAGATAAACTTCGCCCGGGCTTTCTTCCGTACCGGCCAGCAATGAGCCAGCCATTGCAGCAACTGCGCCAGCGGCCAGTGCCTTGGCGAAATCGCCGGAGAACTTGATACCACCATCTGCGATCACAGGAATGTTGTGCTTGTGTGCAGCTTCGACAGCCGACATGATCGCCGAGAGCTGTGGCACGCCAACGCCTGCAACAATGCGCGTCGTGCAGATCGAACCCGGTCCGATACCAACCTTGACCGCATCTGCACCGGCATCGATCAGCGCCTGCGTGCCGCCAGCGGTGGCAACATTGCCTGCCAGGATCGCGACATTTGGGTAAGCTTTCTTGATACGAGCAACGGCATCAAGAACACGCTGCGAATGACCATGAGCGGTATCGACCACGAGAAGATCAACGCCAGCATCGATCAGGCGTTCAGCACGTTCATAACCATCTTCGCCAACGCTCGTTGCAGCAGCAGCGCGCAAACGGCCCTGCGCGTCCTTCGCAGCATTTGGATTGAGCTGCGACTTTTCCATGTCCTTGACGGTAATCAGACCAACACAACGGCCCTTATCGTCAACGACCAGCAGCTTTTCGATGCGATGCGCATGAAGAAGACGCTTGGCTTCGTCCTGATTGACGTTTTCGCGAACCGTGATGAGATTCTCACGGGTCATCAATTCATAAATCTTCTGCGCCGGATCAGATGCGAAGCGCACATCGCGGTTGGTCAAAATACCAACGAGACGGCCCGGACCCTTGGTGGCGTTTTCAACGACAGGAATGCCGGAAATGCGATGCGCCTTCATAAGCGCCTGTGCATCGGCAAGCGTTGCGTCCGGTCCGATGGTGACAGGGTTCACAACCATACCGGATTCAAACTTCTTCACCTGACGGACTTCTTCAGCCTGACGTTCAGGGGTGAGATTGCGGTGAATAACACCAATACCGCCAGCCTGTGCCATTGCGATAGCAAGGCGCGATTCCGTGACCGTATCCATAGCGGCGGAAAGGAGTGGCAGGTTGAGTTCGATGTCTGCAGCAATGCGGGTGCGCAGATCAACCTGACCTGGCATCACTTCGGAATGGCCCGGCTGCAACAACACATCATCGAATGTGAGAGCGAGAGCGCCGGTGGGCGATTCCACGATTTTAGCCATTGCCAATTCCTTTGAATAAGAAAAGCCGCCTCTCCGGAATATGTTCGGGAGCAGCGACGTGTCTGGGTTACTAGGTTGAATTGGCACCGGCTGGTAACATGCTTATGACCAAATGGAAAGTCTTTTACTTACAAGTTTCAGTTACTGATAACGATTTCCATGATAAATCCTTCCCATAATTAAAGCGATTAGCCCGAAAGGGGCATTATGCGTAAATCGTATAGACGTGTTCCGCTCATTCGCCGGTCACGAGCCATGTGGTTGTCGTCACGCTTGTGGAAGCCAAGACTGGTATTCTGGTGCGGCGCAATTGCTATCGGATTGATCAGCGTTGGCTTTGCCCAGGCGGCAGATATTGCTCAGGACTGGTTCAAAGCAATCACCCACAGCAGCGAGAGTGGCTGGCGTAACTGGCTGCCACTCATCATCACGCCGCTTGGTTTCATGCTCTGTTCGTGGATCGCATTGCGTTATTTTCCCGGCTCCGGCGGCAGCGGTATTCCGCAAGCAATAGCGGCACGCCATCTGACCGACCCCGAAGACCGTTCATTATTGCTTTCCATCAAAGTGGCTTTTGGAAAAATCCTGCTGACAATTATGGGGCTTTTTTGCGGAGCATCTATCGGGCGTGAAGGCCCCACCGTCCAGATCGGCGCATCGATCATGTTACAATCCGCCCGCTTTGGCGGCATGGAACAAGCCCGCGGCCTGATCCTTGCGGGCTCAGCAGCAGGCATCGCGGCAGCTTTTAACACGCCGCTTGCGGGCATCGTCTTTGCCATTGAAGAAATGGGGCGTGCCTATGCTGCACGGACCAACGGGCTGGTTCTTTCAGCTGTGATCCTTGCTGGCCTCGCATCACTTGGACTGGTTGGAAACTATAATTATTTCGGCCTGACAACCGTCACCGTTACCACACACATTGAATGGGTCTTGGTGATCGCCTGTGGCGTTATTGGCGGTGCCTTGGGTGCAATTTTCAGTGCACTGGCGCTGAGTATTGCCAAGCAAACACGTCGGTTGATGCAGAAAGCACCATTGCGTAATAGCATCCTTTTTGCTGGCACATGCGGCTTTATCATTGCAATTATCGGCATAACATCAGGTGGAGCCACCTTTGGCACCGGCTATGATCAGGCTCGCAGTGCAGTTGAAGGCCTTTCACTGCCGCCCTTCTACTTTATAGAAAAGTTTCTTGCGGGACTGCTTTCCATGGCCTCCGGCATTCCCGGCGGCATCTTTGCGCCTTCGCTTTCAGTCGGCGCTGGCCTCGGTAGCACAATCGGTCTCGTGCTGGGAACGAGTGCCAGCCTTGCCGCGGTTTTAGGTATGGCCGGATACTTCGCCGGTGTCGTTCAAGCCCCGATGACAGCCTTTGTCATCATTCTGGAAATGACCGGTAACCATAATAATGTCATCCCGCTTATGTGCGCTTCCATGCTTGGCTATGGTACGGCACGGCTCATTTCGCATGAACCGCTATATCATGCATTGTCGCGCACTTTTGTGGCCGACGTGCTTCGTCAGCGTCGCGCAAAAGATAGAGCCTAGCGGCCTTTTTAATTCCAACATTTGCTCAGCACACGAACCGAGGGAAGCAAATGTTGGAATCAGGCCAGTAAATTTTTGAATCTGGTGAGGTTTGCGGATTTGAAGTTCTTAACCGTAAGTGCGACACAAATGATGGGAGCTTCAAATCTATAGTACTTGAGCGTCGAGCGCCCTCCTGGGCGCACAAAGGTCGCTCCAACACTCTATATTTACAGCATAATTTTACTTACGACTGATTCAATTTTAAGGAATTATGCTGTAATTATCGACTGATTATTCATTTCAGGGGGAGAAAAAATGGACAGACGTACATTCGCAAAAACGCTTGCAGGGCTTGGAACAATGCCCTTCATAGTCGGTCAGGCATCAGCGGCAGGTAGGGGAGACCAAGATATGCTGGAACTTATGGGCGGAAGCATCAGTGATGTACCGGGAATCAAACTCGGCCATCACACACTGACAAAGCGCCCGACCGGCTGCACGGTTCTGCTCTGCGAAGAAGGTGCAACTGCTGGCGTCGATGTGCGCGGCTCAGCCCCCGGAACCCGCGAAACCGACCTTCTTGACCCCATCAATTATGTTCAACAGGTACAGGCCATTCTGCTGTCTGGTGGCAGTGCCTATGGCTTGAGTGCCGCGACTGGCGTTATGCGCTATCTTGAAGAGAATAATCTCGGTTTCAAGATTGGCAAAGGCGTTGTGCCAATTGTACCAGCAGCGATCCTCATGGATCTCGGCGTCGGTGATTTTTCTATCCGCCCGGATGAAGAGGCGGGCTATCTTGCCTGTAAGGCCGCTAAAGCAGAAGCATCCGGCGAAGGCAATATCGGTGCAGGTGCAGGTGCCACCGTCGGCAAAATGTTCGGCATGGACTACGCCATGAAAGGCGGCCTCGGCACGGCAAGCTACAAGGTGCCGGGCACCGAAGTCGTGGTCGGTGCGATTGTTGCGGTCAATGCTGTTGGCGATGTCTATGCGCCCAATTCGCAGCAAATTCTGGCGGGCGCGCGTAATGAAGACGGCAAGGGCTTCCGCAATATCATGGATTCGATCATGCAGGGTCGCAATGTCGTCAAGTCTGGCGGCGCCAACACCACCATTGGTGCAATTGCAACCAACGTCCCTTTCAACAAGGCAGAACTTAAGAAAATCGCCGGTATGGCGCATGATGGCTTTGCGCGAACGATTAACCCGATCCACACAATGTGGGATGGCGATACCATCTTTGCGCTCTCGACAGGCAAGGCAACTGGTGTTGAAGCTGATGTAACGGCTATTGGTGCGATTGCCGCAACCGTGATGGCACAGGCCGTTGCCCGTGCGGTGACGCAGGCTGAAAGTCTGCCAGACCTAAACCTGCCCGCCCATCGGGATTATGTTTAGAGCGCATCCCGAAAAGTGCGAAGCGGTTTTCGGAAAAAGATGCGCGTAAAAATAAATGGATAGAGCATTTCCAATGACTCAATCAAAACAGGAAATGCTCTAGAGCGCCGATCTGATCCAATCAGATCAAAGCCCGCTCTCAAGCATAAGTACTATTGGATTGAAACGAGGATCGACCTGATGCAACGGGATCGATCCTCCAAACGGAAAGTTCTCGATAACCACATCAACACGCAGCAATTGAAACAGTCTGCAATATACGCGATAGGAGAAGTCGCAGTAGATTGATTTTCATCTGAAAAACGGGGTCGGGCACGGTATGACAGGTAATTCCCTCAAATTCGGCACAAGCGGCCTTCGAGGCCTAGCAACCGAGCTCAACGGATTGCCTGCCTATGCCTATTCGCTTGCCTTCGTTAACATGCTGGCAGCAAAAGGCAGCCTGCATCCGGGCGATAAGGTTTTCGTCGGCCAGGACTTGCGGCCCTCCAGCCCCGACATTGCAGCCCTCACAATGGGCGCCATCGAAGATGCCGGTTTCAAGCCTGTCGATTGCGGCGTGCTACCCACCCCTGCTCTCAGCTATTTCGCGATTTCGCAGAACGCGCCCTGCATTATGATCACTGGCAGTCATATTCCGGATGATCGCAACGGGCTTAAATTCTATCGTCGCGATGGCGAGATCGATAAGGATGATGAAGCCGCAATCAGCGTGGCCTACGCAAAGCTTCCGGCAGACCTTGCACCACGCAAAGCAACAAATCTTCCCGTAAGCGCAGAAGCGCTCGACGCGTATGCAAAACGCTATACCAAGCTTCTTGGAGCAAACAGCCTTTCCGGTTTGAAAGTCGGTGTTTATCAGCATTCGTCGGTTGCACGCGATCTTCTGATGAAAGTCCTCCGTGAGCTTGGCGCAGATGCAGTCGCTCTCGGCCGTTCGGATGTTTTTGTGCCTGTCGATACGGAAGCGCTGCGCCCTGAAGATATTCAGCTCCTTGCGAACTGGGCCAAGCAGGATCGTTTTGACGCTATTGTCTCGACTGACGGTGATGCGGATCGTCCACTGATCGCCGATGAGCACGGTGACTTTGTGCGAGGCGATCTTGTCGGCGCGATTACAGCTGCATGGGCTGGCGCTGATACAATCGTCACACCCGTAACGTCGAATGCAGCACTGGAAGAATGCGGAAAATTTGCCCGCGTGCTGCGTACCCGCGTCGGCTCGCCCTATGTCATTTCAGGCATGGAACAAGCTTTGAGCGAAAAAGCCAATGCAGTCGTCGGCTTTGAAGCCAATGGTGGCGTGCTTCTCGGCAGCACGGTTGAAAAATCAGGCCATGCACTTTCAGCGCTGCCGACACGCGATGCGCTTCTGCCTATTCTGGCCTGCCTTTGCACGATGAAAGAAACGCAGAAACCTCTTTCTGAAATCGCGAAAAGCTATGGGTTCCGTGTGGCCTTGAGCGATCGGCTGCAGGACGTACCGCAGGAAAAAAGCGCGGCCTTTCTTTCCGTCATTACGCAGGAAGACGCGCGCATTCATCTTTTCCCGACCAGCGATAACGTTATACGGCTTGAAACAATCGACGGCGTGAAGCTGTTTTTTGCGTCAGGCAATGCGGTGCATTATCGTGCATCAGGCAATGCGCCGGAACTTCGCTGTTATGTCGAAGCCTCTGATGCAGAACAGGCCGCAAAACTATTGACCATGGGACTTGAAATCGCCCGCAACGCAACGAAGGATGCAAACAGCAAATGAGCTTTATTCCGGTTATAATTAGCGGTGGCTCAGGCTCCAGACTTTGGCCGCTTTCGCGTGACGCACATCCCAAGCCATTTATCGAACTGCCTGATGGCGGTACGCTGATCGGCAAAACCTATGCTCGCGCGTCGCATCTTGATGATGTGGATCAGATTCTCACTGTCACCAACCGCGATTTTCTGTTCCTGACGCTCGACGCCTATGCTGCTGCGGGCGCACGCAAAATCGAAAATACGTTTCTGCTTGAACCGCTTGGGCGCGACACGGCACCGGCTGTGGCACTCGCTGCCCTTCAGGCCGCAGCTGCTTATGGCGAAAACACCGTCCTTCTGGTCATGCCTGCAGATCATCTGATCGAAGATGAAGCCGCATTTGCTGAAGCCGTCAGCAAGGCCCGCTCCATTGCCGAAACAGGCCGTATCGTCACCTTCGGCATCGTACCTGATCATCCGGAAACAGGCTTTGGCTATATCGAAGTTGACGGTACCGATGTTCTTCGTTTTGTCGAAAAGCCCGATGAAATAACCGCTCAGTCCTATGTGGACGGTGGTCGCCATTACTGGAACTCCGGCATGTTCTGCTTCCAGGCAGCCACAATGATTGCCGCCATGCAGGTTCATGCACCAGAAGTCCTTGCTGGTGCAAAGACAGCGCTTGAAGCAGCCCGTCGCGGAAGCAACGGCGAAACCAAGACACTTGAGATTGCCAAAGATCAGTTTGCAGCCACACCTGCTATTTCCATCGACTATGCCGTCATGGAAAAGGCGCAGAATATCGCCTGTATCCCGGTTTCCTGTGGCTGGTCAGACATTGGTTCATGGGCCGCAATGGCCGACCTCGTGACACCGGATGCTGAAGGCAACCGCCTGCGTGGCGAAACAGTGCTCGAAGATACAACCGGCAGCTTTGTTCTTTCGGAAACACGTCTCGTCAGCCTCGTCGGCGTTCACGACCTGTTGGTTGTTGATACGCCGGACGCGCTGCTGGTCGCCCATCGCGACAAAGCACAGGACGTCCGCAAAGTGTTCAACAAGCTTCGTGCGAAGGGCCATGAGGCTGCGAAACTGCATCGCACCGCGCATCGTCCTTGGGGAACCTATACCGTTCTCGAAGAAGGCGATGGCTTCAAGATCAAGCGCATCGAGGTGAAATCCGGCAGCCGCCTCAGCCTTCAGGCGCATCATCACCGTTCCGAACACTGGATCGTTGTTTCAGGCACAGCCAAAGTCACCAATGGCGACCGGGAAATCCTGCTGACGACCAACCAGTCAACCTATATTCCGTGCGGCTTCAAACACCGTCTGGAAAACCCCGGCATTCTGCCGCTGGTACTGATTGAAGTGCAGAGCGGAGAATATCTCGGCGAAGACGACATCGTTCGTTTTGACGATGTTTACGGCCGCACCTGATCCAAAAGCGTGTTACGCGAATTGTGATCTGGATCATTAGAGCGCCGTGCGCCCTTCCGGGCGCACAAATGGTGGTTCTTCGCGCTCGCGAATCCGCTATAGTCGCTGCATGACGATCCAGCATTTAAGCGAAACCATTATCAACCAGATTGCCGCTGGCGAGGTGATTGAACGCCCTGCCAGCGTAATCAAAGAGCTAGTCGAAAACGCCATCGATGCGGGAGCAACCCGTATTGAAGTCGTAACGGCTGGTGGCGGCAAGACACTGCTGCGTGTCACGGATAATGGTTCAGGCATTCCGTCAAATGAGTTGCCACTGGCGGTTTCACGGCATTGCACGTCGAAGCTGACCGATGATGTGCATGATATTCGCGCGCTCGGTTTCCGTGGCGAGGCCCTGCCCTCAATCGGCTCTGTGTCGAAACTGACACTGAAATCCCGCCCACAGGATGCGGAATCAGGATTTGAGGTTGCAGTCAATGGCGGGCATCTGGACGGCCCTCGCCCGTCAGCACTGAACCGCGGCACCATCGCAGAAGTGCGCGATCTCTTTTATGCGACGCCTGCACGTCTCAAATTCATGAAGACGGACCGCGCCGAAGCGACAGCCATTACCGATGTCGTAAAGCGCATTGCCATCGCTTTCCCGCATGTCCGGTTTTCGCTGGCCGGCACTGACCGGACGCCGCTTGAACTTCCGGCAACCGGCACCGGCGCTGAAGCCACGCTTGAGCGTATCGGGCAGATTCTCGGTAAGGAGTTTTCCGAGAATGCACTACATATCGATGCCGAACGCGATGGCATCCGACTGGCCGGATTTGCCGGTATTCCCTCATTCAATCGCGGCAATGCATTGCATCAGTTTGCCTATGTGAATGGCCGCCCTGTTCGCGATAAGCAGATTTTCGGGGCGCTGCGCGGTGCTTATTCCGATGTCATCGCACGCGACCGCCATCCGGTGGCAGTTCTCTTCCTCACCCTTGATCCTGCCCTTGTCGATGTCAATGTGCATCCCGCCAAAGCAGACGTGCGATTCCGCGATCCGGGTCTGGTGCGCGGCCTTATCGTAGGCGCGATCAAGCAGGCGCTTTCACAATCCGGCATCCGCCCGGCAACCAGCGGCGCAGAAGCCATGTTGCAGGCGTTCCGTGCAGAGGGGTTTCAACCGCGTCCTGCAACCAACAATTATGCAGCGCCAGCGTGGCGTCCAACGACAACGGCCACTCCGAGATCCGAGTGGTCGCCGCAGACGGCCCATCCGGCACATAAGCCGCTTGAATTTGACAGCCCGCTTGCGTTTCATGAGGACGAGCAGGCTACGATTGCAACGATAACAATGCCTGCTGCCGATGCACGCGCGACAATCGCTGAAGCACCGGTCGAGCAGATGCAGAAGCCACTGGGTGCAGCACGCGCTCAGATTCACGAAAATTATATCGTCTCTCAGACCGAAGACAGTCTTGTGATCGTTGATCAGCACGCGGCACACGAACGGCTTGTCTATGAAGCCTTGAAGAACGCGCTGCATTCGCGTCCGATCGCCGGGCAAATGCTGCTTATTCCCGAAATCGTTGATCTTCCTGAAGAGGATGCCGAACGGCTCGCCGCGCATTCCGAAACGCTGGCAAAATTCGGGCTTGGCATAGAACAATTTGGCCCCGGTGCTATCGCGGTCCGTGAAACGCCCGCCATGCTGGGCGAAATGAACGTGCAGCAGCTCATCCGCGATCTGGCCGATGAAGTTGCCGAACATGATACGTCCGATGGTCTCAAAGCTATGCTCAACCATGTTGCGGCGACTATGGCCTGCCATGGTTCCGTGCGCTCGGGTCGTCGTTTAAAGCCTGAAGAAATGAACGCGCTTCTGCGCGATATGGAGGCGACGCCCGGCTCCGGCACATGCAATCACGGACGCCCAACCTATATTGAGCTGAAGCTCACCGATATTGAACGATTGTTCGGAAGGCGCTAGAACATTTCTGAGATTAGAGCGCCTTTCGATCTGTCTCAATCAGATCGGCGCTCTAAAACCTATTTACATGAAGCATAATCTTATCGATCCTCATTTCACTCCGATAGGACACATGCTCTGAGGAACAACAAAATGAACAGATTTGAATCCCCGCGCTCGTCAGAAGCAGTGCTGCGTTATCTCGACGGCGATTTTGAAATCGTAAAGCACGGCTCTTATGTTGTCTGCGCGGTTACAAGCACACAAATTCCGCTCGACGAGCTGAAATATTGGAGCGTTGCTCGTCAGGAAGCCTATGCAACGGGGCTTATTTCGTATGAGCGTGAGCTTGAACTCAATCCCGAATTGCGCAGCCGCAAGAAAGCTTAGAGCATTTCCGGCTTTCATTGAATCGTTGAGAATGCGCTATCGAACTATTTTTGCGCACATTTTGTTCCGCAAACCGCTTCGCACTTTTCGGGATGCGCTCTAAATCGAGCGGACCTTGAAACGCTCGATTGCCGTATCAAGAATACGGCCAATTGCGTCTTTGCGTTCAAATGCCAGATCAACATCCAGCACGGCAAGATTTCGAATAAACGCATTCGGAACGTCGCTCATTGTTACAAGGCGCACATGATCCTTGGCTGTCGTGATCAGACCGACGCCAAGCTTTTCTGCCGTTTCAATCAGCTTGGCGATATCGTCCGGTTGATAGCTATAGTGATCAGGGAAGGTTTTCCCTTCCGCAACTTCGCCACCTGCCTGCTGCACACTTGCGAAAAACTTGGACGGATTGCCGATTCCCGCAAAAGCCAGCCAGCGATTGCCTGCAACGTCAGCCGATGATGAAGGCTGCAACTGCGCCTCATAGACGGCACGCCCGGCACGCGAAGCCTGTCGAACAACAAAATCGGCTTCTGCACCCTTGCCGATTCGCAGAACAGCGTCTGTCTTGCGCATCTGATCCGTCAAAGGAGCACGCAATGGACCAGCCGGAATGACTTTGCCATTTCCAATACCGCGTGTTGAATCCACCACCAGCAGAGAAAAATCGGTATGCAGGCGCGCGCTCTGAAACCCATCATCCATGATGATGAAATCGCAGCCGCGCTGATGCAACTCCAATGCCGATTTCAGCCGATCCGGGCAAAGCGCCACTGGAGCATGTCGTGCAAGCAGTAGCGGTTCGTCACCGACATGGCGCGCGCTATCCGCAGACGGGTCAACGATATGCAGGCCCTTGTAATTGCCTCCATAACCGCGCGAAACGATGCCGGGATGCAGACCGCGTTCCTTTGCAGCTTTTGCAAAGGCAATAGCGGTCGGTGTTTTACCAGCACCGCCGACCGTGAAATTACCGATACAAAGAACAGGTGCAGGGACTTTGGGTGGCTCGGCTTTAAGAAGCCTGCGAACCGCAACGGCTCCGTAAATCCAGGATAGCGGCGCCAGACCATAAGCACGCCAGTTAGGCTTATCCCACCAGAAGGGTGGTGCCTCGCTCGCCATGCTCAGATGCCGCCATTGATGAACGGCACTTCACTGCGATTGCCCGGTAACTGCGCCTGCAGGATCAGCGGCTGAATGAAGGGTTCTAGCGAGCTCAGAGTACGATCGAGCGCACCGCGCATATCCTTCACCGTATTCGCACCGGCGGTGATCATGCTGCGCAGATGCTGCGGATTGTTGAAAAGGAAATTGATCGCGCCAGCGAGCATGTTGCGATCCTTCACCACGCGCGCGCCACCGTTTTTGATGAGACGCTGGAAAGATTCGCGGAAGTTCTGAACATTCTTGCCTGTGAGTACGGCTGTCCCCATCATGGCGGGCTCTAGCGGATTGTGCCCACCTTCCTTGGTCAGCGAATTGCCGATAAAGGCGATTTCGGTGAGCTGCAGATAAAGGCCCATTTCACCAATCGTATCGCCGAGCAGAATATCCGTATCCGCTTCAATCACATCGCCACGGCTGCGTGCTGCAACTTTCAGCCCCTTTGCGCCAAGCATGGCTTCGATTTCCGGTGCCCGATTTGGATGGCGAGGGACAATGATTGTAACAAGACGCGGATAGCGCACTTTCAACATTTGATGCACTTCGGCAGCGATTTCTTCTTCACCATCGTGCGTGGAGATCGCAGCCCAGGTCCGCCGTCCGGCAATCTGGCGCTGCAATGTTGCGAGCGCTGCCGGATCAGCAGGTGCGGGCGCCGTATCAACCTTTAGATTACCCGAAACGCTTACGGGTCTTGCGCCAAGCGCGCGGAAGCGATCACCGTCAAGCTCGGACTGCGCAATCACATGCGCGAAATTTTCAAACAGTGCCTCGGCAAGTTCCGGTCGTTTCTGCCATGCGGCAAAGGATCGATCCGACAGGCGACCGTTAACGAGTACCTGTGGGATATGGCGCGCGCCAAGCGAAAGAACCGTTGCGGGCCAGATTTCCGACTCACAGCCGATTGCGAGATCTGGCTTCCAGTGATTGAGGAAATTGTTGACGGCGGGTTGCAGATCAAGCGGTGCATATTGATGGATGACCTGATTGCCCAGCTGATCGGCAACGAGCTTGGCGGACGTGACCGTCCCCGTCGTCATGACGATATGAATGCCGGTTGCAGCAATGCTTTCGATCAGCGGCGTCATCGCCACCGACTCACCCACACTTGCAGCATGAGCCCAAATGACCGGGCCTTGCGGTCTTGCAATGGAAGTCTTGCCGTAGCGCTCGCCGCGCCGCACACGCTCTTCCTTGCCCCGCGAGGCACGATAGGAAATGTAAGTTCCGATGAATGGATAGGCGGCAGAGCCGAGCATACGATAGGCCGACAGCATGTTTCGTGCCCAACGTTCACTCATTTGCTCGTCTCCAATGCGCCATAGGCCTTGGTCGTCGCGTCATTAAGCTGGCGCGTCAGTTCCATGCGCTTTTCTTCCAGTTCTGCCTCATCGGCATTTGCATCCACCCAGACCGGCTCTCCGTAGACTATTGTCGAACGTCCAAATGGCAATGGAATTGTGGTCTTGTCCCACGTCTTCTGAAGGACATGATTGCGAGAAAAAGCATAAGCGCAAGGCATAATTGGCCGACCTGACAATTTGGCCAGCAAAATAATTCCTTCGCCCGCTTCACGCGCTTTGCCATGGGCAATATCGGCAATCATCGAAACCGATTGCCCTTTTTTTAATGCGTTTTTAAGTGTGAGCAGTGCGCGCGCGCCACCCTTTTTGGCGGAGTTTCCTTCGCCACGGCCACCGGAACCGCGCACAGTGATGAATCCGAATTTTTCGGCAACACGCGCATTCAGCTCAGCATCCGCACTCCGCGAGAACATTGCTACAACTTCAAGATTGTGCGGGCGCACGGCAGCCGCCATAATGTGCTGGCCATGCCAAAAGGTAACGATTGAAGGGCTGTTCTCGATCAAAAAGACTTTGGGGTCAGCGGAACCCTTAATAAGTGGGTTCGTCAACTTCACGAATTTCATATAGCTGGAAATCAATTGTACCAATGCCGTGCGGACAAAGGCTGAGCGAGCGAGTGGGCCGCGAATGCGACGCCACAACCGCTTGCCAGCACTGTCTGAACGGGTACGTGCACCGGTCTTCACCGGGGCATCTTTTTCCTGTGCCATATGATCTTCGCGCGGTGCAGACAAAAGGCGCTTATTCCGCCTTCAGGTCTACGCCTTCCGGGTCCAGCAAGCGGTGCAGATGCACAATGAAATAACGCATATGAGCGTTGTCTACTGTCTGCTGCGCCTTGGACTTCCAGGCCGTCTTTGCAGATTCGTAATCTGGATAAATCCCAACGACATCGAGATTGTCGAGATCGCGGAACTGGACGGTTCCGAGCTTGGTCAGCTCACCGCCAAATACCAGATGAAGAAGCTGCTTTTTGTCGCCTTCGGCACTCATGACAATATCCCTTGAAACAAACTTATTCGCCGCATGATTAGCTCAATGGCCAGTCCGCGACAACACTCAACATTTCCTGCAAAAGGTTTCCGCTGGAGGCTACCAGCGCACCATGCTGCAGCGTCGGCCCACCATAGATGAGAGGCTCAGCACCATCGGTCAAGAGTGCCCCGCCCGACTCACTCAGAATGAGATCAGCTGCGGCCAAGTCCCAATCATGTGAATTTGGCCGAATGAAGGTACCGGCAATATCACCCCGTGCAACCATCGCAATGCGATATGCAAGAGAAGGCACATATGGGTGCAAAATCACGCGATCACGCCACGCTTCTGGCAGAATTTCCACCATTCTTTTTGCCGAAGCCATGGCAATTTTATGGCCATCTTGTGGCAAACGGGTACTTATCGGCAAACCGTTCTGCGATGCACCGAACCCTTTGCCCGCTTCAATGACCTCATTTAGCACCGGACATTGCAAGACACCGGCAATCGGCTTGCCGTCTTCCACAATCGCCACACTCACGCACCATTGGGACTGGCCACCGATATAAGCGCGCGTGCCGTCGATGGGATCGATCACAAATGCGCGTCGTCGTTTCGCAGCCACCCGGTCATCCGCGGTTTCTTCAGAAATCCAGCCATAATCGGGACGCGCTTCAAGCAGCACTTCCTTGAGATAGCGATCAACCGCGAGATCGGCTTCACTGACCGGCGACTGCCCGTCTTTCAGCCAGACCTCCGGCGATTGCCCGAAATAGCGCATGGCAATACGGCCTGCCTCTCGCGCCGCATGGCGCAGAAGTTCAAGCTCGTTCTGGATATCTTTTCGTTTCTCAATTTCCGGCAAGGGTCATGCCTTCGATCACAAGGGTGGGTGCAGTCATCCCGAAATTCCGGTCAATGTCGGATGCAGGCGTCATATTGAGGAACATATCCTTGAGATTAGAAGCAATTGTGACTTCACTCACAGGATAAGCAAGTTCGCCATTCTCAATCCAGAAGCCCGATGCACCGCGACTATATTGGCCGGTAATCATGTCGACGCCCTGCCCGAAAACTTCCGTCACATAGAAACCTGTTCTCAAAGACCGGATCAGGTCTTCCGGCGTTTCCGAGCCCGGCTCGATCGCAAAATTGGTTGAGGCAGGCGACACGCCGGAGCCCGAACGCACGCCACGACCATTGCCGACAAGGCCCAGCTCGCGGGCACTCGAACCGGAGAGCAGCCAATGATTAAGCACACCGTCCTCGACCATCGTAAGCGGCTGGCCTTCAATACCTTCGCCATCGAACGGACGCGACGAAGAACCACGAACCCGCAACGGGTTATCCGTAACGCTGATACCTGATTTCAAAATCTGCTTGCCTAAACTGTCACGCAGAAAACTGGTCTTGCGGGCAACCGATGCACCATTGATAGCGCTGGCAAGATGGGCTGCAATACCGCGCGCCAGACGTGGATCGAAAACCACATTGACCGGACCGGTTTTGGCCTGCCGTGCGCCCAGACGACGAACTGCGCGTTCACCCGCGCGTCGGCCAATATTTTCAGGCGTATCAAGATCAGCGAAATGAAGGCGGGAGCTGAAATCATAATCCCTCTCCATCTTGGTGCCTTCGCCTGCAATCGCGGATACCGAACGACCAAAACGCGTGGCAGCATATTCGCCTGCGAAACCCGAGGACGTGACCAGCACAAGGCCGCCCATGCTGCTCGAAGCGCCTGCACCGCCGGAATTGGTGACACCTGCAACCGCGCGCGCCGCCTCTTCTGTGGCAAGTGCATCAGCCGTCAGGCGTGCTGTGTCGATCTGTGTCGCGTCAAAAAGATCGAGATCGCGCGGCTGCGTAACCAGAAGCGAAGGATCGGCCAATTGCTCAAAGGGGTCTTCCGGCGCGACCTTCGCCATAGCAACGGCACGCTCAGCCAATCTGTCGGGATCGCTGCCCGCATTTGCAGAAACACTGGCAATTCGGCGACCGACGAAAACGCGCAATGAAAAATCGTCGCTTTCCGACGATTCGGTTCCCTCTACCTTGCCAAGACGAACCGACACGCTGACCGAACGGGCACGGATCACAACTGCGTCAGCATGATCGGCACCGGCACGCTTTGCAGCGGCAACAAGCTGCGCTGCACGGTCGACAAGTTTACCCGGCGAATTATCTGAAATCATTATATAATCCAAGACTGAGAGGCTAAGAAGGCGCCAGAATGGAGCCACGCTATGTAAACAGCCGTAATCGGAATTTGCAAAAACTTATGTCAAATTATTCGACATCGGACTGATTAGAGCCATATCGTACTCCTATATTGCCGAAATGCTGGGGCTTCAAGGCAAGCCCTCACATTCTTCGAATTCCAAAGCATAACCCAAGAGCATAAAATGGTCGCAACTGGCGGAAGTCTCTACTTACAGGCTCTGATGATTCTGGGTGGTGCAATTATTGCGGCGCCCCTCTTCAAGCGGCTTGGGCTCGGCACAGTTCTGGGCTACCTCGCAGCCGGCATCGTGATCGGTCCAGTTGCCCGCCTGATCTCAGACGGCGAAGAACTGCTGCATTTTTCGGAACTCGGCGTCGTCTTTCTTCTGTTCATCATCGGCCTTGAACTGAAGCCTTCGCGCCTATGGGCTTTGCGACATTCAATTTTTGGATTGGGCGCTGCACAGGTTCTGCTGACTGGATCAGCCCTTGCAGCCTTGGGCGTCTATCTGGCGGGATTAAGCACAGAAGCAGCCATCATCATCGGATTTGGCTTGGCGCTTTCTTCAACAGCCTTTGCCATGCAGGTGCTGGAAGATCGTGCAGAAACGAACCAGAAGCATGGACAGCGCGCTTTCGCGATCCTGTTGTTTCAGGATCTCGCAATCGTCCCGATTCTTGCGATCATTCCTGCATTGTCGCCCAACGAACCCTCGCAAATGACTGCAGGGTTTCATTTGGCAACAGCCATTGCAGCGATTGCAGCCCTTGTCATCGCGGGTCGCTATCTGATCAATCCGATGTTCCGGATCATTGCCAATACGGGTGCGCGCGAAGTCATGATCGCAGCAGCGCTGTTTGTTGTGCTTGGGTCGGCAAGCCTGCTGGAATCAGCAGGTCTCTCCATGGCCATGGGTGCATTCATTGCGGGCGTTCTGCTCGCAGAATCATCCTATCGTCATGAACTGGAAGCAGACATCGAACCATTTCGCGGTATTTTCCTCGGCCTGTTCTTTGTCGCTGTCGGCTTGTCGCTCAATCTGAGCGTTATCCTGCAATACTGGCAGACAATCCTGATCGCGGTTCCAATTTTCATGATTGTGAAAGCGGCGATTACCTATGTGCTGTGCCGCATCTTCCGTTCAAACCACAATGATGCGATCCGCGTGGCATTCCTGCTGCCGCAGGGCGGCGAGTTTGCCTTCGTGCTGTTTTCAGCCGCTGCCGCGGCTGCGGTGATTTCCAATGCACTGAGTTCAGAACTGGTTGCAGCTGTCACTGTTTCGATGGCGCTGACCCCGCTTTCAGTTGCCATTGGCTCAAAACTGCTGATTAAGGACAAGACGGAAGATGTTATCGAAGAGAACTTCGAAGGCGCTGGCTCTGACGTTCTGATGATCGGCTTTTCGCGTTACGGACAGATTTCCGCGCAGATATTGCTCGCTGGTGGCATCGACGTGACTGTTATCGACAACTCGCCCAATCGTGTGAGGGCTGCGGGCAAATTCGGCTTCCGCATTTATTTCGGCGACGGCACCCGCAAGGACGTGCTTGAAGCCGCCGGTATCCGCCATGCCAAGATTGTCGCTGTCTGCACGCATAAAAAGGAAATCACCAACCGGATCGTCAATCTGATCCAGTCGGAATATCCAGATGTACGTCTGTTTGTTCGCTCTTATGACCGCGAACATACGCTGCAGCTGCGTGCTCAGGGCGTGGAATATGAACTGCGTGAAACCTTTGAATCAGGTCTGCTTTTTGGTCAGCGCACGCTGGAAGGGCTTGGTCTGTCTGAGGCCAATGCCTATGCTATTCGCGAAGATGTGAGGCAGCGTGACGAAGACCGGCTGCATGTTCAGGCTTCGGAAGGCATCATGGCCGGCCGTCACCTGCTGTTCAACAAGCCGGTAACGCCTGAACCTCTGGTGAAGCCAACCCGCGAAGGCCAGCGCATCGATAAGGCTGGCGACAATATCGATGCGGTTGCAAATGTTGATGAGGGTACGCCGTCAGCGGCAGTTGCGGCTGAATAATGCACTTCCGGCAAAAGTGCGAAGCGGTTCCAATGATTCAGTATTCGCTGAAACCGCTCTGAGCTCAGGAAGCGGCGGCTTTAGGCTTGCCGCTTAAAACCGTATCGAGTGCGATCTTCAGTTCTTCGCGGATATCGACGCTTTGCGACAGAATCTGCTCGAATTTCAGGAAGTCGAGCAGGCCAATCCGTTCAACATTCGGACGCAGGAAAATATGCGGCGGACGATTGCGGAACTTGTTCTCGATTATCGAGCACATGGTTAGCTGGTTTGCACCCATCACCGCTTCAATCGTTGTCGGCATGTAGTCATCAGGGCCAACAGGCGCACCCACGACGTCGATGCCAATAACAATATCGGCTTTATCGAACAGGAGATCGAACGGAACCGGATTAAGCAATCCGCCATCAACCAGAATGCGTCCACCACGGCGCACGGGCCGGAAGACAGGCGGAATGGCGCAGGAAGCAGCAATCGCCGAGCGCAGATCACCCTGCTCGATATTCAGCTCAAGTGCTGCGTGAAAATCCGAGGCCGTGATGCTCATCGGGATTTTCAGCTCTTCCACGTTCTCCGGCAGAGAAGCAGGAAGGAAAACTTCCAGAATCTTTTCAATGTTGAACTGGCTAACGCGGAAACCGCCTTTCAGCAGCTCCACCCAGCGTTCAGGCCGCGCCTGCCACATGCGGCGCGCAACTTCCGAACGGCGATTAAAAATCGCCGCCATATATTCGTGAATTTCCTGGCCGCTCATTCCGTTTGCCATTCCGGCACCGACAATCGAGCCGATGGATGAACCGGCAATGGCCACCGGCTTGATGCCGAGTTCATCCAGCACTTCGATAATATGGATATGCGCGATACCGCGAGCACCGCCGCCGCCAAATGCGACCGCGATACGCGGAGATGTGGGTATGCTTATATCCATGAAGCTTTCCTCACGGCGTATTGGAGCGCTTCCATGGCGCGCTCCAATATTTGTTTTACCTAAGTGTTAGGACTGCGCAGGCCCGAAAATCAGAATTGCAGGTTCTGCTTCCAGAAGCTTTTTGGCAATAGCCTTCACCTGATCGAGCGTCACCGCATCGATCAATTCAGCGCGCTTGTCGATATATTCACGATCAAGACCAGCTTCCTGAAGACCAACAAGCGTGTCGGCAATCGACACAGAAGAATCGAGATTGTTCACCGCATAAGAGCCTTTGAGATAGCTCTTGGCAGCTTGAAGCTCCGCTTCAGTCGGGCCGTCATTTGCCATGGCTGCGACCTGTTCACGGATGATCTTCAGCGATTCCTGTGCCTTTTCAGGGCGGGTTGCTGTTGAAATCGTCAGCGCCGATACATGGTCGCGCAGCGCCATCGATGACGAGACCGAATAGGCCAGCCCGCGCTTTTCACGCACTTCCGCATAAAGACGCGAGGTGAAGCCGCCGCCAAGAATGTGGTTCATCAGGTAAGCTGCAAAGAACTCAGGATCTTTGCGCGGGATTGCCGGATAGACGAAGCTGATCGATGTCTGCGGCATATCAAAGCTTAGGCTCGTTGTCGTACCAAGCGCGAGTTTCGCATCCGGCACCGGCACCAGTTCTGCATTTGCAGGCAGATCGCCAAACACCTTGTCCAACATCTCACCCAGATCTTTGGCATTGATCGAACCCACAACACCGACGGTCAGGCGATCACGAGCGAAGTTCTTGCGATGGAATGTGGCGAGGTCTTCGCGGCTGATCGACTGCAGCGACTTGACCGTACCTTCATCCGGGCGACCATAAGGATGGTTGCCGTACAGAACTTCCGAGAATTTGCGCGAAGCAATGGTCGAAGGGTTGCGCTGCGAAGCCTCAAGGCTCGCAACAACCTGCTGGCGAATACGGTCAACGGCATCCTGATCAAAGCGCGGCTTATTGACAGCCAGCGCCAGAAGATCGCTGACCGCGTCGCGGTTCTCAGCCAGCATACGGATACTACCCGAAACGGAATCAGGAGAAGCTGTAAAGCTCATCTCGCCGCCGAGATTATCGATGCGTTCCTGAAAGCTGTCAGAATCGAGATCGCCTGCACCTTCGTCAAAAAGGCCGGTCATCAGATTGGCAAGACCTTCCTTGCCACCCGGGTCCTGCGATGTGCCGCCCTTGAACGAGAAGCGCATCGAAACGAGCGGGACAGAATTGTCCTCAACCAGCCAGGCTTTAATGCCCTTTGGTGAGACAACTTCCTGAATTTCGATAGCATTTGCAGGCAGGTTCAAAATAATGAGCAACATCATCGATGTTGCAAGTGCCATCATCGCGGTCTTTGCACGATTAACGTTCAACGCAATAGCTTTGCTCACTGGATTGCTCCTCCCGCGCCATTCTCGTCATTGCCA
Organism: Brucella pseudogrignonensis; assembly: GCF_002252525.1. Lineage (GTDB taxonomy): Bacteria > Pseudomonadota > Alphaproteobacteria > Rhizobiales > Rhizobiaceae > Brucella > Brucella pseudogrignonensis. Next base: position 43,698 of record NZ_NNRM01000041.1, read on the forward strand.
GCGGCAGCATTTGGATTTTCGCGTGCATTTTCAGGTTCGGTATCAGGCGGCAGCAAATAGCTCGTCACCGACTGGTCCTTGACCAGATAGCGGCTTGCCGCATCCTTGATCTGCTCGACGGTGACACCTTTGATCACATCCGGCCATTTCTGAATATCTTCGATACTCATGCCGATGGACAGCGTGGAACCATAAATTCGGGCCATGCCGGACTGGCTGTCACGCGCAAATGTCACGGCCTTGAGGAAGCGATTGCGTGCCTGATCAAGTTCGGTCTGTGTCACACCGTCCTTAATGATGCGGGCAACTTCGGCATCGACAGCCTTTTCAACATCGGCCAGTGTCTTGCCGTTTTGCGGAGAACCGTAAACCGAGAATGTACCGTCATCGAGCGGGTCGCCATCATAGCTGGCACCGGTATTGGATGCGATGCCCTGCTTGACGATCAGTTCTTGATAAAGACGCGAGCGGAGCGAGCCACCAAGAATTTCGCTCAGCAGATCAAGCGCCGGGGCGTCCCCTGCTTTCACATCAGGGAAGCGCTTCTCATTGGAGTAAGACGGCACCAGCCATGACATGCGGAACGACGGTGTGCTCACGCGATCATCATGCAACGTCACAACGCGCGCTGCGTGCTTTTCCGGCTCCTGCGGACGCTCACGCGGCAGAACATCGGCACGCTTCGGGATCTTGGCCCAGGTCTTCATGACGAGATCACGGACGCGTTCCGGCGTTACGTCACCGGCAATAACCAGTGTCGCATTATTCGGCGTGTAATATTGCTGGTAGAAATCAACCGCATCTTTCAGGCTGAGCTTCTCCATTTCCTGCCGCCAGCCGATAACCGGCACGCGGTAAGGATGGTTGTAGAACAGCACAGCGTCGGTGTTTTCCATCAACATCGCTGCGGGATTTGAATCCACCCGCATACGACGCTCTTCAAGGATCACCTCGCGCTCAGTCGTGACAGCTTCCTCATCAAGAACCAGATTGGCCATACGATCCGATTCATAGCCCATCACCATTTCGAGCGCATCCGGTGCAACGCGCTGGAAATAGGCCGTATAATCATACGAGGTGAACGCGTTTTCCTGACCGCCGATCGCTGCGATCTTCGCGGAGAACTCACCAGCCGGATAGGTCTTGGTGCCCTTGAACATCAGATGTTCAAGAAAATGCGCAATGCCGGATTCGCCGGGCGCCTCATCAGCTGAACCGACATGATACCAGATCATCTGCGTAACCACCGGCGCGCGGTGATCCGGAATAACGACGACCTTGAGGCCGTTTTCCAGCGTGAAGCTGCTGATATCTTCGGATTTCGTGATTTCTGGCAGATTTGCTTGTTCTGCAGGCTGAGCAGCCTCGGTTGCTACAGCCGGTGCAGGCGTCTGCGCCCGAACCGAACCTGTTGCAAGTGGCAGAGCCAGCGCCAAACCAAGGGCGGTGGACAACAAATAGTGCCGGAGTGAGGGGTTATGCACCAAACGACATCTCCAATCAGTTTCATTCCGCCCTGACAGCTTTGAGATGTCTGGCGAGCGGCAAGACCTGTATTTACAGCGGTTCCAGTGAAGAATGAATTGTTGGAGCCGTTGTAACTGTTTGTTTTTACGCATTATCCGACGCAAAATCGCTTCGCACTTTTGCTGAAAATGCTATCGAATTTAACGCAATTCCGAAACCGGTCGCCCGGGTCCGGATAAATCTTTAGCCCTATCAAAGCGCCTTTTGATCTCACTTCGTCAGATCAGCGCCCTGATTATCTGCTTCCGCGCACATCTTATCCGAAAACAGTTTCACACTTTTTCGGGATGCGCTTTCAACTGAATGAGACGAATAATGGTGCCACCATAATTCCGCTCTTCATGAACGACGAATCGTTCATCCAGTTCCAGCGATGCTTCTGCTTCCTCTTCAAGCACGATAAGTGCGTCAGGATTAAGCCAACTACCTTCCAATGCTGATAAAAGAGCCTTTTCCCCCATGCGGCGACCATAGGGTGGATCAGCAAATATCAGATCGAAGGGCTCCATCGTGCCCGCTTCACCAAGCTTGCAGGCATCGCGGCGCAGAACCTTGGTTTGACCCTGAAGACCGAAAGCTTCGATATTCTGGCGAAGAATGCCGCGACCTTCCGCAGATTCTTCAACGAAGACCGCATAGCGGGCACCGCGAGAAAGCGCTTCAAGCCCGAGCGCGCCGGTCCCCGCGAAGAGATCCAGCACGCGACCGCCATCCACCTTATCGGGAAAGCTGTGCGCAAGAATATTGAAAAGGCTTTCGCGCGTGCGATCCGTCGTTGGACGGATCGCATTTGTTGCAGGAGTTACGAGCGCGCGTCCGCGGAATTTACCGCCGACGATCCGCACCACTGCCCCCTGGCTTGCCACCGCGTGGCTTTCCATCGCCGGATCGACCGTTGCTCGGCTTACCGCCTGAACCGCCGCGATCCGGACCCTTGCCAAAGCCACCCGGACCCTTCGATGGGCCGCGACCTTCGCCAGAACGCGGTCCGCTGCTGCGTGGGCCACGATCAGCGTTTCCACCACCAAAACGGCCTTCACCGCGCGGAGCTGAAGGCTTGCCGAAGCTGCGACCTTCATAGCCACCCGATGATCTTTCACCGCCTTCAGCTTTCAACTCGGCGCGTTCGCGCTTGCCCGGACGGCGTTCCTGCTTCCGATCATCGCGACCTTCCGGACGTGGGCCGCGACCCTCTGGCCGGCCCTCGGAACGACCTTCATAACGGCGCGGACGATCCTCGCGACCTTCTTCGCGGCGCTGATCACCATCGCCGAAACGGCGTGGACGCGGCTGGAAATCACCTTCACCACGCGGGGAACGGTTTGCCGGACGTCCTTCCGAACGACCAGCTGGCCTGTCGGAACGTCCTTCTGAACGGCCCTCAAAGCGGCGCGGACGATCTTCACGGCCTTCATCACGACGCTGATCACCATCCTCGAACCGACGTGGACGAGACTTGAAATCGCCTTCAGACCGGCTTGCGCGTTCGCCGCGCGCCGTAGCACGCGCAGCTTTTTCTGCCGCAGCTTTTTCGCCTTGCGGACGTGCGCCGGATGCCATCCAGACATTCACACCACCACGACGACGCGGTTCAACCTTGTCTTCTTTCTTTTCCGGACGCTTGCGACGCTCCGGCTGGCTCGAAATCCATTCACGCTCGCGTGGCTGACGGCGATATTCGCCTTCCTGCTCACGCGGCTCGCGCTGCTCCATTTCGCGCGCAGTGCGGCCCTGAACAACGGTGTTGGAAAATTCATTCAGAACTGGCGCATCGAAATCTGCGCCGGATTCTTCCACAAGCTTTTCACCAAGCTGATCACGCAGAATGCGGCCGCGAATTTCACGCACACCACCTTCTTCAAGATCGCCAAGCTGGAAAGGACCAAATGAAACACGGATCAGGCGTCCAACGGTAAGGCCCAATGCGCCGAGAATGTTCTTAACTTCGCGGTTCTTGCCTTCGCGCAGACCAATCGAAATCCAGACATTCGCGCCCTGCTCACGCTCAAGCGTCGCTTCAATGCTGCCATAGAAGACGCCATCGACGGCGATGCCGTTTTTCAGCTCGTCAAGCTGCGCCTGCGTGACCTTGCCATGAGCGCGGACGCGATAGCGACGCAGCCAGCCGGTCGACGGCAGTTCCAGAACGCGCGACAGACCACCATCATTGGTGAGCAGAAGCAGACCTTCCGTATTGATATCGAGACGACCGACGGAAAGCACACGCGGCATTTCGGCAGGCAGCGCTTCAAATACGGTCGGGCGGCCTTCAGGGTCACGATTGGTGGTCACAAGGCCAGCAGGCTTGTGATAAAGCCACAGACGCGTCCGCTCGGCCTGCTTCAGCTGCTTGCCATCGACTGTGATGACATCCGTGCGCTTTACGTTGATCGCAGGCGTATCGAGAACCTTGCCGTTCACCGAGATACGGCCTGCCGCAATCATGGTTTCGGCTTCGCGGCGTGAAGCAATACCGGCACGCGCCAAGCGCTTGGCGATGCGCTCACCGCTATCTTCACCATCCTGCGTGTCGCGCGATCCAAATTTGCGCGGCGCACCGCGTTCATCGTCACGGCGAGGCCGATCATCGCGGGACTTGCCATCGCGAAAATTATCGTCGCGGGGGCCGGAGCGTCGCTCGCCGCGTTCGCCACGCGTACCGTTTGGGCGGTCACCGCGGGGGCGATCACCGCGGCCTTCGCCACGTCCATGCGGGGGACGTCGACCGCCCTTGTTGTCGTCTTCTGTGCTCATCTGGTATTGGCCTTTCAGCAGCGCCGCCGTGTCGTCTTTCGCCCCTTTGAAACTGGGAAAGAGCTGTCCGGTCAAAAACGCCGTATAAATCCGTTCGTAAATCGGTTTTGATTTCGTGACTTATGCAGTAACAAATCGCTCATAAGCTTGCGAGCGAAATTTCCCTGTCTTGGCCATGAAATGAGGTTGGCTTGAAAAAGGTTGCAGATATTTCACCCCCAATTATGGCAAATCCAATGCAGATCGCACTGGAAGAGGCCAAATCTGCAGCTCTGCGCGGAGAGGTGCCGATTGGCGCGGTCATCGTGCATGACGGAGAAATTATCGCCCGCGCGGGCAACCGAACCCGCGAATTGAACGACGTCACTGCCCATGCGGAAGTGCTTGCAATCCGACATGCGGGCGAATTTCTCAAATCCGAACGCCTGCCCGATTGCGATCTTTACGTAACGCTTGAGCCTTGCGCGATGTGCGCGGCAGCAATTTCCTTCGCTCGCATTCGACGGCTTTATTACGGTGCGGCCGATCCGAAGGGCGGCGGCGTTGAATATGGACCACGCTTTTACACGCAGCCCACATGCCATCATGTACCTGATGTTTATGCGGGATTTTCCGAAGAAGAATCCCAGAAACTGCTCAGGGCGTTTTTTCGCGAGAAGCGATAGCCCGGCTCAGTTATAGCATTTCCAGCAAAAGTGCGAAGCGGTTTTGCGTCGGATAATGCGTAAAAACAAACAGTTACAGTGGTTCCAACGATTCATTTCTAACTGGAACCGCTGTAACAGCCCGGTGGCCAGTCATATGACGCAGCGTATTATCGCGCAGCGCAAAATGATGCACCAGTGCCATGAACACATGGCCAACAATTACAGCGAGCAATACCCAACCCAAAAGACCGTGCGCCGCATTGCCCGGAGCGGTTAGTGCCGCATTCTGCACACCTGTCTGCTCGAATATCTGAATGCCGAATGCAGAAAAGCCGCGGCCACTTCCGTAACTGCGCAATAGTGCAAGCGCCGGAACGGCGAACATAAGCACATAGATCGCCAAATGCCCCAAACCCGCAAGCTTACCCATTACACCTGCTTTATGCGGGCGCCTTGAGAAATTCAGCAATCCCCATACACCGCGCAACAACACCAGTATCAGCAGTGAGAAGCCAATTGTGTAATGCGCAGACCAGAAGAAACTATAGGGCGCACTGTCCTTCACAAGAATACGCAGTATGGCAGATATGAACTGCCACAGGAAAAGGACGGCCATGAGCCAGTGAAACATACGACTGATGACGCCGTAACCATTGGGACCATCCCAAATCTGATTTGTGTTGTGCATTACTGTACCTTACATCCCGAAAAGTAGTAGGATACGCTCTGCCAGAATGGTTTCGTTGATTGAAATCAAATATTGTTTAGAATAGCCAACATTAAAAATATTTAATATTTGGAATTGAACATAACAAAACAAAGTCATTTTGATGACAAACCCCAAAGCAAACAACAAAAAGAAAGCCGGAAGATTTTCTCTTCCGGCTTTCTAATTTTTGAAAAATTATACTATAATATTAATTCCAAGGGAGCAGATCGCGCCAGCTTTTGCCACCACCACCAGCAGCTTTCTTACGCTCGCGTTCTTTCTGCGACTCATCCTGGCCCATTTCACCTACAGCTGCGGTCGAAGCTGGCTGGCGATAAGCAAGCGGCGGCTCGCTCAGATAGCGGCGTGTCGTTGACGAGCCTTGCGTCTGCGCTTCTCGCTGCTTCTTCAGCTCAGCAACCCTTGCTGGATCAAAAGTGGGCGTACGGGATTCATAATCTTCACGACGGCTGTTACCGCTTGGAAGCGAAGCGCGAAGATTATTGGCAACCGCTACGTCCTGCTCAACAGGCGAAACGAAGTTCGGGTTGTCACGATTTGCGGTGATTTCATCACGCAGACGCTTACGGCGCTGCTCTGGTGATTCTGGCCACGAAGGATCGCCTGCGCTTGCAACGCTTTCCTGCGGAGCAGGCAGTGCACCCTTTTCACCCTGTGCAGGACGCACAAGATCAGGACGCGGCTTGTAATCGATCCTATCTTTTTTCTTGCCCTGACCGAAGCTAGCCATGTTCGACACGTCGTCGAGAAGCTGCGCACTCGCCGTTTTGTCGGTTCCGTAGGTCGGCGACGATACACATCCAGACAGTGCGAGACCCGCAACCGCCGTCATCAATACCAGAACTCGTCCTTCAATCTTCATTAGCGCCACTTCTTTTACGCCTGTCGATTTTCTTTTCGTCAAAGGCTTCTATTTCACCCTTGCCGCAAGAAACCGGCAACTCCAAGGCAGATTGCAAGTTTATCTCAAGGACAGCCTTGTACATGAGAGCATCTCTACGGGCAATCGCGATATTAACCGCTATTTCACCATGCTCTCACTTATCAAGGCAAGCCCCGCAGTGAAAAAAGCCCGGGCGCGCGATGCGTCCGGGCTTTGATTATTATGCTGAAAGCCGTCCAAGCGCCTTCAATTCATGCAGTGCAGCCGCATCACGGGCCGAGACTTCCGGGAATTCCGCGTCCGAACCGACATCGGTGGTGTAACGCCAAGAACGAGCGCACTTCTCACCTTCCGCACGAACAGGAACAACCGCAACACCCTTCACATCATCAAGCGTGAAAGCTTCAGCGGGTGCTGCAGCATCCGTAAGCGCGATGCCGCTGGTGATGCAGATTTCAGCAAAATCCAGACCTTCAAGCGAATCGGCAAGGCTCTTGTCAGTGATGTGGACGACCGGCGCTGCTTCCAGCGAAGAACCGATGCGCTTGTCTGCGCGTTCCAGTTCCAGCGCGCCCGTAACAACGCGGCGAACGTTGCGAACCTTGCGCCACTTTTCAGCAAGCACATCATCGCGCCATTCAGCAGGCGTCTTGCGGAACTGCTCCAGATGCACCGAAGCCGATTCCGGATAGCGATCAAGCCAGGCTTCTTCCGTGGTGAAAGGTAGCATTGGCGCAAGCCAGGTGGTTACGCGAACGAAGATTTCACGCACTGTCTGAAGGGCGGCCTTGCGGCGAACACTCGACGGCGCATCACAGTAGAGCGCATCCTTGCGGATATCGAAGTAGAAGGCCGAGAGTTCGACATTCATGAAGTCGATCAATGCGCGGGCAATGCGCTTGAAGTCAAACGCGTCGTAACCCGAGCGCACAACCTCATCGAGTTCGGCCAGACGATGCAGCATCAGGCGTTCGAGTTCCGGCAGATCGGCATGAGGCAGCGTTTCGCCTTCATCATGGGCGAGCGTGCCAAGCATCCAGCGGATCGTGTTACGCAGCTTTCGATAAGCGTCGATATTAGTCTGGATGATGTTTTTGCCCAGACGCTGATCTTCCCAATAGTCCGTGGTCATGACCCAGAGACGCAGAATATCGGCGCCCGAATCTTTGATCACATCCTGTGGTGTGACAGTGTTGCCGAGCGATTTCGACATCTTCTTGCCGTTCTCATCCATGGTGAAACCATGAGTAACGACGGCATTATAAGGCGCGCGGCCACGCGTTCCGCAGCTTTCCAGCAGTGACGAGTGGAACCAGCCCCGATGCTGGTCAGAGCCTTCGAGATAAACATCGGCAGGCCACTTCATGTCCGGACGATCTTCCAGCGTGAAAGTATGCGTCGAACCAGAATCGAACCAGACGTCGAGAATGTCGCGAACCTGCGTCCAACCCTCGTTTGCGCGGCTACCGAGGAAGCGTTCACGCGCACCATCAGCAAACCATGCATCAGCGCCTTCTGCCTCGAAAGCTTCGAGAATGCGCTTGTTGACGGCATCGTCCTGCAGGATGTTGCCTTCTTCATCAGCAAACACGCAGATCGGCACGCCCCAGGCGCGCTGACGCGAAAGCACCCAGTCCGGGCGGCCTTCGATCATCGAACGCAGACGGGTCTGACCGGCAGCTGGGACGAAGCGGGTTTCCTCAATGGCCTTGAGCGAGCGCGAGCGCAGCGTGGTGCCATCGCCGAGGTTTTTGTCCATATAGACAAACCACTGCGGCGTGTTGCGGAAGATAACCGGCTTCTTCGAGCGCCATGAATGCGGATAGGAATGCTTCAGACGACCGCGTGCAAAAAGCTTGTCATGCGCGATGAGCTGCTTGATGACAGCCTCGTTTGCATCACCCTTCTTGCCGTTATCATCGATAACACGCGCTGCACCGCCGTCGCGATCCGGACCGAAGCCCGGCGCATCCTTGGTGTAGTAACCGTCATCGCCAACCGGGAAAGGAATGCTCGGATCAATTCCGCGCGCTTCCAGCTCGCGGGCATTGTCCATCCACGCTTCAAAGTCTTCGCGACCATGGCTAGGTGCTGTGTGCACAAAGCCCGTACCGGCATCGTCAGTGACGTGATCGCCGGAAACCAGCGGCACGACAAACTCATATCCGCCGCCGAAACCCTTGAGCGGGTGGGAAAGCACGTTCTTTGCAAGTTCTTCGCCCGACACGTCGCGCAGACGCTTGAACTCAAGCTTTGCCTTCTTGGCGCATTCTTCAGAAAGCTTGTCAGCAAAGACGAGCTTTTCGCCAGGCTGAGGACCAAAATCGTTCTCGGCAACGACAACTTCGTACAGACCATAAGAAACGCGCGAGGAATAAGCCACCGCACGGTTGCCCGGAATGGTCCAAGGGGTTGTCGTCCAGATAACAACAGAAGCACCGGCAAGATCGCCTGCACCAGCTACCGGGAATTTCACCCAGATCATATCCGACTCAATGTCGTGATATTCGACTTCGGCTTCAGCCAATGCCGTACGTTCGACAACCGACCACATGACCGGCTTCGAGCCGCGATAAAGCTGGCCGCTTGCAGCAAACTTCAGGAGTTCGCCCGCGATCCGCGCTTCCGCATGGAAGTTCATGGTCGTGTATGGGTTTTCAAAATCGCCGCAGATAGCAAGACGCTTGAACTCTTCCGACTGAACCTTGATCCAGCCAGCCGCAAACTCACGGCATTCCTTGCGGAATTCGTTGATTGCGACTTCGTCCTTGTTCTTGCCCTGTGCGCGGTATTTTTCTTCGATCTTCCACTCGATCGGCAGGCCGTGGCAATCCCAGCCCGGAACATAGTTCGAGTTGAAACCACGCATCTGGAACGAACGGGTGATGACGTCCTTGAGGATCTTGTTCAGCGCATGGCCGATATGGATATTGCCGTTTGCGTATGGCGGGCCGTCATGCAGCACGTAAAGCGGGCGGTCCTTTGCGTCTTCGCGCAGCTTTTTATAGAGGTTCATTTCCTCCCAGCGCTGCACAAAAAGCGGCTCGCGTTGCGGCAGGCCTGCGCGCATCGGGAATTCGGTCTGCGGTAGATTGAGGGTTTTGGAATAATCGATCTTGTCGGTCATTTTACGCTTGCCTGTCATTCCCGCATGTTTTGATACGAGGGGAATATGCTTTGAACGTTCAGGAGGCTGCCAAACGCAGCCGGGAAAACTCAGGAGGCTGCGAGGCACAGCCGGTCGCTCCCGGACCTTCCTGCCATGCGCCGCTTAAAAGCAGCGCCATCAAGGCTTAGAGGAAGGCCGGGCCAATAATTCGTATAGCCGTGCCGATGTGCCGAAAATCCGTCATCATGGGCACGCTTTTAGCAATGACCTTCACAGGAATAAAGAGGCAGGGCGCAATAAACTTGCAGCCCTGCCTCCGAAAACTTTACAGATTGACCGGATTTTATCAGTCGAGCGAGAAATCGAAACGATAGGTCGCGGATACGCCAACCATACCATAAACTGGTTCGGCGAACCGTGCTGCTTCACGATGCTCGAATCCTTTGCCGGACCCTGAAGACGGCTATATTCGCCAAACAGGCTTGTATCGATCTTGTCGGTTGCCTTCCAGGTGATGGCACCGCCAACACCGACCGATTCCCAACCGCCGCCCGGACGATATTCCTTCACACCCGATGCAACAGCTTCTTCAGCCGTTACGCCATAATAGGTCTTGAAGTAATCCTTGGAAGCGAAGGTCGCACGCGGACCAGCCGAAACGCGGACCACAGGCGTCACGTCATAGAACGCATCGGCAGCAACATCAGCCACAACGCCCTTATGTGCGCGGATACCATGGCGCACTTCACCACGGACACGCAGCCAGTCAGTCGGATAGACATCAACAAAACCACCGGCTTCACCGCCGAATTTGGTTTCATGAAGACCATCAATCTTGGTGTCGCGCTCAAACATCAGCTTGCCGACAGCACCAACGCGGAAGCGATCCTGATCTATGAATGCAAAAGAGACATTGTCATTGCGCGACGAAAAACGCTCTGCCTCGCCCTGACGGCCAAGCGAAATCAGCGGCTGTGCTGAAAACTTATACTTGTTGGAACCTTCGAACTTCGGAGCAACCAGACCAGCGGCACCCACCTTGAGATACCAGTCGCCGGACCAGAAATACTTGCGAGCCGGCTTGGCTGGTTCTGCAGCATAAACGTCTGTCTGCTGCATATCCGCAGCAACGGCCGAGAACGAACCCACGAACAATGCGGCGCCTGTAATAAAGGCAAGGGAGATACGCGTCACATGAAACTCCGATAAACAGCGCCCCGGAAACTTTGGGGGTATTTAACACTGTTTGAACGGAATATGTAAAATTAAACTTAAATCTTAAGTAGAAATCACTACAGGTTTTTCGCAACATGACTCTCAGAAGTGGAAATCCACTGTGAGGGAGCTCCGTCCGAATGGCTAAGCTGGAAAGGACAGAAGACGATCCAGTGCGGATATCGGTTGTGCTCCCACCAGAATCGCACGCGCTTCTTCTTCATCCCGTTTCATCTGAACGATCAGCGGATCGAGACCGTCGAACTTAATTTCACCGCGCAGATACCCAAAGAAAGAAACTTCAGCGACTTCGCCATAAAGGTCGCCGGAAAAATCAAAGACAAAGGTTTCAAGCAATGGCTTGCCATCACTGTCGACAGTGGGGCGACGGCCAAAACTTGCGACACCGTCATGCAAACTGCCATCCGCCCTGCGGAAGCGCACAGCATAAATGCCGTGTTTCATGCTCACATGGTCATCGATTGTCATATTGGCGGTTGGAAAGCCAAGTGTACGACCAAGCTTCTTGCCGTGAATGACCTCACCGCTGACACGATAGCGATAGCCGAGAAGACCTGCGGCTTCAGCAACTTCGCCCTCGCACAGCAGCGCTCGAATGCGCGTGGAGGAAACAACATTGCCTCCCTCGTCGCTGAATGCATCCACCAGAGAAACACTGAAGCCCGATGACTTTCCGGCCTCCACAAGGAATTCCGGTGTACCACGGCGGCCCTTGCCAAAATGGAAGTCATACCCCGTGACAACGCAATTGGCGTGCAATCGCTCGACCAGGATATTGCGCACGAAATCTTCAGCCGATTGCGCAGAAAAATCTGCCGTGAACGGCTGCTCGACCACAGCGTCGAAACCCATAAGCCGAAGAATCTCGGCCTTTTCTACGGCATCGGTCAGGCGCTCAACAGGCTCGTTCGGCTTGAAGAAGCTGCGCGGATGCGGCTCAAAAGTCAGAACAACCGCAGGCAACCCATCCCGCTCGGCAATTTCCAGCGCGCGCTCCAGCACGGCCTGATGGCCACGATGGACACCATCAAAATTGCCGATCGCTACAACGCAATTACGCAATGTGAGCGGCAATGCATCCGTTCCGGAAAGGCGCTGAAAAGCAGGTTTTGTCATGGTCGAAGCAGATTCTCGAAGCGGATGTTAGACGAGTGCGTAAAGCGAGGCGATTGGCGCATGGCCATGCTTTTGCAGGAATGCATTCATTCTGTCGAAGTCAACATTCCCGTCAGCAGCGTAATCCGCTGCATGGACACCACCGGAAATATAGAGCACATCGAGGCCGTAATCAGCGGCCCCCTTCACGTCGGTCAACACGCCGTCGCCGATACCGAGAATACGGGACTTTTCAACAGGTGCGCCACGAATTTCTTCAACCGCCTTTGAAGCAGCTTCATAGATCGGACGATGCGGTTTGCCTGCAATCAGCGTGCGACCGCCAAGCTGACCGTAATCACGCGCCAGCGCGCCAGCACACCAGATCAGGCGCGGACCGCGCTCAACCATGATATCCGGGTTTGCACAGATGAAAGGCAGATTGCGCGAACGAAGGCGTTGCAGCAGTTCAACGTAATTTTCTGGCGTCTCGGTTTCATCGTCATAAAGACCAGTACAGACAACACCCGAAGCTTCGAACTCTTCAACCAGCTCGACATCCAGACCTTCATAAATCGCCAGCTCACGTTCGCTGCCGATATGAAAGACCTTGCGCGGACCTTCAATAATGAGATCACGGGTCACATCACCCGAGGTGACAACACGGTCATAGGCATCTTCCGGAACACCGAGCAACGTCATCTGTGCAATAACGCTGCCGAACGGACGTGGCGCATTGGTTACGAGAATAACCGTTATGCCCTTGGCGCGTGCGCGCTTCAAAGCCTCGACGGCAGGCGCAAATGCAACTTCGCCATTGTGCAATACACCCCAGACATCACAGAAGATCGCATCATATCCGTCCGTCAGATCGTCTAGGCGCTCAGGCAGTTTCATCACTATCCTCTAGTATGCTGGTCCGGCCGATACCGGTAAAATAAGGAGCCCGACCGTGCCATTATCAAGCAAATGGTCGACTTTGGTGAAGATGCGTCTCAGGCATCCTGCGGTTTCCTCTACAAGAATGAGCCTGATCTGTCACCACGCTTGAGCCAGTCTGCGTCCAAATGGACGCCCGGATGAACGCATTGTGTTCCAACGATTAGGTCTTTCTGCCGATCAGACGCCGTTAACCAAGCCCGCCATTTCCTGAACATAACCAGCCTAAGGTGCTTATTTTCCTGCCCGCCTTGCCAGGCACCTGTATAGTCCCCACATTCCGGGCAACAGCACGCCCATGCCTTTGGCAGCCTTATATGCAGAATTTATTTTCTGCTCTGTCAAAAAACGGCAACGATCCTTGACAAAGAATAGGGCCAGTTCTATCTCTTTGGCACGTTAGCACTCGGACAGACGGAGTGCTAACAAGCGCGGATCGGCTCGATCCGTTAACAGGGTTCAACGTCTATAACACCAAGGGTTATACCATGGCTGATATCAAGTTCCGCCCGCTTCATGACCGCGTCGTCGTTCGTCGCGTTGAATCGGAAGCTAAGACCGCTGGCGGGATCATCATCCCTGACACCGCTAAAGAAAAGCCACAGGAAGGCGAAATCGTCGCTGTTGGCGCTGGCGCTCGTGACGAAGCAGGCAAGCTGATCGCTCTCGAAGTTAAGGCTGGCGACAAGGTTCTGTTCGGCAAGTGGTCGGGCACAGAAGTCAAGATCGGTGGCGAAGACCTGCTGATCATGAAAGAATCCGACATTCTGGGCATCGTTGGCTAATTTTTCGGGCTCGCGCCGGTATCGGCGAAGCCAGAGATTAGTTACCGCCTGAATTTCAATTCACCATAATCTGACCGGGACATTTCCCAGGAGAGTAAAATGGCTGCAAAAGACGTAAAGTTCGGTCGCACTGCGCGCGAAAAGATGCTGCGCGGCGTCGATATCCTCGCTGACGCTGTTAAGGTAACGCTCGGCCCAAAGGGTCGTAACGTCGTTATCGACAAGTCCTTCGGCGCTCCGCGCATCACCAAGGACGGCGTATCGGTCGCCAAGGAAATCGAACTCGAAGACAAGTTCGAAAACATGGGCGCACAGATGTTGCGCGAAGTTGCTTCCAAGACCAACGACACTGCTGGTGACGGCACGACCACTGCGACCGTTCTCGGTCAGGCTATCGTTCAGGAAGGCGCAAAAGCTGTTGCTGCCGGCATGAACCCGATGGACCTGAAGCGCGGTATCGACTTGGCTGTGACTGAAGTTGTTGCAAACCTTCTCGGCAAGGCCAAGAAGATCAACACTTCGGAAGAAGTTGCTCAGGTTGGCACCATCTCCGCTAACGGCGAAGCCGAAATCGGCAAGATGATCGCTGAAGCGATGCAGAAAGTCGGCAACGAAGGCGTGATCACGGTTGAAGAAGCCAAGACCGCTGAAACCGAACTCGAAGTCGTTGAAGGCATGCAGTTCGACCGCGGCTACCTGTCGCCATACTTCGTCACCAACCCAGACAAGATGGTTGCTGATCTCGAAGACGCATACATCCTTCTGCACGAAAAGAAGCTTTCGAACCTGCAGGCTCTTCTGCCAGTGCTCGAAGCTGTTGTTCAGACCTCAAAGCCACTCGTCATCATCGCTGAAGACGTTGAAGGCGAAGCTCTCGCAACGCTCGTTGTCAACAAGCTGCGTGGCGGTCTGAAGATTGCTGCTGTTAAGGCTCCTGGCTTCGGCGATCGCCGCAAGGCAATGCTCGAAGACATCGCGATCCTCACCGGCGGTCAGGTTATCTCCGAAGATCTCGGCATCAAGCTTGAAACCGTTACGCTCGACATGCTCGGCCGTGCGAAGAAAGTTTCGATCACCAAGGAAAACACCACGATCGTTGACGGTGCAGGCCAGAAGGCTGAAATCGACGCGCGCGTTTCGCAGATCAAGCAGCAGGTTGAAGAAACCACTTCTGACTACGACCGCGAAAAGCTTCAGGAACGCCTTGCCAAGCTCGCTGGCGGCGTTGCAGTTATCCGCGTTGGCGGTGCAACTGAAATCGAAGTTAAGGAAAAGAAGGACCGCGTTGACGACGCCCTGAACGCAACCCGCGCTGCGGTTGAAGAAGGTATCGTTGCTGGTGGTGGTACCGCTCTGCTCCGCGCTTCGTCGCAGATCGTTGCAAAGGGTGCAAACCCTGACCAGGAAGCTGGCATCAACATCGTTCGTCGCGCTCTGCAGGCTCCTGCTCGCCAGATCACGACCAATGCTGGTGAAGAAGCTTCGGTTATCGTTGGCAAGATCCTTGAAAACGGCTCGGACACCTATGGCTACAACACTGCCAATGGCGAATTCGGCGACCTGATCAAGGCTGGCGTTGTTGATCCGGTTAAGGTGGTTCGTACCGCTCTGCAGAACGCAGCATCGGTTGCTGGTCTCCTGATCACCACCGAAGCCATGATCGCTGAACTGCCTAAGAAGGATGCAGCTCCTGCTGGCATGCCTGGTGGTATGGGCGGCATGGGCGGCATGGATTTCTAAGAAATCCATCCGAGTATTGCGCAGCACAGGCGACTTCGCCTGTGCGACCGCGACAATACGGCTTGTAAAAGAAAAACCTCCGGTCTTGGCCGGAGGTTTTTTTATGCCTGTTTTAAAATTCAGCACTTCTTCACACAGCATGTGATGAACAAGATTTAAGGTATAAAATTGGGAGAAAAGCAGTATTCGATTGCTTTTCTTACATTGTGTAACTCTTTGTGATTTATAGAAAATTTACCTATCGCGGGCTTTACTAAGGAAGCTGCGGTTATTTTAGCATTTTCTGATTTACATTCTGCAGTTTTCATGGTCAATCGCTATCGATACGAGATGGACTTCCTGTTTGCCCCCGCACTTTGGAAGTCCTGTCTCAGGCAACAGGAAAGGCAGGCGCGAGCCTGCCTTTCCACTTTTGCACTATAGGCTTATCGACCGCTCATTCTGCAGCTTCAGCCTGACTATAGTCGCGGCCCGACGCACGCGCGTCATAACGCGCCCGCGCCATCATGACCTGCGTCTCATTGGCAATTGCCCACTCCCCCAAACCTCGGACCGGCTTGAGAAGATCGCGCCCCATTTCCGTCAGTTCATATTCCACCTTCGGCGGAATAGTCGGAAAAACAGTTCTGGATACAAACCCGTCGCGCTCGAGATTTCGTAGCGTTGTCGTCAGCATTTTCTGTGAAATACCATCAACTGTGCGGCGGATTTCATTAAATCGCATTGGACCATTGCCAAGATAACTCACAACCAAAACCGTCCACTTATCGCCAACGCGCGACAAAATATCGGTCACAGCCCTGCAAGCACTGGTTTCCTTGAAGTCACCGGGTTTCATAAAAGTGCCTCCTTGCGCCTTATCCAGTCACCGGTATAGCGTTAGTCTCCATTGGTTACCACTAAAAAGGATATATCTATGAGCAAGCTAAAAGTTGCAGTGATCGTCGGCAGCACCCGTGAACAGCGTTTCTCACCAGTATCGGCGGAATGGATTGCGAAGGTCGCAGCCGCACGCCCTGAATTCACTGTCGAAATCCTCGATCTGGCCGATTATCCAATGGGCTTTTATGGCGACACAGCAACCACCACCGCACAGGCGGAGACCGCCGACAAGTGGAAAACCAAGCTTCGCGAGTTTGACGCCTATATCCTGACTGCTGCCGAATATAACCATGCGCCAACAGCGGTTCTGAAAAACGCTATCGATTATGGTGACTGGATTCAGAAGCCAATCGGCTTCGTCGGCCATGGCGGCGTTGGCGGTGCTCGCGCTGTCGAACAGCTGCGGATGATCGCAGTTGAGATGTCATCCATGTCGGTCAAGACTGGCGTCCATATTCTGTTCCCGGACTACCTTGCAGTGGTCAAGAAAGAGAACACGCTGGATGATTTCCCGCATCTGGCGGAAGCCGCCAAGAACATGCTGGACCAGCTGGTATGGTGGGGCCATGCCTTGAAAGCCGCACGCCTCGGCTAATCGTTCGCGACGAGCCGCGGAACTTCGCAAACGCTGGGAACCGCGGCTTGTCGCACCGCTTTTCCGCCCTATGATTATCTGAACTGATAATGGGATGGATAATCATATGCGCAAAGAACTGCCGATAGCCACTGCGCCGAAAGACGGACGCAAAGTCACTGTGGTCTGGATCGATGATGACGATCAGCGCAATGAATCGGTTGGCCAATATCGTTCGCTCGATAAGCTGAAAGCCGGTGGTGGTGATTGGGATGAAACTGACACCGGCTGGTGGATATTCACCGACAGCAAAACCCAGCAAAAGGTTGAGCCGACCGGATGGATTTCAGAAACCGACGACGGCGATGACGACAACGAGGATAACTAAACCTGGAACGCTTATTGCGCTCGATAAAATTTGACTTTTATATTCATATTTTATCAAATGATTGAGAGCTAGGGCTTTGCTGTGCAAGCATTCCATAGCCAATAATCCAGCAATGCTGTTATTCTCGATTCTACGGGCGGGCATTTCTCCCGCCTGAAACAAGCCGGAGACTGAAGATGACTGCCACGCGTACCGAAACAGATACTTTCGGACCGATTGATGTTGCCGCCGACCGTTACTGGGGCGCGCAAACACAGCGTTCTTTGCAAAACTTCAAGATCGGCGGGGAGCGTATGCCCTTGCCTCTGGTTCATGCATTGGGCGTCGTCAAGCGCGCAGCAGCTGAAACCAATATTGCTCTCGGCAAGCTTGATCCGGTTCTGGGACAGGTCATCGCCGTTGCTGCATCCGAGGTGATTGAAGGCAAGCTCGACGATCATTTCCCGCTTGTTGTCTGGCAGACGGGCTCTGGTACGCAGTCAAACATGAATGCCAACGAGGTTATTTCCAACCGCGCGATTGAGCTTCTGGGCGGCGAACTTGGCTCGAAAAAGCCAGTGCATCCGAATGACCACGTCAATATGGCCCAGTCGTCGAATGACACTTTTCCGACTGCAATCCATATCGCAACGGCAGTTGAAACTGTTCAACGCCTCTATCCTGCTCTGGCACACCTCACCAAAGCGCTCAAGGATAAGGAAGTAGCGTTCGAGCACATTATCAAGATTGGCCGCACGCATACGCAGGATGCGACGCCGGTTACGCTTGGGCAGGAATTCTCCGGCTATCGCGCAGCGCTGGAATATGCGCGCCATCGCATTGAACAGTCGCTTGCTGACGTGTTCCTGCTGGCACAGGGCGGCACGGCGGTTGGTACGGGTCTCAACGCGCCAAAAGGCTTCGATACCGGCTTTGCCGATGCCGTGAGCGAAATCACTGGCCTCAGCTTCAAAACCGCGCCAAACAAGTTTGAGGCGCTTGCAAGTCACGGTGCGCTTGCAAACTTCCATGGCAGCCTCAACGCGCTCGCCGCTGATCTTTTCAAAATCGCCAACGACATTCGCTTCCTTGGCTCGGGTCCACGTTCTGGTCTTGGCGAGTTGTCGCTGCCGGAAAATGAACCCGGCTCGTCGATCATGCCGGGCAAGGTTAATCCGACGCAGGCTGAAGCTCTGACCATGGTGGCAACACAGGTCTTCGGCAATCAGACCACGGTAACCGTTGCTGCAAGCCAGGGACATTTTGAGCTTAATGTCTTCAAGCCGGTCATTGCCTATAATGTACTGCAGTCGATCCGCATCCTAAGCGATGCCATGGTCTCATTTGCAGACAATTGCGTGGAAGGCATTGAGGCCAATGAAGACCGCATCAAGGACCTTCTCGAGCGTTCACTGATGCTCGTAACCGCTTTGGCGCCCGCTATCGGCTACGACAATGCTGCCAAGATCGCAAAGACCGCACATAAGAACGGCACGACCTTGCGCGAAGAAGCATTGAAGAGCGGCCATGTCTCTGAGGAAGATTATGACCGGCTTGTGCGTGCAGAAAAAATGATCGCTCCAGATTGATTGTGCGCAATTAGTGAACAAACTGTCGAGCAATATCTATCTTTTCTTGACAGTGTAGAGTAGGTATTGGGTTGCTCAGTTTAATTGGAGATTCCCCTGATGTCGTCTATCACTCCTCAGAGCAACGGCCTGGCCACGCTCGTCGCACGCGTCTTTCTTTCGATCCTGTTCATTCTCGCTGGCTTCGCCAAGCTGACAGCAATTTCCGGTACTGCCGGCTACTTCGCTGGTCTCGGCCTCCCGGTTCCAACTGTAACCGCCGTTCTGGTTGGTCTGGTTGAGTTCGTCGGCGGCCTCGCCATTCTCGTTGGCTTCCAGACCCGTATTGCTGCTGCAATCGTGGCCCTGTTCACCATCGGCGCAACGCTTGTCGCGCACATGAACTTCGCTGAAGGCATGAACGCACTGATGGCACAGAAGAACCTCGCAATTGCTGGCGGTCTGATCCTTCTCGCCCTGCAGGGTGCAGGTTCGATCTCAATCGATGCAAAGCGCGGCTAATTCCCGCTCTAATGCCTGACTTTGAAAAGCCGTGCTTTATCAGCACGGCTTTTTTAGTATCCGCTTTATCCAGACACAGAACTGTTACTTAGAGCTCGCAAAGATTGCACCGCACGATCTTGTAAGATATTGCAACCGCCTATTTTAATTTTGGAAAGACATATCGTCCTCCCAGACGTGTCTCATAACTTAGCTTGTAGAGAAAAAATGGCCGTTTCACCCGCAACGAACAGTCAGCCTCGAGCTGATGCCCATACGGGCAACAATTACAGCTTTGCACTTGCCAGCCTCACCATGCTCTTCTTCATGTGGGGCTTCATCACTTGTCTCAACGACATCCTGATCCCGCATCTTAAAGGCGTCTTTCAGCTCAACTACTTCCAGTCGATGCTGATCCAGTTCTGCTTCTTTGGTGCTTACTTCATCGTCTCGCTACCTGCTGGCGCACTTGTCAAACGCATCTCCTATAAATGGGGCATCGTAACGGGTCTGGTGATTGCAGCCATCGGCTGTGCGCTGTTCATTCCGGCAGCATCCTATCGCGTTTACGAACTGTTTCTCGGTGCGCTTTTCGTGCTGGCTTCGGGCGTCACCATTCTTCAGGTGGCTGCAAATCCCTATGTCACCATTCTGGGCGCACCTGAAACAGCCGCCAGCCGTTTGACACTGACACAGGCTTTCAATTCACTCGGCACAACCGTCGCGCCGTCCTTTGGTGCACTCCTGATCCTGTCCGCAGCAACCAGTGATGCTGCAAGCTCTGCGCAAGCGGATGCGGTTCAGTTTCCTTATCTTCTTCTTGCGCTGGCTTTCGCGGTTCTCGCAATCGTTTTTGCAATCCTGAAACTCCCGGATGTTCAGGAAGAAGAAACCGCGGCTCTCACAAAGGAAGATGGTTCCGCCTGGCAGTATCGCCATCTGGTCTTGGGCTCTATCGGCCTGTTCGTTTATGTCGGCGCTGAGGTCAGTGTCGGCAGCTTCCTCGTCAACTTCCTCAACGATCCAAATGTTGCGGGTTTGGCGGAGTCTGAGGCTGCGCACTACGTTTCCTATTTCTGGGGCGGCGCCATGCTCGGACGCTTCATCGGTGCAGCTGCCATGCGTTATATCGATGACGGTAAGGCGCTGGCTTTCAATGCGCTCATGGCTATTATTTTACTGCTCATCACCGTTGCCACCACAGGCCATGTTGCCATGTGGTCGGTTCTGGCAATCGGTCTCTTCAACTCGATCATGTTCCCGACGATCTTCAGTCTGGCTCTGCATGGTCTTGGCAAGCATACCAGTCAGGGTTCGGGTATTCTGTGTCTGGCCATTGTGGGTGGTGCGATCATCCCGCTTATTCAGGGTGCTCTCGCAGATAAAGTGGGCATTCATCTGGCATTTCTGATGCCGATCATCTGCTACATCTACATCGCCTATTACGGCTTGATTGGCAGCAAGCCTAAAATCTAGAGCGCATCCCGAAAAGTGCGAAGCGGTTTTCGGGACAAGATGCGCGTAAAACAAATATTTAGAGCGTTTTCTACGATTCAATCAAAACTGAAACGCTCTAAACACAAAAAAGCCGGTCTGAAATTCAGACCGGCTTTTTAAATTCAATATTATATTGTTAGCCTGCAAGACCCTTACGGATACGGGCAATCACATCCTGAACGCGGTTATTCTGATCGCTGCGACGAGCTGAAACGAGACAAGCCTGCGAGCGCAGGATAATCCCATCTTCAAGCACTTTGAGCTGATTGGCTTTGAGCGTCGAACCGGTCGATGTAATATCAACGATCATATCTGCCGATCCCGCCGCAGGCGCGCCTTCGGTCGCGCCCAGACTTTCAACGATGCGATAGACTTGAATACCGTGCTTCTGCGAGAAGAACTGCTGCGTCAGACGCCAGTATTTCGTGGCAATACGCAGACGGCGACCATGACGCTGGCGGAAATCGGCAGCGACATCATCAAGGTCGGCCATGGTCGTCACATCGCGCCAGACTTCAGGCACAGCAACCACAACGTCAGCATGGCCAAAGCCAAGCTCTGCTTCAATCGCCACGCGCTCATCGGCATGAGCAAGCGTTTCACGGATCAGGTCTTCTCCGGTAACGCCCAGATCAACGCTACCATAGCCAAGTTCGCGCGCGATTTCGGACGCCGACAAAAACAGAATGTCGAGATCGTTCTCGCCTTCAACCCGCGCACGGTAATTGCGTGAGTCATCAGGCAGAATAACCTTGTATCCGGCCTTTTCCAGCACGGCGAGCGTCTGCTCTTTCAGCCGTCCTTTGGACGGAAGTGCGAGCGTTACAGTCATGATTGTTCTCCGCTCAGCGCCTCAAGCCGGTCGAGCCAGATTGAAAAACCAACGCCCGGAATGTTTTCGGATGCACCGAGCATAGTCAACAGCCGGTCGTAACGACCGCCACCGGCCAGCACCATATCCTTGTCGCCGCCTGCCTGCCGGATTTCATAAACGAGCCCCGTATAGTAATCGAGCGGACGTCCGAAAGACGCATCGTAGACAATATCTTCGGCATGAATACCGGCGGCGATAATCGCATCCGTGCGCGCTTCAAACTTTTGCAGAACAACGCTCAGATCAAGCGCATTGTCAGCCGCAAAAGCCCGCAGCGTAATGGTGGCAGCTTCAAGCGAAACGCGGGTAGAAAGAAAACGCTTCAACACATCAAGCGCAGATGAAGGGAAACGGGCCGCAGCCAGATCTTCTTTTTCAATGAGGCGACGGGCGATTTCCGCAGGCGTACGTCCCGCGCCCGGCGACATGCCAGCTTCGAGCATTTCTGCTTCCAGCATACGTGCCAGCCCTGCCTCGTCACCTTCGGCAACCAATCCAGCCAGATGTTCCGGCAACGGGTCAGTGCGCTGCTCGCCAGTCAGCTCGGCAAAAGCTGCTTCCATCGTATGGGCATCGCCAAAGGCACGCAGCAGCTTCTTGCGCCACCCTTGCGGAAGACCCAGGGCCTTCAACATACCTGCAAAAACGGACTGATCGCCCAGCACGATTTCAAGCTTGGCATTGGGAGCCGCGGCATGAACACAGCCCAGCGCATCGGCAATCGAACGCGCGTCCGATGCCGCTTCGTCGGTTGCACCCAAATCCTCGATGCCTGCCTGAAGAAACTCAGCCGCGCCATCGCGACGCTGGCGGAACACTTCACCGAGATAGGCATAACGCTTCGGTGTTGCAGCATTCAGCGCAATATGATTGCGGCAGACCGGAATGGTAAATTCCGGACGCAGGCAAAGGCTGTCGCCATTTTCATTTTCAGTGAGAAAGATACGGCGGCGCAAATCTTCGCCCGCCATATCCAGAAACGGATCGGCAGGTTGGATCAGCGGAATATCGACAAGCTCAGCCTCGCTGGCACCAAGCTGCCCGCGAAGCGTCGTGAAGACTAAAGATGTGCGTTGACCTGCCATGTTATCCGTCACTTCGCCTGCTGTGCGCGATCGCGAGCTTGCGCTTCAAGGATTTCGCGCACTGCCGCAACGATACCCTCTTCCTTGACCGTGACCTGCGCCGGGCGGCTTTCGCGCCAGGTCGCATTGTCTTCGATCTCGGCAGAAATGCGCTTGCCTTCAATCAGATCCTTGATCTGAACTTCGCCAGCCTCACGCTCCTGCGAACCCTGAATGATCACGCATGGCGCATCGCGACGGTCAGCATATTTCATCTGCGCTTTCATGCCGGAACCGCCGACATACATTTCAGCGCGGATGCCTGCCTGACGCAGCTGAGAAACCATCTTCTGATAGCCACCCAGGCTCTGCGCATCCTTGTCCATGACCAGCACGACGACCGGGCCAACCACGTCGGACACATCAAGCTTGCCGAGGTTTTTCAGCGCTGTCATCAGGCGCGAAACGCCGATGGAGAAGCCCGTTGCCGGAACCGGCTCGCCACGGAAGCGCGAAACCAGACCGTCATAACGACCGCCGCCGCCAACCGAACCGAACACAACCTTCTGGCCATCTTCATTAGTGACATCGAAAAGAAGCTCGGCTTCAAATACAGGGCCGGTGTAATATTCGAGACCACGCACGACCGAAGGATCGATCTTCACGCGACCTTCATAGCCACCAGCGTCAAACAGAGCTTCCATATCGGCAAGCTCTTTCACGCCTTCTTCGCCCTTGGCGTTGCCAGCAACAACGGCCTGCAGATTGGCAATGGTTTCAGCACCGGTTGCACCACCCGCAGCGGTGAAGGCCAGAACCTTTTCCACGGCCGCATCGGACAGTTCAGCGCCCTTGGTGAAATCACCGCTTTCGTCAAGACGGCCTTTGCCCAGCAGAAGACGAACGCCGTCAGCGCCAAACTTGTCGAGCTTGTCGATGGCACGAAGAACATTGAGCCGCTTGCCAGCATTCGCATCGCCTTCAAGGCCAATGGCTTCGAGCACGCCGTCGAGAACCTTGCGGTTGTTGACGCGGATCACATAATCGCCGCGCGCAATGCCAAGGCGTTCAACCGTGTCGGCCATCATCATGCACATTTCAGCATCAGCCGAGACATTTGGCGCGCCAACCGTATCGGCATCGAACTGCATAAACTGGCGGAAACGACCTGGACCCGGCTTTTCGTTACGGAAAACCCAACCGTTGCGATAGCTGCGATAAGGT
This sequence comes from Brucella pseudogrignonensis, assembly GCF_002252525.1. Lineage (GTDB taxonomy): Bacteria > Pseudomonadota > Alphaproteobacteria > Rhizobiales > Rhizobiaceae > Brucella > Brucella pseudogrignonensis. Next base: position 67,694 of record NZ_NNRM01000041.1, read on the forward strand.
TTTGGCAGGCTTTCGTAGTTTTCAGCCACGAACCGCGCCAGCGGCGCAGTCAGATCGTAGCGAAGCGACAGCCACTGCTCGTCGTCGTCCTGAAACGAGAACACACCTTCATTCGGGCGATCCTGATCCGGCAGGAACTTTCCGAGCGCATCGGTATATTCGATGAGCGGCGTTTCCACCGGCTCAAAACCATAGAGGTCGTAGACTTCGCGGATGGTCGCCGTCATCTTTTCGGTGGCGCGCAGATCATCCGGCACCCGATCGACAAATCCGCGCGGCAACCGCGCCTTCATCTTGTCCGCTTTATCGGCCATTTTTCCTGCCTGATCGCTGATTTTGTTCATGTTGCGCCGGAAAATCCGGCAAATCCGTTGCCGGTTTCCTAACGCATCAAACCGGGTGCGGCAAGTGCAGGAAGAGCTTTAAAAAGCGCGATCAGCGCGTGGCGATGGCAACGGCCACGCCAGCCATCATTCCGGCGCATGTGCGATTGGCGATCTTGACCATGCGCGGGGTGCGCAAAAAGCGGCGTGCCTGCACGGCCAGCAGCACCCAAGCATTATAGACAACGGCCAGAACCATGAACATAACCAGCAGCAATTCGCCCCAGCCAAGGATCGAAACGCCGGTGAGATCAATCACGGTCGGCAGGATGGCAACATAGAAAACCATGATCTTCGGATTGCCGAGCGTGATTGCCAGCGCGCTCAGGAAAAGACCACCAGCCTCATTGCGGCGCGGGATGATTTCTTCATTGATAAGATCGCTGACAGGCGCAAACCACATTTTCCAGGCGAGATAGGCCAGATAGACGAGGCCACCATATTTAAGCACGAGAAAGACCGTGTGGAAATTCTGCGCCAGGGTTGAAAGCCCCCAGACAGCGAGCGACAACCAGACGGCATCGCCAATCCAGAGACCGAGCATGAATGGAAAAACGCCCTTATGGCCGCGGCTGATCACACGGGCTACCAGCGCACCAATGTTTGGACCCGACGTGCCAGCTGCAACCATCAAAATTCCGGCAAAGACTGCAAGCGACGTCAGATCCATCTTCCTCACTCCTGAAACAAGGCTCAGAACGAAACCCGGTGGTTGTGACAGAAAACCGAATCCGGCGCAATCAGCGCGATAATTCTTAGTTTTATCGCGCATCTTATCCGAAAACCGATTCACACTTTTCGGAATGCACTGTTTATTGCGGCCGCTTCAAATCCTGACGAAGTTTTTCAATGTTCGGGCGGCAATGACAGCCTTCAATATGATCGTTGACCAGCCCCATGGCCTGCATGAAGGCATAAACAGTCGTTGGCCCGACAAAAGACCAGCCGCGTTTTTTGAGATCTTTGGAAATACGCGTTGAGGTCGCTGTGGTCGGATTAGCGGACAAGGTCGGATAATCCACAACCTGCGGACGATCCTCTGCACCCGGTTCAAACGACCAGAAATAAGCAGCCAGTGAACCTTTTTCTTTCACAAGCTCGATGGCACGTTTGGCATTGTTGATGGTGGAAACGATTTTGCCCCGGTGACGGACGATGCCCTTATCAGCGAGCAGACGTTCAATATCCTTGTCGTCATAAAGCGCGACACGATGAAAATCGAAACCGTCAAAAGCCGCACGGAAATTTTCACGCTTGCGCAAAATCGTCAGCCAGGACAGACCCGACTGGAAACCTTCAAGGCAAATTTTCTCAAACAGGCGATGATCGTTTGTAACCGGAACGCCCCATTCATTGTCGTGATAGGCAATATAATCCGGGAGTTCGCCCGGCCAGAAACAGCGCATTTTGCCGTCTGCATTGACGATCAAGCCAGTCTTTTCCTGCACCGTATCGCTCATTTCTGGTCTCCAGACTTTTATCGATTTTTAATCATGTCGCGCAACTTGCTGCTAACCACAACTTTAATTTGCGATGAGTCAGAGCCCGACACGCAGCAAAATTTACCTTTATGATTCCATTGCCCGGCACAATGGGCCCATGAAATTCGGGGCCGTTCTCCTGACAGGAGCTGTCAGGAGTGCGATGGGTAACAGCGTCAGCGTGAATGCAGGACGCAAAACAGACGGATTTGGCTTATGCAACCACGTCATCTGCTTTTGATCGGTTCACTTGCGGCAATCGCCGTTTCCATTGTGACCACCAGCATGGCTTTTGCCAATGATCGTTACGCGACTCAACCACCGGTTCGCGTCGACAATCAAACATCGCAGCGCTGGATCGCCCAGCTCAATGGACCGGCGGTCCGTGTCTTGCCAACACTTGATGCAGCACAACCGCAAAAGCGCACCATTGTCCGGCAAAAGCAGCCACCGAAGGCACGTTATCAGAGCGTGAGCCAGCAGCGCCCTGCTGACAATCCGGCAAAAGTGGTCCGCAAGAAGCAGCAGCTCGACCCAATGTTCCTGCCGCAAGTCGTATCGTATAGCGGCGGTGAAAAGCCGGGAACTCTGGTCATCGATACAAACAAGCGCTTTCTTTATCTCGTTGAAGGCAACGGTCAGGCCCGCCGCTATGGCATTGGCGTCGGCAAGCAGGGGTTTGGCTGGAAGGGCACACAGCGCGTGAGCCGCAAAGCGGAATGGCCGACCTGGACACCGCCAAAGGAAATGATCGCGCGCGAACGCAAAAAGGGCCGCATCCTGCCAGCGCAGATGAAGGGTGGCATCAACAATCCTCTTGGCGCTCGCGCACTTTATCTCGGTTCCACGCTGTACCGCATTCACGGCACCAATCAGCCCTGGACCATCGGTAAAGCCATGTCTTCCGGCTGTTTCCGTATGCGTAACGAAGATGTGACCGACCTCTATGGTCGTGTTCCTGTGGGCACCCACGTCGTCGTTCGCTGACGGGTGCCACCGCAAACCCTTCATTCGAGGTCAGTTCAGGCCGCCGTTGCAAACAAGCGACGGCGGCTTTTTGTCATCGAATTGAAACTTTTGACGTTTTTATAGGAAAAGCGTCCGCCTTAACGCACAAAGGCAGACGAAAGGTCTTTCACTTTTCATGCGAACACCCATATGCTGTGGAAGCAAAATGACGAGAATATATGTAAGAGGGAAGGACTTAACATGACCGTACCGGCGGTAAAACTGAACGACGGCAATCACATTCCGCAGCTCGGTTATGGTGTCTGGCAGGTGGGCAATGATGAAGCCATCTCAGCCGTCAGCGAAGCGCTGAAGGTGGGCTACCGGCATATCGATACGGCTGCCATTTATGGCAACGAAGAAGGCACCGGCAAGGCAATCAACGAGTCCGGCATCGCGCGTGGCGATATTTACCTGACGACCAAGCTCTGGAACAAAGAACAGGGTTATGAGTCAACTCTCAAAGCTTTTGACGAAAGCCTTAAGAAGCTCGGCACGGACTATGTTGATCTTTATCTGATCCATTGGCCGCTCCCATCCAAAGACCTTTTCATGGAAACATGGCGCGCTTTCATCAAGATCAAGGAAGAAGGACGTGCGAAATCGATCGGCGTGTCGAACTTCCGCACCGCTGATCTTGAACGCATTCTCAAGGAAAGCGACGTTGTTCCGGTTCTCAACCAGATCGAACTGCACCCGCAATTCCAGCAGGATGAACTGCGCCTGTTCCACAGCAAGCACAACATCGCAACCGAGGCCTGGAGTCCGCTTGGACAGGGCACTATTCTTGAAAACCCGACGCTGAAAACGATTGCTGAAAAGCACGGTAAGTCAGTCGCTCAGGTTATCCTGCGCTGGCATATCGAAACCGGCAATATCGTTATTCCAAAGTCGGTTACGCCAGCACGCATCAAGGAAAACTTCGAAGTATTCGACTTCAGCCTCAATGGCACCGACCATGATGCAATCACCAAGCTGGACAAGACAGACGGTCGCATCGGACCGAACCCTGCGACGTTCTCGGTGGTTTAATGGAATTGAAAAGCCCGGAGTTTTTCTCCGGGCTTTTTTTACAGCATGTCTCCCAAAAGTGGGAGCCGGTTTTGGGGCAAAGACATGCGCACAAACAAAAGATAGAGCATTTCGCATTAAAGCTGAAACGTTCGAAATGCTCTATCGCAGCAGTTTCAAGCTGCCCGTTAGCGAGCGCACCCATTTTGATGGGCCTGCAATTCCCAGCCCGTCAATCACCTCGGTAGCAAGTTCCCTTTCAGGAAACGCCGCTTCATATTCCGCATAAACATGCAGCGAACGCGCAAAGGAAGGGAAGGCCACAACAGCCTGCCGCTCTTCAAAGCCTGCTGCTTTTAATGCGATGGCCCGAATAGTTTCCGCATCAGCCTGAAGGATTGGCACCGGACGATCCGAGCTGATGTCGATTGCGACGCCCGTTTTATCGACCAGCTGTCGGGCGGCAATGAAGGGCAGCTTCGCACCCAGCCCAATCGAAATCGCGCCAACTGTATTGGCGAGCAGTCCCAGCGGCAGTTCTGGATTAACAATAATGGCGAGACGCAGATCTTCGTGCATGACGGCTCCTGAAACAGAAATCTCTTACCGAGAAATACACCGCATCACGAGGTTAATCCTGCCTATCTGTCCCGCCTTACATAGATTTATGGTAGATATTACCAGAAATAGTCGATTCTGAGGTAAATCTATATGAACACACTCGATACATCTGACATCAGGATTCTCGAAGCCTTGCAGGATGACGGTCGCCTCACAAATCAGGCTCTCGCGGATCAGGCCGGCATGTCCACTTCTCCAAGTTGGCGCAAAGTTCGCAAACTGGAGGAAGATGGCGTGATACAGGGTTATCGCGCCACGCTGGATCGCAAGGCAATTGGACTTGGCGTTCTGGCTTTCGTCCGCATCAAAATCGATAGTCACAGTGAAGCGGAAGCCGAGCAATTTGCGGCTGAACTGATGAGCCTTGATGAAGTCATCACCTGTTACAGCATCGCCGGTGACGCCGACTTTCTGCTGCAAGTCGTATCGCACGATCTCGATACCTATGCGGATTTTGCAATGTCCACGCTGCGCCGCCTGCCCCGCATCAAGGAAATGCAGACAACTTTCGTGCTGAAAGAAACGAAAAGCTTCAAGGGCTTTCCGCTCAAACATGCCCGGTCAGTGAAGGCTGGAACCTGAAAGCACAACGGGCTTTGGCCCGCCATAGGCCCAGTCCAGCAATTCAATCGTGTGCACAATCGGCAGCTTACTGCCTGTTGCGATCTGCGTCATACAACCAATATTGCCGGTCGCAATCAGATCGGCTCCGGTCGCCTCAATATTCCTGACCTTGCGATCGCGAAGTTTGGCCGCGATCTCCGGCTGCATAATATTATAGGTGCCCGCCGAACCGCAGCAGAGATGTCCTTCCAGTGGCTCTTTCACCGTGAAACCCGCTTTTGAAAGCAGGTCTTTCGGTTGACGCACAATCTTCTGGCCATGCTGCATGGAGCAAGCCGAATGATAGGCAACCGTCAGCACGTTCGGTTCTTCGGCTTGCGGCAGTTCGATGGTCGTCAGATATTCGGTAATATCCTTGGCAAGCGATGATACGAGCGCAGCTTTATCCTTATAGGCTGGGTCGAGCCGCAGCATGTAACCGTAATCCTTGATCGTCGTTCCGCAGCCCGACGCTGTCACGATAATCGCATCGAGACCGCCCGTCTCAATCTCCCGCGTCCAGACATCGACATTGTGCCGGGCCTGATCGAGCGCCTGCTCTTCGCGCCCCATGTGGTGAACCAGCGAACCACAGCAGCCTTCATCCTTTGGTGCCACCACTTCAATGCCAAACCGATTGAGCAATCTCAGTGTCGCGGCATTGATGCCGGGGTTAAGCACAGGTTGCGCGCAGCCATTCAGGATCGCAACACGCCCGCGCTTTTCGCCCTTGGCCACACTTATTGGTAGAGGATCAGCTTTGGCGGGAAGACTTTGCGGTGCGAGTTCCAGCATGGCTGCGATAGGCTTCAGGCTCGCGTTTTTCCGCATAAGCGGAGCAAATGGTCGCCCGAGTTTGGCGAGCTTGAGTGCCATCCGAAACCGGCCCGGATAGGGCAGAACCTGCGCCAGCACCCCGCGCAGTAAGCGGTTCATGAATGGACGCTTGTAGGTCTTTTCGATATGCGCGCGCGCATGATCGACCAGATGCATATAATTGACGCCCGATGGACAGGTCGTCATGCAGGAAAGGCACGATAGACAGCGATCAACGTGGCGCACGACTTCTTCATCCGCCGGACGTCCGTTTTCGAGCATATCCTTGATAAGATAAATGCGTCCGCGTGGACTATCGAGTTCATTACCAAGCGTCACATAGGTCGGGCAGGTCGCCGTGCAGAAACCGCAATGCACGCATTTACGCAGGATTTTATCTGCTTCGCTCACACCCGGATCGAGCAATTGTTCGGGGCTGAAATGGGTCTGCATGGCTCACGCTCCCGCCTGCTCAGGATACATACGTCCCGGATTAAGAATGTTATCCGGATCAAACTGATGTTTCAGCCTCTGTGAAAGTGCTGCAAGCGCTGTCGGTTGCGGCTCAAATACGTCCATGTTGGCTCGCACAAATTCCGGTGCGCGTATCAGCGTTGCATGACCGCCGCCATATTTAGCGATTAGCTTCCGCAGCGTGCCTGCTTCCGGCTCGGCTTCCATCCGCATCCAGATCAAACCACCTTGCCAATCATAATAGGCATCGACGCCTGCATGGCGGCGAAACTCATCAATCATACGCCAGCCTTGCAACGGTGCCATTGAAACACGCCAGACCACACGAGTATCACCAGCCTGCGCATAGGGCAGCACATCGCGAACTTCTGTCCAGAGCTGTGTCGATTGAGGCTCATCAATCACGTCGATTGCGCCTGCCCGGTTAAGTAGAGCCTGTAATTGCCCGCTTCGATGTGCGACAGACGGCGCAAAACCTTCCAGCCTCAGAATGGTTGCGGCTTCCCAGCCGAGCTTGCCGTCGAGAAAGCGATTGGCGACAGTGGGCGGCAAATGAGCGCTCGATGCCACTTCCTCGCGCGATCCCATCGCCATAGCCATGACGCGAGCAGCCTGCTCGTCATCCAGCCCGCGAACAGCAAGCGTCACAGAAGTCTCAGGCTTGGGCAGAACCTTGAATGTAACTTCGGTTGCCACACCCAGCGTACCCCAGGAGTTGGCCATGCCTTTGGAAAGATCGTAACCGGTGACATTCTTGACGACACGCCCACCGGATTTAAACAATTCACCCCGACCCGAAACCACCCGCACGCCCAGGGTATGATCGCGCGCAGCGCCCGCCTTCAACCGACGCGGCCCCGACAGATTGGCAGCCAACACACCCCCAATTGTGCCGCGACCTGCTTCACCGCCAAGCAGCGGACCATAATCCATCGGTTCAAAATGAAAGCATTGGTGGCTTGCCGCCAGCAGTTTTTCAATTTCAGAAACGGGTGTGCCAGCCTTCGCTGACAGCACCAGCTCATCTGGCTCATAGAGTGTTATGCCTGAAAGCTGCGACACATCCAGAACATGCCCAGCCTGCACTGGGCGACCTATTCCACGCTTTGACCCGTTGCCGATAATCTCCAGCGGCGTTGACGTGCCGAGTGCCCACTGGACCGCTTCGACGACGTCCGATTCATCCTGCGGTATTAAGGTTTTAGCATCAGTCATTTTCATAACCACAGATCAGAAACGCGGAAGGTCGGGGAAGGCCAGCTCGCCGCGATGCACATGCATACGACCAAGCTCGGCACAGCGGCGCAATTGCGGAAAGACCTTGCCGGGATTGAGCAGGTGCTTGGCATCAAACGCACATTTCACACGCATCTGCTGGTCGAGATCTATTTCGTTGAACATCTCCGGCATAAGATCGCGCTTTTCGATACCCACGCCATGCTCGCCCGTCAGCACGCCGCCAACCTTCACGCAAAGACGTAAGATATCGGCGCCGAAATCTTCAGCAGCCTCCAGCTCTCCGGGAATATTTGCATCATAGAGGATGAGCGGATGCAGATTGCCATCACCCGCATGAAACACATTGGCGACCCGAAGCCCGTATTTTTCGGATAACTCGCGCATTCCGGACAAAACACGCGGCAGTTCTTTGCGTGGAATGGTCCCATCCATACAGAGATAGTCCGGCGAAATACGCCCCACCGCCGGGAAAGCAGCTTTACGGCCCGCCCAGAAAGCCAGCCGCTGTTCTTCCGACTGCGAAAGAATGCAGGTGGTCGAACCATTCTTAAGCGCAATGCTCTCGACCGCTCCGATCAAATGGTCAACTTCAATCGGCGGCCCATCGAGTTCGACGATCAGCAGTGCCTCTACATCGAGCGGATAGCCAACACGAACAAAGTCTTCAGCTGCACGAATGGCAGGCCTATCCATCATTTCCATGCCACCCGGAATGATCCCAGCGCCGATAATATCGGCGACGCATTGCCCCGCCTGCTCACTCGATGGAAAGCCGACCATGACAGCACGCGCGGTTTCGGGCTTCTGCAGAATACGAACGGTGATTTCCGTCACCACTCCAAGCAGACCTTCCGAGCCGGTCATCAGCCCCAGCAGATCATAACCTTCGCTATCAAGATGCTTGCCGCCAAGGCGCAGGACTTCACCAGTTATCAGCACCATTTCGATGCCAAGCACGTTATTGGCGGTGAGCCCATATTTCAGGCAATGCACGCCACCAGCATTCTCCGCAACATTTCCGCCTATCGAGCAGGCAATCTGCGAGGATGGATCAGGCGCATAGTAAAAACCTTCATGCTCAACAGCCTTTGTAATGCCGAGATTCGTTACCCCCGGCTGTACGACTGCAACGCGATTGGGATAATCGATTTCGAGAATACGATTGAAGCGGGACATGCCGAGAAGCACAGCATCAGCCAGCGGCATCGAACCGCCGGACAGCGATGTGCCAGCTCCGCGCGGCACCACGCGAATACCATTGTCATGACAATAGCGCAGAACGTCTGAGACTTGATCGACGGTTTCGGGCAGGACAACGACCAGCGGCAGAGAACGATGTGCTGTCAGCCCATCGCTTTCAAACACACGCATCGCATTAACAGTATCGACAACGCCTTCACCCGGCACGATATTGCGCAAGTCGGCAACGATGCTAGCCCGTCTTTGCAAGACGCCCGCATCCGGCTCCGGCATGACCAATCCGCTCATATATTCCTCCGCCTCCCAGCGACTTCACATAACTGGTAAACTAATTTTACCAATCATGCCTATGGCGAAACAGTTTTGACACTGCGGCATAATCGCCTTGCGATCCCGACGAGGCCTCGGCTAGATGGGGTCAGCACATAAAGCTGTCGGGGAGGGTTTGAAACTATCATGATGAGCAGTCTGGCCGATATGGAGATTTTCGCACGCGTTGTCGCAACCGGCAGCATGTCTGCAGCAGCGCGCGATCTCGGCCTGTCGCCTGCTGTGGTTTCCAAGCGGCTCGGTCGGCTTGAAGAGCGGCTTGGCACCCGCTTGCTCCAGCGCACGACGCGTCAGATTGCACTCACCGAAGCAGGTCAAGGCTATCATGAGCGCGTTCTTGGCATTCTCGGCAATATCGAAGAGGCGGAAGCCTTTGTCGCCCGCCGGTCAGCGGATGCGCGCGGGACGCTGAAAATCTCCGCTCCCACCACTTTCGGACGTATGCATATCGCGCCTTATCTGGTGCCATTCATGCGCGCCAATTCCGACCTCACCGTCAATATGCAGCTTTCAGACGAAATGGTCGATATTGTCGGTGACGGTTATGATCTCGCTATTCGCATTGGCGAATTATCCGACTCAACGCTTGTGGCCCGCCGCCTCGCACCTGTGCGCAGAATTCTTGCGGCATCCCCGCATTATATTGCAGAACGTGGGACACCGCAGACGATCGAAGATCTCGCCGATCATATCTGCCTCGCACCGCACAATAACGATCCATGGCGGCTTGAAGGTCCAAAGGGACCAATAACAATCCGCCCCGTCGGTCCGCTCCAGACCAATTCAAGCGAAATGGTGCGCGAGGCAGTGCTGGCCGGTCTTGGAATTGCACAGCGTTCAACCTGGGACATTGGCCCTGAGCTCGCAGAAGGCAGGCTGGTGCAGGTTCTGCCGGAATACGCCGCATCGCGAAATGTCGCCATCCACGCGGTTTACCCCTCCAAACAGTTCCTGCCCGCTAAAGTGCGACTTTTCATAGACTATCTGGCAGATCTTTATGGACCAGTGCCTTACTGGGAGAGCGGCAGTTCTCCACAAGGCATGTCTAAATAATAGACGGGAACGGCATGATTGCGTAGTAAAGCGCCCGTCGCGTGATCGCGACAGCGTTTGCCGTTCGCCAAACAATATTAAGGAATAACAATGAACACAGTACCCCGCCTGATTTTCGCACTCGTCGTGGCCGTTATCGTCGGTTGCGGCTTCATGTATTATGACAAGTCGCGCGGCGCTGAATGGGTTGTTTCCCCGCAGCAGATCGAACAAGCAAAATCCGAAGGCAAAACTGGCTTTGAAAGCCGCCCCGGAACCGTCACGGTTCTTCCGATCCGTAGCGAAACCGCAGATGTCCTGCCCTTCAAATGGGCGATGTACGGCCTCGTTGCCGGTATTGTTGTTTTCGTTTCTGGCCGCAAGCGCAAGAAGACCTGATAACAGGTTCCAACCCTTTAAAACCCCCGGAAGTTAGTTTCCGGGGTTTTTACTTATCAGCTGTAGAGACCCGTTGCCCGTCTGACGGCTTAGGGCTAATTTGCAGCCATGACGGAGGCAGCAGACGGCATGGCCGAGACAATTTTTTCCCGCATTCATGCAAGCCGCACGGCAGATGATGTTGTGCACCAGATCGAGAGCCTGATTCTTGAAGGTGTGTTGCGCGGCGGCGACCGGCTTCCAGGCGAACGGGAGCTTGCACGCCAGTTCGATATTTCCCGTCCTATTCTACGCGATGCCCTGAAGCAGCTCGAAAATGCTGGCCTTCTCACATCGCGACACGGTGGCGGCACATTTGTGGCAGATGTCATTGGGCAGGTTTTCAGTGCGCCCGTGGTGAAGCTTTTTACTGACCATCGCAAAGCCAAAGCCGATTATCTGGAATACCGTCGCGAGATAGAAGGCATTGCAGCTGAATTTGCTGCGCTGCGCGCGACGCCTGCCGACAAGGCGCTCTTGAAGGAAATTATCTTAGCAATGGAAACGGCGCACGGTGCCGGTGATTTTGATACGGAAGCACGGCTTGATGTCGATTTTCACAATGCGATCGGCGAAGCCGCACACAATATTGTGCTACTGCACACATTGCGCTCCTGTTATCAGCTGCTGAAAGACGGGGTTTTTTACAATCGTAGCTTGATTTACAGTTACCCCGGTGTCGCTGACATGTTCCTGTCACAGCACCGCGCCATTTACGACGCTGTTGTTGCTGGTAACCCGCAAGCGGCGCGCGAAGCGGTGCAGAAGCATATCCGCTTTGTCGAACAAGCCACCAACGACCGTGAGCTCAATGATGAGCGCGAGCGCGTATCGCGACTGCGCTACCGTCAGCGAGCAGGAAAAGAAGTCAAAGAAGGCCGTGATCTATGAGTGGCGTTACACTAAAGGACGCGAAAGGGCCGGAAGGCATCCGGCTTTATGCCATTGGCGATGTGCATGGTCGCCTTGATCTCTTGCAGGATATACATGGTCTGATCCATGCAGATATTGATCGCAACCCAACGCATGACTGGCGCATCATTCACCTTGGCGACTATATCGACCGGGGACCGGGTTCCAAAGGCGTGCTGGATTTTCTGATCCATGCATCAACACACGATCCCCGCATTCTCTCGCTGATAGGCAATCATGACGACGGCTTTCTGCGCTATCTGGCGACCGGCGATACGAACGGCATTTTTGCGCTTCATGGCGGCAGCGATACCGCCCGATCATACGGCGTTGAAGTCGATTATATGGATCCGGCGTCGGCTGCGGCAGGATACAGGCAGCTCGTAGACAACGTTCCGCAAGCGCATGTCGACTACATACGCTCAATGCCATCTTCAGTGAGCTTTGGTGATTTCTTCTTCTGCCATGCTGGTGTGAACCCGGCAGTTTCTCTCGACACGCAGGATCGTGACGATCTGATGTGGATCAGGACACTGTTTCTGAAATGGACTGATCCGCTGGAAAAGGTCATCATCCACGGACATACGCCGCAGAGCGCAATCGATGTTCAACCCAACCGGGTCAACCTCGATACTTATGCCTGGAAAAGCGGAAAGCTGTCAGCCATCGTGATCGATGGCCTTGAAAAGCGCTTTCTGGAAGCGACTGGTCCCGCCGCTAAATCTGTAATTTAACGCGCGCTGGAAATGCCGTAGCCGTCGGTGGAGGTCATGCTGTTACCGGCATCGACGGTGAAAATGCCAACTGCCATGAACACGATCGCAGAAATCATCAGGACGGTGAGGAGTGCGGCATGCTTAGCGGTCATGGTCGAAAACTCTTTCGAGGTTATCGGGGGAAACGATGAACCGAGCTTTCCTAATAGCCAAGGCTTGCACCTTGCCTGATCACTGACCGCCCGGAAGTTGGCTTCAGTTACACCTGAAAAAAGTTACCCGCAACTGAACGAACGAACTACAATTGTCGCTTTCCGAGGGAAAAACCTAAATGGTTTTGCCCTGTGGCAAAGTCGCAACGCCTTATCAGCTCAGAGTGTTGTTTGCAGGCAACTTTTTAGCGATTGCTATCGATAAGATCGGTCCAGGCGCGCGCCAAAGCAGCCCCGGCCTTGTCTGCTACAACGCCCGATTGCCGGAGATTAACCGGAAGCTCTGTCGCCCACTTAGAATCAAATTCGGCGATCATATCGCTGAGCGTTTCACTCCATTCAACGACCAGTTTGGTGTCGGCCTCAAAATGAAACTGCGTGCCGTAAGTTGCACGCCCGATGCGATAGGCCTGATGAGCAGTCATGTCGCTGACCGCCATATGAATGGCACCCTCTGGCAAGGAAAACGTATCCCGGTGCCAGTGGAAAATAGGGAAAGCTGAACCTGCCGCAGACAGGACAGGATCGCTCTGCCCCTGCTCCGTCAGCCGTACCTCATGCCAGCCAAATTCCATCGGGCGGTCGAGGATATTTTCGCCACCATAGGCGCGTGCAACGAGCTGACTGCCAAGACAGATGCCAAGCACAGCCTTGTCTTTATCGCCAAAGGCCCGAATAAGATCGAGCAGATCAGGGAAATAAGGATAATCGCCATCGGCAAGCGCGTTCTGCTCGCCACCCAGCACGATCAGGGCCTCGTGCCCACTGTCATCCGCGGGAAGCGTATCGCCATTATAGGCGTGCCTGACATCGATTGTATGCCCCGCTTCAATCAGGATCGGCTCAATCTGCCCCAGTCCTGAATCGGGATAATTCTGAACGACCAACACGCTCATTTCTCAGACCCCAAGCTTTTGCTTATAGCATTTCCAGCAAAAGTGCGAAGCGGCTTTGCGTCGGATAATGCGTAAAAACAAACAGTTACAGCGGTTCCAACGATTCATTCTTAACTGGAACCGCTGTAAAAAGAGCTACCATGAAAAAAGCCCGGACAACAAGCCGGGCTTTCACTTGATTGGTTTGTTCGATTGATCAATTGACCACAGACACGCTGACGGTGCGGCCTGCAACAAGATGAACACCCTGCGGCACATCTTCGAGTTTCACGCGCACAGGAACGCGCTGCGCCAGGCGCACCCAGTTAAATGTCGGTGAAACATTGGCCAGGAGGCTTGTTGAATCGCTGCGTTCACGATCTTCGATACCGCCAGCGATACCCTCGACCTGTCCCTTAAGCTTCAGTTTGCTGCCCATCACGTCGATCACAACCGGATCGCCGATATTGATGCGTTCAAGCTTGTTTTCCTCAAAATAGCCCGAGACGTAGAACGAGTCCGTATCAACCAGCGCCGTGACTGCGGAACCGGTAGTTACATAATCGCCAGGCTGAAGCGAGAAGTTGGTGATGACACCATTTACAGGCGCCTTGACAGACGAACGTTCCAGATTGAGCGATGCGAGATCATGGTCGAGTTCGGCCTGACGATAGGTGGCCTCGGCCTGCATCGTCGTGGTCTCGATCTGCTCCATCTTCTGCTGCGTAACCGTGGTATCATTCAGCTTGCGATAGCGGGTAAGATCACGATTGGCCATATCGAGTGCAGCCTTGCTGCTGGCAAGCTTTGCTTCTGCCTGCTGCAATGCAAGCTTGTAGCGTGCCTGATCGATGCGGAAAATCACGTCACCCTGTTTGATGTCCTGATTGTCGTGCACCAGAACCTCGCTCACCAGACCCGAAACATCGGGAGCAAGACGCACCACATCGGCGCGGATCTTGCCATCGCGTGTCCACGGCGCGTTCATATAATAATCCCAGAGATGCCAGCCGAGAAGCCCTGCCATTGTGACCATGACGAGGGTTAGGAAGACCCGGCCCGAATGTGCAAAAAGCTTCTTCATAGTGGTATTCCATTTACGATGACGGCGCTTGCGCCAAGAATGCAGAAGTACATGGCGGCATCAAAAAGAGGCCTGTGCCATACAAAACGGTAAAAACGGGCGCGTGCGAGCAATCGCTGCATCAGTGAGTTCGCGAAATAGGCGCCCAGTGCCAGAACCGCGAGGCTCGGCAGATAGATTCCATAGATGTCGAATTCCGGTCTCATGACTCTAAAATTTCCATTCTCTGAACGTATCTCAGGCAGCCTGCGGCAGTTCCAGTTGCGGCTGTGGCGGCAACTGAAAAGGCGGCGCCTTCGGGAAGAGGTTGAAGCGCAGGGCGACCAGCGCCAGACGTGGTCTTTTGGCGATTGCTGGCGATCCATGATCAATGATCACCGCGATAGCGTGATCGATGGCCGCAAGAAGCCGCTCGTCAATATCGATACGCGTTTCAGCCTTCTTGTTGCGCAGAAGCGCGCGATAGTGAGCACCAATGCCGTCGAGCACCCTATCGACCGCTTCACGGCAAGGTTCAGGCAGCTTCGTCCGATATTGCTGAAGATCGATCGTATTCATGCCGTTGCGCAGATCACGCAGCAGATCTACCTTGGCGATATCCGCTGACGGGATCAGAGCCAGTCGCGGCGTCATCATGCCGATGCGATCAATCATTCTGAGCAGCAAGCGGTTCATGCGCTGACGACGATGGCGACCCGGCTTGCGTTCAGTTGCAAGAGCAAGATCATTCCAGCCTGCTTTAACCAGACGCTGCACTGTCCATTCAGCACCCACCGAACGAACAATCGACGTTACGACCGCTGCAATCACAATACCCAGAACAGTCGCCAGATTGGCATTGGCAAAGCTTACAAAATCATGCGTGAGATGGCCTTGCAGCATCAGCATGTTTGGCAAGTTCACGCAAAGCACCATGCCAAGCAGGAATTGCGATGGGATTGCCAAGAGCAATCCTGCGGGGACGAGAAACAGGCCCAGGACCAGCACCAGCGGGAAGAAGCCATCAACCAGCGGCAGAAGTGCAAACTCAAAAACGAAGGCTGCAACAATTACGATCAGCAACAACCAGCCGAACTTGCGCATGACCGGAACCGGATCATCCATCGCTGCAAAGATACAGCAGAAGATACCAGCCATCATCGCAGCCGCACTGCCCTGCGACCAACCGGTTGCAATCCAGAATGCAGTTGCAACACCGGTCGATACGAATGCGCCAAAGCCCGAAAGAATGGCCATGCCATAATCTCTGTGCTGCGGGCGGCTTTTCAGATGGGCATCATAACGACGCCAGCGAAGCGAATGACGGGAACCGGAAACGATGTCCTGACGCAGCGTAATACAATCGCTCCAGATCTGCACCAGATCTCTCACGCGTGCTGCAACATTGAATGGAAGCAGCTCGCCCCAAGTGTGGGCGTCTTTGCCAAACCGGTCGATCTCATCGATATAGCTCAGCAAAACTGCACGGCGCTGCTCGGTGAGGTTCTCCCCGCTTTCAATCCAGTCGCAGGCTTCATCCAGCAATTTCTGCACCGCCGGATGCCATGGCTTTTGCCCTTCACCGGGCTTGAGCACCAAGACGTCATGCAGGCTCGAAATGATCGGCAAAACAGCCACCATGCGCTGCTGTAGAACATGCAGAAGTGTTCCGACATTGCGGATCGATGACGTATCATAAGCCACATGCGTCGTCAGATTGCGCAGCTCCAACGCGTCGGCTGCAAGCCGCTGGCGGTCACGGCGAAATTCCGGGCTATCGCCCTCTCCGCGTAATGTCTCAAGTGCAAGCTTGGAACCATCGCGCAACCAATTGTCGATACGAGCCATAAGGACCGGACCGCTATGGCGTGGGAATACCAGTCGGTTGACCACCGCCGCACAGATGATGCCGATCGCAATTTCTTCGACGCGGCCCACCGCATAATCAAATGTGGTTTCAGGAACTGAAACCACGGCAAAGCTCGCAATAGCTACGGTATAACCAGCCAGCATGAAAAGATAACTACGCGGTGTACCGTCGAGCAGGCTGATCGCCAGACAAAGACCCATCCACAGACCGATGGCCAATGTCAGAATCTCAGGCGAATTGACCAGATGCGGGACGAATAAAATCGTAACAGCGCCACCAATGATCGTGCCGATCAGCCGATAAAAGCCTTTGGAAGTTGTGGCACCAGAAAGCGGATGCGCCACAATATAGACAGCCGCAACCGACCAATAAGGATTGGGCAGGTTAGCCATCAGGGCGATCCACAATGCAAGCATTGCTGCCGCAAAGGTCTTCAGCGAGAAGACCACGTCCCAAAAGCGCGGCGATGTTTCAACGGGCTTTATCATCGGTGTTACAAGTTACAAATATCAGTCAGATTTCATGCAAAGCCTTCCCGGTCAGGAAGACTGGTTCTGGAATTTTTCGCTGAGACGGCGCAACACATCGATTGCTACATCGACAGCTTCTGGATCGAGATCACCCAAAAATGCAGCGCGCAGGCGAGCTGCAGTCTTGTCGACTTTTGACGCAAGCGTCCGCCCTTCGTCCGTCAGCTGAATGAGCTTCACCCGGCGGTCCGTATCATCGGCGATGCGGCGGATCAGGTTTTCCTTCTCCAGCTCGTCTACGACACGGACAATCGTTGCGCCTTCAATGCCAACTCTTTCCGCCAGCACACCCTGCGGAATGCAGTCACCGTGCCGCAGGAGCGTCATGAGCGGTATGGCTTTAGCATCAGAAAGACTATGCTCCGCCATTGCTGCATCAAAAGCTTTACGCCACCCTCGCGCATTAGCGGAGAGCAGCGGTGCAAATTCGACCCAAGCCTGTTTCATCACTTAAATTCCATTCAAATAGATAGCTTCATATCTATATGGATACAATCTAGTTCATTGCAACTTGTATCTTCATCCCATCAAAAAAACGTGTGAGCACATACGCGGTTTGTACAATACAACCAAAAAGCTTGACCATTGGCCTGCGCCTCTGCCATCGATGCGATCATGCGCGCAAATTATAAAATGCAACGAATTTATATCGAGACGGGCCTTGGCGACGGCGTAAGTGTGGAAGCGCCGACGCAGGCCGCCCATTATCTTACGCATGTGCTTCGTTTGAAGGAAGGCGATGAAGTTCTCGCCTTTAACGGACAGGATGGCGAATGGAAGGTCAGACTGCGCCCCGAAGGCAAGAAGCGGCTCTTTCTGGAAGCCGTCGAGCAAACCCGCGCGCAGCCAGCCCCCTGTGATCTGATTTATTGCTTTGCGCCACTGAAACAGGGTCGGCTTGATTATATGGTGCAAAAAGCCGTGGAAATGGGTGCTGGCGTTCTGCAGCCCGTGGTCACACAGCATACGCAAGTGCCCAAGCTTGGCACGGACCGCATCAAAGCCAATGCGATTGAAGCCGCTGAACAATGCGGCGTGCTTGCCATCCCTGAATGCCGCGATGCAATACGTTTTGATCGCTTTCTTGAGCAATGGGATCAGTCGCGACGCCTCATCTTCTGTGATGAAGGCCATGAGACTGATGATCCACTGACCATTTTAAGCAATCTTAAACCCGGCCCATATGCGGTGCTGATCGGGCCAGAAGGCGGGTTTTCGGAAGGCGAGCGCCAGCAATTGCGCGGCCTGCCTTTCGTCACAGCGATACCACTCGGCCCGCGCATTCTGCGCGCTGATACGGCAGCCGTTGCGGCGCTTACGCTCGTGCAAGCAATATTGGGCGACTGGAGGGTATGAGCATGATTTTAAGAAAATCCAATCATCAATGAAATTGACTTGCGTGATTTGACAAATTTGTCCAATCACGCTGACAAAGACAAATTCGACTAGGGACACTATACATGGCGCGCGACACGACCGATGAAACAGCACTGACCGGTGTTGAAGAACTCGCAGCCTATCTTGCCGAAGGTAGCAAGCCGAAGGATGCGTGGCGCATCGGCACCGAACACGAGAAATTTCCTTTCTACGTCGCGGATAACAGCCCTGTTCCCTATGAAGGCCCGCGCGGAATCAAGGCCATTCTCGAAGGCATGAAGGCCAAGCTCGGCTGGGAGCCGATCATCGATGAAGGCAATATTATTGGCCTCGTTGAGCCAACCGGACAGGGTGCCATTTCGCTTGAACCGGGTGGTCAGTTCGAACTATCCGGCGCTCCGCTTTCCTCTATTCACCAGACGTGCCGCGAAGTGAATGCGCATCTCTCGCAGGTACGCGAGATCGCGGAACCGCTCGGCATTCGTTTCCTTGGCCTTGGCGGCAGCCCTAAATGGACGCTGGCTGAGACGCCGGTCATGCCGAAATCGCGTTACAAGATCATGAGCAACTACATGCCGAAAGTCGGGCATGAAGGTCTCGACATGATGTACCGCACCTCGACCGTTCAGGTTAATCTCGACTTTAGCTCCGAAACCGATATGCGCCGCAAGATGCAGGTCTCGATGAAGCTCCAGTCGATTGCGACAGCGCTCTTCGCCAGCTCGCCTTTCACCGAAGGCAAGCCGAACAATCTTCTGTCCTGGCGCTCCAATATCTGGCGCGACACCGACAACCAGCGCTCGGGCGTTTTGCCTTTCGTCTTTTCGGAAAACTTCGGCTTCATCGATTATGTCGAATGGGCGCTCGACGTTCCGATGTACTTTATCCTGCGCGACGGTCGTTATCACGACTGCACGCATGTCACCTTCCGTCAGTTCATGAATGGCGCATTGAAGGGCGAAGTCAGCGATCCGGTTCCAAATATGGGCGATTGGACCAATCATCTTTCTACGCTGTTCCCGGAAGTGCGTCTCAAGCGCTTCCTGGAAATGCGTGGTGCTGATGGTGGTCCATGGCGTCGCATCTGCGCTCTGCCCGCTTACTGGGTTGGCCTGCTATATGATGATGAAGCACTCAGTGCGGCAGAAGATCTGACCAAAGACTGGACCTATGAAGAGGTTCTGGCGCTACGCAACGATGTGCCTGCAAAAGCTCTGAATGCATCATTCCGCGGCAAGCCGGTGGCGCAGATTGCACGCAAGACGCTGGAGATTTCCCGTCTTGGTCTTCTGAACCGCAAGCAGCTCAATGGCGACGGCTTTGACGAAACCCATTTCTTAGCACCGCTCGAAGA
This sequence comes from Brucella pseudogrignonensis, assembly GCF_002252525.1. Lineage (GTDB taxonomy): Bacteria > Pseudomonadota > Alphaproteobacteria > Rhizobiales > Rhizobiaceae > Brucella > Brucella pseudogrignonensis. The sequence goes on from NZ_NNRM01000041.1 coordinate 87,239, forward strand.
AATCGTCGCAGCAGGTATCACCGATGCCGAACGTATGCTCAAAGCCTATAACAGCGTTTGGGCAGGCTCGGTCGAACCGATCTTCCTTGAATACGCTTACTAAGCCTTCAAATCAGTCGAGCTAATCTTCGACCGTAACCAGCGGTGCGCCGGGTCACTTTCCCGGCGCTTATGCCATATCTGCACAAAAGGTATAGGTGGCAGGGCCACAGGCGCAGGCAGGACAACCAGATTATCATCCGGCAGCAGGTTCTTGAGCCCGCCCCGCGCGATGGTCAAGATGAGGTCTGTGTCGGCAATCAGCTGTGGTGCCACACCCCAATGCGGAACCACCACGGCAATGTGCCGTGTATGCCCTGCAAGCCTCAAGCTTTCATCGATCTCCGTTGTTGCATCTCCACGCACCGCCACCAATGCATGAGGGCGTGCGAAATAAGTCTCGATGTCAAATTTGCGACCTTTAAGACTTCGGCGATCAAGCAGACAGACATATTTGTCCTGCATGATGATATCTGCTGCAATTTGCGCTGGCAGATACGGAAAGACACCAAAGCCCAGATCAATCTCGCCATCCAGAATGCGCGCGATCATGCCTTCGCGACTGAATTGACTGACCGCAAGATCTATCCCCGGTGCGTCCTTCCGCAATTCGCGCACCAACCCCGGCAGCAGGATACTGCCGCCATAATCCGACATGGAAAGATGAAAGCGATACTGTGTTGTTGCCGGGTCAAATCCCTGCGGCCCAAGTACCGCGCGAACCCCCGTCAGAACCTCTGTCAGCGGCTTTGCAATTTCCATTGCCTTGAGCGTTGGCACCAGCCCCGCGCCTTCGCGCACAAGTAGTGGATCATCAAACAGATCACGCAGACGCGCCAGCGCGTGGCTGACTGCTGGCTGGCTCATATTGAGCCGTATAGCCGCACGGGAGACGTGCCGCTCCGTCAGAAGCACATCCAGAATGACGAGCAAATTTAGATCAACATTTCTTAGATTATTCGTCTGATGCATATATGTCTCGATAATCTGAATTTCACATTCACCAAACATATAACTAGATCGGAGCTAAAGGAATAGACGAAAGGACCTTCCATGCAGGCTCAGGGATCACTTACATTTCTCGTCGCTGCCCTCATCGCCGGTGCGGTGGTGCCATTTCAGGCCGGTGCCAATGCGGCTCTTGGCCGAGCGCTTGGCCACCCACTTTGGGCAACTATCGTTTCGCTGATTGTCAGCATCATCTGCGTGCTGCCGGTTTTGCTGGCTATGAAAGTGTCCCTACCCACTTTCACCGGTCTTTCGGGACAGCCTAAATGGATATGGATCGGCGGGGTTGCGGGCGTGCTTTATATCACCGCCGCCATTCTGCTTGCACCAAAGCTTGGCGCAGCCGGTTTCATGACTGCGGTGATTGCCGGGCAACTGATCGCCTCTGTGCTGATCGATTATTTCGGCATCATGGGATTTGTATCAAAAGAAATCACGCCATCCCGGATGATCGGCGTCCTGCTCGTCGCCATTGGCGTCATCGTCATGCAGGGGCCATCCCTATGGCGCGGAATGCAGGCACTGGCCGCATCCGGACAGCACTAAAACCAAAGGAACGCGAAATGAATACTCAATCAACCCAACAATCATTCACTCTTGGCGAAGGGGCTGTCCCTGTGCAAATCCGCTTTGCCCGACCAACGGATAAATTCAATGAAGTGGTCGCTTTCTATCGTGATGGTCTTGGGCTGCCGCAACTTGGTGCCTTTGAAGCACACGCCGGATATAATGGTATCATGCTGGGCCTACCCGGAAAGAGTGTGCATCTTGAATTCACCGAACATGAAGCAGGCAGTCCTTGCCGGGCTCCGTCGGAGGATAATCTGCTGGTGATTTATATAACCGACGAGGCGGCTTATGATCGTTTGAACAAACGGATGCAGGATGGAGGCTATGCGCCTGTGGAGCCAGAAAATCCATATTGGCTCAACCGCAGTTTCACCTATGAGGACCCGGACGGCTGGCGTGTGGTGGTCTGCAAAGAAACAGGTATTTAACGCGCATTCCGAAAAGTGCGAAGCGGTTTTCGGAATGCGCTAGACTCACTTCAAATAAGCAAAAGGCGCGGAAATCCGCGCCTTTTGTTCGTTAAGCAGAAACCTGCGTTCCCTTGCTCGGATCAGGGATAACGACAATCGTACTGCCATCGCGCACGTTGTTGTAAAGGTCGATGACATCCTGATTGAGCAGTCGGATACAGCCCGACGATACCGCCTTGCCGATGCTCCATTCTTCCGACGAGCCGTGAAGACGATAGATCGTGTCTCGCCCATCCTTGTGGATATATAGCGCGCGGGCACCAAGCGGATTCTTCAGGCCCGGAGGCATACCGCCATTGGCAATGCTATAAGGTTGAAGCGCAGGCTGGCGCGCAACCATTTCATCCGGCGGCGTCCAGCGTGGCCACTGACGCTTATAAGCAATAATCGCTCGCCCTGCCCACGAGAAACCATCGCGCCCTACACCGATGCCGTAACGCATGGCGCGGCCATTGCTGCGCACATGATAGAGATATTTGTTCGGCGTATCGACTATGACGGTGCCGACCTTCTCACTGGTCGGATAATCGACTTCCTGCCGCCAGAATTTCGGATCGACTTTGGCAACATTCACCGCAGGGAGCGGAAACTGCTCATAGGGCATTGCCTCATACATTGGCGGCACGGCGCGCACCGGTGCAGGCGCGGCAGCAACTTTAGCAGGCGTGGCCTGCTGGGCCGTTGAAACGCAACCCGAAAGTGCGACAGCACTCGCACCGATCAGAAATGCACGGCGACTTGTGACACCCTTGGGCAGCAGCGGCACACCACTGCCTTCAGAAAATTTACGCGACATCCAAAAACTCTTTCATTTGCACGACTTGAAGCCACATGCCTTCCCACTACGAATGCATGTCAGCGAATGTGTGCCGAGAAAGAAGAGACCAAACTTAAGTGAGCCTTAAGAAAACAACGTAATCTGCAACTTACGCGTTATCTTGAGTGATGATGAAGCGATCAAAGGGCATGTGTTGCTAAAATAGCGATCCCTGCCCGCCTGGACCAGACGATGGCGCCTTGCGCGTCGCGCCTTTCGGTGATGCTGTCTCGGGACCATGTCCCGCCGTTGCCGAAACATCTCCATCACGGAAGCGGATCGATAAAGCGTCGCCTTCAGAAACGCTTGCGGCTAGTTTGATCGGCTTGCCATCGGCATCAAAAACAACCGCAAAGCCGCGATCAAGAACACTTTCATAAGACAGTGTCCGCATCAGGCGTTCCAATTCCTGACCACGCCTTTTTGTGCGCTCAAACAGGATATTAATCGCCTGATCACGACGCCGATCAAGCTGTTCGATTGCGCTTTTCGCAAGTGTCGTACGCCGCAATAAAGGCTCTGGCGTCAGCCGGTCGGAACGTCTTGCAAGCAACGTACGGCGTTCGCGCAAAAACGCTTCAAGCGCACGCGGCAGGCGTTGTCCGAGCAGCTTCATGTGACGCTTCTGTTCCTCGAACCCACGTTGCAGCAAGCGCGGCGACAACTGACGTGCGCGACCCTCAAAATGAACACGCTTCTTTTGTGTATTCACAAACAAGGCCCGCGTTAGCCGCGAAGCGGCTTCATCAAAACGGCGCCGTGGCAATGCCAGCAACTGATCGGCCGAAGGCAATGCCCGGCTCGCCGCACGATGCGCCTGACGCTTCAGGTCAATAAACCGCGACATGGCAGACGCCAGACGCGCCGATTGCGTTGCAACAGTTGCAACCAGATCGGCTTTGACCGGCACAGCCATTTCAGCCGCACCAGTCGGCGTTGGCGCGCGCACATCGGCAGCCAGATCAATCAGCGTCCAATCCGTTTCATGGCCGACAGCCGAAATCACCGGAATATGCGAAGCCGCAACAGCCCGCACGACAATCTCATCATTGAAGCCCCAGAGGTCTTCAAGACTGCCCCCGCCACGCGCCACAATCAACACATCGGGACGAGTAATTGCACCGTCTTCGGCCAGCGCGTTGAAACCTTCCACCGCTGCAGCCACTTCCGCTCCGCTTGTCTCGCCCTGCACACGCACCGGCCAGACAATCACATGCAGCGGATAACGATCCGAAATGCGGTGAATAATATCGCGGATTACCGCCCCTGTTGGCGATGTGACAACACCAATAACCCGCGGCATGAAAGGCAATAGTTGCTTGGCCGCCGGATCAAACAGGCCTTCGGCGGCCAGCCTGCGCTTGCGCTCTTCAAGCAGTGCCATCAGCGCGCCAGCGCCCGCAGGCTCCATCTGTTCGATGACGATTTGATATTTGGAAGAGCCCGGATAAGTCGTCAGTTTGCCCGTAGCAATGACTTCCATCCCCTCTTCAGGGCGGAAGCGTAAACGCCCCATCGATCCACGCCAAATCACAGCCTCAAGCCGCGACCGGTCATCCTTCAATGCAAAATAGGCATGCCCCGACGAATGCGGACCACGATAGCCGGAAATCTCGCCGCGCACGCGCACATGCGAAAACGTATCCTCGACCGTACGCTTCAAAGCGCCGGAAATCTCGGAAACGCTGTATTCCGCTACATTTGAAGCGGTACCGCTTGGTATAGAATCGGAACCCATGCTCATCCCATCATAGGCACCCAGCGACCCCCTCCGGTCAACTGGTCAAGACGTCACCCTGTATCTTATGCACCGTCACCAGCCAGGCAACAATTCGTTGCTGCGCACGCGCCGCGTCCGAATGGACGGAAAGGCTGAAATTTCAGCCGAAGCAAGTGCAGCCGGTGCCGGCGATGAAATATTATCAAGGCTTTCAATGATATGCTGCGCCAGCGCGTCAACAATCGCGTTCTGCTTGGTATGTCCACGCATGATGCCAATGCCAAACTCCGGTAGGGCGCCAAAACCATCCGCTTCACCCAAAACGCGCATTCCAGGCCGTAGCGCGCACTCCGGCAACACCGAAACCGCAAGCCCCGAAAGAACGGCTGCTGCCAAAACAGTCGCAGACCAGCTCGTAATAATAATCCTATAATCGCGTTCTACCTGTTCCAGAACATCGATCGCTGCATGGCGCCAGATGCAAGTCGGTCGTCCGACAGCGAGCGGAAGCACCGCTTCTTCATGTACCGCGTGATTGGCCGACGTCACCCACAAAAGCGGCTCGGTGCGCACAACTTCAGACCGGCGCTTATCATCGCACTGCGTCACAAGAGCGATGTCGAGCGTTCCACGACGGATCATTTCATCGAGATTAACTGTCGGCTCGCAAACAACCGAAAGTTCGACACGCGGGTTAGACCGCGCAAAACGTGCCATGATTTCAGGCAGAAACCGATCTGCATAATCGTCGGGCGTGCCGATACGCACATGGCCTTCCAGTTGCGTATCATCAAAGGCCGCGATGGTTTCGCCATTCAGCAACAACATGCGGCGCGCATAAAGCAGCAGCCTTTCGCCGTCTTCGGTCAGGCGGTTGATGCGTCCATCACGTTCAAAGAGTGACTTTCCGATACGTTCCTCAAGGCGGCGCATCTGCATGGAAACCGCAGACTGTGTTTTAAAAACAGCGTCCGCCGCTTTGGTAAAACTACCTGTATCGGCAATGGCAATGAAGGTCTGCAACTGGTCCAGATCCAAAGGCGCACTCATCAAAACCATCCATCACTATTATTGAACTGTTACATTAAAAACATTCGTTGGAACAATCAATTCCATTATTGGATAAAGCCGGTGTCGCAGAGAATGGAGACGCGAAAGCGAATGACCTGACGATAGAAACAATTTGACGAAGCGCGCTTAAAGGAGAGCGGCAATGACAGCGATAAGCAAGACCACCATGACACATTTACCGGCTTCGAGCACACTGACCTCCGTGCTCAAGCAAGTGGTAAAATCCGTGTTTACGTCGGTTATGCGTCGCTGGACGCTATTCCGAAACCGGCGTCATGTACTTCATCTCAATGAACTCGATAGCTACTTGCTCAAGGATATCGGGCTTCAGAGTGGAGACCTCTACACGGCTGTTCACAAACGCAGCGCGGAAGATCCGACGCGCGTTCTGGCCGCCCTTGCAGATGCACGCTTGCGCGTGGAGGCGACCCGCCACATCTGTTGATTGACATCTGGCAGGCGCCACCTTCACAGGCCGGGTCCCCTCTCGGCCAGCCTGCTCCTTGCCCGGCCGCACCTCTGCTGCCGGGCTTTTTTTATGCGCGCACTTGGCAATTTGCGATGCAAAGCCAATACTTTCCGGGCGCAACAAAGAAATAGCAGAATTTGCCACATTTTTTAAAAGAAGGGCTTGCGCTCATCGTTTGAGTTCGCTAGATGGTGGCCACCGACGAACGAAGCAACAGCTTCCGTCGAAATCACGCCTCAGAAACAACACTGATACGTGACCCTGCTGGGGAATAGGTTAACGGTAGACCCACGGACTCTGACTCCGTTAGTCCTGGTTCGAATCCAGGTTCCCCAGCCATTCGATTTCATTAGGTTTTTCCAGATTTTAGACTAGATCTTGAGCTGTTTCGGTTTGTAAAATGTGCAAACCACAATTTTTTATCCGTATAACTCACTGTTTTTGTTATCGTGTTATCTCAGAACAACGGTACATTTTCCAAACCTTTTGGCATCAGTTGCTTGCCACCGCTTTTGCGCAGCATTATTGGATTGATCTGCTCGTGACTGAAAATTGGTGGAAAGCGGACAAAGGCTCCCAGACTTAACCTTATCTCTCAATCATTTTAGGTGACCTGCATCCCAGGCACATTCAGCGATGTACGGTAGGCCGTCGGCGAGATGCCGATGATACGCTTGAAGGCATTGCTGAACGCACTTTCGGATGTGTAGCCAAGCGACCGGGCAACGCTTGCTACGGGCGTCTTTTCTTCGCGAAGCGCGCGTTCGGCCAGCCGCATGCGCCATTCGGCCAGATACGTAAGCGGGGCGACGCCAGCGACGTTGCGGAAATGGAGTGCGAAAGACGTCCGCGACATCGCGCATGAGCGGGCGAGCTCCTCCAAATGCCATGCGCGATCTGGGTGGCCATGCATAAGGCGCAACGCCGGCGCGACACGCGGATCGGCCAGCGCCCGCAGCCAGCCTGGGGGCATGTGGCTCGATGAGTTCAAATGCGAGCGTAATATCTGAATGAATAGCAGTTGCGTGAGCTGCGCCGAGGCAAGCTGCGAACCATGCAGCGCTGTATCCTTTTCGACCACCAGTCTGTCAATCAGCCAACGGAAGGTCGCCGTCTCCGGCGCCGCTGCGCGTGAATGGATCCACACGGGCAGGATTTCTGACAGCAGCCGGCCGCGCGTTGGATCAACCGTCACATGGCCGCCGATATAGGAAAATGCATCGCCTTTACCGAGCTTGACTGTCGTACAATCCGGCGCGGAAAACAGGCTCATTGCATCGATAGGTCCAACGCCGGGACGGTTCGTCACCACAAAAGACCGCCGCGCCGCAAGCAGACCAACATCGCCTGTCTCGAACAAGATCGGTTCCGGTTCTCCTTCGAGAAGCAACCAACAACTTCCCGTCACAATGGCAAAGAACTTGATCTTGTCCTTGGCGGGAAAGCTGATTGCCCAGTCGTCGCAGCCGGCGCTGAACCCGCCAGTCATGACCGCCTCGGCGCTGGTCAGCCGCAGAATATCGGAAAAGGGATCAATGCTCATTTCCGTACTATCGCGCAAGCAATACGGACTTTCAAGCATTTACAGTCCAGGGGCGCGGCCGTACCCTCTCATCAACCAATTAATCAGAAGGAAGACAACATAGCTGGCGAAACTGTACTCGTGACCGGCGGCACTGGCTTCATCGCGCAATATTGCATGATTGCGCTACTCAACGCCGGATACAAAGTGCGTACGACCGTGCGTTCGCTCGGGCGCGAAGCCGAGGTTCGCGAGCACCTCAAAGTTGGCGGCGTCGATGCTGGCGATCGCCTGAGTTTCGTGGTAGCCGACCTCTCCAGCGACATTGGCTGGGCCGAAGCTGCCGATGGTTGTAGCTACGCCATGCATGGCGCATCGCCGACGCCGTCGGGCGACCAAGTCAAATTGGAGGATTGGGTGCAGCCTGCCGTAAACGGCAATCTGCGAGTGTTGCGCGCGGCCCGCGATGCCGGCATGAAGCGCGTCGTGCTGACATCTGCCTTCGGTGCCATTGGCGTCGGCCACGGGCCAGACCATCGCCGTCCTTTCGACGAAACCGACTGGAGCAATCTGGATGGCAATGTCGCGCCGTACCAAATCTCGAAAACGCTGGCCGAGCTTGCTTCGTGGGATTTCATCGAGAAGGAAGGCAGCGGGCTGGAATTGGCGGCAGTGAACCCGACCGCTGTCTATGGCCCGGCGCTGGGAGCAGACTATTCGCACTCAATTCGGCTCATCACCAACATGTTGGAAGGTCAGCCCGGTTGCCTCAATGTCAATTCCTGCTGTGTCGATGTCCGAGACGTTGCCGACCTGCATTTGCGTGCCATGAGAGACCCGGCCGCCAAGGGCCAGAGATTCCTTGCTACCGTGGGCGAAGCGATGCTGATGGTCGAGATAGCACAATTGTTGAAGGATCGCCTCGGCAAGGCCGCCGACAAGGTATCGACCACGGTTTTGCCTGACAACCAGGTGCGCAAAATGGCAGAGACGAACCCCGCGCTTAAAATGCCGGCATCCCTGCTCGGCTACGACATGAACGCGAGCGGCAAGAAGGCCGAGCGGCTGCTGGGCTGGAAGCCACGCTCACGCGAAGAAGCAATCATCGCCTCCGCTCAGAGCCTGATCGATCTCGGGCTCCTGAAGTCCTGAAGTCCTGAAGTCCGACGAGCTCGAATGTCCACTTAGAAGTCGTTAGTTGAGGTTCAATCAACCCGAGTTAAACAAGCATTTAGACATTAACCAATCGGATGAAACTGCTGTAAATTGGTTTGCATTTCGCAGCTAAACCATTGATTCACAAAGGGCGTGGAATGCTTCATTTTAGAAAATGATTATATATAATCAATAGACTGGCTGGGGCCCTGACTCCGTTAGTCCTAGTTCGAATCCAGGTTCCCCGGCCAAAACTTTCTTCAATAAGATCAACGATTTAGATAAATTAAACACTCTGTGAAGAGCCGTTTTCATGCCACGTTTTGCCGCAAATGGATTCCCTGTAATTACAAATACTTACAAAAAACCCCGGCAAATCCATACAACATGCTCATCTCTCCCAGTAATATGCATAAGAAGCATCGCCAATAATTTGCGGCGATCTCCGTAAATGAGCAGAGCTTCAGATAAGGCTTTAACAAGGAAGCGTTTAAGGTTTTATACTTGGACATAACCGTTACAAATTTAGCTTCACCATTCTTTGGAACTCCTGCAACTGGCGCTTTAGTTAGCAATGGCCAAACAGGAATGAACTTTTATTAAAAATTGTTGTGAGACATTCCCGCTACTTGGTTCAGTGAAAGCCCTGGTGCCTTGATATGCCGTGCCATTGATTTTCCTGTCGACAAAAAGGTCACCTCAAATGACGGTCGAATCTTTGGTACCCATCGCATTTGAAAGACGCATATCCGGTTCATTGAATGGTTACTTTGAATGTCTGTGGCAAGGGTGGCACATAGTTCACGAGATATTTTGCGTGTTAGCTGAGTTGACCGCAACATCCGGAACCACCTGCAGTTGAATGTGTTCAGTTCAATGGCGGGCGCGAAACCAAGATTGGATATGTGCCATGTACAAGTTTGCAGCAATCGCAGCGGTGGCTATTTCGGCTTTCGCCTTCACAGTTTCAGCAAATGCGCAAAGTATCGAGCTGGGTCCAAACGGTATCCGAGTAAATCCTGATGGGAACCGCCAAATGGAACGTGATCGCCGTTCTGATCGCGACGAAATAAGTGAGCGTCGCGCAACGCGAATTGCTCGCGACGAAGGAATGGATGAAGTAGAAAGCGTGTCTCGTCGTCGAGGCGTTTATGTTATCCGCGGCATTGATCGCCGCGACAACGATATGCGCGTAGTCATCGACAGGCGGAGCGGCGAGGTTCTTGAAGTGCGATAACCGCTTTCTCAAAAAGCTACCATCTCAAAGCTTTGAATGGAAAGAACCTTGCCGTCGAAACAGAATGTGAGATGATGCTTGGGCGTCGGTGAGGTGTGACAATCGATCAGGCGTAGCCTCGGAACGGCCACCGGCTGCCCCGGGGCTTTTCTTTTGGCAAGAAAGTCCCGCGACTGTGGCTGCATTATAGGTTCAACAAAATTTGAAGCTGTTGAATCAGCAATTTTGAGGTAATACCCCTCATAATAGATAGCAGCCTGGAAATATTCAGATGGATTGGTTCATTGTAGTCTTCGTTACATTCAAGGTTCTCGTGTTAGGCACGGGTATGTTCTTCGCCATCAAATGGCATTATGATCAAGGTAAGAAAGAGAAATAGCCAAGCTATCAGACCGTGAAGGTCCGCTCTGCGGATGTGTGAAGTTGAGAACAGACGGGCCAGTTGCACCCAAGCCTGAAGGGCCGGGCATATCGTCGACAGTTTGGAAAATGTACCGCACCGGGATCGTATCCTAAACACCTTAAGACCAACCAGTCCCGCAACGTGCCCGCGGCTCATTATGTCGTATCTTTAAAAAAGCCAGCCGAAGGCAGGTGCTTAAAATTAATTCGTTCCAAGAAGGTGCGAAACTAAACCTTGAACATAATAACCGTGCGCTTAATTTTACGAGATATGCGGATGCCCCAAAAGGTGTGTATCCGACGACGTGTTTTGCGCACGAAACGAAGCGTCTCACGTTTTACTACCGCAAAAAATCCAACTTTTTTACTTTTGGAAGTTAACGCATCCTTGCGCCCGTCTTCAATTTCGCTCGCCAAATAGCTTATCTCTGGTGTGGCACCATTTATGAGAATGATATCCTGTACGGCAATTGCGGGACACATTTGCCAAAGCTTAAAATCATTTACAGTGGGGTCAAACAGGTAGTCATCGATCGGTGTTAGCCCGGCCACATAATCTCTAAGGACTCTGCGCGCGGCATCCCTACTGATTACATAGGCCCCGGACCCCCAGTGTTTATGGGCTAGCTGTACCAGTTTTCGATCATTATCGAGACTAATAGTTTTGGTTTTTATAATCGTCGGTTCACCGACAGTTTCGAGCTTGATGAGTTCCGCTCCATGTGGAATCCAATCCGCCGAATTGAGAAAACGTCCAGCATCAGCGGACAAATGCAAATCATCTTCCATGACAACAGCATAATCGTCTTCGCGCTCTACGATCATCCTGAAAATAGCCAAGTGAGACTCAGCGCAAGCAATTTCGCCAGTCGTCATGGGCTTACCTTGCTGGCGCTGTTTCCTATAATTCTCAATGTCGGTTGGGGTAAAAGTTCGCCCATCAATTGCTGAAAATCGTTCAAATTCGATAGCTTGGGATCTTAAAATTTGCGCCATGCGTGTCATACGTTCTGGCGCACGATCAAGATTGACAATATAGCTCTTCATAAAGTTTGAACCTATTAAATGTGTGGCTACATTTGCCACGGAAAGAAATTTTGTACAATCGAGGTTTTATGTCGGTTCCCGTACTTCTCTATCATCAGATAGCAGCGCTGCCCGAAAGAAAAGCACCTTATCAAGGGCTTTTTGTGCACCCCGATAGTTTTCGAAAGCAAATGCGGGCGCTAAAATTTCTTGGTTATAAAGGTCTTTCTGTTCGCGATGCTTGGCCTTACTTGCGAGGAGAAAAGCAAGGCAAAGTGGTCGTGATAACGTTCGACGACGGTTTCTTGAACACACTCGAGAATGCAGCTCCGGTTCTCGCCGATTGCGGCTTTACAGCCACGAACTACTTTGTTTCAAACCAGATCGGTGGGAGCAACGTTTGGGACAGCAAAGAAGGCATACCCAACACAGCCTGCATGAGCGTATCCCAATTGCGCGAATGGGCAGACTTAGGTCACGAAGTCGGAGCTCATACACTCGATCATGTGCTTTTACCGGAAACGCCTGAAATCGAAGCGCGCCGTCAAATTGCAGAATCCAAACGCGCATTAGAGGATATGCTCGGTAGCGAGGTAACCAATTTTTGTTATCCGTATGGTGGGAACAAACCGATCCATCGAGAAATGGTACAAGATGCCGGATATAAGAGCGCGGTTGCGACTGTAAGCAGGAGTTCCAAGCCAGATGATGATCCCTATGGAATACCAAGGCTCTACATTCGATACAAGCATTCGATCATCGAGGCATTGCTGCGTGTAATGCTGAAATAGGGATCCTGGTTATTGGTCCTCTAACTTAGCAGCTTCTCTCCAGAAGTTATCTCACTTATTGAGTGCTCTCCATTACCAGAGTACCAATTCGGCTAGTGAACGCAGACAATTGACGTTCTGTGCGCTTGCCACAAATTTTTTGGCATTGAGCTTATCATTACTCGAAGGAAGTTGACCGCCGACAACGTGAATAGTCCAGAAGCGCTGCCTTCCCGCTGCGTCCATTGTCCATAATACGACTTAGAGAAAATTGGGATACGTCAGCTTCACGCAGCTCGCGTCAGCAGGCAAGCCAGCTCAACCTTTAATGTCATCAGCATGATAAGCTTGCAAAAAGCCCCACCATTTCCTAGAGACAGTAACTCACCGATCCATTGCGATAATTAACTCTGCCTGAGGATATGACGATCAACTTTCGAAAAATACTGCTTTTGCTTGGTGTGTCGAATGATGAGTCTGCCTTTCCTCTTATAATGGATGCCAGATCGGACGATGCCATTGGGTTGCTGCGCGTTTAATCCCGCAGCGACCCCAATCCCTTTCACAATGAATGCGAAAAGTCCTGCTGGGTGACCGGCAGCGTCAACGTTTGGGATTTATTATGTCAATCTGGACCGAGTTGGCACGCGCCAGCAATAATGCTGGCGACGAAATACTATTGCGCCGAAGAAACGATATCTACGAAATTCGTTATAACGGCATCGAGTTGATGTCGAACATTAATTTCCAATCAGAAACAATACTCGCTGAAAGGTCGTTGAGGCTACTGGGCCGCACACCGAAAAAAGTTCTCATTGGCGGGCTTGGCATGGGCTTTACACTTCGTGCTGCCCTCAACTATTTGCCCAACGATACTGAGGTGACGGTTTGCGAATTTGTACCTGAAATCGTCGACTGGAACCGTTCCGTGATTGGTTCTCTTGCAGGTTTTCCACTTCAGGATAATCGGGTGAAAATTCACATTGGCGACGTTATGGAGACATTACGGCAGCACGAGTTCACATATGATCTGATCTTAATGGATACTGATAATGGACCGGAGTTTCTGGTCAGACGTGAAAACAATGCGATCTATGACGGCTGCGGCTTGACGGCTATCAAACGCGCATTAACGCCAACAGGCATCACGAGTTTCTGGTCGGCCAATGCTTCGCTGGAGTTTGAGAAAAAGCTCAGCAAGTTAAGTTGGCATTGGAGCAGGCAAGACATTTGTTTGATCGGCGGAAGGACCGACGCTTTTCACTACATATATTTCGCCAATAAAATTTCGCCTGCGATTGATACAAATAGAAGCATCGCATCTGACAGCAATTCAATATTGCAAACTGTGAACTAAAATCGCGACTGCAGGATGGCAAATGACTTGCCATCCTGAACATTCAATACATTACTTTATTCTAAAACATACGCAATAAAATAGATAGCTAGCTAATATTTGCTATTTTTAATTATAATACAATACATTATTGAGGCCTCATTGAATACTTTATTGGGGTAACTATGAAAATTAAGACTATTATTGTATTGTCACTTCTCTCGACAGTTCCATTCTCCTCTGCTTACGCTGCCGATGTCGTCTCATCGTTCGAGCCAACACTTGTTGTAGCTCCGTTTAGCTGGGCAGGTGGTTATCTTGGCGGTCAGGTTGGTTATGGCTGGGCAAACCCAAAGAACAGCGTGTCTTCTTCTCCATTCGTGGACGAAGATGGTGAAAGCATACCGGGCGTACAGGCAACTATAACACCCAAATCAAAGGGTTTTCTGGGAGGCGTATACGGGGGCTACAACTTCGATATGGGAGGGAACGCCATACTGGGTCTTGAAGCAGACGCAGTCTATACTCGGATGAAAGGCAATCAAACTGTAACGAACGATTACGGTACGGCGAAGTTTAGTGAAACGCTCGATTGGTCAGGCTCTGTTCGTGCCCGTGCTGGCTACGCAGTTGATCGCTTTCTTCCTTTTGTAACGGGTGGCGTTGCTTTTGGATTGGTCAACCAGAGTACCAAAGCGACATTCGTAGAACCGGAAGAAGACTTCGACGGCAAATATAGCCAGAAAAGTTGGCGAGCAGGTTATACACTCGGTGCTGGCGTCGATTATGCCGCTACTGACAATGTCATATTGAGGGTTGAGTATCGCTTTACAGACTTTGGCAATCGAACAGAAAGCCTTGATTTTGGTAATGCGAAAGAGACAAATCGCCTCCGCACCAATGAAATTAGAATGGGTATTGCCTACAAGTTTTAGTTCTGATGTTGAAAAGATAAGGCCCTTGCGAATTGCAAGGGCTTTTTCTTATGTCAAAAATGACTGGTTAAAACGACTGTTCTTCCCATAAAAGCTAGCGATCATACCAGATTGCGGATAAGTCCCTCTGGATAAATCTGATCATGAGGGGTTCATGTCCTATTTCCCGAATTGGCGTCTAACCAATAACAGCACCGTGCTGCCCGATGAGCGGCTTCCAACGGCAGCAGCCGTACCAATGGGCATCCAGCATTTGCTGGCCATGTCCGGCTCCACAATCGTCGCTCCCTTGCTCATGGGCTTTGATCCGAATGTTGCGGTATTCTTCTCTGGCATTGGAACGCTTCTGTTCTTTCTGATGACCGGTGGTCGCGTGCCGAGCTATCTCGGTTCGTCCTTTGCTTTCATTGCGGTGGTGATTGCAGTCACCGGCTATTCCGGCAGCGGCCCCAATCCTAACATCGGCCTTGCACTTGGCGGCATCATCGCCTGTGGCGCGCTTTATGCGGTGATCGGGCTTATTGTTATGGCAGTGGGTACAGGCTGGGTCGAAAAACTCATGCCACCGGCTGTCACCGGCGCGATTGGCGTGGCAATCGGTTTGAACCTCGCCCCTGTAGCCGTTGGTCAACTCAAGGGCACCGGCGCGCATATGACCATTGCGATGCTGACCGTACTCTGCATGGCGATGATTTCCGCCTATGGTCCGCTTGCGACCAAACGCATTGCCGTTTTGCTGGCGCTGCTGTTCGGCTATTGCCTCGTGCTAATTTTCGGCAACGGTCTGGGTTTCGTGCCAGGCATCAACTTTGCAGCCGTAAGTGCGGCGCCTTGGTTCGGCCTGCCAACCTTCGCAAAACCCGTATTTACCTGGCCTGCAATCACACTCATTGCGCCGGTCGCCATCGTGCTTGTTGCTGAAAATCTTGGTCACATCAAAGCGCTTGGCTCCATCACCGGTCAGAACATGGACCGCTATATCGGCCGCGGCTTTCTGGGTGACGGTATCGCCACAATGATTTCCGGTTCTGGTGGTGGTACAGGCGTCACCACTTATGCTGAAAACATTGGCGTCATGGCAATGACCAAAGTTTATTCCACGCTGATCTTTGTGATCGCTGCTGTCGTGGCAATCGCGCTCGGCATGTCGCCAAAGTTTGGTGCGATCCTGCAGACAATCCCCGCCCCTGTGCTGGCAGGTCTGGCAGTATCGGTCTTCGGTCTTATTGCTTCGGCAATGGCGCGCATCTGGGTGGTCAACAAGGTAAACTTTGCAGATCCACGCAATCTCTTCACGGTTGGCGTAGCACTCATCTTTGGTGCCGGTGACTTCACCGTAAACATTGGAAGTTTCGCGCTGGGTGGAATTGGCACGTCCACTTTTGCCGCTCTGATTATCTACCAGCTGTTGAGCATTGGCCGTACAAGCGGTGACGAGAAAAACTAAGAACGTGTCGCGCAAAACCAGTGAAGGTTTTGCGCGACATCCCCCGCCCTCATCAAGCGCGCCGCGTGCCTGACGATACGATATCGAGATAGACCGCAAGCACCAGAATGCTGCCCTTGATAATTTGCTGCCAGAACGTATCGACGCCCAGCATCGACATACCATTGTCGAGGCTCGACATGATAAGTGCTCCGACCAGCGCGCCAATCACGGATCCAACGCCGCCACGCATGGATGTGCCGCCGATAAAGCACGATGCGATGGCATCGAGTTCACCGCCAAAACCTGCCGATGGTGTGCCAGCAGCAAGACGTGCAGTCGTGGTGAGGCCTGCGACAGCCGCCATCAGTCCCATCAGCGCAAATACGGCCATCTTGACGAAGTTCACATTCACGCCGGAAAAACGCGTGGCTTCAAGGTTAGAGCCGACCGCATAAATATGCCGCCCGAAAACGGTCTGACGGGAAATGACGGTGAAGACACCGAGAATGACCAGCAGCACCAGAACCGGAACCGGCACACCCTGATAGCTGTTGAGGATTAGAATAAAGCCAAGGATCAGAATACCCGTACCAAGAAGACGCGCGGTTTCCATCGCCGGCGACAGCGTTTGCAGATTGTGCTTGCGCTTGCTGGAACGGGTTCTGAGCGTGATCAGGATGAGCACTGTAAACAGCACCATGGCACAGACATTGCCGAGCCAGCCGGGCAAATAACCCTGACCGATATATTTAAACTCAGGCGAAATCGGCGCGATGGTAACACCACCCATAATGCCCAGCACGATACCGCGAAACACCAATTGTCCGCCCAGTGTGACAATGAACGACGGAATGCCGAGATAGGCGGTCAGCCAGCCGTTAAATCCGCCAAGGACTACCCCTAGCAAAAGAACCGTACTGATCGTGGCCCACAGCGGCCAGCCATAGACCACATCGAGGACCGCCGCGACCCCGCCTAGCAGGCCCAGCAAAGCGCCCACCGAAAGGTCGATTTCACCCGCCACGATGACGAACACCATGGCTGAGGCCAACATGCCGGTGATTGCCATCTGGCGCAGAAGATTGGAGAAATTGCGCGCCGTCAGAAACTGCGACCGACCCATTTCCGGATCGTAAGTCATGATGGCGAAGAATGCCCAGATCAAAGCGACGACAATCAGCAGCGCCACGATCTTATATTCTGCGAGAAATTTTCTGAGGCTTTTGCCTGTCAACGTCATGTCATGCACCAGTTAGATTAGCTGCGGATCAATGTTTAAAAACTAGGCCGCATTGGTTGCAGGCTTGCCAATCGCCGCGGCAAGAACCTTCTCCTGGGTGAGGTTTTCATTCGGGAAGTCACCGCGCAATTTGCCCTCGCCAATGACGAGCACGCGATCACTGATGCCAAGCACTTCCGGCATTTCTGACGAAACCATCAAAATCGATACGCCCTGTTTGGCGAGTGCGAAAATCAGCTTGTAAATTTCGTACTTCGCACCAACATCAACGCCGCGTGTCGGCTCATCCAGAATGAGCACTTTCGGGTCAGGCAGCATCATTTTTGAAAGCACGGCTTTCTGCTGATTGCCGCCAGATAGTGAGGCAATAGCCAACATCGGATCAGCGGTCTTGACCTTGAGCCGCAAAATCTCACGCTGGATAGTCGCGAGTTCAGATTCCTTATCGATAAGGCCGCGCAGCGAAAAGCGATCAAGCACGGAAATCGTCATATTATGGCCAACTGGCATGATAGGCAGAATGCCATCGCGCTTGCGATCCTCAGGCACCATGCAAATGCCCTGCCGCACCGCATCGCGCGGCGTTCGGATTTTGATTTCCTTGCCTTCGAGGAAAACCCGCCCCTGATGGGCGCCCGGCCAGACACCAAACAGGCTCGATACGAGTTCCGTACGCCCCGCACCAACAAGGCCCGCGATGCCCAGTATCTCGCCGCGCCTTAGCGCGAACGAAACATTGTCAACTACTTTACGATCCGGATTGGTCACATCCCAGCAACTTACATTGCGGGCTTCAAACATCACCTCGCCAATGTCGTGTGGTTCGCGCGGGAAGAGGTTTTTCATCTCCCGCCCAACCATCATCGTGATGATATCGGGCGTTGTGAGTTCAGCCATAGGGCGTGTCGCGATATGCGCGCCATCGCGAATGACCGTCACCGTGTCGGAGATCTCCGCCACTTCATCAAGCTTGTGAGAAATATAAACACAAGCCATGCCCTGCGCTTTGAAGTCCTTGATCAGGTCGAGCAGAACCCGCGTTTCTGAAGCAGTCAGCGCCGAGGTTGGCTCGTCAAGGATTAGAAGCTTGGCATTCTTGTTGATCGCCTTTGCGATCTCGATCAGCTGCTGCTTACCGCCTGAGTAATGATAAACCGGCAATGCAACATTGATATCATTTATCTTGAGACGGGCGAGCAGTTCGGTCGCCCGTGCATTCATCTGGTCGTAGTCGATGAAACCGCCAGTCGTCGGCTCAGAACCGAGAAAGATATTCTCCGCGACCGAGAGGTGCGGCACCATCATCAGCTCCTGATGGATGATGACAATACCCGCAGCTTCAGTATCACGAATGCCACTCGCCCTAAGTTCACGGCCTTCCCAGAATATTTCGCCAGTCCATGTGCCATAGGGATAAACACCCGAAAGCACTTTCATCAGGGTGGATTTTCCCGCCCCGTTTTCACCGCACAGCCCGACACATTCTCCCGCGCGCACTTTCAGGTAAATGCCATCCAGCGCCTTCACGCCGTTGAACTCTTTACCGATGTTTCGCATTTCCAAAAGATATTCGGACATCAATATCGACCTTGCAGTATTTTTCAAAATATCCGGCGTTTAAATCCGCATCCGACAGCGCTGTCAGAAAAAGATTGCCAGATTTATGTAAGGCCAGATGCAAAAGCAGAGCTTACAACACCTGGCCCCACAACCCGTTCTAAGGTTCGCGAGACGGAAGGTTTACTTCCCTTCAATCTGTTCCTTGGTGTAGAAGCCGTCGGTCACATAGACGTCGATATTGTCCTTGGTCACGGCAGTCGGCGTCAGCAGAAGCGTATCGACTTCCTTCGAACCGTTGTCGATCTTGCCGTTGAACTCCGGCTTTTCATCACGGACGAGCTGCACGGTAAGCTTTGCTGCTTCTTCAGCAATAAGCTTGAGCGGCTTGTAAACGGTCACGGTCTGCGTGCCGTCGACGAGACGCTTAACGGCTGCCAGATCGCTGTCCTGACCGGAAACCGCAGTCTTGCCTGCAAGACCCTGTGCTGCGAGCGCCTGAATTGCGCCGCCTGCGGTGCCGTCATTGGAAGCGACAACGGCATCAATCTTATTGGATGCAGCGGTCAGAGCATTTTCCATGATGGAGAGCGCTTCAGTCGGGCTCCATTCCTTGACCCACTGCGAACCAACGATCTTGACCTTACCGGAATCGACGGCTTCCTTCAGCGCCTTTTCCTGACCGGCACGCAGCAGCTTCGCGTTGTTGTCGGTTGGCGAACCGCCGAGCAGATAATAATTACCTTCTGGCTTAGCCTTCAGCACGGCTTCCGCCTGCATGAAACCAACGCGCTCATTGTCGAAGGAAATGTAAGCATCGATATCGGCATTCAGGATCAGGCGATCATAGGAAAGAACCTTAATACCCGAAGCCTTAGCGTCGGCTACGACCGCATCAAAAACCTTCGAATTCATCGGGACGATCACGATGGCATCTACGCCCTGCGAGATCAGGTTTTCGACCTGCTTGACCTGCTTCTCTTCGTTTCCGTCAGCCGACTGAACATTGACCTTGGCACCCAGCTTTTCTGCTGCTGCGATGAAATAATCGCGGTCGCGTGCCCAGCGCTCTACGCGCAGATCGTCAATAGAAAAGCCTATAACCGGATTTTCCGGCGATGCATAAGCAGGCACGGCACCCATTGAACCGATACCGAGAGCTGCTGCCACCAGCGCGCCTGTTAGAAAATTACGACGTTTCATGCACGTTTCCTCCAATCACCGCCGGCTTTGTGCCGGTTGATAAATGACCTCGCCCCGAACGAACCCGCCCCCGGAGTCTGGCACGACAAAGCCACCCCCAAAGAGGCGCTCACTCTTTATCTGGTTGATCCTCCCTGCGGTGCTTTGCACCAAGATCACTCCAGTAGAACCGCGCGCTCAGGCACACGATCCCATCCTCGGATGCAATTGATACGTGAAGAAAAATGAATAGCAAGCATTTTTTGATTTACGTACCTCATTTTAGCTCCTATGTTCCGCCCCGAGGAGAGAGAATGAAACCCACAGTGCATGACATAGCCAGAACAGCGGGCGTCAGTCTCGCCACGGTTGACCGTGTGCTGAATGACCGTCCCGGCGTCAGAGCAAAGACTCGCGACCGCGTTACAGCCGCGATGGACACGCTCGGCTATGTTCGTGATGTGGGCGCCGCCAATCTCGCCCGGGGTAGACTCTACCAGTTCGATTTTATTTTGCCGGATAATGAAAACACCTTTATGCAGAGCCTGCGCGCAGAACTTGAAGCGGCGACAGAGCGGGGGTTGTCCGAGCGTGTTCTGATCAATCTCGTGCTTGTACCGGCGTTCAATGAAGCGGCACTTATTAAGGCTTTGGATGAAAGCGCAGAGCGGAAACCTGATGGTGTCGCCTTTGTTGCAGTCGATACTGATCCGGTGCGGGAGGCCTGCGCACGGCTTACCCAATTAGGCATCCACACTGTAACACTGGTTTCCGATCTCGACCGCTCATCGCGGGCACATTATGTGGGCATTGATAATGGCGCGGCAGGGCGGACAGCGGCGCATTTGCTGGGCCTGTTTGCCAACGGCACCGGCGGCGCCATCGCAGTTATCGCCGGCTCGCTGAAAGTGCATGACCATCTGGCGCGCTTTGAGGGCTTTAAAAGCGCAATGGAATCTGGCTTTTCAGGGCGCGAGATTCTGCCGGTTCTCGAAGGCTTTGATGAAGGCGCGCGCGTTGAAAAGCTCGTGCTTGAGCTTCTTGAAAAGCACAAAGACGTGGCAGGAATTTATAGCCTGGGTGCAGGCAATAGCGGTCTTGTCCGCGCGCTCGCAGCTTCCCGAAACGACAATCGACCCCTGGTCATCGCCCACGAACGCGATGGTGTCACATCGCAGGCTCTGAAAGATGGTCTTGTTCATGCTGTATTGGCACAGGATGCGGGACATGAAATTCGCAGTGCCATACGCGTTCTCAAAGCAACAGCGGACCGCCTCGCTATTGTGCAAGGACAGGAACATATCCGCATCGAAATCTTTCTTAAAGACAACCTGCCACAGCTCGACTGAGGCACGGAACACACGATAATTCGACTGGAGCAATTATGTATCTCGGACTTGATCTTGGAACATCCGGCGTAAAAGCGCTTCTGATCGACGGCGAACAGAAGCTTATTGGCTCGGCGCATGGTGAACTTGATGTGTCCCGCCCACATCCAGGCTGGAGCGAACAGGACCCTGCACAATGGATCAAAGCTTGTGAAGCAGCCATCGATGGCCTGCGCGCAGCACATCCAAGGGAGTTTGAAGCCGTTGCAGGCATTGGTCTTTCCGGTCAGATGCACGGTGCAACGCTGCTAGATGAAAACGATCAGGTGCTTCGGCCCTGCATTCTCTGGAATGACACGCGCAGCTATAAAGAGGCTGCCGAACTCGATGCCGATCCGGCCTTTCGTGCCATAACCGGCAACATCGTTTTCCCGGGCTTTACCGCACCCAAACTCGTGTGGGTGGCGCGCAACGAACCGGATATTTTCTCGCGCACCCGCAAGGTTCTGTTGCCAAAAGATTATCTGCGCCTCTGGCTCACCGGCGAGTATGTATCCGACATGTCGGATTCCGCTGGAACAAGCTGGCTTGATACCGGCGCACGCAAATGGTCATCCGATCTGCTTTCCAAGACTGGGCTGACCGAAATCCACATGCCCAAACTTGCCGAGGGCAGCGACGCCACCGGAATTTTGCGCGCTGAACTCACCGCACGTTGGGGAATATCCAACGCTCCTGTCGTTGCCGGTGGTGCGGGTGACAACGCGGCCTCCGCCTGCGGCATGGGAACCGTTCAACCCGGCCATGCCTTCGTTTCGCTTGGCACATCAGGTGTTCTGTTTGCCGCCAATGGCGCTTATCAGCCAAAGCCAGAAAGTGCTGTCCACGCTTTCTGTCATGCGCTTCCCGGCACATGGCACCAGATGGGTGTCATTTTGTCGGCTGCGAGCGCTCTCGATTGGTTCTCGCGCATTACAGGTACCAGCCCGCACGCACTGGACGCCGAGCTTGGCGACACGCTCAAGGCACCCGGCAGCACAACATTCCTGCCATATCTTTCCGGCGAACGCACCCCATACAATGACGCCAAAATTCGTGGCAGCTTCAACGGCCTTGAGCACGAAACAGACCGCGAAGCGATGACGCAGGCAGTCCTTGAAGGTGTGGCTTTTGCTATCCGCGATAACCTTGTGGCACTGCAATCGGCAGGCACGGAGATCAAATCGCTCATCGCAGTTGGTGGTGGTTCGCGCTCTGCCTATTGGCTCAAATCTATTGCCACAGCATTGAATGTTCCAATTTCTCTTCCCGAAGAAGGCGATTTCGGTGCCGCATTTGGCGCAGCACGTCTTGGTCTGATCGCCGCCAGTAGCGCCGATCCTTTTGCAATCTGCACGCCGCCGCGCACAGCCCGCACGATTGAACCCGAACACACGCTGACCGCTTCATATGACGAAGCCTATCAGCGTTACCACGCACTTTATCCCGCGCTGCGACCTCTGGCTCAGTAAGCCCAGACGCAGCGTCATCCGCATCAACATTGGAGGAGCATGATGAGCACCGGATTTTTCGGCGACATCCAAAAAATACGTTATGAAGGTCCCGACAGCGATAATCCGCTGGCGTTCCGCCACTATAATCCGGACGAAATTGTCCTCGGCAAGCGTCTGGAAGACCACCTACGTTTTGCAGTCGCCTATTGGCACACCTTCGCATGGGAAGGTGGCGACCCTTTCGGCGGACGCACATTTGACCGCCCCTGGTATAAGGATGGTCTTGAAGCTGCCAAGCTGAAAGCTGATGTAGCCTTTGAATTCTTCTCGCTTCTCGGCGCACCTTTCTATTGCTTCCACGACGCCGACGTGCGCCCGGAAGGCAATAATTTTGCTGAAAACACGAAGAACCTCGAAGCCATTGTGGATATTTTCGAGCGTAAGCAAGCCGAAACTGGCATCAAGCTTTTGTGGGGCACGGCCAATCTTTTCTCACATCGCCGCTATATGTCAGGCGCTGCCACCAATCCCGATCCGGAAGTCTTTGCTTTTGCAGCGGCGACCGTGAAAACCTGCCTTGATGCAACCAAGCGTCTTGGCGGCGACAATTATGTGCTTTGGGGTGGCCGTGAGGGTTACGAAACCCTGCTCAACACCGACCTGACGCGCGAGCTCGACAATATGGGCCGCTTCCTCAATCTGGTGGTCGAGTACAAGCACAAGATTGGCTTTAAGGGTACAATTCTGATTGAGCCAAAGCCACAGGAACCAACCAAGCACCAGTATGATTACGATGTCGCAACGGTTTATGGCTTCCTCAAGCGCTATGGCCTCGAAAACGAGGTGAAGGTCAATATCGAACAGGGCCATGCAATTCTCGCAGGCCATTCATTTGAGCATGAGCTGGCATTGGCCCGCAGCCTTGGCATCCTCGGTTCCATCGACATGAACCGCAATGACTATCAGTCGGGCTGGGATACAGACCAGTTTCCGAACAATGTGCCGGAAATGGCGCTCGCTTATTATCAGGTGCTGCTCAACGGTGGCTTGAAGAATGGCGGCACCAATTTCGATGCCAAGCTGCGTCGTCAGTCGCTTGATCCGCAAGACTTGCTGATCGGCCATATCGGCGGCATGGATTGCTGCGCGCGCGGACTCAAGGCTGCAGCTGGTATGTTGCAGGACGGCGCACTGAGCAAGCCGCTTGATGAGCGTTATGCTGGCTGGTCTGGCGATTTCGGCAAGACACTTGCAACCGGCATGTCGCTGGAGCAGATTGCATCGGAAGTTGAAGCAAAAGACATCAATCCGCAGCCGCGATCCGGTCGTCAGGAATATCTGGAAAACGTAGTCAACCGCTACGTTTAATCTTACGCAACACAAAAACCCCGCTCATCGAGCGGGGTTTTTGTTTTAGTTCAGCGCCACGTTATGTGGTGTTCGACAGGCGGCAAAACGGTCTAACTTCTGGTCGTAAGCAGATGTCTTGACCGCCATCATGCCGAGCACAGTATGAAACAGATTATCATGCGATGACGGCTCCGCTGTCGTCTTGCGCAAGCAATCGAGATCAAGACCGGTATCGGCCGCGTATTCCGGTGCAAACCATGTGATAAACGGTATGTGTGTCTGTTGCGATGGGGCAATGAAATAGGGAGCTGCGTGAAGGTAAAGACCGTCCTCGCCAAGCGACTCGCCATGATCGGACATATAAATCATCGCAGATGCAAACTTGTCCTCATGCGCTTTGAGAAGATCGACAACCTCTGACAAAATATGGTCTGTATAGAGGATCGAGTTGTCATAGGCGTTGACAATCTCTTCCTGCGAACATTTAGCGAAATCATTTGAACGACAGTCAGGTTTAAATCCCGCAAATTCAGCCGGATATCGGCGATAATAGGCCGGACCATGGCTACCCGTCATGTGCAGAACGATGGTCGTATTGCCGGAAACTTCACTGAGTTCTTCGGACAGGCTATCCACCAATATCTGATCGAGACATTCGCCGCCTTCGCAATAGCGCTTGTCCTGCGCGTCCTGCAAATCGATCAACTTGATGCGCTCGGCTACACCCTTGCTGCCGGTATTATTCTCATACCAACTCGTCTGCACGCCTGCATGTTTGAGCACGTCCATCAGGTTTTCAGAACCGCGGAACTTCGTATTGGAATAGTCTTCACGGGTGAAAGGCGAAAACATGCAAGGCACTGAAACGGAAGTTTCTGTTCCGCAACTCGTTGTATCGGTGAAGGCAACAACATCGCGTTTTTTCAATTCGGGATTGGTTTCACGCGCATAACCATTGAGACTGAAATTCTGCGCACGCGCGGTTTCCCCCACGACAACGACCGTTACCAGCTTTTTGCCTGCCGGCAATTGCGTCAGTGTCTGTTTGGCATCAAGCCCAAGCGGCTCCATAACAATAGCGCGGTTCTTATAAACATGTGAGACATATTGGATTGTACTGGCAATGGGCGTGCTTGGCATCAGCTTCTGCATGATATCGGCACCATGCTCGCGAAACATCGATGAATACGCAGCATAATTCGCACCAAGTATGGCGACTGAAGCAATCAGACAGGTGAAGATAATGCCTGTGTTTACCATCAGCTTGCCGATAATAGGTCGATGTTTGATACGCACCCAGACAATCAATATTGACGGAACAACACCAAAAATTAGCATATGCCAGAGAAAGCTTGGCGTCAGGAGCGCACCGGATTCAGCCTGTGTGGTGGTAAGTGCGGCTTCAACGACATACTTGTCGATGATCGTTCCGAATGTATCTGTGAAATAAGAGCCGCCCGCCGCGATTAGCACAAACAGGATCAGCATCGGCTTGATAATATATTTCGCCGAAAACAGCACAAATAGCGCGACGTACAGAAGCAATAGCGCCACGGCTATGCCAGCCAGCCTTAATGGAGCATCAGCATAATAGGCGCCGATTGCACGCCAGAACGACGTGTTTGTGAATATAAGAACGTAAAGTGCCGTTAAAAGGCACAGTGGCCCGCTGGCAATCACAGGGCGGAACTTCTGCATGGAACACGCTTTCGAAAAGCTTTGAATTCGTACCCACAGAAACGTTTAATTATGTGATCGTTTTATCAGGCACGTTTCATTCAAACATAAAATCAAGATGGCTTTTCTACGGCGGCACAAAAGAAGCATTATAGATGCCGGATTGCCCAAACGAAAACGCCGCCCAGAATGGCGGCGCTTTCCAATTTTATTGCTTCAGAGGCTCACCCATCCGCCATTTTTGTTTGACGATCGGACACAGGCATCGATGAATGCAACGCCTTTGACGCCGTCGTCGACAGTTGGATAGATGATTACACTGTCAGGGTTGGTGTTGTCCCGTCTGGCCTGAATAGCATTTGCGGCTTCACTGTAGATCGTTGCAAAGGCTTCGAGATAGCCTTCCGGATGGCCGCCCGGCACACGGGTTACGCGGGTTGCCGCATCGCCAACACCTGCGCCACCACGGGTGATCAAACGCTTCTGCTCACCAAACGGTGTGAACCACAGGCGGTTCGGATCTTCCTGCGCCCATTCAATGCCGCCCTTGGTGCCAAAGACACGCAAACGCAGCGCATTTTCATTGCCCGGTGCCACCTGGCTGCACCAAAGCATACCCTTGGCACCCCCTGCAAAACGCAGCATCACATGTGCATTGTCATCCAGACGACGACCCGGAACGAAGCTATCAAGATCAGCCGCCAGACTTTCAAGCGTCAGGCCGGTGACAAAGGACGCCAAGTTAAAGGCGTGAGTGCCGATGTCACCCGTTGCACCACCAAGACCGGATTGCGCCGGATCGGTGCGCCACACAGCACCCTTGGCGCCCGTCTCTTCAACCGCTTCCGTAAGCCAGTCTTGCGCATATTCAACCTGCACTACGCGCAGATCGCCCAACGTGCCATTGGCAATCATTTCGCGCGCCTGCCGAACCATCGGATAGCCGGTATAATTATGCGTCAGCACAAACAGCGCACCGCTTTCGTCAGCTACTTTCTTGAGCTTCTTTGCATCAGCCAAGGTCGAGGTCAGCGGCTTGTCACAAATCACATGAATGCCACGGCGCAGAAACTCCTTCGCGGCGTCATAATGCACATGATTGGGCGTAACGATTGCGACCGCTTCAATACCGTTCTTGAGACGTGCTTCGCGGATCGCCATGTCCTTGTAGCTCGAATAGATGCGGTCTTCCGCCAACCCCAGCTCGCGCCCCGAGGCTTGCGCTTTATCTGGCGATGACGAGAGTGCGCCTGCCACCAGTTCAAAACGATTATCGAGGCGTGAGGCCATACGGTGCACACCACCGATAAAGGCCCCCGCACCACCGCCAACCATGCCAAGTCGAATACGTGGATTGGCTGTTTCTTTGGTTTTTGCTTCAATGGTCATTGAACTACCCTACAATCCCAGCATACGGCGATTGGCAGCGTCATCAGTGCCGCCAGCAGCGAAGTCATCGAAGGCTTTGTCGGTCACGCGGATAATATGGTGCTTTACAAACTCAGCCCCTTCACGCGCACCATCTTCCGGATGTTTCAGCGCGCATTCCCATTCGACCACGGCCCAGCCATCAAAATCATTGGCGGCCATTTTTGCAAACACTGCGCCAAAATCGACCTGACCATCGCCCAGCGAACGGAACCGGCCAGCGCGGTTCACCCAGCCCTGATAGCCGCCATAAACACCCTGACGACCCGTCGGGTTAAACTCGGCATCCTTGACGTGGAACATCTTGATGCGGTCTTTGTAGATGTCGATATTGTCGAGATAATCGAGGCATTGCAGCACGTAATGCGATGGATCATAGAGCATGTTAGCACGCGGGTGGTTCTTAACGCGTTCAAGGAGCATCTCGAACGTCACGCCATCATGCAGATCTTCACCCGGATGGATTTCATAGCAAATGTTCACGCCATGCTCATCGGCGTGGTCAAGGATTGGCAGCCAGCGGCGCGCCAGTTCATCAAAGGCCGTTTCAACCAGACCGGCAGGACGCTGTGGCCACGGATAGATAAACGGCCATGCCAAGGCGCCAGAGAATGTCGCATGGGCATCAATGCCTAGATTGCGCGAGGCACGGATTGCCATCTTCACCTGTTCAACAGCCCATGCCTGACGGGCTTTCGGATTACCGCGCACTTCAGGCACCGCAAAACCGTCAAATACCTCATCATAAGCCGGGTGAACCGCAACAAGCTGGCCCTGCAAATGCGTTGAAAGTTCGGTCACTTCGACGCCATTCTCGCGTGCGACACCTGCAAATTCGTCGCAATAATCTTTCGATTCAGAAGCCTTCTTCAGATCGATCAGCTGGCTTGCCCAGGTTGGAACCTGCACACCGGCATAACCTTTTTCTGCAGCCCATTTCGTGATGCCATCCCAGGTATTGAACGGCGCTTCATCTCCTGCAAACTGCCCGAGAAAGATCCCAGGCCCCTTGATCGTCTTCATCAAAAGTCCTCCGAATGAAATTCAAAACTGTATTGGGGTAACTCAAATACGCGCCCGACAAAGCGGGCGCGCAGAAGGATATTAAAAAGGAGAATCCGGGAAGTAGAACTGTTCGGCATTATCCTTGGTCACCAAAGTAGCATCGAGGATGTAGTTGCCGCTCACCGGAATCTGGTCGTAGAAATGACCTGCAGCCAACTGCATAGCGGTGGAAACCATTGCAGGCGGATAAAGCACATCAACCGGCATAAGCTTATCGCCATCCATGACCTTCTTGATCATGTCCTTGGAGCCAGCACCGCCGATGACATACTGGATGTCTTCACGGTTGGCCTGCTTGATCGCTTCAAGCACACCGACAGCCATATCGTCATCCTGACACCAGACAACATCGATCTTAGGGTACTTTGTCAGGAAGTCCTGCATGACGCGGAAGGCGTCGTCACGGTTCCAGTTGCCATACTGGCGATCGAGAATCTTGACGTTGGAGCCTTCGATACCTTTGTCAAAACCGTCCTGACGTTGCTGATCAATCGGGATCGGAAGGCCGCGAATAACGACGACCTGTGCATCAGGTGTGGTCTTCTTGATGTATTCGCCAGCGACCTGACCCAAGGCCGGATTGTTGCCCGCCACATAAAGATCACGGATCGAATTGTCATTGCTGCTTGGTGCGCGATCAACGAGCGCTACAAAAGTGCCCTTATCCTTGATTTCCTTGATCGCATTGACCAGCGGATCTGGATCAGTTGGCAACACGACAAGACCATCAAGCCCCTGAACAGCCAGATCCTGCAACGCATTTGCCTGGCTGGCTGCATCTGGTGATGTCTTGACGATCACGTTGAGGCCTGGATGCTCCTGCATCAGAAGCTTGGCGACGCGTTCGGCATGATAAACAACACCAGCGGTCCAACCATGGTCAGCAGCAGGTATCGATACGCCGATCGTCACCTTCTTATCCTGCGCACTTGCTACGCCGGTAAAGGCTAAAGCTCCAGCCGCCAAGGCAGCAAAAGCAACACCTAGAAATTTTCCTCGCATTATTTCCTCCCAAATGTTCAGGGGGCTTTATCCCTGAGTGACCGGACCGCCCCTTCAATCCCGTCAAACTTGTCGTCGGGGCGCGATAACGCTGTGCGTTGCGCCCCAGTTTTCATCGTCGCGAGAGCGACCGTTGCACCAGCATAGCAATGATGATGATCGCACCCTGAATCGCCCCGATCAGGTATTCGCTGATGAAATTGGAAAGCAGCATGATATTGCCGACGATTTCGAGAATGAATGCACCGCAGATTGTGCCCCAAACACGGCCCACGCCTCCCCGCAGTGCCGTACCACCGACAACGACCGCTGTGATTGCCTGAAGTTCCCACAACATGCCCGTGGTCGCAGAAGTTGAACCCAAACGCGGAACGTAGAGCAGAACGGCAACAGCGACGCACAACCCCTGCACCACATAGGCAATAGTACGAACGCGCTTAACCGAGATACCCGAATAGCGAGCCACATCTTCGCTGGAGCCCACCGCGATAACATGGCGCCCATAGCGCGTGCGATAAAGTACGAAGGCTGCAATTGCTGCTGTCACAAAAATTGCAATGACGGGAATGGGAACACCAAAAACCGAGCCAAAATAGGCAGGGCGATAAAGTGCCTGAATTTCGGGGTTACGTAGCGTAATTGCACCACCCTGAGATAGCCATGTCGTCAAACCGCGATAAATGCCCATCGTTCCAAGTGTCGCAATAAACGGCTCAATCCCCCCGAGTGTCGTAATCAACCCGTTGGTCAGCCCGCAAAGTGCGCCCACAACCACTGCCAGGAGCACCGCCGCGATCAACATCATAACTGGATCGGCGATAACACCGCTGTTCATGAACATGATCATGATACTGCCCACGAAGGCAGCCATAGCGCCAACCGAGAGATCCAATCCTCCTGACGAGATCACATAGGTCGCACCCAATGCGATAATTGCGATGAAGGCACTGCGCGTCGCAACATTCAGCAAATTGTCTATGCTGATGAAATTCGGATTGGCAATCGTACCCAGAACAAGCAGCAGAAGCAGCGCAACAAAAGGTGCTACAGCCCGCAAATCCCAGTCGCGAGACGTCTTCGGCACCCTGCTTTTGTCAGTTACAACGTCAGTCATTTACTCCCCTTTTATTTTATGCCGCTTCTTCTGTGCTGACGCCTGTTGCCAAAACAACGATGTCGTGTTCGGTCATCCGCTCGCCGGATACTTCGCCTGCCACCCTGCCCTCACGCATGACGACGATACGGTCGCATATGCCAATCAGTTCAGGCATTTCGGATGAAACAACGATAATCGATTTGCCTTCGTCCGCCAGATTGGCGATGAATTGATAAATCTGCTCTTTTGTACCCACATCGATGCCGCGCGTTGGCTCATCAATGATCACGATAGACGGATTGAGCATCATCATCTTTGCCAGCAGAAGTTTCTGCTGGTTTCCACCGGACAACTGTCCGGCGAGAATATCTTTACGGCCCGTGCGAATATCGAATTCTTTGATCGCATCATCAAGCGCTGCACGCTCTTTTCGCCGGTCTATCTGCAATCCACGCACAAACTTACTGATCGATGCAAGCGTCAGGTTGATGCCAAGGTCCTTGGCGAGCAACAAACCCTTGCCCTTACGATCTTCGCTCAAATAGGCGATCCCAGCGGAAAGACTTTCATGTGCGTTACGAAAGTTTACGGACTGCCCCCGATGACGCACTTGTCCCTTACCTGGACGAAGCCCGACAATGCCTTCCATCAGCTCTGTGCGACCTGCCCCGACCAGACCTGCAAAGCCTAGAATTTCTCCCCTGTTCAACGTAAAGCTTGCAGTCTTTACATAGCCAGGAACGCTAAAATCTTCGACTTCCAGTACATGCTCCTGGCCGCGCTGCGCTACACGATCTGGATAAAGCTTCGCAACATCACGACCAACCATAAGACGAGCCATATCGTTCGGCTGAAGCTCTGACGCCATATGAGCTGCCACCAGCGTTCCATCTCGGAGAACCGTGACGCGATCCGAAATCTCTTTCACTTCCGGAAGACGGTGGGAGATATAAAGAACGGCAACACCCTTGGCTCGAATATCGCAGATAACCTTCAGCAGCGCCTCGGTTTCAACAGGTGTCAGCGATGCAGTTGGTTCGTCAAAAATCACCACGCGATGCGGTACGAGTAGCACACGAGCGATCTGCACAAGCTGGCGCTGTGCTATAGACAGGCTACCCACGATTGCATCAGGGTTAATGTCCGCACCGAGATCACGAATGGCTTTGCGCGCCCCTTCGCGCATCGATTTATCATCAACGACAAGCCCATTAGAAAGTTCTCGTCCCAGATAAATATTTTGTGCAACGGTCAGATCGGGCGCCAGCAGAATTTCCTGATGCACAAGGACAATACCCTGTGCTTCGGCTTCCACCGGATTAGAAAATGCAATCAGCTCGCCATCGATGCGAATTTCGCCACTCGTGGGACGCTCGTTGCCAGCAAGCAGCTTCATCAATGTCGATTTGCCAGCTCCATTCTCGCCGATAATCGCGTGAACTTCGCCGCCATAAATGCTGAGATTGATGTTTTTGAGAACCTGAACCGGGCCGAAAGACTTCGACAATGACACCGCTTCAAGAAGCGGATTAGCACTCTGTTCCACAGCCAAACTCATGCGAACAGACCAAAGACAACGTTGTCGTAGCCAGACGCATTGCGACTTTTCAGCGCTAGAATATTAGATTGCATGTGAACTCCTCCCAAAGCGTCACATCACAACCTTAGCGTCCGTCCTGAGGTACGTAAAGCAAAATTCTGCCCAACTCAAAAATCATTAGCAACTTAAGCAGCCAATCATGCTCTAAGATGCAGTCCAGCTTCACAATTGAACTAAAGAGGAATTCTCAGATCACAATTTAGGCTGATATCTCGACTAGGCGGTGAAATTTGACGCCCGAATCCCGGCTGAAACATATGCTATTTCGAACGTCAAACTCGAAAAATCCACAAGATACATATACTTCTAGTGGTCCTTTTGATTCCAACATTTGCTCCACCTACGAACCAAGGAATACAAATGTTTGAATCAGACCACTAGCTGATAAGTTGCATTTAATAAGAGGCCGAATCGATGCTCACTATCAACATTCACTCCTGCGAAGTCACAAATGCGGGTGATTGACAGAGCCTCAGCTATCAAAAAATAATACAATCTTAAATTAGCACATACAGCAAGACACGCGCTTTTTTATATACTATGAAGCAGTACGTCCAAGGCGTGTTGAATTGCGGATACAGACACATGAACTCCCATTTAGCGCAGTCACAGTGGCGCATGCTCGACATGCTGCCAGCCCTCGCTCTTTTTCTTATCGGCCTTGCAGTGCTGGTCTACGCAATGCTTTCTCCGCGAGGAGAAAATGGACAATTTGCTGTCCTCATGCGCCCGTGGGCAGACCCGTCTCAAGTCGCCACACTGCTCAGTGAAGCCGATGCGCAGATCCTTTCCTTCAACGAACGAATGAACGTTGTGGTTGTCCACGCCGATCGCCCTGATGCGGTTGCTGCACTTTATGATGCGGGTGCGTGGCTCGTCTTTGAACCCGCTCAACTTTCCAGCTGTTTCGACCTTGCGGTCACCGGGGCCTAATACATGATCATTGAACTTGACGATATTCGCAGACGCTTTGCGCGCTTTCTGGTTGTTCTGTTCTGGCTGCATGTGCCACTTTTCGCGGCCATCGCCTATGGGACTGGCGCCTCGGTGATTGGGGGAGCGCTGGCGGGCGCATTCCTCGCAGTGAGTTACAACCTGATGTGGTGGCGTGCAGACATCGCACCCGCCACTCGCTTCCTTTCTGCCGTCGCCCTCGTCGCGGAACCTGCCATCCTTCTCTATCTGCTCCGCGGCCATATCTGGCAGATGGACATGCATATGTATTTCTTTGCAATGCTGGCTCTGACCATCGGCTGGTGCGACAGCAGAGCAACCATCATCGCAGCCGTTGCAGTAGCACTTCACCATCTGACGCTTGACTATGTACTGCCTTCACTCGTTTTCCCGACAGGAAGCGATATTCGTCGCGTGATGATCCACGCTGTAATAGTAGCTCTTGAAGCCGCTGTTCTCGTGTGGTTCTCAGACATGCTCGTCGCCTGCGTCAACAGCATCAGCAAGATGCGCGACGAAATCATGGCCAAGAATGCCGAGATCGAAACACGCTCAGCGCAGGTCGAGCAGGCCTATAAGGCCAAGGGCATGTTTCTTGCGAATATGAGCCACGAAATCCGCACGCCGCTCAATGCGATTCTGGGTTTCTGTCATCTGATGCTTCGCACCGACATGACCGAGCGCCAGCGCGATTACCTAACCAAAATCAACGGGGCCAGCGGTTCGCTGCTTCGCCTGATCAATGACATTCTTGATTTCTCCAAAAATGATGCTGGCAAGCTGACCCTGGAAAACCGCCCTTTCGAGTTACGCGCACTCTTTGATCGCAAGCTGCAAATCACCAGCGCTGACGCCCGCGCCAAAAACGTCACGATGAATCTGCATATTGATCAAGGCGTGCCAGAGCGGCTTGTCGGCGATGAAATGCGTCTGGGCCAAGTCTTGCTCAACCTCATGAGTAATGCCATCAAGTTTAGCGAAAATGGGTCGGTTACACTCCGTATCGGCGGTAAACCGACGGAGAATGGCGATTACCGGTTGCAGATAGCCGTTGCCGATACCGGTATTGGCATGACAGCGGATCAGCAATCCAAGCTCTTCAGCTCCTTCTCGCAGGCCGACAGTTCGACTACCCGGCGCTTTGGCGGAACAGGCCTTGGACTGGTTATTAGTAAACAGATTGCCGAACAGATGGGCGGCGACATCACAGTATTGAGCACGCCGGGCAAAGGCAGTGTCTTCACCGTGACAACGACGCTCGGCAATGTGGACCGCGCGCATTCGATCATCGAACGCCCGCAGGCACATATTCAGAAACTGCGTGTTCTTGTGGCCGACGATAATCCTGCCTCCCGCGAAATTCTGCAGAGCATTTTCGCTGACTGGTCGATGACAGCAGACCTTGTAGCGTCGGGTAATGAAGTTATCGGTGCTTTGGAAACCGCTTTCCAGCGCGGAAATCCTTATGATGTACTGCTACTGGACTGGAAAATGCCGGGCATGGACGGCATGGAAACCGTCAGCAGCTTGTACGCCAATGCGAAGCTTACAAAGCTACCGGAAATTGTACTTATCACAGCCTATGGCAGCGATGAATTCAAGGCTAAGGCTACACGCGCTGGTATCGCAGCCTATCTGCCGAAACCGATTGAATCGCAACAGGTTCTGCAAACATTGAATGCGCTCTTCCCATTATCCAGAGATGAGAGCGAAGCAGCAAGGGATTCTGAACTTATTGCAGAACCACTGCGCGGCGCTCATGTGCTGCTCGTGGAAGACAATGCGATCAATCGAGAGATTGCTTATCAGCTCCTCAGTGATGCGGGTCTCGATGTTGATATTGCTGAAAATGGACGCATTGCCTGTGAAAGTGTTGCGCGATCTGGTGCCCTCTATTCCGCGATACTCATGGACGTACAGATGCCGGAGATGGACGGTCTTGAAGCAACCCGCCATATTCGTCGCGACTGGACGGCAGAAGCGTTACCGATTATTGCACTGACCGCTCACGCCTATGAGGAAGAGCGTCGTAGATGTGCCGAAGCGGGCATGAATGATCACGTTGCAAAGCCAATTGATCCAAGTGTTCTGATCGGCACCTTAGAGCGCTGGATGAAGCCGCGGCAGGCTAACACGACATCGGAACAACCAGCGGAAAAGAAAGCTGAAGGCATTTCAACCGACTTGCCGGAACGTCTCCCACCTTTCGATCTCAAGCGCGCGCTCGTGCGTGTGAATGGAAAGCAGGCTCTTCTCCGTCGTCTCATCATCGGTTTCCATGACGACTTTGCAAATGTTATCGAGACGATAATGGATCAGATTGCCAAGGGCGATCTGACAGGCGCTCGGCGTCTTGCCCATACGCTGAAAGGCGTTGCAGCATCGCTGGAGCTTCCTGAAGTATCGCGCATTTCAGCAGAAGTCGAATTGGCGATTGCCAATGAACAGCTGGTGGGACTGGAGCCGACGCTTTCGGCGCTTAACTCGGCCATGAAGCCCGCTTTGAAGGCTGCAGCCAGCCTGAAGGAGCAGAAGGCCGCGCTCGTTCAGCATTCAGACGTGAACGCGCAGGCGGCCGATATTGCGGCCGCAGTCGCGGCACTACGGGACCACCTGACACGTCGTAGTATGCGTGCTCGCAGCAGTTTCGACGCCTTGTTGCAGCTGCTCGGCATCGTCGCAGACGAAGGACCAAGAGGCGAGGCATTGCGCGATGCGAAAACTGCGTTGGACAAGCTCGATTATGAGACGGCGTTACGCAACCTCAATTTAGCCTTCACTGAAGAAACTTCATCTATAGACGGATGAGTGATGCCGCTGGCTCAACCAGCAGCAGATTTAGAACCAGAAGCAAACTCCGGTTTGCCGTGCGCTAAAGACTCCTGGAGTAGAATTAATGCCTAATCGTGCAACCGTACTGATCGTTGATGATGAAGTATCGAACATCGAGATCATGAATGCGGTGCTGGAAGATCACTACGAAATCTGCTTCGCCACGTCAGGTGAGCAGGCGCTCGAAGTAGCACGCACGGTGCTGCCGGACATCATCTTGCTGGATGTCATGATGCCGGGCGTCGATGGTTATGAGGTCTGCGTGCGCCTGAAGAATGATCGTCTGCTAGCGGACGTGCCTGTTATTTTCACAACCGGCCTCGATGATCAGGAAGCAGAAGTTCGGGGCCTTTCGCTGGGTGCTATCGATTATGTGACAAAGCCGATCAATCCAGTGGTTCTGCGTGCGCGCGTTTCCAACCATATTGAGCTGAAGCGTTTGCGCGACCAACTCGCACAGATGGCTGTCACTGATGCTCTGACCGGGCTTAGCAACCGCCGTCAGCTTGAAGTAATCCTGACCGCCGAAATTTCGCGGCTTGCGCCTGCAGGTGCCTGGCTTTCGGTGATTATGCTGGACATCGATTTCTTCAAACTCTTTAACGATACTTACGGCCATCCCGAAGGCGACCGCTGTATAGCTATGGTTGCGGCAGCTCTTACCCGTGCAGTGCACAAGGTTTCGGGGATGACTGCACGTTACGGTGGGGAAGAGTTTGCTTGCGTGCTCCCAGGTGCTGATCCTGAAATGGCCTTGGCAACAGCACACGAAATCCAGTTCCAAATCCAGTCACTCAACATTCCGCATCCTGGCTCAGCTGTCAGCACAAAGGTCACAGTCAGCATGGGTGTTGCGTCAGCTCGCACACACCCCGATATGGGTGGCGCGCTCTGGCTGCAACATGCTGATCATCAGCTCTATACGAGCAAGAAGAGCGGTAGAAACCAGATTGCCAAAACTGAATTTTCGGCGGCTTAGAGTGCATCCCGAAAAGTGTGAAACGGTTTTCGGATAAAGATGCGCGTCCTAGTGTAAATCGAGATGTGCTTTGAGCGGCATGTCATCGTGGATGGATACAGTCTGCCGCTCAATCATACGGTGCACTAACGGGGGCGTTGCCCCTTTATGCAGCGCCAGAAGCCTTTCTGACACTTCGGCATCTGACTGCGTGCGGCGCTGATTGTGGCGCACATATTCCACCCATGTCGGAACGTGATAACTCTCCGTCCAGGTTTCAGGGTTTTCGAGATCGCGCAGCAAAGCCCATTGTCGCGCGCCGTCGCGAATGCGAATGCGTCGTCTCAATGCCATTGCAGCCAAAAATGCCGGAACGTCTTCCTGAGCGATCTTATAGTCGACCATGATCATTATCGGGCCGCTGCGTGATCGAAGATCAAGCCGCAGCTTGGGTTCACTGAAGCGATTAAGCGGATCGAGATTGAGCGATTCAAATTCCGGCTGTGGTAATAAAAACCCGACGAGCGCTCCGAACAGCAAAACTCCTGCTGCAGCCATCAAGGCACCGGGCACACCAAACTCGTCAGCCACCGCACCCCAAAGCCAGCTGCCTGCTGCCATGCCACCAAACGTAGCAGTCTGATAAAGAGCCAGTGCGCGACCAACCACCCAGCGAGGGGTCGATAGCTGAACCGTCACATTGAAAAGCGAAAGAGCTAAAACCCAGGACAGACCAGCCGGAAGTAAGAATACACAGCTCATCCATATGCTGCGGCTGACCGAAAGCAAAAGACAGCTGACCGCGAAGGCAGCAAAGGCGCTGCGGACCAGCCATTCATTACCGAGCAATTCGCGCAGACGAGCACTTGAAAGCGCGCCACCAATGGCACCAATGCCGAAAAAGCCGAGCATGATGCCATAGGTAAGTGCGGTCCCCTGAACGAGATCACGCGCCACAAGCGGCAAAAGCGCAAGAATCACAATCGCAGACAAACCGAATAGAAAGCCGCGAAACATGACTTTCAAAAGATTGGGGGACATGGAGACGTAGCGCAGCCCCGCTACCATCGCCGGGCCGAGTGCTTCACGCGGCAAGGTGGATTTTGCTATCTGTGGCTGCCAGCGCCAGAGCGCGAGGATGAGCGCGCAATAGCTGAATGCATTGAAAATAAAGGCAAAAGCCGCACCGGCGACTGCAACGATCGCACCGCCAATGGCGGGTCCGATGCTGCGCATCAAATTGAAGCTCATGGAATTGAGTGCAACAGCGGCAGGCAGGTCGGCTCGCGGGACAATATCGCCCATCGAAGCTTGCCATGAAGGATTGTGCAAAGCGCCACCGCAGCCGATGAGGAAGGTAAACCCAAGCAGCATCCATGGCGTAAGGATGCCAAGATAGGCGGACACCGCAAGCACGACAGAAACCAGAAGAAGCAAAACCTGCGCGGTCAACATGATGCGACGGCGGTCGAAATTATCGGCAAGCGCGCCAGCCGCAACCGAGAAAATCATCACAGGCAGCGTTGTAGAGGCCTGAACCAGCGCGACCATATCATCGGAGCGAGCAATGGTAGCCATCATCCAGCCCGCGCCGACTGTTTGCACGAGACCGCCAAGATTTGAAAATAGTGTCGCAGACCAGAGCGCGCGAAAAGTTCCGTATTGGAACGGCGCCAGGGGGGAATTTCTTTGCGGCATTCGGACGAACCTCCATCCTCATCCGTTACTCTAGGCGATACGCGAATCGCACCCAGGTAACAAGCGCGTTCCGCCGAGCGCGACGGGACGACACACTCAAGCGATTGAAACGGCTTGAAGATAATGAATGCGGACACTCCCACTTTCTGGTGGAATAAGGTAAGCAGGCTTATTCCTTCATAAAAAACGCGTTCAAGATGACACAGCTTTCCCGCTCTTCGCTATTTGGACTTGCCTTTGTTTGCCTCTCGGTTGGCTTCACCGGCACTTCGCTTGCGCAAAGCAAACTGCTGCAACTCACACCCGATACGGATGTCGAAGCGCATGTCGCAAAGACAGATAGAGGCTATGTGATCGTGCAACCTGATGGTTCAGAGCTTGTGATGATCGATGCCGAGTGGGCTAAAAATTTTGAAGGTGAACCCAGCTTCACTGTCGCTGACTATAATTTTGACGGCTTTCCCGATGTCGCAATTGGCGCAACAACCAGCGACAGTACGGATACTGGCTTCGGCATCTTTCTCTATGACGCTGACAGAAAATCCTACGCATCGCTTGATCTCCCGGAAGACTTCAACGATCGACTCAACTGCAGTGGATTGTGGAATGTCGAGCTGATTGAAAGCCAGAATGCCATCAAAAGCAGCTGCTATTTTGAGGGCGACGACGATAGGCGTGTCGATATCGTTCAGATTGATCCGGATGGTTCGCCTCATTTGCTGGAACAATCGCGCGCGAAAGAAGAAGCTTGGCACTGGCCTTATATCGATAAACCAGCCCGCATGATAACCTATGATCGGGAAGGCAACGTCACGCTGGAAACAATCGCTGCCCAGGATGACACCGAGAATAGCTGGACTGTTCCGGTCACCAAGCTGGAAATATATAGCAAACCCGATCCACAGACCCGCACGCCTGCTTATCTTCTGGAAGGCGAAACCGTCCGCATTTTGGCATTCAGTGGCGATTTCATGAAATTTGCTCGTGATGGCAGCGCCGGCATGTCTCAAGGCTGGATCTCGCTCACGCAAGCCTATGATCTTGTTGCCCGATACGATACCGACGGCACCAAGCCACAAATGGCCTCTCTTGCCCTTTCCGACTATAAAGACACTGCGGAAAACCCTGACTACTATCGCAACCTATTCACGCTGACCGTGAAAAACACCGGCGATACGGATATGGAACTCACCAACGCAGAACTGTTTCTTGTGTTCAATGGCGACAATGGCACACGCGTCGCGCACAAACTCTATGACATTTCAGGCCCAACGCTTAAGCCTGGCGAAAGCCATATGATCGACGATAATCCGATTGAGCAACGAGACGGAAAATATGTGATTTACCATAGTGAAGACGGTCAGGATTCCTATCCGCTGTTTTTCCCGGCAGATCTGCCCGATGGCAAATACCGAGTCATCCCAATCATAACAGATCCGGCCCTCAGCGGTTTTATCTATGGTGAGAACGAAATCGAACTTGAATATCCGCCGAAGCTCGATGCAAGTCTGATCAAGAATTAAGCGACCTGCCCAGCACTCCAGCCGGACGACCATGCCCATTGGAAATTGTAGCCGCCAAGCCAGCCGGTGACATCGACCACTTCGCCTATGAAATAGAGGCCGGGAACGTTCTTTGCTTCCATCGTCTTGGAATCGAGATCACGCGTATCAACGCCGCCCAACGTGACCTCAGCCGTGCGGTAGCCTTCTGATCCAGCCGGTTTCACACGCCAGTCATTGACCGCAGCAGCGGCGCGGCGCAACGCGGCATCTGACAGGTCAGCGAGATTGCTCGCTGGAAAATCGGCGGCAATAAGCTGGGCCAACTTTTTGGGTATGAAATAGGAAAGTGCGGTTTGTAGAGCCTGCTTACCATTTTTGGACCGCTGTTCGCGCAGCGCTTCAAACAGATCGGTCTGCGGCAGCATGGAAATGACGATTTCATCCCCTTCCCGCCAGTAAGAGGAGATCTGCAGAATAGACGGGCCACTGATGCCGCGATGTGTGAACAGCATTGCCTCTGCAAAATTTGTCTTTTTGCATGAAACAACTGCATCAACGGCAACACCCGCAAGCGGCTTTAGCCGTTCGAGGAGATGCGGCTCAAATGTCAGAGGCACCAGACCGGGACGTGTCTCGACCATACGAAGACCAAAGCGCGTGGCAATCTCATAGCCAAAGCCGGTCGCCCCCATCTTTGGGATCGACTTGCCACCGCTAGCAATGACCAGCGATTTCGCTGAAACTGTGCCGCCCGAATGGCGAATAACAAAACCGCGCTCGGTCTTCTCGACATTCTCAACTGCTGTTTCCAGCTGCAAACGCGCACCGTAGCGATGCATCTCATCAAGCAACATATCAATAATCTGTGTTGCCGAACCATCGCAGAAAAGCTGCCCAAGCGTCTTTTCGTGATAGGCAATCCGATAGCGCTCAACGAGTTTGATGAAGTCGCGCTGGGTATAGCGGCTCAGTGCGGAAATACAGAAGTGTTTGTTCTGCGATAGAAAATTCTTTGGGCTTGCATGGATATTGGTGAAGTTGCAGCGACCCCCACCCGAAATACGGATTTTATCACCCGGCTTTTTCGCGTGATCCAGCACCAGCACTGAACGCCCGCGCTTCGCGGCTTCAATCGCGCACATCATGCCAGCAGCGCCAGCGCCTATTACCAAAACATCGACGCTCTGCAACATTCAACTCCGGGTCAATTCTTCGCGGCACCATATTGTTGTATATCGCAAGCGCAAGACGTGTTTTGGAGTTTTTAAACGTCTGGGAGTTAGAAAGAGTATAAAGTTGGACCATTTTCAAGGAAGCGGGGGCAGAATTTGAAAGCTTCGGTCTCTTCAATACCGGATAACCAATCTGGAAGATCCCGTTTTATAAGCGGCCCGATCTTCTGGATGGTGCTCATTCTTGCCTTGCTTGTCGTCCTTTTGGTCCTGCCGCTAGTTGTGCCAATCGGCCCAATGTATTGGGACACCTATATCTATCTCGATGCAGCGCAGCGGATAGACACCGGACAAATACCGTCGGTTGATTTCTTCACCCCTGCAGGGCCACTCGGGTACTATCTGTTCGCCTGGGGACTGAACGTGTTTTCCTACGCGCAGCCAATGCTGCTCGCGCAATGGTCGACACTCATAGTCGCAGCACCATTAATGGCTGTCGTTCTTGCCGATGTTGACCGTCAAAGCCGATCCACCGCTTTCGCATTGCTGATCCCGTTTCTGATTTTCGCCATCTCTCCGGCAAACGCTCAGTTTGAAACATCTTTTCCCGGTCTCGACGGTTTCGGCATTTATAATCGACAAGTGTGTCTGCTGCTTTATGTGCTGGTCGCCGGGCTTATTTTCATCCCCAACGGCAGAAAGCTTGCACTGTTATGTGCCGCGACGATGCTTTGTCTTTTCCTGACAAAGATCACTGGTTTTCTCGTTGGAGGGCTCTTCGGATTTACAGCTCTGCTTGCCGGGCGGATCTCAGTAATTAATGCTCTGATCGCCATTGTTGCAGCCCTCGTGGTGCTCGCCGGACTGGAACTCAATGGCCATATGATATCCGCCTATCTCGCAGATATCGGCCAATTGCTTGTGCTAAACGAAGCAGCGTTGCTGCCACGCTTTCTCACAGTCATATCCGGCAAGCTTGATGTTATTCTGCCAGCAGGCGTTCTGGTTCTTGTGCTGTTCTTGCTCGAAACACGCCACAACATTACGCAAACCCGCTTGTTTGATCGCGGCTCAGTTTGGCTCGCAATCACAATTACCGGCGGGGTTTTTGTCGAAACACAAAACACGGGCAGTCAGGAATTCATTTTTCTGTGGCCAGTTCTGCTGATGATCTGGCAACGCATCAAGCCGTTGAGCGACAATAAAATCAAGATGACTGTGCTGATCCTTACAGCCTTCATCGCGGTCCCCACGGTAAGCAAGGTTGGGCATAAGGTGTTGCGCGCAATTGCTGTCGCTCCAACCTATGTTCAGCCGCCCGTTACCGAGCTGAAAAACATGGCTCAGGTTTCAACCAGAGCCGATATGATGGAGCGGGCGAAACTCCTGCCGCAGCATTATGCGGATTATTCTGCACCTTATGAGGCACTGGCACAGCAAGGACAACTGCCAAGCTGGCGGCTTTATTCCGAGCTCGACTATCAGATTTACTGGCTTATCTCGGTTGATGAAGCGGTCAAGGCGCTCAAAAAATTCGAGAAAGAAAACAGCATCCAGTTAAAAGCGCTGATGACACTCGACTTCACCGATCCGTTTCCGTGGCTCCTCAACCGAGAAGCCACCCGGAAAATCCAGATCGGTGCCGACCCTTTCCGCACTGTCGGGGCAATGACACCGGAGACAAAGGTCGCAGTTGAAGCAACGGATGGCATCTTGCAGCCTAAGTGCCCAATGACAACATCCCGTCTAGCCTTGCAGAAAATCTATGCCGATGCACTCAAAGATCGCGATGTGGTTGCGCTCGACCCTTGCTGGGATTTACTGCTACGCCCCGGCATTCTTAAATAATAAAATAGCCGGGATTTACCCGGCTTTTTTCTTTACTTGATCTGCGCTTTTACGAAGTCCTTGACGATGCCAACAATGCCGCGTCCAAGAATTTCATCAAGCGCTGTGATGAACTCATCCACATGCGCGCGTCCACAAATCAGTGGTGGCTCAAGGCGGATCACGTTGCGATTATACTCGGTGAAAGCCACCAGTACGCCGTGATCACGCAGCAGATGACTGCCGATAAAGCCCGGCAACGAGCCTTTCAGCTTGTCATCAAGCATAGCCAGCACAGGGCGAAGTACCATTGGCATTGCGTTGGAGAAGTCATGGAACTCCAGCCCAACCATCATGCCCTTGCCGCGCACTTCCTTGATGAGTTTAGGATAACGTGTGTGCAGCTCATTCAGACGCTCCAGCAGA
The DNA here is from genome assembly GCF_002252525.1 of Brucella pseudogrignonensis. Taxonomy (GTDB): domain Bacteria; phylum Pseudomonadota; class Alphaproteobacteria; order Rhizobiales; family Rhizobiaceae; genus Brucella; species Brucella pseudogrignonensis. The sequence goes on from NZ_NNRM01000041.1 coordinate 130,605, forward strand.
TAATCGCCGGTTTCCGCCGAGTTATCGATGAGATGCTCGTCGTAAAGCACGTTGATCGTCTCGATCGAGGTGATGCAGGCTTCACCAATGCCGCCGAAAGTCGCCATTGCATGGATCATCGCCGTCTTCGGCGTACCATAGGCTTTCATATAGACGTCGCGCTTGGCAATCATCGCGGCCATAGCCGTCTTGCCGCCACCGAGCGACTTGGCAAGGGCAGTAACATCCGGAATGACGCCGTAATGCTCAAAGGCATAGAACTTTCCGGTACGGCCAAAGCCGCACTGCACTTCGTCAGCGACCCAAATCACACCATACTGATCACAGAGCTGGCGCAGCTTTTGCCAGAATGCGGTATCGGCCTGAATGATGCCGCCGCCGCCCTGAACGGTTTCAAGCACGATGACGCCAATTTCAGGGTCCGAGCGGAACGCATTTTCGATTGACTCAATATCGCCGAACGGTACGCGCACCGTATTGTCGACCAGCTTGAACTCACCACGATAAAGCCCGCCATCGGTGATCGACAGCACACCCTTGGTTTTGCCGTGGAAAGAATTTTCGGCATAGACGATCTTCGGCTTCTTCGGCCCTGCAGCACGTTCTGCGACCTTGATCGCAGCTTCCATAGCTTCCGAGCCGGACGAGCCCAAGAACACCATATCAAGATCGCCCGGCGAGCAGGCTGCAATGTCATAGGCAAGGGCCGCCGCATATTGCGACATGAAAGCGATGGCGATTTCGTGCCGCATTTCTTCCTGAAACTTGCGGCGGGCTTCCAGAATACGCGGATGATTGTGCCCCAGTGCCAGAGACCCGAAGCCACCGAAGAAATCGAGAATCTTGCGACCATTCTGATCGTAATAATACATGCCTTCGGCACGCTCGATTTTAACCTTGTGAAAGCCAAGCAGCTTCATGAAATGAAGCTGTCCCGGATTAAGGTGTCCAGTGAAAAGCTCCGTCATGCGTGGCAGGTCAAGCGCCTTGGCGTCTTCAACCGTCAGAAGCTTCGGCTTAGGCGTGGTATTCGTTATAACTTTATTGGTCATGGCCTGTCCTCACGCTGCCTTCGATGCAAGCTTTTTGTGATATTCGCTATAGGCTGCAATCAGCATGTCTTCATCGCGATATTGCGGCACCCAGCCCAGTTCCCGCTCGCCTTTCGACACATCGAGAACGCACATTTCGTCAGCAATCAGATATTGCTCCGGGTCCATCAAAGGCTTGTTGAGCCAGTCGAGGAAATCCAGCGTGCGCTTGACCGCCCAGGCTGGTGTCGGCACCAGAATGGATTTCGAGCCTGCGTGCTTGACCAGATCGCCGAGCAATTTGCGCACCGGCGGCGGATTGAGCGAGCCTAGATTATAAACCTCGTTCGGCACGCCTGCCTTGAAAGCGGCATAGCAAGCAGACGCACAGTCGAACACGGAAATGAACTGATAAGGATTTTTGCCAGAGCCGATCATCGGCACCGGCAGGTTGTTATCGATCAGCTTGAACAGCTTTTCCAGAATGCCAAGGCGTCCGGGTCCGATAATCAGGCGCGGACGGAACAGCGAAATGTTCATCCCTTTCTTGCGCCATTCTGCTGCCAATTCCTCGGTCTTTAGCTTCGACAGGCCATATTCGCCCAGCGGATTGCATGGGTGGTCTTCCTTCTGCGGCCAGACATAGGTGTGGCCATAAACCATGTCGGTGGTGAAATGCACGAGACGCTTTGCACCAGCCTCGTCCATCGCCTTGATAATGTTTTCCGTACCGTAATAGTTGACCGGAAAGAAGAAATCGTGACGCTTGGCCCGCACTTGAAGCGGAGAAAGCATTTTGGCCGAGAGATTATAGACCATATCGTCGGCGCGAAGCCCAAGCTTGCGGATTGCTTCCGGGTCGGTCACATCCGTATGCACGAAAGTCGCTTGCGCATAATGCGCGAGATCGCTTTTCACGATGTCTGCGACGATCACTTCATGCCCGTCAGCGAGAAGCATGGGAGCCAGATAACGCCCCACAAAGCCATCGCCACCGAAAATAATATGTCTCATAATCCTGCCCCAACCTTAAATTTATGATGCTGAACGGTCTTGAACCGCCACGTTCTGTTCGGCATCCGGCGTCTTGCCGCTCTGCGCGATCAGCACTGTTCCAATGCAAATGAAGGCGATGCCCGCAATCTTATAGGCGCCCAGTTCTTCCTTGAACAAAAGCCACGCAAAGACTGCGACGGCGACATAGGCAAGGCTCAGAAAAGGATAAGCAAAAGACAAATCGACTTTTGAGAGCACATACATGTGTGATGCCATGGAAATCACGAACATGGTCAAACCAGCGAAAACCCACGGATTAAAGACAATCTGAAAGATCCGGTAAATCAACGTATCCGCTGTATAGCTGGCATTACTGAACGTCATCATGCCATATTTGAGCAGCAGCTGTGCTGCTGCATTGGTCATGACCGTGAAGAGAATGAATGGGATATATTTCATCGTCTGTCCCGTGGTTTAATTTTTTAATGCGGTACGCCGCCAGAAATCGGAGCAGAACCGCGCATCGCGCATGTCTTCAAGCTGCTGCCACTCTGGAAAGCCTGCCTTGAATGTTTCAGCACTCATGCGCTGATCCTTGTATGGATTAACGCGCCCGCCTGCCTCAACGGTCATTTTGTCAAGCTGGTCCAGTAGATCAAGCGTCTTGCGCCCGCGATTGGGAAAATCCATCGTAAGCGTATAACCGGGCTTTGGAAATGACAGCAGCCCCGGAGAATGCAGATCGCCGAAGCGCTTGAGAACTGTCAGGAAAGAGGACTGTCCGGCATCACGACTTGCTGCCAGCATTGCCGGGATTGTCTTCTCAGCCGCCTCAAAAGGTATGACGCTCTGATGCTGATATAGCCCGGCTGGGCCGTAAAAGCGGTTCCAATTGCGCAAACCATCCAGCGGATAGAAGAAGCCCGCAAAGCCTGTCAGATGCGGCTCCTGCTTGCGGCGTTTTGCATGAAAATAGAGTTCGTTGAATGCCGTCAGGCTCAGCTTATTGAGCATCGAAAATGGCAGATCGAACGGGACACCGAGCCGCGCTTCACCACTGTTCACGCTACGGTTGCCATTAATCGCGTGATGCCCGGTCATCAAGACACCGCGCCCTTCCGAGCGACCAGTTGCCAGTTGATCCACCCAGGCCACTGCATATTCATTGTCGCGGTCGGCTTCTTCCGCAATCGCGAAATACTCAGACAGGCTTTTAAACGGCGTGATGCGTTCTTCTACATCCAGCGACCCAACCGGCATCAGACGGATACGAGCATTGAGGATAAGCCCTGTCAGACCCATACCACCAATCGTTGCCGCGAAGAGCTCGGCGTTTTCAGCGCTTGAGCAAATGTAATGCACACCATCAGAACGAAGTAGCTCCAGGCTCTCAACGTGGCTTCCAAATGTTCCGCGCAAGTGGTGGTTTTTGCCGTGCACGTCATTGGCGATTGCGCCGCCAAGCGTCACAAAACGCGTACCGGGCGTTACCGGCAGAAAATAGCCGTATTTGGCAACGGTCTGGATAATGTCACTTAACAGCACGCCGGATTCTGCCTCCAGAATTCCGGTATGCGGGTCAAAACTGACAATGCGATTGTGCGTGCGCATCGGCACAAGCAAACCCGCGCCATTATGGCAGCTGTCGCCATAAGACCGTCCATTGCCAAAAGCGAGCAGACTTTCTGGACCTTCCAGTTTGGAGAACACATCGTCAAACGCAATCGCGTTGCGCTTGTCGCGATAGATGCGTCCAAAGCTGTCGAAAGACTGTTCCATTACCGCATCCCGGCTACAAACAGCAGGACTGCGCCAATGGCGATCACTACCTGACTGCGCCAGTCATTGGCGAGAAATACAACAGGATCGTCGTCCATTTCCTTGCGATGCGCCAAAATCCACACGCGGATGATGATATAGAGCACGATCGGAACAAGCGGCCAGATAAGCCATGGATAAGTGTATAGCTGCTGGACTGCGGAACTGTTGATATAAAGCGCCAAAACCACGACGGCCGTAAAGCCGGAGGCCACGCCACTTTGCCCGACAATATCAATATCCTCAGGGCGATAACCGCGGCCAGCAATGCGGTCTTTTTCCGTCGCCGTTGAGTTTTGTAGCTCGACATAGCGTTTGACCAGCGCAAGTGAAAGAAAGAAGAACATGGCGAATGCCATCAGCCAAAATGACTGAGGAATATCTGTCGCCGTTGTCCCCCCCAATAGTCGCAGCGTATAAAGCGCAGCAAGGCAGATTACATCGACCAGCAACATCCGCTTGAGCGCTAATGAGTAAGCAGTCGTTGCGATCAGGTAAAGGCCTATGACCAGTGCAAACTCAGGCGGCAAGAAAAAGCATGTCGCAGCTGCTATCAACAGCAGCAAAGCCGAAACCTTAAGCCCAAACGGGATACTGAGCGTCCCGCTAGCAAAGGGGCGTAATTTCTTACGAGCGTGCTGACGGTCTAGCGGCAGATCAATGATATCATTGAGAATATAGATCGCAGAGGCCGCAGCGGAAAATGCGGTGAAAGCCAGAATCGACGACAGCAATACATCTGGGTAAAAGATTGTATGGGCAAGGATTGCGGGCACAAACACCAGCAGGTTCTTTAGCCACTGATGAACACGCAACATTTTCAGATAGGGTTTGATACCCCTGGAATTATTTTCAAACAGCCGGCTGCCATTGGCTTTCTGAAAGCGCGAGGCTGCGCGGTCGGGAGCCACGACAACCGCCTCACGCGCTGCCGCAAAGACTGCGAGATCCGCGCGGTCGTTGCCGGCGTAGTCAAAGCCTTTCGGACCATAGTTCTCGTTCAGCGCCTTTGCCTTACGATGCGATGACAGGTTGGTCTTCCCGCTCGTCGCAAGCACTGCTTCGAAAATGCCGAGTTCCACCGCCACCGCTTGGGCAAGAGGTTCTGCTGCAGCTGTCGCCAGAACGAGCCTGCGGCCACGCATATGCTCCTGACGTAGATAATCCAGAAAATCCTGACGATAAGGCAGTAACCCCGCATCCATGGAAATGCGGCTCGCAATCTGCTGCTTCAAGTTGGCCTTGCCAGACAGCAACCAGATTGGAAACAAAAACAGAAACAAAGGGTTCCGCTTCAAAAGAATGAAAGCGCTTTCCCATAGAAGATCTGTCGCGACCAGTGTTCCGTCGAGGTCTACGGCCAAAGGCACTTCCTGGCTTTTTAGCCGCTCATCCATTTTTAGTCATTATCCTCAAACCCGCCCCGGCAACTCTCGTCAGCCAAGCCCCCTTGGCAACGAATAAAACGAGAGCACAAATGAACAATGATTAGTCTTCGCTACAATCGATAATTGTTATTCATGGGCTTGTCTCTACCAAACTGCCCTTTAAGCAATCGCTACGAGTTTTGGTTAATAAACACGTCATCCTACATAATTGCTGGTCTAACTTGTCATCGCGTAATATAAGGCATCGATTAATTTCCGTTATGATCTGCGCTCATTGCACGGACGCCTCAGGTTTAGAGCCGACTATGAATATTGAATCTGCCTTGAATGACGGTGCCAGTGTCTTTGAGTTGGCGCCAATTTCCCTGTGGCTTGAGGACTATAGCGGATTGCGAGCGCAGTTCGAGCAATGGCGCAAACTCGGCGTTACAGATTTCAGAGCGTTTCTTTACGAAGACACGACCCGCTTGCGCATCTGCACAAGTCTCATCCGTGTTCTAAAGGTCAATCGAAAAACCCTGTCGCTTTACGAAGCACGCGATGTCAATCACCTGATCGGAAATCTGGAGCGTGTTTTCCGTGACGATATGCTCGATCCGCATATCGAAGAAATGGTTCAGCTCTGGAATGGCGACAATGCCTTCACCAGCGATACAGTGAATTATTCACTCAGCGGTAAACGTCTCGACATCCAGCTGAAAGGCGTGGTTCTGCCGGGCCATGAGGATAGCTGGGACCGGGTACTGCTTTCGATAGAAGATGTAACGGCACGCGAAGAAGCACGACGCGAGCAATATAAACACAAGCAACACGCTGAAGGTCTGTTCGAACATTCACCCGTCTCGCTTTGGGTTGAGGATTTCAGCCGTATCAAACAGCTGATGAACGACATTCGCGAACGCGGTATTGTCGATTTCCGCGTTTTCACCGATGTCCATCCGGAGTTTGTGCGTCAATGCATGAGTGAAATCCGGGTTCTGGATATTAATAGGGAAACACTGGATCTGTTTCTCGCACCCGACAAACAAACCCTGCTCAAAAATCTGCCTAACGTCTTCAAAGACGATATGGAGACAAATTTCCGCGAGCAGCTGATCGATCTCTGGAATGGCGTATATTTTCAGCGCCGCGAAGTGGTCAACTATGCGCTTGATGGCACCGAGCGCCACCTCTTGCTGCAGTTCTCGGTGCTACCCGGCCACGAAGACGATTGGTCGCTGGTTCAGGTTGCGCTCGCCGATATTACGGCGCGCAAAAAGGCCGAAGCCTATCTCGAATATCTCGGCAAGCATGATGTGCTGACCAAGCTGCATAACCGCGCATTCTATGTTGATGAATTGAACCGACTTGAGCGCAAGGGCCATACGCCCGTTTCCATCATCATTATCGATCTCAACGGTTTGAAAGCAGCCAATGATCAGTTGGGCCATGCCAGCGGCGACGGCTTGCTTCGGCGCATCGGAGAAGTGCTTAATGAAGCTGTGAACCTGCCCGGCCATGCTGCCCGTATCGGCGGCGACGAATTCGCAGTTGTGCTGCCTTATGTGGATGAGCGCGGTGCAGATGCGGTCATGGAAGACATCCGCCGGCTGGTCGACATCAACAATCAGTATTATTCGCAGCTCAAAATTGAGCTTTCGATGGGCGCCGCTACCAGTATGCAAGGCGAAAAACTGGAAACTGTTGCGAAGCGGGCTGACCTGCTGATGTATGAAGACAAGCGCAAGCACTATTCGGCAGAAGCACTTCGGAAGTCACAGCTCTCTTAGAGCGCATCGCGCTCGAATTTTTACTTTGCGCGCATCTTTGCCCGAAAACCGTTTCACACTTTTCGAGATGCGCCCTGATCAATCGTCAAATTTGATGATTGTCTTGCCGCGCGTAAGATCGGTGGCAAGCTGCGCCAGCTCACTTTGAACTGCGAGCGGCATAGTGCCGGTGATTTCGACGCCTGTTGCCGTGAAATTTTCATGCACAATCGTCACATGCTCGGCGGCTGTAAGTCGCGCTTTCAAAAGCGCATGGTCGGAAAAATCGCAGGCAAGCGAAAAGCCGATTAACGGGATCACTTCGGTCTTTTCCGCCTGACGCAGACACATGGCAGCCGTGCCGCCATATGCACGCATCAATCCGCCACTGCCGAGCAGAATGCCTCCAAACCAGCGCGTGACCACAACCACGATATTATCGAGCTGCTGCCCGTCTATTGCCTGCAGAATGGGCTTGCCTGCCGTGCCGCTCGGTTCGCCATCGTCGCTGAAGCGATAGTTCTGTCCGATGCGCCATGCCCAGCAATTGTGATTGGCAGCGGGATCGGAGTGCTCAGCCAGAAAATCTTTTGCTGCCTGTTCATTGGCCACAGGAGCGGCCACACCCAAAAAGCGGCTCTTTTTTATCTCCTGCGTGACGGTTTCAATGCGGCTGATGGTGAACATGGCTACCCTGTAAGCAATATTCTGGGGGCCTAGCATTTTACGCTGCGGATGACGACCCCTTATGGCTCCGTTAGCATTGCGCACGCTCAACGTTGGGTATAAGGCAATGAAATATGAGCCTGCGCCCCACCCGCCGCTCACCCTGCTAAAACATGAAAGGTCCGCCGATGTTCGATTTGATTGTGAGAAACGCCAATCTTCCCGACGGACGTGAAAAGCAGGACATTCTGGTCAAGGATGGCAAGATTGCTGATATTGTGCCATCCAAGGGTGAACATCAGGCCGCCAAGGAAATCGACGCTTCTGATCGTCTCGTCACACCGCCTTTCGTCGACCCTCATTTCCATATGGACGCGACTTTGTCGCTCGGCCTGCCGCGCTTAAACCGCTCGGGCACGCTACTGGAAGGCATCGCGCTTTGGGGCGAATTAAAGCCAATGCTGACGGTTGAAGCCATGGTCGAGCGCGCCTTGCGTTATTGCGATCTGGCAGTAAGCCAGGGCCTGCTTGCCATTCGCAGCCATGTCGATGTCAGCGATCCACGTCTGCTCACGGCTGAGGCTATGATCGAAGTCCGCGAAAAGGTGAAGCCATATATCGACCTCCAGCTCGTGGCGTTTCCGCAGGATGGCTACTATCGTTCGCCCGGCGCTGTCGATCTCGTCAACCGTTCGCTCGATATGGGCCTTGATGTCGTCGGCGGCATTCCGCATTTCGAACGCACCATGTCGGATGGTGCGGCCTCGCTTGAAGAACTCTGCCGCATTGCCGCGGAGCGTGGACTGCCGGTTGATATCCACTGCGACGAGACAGACGATCCAATGTCGCGCCATGTTGAGACATTGGCTGCACAGACGGTGCGTTTTGGTCTGCAGGGCCGTGTATCCGGCTCGCATCTCACTTCCATGCACTCAATGGATAATTATTACGTTTCCAAGCTCATTCCGCTCATTGCGGAAGCTCAGATGAACGCAATTCCAAATCCGCTGATCAACATCACCCTGCAGGGCCGTGCCGACACCTACCCGAAGCGTCGCGGCATGACCCGCGTGCCTGAACTGATGGCGGCTGGTGTCAACGTGGCCTTTGGCCATGACTGCGTGATGGACCCTTGGTATTCGATGGGTTCGGGCGACATGCTCGAAGTCGGTCATATGGCCGTTCATGTCGCACAGATGACATCGATTGAAGGGAAGAAGCAGGTCTTCAACTCTCTCACTGTTAATTCGGCAAAGGCGCTTGGCCTTGAAGGCTATGGCCTTGAAAAAGGTTGCAACGCAGATTTCGTGGTGTTGCAGGCACGCGACCCGCTGGAAGCTCTGCGTCTCAAGGCAAACCGTCTGACAGTTGTGAAACGCGGCAAGATCATCGCCGAAACTCCGCAGCGTGTCAGCGCACTCAACCTTGAAGGTCGCCCTTCATCAGTCGACGGTTCCGACTATGCACCACAAGGATGATATACCCACAAAGATACGACGAAAAACCAGTGCCTCTTTTTCAATCGCCTGATAAAAGCGCTTGAATTAACGGCAGATTCGTCTGAAATACGTGACGTTGCTCATAAGCCTCGAGAAAAGAGGCAAAGCAATCAGTCGCGCATAATTGCACGTCTACACATCACCCAAGAGGGGTTCCCATGACCACAACGTCCAAACTCACACGCCGCAGCGTTCTCGCAATGTCTGCGGCATTCGGCGTAACAGCAATTTCAACCCGCGTTTTTGCAGCAGATGAGAAATTGAAAGTCGCAGGCATTCACGCGTCACCAGTTGAGAACGCATGGAATTCGCGCCTTCATGAAGCACTCAAGCAGGCACATGACGAAGGCGTCATCGAATATGTCTTCTCAGAAGGCGTTTCTGCCAGCGATTATCCACGCGCCATGCGCGAATATGCCGAACAAGGCATCAAGCTGATCGTCGGCGAATCCTATGCTGTTGAACGTGAAGCACGCCAGGTTGCAGGCGACTATCCGCAGACGACATTCATAATGGGCTCTTCCGGCAAGCCACAGGGCGACAATTTCGGCGTGTTCGGCACCTGGAATTTTGAAGCCGCATATCTTGCAGGTATGCTCGCAGGCGGCATGAGCAAGTCGGGCACTTTTGGCTCGGTTGGCGCTGTGCCAATTCCGGAAGTCAACATGCTCATCAATGCTTTCCAGGATGGCGTTAAAGAAACCCGCCCGGATGCAAAGTTCAATGCTTCGTTCATCGGCACATTCTTTGATCCTCCAAAGGCCCGTGAAGCTGGTCTTGCCCAGATCGACGCCGGTGCAGATATCCTGTTTGGCGAACGTATCGGTACAGCAGATGCCGCCAAGGAACGCGGCATCAAGGCAATCGGTTCGCTGATCGATTACACGCCACGCTACCCGGACACCGTCTTCGCCAATGCGATGTGGTATTTCCGCCCGATCCTCAATGCAGCCATTGCTGACGTTAAGGCAGGAACGCCGACCGGCAAGGATTACACGCCATTCAGCCTGATGAAGGAAGGCGGCAACGACATCGTTTATGTCAAGGGCTCAGCACCAGCAGAAGTCGAAGCCAAGATGGAAGCACGTCGCGCCGAGATCAAGGCTGGCACTTTCAAAATCGAGCCAAATCCGGCTGAACCTAAGTAAACGATTTCAGGACAGCAGACGTGGCACTCGATATCAAGCAACAGGATGCAACAGCGCTCGCGGAAGCGATTGCGAAAGGCGTTTTGACCGCACGAGAGGCTATGGATGCCGCGATTGAAGCCGCAGAAAAATGGCGCCCTCTGGGCGCCATTGCATATCTCGACGAAGAGTTGGGGCGCAGAAATGCGATCGCTTTTGATCACAACGCTCCATTTGCCGGAGTGCCGTCGCTTTTCAAAGATCTTGGCGGCCCCTGCGCTGGCCTGCCGATCCGGCTTGGCTCACGCGCCTGCGCAGATGCGCCGCGCGAACTTGATTCAGAACTCGCTGCCCGTTTGCGCAAAGCCGGGCTTAATTTCTTCGGGACAACAACCGTTCCCGAATTCGGTATGGCGCTTGCAAGCGAGCCGACAGAAGGCCCCCTCGCTCGCCACCCTATCGATGAAAAACTTTCGCCTGCCGGCTCATCCGGCGGTGCTGCCGCAGCCGTGGCAGCTGGTATCGTGTCAATAGCCCATGCAACCGATGCTGGAGGCTCGATCCGCGTTCCAGCGGCAACCTGCGGGCTGATTGGTTTCAAGCCGAGCCGTGGTGCTATGCCAGCTGGTCCGCATTTCGGTAATTACCTCGCAGGTATCGCAAGCGAATTTGCACTTTGTCGTTCAATCCGCGATACAAAAGCGCTATTCCCACTGGTCGCTGGAAATACCGAAAGCTTTCTTCCCGATGTCGCCTTCGCATCGGGCACGAACCTTTCGAAGTTGCGCATAGGCGTTGTTTCGGGCGATTTGACCAAATACCCCGTGACAGAAGAACGCCAGCAAGTTGTTGCCGATGCGGCGCGTTTTCTGGAAACGCAGGGCCATACAATCCGCACGATCGATGCAGACGCGCTTTCATCACCTGTCGATGCCAGCGCGACGGCTTTTGACCGGATTATTTCGGCCAATCTGGCATTTGCGATTGATGCATTTTCCATTGATGAAGCAAAGCTCGAAAGACTAACACAGGCCGTGGCATCACGCGGGCGCAAGATGAGCGCAGTCGAACTCTACAACGCTATGAATGGTGGCGTTACGACCGCCTATCAGCTCTGGCAGATTTTCCATGATATCGATGTGCTGATTACGCCGATGCTGGCGCGTGGTCCGCAGCCCATCGGCTCATACGCGATGGATCATGACGATGTGGACGCACATTGGCATAAGATGAATGCATTTGCCCCTTATGCGGCATTGGCTAATATTTCCGGCTTCCCGGCGCTTTCCATGCCTTTTGGCGAGGATGCAAACGGTATGCCGCTTGCAATTCAGTTGATTGCTCCGATGGGAGCGGACAATCTTCTCTTGAACCTTGGCGAGCTGATGGAAGAGGACCATCGTTGGCAGCACAAATTTCCCGTTGCGGGGTTGAACACATGACCACCACAGTTCTTGAACTGCAAAACATCACCAAGCGGTTCGGCGCGCTGACCGCCAATGACGATATTTCGTTAAAGCTTGAGCGTGGCGAGATCCTCGCTTTCCTGGGCGAAAACGGCGCTGGCAAAACGACGCTGATGAATATCCTCTTTGGCCATTATGTTCCCGATAAAGGCCGCGTCTTCGTCAAGGGCGCCGAAATCCCGCAAGGTAAGCCACGTGCCGCAATCGATGCGGGCGTTGGTATGGTGCATCAGCATTTTACGCTGGCTCCCAATCTCACGGTTCTGGAAAACATCATCACCGGCACCGAAAGCCTCTGGAAGCTGAAGTCAGCGCATGGCGCTGCTCATGCCAAGATCGCAGAAATCGCCAAGCGCTTTGGCTTGCAGGTCGATCCCGATGCGCGGCTTGGTGATCTTTCGGTCGGCGAGCAGCAGCGCGTGGAAATTCTCAAAGCGCTATATAACGACGCGGACATTCTCATCCTCGACGAGCCGACTGCCGTTCTGACCACCCAGGAAGCCGAAAACCTGTTTGCGACATTGAAAGAAATGGCACGTCAGGGCCTGTCGTTGATTTTCATTTCGCATAAGCTGCATGAAGTCATGTCTGCCGCTGACCGCGTTGTGGTCTTGCGTGGCGGCACGCTTGTGGCTGAGCGCAAAGCGTCCGAAACATCCAAGGAAGAATTGGCTGAACTTATGGTCGGTCGCCGTGTTTCGCGCCCTTCGCGCGCAGCCGCTACTCCCGGTGAGACTTTGCTCGAGGCAAAGAACGTAACCGTGATAGAGGATGGCGCGACACGCTTGACCGATCTCGATTTTCATCTGCGTGCAGGCGAGACGTTGGGCATCATCGGCGTTTCCGGAAATGGTCAGGCAGCGCTGGGTCGTCTTGTTTCGGGACTTAGCCAGCCTGCCAATGGTTCACTCGCTCTATTCGGACAAGCGGTGACAAAGTTTGACCCCCGTCAATTTGTGGCAGACGGTGTTGGCCGCATCCCTGAAGATCGCAATGCAGAAGGTGCAATCGGTGACCTGACGCTTTGGGAAAATGCCGTACTTGAACGCGTGCGTGATCCGCAGTTTTCCAATGGCATTCTGGTCAATCGAGCGGCAGCGCGTGAATTTACGGATCGCATCATCAAGGACTTCGACGTGCGTGGCGGCACGCCTGATAGTCGTATTCGCCTGCTCTCGGGCGGCAACATGCAGAAGCTTATCCTGGGTCGCAATCTTGAAACAGCTCCGCGCATTCTGATTGCAGCGCAGCCGACACGCGGTCTCGATGAAGGTGCCGTAGCTGCCATTCATGCCCGCATTCTGGAAGCGCGTGACAAGGAGGCTGCCGTGTTGCTTATCTCGGAAGACCTTGACGAAATCATCGGCCTTGCCGACCGCGTGCAGGCCATCGTCAAGGGCAAGCTGTCACCACCGATTGATGCAGCCGAGGCCAATGCGCAAAGACTGGGCCTGATGATGGCTGGGGAGTGGCAGACACATACCTCGAAGGGGCTGAACTGATGCGTATTGAACGACGCGAAACACGGCCCATGGCTTTGGTGGCAACCGCGCCGGTTATCGCTGTTCTCGCTGCCTTTGTGCTCGCTGGCCTGCTGATTGCAGCTGCCGGTGCGCCGGTGCTTGAATCTTTCCGCCAGATCGCAATTGGTGCATTTGGCACAAAGCTTTCGATCACCGAAACACTGACGCGCGCGGCCCCTCTGATGCTGACGGGTCTTGCTGCCGCTGTCGCCTTCCGTTCCAAGCTCTGGAATATCGGCGCTGAAGGTCAGTTCTATATGGGCGCCCTTGCAGTTGTTGCCTGCGGTACGCAATTAGCGCTCCCTGCGCCCTTGCTTATTCCGCTGCTGCTGATTGTTGGCGCGATCGCAGGCATGATATTTCTGCTTATCCCACTCGGTCTGCGCCTGCGCTTTGGCGTCGATGAAGTGGTGACAACCCTGCTTCTAAACTTTGTCGCAGTGCTCTTTGTGTCGATGATGATCGAAGGGCCAATGAAAGACCCTCTGGCTTTCGGCTGGCCGCAGTCAGAACCTGTACCGGACGCAGCCGTGCTGCCAAAAATCATGTCAGGTATGCGGCTCCATATCGGCATTCTGATTGCCATCGCCCTTGCTCTCGTCATCGCCTATGTGCAGAAGCGCACTGTCTTTGGCCTTGAAACCAAAGCAGCTGGACTTAATCCACAGGCCGCTCGTTTCGCTGGTGTACCGCTCGGCAAAACGCTGGTCAAAGTTGCTTGCATTTCCGGTGGTCTGGCTGGTCTTGCCGGTGCAATACAGGTCATGGGTGTTAAAGGCTATGTCACGACCGACCTGTCGCCGGGCTTTGGTTATTCCGGCATCATTGTTGCCATGCTGGCCAATTTGAACCCCATCGGAGCTATTTTCTCAGCACTCTTTGCTGCCGCAATGTTCGTAGGAGCAGATGGAATGAGCCGCGCCATTGGCATTCCAAGCTTCATCGCCGATGTCACCGTCGCACTTTCGCTGCTCGCCATGCTGGTTGCACTCTTCTTCACCCAATACAGGATCGCCCGATGAACGAGTTGATGGATATCCTGCTTTCTGCCGGCCTTTGGGTCTCGGTCCTGCGCATCGCAACACCACTGATTTTCGGCACGCTCGGCGCGCTTTATTGCGAACGCGCGGGCGTTCTTAATCTGGGCATCGAAGGTATCATGACCTTTGGCGCGATGATCGGCTGGCTGACAGTCTTTAATGGGGCTGACCTTTGGATAGGCGTGCTTGCTGCTGCCGCATCGGGTGCGGTGTTCGGTCTGCTGCACGCAGCCCTCACCGTGCCGCTCGGCCTGTCGCAGCATGTGGTGGGCCTGGGCATCACGCTGTTTGCTTCGAGCCTCAGCTACTTCCTGTTCCGTCTTCTGGTGCCATTGTCTTCGACCCCGCCTACGATCACGCCATTCCAGCCGGTCAATCCGTCATGGCTTGCGGATATTCCGTTTATCGGACAAGTGCTTGGTACCCAGACCGCACTCACATGGCTTGCTATTCCACTGGCGCTCCTGCTCGGTTATGTGCTCTTCCGCACTCCCATTGGTCTTGCAATTCGCATGACGGGCGAAAATCCACATGCCGCCGAAGCGCAAGGCATCAACCCGATCCGCGTTCGTATATTCACGATCATGTTCGGCAGCGCATTGATGGCCGTTGGCGGCGCGTTCCTCACGCTCTCCGCGTTCAACTCGTTTTTCCCAACCATGATGCAGGGGCGCGGCTGGGTGTGTATTGCACTCGTCGTATTTGCCTCGTGGAAGCCCGCACGCGCGCTTTTAGGCGCTCTGCTCTTCGCGCTGTTTGACGCGTTCCAGCTGCGCCTACAGACGGTTTACGGCAAGATCGTTCCTTATCAGCTTTTCCTGATGATCCCGTATATCATGTCGATTGTAGCGCTGATCGTCATGGCGCGCCGCGCACGCGTTCCACAGGCACTGATGCAGCCCTATCGCCGCGGCGAGCGTTAAACAAAAAAGGCGGCTGCACATTGCAGCCGCCTTTTTTGTTTCAGACGTCAAGCTCAGGCGCTGTAACGCTTCTGACCATCCATCCAGGTTTCGCTGACCTTAATCTTGCTGATCTTGGTCGGCTCAACTTTTGTCGGATCTTCTTCCAGAATTGCAAAATCCGCGCATTTACCTTCATCCAGGCTAC
The DNA here is from genome assembly GCF_002252525.1 of Brucella pseudogrignonensis. Classification (GTDB taxonomy): domain Bacteria; phylum Pseudomonadota; class Alphaproteobacteria; order Rhizobiales; family Rhizobiaceae; genus Brucella; species Brucella pseudogrignonensis. The sequence goes on from NZ_NNRM01000041.1 coordinate 146,017, forward strand.
CGACGATATCATCCATCTTGCAGTGATAGGCAGCATCGATGGTAACGGCACGAAGTGCAGCCTCGGCCGGAATACGCTCATCCGGGAAAAACACTTCACCGCCGTCATTCATGACACGAGCAACAGCATCTTCGACATAGCGCAGCGGCTCAATCGGCGTGACGTTCCAATCGGAGTGGAAAGAAATTCGCAGACCTTGTGCCAGTGCCGTCGCGCATGGATCGTAGAACTTTGCGCGGTCCGGTCCGAGAATCTCATCACGGAATGCCTTGCCCCACCAGCGCACATGCCCAATAAGGAATGACGGCTGCAGCCCCAGCGTTTTAGCTTTCTGCATTTGCTCCTCATGGAAAATGCTGCAATGCTCAATACGATGGCGATGATCGTCGCGCGGGGTTTCCTTCAACACAGTTTCGTAGGCTTCAATGGTCGCGTCGATTGCAGCATCGCCATTGGCGTGAACACCAACCTGCCAGCCACCCTGATGCGCACGACGGATCGCAGCCGTCAGCTGCTCCGGCGTATAGTTCATCGCACCACGGTCATTCGTGCCAAGATAGTTTTCGCGCTGATAACCCGTGCGGGCCTGATTGGAACCATCGGCCCAGGCTTTTATGCCATCATAGCGATAGAGATCCGTGCCGCGACCCGGCTTAATGTTCATTTTTTCCCACTGATCCATGGCCGTCGAAACCAGCATGCCGCGATAACGGATCGGTGGGTTCTGCGACATGACCTGATCGAGCAAGGCCAGATGTTCTGCTGGTGCCATCATACCAACGCCGCAATCATGCAATGACGTGCAGCCAACCGAGGCCGCCTTATCCAGCATACGGCGAATACTGGTTGAAACTTCTGCTGCTGTCGGCAGAGGCATCTTTTCGAGAAATGCGTTGAATGCCGGCGGCTCTTCCAAACGTCCGCTCAGTTTACCATCGGGTGTTTTGGCATAGCGCGCTTCAGCCGGGTTAGGAGTCGTATCTGTGATCCCGACCAGCGCAAAGGCTTTGCTATTGGCATAAGCAATATGGCCGTTGCTCTCCATCATGAAAAACGGATTGTTCGGCGCCAGTTCATCCAGTTCCGCAAGGGTCGGGATGTGCGAACCCTTGGTGATGCTCGGATCGAACTGCTTTGCCCGAACCCATTCCCCTTCCCGAGCCTTGCTAATGCCGTTGCGCAGCATGCTCCAGACTTGTTCGAAAGTCGGTGTCGTGATCGGGCCCACATCGATCCAGTCGTCCATCACAACGAAGACCGAATGCATATGCGGATCGATCAAACCCGGCATCAATGTTCTGCCGTCTAAGTCGATCGTACGCGTGGTGCTACCGCGAAACTTATCGACATGCTCTGCGGTGCCGACGGCCAGAATACGGTTGCCACGAATAGCAATTGCCTCAGCTCGCGGAGTTTCAGCATTCATTGTCAGAACGGTTCCACGACGGAAAATGACATCGGCCGGTGCATTAGCAGACGCGCGGTTGCCCATCGCTGCAGCTGGTTCGACCGCCGTTGCCGCAAAAGCGGATACCGCCGCACCGCCCATGTACTTGAGGAAATCACGCCTTGACGTTGCGTGTTTGAATACAGCTATCAGTCCGGGATTGCAGGCTAAACACATTGTTCGCAGTTCCTATAAACCGGGAATACTTTGCCTTACTCACAGTAAGGAAACAGCAAAAACTGATAACAATCAATTAAAAATAGAAAATCCTTATTATATTACATTTTACTAATTAAAAGACTTTGTCAAACTACCAACTTTTACTTGAATGATAAAATAAAAACGGCGCCGAATGGCGCCGTTTCTCTTATCAGATCGTCAGAAGCAATCAGGCAGCGCCCTTGCCGCTCTTTTCAAAACGCTTGCGCTCGTTTGGATCGAGGTAAAGCTTGCGCAGACGGATCGACTTTGGCGTCACTTCAACCAGCTCATCGTCCTGAATCCAAGACAGAGCGCGCTCCAGCGTCATACGGATCGGAGGCGTCAGCTTCACGGCTTCATCCTTACCGGCGGCGCGGATGTTGGTGAGCTTCTTGCCCTTGAGCACGTTGACTTCAAGATCGTTGTCGCGGCTGTGAATGCCGATCAACATGCCCTGATAAACCTTGACGCCAGCGTCGATAATCATCGGACCACGATCTTCGAGGTTGAAGAGAGCGTAAGCAACAGCTTCACCCTGATCGTTGGAAATCAGAACGCCGTTGTTACGGCCCGAGATTTCGCCCTTGTATGGCTGATAATCATGGAACAGACGGTTCATGATCGCCGTACCGCGTGTATCGGTCAGAAGTTCCGACTGATAGCCGATCAGACCACGAGTCGGTGCGTAGAACACCATACGAACGCGATTGCCGCCCGAAGGACGCAGCTCGACCATTTCGGCCTTACGTTCAGACATCTTCTGAACAACAGTGCCCGAATATTCTTCATCGACGTCGATGACAACTTCTTCAACAGGCTCAAGCTTCTCGCCGTTTTCGCCGTCTTTCATGACAACGCGTGGACGCGAAACGCCAAGCTCAAAACCTTCACGGCGCATGTTTTCAATGAGAACTGCGAGCTGCAATTCGCCACGACCGGAAACGAAGAATGAATCCTTTTCGTTGGATTCTTCGATCTTGAGCGCAACGTTGCCTTCCGCTTCTTTCAGCAGACGGTCACGAATAACGCGGCTCGTAACCTTGTCGCCTTCAGTGCCAGCATAAGGGCTGTCATTGACGATGAAGGACATGGTAACAGTTGGCGGATCGATTGGCTGAGCTGCGAGAGGCTCGCTGACCGAAGGATCGCAGAATGTGTCAGCAACGGTGCCCTTGGAGAGACCGGCGATAGCAACGATGTCGCCTGCCTGTGCTTCTTCAATCGGCTGACGCTCGATGCCGCGGAATGCAAGGATCTTCGAGATACGACCATTTTCGAGCAGTGAACCATCCTGACCAAGAACCTTGACGGCCTGGTTGGACTTGATCGAACCCGAATGGATGCGACCGGTGATGATGCGGCCAAGGAACGGATCAGCTTCAAGGATCGTACCGATCATGCGGAACGGGCCTTCGGCAACCTTTGGCGCTGGAACGTGCTTGAGAACCAGATCGAACAGTGGTGCCAGACCTTCGTCCTGCGGGCCTTCTGGGTTCAGCGCCATCCAGCCGTTACGGCCTGAACCGTAAAGAACCGGGAAGTCGAGCTGTTCGTCAGTTGCGTCGAGATTGGCGAAGAGGTCGAAAACTTCGTTGATGACTTCTTCATGACGGCCATCCGGACGGTCGATCTTGTTGATCGCAACGATCGGACGCAGGCCAACCTTCAGTGCCTTGCCAACAACGAACTTCGTCTGTGGCATTGGGCCTTCAGCAGCATCGACGAGAACGATAGCGCCGTCCACCATCGAAAGAATACGCTCAACTTCGCCGCCGAAGTCGGCGTGGCCTGGCGTGTCGACGATGTTGATGCGGGTGTTCTTCCAGACAACCGAAGTGGCTTTCGCGAGAATGGTGATCCCACGTTCCTTTTCGATGTCGTTCGAATCCATCATGCGTTCTGCAACGCGCTGATTGTCGCGGAACGAGCCCGACTGCTTCAGCAGTTCATCGACCAATGTGGTTTTGCCATGATCGACGTGTGCGATAATAGCGATATTACGCAATTCCATATGGAGATCACTTCTATATGAGTTGGGAGCCGCGCCAAGATGGATGCACGGAAAATCAATGGGGCGCTCTTACAGGTTTTTTTGCGTTTTAGAAAGGGGCAGCGCGAAACTGCCCCTTAATTAACCCGAAAAGCCCGGATTTAATTGCGTTTTTACACTGTATTTCTAACAGTTTTTTGTCGCCAGAGCCTATAAAAGCGTTCCCGACAAAATAACCAGCGCCACGCTGAAATAGATCACAAGCCCCGTCACATCGACCAATGTGGCAACAAAAGGTGCCGATGCACTGGCCGGATCAAAGCCCAGCCGTTTGAGAATAAACGGCAGCATTGATCCCGTTACCGAGCCAAAAGTCACGATACAGACGAGTGCCATGCCAACGGTAGCACCGACCAGAATCCAATGCTCGCCATAATCGTAAATGCCGAGCTTCTGCCACAGGGCGATACGAACCATGCCGATGAGGCCAAGGAAACTGCCTAGCGCTAGCCCGGTTGGCACTTCGCGGATGGCAACGCGCCACCAATCTTTCAGTTTGACTTCCTGCAGCGCAAGCGCACGAATAATCAAAGATGTTGCCTGCGAGCCGGAATTGCCACCGGAAGACATGATGAGCGGAATAAACAGCGTCAGAACGAGTGCTTTTTCAAGTTCCAACTCGAAATGCTGCATCGCACTTGCAGTCAGCATTTCGCCCAGAAACAGAATGCCCAGCCAGCCAGCGCGCTTCTTCAGCATCTCGCCAAAACCGATACGCATGTAAGGCTTGTCGAGTGCCTCCATACCACCGAAACGATAGGCGTCTTCGCTCGCCTCTTCTGTCATGGCATCCAGCACATCATCGACAGTTACAATGCCGATGATGTGGCGGCTGTCATCAACGACAGGAACGGCCAGAAGATCATGCTTACGAAACAGACGGGCTACGTCTTCACGATCTTCATGCGGCGAAATCGTAATTGGATCATCGTCGCGTGCAAGCGAGAGAATCGGCTCATCAAGTTCACGAATAATAAGGCGACGCAGGCTGACCACGCCAAGAAGAACGCGGGTCTGCGGATCAACCACATAGATTGCGTAAACCGTTTCGCGCGTGCGCTCAACCTTACGAATATGGTCAAGTGTTTGCCCGACATTCCAATCGGAAGGCACCGCGATGAACTCAATGGTCATCAGACTACCAGCCGTGTTTGGCGGATAGCCCATCAGCTTCTTCAGCGCGGCCTTTGTTTCTGGTGCCAGAATTGGGAATAAGCGCGCACGATCGGCATCTTCCAGTTCCTGAAAGACGTCGGTTGCACGGTCAGCAGACATGCCATCCAACAATTGGCTGGCAATGTTTGGCGGAAGAATAGCCAAAATTTCTTTGGCACGTTCCAGCTCCGGCTGATCAAGCAGGCGGATGGCATCTTCGTGCGAAAGCTGGGCGACAACGGCGACTGCGTCATCTGCATCAAGTTCATTGACGATCTCTACCGCGTCGCCCGTACGAATATCGGCGATGCGGCTGGCAATTGCTGCAGCAGGGAGGTCGGCAACATTGAGTACTTCTGGGGCGAAGTTGTTGTCGGTCATAGGCTTGCCTTTCTGTCGATCCGCCGTCGAAGACAGACCGTGCAAGCTGACCCCAAACGATCAGATCACGAACTGCCTTGACGGCTGAAACAATCGACTGTGACTGTCGCTTGGCATAAGAGAATAAGACTCCGGTTGAAATGCAGCCAAAGAAAATGCGGCTGCGTGGGTCATGTGCGCCCGGCGGCAATCAAAGTCAAGCCCCGGCGGATAATCATGAAAGCTTTTTCATACGAGTTTGAAATTGTGATTTTCAGGCCGTCTGCGGCAGACGCAGCCAGAGTAGAAAAGCAATCGCAGCGATGAAGCCGAGCGCCGGGATAAGCGTTGCAAGGGCGATGACCGGATCACCCATCAGCGCCGCAATTGCGCCGCCAATCAGCCCGCCACCCATCTGAAAGAAACCCATCATGGCCGAAGCCGCACCGGCCATCTTGGGAAAGGGTGCCATGCCAGCGGATGTCATCACCGGCATGACCAGCGCAACTCCAAATGCAAAGAGCCCCATGGGCAGCATCACCAGCAGATACACCGGCTCGAACACCCGGAGCAGCGTCGCAATCAGTATGCTTGCCGCAACCATTGCAACATAACCGGCAGCGGCCAGCTGTCGCGGGCGATAGATCGTCATCAGCCGCCTGAACAACAGGCTCCCGACGAAATAGCAACTCGTCTGCAAAAGCAGGCCAATACCGAATTGCGTTGCCGTCATACCCACCCGCCCCATCAGCACAAACGGCAAAATGGTAGCTGCCGTATAAAGGCCTCCGGTCGTACCGCCGACGCCCAGACTTGCGTAGACAAACTGGCGACTTGTCAGCAACGTGCAGTAGGAACGCAGCAATTCCTTTGGTCGAATACGGCTGAGATCGCGACTGACGGTTTCCCTGATAATGAAGATTGCCATCAGGACAACCAAAATTCCCAGACAGACCATGACGACAAAAATCGCCTGCCAGCCAAACAGCTCCATCGTCACCCCGCCAAGTGTGGGCGCGACAGCAGGGCCGACCGCAATAACGATGCCGATAAGGTTCATCACCCGCGCGGATGCGTCATGGGTGAAAAGATCGCGAACGATTGCGCGTGAAATCGTGACGCCGACAGCCGCACCAACGCCTTGCAGGAACCGCGCAACCAAAAGCGTGTCGATGGTCGTTGCGAACAACGCGAGGATGCTGGCAGCGAGATAAATCACCATGAAGGCGATTGTGATGGGTCTTCGCCCGAAGCCGTCCGACAACGGCCCGCAGATAAGCTGTGAGACGCAGAAGCCAGCGAGATAGACTGATATGGTGAGCTTCACCATCGCTTCAGTCGTGCCAAAGGCATGAACGATCTCGGTCATAGCCGGCGTATAAAGCGCCATCGACATGAGACCCAGCGCTGCGAGAAGACCGCCGATGACGCCGACCCGCAATTCGCTCATTACGGGTTGCGCATCCTGGGCATTACGATGGTCAGGCGCGACATTCATAGACTGCAACAATCGCTCTCCGCGTGACCACGAAAAAGAAAACCCGTAATCAGAAAGCCTAAATTGGAGGAACCTGTAAGAACTCCCATTTGTATGGGAGCAAGACCGTCTTTCATCCCTATTATCTGTGGGAGACAGGGTCAAGCCACGCTATCCGGCAATGCGAAACAACAGCAAATGCCCTTGCCCGAAAGGAGATGAACTCCTAAATCTGGTGCATATGGAATTCAATTGATGTGGAGTTTTCTGATGTCCGAAAAGCCAGCTTACAATCACGCGCTTATCGAATGGAACGGACCGCTTGGCCTGCCGGACTTCAACGCATTTAAGGACAACGATTTCGCCGCCACGTTTGATGCAGCTCTGGTTGATGACCTTGCGGAAGTGGAAGCAATTTCTCATGAGACCGCTGAAGCCACGATTGAAAACACGCTGAAAGCTTTACAGCTGACGGGCAAGTCCCTTGATCGCGTTTCCTCCATTTTCTGGCTGCGTGCCGGTGCTCACACCAACGAGACTATTCAGACACTGGAGCGCGAAATCGCACCCAAAATGTCGCGCCACTATTCGCGCATCATGATGGACCCGAAGCTGTTTGCACGCATCGATGCACTTTATGAGAATCGCGACCATCTTGATCTGGATTTCGAAACCAAACGCGTTTTGGAGAAGACCTGGAAAGGCTTTGTTCGCTCCGGTGCCAAGCTTGATGAAGCCGGCAAAAAAGAACTCGCAGGCATCAATGAAAAGCTGGCGGGCCTCGGCGCGCGCTTCGGTCAGAATGTTCTGAAGGATGAATCAAGCTGGGCTTTGTTCATCACCAATGAGGCCGATCTCGCGGGGCTTCCTGATTTCCTCAAAAACGCCATGCAAAGTGCCGCAGCCGAGCGTGGTCAGCCGGACGCATGGGCAGTCACGCTATCACGCTCGATTGTTGAACCATTCCTGACCTTCTCGGAAAATCGTGAACTGCGCGAGCAGGCTTTCAACGCCTGGGGCAAGCGCGGCGAAAATGGCGGCGAGACCGACAACCGTGAGATCGTGCGCGAAATGGTGGAACTGCGCGAACGCAAGGCCCATCTGCTCGGCTATGCCAACTTTGCCGCATACAAGCTCGATGACACCATGGCCAAGACGCCAAAGGCCGTCATGGACCTGCTGGAACCAGTCTGGGACAAGGCGCGTGCCAAGGCTCATGAAGAAGAAACCGAACTTGAACGTCTGATCGCGGCCGACGGCCATAACCACAAAGTAGCGCCGTGGGACTGGCGTTTTTACGCCGAAAAGCTCCGTGCCGAACGCTTTGCCTTTGATGAGGCGGAACTCAAGCCATATCTGCAACTCGAAAAGATCATCGAAGCAAGCTTTGATGTTGCAACCCGCTTGTTCGGTATCCGTTTCGAGGAAAAGAAGGGCATCACCGCCTGGCATCCGGATGTAAGGGTGTTCCAGGTATTGAACGCTGACGGCAGCGAACGCGGCCTGTTTTTAGGCGACTATTTTGCCCGCACCTCCAAGCGCTCTGGCGCATGGATGAGTTCGCTGCAATCGAGCCACAAGCTCAATGCCGGGCAGAAGCCTTTCATCTACAATGTGATGAATTTTGCAAAGCCGAAGGCCGGTGAGCCCGCGCTTCTTTCGCTTGACGATGCCCGCACACTGTTCCACGAATTTGGTCATGCGTTGCATGGGCTTTTGTCGGATGTGACATGGCCCGCCGTTTCTGGCACCGCCGTTTCGCGTGACTTTGTCGAACTGCCATCCCAGCTCTACGAGCATTGGCTGACAGTCCCTGCTGTGCTTGAAAAATATGCCGTGCACTATCGCACTGGAGAAGCAATGCCAAAGGCACTGCTCGATAAGGTGCGTGCAGCGCGCTCTTTCAATGCAGGCTTCAATACGGTGGAATTCACCTCATCCGCGCTAGTTGATATGGCTTTCCATACAGGTACTGAAAAGATCAGCGATCCGCTGGCCTTTGAGGCGGCGACGCTGAAAAAACTGTCGATGCCTGATGCGATTATCATGCGTCACCGCACGCCACATTTCACCCATGTCTTCTCCGGCGACGGCTACTCCGCCGGGTACTATTCCTACATGTGGTCAGAAGTGCTGGATGCCGATGCATTCTCGGCATTTGAGGAGACGGGCGATGCGTTTAATCCGGAACTGGCCGCAAAGCTCAAGCAATATATCTATTCAGCCGGTGGCAGCCGTGATCCGGAAGAGCTTTACAAAGCCTTCCGCGGCAAGATGCCAACGCCGGATGCGATGATTGAAAAGCGTGGGTTGAACTAAAAAATGAAAAGGCCGGGAAACCGGCCTTTTTTCATTGCTTATGACTGAGAATATTCACAAGCCGTCCGTAGGGATCACGCACAAAGAAGCGCCGCACACCCCATTCCTCGTCGCTCGGCCCATATTCAATTTTAAAGCCGGCGGCAATCATCCGCCCAAGCACCGCATCGGTATCATCTACTTCTATGGAGAGATCGGGCACCGGAGTGCCCGAACCTCCTTCGGTGGCAAAACTGATCTGCACCCTTGCGTCCGCATCTGTGGCATAGGTGACAATCCAGCCATGGTCCATCACCACATCAAGTTCCAATACGTCTCCGTAGAAGCGTTTCGCGGCCGCGAGATCATCGGCCGCTATGTTGGATACGATGCGGCGGACAGCCATCAATATTCGCCAAGCTTGATGTCTGGTGTGTAATCGACGCCGTCGACTTCCTTCACCACAGGCTGACCGCAATGCAGAACACCAGTTGCCGCATTGAACGCATAGGTCGGCGAGCCATAAAGCTGCCAACCTTTGTTAAGCGCTGCGGTAACACGGTGACAGAACGCGGAATCGTCTGGGCCAGTGATGAAACGATAGAGCTTCATAGTCATTCTTCCTCGGTTATGATGACGAATTTGATTTTGCGAGAACGCGCTCGGCCATTTCGAGATGCAGACGCTCAACCATCTGCCCATCGAGCGACACGACGCCCTTCTCAGCATTTTCGGGCTGCGCAAACACTGAAATCACCGCGCGGGCATGGGCCACATCTTCATCCGACGGGGAGAAGGCGCGATTGGCCACCTCAATTTGTGAGGGGTGAATGAGCGTCTTGCCATCAAAGCCCATGAGAGCTGCCTGCAAGCATTCCGCTTCAAAGCCCACACTATCCCGAAAGTCATTGAAAACGCCGTCCAGCACATCAATGCCGCCAGCGCGCGCAGTCAGAATGATTTGCATCAGCCATGGGATCAGATAAGGCCGTCCAGCTTGCGGACGAACGCCGGTGGCGCGCGCAATATCATTTGGGCCCACCACAAAGCAGCCAAGCCTTGCCGCCGAACGATGGCCAAGTACGGCAATCTCATCCGCATTGAGGATGCCGCGCGGCGTTTCAATCATCGCCCAGACACGCATATCAGGGTCCGCATCGTGGCGGTCTAGCCGATTGGCGGCGTCAATCACATCCTGCGGACGCTCAACCTTGGGCAGCAACACAGCGTCTGCACCCATATTGGCTGCGGCAGCAACATCGCCTTTGCCCCATTGCGTATCGGCGGTATTCACCCGCACGACCCGCTCGAATTCAACCTTTGCATGCTCGGAAAAATGTGCGGACAGCGCGTCTCGCGCCGCAATTTTGGTCTCGGGCACTACGGAATCTTCCAGATCGTAGATCACGCAATCGGCTGCAAGCGTCAGCGACTTTTCAAGCGCACGACTATTGGATGCCGGTACGAACAAGACGGAACGACGTGGGCGAGCAATTATTTTCATGCGCAATTTGTGCACTGATCTGCATCAGCAGACAAGCGCTCGCCCGACAAAGTTTTTTAAATTCCGCTCGCTTCGTGTTCGAGCGTTCCGGTGAACTCACATGATGCGCCATGGTAATAGGTGCATCCACCGACCTCTTCGATCTCAAGCTTATATTCACCAACGAAATTCATCTTGATCTCGCAATAGCGCGGGTTTCGGGCGGACTCTGCTTCTTTCGGATCAAAACCTTCGCTCTGGATTTTGAATACCGCCTTTTTGTCTTTAATGGTGACATCACCGGAGACGCCACCACCGCAGCCTGGCTGATTATCGACCATTGGAACGTTTGTCGACAGAGATACGGCATATTGATCGCCACTTTTGTGCGTCACATCAGCCTTAAGTTCCATGCCTTCATTGCTTGTAAAAAGTCCTTCATGCGGATTGAAGCCAGGCTTGTTTTCCGCAGAAGCTGGCAAACTCATCACTGCAACTGTTAATCCCAAGAGAAAAAAACGAAGCATATTCCACCCATCACTGCTAATCATAAGACATAAAAACGTAGATAAGACTTTGATTATTTGGGCGATCCGGTCAAGCACATATAATATTTCCGTGCTGTCAGCATAATTGATCTTTCGGGAGCGAAAGTTGATAGAAGTGAGGTGTTGCAATACCTCCCATTCAGAAGACTTGAAATCCGCCTTAGGCCTGCTTATTTTCCAGCCTACGGTTGGAATGCACCCGCCGCTCGCAGCCTCACGGCCTTGGTAAAGCATTCTGAATTCACGTTCCTGTTCCGGTGACGGCAGAAACGGCAATGCGAGCGCCCGTTTACGAAAATGCTGCTCACATTCAGGAGCGAAACCATGACCACAGCTATCCTTGCTGGGCACAATACAACTGATTTCAAACATCAGGCTCGCCGTTTGCGGCAGGCTCTGGGTGAAGAAGGCATTCATATCAGCCACGGAAAGGCACTAGACCTCGTTGCTCGCCAGTCCGGCACGCGTGATTGGAACACCCTTGCAGCCCATGGCGTGAAAGCTGAAGCAGCTCTCATCGAAGAAAGTGCTGCCCCTTATCGTGTCAGCCAACGCGTTTCAGGCATGTTCCATTCAACCGCCTTTGAAGCCCGCATTATCGGTGTTGAAGAAACGATCAAGCCTGATCTATGGCGGATAACCCTGCAGTTTGATCCAGCGATTGATGTCGCAGTTTCACCAAACCTCTCGATGCTGCGCAGACGCTTTACGGTCGTTGTTGGTGCAGACGGGAAATCTCGCAGGTTGACCGGCAGCGAGACCGGCGGCATTGCACTTAACGTGCAATAATTTCGTCTAACTTCGCCTCGGCGCATGATTCTGATTATTTAATTCGATTTTCAGACATATTCATGCGCCGAACACGCTAACTGTTTCCGGCTTGCCTCAAAACAGGCCGGAAGCGCTGCTAATCTGCCCCAGGGTTGCGACCTATTAGGCAGTTATGGCCTGAAACATTGACTCTGTGCGGTGCTGATGTAAATCAGACTGCAAATTTAAAATACCCAACCGACAGGTCAGGAACATGGATAAGTTCACCAAGCTCACGGGCGTCGCGGCCCCCCTGCCGATCGTCAATATCGATACGGACATGATTATCCCAAAGGATTATCTGAAGACGATCAAGCGCACGGGTCTGAGCAAGGGGCTTTTTGCCGAAATGCGCTTTAACGAAGACGGAACCGAAAATGCGGATTTCGTGCTCAACAAGCCCGGCTATCGCAACGCCCAGATTCTGGTTGCTGGCGACAATTTTGGTTGCGGCTCCTCGCGTGAACATGCGCCTTGGGCTCTGCTCGATTTCGGCATTCGTTGCGTAATCTCGACCTCGTTCGCCGACATCTTCTACAATAACTGCTTCAAGAACGGCATTCTGCCGATCAAGGTTAGCCAGGAAGAACTCGACAAGCTGATGGACGATGCATCGCGCGGTGCGAATGCTACGCTCACCATTGATCTGGAAGCCAAGGAAATCCATGGCCCGGATGGCGGTTCAATTTCCTTTGACCTCGATGATTTCAAGCGTCACTGCCTGCTCAATGGTCTCGATGACATCGGCCTGACCATGGAAAAAGTAACGAACATTGATACATTTGAAGCAAAGAACGCCCAACAGCGTCCTTGGGCATAATGGTCATTGCAGTAAACGCCTCTGGTCGATGCGTGGTGGCCTGAACAAGTGAATAGGACACGATTGGCTGAAATGGCCCGAGAAGATCAAAGCGGTGACTGGGCGGCACGTTTGTCGCCCTCGCTAGACGAAATCGAATCCATCGCGATTGAAGCTCTTGCGCATCTGCCGCAAGAGTTCAGGACGCTGTGCGGCGATATCATTATCCAGATCTCTGACTTTCCCGAAGAACAGATCGTCGAGGACATGGGATTGGAAACGCCTTTCGACCTGTTAGGTCTGTTCGAGGGCACCGGTATTGGTGAACGCTTCAGCCTACAAACCGGCGAAGGCCCCAATCGCATCACGCTCTTCCGCCGTGCAATTCTGGATTACTGGTCCGAACACGAAGAAACGCTTGGCGATATCATCACTCATGTTCTCATCCATGAAATCGGCCACCATTTTGGCCTGTCGGATGACGATATGGAAGCGCTGGAAGCTCAGGCGGAATAGAATTACGGATTTGCGATGAACGGCACTGTTTTGCTATTTCTGACCAAAACAGTGACAATTTCGGTATTTTTCCAGTAGATTTCGATACAATCGCATACAGATATTGCATACGGAGAATGCTATTGATTGCCTCAGTTCAAACTGAGTGACGATCATGAGCCCTTCTCCGGCGGCCTACCAGCTTCTCCTCGTTTACACGACCTATGTTATTGCTGCCGGAAGTCCCGGCCCCAGCAATATGCGCATCATGAGCGTTGCCATGAACCAAGGCCGAAAAGCAGGACTGATGTTTGCCGCGGGCGTCGTGACAGGCTCCATCTTGTGGGGTTTGATGGCTGCGACCGGAGTTTCAGCGATCCTCACACGTTTTGCTGAGGCACTGATTGTTCTCAAGATTTTCGGCGGGCTTTACCTCCTGTATCTGGCCTTCAAAGCGGCACGCGCTGCTATGACATCGGATGAGAAAATCGCTGCCCGCGCAACGAGCGGTGATGCTTTCCTATCAGGCGGAGAGCTTTATCGACGCGGCTTGCTGCTGCATCTTTCCAATCCCAAGTCTATCCTGTCATGGATCGCGCTGGTAACGCTTGGCCTTGGCACAAACTCGTCTTGGCCGCAGCTGACGGCATTTCTCGGCGGCTGTATAGCGCTGAGCATCACTATCTTCTGCGGCTACGCCATTGTGTTCTCTACCGCGCCCATGGTGCGCATGTATCGGCGTGCTCGCCGCTGGATCGAAGGCGTTCTTGCAGCCGTCTTTGCTGTCGCTGGCATTCGCCTGCTTCTGTCACGCTGAACCTGTCTGAGAAATGAGTATCGCAATGAAGATTTTCAAAGGCCTCTCCGCTTTCCCCCTCACCCCAATCGATGCAGCAGGCAATCTTATCGAGGACGCGCTCAACGCATTTCTCACCCTCATCCATGACGCAGGCGCGGACTCGATTGGGCTGCTGGGAAGCACTGGCGGCTATGCCTTCCTCACACGAGAACAACGTCGACATACGGTCAGGACTGCAGTGAAATACATCGGCGGCAAGACGCCACTGATCGTGGGCGTCGGCGCATTGCGCACCGATGAAGCGCAAGCGCTTGCCCGCGATGCGGCAGATGCCGGGGCTGATGCGCTTTTGCTCGCGCCAGTGTCCTATACGCCGCTCACACAGGAAGAAGGCTTTCAGCATTTCAAAGCTGTTGCCGAGACGACGGATCTACCTTTGTGTATCTACAACAATCCCGGCACCACCCGTTTCATTTTCACCGATGAACTGATTGCTCGCTTGGCAGATCTCAAAAACATCAAGGCAATCAAAATGCCACTACCTGCCGATAATGACTACGCGGGAGAGGTCGCGAAGTTGCGCGCTACAACGCCCGATGATTTTGCCATCGGTTATAGCGGCGATTGGGGAGCAAAAGACGCTCTGCTCGCAGGCGCTGATGCTTTCTACAGTGTCGCTGCGGGCCTTCTACCAAAGCAGTTTGCAGCACTGGTGCGTGCTGCGCAAAGTGGCAAACAGGAAGAATCTGAGAATATCAACGCTGCATTTGAGCCGCTCTGGAACCTGTTCAAAGCCCATGGCAGTTTCCGCGTCATGTATCTGATCGCCGATCTGCTTGGTCTTGCAAAGATCGAACCACCGCGACCCATTCTGCCATTGGGCGGAGAAACGCGTGCACAGGTTGAGGCGGCATTGAAAGCGTTGAATGACCTGCCTCAATAAATGAAACAAAGGCGCCCATTTGGGCGCCTTTTGCTTCACTCGTTTGACCACGCATCCTATTCCGAAAGCCGGTACCCACTTTTCGGGATGCGCTTTATGCCACGCTCAAGCGGACATCGATATTACCGCGTGTTGCATGTGAATAAGGGCAAACGATGTGCGCGGCATTGACCAGTTCTTCCGCCTTGGCTTTTTCAACACCCGGCAGAGCAACTGCCAGAGCCACATCCAGACCAAACCCTGTACCATCTTCACGCGGACCGATACCCACGGTGGCAGTCACTGTGCTTTCAGCGGAAATGGAAACCTTTTCTTTCGCTGCGACAAATTTCAATGCGCCGAGGAAACAAGCTGCATAGCCGGATGCAAACAGCTGCTCAGGATTGGTACCTTCGCCACCCGAACCGCCGAGCTCCTTCGGTGTGTCGAGAACAACACTTAAACGACCATCAGCGGTCTTGGCGCTGCCTGTGCGGCCGCCAGTTGCTGTTGACTGGGTCGTGTAAAGAATAGCCATTGAAAATCTCCATTGATGGGTGTTCGTTTATCTTCGCAACCAAAATCGCAGAATAATGAATTGTGCACAATCTAATTTTGCAAAATATATTATCACAAATATGTGACGCGCAATTCAATTGCACCTCATGTAAAGTTCTGCCATGGAGCTTGCGCTATGAAAGAAGACCCAAAAGAATCCCATCTCAATCTGTCGGATATGGTCTGTTTCGCGATCTATTTGACCGCGAATGCGCTAACCCGCGCTTATCAACCGATCCTCAGCAAACTGGAACTGACCTATCCGCAGTTTCTGGTCATGATTGTTTTGTGGGAACAGGATAACCGCACGGTTTCTGAAATCGGCGCGAAACTCGGTCTCGATTCCGGCACCCTCACCCCGCTTTTGAAGCGGCTGGAAGCAGCAGGGCATATCGCGCGTCGCAGAGACAGCCAGGATGAGCGGCAGGTCCGCATTACGCTGAGCGATGGAGGCAGGGCTTTGCGCCTAGAGGCCGAAAGCATTCCTGAGCAGGTCTTCTGTGCACTCGGTCAGCCCATCAGTGACTTGCAGGATCTTCGAGCACAGCTGCTTGATGTCCGCAACAATCTCAAAGGCAGTATCTCGGGTTAGATTCCGAACGCACATCCCGAAAACCATTCCACACTTTTCAGAACGCACTATTAAAAAAAGCGCCGGTTTCCCGGCGCTTTTGTTTTGTCAAACTGCAATCTCGATTAAGCAGCAAGTGCCTTTGGCGTAATCAGGCCACGAGCAACAAGCAGTTCTGCGATCTGGATCGTGTTAAGAGCAGCGCCCTTGCGCAGATTGTCGGAAACAACCCAAAGTGCCAGACCGTTTTCAACCGTGATGTCTTCACGGATACGGCTGATGTAGGTTGCATCTTCGCCAGCCGATTCATACGGCGTGATATAGCCGCCGTCTTCGTGCTTATCGACAACCTGACAGCCAGGCGCTTCGCGCAGAATTTCGCGCGCTTCTTCAGCCGAAATCGGATTTTCAAACTCGATGTTGACTGCTTCCGAGTGACCGATGAACACAGGTACACGAACAGCCGTTGCCGTAAGCTTGATCTTTGGATCGAGCATCTTCTTGGTTTCGGCCACCATCTTCCATTCTTCCTTGGTGTAGCCGTCTTCCATGAAGACATCGATATGCGGGATCACGTTGAACGCGATGCGCTTGGTGAACTTCTGAGCGGTGACAGGATCAGCAACAAATACTGCACGCGACTGCTGGAACAATTCGTCCATGCCTTCCTTGCCAGCACCCGAAACGGACTGGTAGGTCGAAACAACAACGCGCTTGATCTTGGCTGCATCGTGCAGAGGCTTCAGAGCCACGACGAGCTGCGCAGTCGAGCAGTTCGGGTTAGCAATGATGTTCTTCTTGCGGAAACCTTCAATCGCATCAGGGTTCACTTCAGGAACAATGAGCGGCACATTGGCGTCATAGCGCCATGCGGACGAGTTATCGATAACAACGCAGCCCTGCGCACCGATCTTTGGCGACCATTCCTTGGAAATGTTGCCGCCAGCGGACATGAGGCAGATGTCGGTATCTGAGAAATCATACTGGTCGAGCGGCTTAACCTTCAGCGTCTTGTCGCCATAGGATACTTCCGTGCCTTGGCTGCGACGCGAAGCAAGCGCTACGACTTCATCAGCCGGAAAGCCACGTTCTTCGAGGATATTGAGCATTTCGCGCCCGACATTACCGGTGGCGCCGACGACTGCAATCTTGAAACCCATTTACCTTCTCCTGTCCTCTCCGCTTCCATAAAAACCCGCGACCAGCGGGCCTTATCCCTGGGCCGGACCCGGGGAGAGAGGGCGAGCAGGCCAAGGGGTCAGACCGTTTTGGTGGTCGTTTTAATGCAAGTGGCCGTGGTAGTTTTGGAAACGGACGCCATAGGGCTGTCAATGGCGATGAGGCCATTCAGTCCACACAGGCTATGTGATGCGCGAGAAGCGTTCACGGGATTGTCTCCTTTTCCGATTGCGCTTTTAAGCCCTTTGAAAAAAGAGTCAATGTGTTTGCAGCGATGAGCGCAACAAAACTGCTCAAATATGCAGGAACGATCCCGCTTATTACGCAGAGACCACGAAATGACAAAGGCCCGCGCAGCGAATGCTGCGCGGGCCTTTCAAAAATGATGCTCTAATTAGTAAAGCAGACGCGTGCGAACCGTACCCGGAATTTCGCGCATTGCCTGAAGCACATCTTCGGCATGTTCTTCCATCGCATCGCCTTCGATAACCACATAGCCGACTTCACCATCGGTCTGCAGAAACTGACTGACGATGTTGATATTGTGCGATGAGAAGATGTTGACGAGGCTGTTGAGGATGCCCGGACGGTTCTCATGCACATGCATGAAGCGCGTGCCGCTTGGACGTGCAGGCAGCTGAACCTGCGGGAAGTTAACCGCACCCAGCGTAGAACCGACATCGGAATACTCAACCAGCTTGCGGCTGACTTCCATACCGATGCGCTCCTGCGCTTCTTCGGTGGAACCGCCGATATGCGGGGTCAGGATAACGTTTTCCAGTCCCTGCAATGGCGAAACAAACGGGTCCTTGTTCGAAGCCGGTTCAACCGGGAAGACGTCAATTGCCGCACCGGCAAGATGACCTTCTTTGAGCACTGTAGCCAATGCTTCCAGATCGACCACAGTTCCGCGTGCATTGTTGATGAGGAAGGCACCCTTCTTCATCTTGCGCAGCTTCGCTTCGGTAATCATCTTGGCCGTCGACTTGTTCGATGGCACATGGAGGCTGATTACGTCCGAAATTTCGAGCAATTCATCAAGCGTGTCCGTCGGGATCACGTTGCCATATTGCAGCTTGTCGGTCATGTCGAAATAGCGGACCGTCATGCCGAGGCTTTCAGCAAGATTACCAACCTGCGAACCGATATTGCCGTAGCCAACGATACCCAGCGTCTTGCCACGGACTTCGCGGCTGCCAGTCGCGCTCTTGTCCCAGCCGCCGACATGGGCTGCATTGGAGCGTGGGAAAATACGACGCATCAGCATGATGATTTCGCCAATCACCAGTTCAGCAACCGAGCGGGTGTTGGAGAAAGGTGCGTTGAATACCGGAATACCACGCTTGCGGGCGGCTTTCAGATCAACCTGATTGGTGCCGACCGAGAAACAACCGACTGCGATCAGACGCTGCGCCGCTTCAAACACTTCGTCGGTGAGCTGCGTGCGAGAACGAATGCCAACGATATGCGCGGATGAAATCGCCTCGATCAGCTCAGCCTTGTCGAGTGCCTTGGGCAGATGAACGACGTTGGTGTAACCGGACGATTTGAAATAATCGACAGCAGACTGGTTAATGCCTTCGAGAAGAAGAACGTTGATACGCTCGCGCGCGA
The DNA here is from genome assembly GCF_002252525.1 of Brucella pseudogrignonensis. Taxonomy (GTDB): domain Bacteria; phylum Pseudomonadota; class Alphaproteobacteria; order Rhizobiales; family Rhizobiaceae; genus Brucella; species Brucella pseudogrignonensis. The sequence continues at coordinate 164,783 of NZ_NNRM01000041.1, forward strand.
ATGAAAGACGTGCAGTCATGTTTGGGGCTTTCAGGCTCTGGGCTCGATGTTCGCTCAGCGACATAAATCAATCTGCAAATGTCGTCACTGCGATATTTTAGGGCATGCGGATGAATTTAACTCTGGGAATTTGTCGGCATTTATCGCGAGAGCGACTTAACACCCAATGCGTGAGAAAAAAACCAAATTCGACGAAAAATGGCTGTTAGAGGTCGTATTTGGATAATCATTCCTATTTCATCGTCACAGCGTACGCGGTCACGCCTAAAATAAAGGCATTCCAACGCCAAACGGACAGGAATAGCGCGCACATTACCATCTATCAGCGTTGCCTGATCTAGTCTTCGCTGCGAGTCGTGCCATCGCGGTCACGTTCATAGTGTCTTTTGAGTGGAAATGGCGGCAACCAGGATTCACGCCGGATAGTCCAGAGCTCATAGGTTGGCTTGAACTGATCTGGGGAATCTAGAGACCCCAGATTGATTTCAACCTCATCTTCCGATCTTGAAAAGACCGAGGAGCCACAACGCGGACAGAAATATCGTCCCGCATAATCCTTTGTTTCACCGTCAATTGTTACCGCACTGTCTGGAAAAATCGCCGATGCGTGAAACAAAGCGCCGTGATGCTTACGACAATCAAGACAATGGCAAATTCCTACGCGGTAGGGTGAACCGGAAACAACAAACCGCACATTGCCGCAAAGGCAGCCCCCTTCAAAACGCTTCATGTATGATCTCCTCAAGAAAAGAGCTGCCAGATTTTCAGTTCTGACAATATTGCGACCACGCTCGTCTTCGGCTCGCAGCCTGTCAACTTTCACGGGGCAACAAGCCGAGCGGTTCTCATACTAAAAGATAATAAACGGATTAAACGATTCAGTTCATCATGCTTGCGTGGAAAAAGTGCGTGGAAGTTGGAGGAGAACGTCCGCGCACATCAGCAAAAATGCTGTTGGGAGGAATTAATGTCAGTTCAATCGAGCGCCAAGGCCGGCGCACCTAAAATGACGCGTGAAGAAAAGAAGGTGATCTTCGCTTCTTCGCTCGGCACTGTATTTGAATGGTACGATTTTTATCTCTACGGAACACTTGCTGCCTTTATCGGCGCTGCGTTCTTCAATGAATATCCTGAAACAACCCGTAATATTTTCGTGCTGCTCGCTTTCGCAGCAGGCTTTCTCGTACGCCCGTTTGGCGCACTCGTCTTCGGACGTATCGGCGATCTCGTTGGTCGTAAATATACGTTCCTCGTTACCATCGTCATCATGGGCGCATCGACGTTCCTCGTCGGCATTCTGCCCGGATCGGCAACGCTCGGTATTGTTGCACCTGCGATCCTGATCATTCTGCGCATGTTGCAGGGTCTGGCGCTTGGCGGCGAATATGGTGGCGCTGCTACCTATGTTGCCGAACACGCCCCGAACGGTCGTCGCGGCTTCTACACATCCTGGATTCAGACAACCGCAACACTGGGCCTGTTCCTTTCATTGATGGTTATTCTGAGCATTCAGAACGTGATGACGACTGAGTCCTTTGCTGCCTGGGGCTGGCGTATTCCGTTCTTGGTGTCGATCATTCTTTTGGGTATCTCGGTCTGGATTCGTATGCAGATGAGTGAATCCCCAGCCTTCAAGAAAATGAAGGAAGAAGGAAAGACATCCAAGGCACCGCTTTCTGAAGCTTTCGGTCAGTGGAAAAATGCAAAGATCGCCCTCATCGCGCTGTTCGGCCTTACCATGGGTCAGGCTGTCGTCTGGTATTGCGGTCAGTTCTACGCTCTGTTCTTCTTGCAGAACGTGCTGAAGGTTGAAAACCAGACCGCAAACATCATGGTGGCTGCAGCCCTTCTGCTCGGCACCAGCTTCTTCGTTATCTTTGGCTGGCTGTCCGATAAAATCGGCCGTAAGCCAATCATCATGGCAGGCCTGCTGCTTGCAGCAGTAACTTACTTCCCGCTGTTCAAAGCTCTCACGCAGGCCGCAAACCCGGCGCTGGCACAGGCCGAGCAGACAATCCGTGCAACCGTTACGGCAGCTCCTGGCGACTGTAACTTCCAGTTCAACGCAACAGGCACTTCAAAATTCACCAGCTCCTGCGATATCGCAACGAGCTTCCTGTCGCGCAGTGCTGTGCCTTATGATGTTGTAATCGGCCCTGCCGGACAGCCTGCAACGGTCAAGATCGGTGAATCCACTGTAACTTCGTTTGATGCGAATGCAGCTGGTGCAGAAGCAACTGCAAAGCAGGCTGCTTTGACCCATGACATCAACCTCGCCCTGCAAAAGGCTGGTTGGCCGCTCGTACGCAGCCCTGCCAAAGTTGCAGATTCCAAGCTCGATGCCTTCATCGCAGCCAATCCGGAACTGGAACTGAATGCGGAAGCTGTACGTGCCGGTGAAAAGGCAACCATGTCGAGCGCTGATCTGGTCAAGAACAAGATCATCACGCAGGCGGAAGCCGATGCTGCAGCTCAGCCCGAACAGGCTGTCTACACCATCCCGAATGCAGGCGCGTTCAAGATGGTCGCCGATCCTTCGCAGATCAACTGGGTTATGACGATCGCCATTCTCACCATTCTCGTGATTTACGTCACGATGGTTTATGGCCCAATCGCCGCTATCCTGGTTGAAATGTTCCCGACCCGCATTCGTTACACCGGTATGTCGCTGCCATATCACATCGGTAACGGCTGGTTCGGTGGCCTGCTGCCAGCAACCGTCTTCGCGATGAGTGCTGCTAAGGGCGACATATACTACGGACTTTGGTATCCGATTGTGCTTGCAACAATCACGCTCGTAATCGGCCTCCTCTTCGTCAAGGAAACCAAGAATGTCGATCTCAATAAGATTGATTAGTTGAGCTCAAATAAACTGAAAACGCCGCCTCATCGGGCGGCGTTTTTTAATTGCGTCCACTCAACGATATTGTGCCTCGATCTCGATAAGCTTCTGCTTTCGCCAAAGGCCTCCGCCATAACCGATCAATGAGCCATCCGCACCAATCACTCGATGACACGGAATGATGATGGCAATCTGATTGGCACCGTTCGCCCGCGCCACGGCACGAACCGCAAGCGGCTTTTCTACTGCCCTTGCAATCTCGCTATAGCTTCGTGTCTGGCCTGCTCCGATATTCTGCAATTCTCGCCAGACGTCGCGTGTAAATGCGCTCCCATGCAGCACCAGCGGAATATTGAAATTGGCGGATCGTCCTGCAAAAAATGCATCGAGCTCCCGTTCCAGCACATCATGCGACGGATATCGTCCGATACCGATTGCACCATAACAGGCCTTATGCAGCTTTTTCAGCTCTTGCGGCAACGCCTTGCGATCAGCAAATTCCAGCAAATGCAGGGATGACTGATCACACACGGCAATCATTGTACCGAGCGGCGTCTTAATCCAATCTGCGCGGAGCAAGCCATCCTTTTGTAACTGCGCCGGGGCCAGACCTAGAATTCGGGCGAAAGCATTGCGGAACGCATCGGGTGATTCAAAACCCGCATCGACTTGGGCATCGATGACACGCTCACCCTGCGCAAGTGTCTGGAAACCCTGTCGCAACCGTTCCTGCCGAGCCATTTCAAGAAAGGTAATACCAAAATGCCGCCTGAAACTACGTCGCACGGTCGATGGATCAAAGCCCATGCCAGCGACATCACCCTCGCTCCAGCGCCGTTGCGGCTGTGCTTCCAACGCCTTCAGCAGACGATCGACAGAAACATCCGCTTCCGCTGCGGGCTGCAACGGGTGGCATCTTTTGCAAGCACGAAAACCGTCGGCAATGCATTCAGGTATTGAAGCAAAAAACCGGCAATTCTCTTTCAACGGCTTTCGTGCAGGACAGGTCAGCCGGCAGAAAATGCCCGTCGAAAGCACGCCAACATAGGCTTTGCCTTCATACGCAGTGTTGCGGGCAAGCAAGGCGTCATACAAGGTGTTCATATCGGGAAGTGTGTTCAACATGACCACTATTCTTAGCGTCCTGGCGATAAATTGCAGCCGGAAATCGGGCGTTTATTTTCCAGCTATCCACTTTCTGCAGAGCGGCGAAACAACTTTACTATAACAAAACAATTCTATTCATTCTTAGTCAAACACACGCTATTTATTCTGAATATCATAGCATTTCCAGCAAAAGTGCGAAGCGATTTTGCGTCGGATATTGCGCAAGAACAAACAGTTACAGCGGTTCCAACGATTCATTCTGAACTGGAACCGCTGTAAGACAGCCGTGCATCCTTAACAAACTGAACAAGCAGGTGAAGAATTGCCTTCAGGAGTCGACACAGCAATCAGTGCTGCTGATGCTTTCTCTCATATGAGAATTATCAATGGCATGGGTATCAGTCTGTGCATGTCACGGCTGCTCATCTTTGCTTCGCGTTTCGTCCAGCATCCGAACAAGCATAAAATATCTTATATGCATATCGGATGGGTTATTGTTGTTTTCCTCTGGATCATTCAGTTCTGGTGGGACTATCTTTTTGAAAGCAGCACAAAGACATACAATGTCTATACCTATGTCTCAGACCTTCTTTATGTTTTCGGCCTGTTTTTCATGTGCGTTACTTTAACGCCGGACGACATTAAGGAATATGGCGACTATGAACGCTATTTTATGTCGCGAAAAACATGGCTGCTGTCACTATTGATATTGCTCAATCTGATGGAACTTGTGCGCAGTGCTGGCCCCAGCATTTCAATCAATAATGAAGAATCTCCGCTCGGCGATTTCATTTTCTTTGCGATCGAAACTGCCGTGATATTGTTTGCAATGCGGATCAAAAGGAAGGGATTTCAATATTTCTTCATCGCCTTGCTGATAGCTGCGGTGTTCGCAAACTTCACAATACAGCTCGACTGAAAATAATAAAAAAGCCGCTGCGCGATCTCTGCACAGCGGCCGTTTCTAAAAGGTATTATCAGCGATTAAGCCGAAAGCGCCTTGAACTTTGCAAGAATTGCATCGCCCATTTCGGTGGTGCCAACCTTGTTGGTGCCTTCCGACCAGATGTCGGCAGTGCGCAGACCATCATCGAGAACACCGGCAATCGCAGCTTCCAGACGATCAGCTTCATCGATCAGGTTGAACGAGTAGCGCAGGCACATGGCAAGCGAGGCGATCATGGCAATCGGATTGGCAACACCCTGGCCAGCAATGTCTGGTGCCGAACCATGTACTGGCTCGTAAAGCGCCTTGCGCTTGCCGGTAACACCATCAGCAGCACCGAGCGAAGCCGACGGCAACATGCCGAGCGAACCGGTCAGCATAGCAGCAACGTCGGAAAGCATATCGCCAAACAGGTTGTCGGTCACGATCACGTCGAACTGCTTCGGCCAGCGAACGAGCTGCATACCGCCAGCATCAGCCAGCATATGCTCAAGTTCAACATCCGAATGCTTTTCCTTGTGACGAGCGGTAACGACCTGATTCCACAGGACGCCCGACTTCATCACATTGCGCTTTTCCATCGACGTAACTTTGTTGCCGCGGGTGCGCGCAAGTTCAAAAGCCACATCGGCAATGCGTTCGATTTCGTAGGTGTCGTAAATCTGCGTATCGATACCGCGCTTCTGGCCATTGCCCAGGTCGATGATTTCCTTAGGCTCGCCGAAGTAAACACCACCGGTAAGCTCGCGCAGGATCAGAATGTCGAGGCCTTCGATCACTTCCGGCTTCAGCGACGATGAATGTGCGAGGGCCGGATAGCAGATTGCCGGACGCAAGTTCGCATAAAGTGCGAGATCCTTGCGCAGACGCAAGAGACCTGCTTCGGGACGTACTTCATAAGGAACGCTATCCCACTTAGGACCGCCAACCGCACCGAAAAGCACAGCATCAGCAGCAAGCGCCTTTTCCATATCCGCATCAGAAATCGCCTGACCGTGCGCATCATATGCCGATCCGCCAACCAGGCCTTCATCGGTTTCAAAACCGAGATTCAGACCCGAATTGAGGAAAGCGATAATTTTGCGGACCTCAGCCATTGCTTCGGGACCGATGCCATCGCCGGGCAGGAGAAGGAGTTTTCTGGATGCCATAATGCCAAGCCTCTGTTTTTTCTCACACAATAGCGGCAGGGAAATCAATTTCCGATATCGCGCTTTCAAGTTCCGCGAGGGTTATAGAACCCCCTCGCGCGGCAAGCAACAACCCGCGATGCGAAATTTATGAAAAAGAACAGAGGACATGCAGAAATTATATAACGGCTTTATCGGGCAGATTCGTTTAAACTTCAAATCTGCCCGAAGCTGGATACCCTCTATTCCAGAGGACGCGCTTCCGATGGCAGCATGATCGGAATACCGCCGCGAACCGGATAGGCAAGTCTCGCCTTTTGCGAGATCAACTCATTATTTTCCGCATCATATTGGAGCGGCCCCTTGGTTAGCGGACAAACAAGCAGCTCAAGCAGTTTCACGTCGAGGTTGCCGGTATTTTCATCTATTGCCATTATTGTTTCCCCAGCAGTCATTGCAGACGCGAACCATAATCGTCTTTGGCCTTCGCCAGAACCATTTCGGTAATCGCGATGAGGGTCGCGGCCCGTGTTTTTAAATCTGCAGCTTCCAGAAGCGCCTGCTTTTCAGCAGGACCGAAGGGAGACATCATCGAAAGCGCATTGACCAGTGTGTCGTTGGCAGCCCGCGAAATACTATCCCAGTCCGCTTCCAGATTATGCACTTCAAGATAGTCCTTGAAAGCACGCAACAACGCTTCTCGATCAATCTCACCGATATCGCGCGCCGCTTCAAGATCGGTCAGGAACGGTGCAATTTTGCATTGGCGATAAGGCCTGCGGCAGTTCACTTCTTCCAGAACCCGGAACCGGCAGATGCCCTGCAATGTAATAAGCACACGGCCGTCGCCAGTCTCGGAATAAGTGGTGATCCGTCCAAGACATCCAACCTGACTCAATTGCGGTCGAGCAGTCTCGTCGAACGTCTCGCCTTCGTCGTCGTCATCTGCATCTTCAATACGAGGCTGGATCATCGCGATAATCCGCTTACCAGCGAGCGCGTCTTCGACCATTTCGAGATAGCGTGGCTCAAAAATGTTCAGTGGCAGCTGGCCACCGGGCAAAAGAAGGGCTCCCTTGAGCGGAAATACCGGAACAAGCTCCGGAATATCCGAAGCTGTCCGATATCGGGCATTGCCCACTTGCATGACTTTCTCCTTCTGAGCATTTCCAGTAAAAGTGCGAAGCGGCTTTGCATATGAAAATGCATAAAAATAAAGAGATAAAGTGGCTTCAATGGTTCCGTATTATGAAGCCGCTTAAGAAAACAGGAGCGATGAAAGCTTGCGGCGCGCGCCCAGTGTCGCCGGATCTGCGTTGCCCCATGCCTCAAAGAATTGAAGAAGTTGCTTGCGCGCACCATCATCGTTCCAGCTGCGATCAGCCTTCATGACAGCCAGCAACTCATCAGCCGCTTCAACACGTCGTCCCTGCGCATTGCGCACTTGCGCAAGATCGTAACGCGCCTGAAAATCGTTCGGATCAGCCTGAACACGACGCTCCAGCTCTACCGGATCACCGATCAGCTTCACCTGATCAGCAAGTGCAAGCCGCGCTTCAAGCGCACGAACCGGCGCTGCATCCTGCTTGTCAGCAGGCAGGCTTGCCAGAATTTCGCGCGCCTTCTCAGCATCACCTGATTCAAGCAGGCAAGTCGCCAGACCGACAACAGCATCGACATTATCAGGCGCAACCTGCAGGATTGACGAGAAAATCTGCGCCGATTGCACGAAATCACCAGCTTCAACCAGTTCCTTGGCCGCGGCCACGGCTTCGGCAATTGCCGCTTCCTGATCGCTTGGGCCACCTATTTTCGCGATGAATTCCTTCACCTTGGATTCAGGCAGCGCTCCCATAAAGCCATCAGCAGGCTGTCCGTTCACAAAGGCAATGACAGCTGGGATGGACTGGATGCCGAGCTGACCCGCGATCGACGGATGGTCGTCGATATTCATCTTAACGAGCTTGACTGCACCGCCTGCTTCACGAACCGCGTTTTCGATAATTGGCGTGAGCTGTTTGCAAGGGCCGCACCATGGCGCCCAGAAATCAACGAGGACGGGCTGATTTCGCGATTCCGCGATGACATCGGCCTGAAAGGCTGCAGTCGTTGTGTCCTTGATAAGATCATTGCCGCCCAGAGACGCGCCACCGGCGGTTGGAGCCGAGGTGCCAAAAGACACATTGCCGGTCATTTGCGCACCTGAGTTCGAATAGGGATTGTTCTGGCTCGTCATCGGATATTCCTTATGTCTTCCAGCTTGCATATAGGGCAGCGGCAGGCCGGTTTCGATATGTCAGTTTGTATCTGCAGCAACCAATTGCAAGCCGCCATCGCACGGCAAGCGTCACTTACCAGTCTATACCTATGAAGACGCCTTCGCATCCTCTGAAACAGCAAGAATGCGCACGTCATGTCCTGTCGCAGCAAGAAAGCGCATCAGGTCGTCCCGCTTGATCGATGTCGTGGCTTCGTTCGTCAGAGGATGCCCATTAATGATGTCGTTTTCCATCAGACTTGCGTCGAGGACGATCTGAACATTATGCCCTGTATCGTTTACCGCGCCAAAGACCGTAACACCGCCAGGCACCACGCCGAGGTATTCCATCAGCTTCTCTGGCTTGCCAAAGGAAACGCGGCTGGAAGCACCAATAATCTGATGGATCGACTTGAGATCAACCACTGCTTCTTCATCCACTGTCACCAGAAAGAAATTGTCTTTCTTGTCCTTCAGAAACAGATTCTTGGTGTGACCTCCGGCGATTTCGCCACGCAGGCTTTGTGAATCGGCGACTGTGAACAATGGTGGATGCTCCACCGTCTTCACCTCGATATCGAGGTTTTTCAAATATTCATGCAGCTCGGCCGATGTCATGGGCATAAGATTCTGTTCCCTGAATGCGCGGTCTTTTCAAAAGACCATTATAGAAGCGTTGTTATACACTTAATCACGCAGGCCAAAGACGCAATAGCCGTATTTTGCCATCGCAGAGCGATTGCTTCCGAACAGGCCCGAAGCACCGTGATGAATCGTAAAAGCAAAAATATATGCATTCGAATGCAGCTGATTCACACTGATTTGGCGAGGCTGAGCCTAAGTTGCAAAGGCAAAGCATCTTATTCACAACGGGGCGAGGAATAATTTTTACTATTAATATCAATAGCTTATGTTATTTCAGCTTTTTCTTTTCAGGAAAGAACATTTTCCCTGTTGCAATATCAAAAGCGTTGGGCCATATAGCGCCTGCCTGACGGAAACGACTGGCGCGAGCGGGTGTAGCTCAGGGGTAGAGCACAACCTTGCCAAGGTTGGGGTCGAGGGTTCGAATCCCTTCGCCCGCTCCAGTTTTCCGTTGAGTATAGGCAACAAAGTCCCGGTTTCGTCCGGGATTTTTGCTTTTTGTACTCCAAAAACCGTTTCACACTTTTCGGAATGCGCTCTAAAGCGTACGACGATTGCTTGCCAGCAGCCACAAGAGATAGACGCCACCGAGCAGACCTGTCGTCAAACCTATTGGCATTTTTACATTGAGCGGAAAATGCTGGCTGACGAGATCAGCCCCTATCAGCAATGTCGCGCCCATAAGCGCGCTTGCAACAAGCGGCACACCGGCTGCACGCGTCAGCCGCCGCACCAGTTGCGGGGCAGCAAGCGCGATAAAGGCTATCGGCCCAGCCGCAGCCGTTGCAATTGATGTCAGGCCAACAGCGGCTAAAACCATGATTAGCCGCGTCGATTCAGTTGCGACACCCAGCTGGCGTGCAGCATCGTCCCCCATTTCGATCAGATCAATCCGCTGGGCATGATAAATCGCAACCGGCAGGATCGCCGCGAAGCCGATGACGGCAGGCAACGCATGAGACCAGGTTCGGGTGTTCAGTGAGCCGGCAAGCCAGAGCTGTGCCGATGCCGCCTGATCAAGATCACCTGCGACAAGCATCACCGTATTTAAACCGGACAGAACCGCCCCCACACCAATGCCAACCAGGATAAGCCGATAACCACCCGTCGTTCGGCCTTTCATCGCGAGCAGAAACACAATCAGCGCTGTGCCGATACCGGATAAAACAGCAGCCAATGCAGTTTCAAATGGCCCGGAATTGAAGAGGATTATCTGGACGATAGCGCCCGTTGCCGCGCCCGTCGTAAACCCTATGATGTCGGGCGATCCAAGCGCATTGCGTGAGATGGATTGAAAGATCGATCCCGCCATACCCAGTGAAGCACCAACGAAAAGTGCGGTTATCAAGCGAGGAAGGCGCACGCGAAAAATTATTCGGTCGGTCGTTGGATTAAGACCATGGCCCGTGACGCTTTTGAGAATATCATTGGGGGTAAAACCCATGCTGCCTGTACCCAGATGCATGACGCCCATAGCGCAGGCGAGCACAATCAGCAGAATACAAAAAAGCAATGTTCTCATTCGCCATTGAATGGAAAATGAACCGAAACGCAGGACAGATCGACGTTGAGCACTCATAGTTTTGACAGCCGGAATCTGCGAACAACGAAAATGAAGAATGGTCCACCGAGCAGCATCGAAACGATGCCCGCCGCAACCTCTGAAGGTGCTGCGATCACGCGCCCGATAATATCTGCGCCGAGCAATAGAATGGCTGCGAACAGCGCTGAATACGGTAAAATCCAGCGATAGTTCGGCCCAACCACAATCCGGGCGAGATGTGGAGCCACCAATCCCACAAATCCTATCGGCCCGGCACCCGCTGTTGCAGCGCCAGCAAGAAGCATGACAGACAGGCAGGAAAGGAACCAGGTGCGATAGACATCCACGCCCAGTGCAGCAGCCAGTTCTTTGCCCAGTGCAAGCGCGTTCAATCGTCCGGCAATCGAAAATGCTGCAATCAATCCGGCAGCGATCGAAACAACAAGTACCGCAATGACATCATATCCCCTGCCTTCGACGGAGCCCGCCGACCAGTGACGAAATTGATCCAAAACAGATGTTGGCGCATTGATGATGAGAATGCCCGCAACAGAAGCCAGAACGACGGATATTCCCGCACCTGCCAGCACCAGACGAACGGGATTGGTCCCAGCGCGCCTTTCCTGTCCCAGAAAGAAAACCGCGACCCCGGCAAGGCCCGCACCAGCAAAGGCAAACCAGACATATTGTGAAACACTTGTCAGGTTAAACGCCACGATCCCAAGGATGACCGCAACCGCAGCCCCTGCATTGATGCCCAGCAATCCCGGCTCAGCCAGTGGATTGCGGGTCACAGCCTGCATCACGGCACCTGCGACGCCCAGCGCCAACCCGACCATAATGGCAATAATGGTACGCGGAACCCGCAATTCGCGGATGATCAGATGCTCATTACTTTGAAGATCTGGCATCCAGAGCGCCTGCACGGTATCGGCAAGCGAGATCGAACGCGAACCGAGCACCAGGCTTGCGAAGACGGCAAGCAACAGCACCACAAGCCCCGCAATCAGCCCCCAAAAGCGGCGTTGCCTCTCCGATACGCGAGAGAACCCACAAATTCTCTTTTGTTGAAACAAGCCGGCGATCATTTACGGAAATGCGGGACGACCATATCGATCATCTGAATGCCCGAATAATAGTCGATGCGAAAGGATGTCGGCCCAAGCGAATAGACCTGGTTGCCTTTCACGGCATCCAGATTGGCAAGCACCGGGTCACTCAGAAATGAGTGTACATCGCCTTCCAGGCCGCGCAGGAGAAACACACTCTTACCGGTTACAGCAGCGGAAAGGTTCTCGTGCGAAATGAAATCAAAATCCGAACTGCGTGTGACTTGCTTTGTGAGAGCATCCGGCAAACCCGCGACTTTAAACCCAAGCGCTTCCAACAATTGTGCCTGTGCACTTGTTTGTTTGCCAATCGAGTAGCTGTTTCCGATATTATAACCGACAATCGTTACCGGATCGACAGGCGCTGTGATCTCCGCTGCAGCCTTGGCAGCATAATCATCAAAGCGCGCAACGCTTGCGACAACCTCATCCTCAAGACCTGCGGCCTTGCCGAGTTGCTTCGCAATATCCTGCCAGCTCTGATTGGAATAATTGACCACCATGGTCGGGATGCCTTGCGCGACAAGCTCTGCATATTGGGGCAGAACGCTGTCCGCACCTGTCGCTGAAACAACAACCAGATCAGGCTCGGCTGCGATAATTGCCTCAATATCGAATTCCAGATTGGAGTAGAGAACCTCGACGCCACGCTCATCCGCCACCTTGGCCCATTGTGAAAAGAAGCCCTTTTCATCGGTCAAAGGACTTGGCGTGGTTGCCGCACTGGCGACCAGCGGCGCATTGATGGCCAACAGAATACCCGTCAGGCTCGGCGCAGTCGAAACAATCCGCAAGGGTTTGGATTTCAGCGTCAGCGTGCCCGAATGATGTTCGATGGTTCGGGGCCATGCTGCATCTTCCGCAAGCGCCAATTTGAAGGGCAAAACCAGCAACGCAAGCATTACCAGAAACTTGAGAACATTCTTACTAAGTGCCATAGCTGATACTTCGTTGCCGCGTTATGCAATGGGATGAGAAGGCGCATCATAAAACATGATCGCGCCACTCCATATTGCAGAACGCATTCTACAATGCAATACGAGGCAATGCAGAGTGACACGCATACCCTGCCGACGATCCATCGAGGAGCCGCAATGACACACCGCCTTCACGCTGAAGCCGTGACCCTGAAATACGACGAGAGAACGGTTGCAACCGATCTGTCGGTATCTATTCCGGATGCGTCATTCACCGTGATTGTCGGCCCGAATGCCTGTGGAAAATCTACCCTGCTCAGAGCATTGTCGCGATTGCTCAAGCCAAGTCAGGGGAAGATCATTCTCGACGGCGGCGATATCGCGAGTTTGCCTGCAAAAGAGACCGCCCGACGGCTGGGGTTGCTGCCGCAAAGCTCGACTGCACCGGAAGGTATCACTGTTGCAGACCTGGTAGCTCGCGGCCGTTACCCGCATCAGTCATTTTTGAGGCAATGGTCAGAAGCTGATGAACTGGCCGTGGCGCAAGCGATGGACGCCACCCGCATCACCGAATTGGCGGGAAGGCTTGTCGATGAACTCTCCGGTGGCCAGCGCCAGCGCGTATGGATTGCGCTCGTTCTGGCACAGGAAACACCAATCCTGCTTCTGGATGAGCCAACAACCTATCTCGACATCGCACACCAGATTGAGCTGCTTGATCTGCTTGCGCAGCTTAATAGACAAGGGCGAACAGTCGTCGCCGTACTCCATGAACTGAACCACGCCTGTCGTTATGCGACCCACCTGATTGCCATGCGGGAAGGTGCTATTATAGCGCAGGGCAAGCCGTCTGAAATCGTCACCGAACAACTGGTTAAAGACGCATTCGGGCTGTCTTCGATCATCATTCCGGACCCGGTTTCGGGGACGCCGCTGATCGTTCCGAAAAGCAGCGCCGCCCATATCGAGCCTGCGGAATAGCACGTATTCCACTCTGAAAACCGGACCCGGTTTTCGGGATGCGCTCTAGCTGTTCGGCATTTCCAGTTTGGTATCGACGATAAGGCCACCTGTCGATTCATTGACGATGCAAGCTTCATGGAAAAGCGCACGGCGCTCCTCATCCGTGCGCAACTGGCCGAGATCAGCAACCGTAGTCATCACACAGACAATCTCTCCCTGGGCATCGAGCACAGGCGAAGCCTGACCCGTTACATTCGACAAAAGATGGCTGGTCATCTCGGACCAGCGGTCTTCACGCACCTTTTCAAGCAGGGCTTTGGACGGCGGCGTTCCGCGAAAATGCGCGGGCTGCACCTTGCGCGCTGCATCGACCGTGGCCTTTGGAAGATAGGACTGAAAAATATGGCCGCAGGCTGTATTGTCGATCGGCAAGGTATCTCCAAGCGCCAGCGGGTTCACGGAAAAATAGGCGCTGCGATACCAGCGAACCAGCGTTGGCCCTCGGTCAGTCCAGATCGCCACCCCCCCACTCATCGCATGACTTTGCGATAGAGCTTTCATGTGTTGTGCAGCAATTTCCACCGCATCGACCCGCCGAAGCGCGCCGATGCCAATGCTCAGTGCCGTTGGACCAAGATCATAAAAGCCACTGACCGGATCCTGCTTGGCAAGCCCCTCTTTTACAAGGCTTTGCAAATAGCGATGCGCTGTCGAGCCGCCGGTTCCAGCTCGTTTTGCGACCTCCCCCAAAGGCAGCTCATTCTCGGCATTGGCAAGAATTTTCAGAAATCGGGCAGCAATTGAAACAGACTGAATCGTGCCGGAACGTTTGTCGCTAACGACTTCCATCTCCTCACTCACGGATTGATCCTGATCTTCCAATTGTCATGCCTCCCATAGATTCACCCCTTTCTTTAGCCCGATGGGCAAGTAAAGTCATGCCTTTCCAGATAGCTAAGCCGACAAAGTCCTCGTCGCACGATACCGCGCAAGCCATCCCACCCCAGAACATGTTGCGATTTGGCAACATACTCAACAAGCTTGCATTCATACTGTATTGCGGTATGCATTCCTTATTGCGGAATCTCTTTAGTCAGCATAACAGAACATGACTTACACACTCATGTTTTGAGGCGACTTATGATTACCCGCTCCTCCCGCAGCTTTTTCTACGGCGTCAGCGCATTGACGCTGGCAGCGATTTCAAGCTCATCAGCCTTCGCGCAAGATGCGGACGCATCAGGAAGCTCCAAAGGACTGGTGCTCGACACACTCGTCATCACCGGCGAAAAAGTTGCGCGTGATATCAAGAACACCGCCTCATCCGTGACCGTGATTACGGCAAAGGAAATCGACAAGGAAAAAACTGGCGACACTTCCGTATCCGAAGCGGTTCGCGGAACACCCAATGTTGTTTATACCGACACTGTTGGTGCACCGGTCATTCGTGGTCAGGACACGCAGGGACCAAACAATGGTGCGACGGCCTTCTTCTCGGGCACCGTCCCCCGCGCAACGATCAATCTTGATGGTCATTACTTGAACTATAACGAGTTCATCTTTGGCTCCACCTCGATCTGGGATCTCGACAGCATCGAGGTTTTCCGCGGGCCGCAGACCACATCGCAGGGCGCAAACGCGATTGCCGGTGCAATCGTGGTCAATACCAAAGACCCGACTTTTGAGCAGGAAGGCGCATATCAGGTCGAGATCGGCAGCTATAAATCCAAGCGCACTTCTATCATGCTGAATAGCCCGCTCTACAAGGATGAGCTCGCTGGCCGTCTGGCAATTGATTATTCGGGTCGCGACACCTTCATCGATTATGTCAATCCGGGTTTCTACTCTTCCGGCACCGATCAGGATTTCCAGTCGCTGAACATTCGTTCGAAGCTGCTCTGGCAGCCTGCGGAAATCCCCGGCCTTGAGGCAAAGCTCACCTACTCTTTCAACAAAAGCAATCGCCCAACCTATGAAGCGGCCACGCCGTTTTACTATGATCTCGATTACAGTGGCGCCACCTTGCCGTCGTGGGATCAGCGTACCAATACCGGCATCCTGGATGTCAGCTACGAATTTGATAACGGCTTCAAACTCCACAACCAGACACAGTTCTCAGATTCATCGGTCGAGCGCAGAGTAGGTATCGCGCATAATGGTGATGCCAATATTGAGCAAACCAATATTTCGAATGAAACACGCCTCACTTTTGGAGATCAGGAGGATGTCCTGAGCGGTGTCGCCGGTGTTTATTTCGCCCATACGAAGACCGACGAGCTACTCGATATGGTGAACGCGGCCAATAAGGTCGCCGTCAACAACTATATCTCGACGTTTGACGATAAGAAAACGAATGTTGGCCTGTTTGGTGAACTAAGCTGGCGTATTAATGAGCAATGGACATTGACTGGAGGCGCACGCTTCCAGCACGACAAAATTCAACGCGATGGCGTCTCGGTCTATGCGCTCGACGCGATTAATTTCGATGAATCCTTCTCGGCTTTCTTGCCTAAAGTATCGCTGGCCTATGCTATCACCCCTGACCTTACAGTCGGTGGTCTTATCAGTCGCGGTTATAATCCCGGCGGTGTTTCGCTTTATATGAACACAGCCAACCCTGCGACGAGCAAATGGAACAAGTTCGATGAGGAAACTCTGTGGAACTACGAATTGTTCACCCGCGCGGAGTTCCTGGACAACAAGCTCGTTATAAACGGCAACGTGTTCTACATGGACTTCAAGAATGCCCAGTATAATATTCCGGTTGTCATTTCTCCCGGCATCACCCAGTCATATACGATCAACGCGGAAAAGGCACATGCCTATGGGCTTGAACTCGGCGCCGATTATCAGATCCTCGATAATCTGACCCTCAAGGCAGGGGCTGGCATCATGCGCACGAAAATCGATGAGATCTCGAGCAACCCTGATTATGCAGATAACGAGTTCGCCAAATCGCCGGGCTATATGCTGAACTTCGGCGCAAGTTGGAATGTAACCGAAAAACTCAATGTTTCCGGTGATGTGCGCTACATAGACAGCTACTATTCCGATGTCGCGAACACCCCATCCTATTGGATTGACGCTTACACAATCGCCAACGCACGCGTGAGTTACGACTTTAACGAAAAATTCCAGCTCTACGGATTTGTGAAGAATATCTTCAACGAACGTGTACCAACATCCAAGCAAGCAACGCGCGGTCTAAGCGGAGCAACGACACAGGCCAGCATGACAATGCCACGCACTTTCGGCATCGGCATCAAGGGCAGCTTCTGACCACTTGCATCAATCAATCAAACCGCGAGCTTTCGGCTCGCGGTTCTGCTGAAAAACTGACCGGATTTTGTCATGACACCTCGCAAAACGCTCCACATCGGCATGTCGCTCGCTCCCACCTGGCTTAGCAATGATGGCTGGCGCCACGACAATAGCGATATTGAAGGTGTCTTCGGCTCAGACTTTTACGTCGACATCGCGCGGCGCGCGGAGGCTGCAAAACTCGACTTCGTGTTTCGTCCCGACAATCTGTTTCTCAACAGCCAGATCATGGAAACCACGCCCGGGTTTGCCAGTCTGGATGCGACTTTGCTGATGGCAACACTTGCGCGCGAAACGTCCAAAATCGGTCTACTCACGACGATTTCGACCACCTTCATGCCGCCCTATGCCGTCGCACGGCAGGTTCTGTCATTGCACCACTTAAGCAACGGGCGTGCGGGGTGGAACATCGTCACCGCCCTTGATGGCAATGTGAACTTTGGTCTCGATGAAATGCCGACATCTGACGAACGCTATGCACGGGCAGCAGAGTTTACCGATGTCGTGCAAGCGCTCTGGCAAAGCTTCCCCGGCTCTGCTCTCAAGCGTGACCGGGCCAGCGGTAACTATGCCGACCCAGCACGTATCCAGCCAATCAATCATGAGGGCGCTTCGTTTAAAGTCAAAGGCCCGCTCAATATTCCTTCACTGGAGAATGTTCCGATCCCGCTCGTTCAGGCGGGTGCTTCACCAGCCGGGCGCAATTTTGCAGCGTCAGTCGCCGATGCGATTTTCTCGGCAACGCCCGACATCGATGCGGCGATTAATCTTCGCAATGACCTGCGTTCTCTCGCACAATCTCACGGCCGGAATGCCGACGACGTGCGTCTGCTTCCGGGTCTCAGCCTCTATCTCGCATCAACGCGCAAAGAGGCGGAAGAGCTTTTTTCCTATACCCACGCGCGCGGCGACCGCACGCGCAAGATTGCCTATATTCGGGATATGACAGGCCTTGATCTTACCGACTGGCCCGAAGATCGCCTGATCAGCCCCTCGGACCTGCCTCCGCCACCAGAAAAAGTACGCAGTAAAACCCATGCGGGATTGCTGCAGCGCCTTTTGCAGAAAGAGACGCTCAGCCTTGAAGACCTGCTACGCAGGCCGGAAGTGATCAGTGCTGCCCATTGGCAGATCATCGGCACGGTCGATGACGCTGCCGAGGCAATCCAGAAATGGTCTGATGCCGGTGCTATCGATGGTTTCATCACCGCACCCGGCGGTTCAACGTCATCCATGCATCTCGCACTTGACGAGCTGATGCCAAGGTTGAGTGAAGCGGGCCTTCTGCGCACCGACTATTCCGGCGACACATTTGCCCATCACTTGAGCGAATAGGCGTCACCGCTCACGCGAAGCTGAAATCAAGACCAATATCAAGGTTAGGCGCGCTATGCGTCGTCCAGCCTATTGAGATCAGATCGACACCGCTTGCAGCAACGGCTGCAACGGTTTCAGGCGTAATCCCACCTGAAGCCTCGGCAATCGCCCGGCCATCGATAATGCCCACTGCTTCGCGCAATTGCGCGGGCGACATATTGTCGAGCAATACCGCATCGACGCCGATCGCCATTGCTTCAAGCAACTGCTCCAGTGTGTCGACTTCCACTTCAATCTTGACCATATGGCCTGCATTGGCCTTGGCGCGGGAGATTGCTTCGCTCACACCACCCGCAACTGCAATATGATTATCCTTGATGAGCACGGCATCATAAAGCGCAAACCGGTGGTTCATGCCCCCGCCTGCCCGCACGGCATATTTTTGGAAAGCACGCAGCCCCGGCATGGTCTTGCGCGTGCAGACGATTGCAGCTTTTGTCCCCGCAACAGCCTTGACCAGATTGGCTGTTGCTGTGGCTACACCTGAAAGATGCCCCAGAAAATTGAGCGCCGTGCGTTCGGCAGCAAGGATACTGCGCGACGAACCCGATACGCGAGCGATCTCCGTACCGGGCTGATGCGAGGTGCCATCGCTGCTCAACCGATCAAAGACAATCGCGGGATCAACCAGCCGGAATGCAGTTTCCGCTACGTCCAAACCAGCGACCACGCCCGGCTGCCGCAGGCTGAAAACCATTGTAGAGCGATGATCAGCAGGTACCACTGCGTTGCTCGTGATATCGCCTGCCAGTCCCAGATCTTCTAGAAGGGTCGCACGTACCAGCGGTTCGACAAGCAAGGGGGAAAGGCGCGGGAGGTCCATCATGCGATCCTCGACAAAGGTTGATCTATGACAATTTCGCGTGCGAGTGCAAAAGCCTGTTCAAACGTATAGAAACTGCGCTGAGCCTGCTCATTTTTGCTGCGATAATCCGTGCGTGCGTGGCTACCACGAGACTCCTGCCGCTTGAATGCAGCAACACTCATGACAAGTGCCACAGCTGCCGCATCATTGGCTTTCACAAGCGGAAGCAGCGCCGCAATTGCGGCGCGCAGTTCATCTTCATTGCGCAGCAAGCCAAGTGAACGTGAGACAATTGGGCGAACGACGGAGGGATCGCTTGATAGCGGTGCATTGGTGGCTGCAAGCAAGGGTACTGACACCTTCGGCTCTTGCGCGATGGCACGGCCTGCCCGCAAACCCATGACAGCCGCTTCAAGAAGCGAATTGCTCGCCAGACGGTTTGCCCCATGAAGCCCGGTACAGGCAGCTTCCCCCACAGCCCACAATCCCTGCAGGCTGGTGCGACCATCACAATCAGTCGCCACCCCGCCCATATGATAATGGGTGGCAGGCTTCACCGGGATCAGATCGCTGGATGGATCAATACCATGCCGCTTCAGGAGCGCATCAATAGCCGGAAACCGTGTTGCAAAACGCTCACCGAGACAAGCCCGTGCATCAAGAAAAACGTTCCGACCAAGTGCAAGCTGCTCTCCAATCGCACGCGCAACAACGTCGCGCGGAGCAAGTTCCTGTCCATGGACATGCTGCATGAAACGCTCACCGCGATCATCGACAAGGATTGCCCCCTCGCCGCGTACAGCCTCGCTGATCAGCGGCAATCGCTGCGCTGAAACGGCCAGAGCGGTCGGATGAAACTGCACAAATTCCATATCTGCTAGAACGGCACCCGCACGACCGGCCAGCGCCGCTCCCTGACCAAGATTTCCAGGCGGCGTGGTCGTCGCCTCATACAAGCCGCCCGTTCCACCCGTGGCCAGGACGATAGCACAGCCTGCGACTGGCCCGACGCCTTCAAGCTCCACCCCGCAAACCCGCTTTTCATGCGTGATAAGGCGCAGTGCTTTTGTATTCTCCCGCACCGTGATTGATGGCGTGGCGAGAACTCTGGCAATAAGCGCGCGCATGATACCTGCGCCTGTCGCATCCCCATCAACATGCGCAATGCGATGCCGGGCATGGGCGGCCTCAAGCCCCAGAGAATAGGTGCCATCCGGCTTGCGGTCGAAGCACACCCCATATTCTTCAAGCGTTGCAATCGCTTGAGGAGCGGCCTCGATAATATGCGCTGTTACCGTCCGATCGCAAAGACCCTCACCTGCCGCCAGCGTATCCGCAATATGCAAAGCTGCGCTATCATCGGTGCCAAGAGCTCCGGCAATACCACCCTGAGCCAACGGGCTGGAGCCCGCCAGGCCAAGGGTTCCGGCAGTCACCAGCAAGACGGGATGGGAGGCAAGTGAAAGTGCGCTCATCAAGCCTGCAAGGCCGCTGCCTATAACGATGACAGGGGCCGTCGTCATACCGCAAGCATCCGCTCGACAGCACGGCGTGCAGGTTCCGCAATCGCCGGATCGACGGTGACTTCATGCCTGCTGTTTTCCAACGCATCACGAATATTGCCAAGCGTGATCCGCTTCATATGAGGACAAAGATTGCAGGGCCGGATAAATTCAACATCCGGATGATCGACAGCCACATTGTCACTCATTGAGCATTCGGTCAGAAGCACCACGCGTTGCGGCTTCTTTTCACCGACAAAGTCCGACATCACAGCCGTCGAACCGGCAAAATCAGCTGCCTCCACCACTTCAGGCGGGCATTCTGGATGTGCCAAAACCATGACACCGGGATGGCTTTCGCGCAGTTCGCGAATGTCGTCAGGCGTGAAGCGTTCATGCACTTCACAATGACCATGCCAGGCTAAAATTTCGACATTGGTTTCACGCGCAATGTTCTGTGCAAGATATTCATCAGGGATCATCAGCACGCGCGGCACGCCAAGCGACTCGACGACCTTTTTCGCATTCCCCGACGTGCAGCAAATATCGGATGCGGCCTTCACAGCAGCCGATGTGTTGACATAGGTGATGATCGGCACGCCCGGATGCGCCTCACGCAAAAGCGCTACATCCTGCGGCGTAATCGAATCCGCGAGTGAGCAGCCAGCGCCCATATCCGGGATCAGCACAGTCTTTTTGGGATTGAGCAGCTTGGCTGTCTCTGCCATGAAATGCACGCCCGCCAGCACGATCACATCGGCTTCGACATCAATCGCCTTGCGGGCAAGTGCGAGACTGTCGCCGACAATATCCGCCACGCAATGGAAGATTTCCGGTGTCTGATAATTATGCGCGAGAATAACTGCATTGCGTTGGCGCTTGAGTTCAAGAATGGCCGCAACATCGTCTTCAAAGCGCATCCACTCAACCCGAGGCAGGACAGACGCCACGCGATCATAAAGCTTTGAAACAGAAACAAACTCATTCATGGCAGCCTCCCGAGCAGCGCATACAGCGGTTCCATTTGAGAACGAACGATGGAGCCTCTGTAACTGTTTGTTTTTACGCATTATCCGATGCAAAACCGCTTCGCACTTTTGCTGGAAATGCTTTCAATTCCGCAATAGCGGAAAAATCTATTATACTCATTATGAGTATTTCATAGATGTGGCGTTATACTCGATTCGAGCATATTGTCAATCGCGAGAGAGAGGGAGCTTTGTTCCTGCAACATGGCGCTCGGAAAGTGCGCGTTCTTCGACAATCGAATAGCGGAAACGGAAGAGCTTGGCCGGGCGGCCACCGGTTTCGCTATCGCTTTCGCCCGTCTCTTCAACAAGGTCCTGCTGTTCGATCAGGCGGCGGAAATTCTGCTTATGCAGCCGCAATCCGGCCAGAGCTTCGACGGTGCGTTGAAGCTGCAAAAGTGTGAAACTGTCGGGCATCAGTTCGAATACGACAGGGCGATATTTGATCTTCGCACGCAACCGCGCGATGGCGGTTGCAAGAATCCGCCTGTGATCGGCAAACATATGCCTGCCGTTCTCCTCATCGCCTTTTCCGGCTTCACTGACGAGGCCCGCCTCATAGAGAAGCTCATAGCGTTGAAGCACCAGATCTTCGTTCCAGCGCTCACCATTCAGCCCGAACGAAAAACCTATGCGCCGCAGGCGCTGTGCCGTCAGTTCCGCACAAACGGCCTGATGCGCCCAGACGCGAAGACCATTGCTCAGGTGCCCGACAATCTCAGGCACACCCTGCCTATGATCTTCCCATGGCAGATAGTCATACCAGCCACGCCAACTGGCCTGACCGGACGCCGCATCGCCTTCACGCACCAACCCGAGATAGCTGATTGAAATTGTCCGCTCGCCGAGCTTGTGACGGTCACGATCGGCAAAAGTATAGAGCTGCTCAAGATAGCCAACAGGATGAGCGGTTTCGGCCTGCACCCAGGCGCGCAGGCCCGATTGCAGCGAACGATGCTCGGTCTCAAATGGCCCGGATGGCAAAGCCTGCCCTTGGCGCACTGTCATAACGCGTGGCTGCTCACCCGTAACGGCAGTTAAAACGGCAATCAGCTCAGTATGGGCAATGTCGTCAGTCAACGCGGCAGCTTCTTTCTTCACTCAACACCCGAAGGCATGCAGAACCGTATGAAATGGTTGTGCGTTGGATAATACATAAAATCAATTCAAAAGCTTGCCGCACACAAAGGCTATCCGCCATAAAAAACGCCGCCCGGTGGGCGGCGTTTCAATCGGACTAATCGTCCCGATTATGGGGTTACGTCGAAGCCGAACCACTTTTCGGAAAGCTTCTTGATCGTACCATCGGCCTTGGCTGCTTCAATGGCTTCATTGAACATCTTCTGCAGTTCAGGTTCATTCTTGCGGATACCAACTGCAACGCCGCGACCCAGAATGCCACCCTTGAAGTAAGGACCGGTCATGACGATGTCTTCATTGCCCGGCTTCTTGGCTGCATCGGAGAGGTAAGCCAGCGAGGCAACAACCAAATCGACGCGGCCCGACTTGAGATCGAGGTCATGCTGATCAGTGGTCTTGTATTCACGGATATCGGTTGAATCCTTGAAGTACTTATCCAGCAGCGAGAGGCCGAGCGAAGCGGTCTGAACGCCAACGGTACGACCCTTGATTTCAGCAGCGATCTCGTCGATTGCCTTCTGGTTCGCTTCTTCATCCTTGGCGAGATAAAGCGTTTCGCCAGTGTGTGGCAGCTTGGCAAACGGGCTGTCCTTCAGCGTTGCGAAGGTCTGTGGCGTCAGGCCGTAGGAAACGGTGAAGTCGATGGTTTCTTCGCGCTTTGGCGTAGCGGTCAGGCCAGCCATGATGGCGTCGAACTTACCAGCATTGAGTGCAGGAATGATGCCATCAAAAGGCTGCGCAACCATCGTGCATTCAACCTTCATGCGTGCGCAGAGATCCTTGTAGAGATCAACTTCGTAACCATCCAGCGTGCCATCTGGCTTGGTGAAGTTATACGGACGGAAAGCGCCTTCCGTAGCGATCGTGATCTTGTCCCACTTTTTCCCTTCTGCATGTGCAGAAGCGGTTGTGAGAACCAGTGCCGAAACGAACAGGGCTTTGAACAATCCTGTGGTCTTCATTTGACTTAACCTTACGCAGTTATTTGCTGACGTGCCTTTTGGCATAAATCAGCGTTGTTTGAAATAATCAGGCTGCATTTTCGTGGCTGATAAACTTGCGGAAACGCTCAGATTTGGAATTTCCGAACACCTCTTCAGGCGCACCGTCTTCTTCGACCAGGCCCTGGTGAACGAAGACCACGCGATTGGATACATCGCGGGCAAAACCCATTTCGTGCGTGACAACCAGCATGGTGCGGCCTTCTTCCGCCAGACCCCGCATAACGCGCAGCACTTCGCCAACCAGCTCTGGATCGAGTGCCGATGTCGGCTCGTCGAACAGCATGACCTTTGGCTTCATGGCGAGCGCACGCGCAATGGCTGCACGCTGCTGCTGGCCACCGGAAAGATGTGCCGGATAGAAATCACGCTTGTCGGCAATGCCAACCTTGGCGAGCAGTGCTTCTGCCTCTTCCACGCATTCAGCGCGTGAACGGCCCTGAACATAGATCGGCGCTTCAATGATGTTCTCAAGAATGGTCTTGTGAGACCAGAGATTGAAGCTCTGGAAAACCATGCCAAGCTCGGAGCGGATGCGCGAGACCTGCTTCTTGTCAGCCGGATAGGCGTCGCCCTTCGAGTTCTTCGCCATGCGAATGGTCTCACCGGAAACTGTGACCGTACCCGAGGTGGGGATTTCCAGCAGATTGATGCAGCGCAGGAAGGTTGACTTGCCGGAGCCCGAAGAGCCGAGGATCGAAATCACTTCGCCTTCGCGCGCTTCCATCGAGATGCCCTTGAGCACTTCATTGGCGCCAAAGCTCTTGCGCAGGTTTTCAACTTTCAACGCCACCGGGGCCGTTTGAGACACAACTTTACTCACGATGTTTTTCCTTCGGTGGTGATCTTGACGACGGGCTGGCGCAGATAAGGCGTAAGCTTGTATTCAGCAAACATGAGCACGCGTGTCAGAACGAAGTTGATGGCAAGATAGATAGCGCCCGCAATAACGAACACTTCAATTGCGCGATAGGATTCAGCGATCAGCTTGGCGGCGATGCCTGTCACTTCCATCAAAGTGATGATGGAGGCCAGCGACGTCGCCTTGACCATAGAGATCATTTCATTGCCATAGCCGGGCAGTGCCTGGCGGATTGCCAGCGGCATGACAACACGGCGGAAGCAGGTGAAGCGTGACATGCCGCAAGCCTTTGCAGCTTCAATCTGCCCACTTGGCACCGACAGAAGGCCGCCACGGATGATTTCACTGGCATAGGCGGCGTTGTTCAAAGTCAGAGCAATGATCGCGCACCAGTACGGTTCACGCAGGATTGGCCACAGAAATGAGTAGCGGATGACCGGAAACTGGCTCAGGCCGTAATAGATAATGAAGATTTGCACCAGAAGCGGCGTGCCGCGAAATACGAAAACGTAAAGTCGGGCAATCCAATCAAGAACAGCGACACCTGACAGGCGCATCATGGCAAAAAGCAGGGCCAGAATCGCGCCAAAGACAATCGAGCTTGCAGCAAGCTGAAGGGTCAGCGGCACGCCGCTCATCATCTGAAAGAAGGCTTCAGAGTAGAATTGAAGGTTCATTTTGCCCTCCGGACGCCACGCGAGAAGTGGCGTTCAGCTGCTTGCAGTATGGTGCCCGAAACCGACGAGATCAGAAGGTACAGCGCACCAGCAATGAGGAAGAAGTTGAATGGCAAGCCAGTCGAGCCAGCGCCGATCTGTGCCTGACGCAAAATGTCGACAACGCCAACAACTGAGATCAGAGCGGATTCTTTAAGTGCTACCTGCCAGACATTGCCAAGGCCCGGCAACGCATGACGGAGTGCCAGCGGCGCAATGATGCGACGGAACTTGAGCGTCTGTCGCATGCCACAGGCGGAGGCTGCTTCAAGCTCGCCCTTGGATACCGCACGGAATGCACCACGGAGAACTTCCGTGTGATGCGCCCCGCAGGAAATGCCTATTGCGAGCACGCCAGCTAGGAATGCCGGAAAGCCGATAAAGCCCTCTGCACCAAAGAAGCGACCGATCGCCGTTACCGCAGCACTGCCGCCGAAATAGAACAGATAGATCACCAGAAGGTCGGGAATACCGCGAATGATGGTCGTGTAACCATCGGCAATTCCGCGCAGCGCAAGACCGCCAGAAATTTTCGCCCAGGCAGCAAACACGCCAATGATTGCGCCAAGAAGAAAGCCGAGCACAGCGAGCGAAACACTCACCAAAGCAGCCATCACCAGCACATAGCCCCAGCCGTCAGGCCCGAAGCTCAGAATATCGAGAAACGCCTTCATGATGCATCAGGCCATGTGGGGGATTGCGAAATCAACGTCATATTGCTTTCCGGGTATTTCTTTAGAGCGCTATACGTCCAACTGGACGTACAAAGGTCGATCTAGACTATTGAATCTAAGCATCGTGCTTCGGGCTTACGGCTTCACTTATCAGACGCAGGCAAAGCTGGTTGAACACTATCCGGGATCGGATTCACAAAAACCGCCCCATTGAGCTTCTTCTCATGATCTTCTTTGGCTTTAACAATCTGCTCCGGGTTGCGGAACAGCTCTATAGCCGTACTTCCCATAATCTTCGCCGCATGGGCCATGCCTTTATGTGCTGCAGGCAACTTACCTTGTGCAACCATCTGCCATGAATGAAGCGGCGTGCCGATTGCGCAGGTTGCACCGCGCATCTGCACAGTTGGAACAACCCAGCTTACGCTGCCAACATCCGTGGAGCCAACGAGCGAGTTATCGCCCTTATAAGGCTCATAGATGCCCTCGCAAAGCGCAATTTCAGCGTTTGGTTGAACACCGAAGCGGCGGAACGCATCGGAGATATCTTCTTTGGTCAGTGTTGCCTGAAAACGCTTTGCGGTTTCGCGATCCTGCTCATCAAAAACCGGCGGGCCAAGGCGATCAAGCTCACGCTGCATCAGCTGTTCCAGCGCCGGATTGCCAATAAGATTGGCATCACCGCTGACGATGTCGCTCTTGACCGTTGTTTCGGTCATCAGAGCCGCACCATCGGCGATCTTTTTGACGCGTTCCAGTAGAACCTGCATTTGCGGCAAATCGAGCGCGCGGATCAGATAGCGCACGCTTGCTTTTGCTTGCACGACATTGGGGGCAAAACCACCTGTATCAGTGACAGCATAGTGAATGCGTGCTGATGACGGCATATGCTCGCGCATATAATTCACGCCGACATTCATCAGCTCAACGGCATCAAGCGCGCTGCGCCCTAGATGCGGAGCGGATGCCGCATGGGCTGCACGACCGGTGAAGTTGAAAGTGATTTCGTTGCAGGCCAGTGAAACCGGATCGTTTACGCCCGCAAAAGGCGCCGGGTGCCAGCAGAACGCAATATCGACGTCGTCGAACAAGCCTTCGCGCACCATAAAGCCCTTGGCTGAACCGCCCTCTTCGGCAGGACAACCATAGTAGCGTACGCGTCCTTTGATGCCGTTTGCCTCAAGATATTCCTTCACTGCGGCTGCAGCCAGAAGTGAACCGGAACCAAGCAGGTTATGGCCACAGCCATGTCCGTTGCCGCCCGCTTCAATCGGCTGCTCTTCCGCTATACCGGCGAGCTGGCTCAAGCCTGGAAGTGCATCGAACTCGCCCAGAATGGCGATGACCGGACCTTCTTCACCCGCCTCGCCCATCACAGCGGTTGGCAGGCCTGCAATACCACGCTGCACGCGGAAGCCTTCGGCCTCCAGCTGAGCCGCATGAGCGTCGCTCGACTTGTATTCTTCGTAATTGGTTTCCGGGTTATCCCAAACCGTATCGCTCAGTTCGAAATAGGCGGCGCTCTTTGCGTCGACGATATCCCAGATGTCGTGATGGTTCTTCAACTTGAGGTCCACGCTCTCGGCTCAATTTTCAACATTTCAGTCGGAAGAAGCAGGTCTAGGACAATCGAGAAGACCAAAATTTCGGCTTCTGTTTTATCGGCTTTTATGGCTGAAACAGTTCGATCTGACTGCTGCCACAGAAGAGAACGCTCCTCCCGAGCGGTACCTAGAGGTACTCTAAACTTGTGGCAACAGATATAAGTGAAATTGCTCAAAAGACATATCAGAAGTGACATTATGGCCAGCAAGAGTTTCCGGTTTGATAAGCCATTATGCGGATAGGTAACGATACGCTCCGAAAGACGAAGGCTACTCACTCGGCAGCGGAGGCTGCATCGGTTAAGGCCGATGCAGCCTCGGACTGCGTTATGAGCTTTTAAGCTCATCTTCATCCATGTCTCTTGCACGGCACGTCAAACATTGAATTGAAAGCCATCGACTGTGAAAGCCTGCCCCGTAATGAAGCAGGGCTCCGATGTCGCAAGGAAAGTTACCATGCGTGCCACATCGTCGGCACAACCTAGCCGTCCCAATGCAATTCCCTTGATAACTTCATCTGCGCGTTCGGTGACGTTCGTGTCGATCTCCGTACGAATGACACCAGGACAGATGGCGTTGACCGCAATGTTTGGCCCCAGTTCCTTGGCAAGCGAACGAGTCATGCCAAGGATACCGGCTTTTGCTGCCGCATAAGCGAACTTGCTAACCGCTGCCGTTACACCGCCCGAATAGGCGTTGAGCGACGACATTGAAACAATCCGGCCGCCGCCCTGCTTCAGCATATGTGGTGCAGTATGCTGAATATAATTGAAGCAGCTTTTCAGATTGATCGCGATTGCACGGTCGAACTCGTCTTCTGTAATATCAAGAATGCCGACAGGAGCGGAACGCCCGGCATTGTTGAGCAGGAAGTCGACGCGCCCGAAGGTTTCAATTGTCTGGGCGACAATCTCACCTGCCCGCTTATGGCTAGAGACATCAGCAACACATTGAAGGGCACGCACGCCCAGAGCTTCGATCTCGGCTGCCGTATCAGCGAGCTCCGCCTCGAGCAGATCGACCAGCGTCACATGATAACCAGCTCGCGCCAGATCAAGAGCACAAGCCTTACCGATGCCTCGCGCGCCGCCCGTGACGATGGCAACTTTGTTTTCAGTCTTCATTTCAAAACGTGCTCCTTTTGTGTTGCCTTGTGATCGTATGTCTGCCACATTATTCCACAACAGGAATTTGGTTCACATATATGAACATTGAAAACAACGGCGAAGTTAAATCGGCAGTCAGGGTTCTTGAAATTCTCGAATTTCTTGCTCGCGCTCACAAACCGGTAACATTGAAGGCGATTGTTGCCGAACTGGGCTATCCAAAGAGCAGCACCTTCAATCTGCTCGCGACCTTAGTTGCGCGTGCCTACGTGGTCCGTGACGACACCGAGTCCTATAAGATTCATGATGCTTTCCGGAACGGCCCCGGCTGGTGCAGTGGTAGCGACGCCTATCTGATAGCAACAGCACAGCCGATCATGGATGCCATGCGCGACAACGAAGGCGAGACCGTATTTCTCGGCGCGCGACGCAAGGATGGCCGCGTCAAGCTTCTGGCCAAGAGTGCGAGCCATCAGGTGGTGCGCTTCGATTCTGACCTCACAGGCTCGGACCCCGCTTACTGCACTGCTATGGGCCGCATCCTTCTCGCACATTGGCAGCCTGAAAAGACAGCAAGCTATCTCGCCAAAGAACGCATCATACCGCTCACCGACAAGACAGTAATTGACCGCGTGCAGATCCGCCGCATTATCGATGCCGCCCGAGAAAACGGCTACGCAATTTGTGACGAAGAAGCTGTCATCGGCGGCTCAGGCGTTGCTGCACCGGTTTTTGATGCCAGCGGAGAGGTGATTGCCACGCTGAATATGGCAACGATTTCATCGCGCTTCACTGCTTGCCGGCAACGTATGATCGACGCCGTGATCAAACACGCCGCCGAGCTGAGCGCTCGCCTCGGACATAAACCATCCACAACAGACAAGCAGTAAAATGGATATACATTTCAAAGAGAAAAGAGTCCTGGTCACTGGGGCCGCGAGGGGAATTGGCCGTGCCATATGTGAGGCGTTCGCCGCATATGGCGCATCGGTTACTGCAACGGATGTTCTTGATGATGAACTGGCGAAACTCGTTAATGAAGCACGTCCGGCACGCGGCGGGTCAATCCGTGCGGCCCATCTTGACGTAACCGATGAAGCCGCGATTGCAGAATTGATTGCGGACGCTGACAAAGACGGTGGCTTTGATATTTTCGTGCATGTGGCAGGTGGGGTTCTTGGGCAGAAAAAGCGTCCCCTTGAAGAAGTCCCGGCTGCCGACTGGGATCGTATCTACGACATTAATGTGCGTGGCGCATTTCTTGTCGGCAAAGCCGTCGTTCCCGCTATGAAAAACCGTGGCGCGGGCAAGATGGTATTCATTTCAAGCGGTGCGGGGCTTGGCGTCAGCCTGACCGGTATCCAAGCCTATGCCAGCGCAAAAGCCGCCCTTATCAGTCTCGCGCGCCAGCTTGGCCATGAACTCGGCCCATTTGGGATCAATGTCAATGCCGTAGCTCCCGGCTTCCTGCGAACAAGCCCCGACTATGAGCGTCAGTGGGCGTCTTATGGCGACGATGGTCAGGCTGCCATGATCAATGAAATTCCGCTGCGTCGTATCGGACTACCGGAAGATATTTCCAATGCGGTGCTCTTTCTCGCTTCGCCCTATGCAAGCTGGATCACAGGCCAGACCTTATCGGTTAGTGGAGGACCAACAACATGACAACTGATACACCCGTTCCAACATGGACGTGGCCAGAAGAGCGGCTGCAGACCATCATGAACCGTGCACGCGCTGGCCGCAGCTTCAAGCCATCGGCTTGGGAAAATGGTGCAAAATGTGCAGTTGGACTATCGTTCGACTCCGACCACGACACATTCGAATTGCGTGATGGCGGCAAATCGATTTCTGCTCTTTCACAAGGACAATTCGGCCCGAGGCAAGGCATTCCGCGCATTCGTGAATTGCTGCGGAACAACAGCATCCCCGCAACATTCTTTGTGCCTGCAGTTTCGGCGATCCATTATCCTGACGAGCAGCGCGCTTTAATTGATGAGGGGCATGAAATCGCCCTTCATGGCTGGATTCATGAGCGCAATACTTTGCTTGATGGCGATACCGAGCGCGATCTTCAACATCGTTCTGCTGATGCGCTGGAGAAGATCACCGGTATTAGACCCGTAGGCATCCGGACGCCATCGTGGGATTTCAGCGACAATACTCTCCAGATTACCGCCGAAATGGGCCTGCTCTACGATTCTTCGCTGATGGCAGACGTCGATTGTTATGAGCTTTTGCTTAATGGCGAGCCGACCGGTGTGACCGAACTGCCAGTCGAATGGATTCGTGATGATGCTGCCTATCTCGTCATGGATCGTTGGGGCGGTTTGCGCCCACAGATTGCACCGCACGATATTCTCCAGATTTTCATTCGCGAGTTTGATGCCGCTTATGAAGAAGGGGGGATTTTCCAGCTGACGATGCATCCGGATATCATCGGCCATCGGTCCCGCATTTGGATCTTGAAGGAACTGATCGGCCACATTCGGCAACATAAGGATATCTGGTTCGCCACGCATGCGGACATCGCACGTTATGCCAAGCTAAACGGCTGATAATACTATAATTCTATCGCTAACGCTTAAAGCCCGACCTGAGTTTCAGGTCAGGGTTTTCTGCTTGTTGATCAGCGTATACTGCTTTTCATTATACAGAACTAAATTCATATACATGAACCACATTCCGCTTTTCATCACTCGTCAGTGGGTACACACTTGATGTTGAAGAAAGGCGTGGAAATTCACACCAGACAAAACTCCACCCCGAAACAATCATAAGAACGAGGGAACTATGTTCAAGAAAATCGCCGCTATCAGTCTATGCACTCTCTCCGTCCTTTACAGTGGAAGCGTGCTCGCGAAAGAATGGAAGACCGTTACTGTTGGCGTAGAAGGTGCCTTTCCGCCATTCAACCTGACCACCCCTGGCGGAGAGCTTCAGGGGCTTGATCTGGATGTTATCAAGGAAGTCTGCAAGCGAGCTGAACTTGATTGTAAGATCGTAGCGCAGGATTGGGACAGCCAGATTCCGTCGCTTCTCGCTGGCAAGTTTGATGTGGTCCTGACCATGGGACCAAACCCTGAGCGCCGCAAAGCCATCGATTTCTCCGACCCATATGTAATCACGCCGAATACGTTCCTTGTTCCGGCTGACGGACCATTAGCCAACCTGCCTCACACAGGTGAAAGCCTCTCCACGGATACGGAAGAAGGTAAAAAAGCACTCGCTGATCTTAAAGAAGCGCTGAAAGGCAAGACAATCGGCGCTTCACTTTCGACCAGCCAGCTGCAGTTTGTAGAAGAAAATTTCGGCGATGCCGTTCAAGTCCGCACCTATAAGGGATCGGAACAGGTCAAGCTTGATCTGCAATCAGGCCGCGTCGATGGTCAGTATGACAATGTCGTTTTCGCTCGCGACCGTGCCGAAAAAAGCAATGGTGCGCTTAAGATCACCGGGCCACTTCTGGTCGGCGGCATTCAGGCAACAAATGTCTGCATCGGATTGCGTAAAGACGAGCCTGAGTTAAAAGCCAAGCTCGATAAAGCCATCGGCGAAATGCGGGCAGATGGAACACTATCGAAAATGTCTGAGAAGTGGTTCTCGATGGATTTGAGCCCGAAGAGCTAAACGAGTCCCAATAGCAAAACAAAAGCGCGCTGTTCTCACAGCGCGCTTTTTTTAATCAAAAATCCCAGTCATCATCTTCTGTCGCAACAGCCTTGCCGATCACATAGGAAGAACCCGAACCGGAGAAGAAGTCGTGGTTTTCGTCGGCATTCGGCGAAAGCGCTGAGAGGATCGCCGGGTTGACCTTGCAGGCTTCCGCCGGAAACAGGGCTTCGTAACCAAGGTTCATCAGCGCCTTGTTTGCATTGTAATGCAGGAATTTTTTGACATCTTCGGTCAGACCAACGCCATCATATAGCGCTTCGGTATAACGCACTTCATTGTCGTAAAGCTCCAGCAACAGATCGAAGGCAAAGTCCTTGATCTCCTGTTTTTTGGCTTCATCAAGCTTCTCAAGAGCGCGCTGATACTTATAGCCGATGTAATAGCCATGAACGGCTTCATCGCGGATGATAAGGCGAATAAGGTCAGCCGTATTGGTGAGCTTGGCACGGCTCGACCAGTACATCGGCAGATAGAAGCCCGAATAGAACAGGAAGCTTTCCAGAAACACGCTGGCAATCTTCTTCTTAAGCGGATCTTCATCATTGTAATTTTCAAGGATCAGCTGTGACTTCCTTTGCAGGAATTCGTTTTCTTCCGACCAGCGATAGGCATCGTCTACGTCAGGCGTCAGGCACAGCGTCGAGAAGATCGACGAATAAGACCGTGCATGAACCGCCTCCATAAAGGAAATGTTCGACAGAACAGCTTCTTCATGCGGCGTGGAGGCGTCATCCATCAGTGTCACAGCACCGACGGCGTTCTGGATCGTATCCAGAAGCGTCAGGCCTGTGAACACGCGGATGGTGAGCTGCTTTTCTTCCGCTTTCAGCGTTTCCCATGATTGAATATCATTGGAAAGCGGCACCTTTTCCGGCAGCCAGAAATTGCCGGTCAGACGGTTCCAGACTTCAAGGTCTTTGTCGTCTTCGATGCGGTTCCAGTTGATGGCCCGCACAACCGCCGGCTTTTTCGCATTATTGTTTTTGAACTGCATGTTCATAGATTTCACCTTGGTCATAGGGCGCAGGAAACGCAGCCTTCAACCTGCGTACCTTCGAGCGCCATCTGGCGCAGGCGGATGTAATAAATCGTCTTGATGCCCTTCTTCCAAGCGTAGATCTGCGCCTTGTTGATATCGCGCGTGGTGGCGGTATCACGGAAGAAAAGTGTCAGCGACAGACCCTGATCGACATGCTGCGTTGCCGCTGCATAGGTGTCGATGATCTTTTCCGGGCCAATCTCATAGGCATCCTGATAATATTCGAGATTATCATTCGTCATGAAAGCAGCCGGGTAATAAACGCGGCCAATCTTGCCCTCTTTACGGATTTCGATCTTGGAAACAATCGGGTGGATCGAGGAGGTCGAATGGTTGATGTAGGAGATCGAGCCTGTTGGCGGCACGGCCTGCAGGTTCTGATTATAAAGTCCGCCTTCCATGACGGCCTTTTTCAGTTCCTGCCAGTCTTCCTGCGTCGGGATCGCAATACCGGCATTCTCGAAAATCTCGCGAACCTTCTCAGTTGCAGGCTCCCAGACCTGATCGGTATATTTGTCGAAATATTCGCCTGTCGCATATTTCGATTTCTCAAAGCCCTTGAACGAACTTTTCTGTTCAACAGCGATCAGATTGGATGCGCGAACTGCGTGATAGGCCACCGTGTAGAAATAGATATTGGTGAAATCGACGCCTTCTTCCGAACCATAGAAAATGCGCTCGCGAGCGAGATAGCCGTGCAGGTTCATCTGACCGAGGCCGATAGCATGGCTTTCATCATTACCGCGCGCAACCGAAGGGACAGAGCCGATATGGCTCATATCTGCAACCGCCGTCAGGGCACGGATGGAGGTCTCGATGGTCTTGCCGAAATCCGGGCTATCCATGGCTGCTGCAATATTGAGCGAGCCGAGGTTGCAGGAAATGTCCTTGCCGAGATGCTCATAAGACAGATCATCATTGAAGATGCTGGCTTCGCTGACCTGAAGAATTTCCGAGCAGAGATTGCTCATGGTGATGCGGCCATCAATCGGATTGGCGCGGTTCACCGTGTCTTCGAACATGATGTAAGGATAGCCGGATTCAAACTGGATTTCCGCTAGCACCTGGAAGAAATCACGCGCGTTGATCTTCTTCTTCCGGATACGGCCGTCATCAACCATTTCACGGTATTTTTCGGTGATCGAAATCTCGGTCATCGGTACGCCATAGACGCGTTCAACGTCATAAGGCGAGAAGAGGTACATGTCCTCGTCGTTTTTGGCGAGTTCGAACGTGATGTCCGGGATCACAACGCCAAGCGACAGCGTCTTGATGCGGATTTTTTCGTCTGCATTTTCGCGCTTGGTATCGAGGAAGCGCATGATGTCGGGGTGATGGGCGTGCAGATAAACCGCGCCCGCGCCCTGACGCGCACCGAGCTGGTTGGCGTAGGAGAATGAATCCTCAAGCAGCTTCATCACCGGAATGATGCCGGAAGACTGGTTCTGGATCTGTTTGATCGGTGCGCCGGATTCACGAATATTGGTCAGGCTCAGTGCCACACCGCCACCGCGCTTTGAAAGCTGCAGGGCGGAATTGATGGAGCGGCCAATCGATTCCATGTTGTCTTCAACACGTAACAGGAAGCACGAGACCAGTTCGCCGCGCTGCTTTTTGCCTGCATTGAGGAAGGTCGGTGTTGCCGGCTGATAACGGCCCGCAATGATTTCATCGACCATTTCGCGTGCGTGCTGTTCATTACCACGCGCAAGCGCAAGCGCCACCATGCAAACGCGGTCTTCGTAGCGCTCAAGATAGCGCTTACCGTCGAAGGTTTTCAGCGTATAGCTGGTGTAGTATTTGAACGCGCCGAGGAAGGTCGGGAAGCGGAACTTCTTGTCATAGGCATGATCGAAAAGATCGCGCACGAAATTAAACGAATACTGATCCAGCACTTCCCTCTCGTAGTAGCCTTCATCGACCAGATAGCCGAGCTTTTCACGCAGATTGTGAAAGAACACCGTGTTCTGATTGACGTGCTGAAGGAAGTATTGCTGCGCAGCCTGCCGGTCACGATACAGCTGAATTTTGCCGTCATCGTCATACAGGTTCAGCATGGCGTTTAGCGCATGATAATCCAGCGATGTCTCAGCAAGCTTCTGCGGCTTGCCGCCCGATGCAGCCCCCGATGCTGGGGATGACTCTTGCTTTTCCGAAGCGGCGACCGTCTCGCGCTCACGGGTCAGGGTTGTGTCTGCCGTGTCCAAAATCGTTCCATCCCGTCTTTAACATTGCCAATGTCTTCATCCGTTCCCAAAAGCTCAAAGCGATAGAGGTAGGGAACCTGACATTTTTCCGAAATTATTTTACCTGCAAGGCCAAAGCCTTCACCGAAATTACTGTTCCCGGCGGCGATAACACCGCGAATGAGGGATCGGTTATCCGCATCATTGAGAAAACGGATGACCGGTTTGGGAACAGCGCCTTTCGCACCGCCGCCGCCATAGGTTGGCGTTACGAGCACAAAAGGCTCGTTCACCCGCAACAGACCAGTATTGTCTTCATAGCTTTCCAGCGGAATACGCTTTGAGCGCATCCCCAGACGCATCACAAAGCGATGCGTGTTTTCCGAACGGCTGGAAAAGTAGACGATCTGGCCCATAACAAACCTCGGCAGCAGACCGGCGTTACGCCAGCGAGCTGATCATATCCGGGCGGAAACCGGCCCAATGGGATTCACCAGCAACAACAACCGGCACCTGGCGGTATCCGAGGCCCTGAACGAGATCGTACGCATCGGCATCGGCGGAAATGTCGATGACAGCATATTCAATGCCCTGACGGTCGAGCGCGCGAGTGGTTGCGGTGCACTGGACGCAGGCGGGCTTGCTATAGACGGTAACGTTCATTTTTTCCTCACTGGGGATGGAGCATTTCCAGCACTGTCGCAGAAGCATTTGGCGTTGGAGAATGCGTATAGACAGATGTTTTGATCCACTACGCCTCATACGAATGAAGGCGCAAACGGCATTCGCGCATGATGAAATGCGCGTGAAAAGCAACGAAAACTGAGAGGTACAACGCGCTTTAACAGCGCGAATCCTTCAAACTAGCCCGTAAATGGCGGACCGGAACTGTTTGGTCTTGAATTACTCGACATGCTTGTCACCCCGAAGCTTATGAGAGGGATATACGGGGCACCAAAAGACATGGCAGTACAATGCCATAACTTATCGCGCGCCAACCGGACACCCCGCCCGTGGACGTTCTCGTTCAAGGCAGGTCTCCTGGCTCACGGCTCATCGCTCGCATCCGTCTTCCCGGCCTGTGCCAGTGACATCTGGATTTGAGCTCGCCGCTTACAGTTGCGGGGGCAGCTATGGCTTAACAACATCCATCATGGATACCGCGCACCGTATTCCCATCTTCGCTTTTGATCCTCACGAATCGTAAGAACCTTGAACACAAGATATAGTATCTGAAGTTAAAAAGTCGTCAATGGATAGACGGATCAAAAAAACTAAATCTAGCCTTTGTTTCGTCCAGCCTGTGAATAGCAGGGATATGTAGCCGACTATTCCACAGGCTTGATCGGTTTGGGCCGGAACTCGGGCTTTATAGCCTTCAAAGCCATGCGATCCACTATATGTGGTGCCAGAAGTTTCAGCCAGCGCCCCAAACGCATTTGACGTGTCATCAACACTTCGCGTTTGCGATTGGTGATTCCATCCAGCATCAGCTCGACCGCCCGCTGAACAGACATCATATCGTCTTCGCGCACACCGCTCATACCAAGAGCACCACCGCTGGCACCATAACCCGTCTTACGAATATCCGTTTTGACAACACCCGGATAAACGATCGTCACCGAAATACCGCTCGGCTCAAGCTCCGATCGCAGCGCCTCGCAAAACCCTGAGAGCGCAAATTTGGTGCCACTATAGGCGGAGCGTCCCGGCACACCTATCAGCCCGGCAACAGACGACACCGCAACAATGCGTCCTTTGGTTTTGGCCAGATACGGGAGTGCTGCATGGATCGGCCAGACGCTGCCCCAATAGTTAAGCTCCATCAGATCATGCATCCATTGCAAGTCTTCCGGTTTGATCTCGGCAAAATTGGCATGGGCCGACATGCCCGCATTAACAATCAGCGTATCGATCCGCCCAAACGCAGCGGCCGTCTTTTCGATAAGCGCAATACAGGCATTGTGATCCGTGACATCCGTTGGAACGACCAATACCTGACTGCCCGATTGTTCAAGCTCGGCAGCAAGTGCCTGCAACTTCTCGGCATTGCGCGAAGCAAGAACCAGTGCCGCCCTCGCACCGTCCCGCGTACCGAGCTGTCGCGCGGTTTCAGCACCAATACCATCGGATGCACCTGTTATGATCGTTACTTCCATGAAGCCCTCCCTTGCTCGCATGAATAAGCGCATTCCGAGCTTACATTCCAGCTTGTCAGGCCGTCCAGTACAAGGATTTTGGGCATAGCCGCATCCGAGTGGTCTGATTCCAACATTTGCTTCCCTCGGTTCATGTGCTGAGCAAATATTGGAAATGCCCTATCCGTTTGTTTTAAGCGCATCTTGTTCCGAAAAACCGCTTAGCACTTTTCAGGATGCGCTCCAGGTTCACAAAGCCGTGTGGCCTGCACGACAAAGAATTTAACGAAATCAATGGCCTGCTGAACGTGCTCGTCAAGGCAACTATTGAATCGATTAAAATCCTTCGTCTTGGTCGAAGGGATAATTTGACAGCCGGGCTTTATATCCTGTATCGATCTATTAAATCCTGAACATTGTTCAATATATTGAACAATTAAGAAGAGGTCCTCCCAAGCATCTCTTCAGACGACCGATGCACCGGCTGCATCGGAAAACTGTCGGTCTGGCTTTCCTATACGTGAAAGCCGGACCGCTTGAAACCCAGCGCCTTTGTGCCGGCGAGGAATGAGAGACCTCGGCGCTGGGGAAATATGAATAAGGGTGGAAATTATGACTGTAGGTATCAAGCCATTTTCGTTCGACACGGTCGGCTCAATGCTTGTCGAGTGGGGGGCTGCAAAGCGTCTCGGCGAAATTCTGGGCGAGCGTTTCTCAGAACGCAAAATCCTCATCGTAACCGACAAGGGCCTGCACAAGGCTGGCGTTCTTAACGAAGCACTTGCTTCGCTTGAAAAGGCTGGCTTCGGCATCAGCATTTTTGATGCCGTCGTTGCTGATCCGCCGGAATCGGTTCTGTTTGAATGTGTCGATCAGGCTAAGGCAGCCGGTTGCGATATCGTGCTGGGCCTCGGCGGCGGCTCTTCGATGGATATTGCAAAGCTTGCTGCGGTGCTTATCGTCTCCGAGCAGGAACTGTCCGAGCTTTACGGCATTGGCAAAGTGCAGGGCACGCGCCTGCCGCTGATCCAGATCCCAACCACTGCTGGCACCGGATCGGAAGTGACAAACATCACGATCCTGACCACCGGCGAAACCACCAAGATGGGTGTCGTTTCCCGCCAGCTATATGCAGATTTCGTCATTCTGGATGCAGAATTGACCTGCGGTCTGCCAGCGCTTCACACAGCAGCCACCGGCATCGATGCCATGGTTCACGCGATTGAAGCTTATACCAGCCGCATCAAGAAAAATCCGCTTTCTGACGCTTTCGCGCGTGAAGCGCTGAAGCTCCTGTCAGCCAATCTGGTTGCAGCCTGCGAAAACGGCGAAGATCGCCATGCCCGCGAAGCCATGCTGCTTGGCGCAAACTATGCCGGTCAGGCCTTCTCGAACTCGCCGGTCGGCGCCGTTCACGCGTTGGCTTACCCACTCGGCGGTCACTATCATGTACCCCATGGCCTCTCCAACGCCCTGATGCTCGGACCAGTTCTGCGCTTCAACATGGCGGGCGCCGCTGAACTTTATGCAGAGCTTGCAGACCTGCTGCTCGGCAAATCGGAAGGCACGACAGAACAACGTTCAGCAGCTTTCGTTGATTATATGGAAGACCTGATGAACCGCTCTGGCGCACCACGCCGCCTGCGTGACGTCGACGTCACCGAAGAAAGCCTCGAAACGCTTGCCCGTGATGCAATGCTTCAAACACGTCTTCTGGGTAACAACCCTGTTGATGTGACGGAAGCTGACGCGCTGGCGCTTTATCGCGAAGCATTCTGATCCAAACATATAATTTAACGAGCATCCCGGAAGAGCGCGCCTGATAGCTGTTCTTCCGGAGCTTTGTTTCGTCCTTTCGGAGTAAAATCTTGAGCACTGAACGCATCGATGGTCAGGAGCAGCCATATTGGCCTGCCGGACCGTTCAAAATCCGTCTGCCTTTCGTTCATTATAAATTCGAGTGGCCTGATTACTGTCAGGGCCTTCTGATGTGTGCGGTCGACCTCTCGGCCATTCCACTGATGGCGGAACTGCTGGGAATGCCATTTGAAGTGGCGCTGGCCGTCGTGGTTCTCAACGGCCTGTTCTACCTCACACATCACCTGCTCGGCGACCCGGTCGTTCCGGGCTGGATCACTCCTGCCGTGCCACTCATCATGGCATATTGCGCTACCTTCCCCGAAGGTCCGGAACGCATTCATGCCCTTGTCTCCTTCCAGATGACATTGGGGCTACTGTCGATATTCATCGGTGCGACAGGCATCGCAAACCGCGTCATTGCCGCTATTCCGCAGGCGATTAAATCCGGCATCATCATCGGTGCTGGCTTTGCAGCTGTCATTTCCGTGTTCAAGGTCGGCGGCAACTTCGACATTTTCCCGTTCACCATCGCGATCTCGATCGGCCTGTGCTTCTATTTGATGTTCTCGCCGCAGTTCGCACGCCTTTCGCGCAATGGCGGCTTTTTCGGCCTGATCGGAAAGCTCGGCGTTCTGCCGTGCATCCTGCTTGCCGTTATTGTTGCTCCATTGTTTGGCGAAGCAAAATGGCCTGAATTCCAGTGGACGATCTCGTCGCCGGATTTCACCACGCTCTGGCGCGAATACACGATCTTTGGTCTCGGCATGCCACCGCTCTCGATGTTCCTGACGGCTCTGCCGACGGTTCTCGCAACCTATATCGTTCTCTTCGGTGACGTGCTGAAAACCAAATCGATCCTCGGCGAAGCACAGCTTCAGCGCCCGGATGAAAAGATCGATTACAGCGCCGACCGCGCCCACCTCGTTTTCGGTATGCGCAACACCGGCATGTCGGTGCTCGGCCCGGATGTGACCATGTGCGGACCTGTATGGGCTGCGATGCAGGTCGTCATCTGCGAACGCTTCTCCAAAGGCAAGAAGTCCATGCACTCGATCTTCGGCGGTGCAGGCTCATTCCGCTGGGGCACCAATACCGGCCTGTTCCTGATGCCAATCGTAACACTCGTGCAGCCGATCCTCGGCGTAGCGCTAACCCTGACGCTGCTCATTCAGGGCTATGTTTCGGTGCGTATCGGCGTGATGGAAGCCCGCTCGCAGCGTGATCTCGGCATCGCCGGTGTCACGGGTGCCGTTCTGGCGACACGCGGTGCTGGCTGGGCTTTTGCCACCGGCGTTGTGCTCTGCCTGATTATCTATGGCCGTGACTTCTTCAAAGGCGAGACCGATCGCACCTTCGTCAAGGACCAGCAATCGCAGTAATCTGACCAAAAAGTCTCCCGGAGGAACACCGGGAGACTTTCACTTCGAATAAGTTACCCAAAGGCAGATTTGCCTCTTCAAGAAGATTCCTATAGATTTCAGCCGCAGTCCGGCAATCGCATTTCTCCTCCCAACGTCTATTGCCGCGCGCTGCGTGTCAATTCGGAGTAAAAATTGCGTAGTGAACAATCTATTCTTCAAATATCCATAGCAGTTACTATTTTTGTTGCAGGCTTTGGTATCGTTTTCGGCCTTTTGTCTGGCTCATTTTCTATTGTCTTTGATGGTGTTTACATGTTTGCCGACGCTGCAATGAGCGGGCTTGCACTTGTTGTTGCCCGGCTAATTGCACTCTCTGCGCTACCAGAGCCTCCAAGCGGAAAATTACGTGATCGCTTCACCATGGGTTTCTGGCATCTTGAGCCGATGGTTCTGGGCCTCAATGGCATCATGCTGACCGGCGTTGCCATCTACGCACTCATCAACGCCATCGGCAGTCTGATGCATGGTGGCCGCGATCTCGAATTCAGTTACGCGATCTTCTACGCAGTTGTTGCCCTGATTGCCTGCCTCGGCATGGCATGGCTCGAAACCCGCGCGAACCGCAAATTGAAATCCGACTTCATTGCGCTTGATGCCAAGGCGTGGATCATGTCAGGCGGCATTACCGCTGCACTCCTGATCGCCTTTCTGGTCGGCTATTTCATTCAGGGAACCCGGCTCGACTGGGTAACGCCTTATATCGATCCCGCTGTTCTGGCCCTTGTCTGTATCGCCATCATTCCGATACCGATTGGAACCATCAAACAGGCGCTTGCAGACATGCTGCTTGTGACACCTCTCGATCTCAAACAGCATGTGGATCAGGTTGCAAAAGAAGTCGTTGAGCGCAATGGCTTCAAGTCTTATCGCGCCTATGTCGCCAAGGTTGGGCGCGGCAAGCAGATCGAACTCTACTTCATCGTGCCGCCCGATCAGCCCGCGCGAAAGCTCGAAGAATGGGATGCTTTGCGCGATGAAATCGGCGATGCGCTTGGCGGTGAAGGCCCAGACCGCTGGCTGACGATTGCCTTCACCACGGATGTTGAATGGGCCGTATAACGGCCCATTTTCACCAGCCATTATTCAGTACGCTGTCGCCGTTTCGTCATAAGCATGGGTGCATATTCGAGAACATACAGCCCAAAGGCCAGCATCCAGAGAAGCGCCGATGCCGCAAGGAATGTATGAAAGAAATTTGGCATCATTTCCGCGAATGGGCGGATCAGCGCTGACAATATCAGGCACAGATAGGCAATTTGGGTTGTGGGCGAAGCGACAAGTTCGCGTCCCGTATGCCCCCGGGTGGCACGGGTCATCACTGCCAACATCATACAGCCAATGACACCCACAGTCATAACGTGAAGAGCCGAAAATGGATTAAGCTGTTCGAGTGCTGCCAGCGCTATGGCAACAAAACCGGCAGGCACAAAGAAATATGCAACGTGCAGGACAAGAACGAGCTTGTCTTTTACCACGCTCCATCCGCGCCAGCGATAAAGCCGTACAAGATGCAGACCAGCGGCGATGATTGCGATGACAGCTGTCAACGAATGCTCTGGAACCACAATCCAGCTCACACAGGCGATGGCACCGACAAGAATAGCAAGACCATCATAGCGATTGAACGGCACCGGAAAGCG
Source organism: Brucella pseudogrignonensis (assembly GCF_002252525.1). Classification (GTDB taxonomy): domain Bacteria; phylum Pseudomonadota; class Alphaproteobacteria; order Rhizobiales; family Rhizobiaceae; genus Brucella; species Brucella pseudogrignonensis. Next base: position 207,337 of record NZ_NNRM01000041.1, read on the forward strand.
CTTGGCACCCATACGATTAAGCCAATTGCGCGTAAAGCTTGGGATGATCCGTCCACCGATTAACATAACCAGAAGCACATAAGCACTAACTCCGGCACGATTGGCAGTGGCTATGTCGCCATTCGTTATCGCCAGATAATGGAAGCAGAAATTGGCAAGCATAACGATTGCCACGCCGATCAGAACCTTGAGGTTTTTCCACTGATGGCCGGCAATGATTTCGCGCGACGCGATAAATAGAAGCAACGGCAGAAAGAGGCTTTCAATGCCGATTGCGATATAGAGATTAACAAGATCGGGAACCAGAAAAACCAATCGCCCTATGAGCCAGACACTGAACAGCAGGGCAAGCGATGTTCCCGAAACGGGCAAGCGGCCTGTCCAGTTCGGAACAGCCGTCAAAAGAAATCCAGCAAGAATGGCAGACGAAAAGCCGAACACCATCTCATGGGCGTGCCAGTTGAGCGCGCCATAGGCGCCGCCAACCGTCAGACCGAATGTGAGGGAGAGTATCCAGAGCAGCATGGCCAGAACGGCCCATATTGCACCGCCCAGAAAAAACGGGCGAAACCCATAGCTGAAGATCGCCGGGCCTGTCTTTTTATAGCCGCGCGCAATCGCACCACGACGTTCGGAGGGCATTCCTATGGGGGCTGTTTGGGCAGTTGAGGCTGCGGGGGTGGCCAGCAGGCCTTCCTTTATTGTCATGACGTCCTCATCATGTAACCGCAGCCAGAGCGCATCGTATCTGTCTCGAGTTTACCAGCGCTCCAGCATTATAGAGTTATGCAGCACGGCTGCATATTTGAAACCCATTATTTCGCGCTGGCAATTGCCTTTTCGAGACGCGCTTGAACAGGTTTGGGCTTCTTGGCAGCAACGATTTCGTCAAGATTGGCTGGATTGTCACCGACAACGATCAGAGCAACCATGCCCATCGCATAGTGCGGCGTGCATTTGACAAAATATGCGCCGGGTTCGGAGACGGACAGAACGTAATTCTCGTTAATCTTGCTTTTGAATTTTTCCGCAGCTGCTGGGATCATATCCTTGATCGACTCGACATTGTGTCCCTTGTCGACCGGAATAAATGTAATCGTATCGCCGGGATTTGCCTTGATGTAGGAAGGCTCAAAAACCATTGCACCTTCAGCACCCTTATTGAGCATGTGAACCTCAATATTTTCGGCCAAAGCGGGAGCAGCCATCGCAAAGCAAAGTCCGAATGCTGCGAATGGGATTGCAAACTTACGCATCTAATTTCATCTCCATGGGCCGGCCTCTGCAGCATCACGATGGTGCCCGAAGAACCGCGCTGTTGGAGATTTAGACTGACTCCGTTTCAATCTCTTTGATTGGGATCAAACACATTCAATATTGTTGATTATGACAGTCAAATATCCCGAATGGTCTGACGCGGCGACCCTAGATCGATCACGAAACAAAGGTGATTTGCATCAATTCTCGAAGCGCTGCTTCAGCAAACAATCGAGATTGCATGCCAAAACGAGCGTGACTTGCACGCCACACCCCGCGCTAAACACAGATTTCACGTAAATTGAAAGTTGTCATTAACGCAATGATTTCAGCTCCTTGCAGTGTGTTTCAAAATGCACCCGCAAATGTGATCGCTGTTTGTGTTGACTATTAACACTTCGTTAACCACAGTTTGTTGCAATCTGTTACATAGCGTTACAATCGCATTGGCAGGCCATATCGATACGAGGTGCATATTGGAAAAAATACGGCAGATAGAACAGCAGTCCTTTCAGGTAAGGAATAGCTCTGCCGTGTCCCAGATGACATCGTTTTGGGGCCTTATGCGCGCCTATTGGGTATCCGACCGCTGGAAAGAAGCCTGGGCCCTTACAATCGCGATCTTCATTTTCACCGCCTTCATCAGCAAAACCACTGTCTGGGTCGCCGAGGCTTCGGGGCTTCTGATGAACTCTATCGTTAATGTCAAAAGCGCCCCAGTTCAGAACCCGCTTATGGCAATTGCCATGAATGCTGGCGTGCTGATCCTGTTGATGTTGGCCAAGGACGTGCTTCTGGTCGGCTTCCGGCATCTTTTGTCTACGACATTGCACCGCAAATGGCGCAAATGGCTGAACGACAGCTTCTCTGATGCGATGCTGGATCGTAATCATACCCATTTCCATCTGCAGCAGGGCAAGGGTTCAAACCTTCCCGACAACGTTGACCAGCGCCTGCAGGAATCCATCAAGGGTATGACGGGCGGCGCAATCGGTCTTGTGATGGGTGTTGTTGGCGTCGTGCTTTCGGCCTTCTTCGTCGGCCAGAAGCTATTGGAGATTTCGACCGAAGTAACCGGTCTTGAGTTCCTCGGCTCTTACGGTGGTGCAATTCTGGCTTTCACAGCGATCATTATCTATGTGCCAATTGGCACACTGATTGCGATCAAGATTGGTCGCCAGCTGGAGCGTCTTAATCTCGGTATGCAGAAAGCTGAAGGTTCCTATCGTGGAGAGTGGACCACGCTTCTGCGCCGCAGTTTCCAGATATCAGCCTCTGAAGGCGAATCCGTCCAGCGGTCGGTGAACAAGCGTCTTTACAAAGACGTTGATGGCACCTGGAACAAGCTCAATCGCTTCGATGCTGCCTATCTCGCCTTCTCGCAAGCCTATGGGTTCATGTCGAACCGCATCATTGCTTATATTCCGGGCCTTGTTCCCTATATGAGTGGCGCTGTCAGCTTCCGTAATTATGTGACTGGCGCGGAACTTGTTGCAGCCATGATCAATGATTGCTCGTGGTTTATTCAGGTCATGCCAGCCATTGCCAATCTTCGGGCGAATGCCGGTCGTGTGACGGGTCTTGCACAGGCAATCGACAGTGTTCAGGAGCCAGCTGCATTCTATGCAACGTCCGGCGTCAACCGCTTCAAATTCTCCACCCAGCATTCACGCTTTGGTCTTTCCGTGCGCGATCTCACGCTTATGCAGGGGCCAGACAGTGAAGCACCTTTCCTACGTTCCGGCGTGATAAACATCCGCAGTGGTGACTGGGTTTACATGCGTGGAGAGTCCGGCTCAGGGAAAACCTCGTTCATCAAGGCACTGAACGGCCTTTGGCCCTATGGCACCGGCGACATCATCTATCCGCAAAATGCGAAGTCAATTTATGCAACACAGGAAGCAAAATTTCCTTCGGTCTCACTGAAGCAACTCGTCTGCCTTCCTGATGATGAAGCAGAATTCAACGATCTCTCTATTGCTGTTGTGCTGCATGAAGCTGGTCTTGGCGAATTTATCGAACGTATGAACGACGCGGATGCCGACGGCTCGCCATGGGATATGGTGCTTTCCGGTGGACAAAAGCAGAAGCTGGTGCTGGCACGCATTCTGCTGCACAAGCCTGCTGTCATCTTCCTTGACGAAGCTACAGGCGCACTCGATCCTGCATCGAAGCTTCGGTTCCACACAGCACTCAAGACGCGCTGCCCTGACGCTATTGTCATCAGCATCATGCATGAAGAGAAACTTCCAACGCTGGAAAACGGTGAAAGCGTCTATTCGCATGTTCTTGAAATTCGCAACGGATATGTCTCGCTGCGCCCAACCCACTACACAATCGATACGGGTGTAGCCATGGTGGCCGCGGAATAGAGAAAAGAAAGCTAAGAACGATCCGCCTTTGAGAAGGGGATTTCTTGTTCATCTATATAAGCCAAGTCATCATGGTCGAATGGATTACACAAGCTATGTCTATATCGCGATAGCCTTGCTGCCCTTCGTTGCCTGGGGATCAATCATCATCGCTCTGTCCAAAAAAGGCGAAACTAAACAGCAAAGCCTATCCAGAGCGAACAGATCCGCAGAGCACGAGCCAGCGGTTGAAGTATCCATCATTCCTTACGGATTGATTTTCCCACTTCATTACAGCTATCCATCAGACCGCCGTAATCTGGGCTGAAAGCCGATCTGGCCAAATGCTGGCATTTGACCGGACGCTTATTTTCAGGCCGCAGCCAGATCTGAAAAATCACCCTGGCGCGTAAACGCAATGCCCTTGCTGTCGAACAAATGGCAGGACTGCGGATCGATACCAATCCTGATTGCGGCATCACCGCTGATCGGTGCTGTGCCCGGCGTGATGATACAAAAGGTTTCGCTCATGCCTTCCGGCACGCTGTAAACAATAGTCTGCTGTCCAAGGCGCTCAACCACGGAAGAGCGCACGGTGATCGTGGTCGGGCCTTCGCCAATCGTCACATGCTCGGGACGAATGCCCAGTGTGAGCGTCTGGCCAACTTCCGGACGAGCCGCTTCTTCACAAAGAACCGGCAGAACCAGTTCATTGTCTGCAAGCTTCACACGGGCATAACCATTGCTCTCAAAACCAGCAAACGTAACCGGCAGCATATTCATGCGCGGGTTGCCGATGAAGCCGGCAACGAAGCTGTTGCGTGGGCGATGATACAGTTCAAGCGGCGTACCAACCTGCGAGATGTTGCCACCTTCAAGCACAACGATACGATCAGCCATGGTCATGGCTTCAACCTGATCATGCGTCACATAGATCATTGTTGCGCCAAGCTGCTTGTGCAGCTTTGTCAGTTCGATACGCATATCGGCGCGAAGCGCTGCATCAAGGTTTGAAAGCGGCTCATCGAACAGGAAAATCTTAGGTTCACGCACAATCGCACGGCCGATGGCCACACGCTGGCGCTGGCCGCCCGACAACATGCCAGGCTTCTGCTCAAGACGCTGATCCAGATGCAGGATCGAGGCCGCATGTTCCACCTTGCGCTTGATGGTGGCGTTGTCGGCACCTTCGACACGCAGTGGGAATGCGATATTTTCGTAAACGCTCATATGCGGATAGAGCGCATAGCTCTGGAACACCATCGCGATGCCGCGCTTGACCGGAGGCAGGTCGTTGACGCGCTTTTCATCGATGACGATATCGCCCGATGTCGTATCCTCAAGGCCCGCGATCATACGCAGAAGTGTGGACTTGCCGCAGCCCGATGGTCCGACAAAGACCATGAACTCGCCTTCGTTCACTTCAAGGGATACGTTCTTGACGACGTCAAACTGGCCGAAGCTCTTGACAATATTCTTGAGGGATAATTTTCCCACGCTGCTCTCCTGCGGCCGCAAATTCGTGTCCGATACACCGCCCTGACGCTAATCGCGGCAGGGCGGATCATTTATCGATTTAGTTCAGCTTCTTCAGCTCTTCATCTGCCTTCTTCAGTGCATCTTCAGGCTTTGCATCACCTGTAATGACGGACTGAACCATGGCAATCATGACGTTCTGGAAACCGCGCCAGTCGGTGAAGAGTGGCTCTGCACCACCGTACTGAATGCCTTCGATCAGAGGGCGCCAGTAAGGAATGTCCACCATCACTTTATCAACTGCAGGCGACGGACGCATTGGCGTCAGACCTTCGTCGGTTGCCAGTTCATACTCTTCCTGAACGGCAGGCGAAGTGATGTACTTGGCGAACTCGGCAGCCTTTTCTTCAACGCCCGAATCCTTGAAGATTGCGAGAGAGTCGGTCACGACCAGCGTACCCGGACCCTTGGCATCTGGACCAAGCGGAAGCGTTGCGATACCCCAGTTGAACTTCACGTCCTGAAGGCGAACAGCAGCACCCGATCCGCCCTGGATCATGCCAACCTTGCCGTCGAGGAAGATGGCGCGAACTTCATTCTGTTCGTAGGCCGTCGGGCCTTCCTGCGCATATGCCTTGATGTCGTTATAGGCATTGAGTGCAGCAAGAACCTGCGGGTTGTTGATGACGACTTCACCCTTGTCGTTCACGATCTTGCCGTCATTGGTGTAAACCCAATGCAGGAACTGGTGAACGGTGTTGTCAAAGGTCTTAGCCGACAGACCGTAGCCCGGAATGCCGGTCTTTTCCTTGATGATCTTGGCGAATTCGATTTCTTCAGCCCAGGTCCGTGGTGGCTTTTCAGGATCGAGACCAGCCTGCTTGAACAGGTCCTTGTTCCAGTAAAGAACCTTGGTCGAAAGCGCGATCGGAACGCCCCACTGGGTGCCGTCATAGGTGACAGTTTCAACGACGTGTGGGAAATAGGTTGCCTTTTCCTCATCCGTCATCGGGACAGACACGATCATGTCGTTGTCAGCAAATTCCTTGAGCGTGCGCGAACCGACATAAGCGATTGCTGGCGGCGTGCCTGCAGCAGCAAGTGTGGTTGCCTTGTCCTGGCACTGTGCCCAGCCGACTACTTCAACAGCGATCTTCCAATCCGGGTTCTTTTCTTCCCAAGCCTTGATGTATTTGTCATGCGTCTTGTCGAGCTTGTCGCCGCAATAGATCCAAGAGATCTCCTGCGCTGCTGCTGATGCACCAAGCGTGCCCAGCATCGTGCTGCCTGCGAGAACAAGCGCCGCAGCCCCCATTTTGAATATCGTCGTCACCTCTGGAAACTCCCTTATGTTGGTAGATTGTGTAGACGGATTGTTATTGCTTCACAGCACCCGCAGTCAGACCCCCGACCAGATAACGCTGTAAAACGAAGATAATGATCATCGCCGGTGCGATACCCACAAAGGACGCCGCCATCAGCTCATTCCACACGACTTCCTGCTTGCCGAAGAAGGCAAAGAGGCCAACCGGCAGCGGCATGTATTCCGCCTTGGAATTAAACGTCAGCGCGAAGATGAACTGCTGCGCATAGGCACCGATGAAGGTGGTGATCGCCACAACGATGATACCCGGCATGGCGATCGGCAGAATGACACGGCGCAGCGTATAGAACTGGCTCGCGCCATCCATATAGGCAGCTTCATTCAGCTCACGCGGAATACGCATCATGTACGTGCGCAGCAGCCAGATCGCCGCCGGAATGAGGAATGCCACACCCGGCACGATCATCGCTGCATAGGTGTTGAGCAGCTGGAAGCTGCGCATCAGGCGGAACAGCGGGATCAGCAGAACCGCGCCCGAGAACATGTTGATCGCCAGAAAGCCACCGAGGATCAGACCTGCGCCGCGAAACTCAAAACGCGAGAATGCGTAAGCGGCAGGAACCACCAGAATAAGCACGATGATCGTGACCACCGACGAAATAAAGAACGAATTGAAGATATAGCGTCCAAACTCGGGCACGCTCTTCCACATCGAGAAATAGGCATTGAAACTGCCATTCTCGGGCCAAAACGTATAAGGCGACGAGAACAGCTGATTGAGCGGCTTCAGCGAAACCAGAAAGCCCTCGATGAACGGCGCCAGCAGGAAAAACAGGAAGACTGCAATTCCCACATAGGCAGCGATCTTTTCATACCATGTATAGCGGTCGATAAGCGGCGTATTTTGCGGTTGGCTCATTATGTTTCCCCTTAAGCAAGTTTTTCGGGGCTGATGCGCCGCGTGACACGGAAATAGGCCAGGCAGAACAGCGAGAGGAATATGCAGATGGTGACGGCACGCGCCGCACCTTCACCGTAACGCTTCGAGCCAATAGCCGTCTGATAGGTGTCGATAATCATCGTGGTGGTCGAGCCGTTCGGGCCGCCCTGCGTCAGAATCCAGATGATGTCGAATGAGTTGAATGTCGCAATGGTCGAAAGCATCGACATCGTGATGATGGCAGGAAGCATCAGCGGCAACGTCACCCGGCGGAAACGGTACATGCGGCCTGCGCCATCAGTCCAGGCGGCTTCATAGAGATCCTTCGGGATCGCCTGAAGGGCCGCAAGGAAATAGAGCGTCACCATGGGCACGCCGATCCAGACGTCAGTGACAATCGTTGCCCAGAAAGCCGTGCTGCCATAAGCGAGGAACGCAACCGGTCCATCGACCAGTCCCGCGCGCTGGAGCATACCGGAAATCATGCCGAACTGTCCGTTATACATCCAGCTCCACATGAAAATGCCAATCGCCATAGGCACGATCCACGGCGGCATAATCATCAGACGGAACAATGCACGTCCCGGCAAAGCCATGTTGAGAAGCACCGCTCCAAACATGCCGATCGTGATCTTCATCATCACCGAAAAGAACGTCCAGATGAATGTCCGGCCAATGACGGCCAGAAACTGCGCATTGGCGATCTTTTCATAATTGGCCCAGCCAACCCAATTGGTTGTGCGACGCAGCGATGCATCGGTGAAGGACAAGATGAAGGTGTCGATCAGCGGATAGGCCACGATGGCCAGCACATAGATGAGTGCCGGCGCAAGCATGACCCACGCAAAGATGACTTTGGAGCGTTGCATTCCCATTTATCAGATCAAACTTTCTGAAGAGCTGCGTCAAAGCGGTCCCAGACGGGACGCAGATCGATGACCGTGCGCTTTTCGCGCGCTTCATCCATTGCCATGGCAAGAATGCCGGCTTCCATCGCATCAAGCGGCGAAACAGGAAGCGGTCCGGCATTCATGACATGCGCGATCACTTCTTCCGCCATCTTTTCGTCAGCGCCGTAATGCTGCGAAAGCTCGGTGCGTGTCGCATATTCCTTGTGAATGGTGCGCTTTTCGTTCAGCACTTCATGCACATCGAAATAGCCACGAATGAAGTCGCCCTCAGCCTGACCACGCGTTCCAAAAATCGCAAAGCGGCGGAACTGGTCCGGCGCATTCAGATTTGTGTGGAAGTTCATGCCGACGCCATTGGCATATTCAATGATTGCGACCTGATAATCGATGATGTCGCCATCGGAATCGAAAACCTTGTCCGAACCTTCCCAGCCCGTCGGCTTGCGGTGGAACAGCGACATGTCGTTGATGCCTTCACGACGCGGATCATTTTCCGGAATGAAGGTCTTGCGGCCACCAAAGCTTGCAACCCGCTCAGGGCGCGAACCGATCACGCTGTTGTAGAGATCGAGATCGTGACAGCATTTTTCGAGAAGGAAGCTGCCCGACCACTTCGAATAGCGGCGCCAGTCGCGCATGAAGAATGCGCCGTGATATGGATAGATATGCTCTGCGGCTTCGACCGAAACGATATTGCCGAGCAGACCGTCATTCTTGGCCTGCATCAGATCGCGATACATCGGCGCGTAGCGCAGCACGAGACCAACCAGCAAACGCTCCTGACCGTGCTTGGCAAGAAGCTCAGCCAGCGCATAGGTCTGCTCAATAGACGACACAATCGGCTTTTCGGTGAAAACGGTAAGACCCGCTTCAAGACCCACACGAATATGATCGAGATGCATGTGGTTTGGCGAGCCGATCATCAGAAGATCGAACGTCTCACTGGCGATCAACTCTTCCGGCGTTGCATATTGCTTGCCAGCCGAAATGCCATGCTCATCCAGTTCTGCCATGCCCGCAGGGGCAGGATCGACATAGCCGACAATCTGAAAATCGGGATCGAGCGCATTGAAGACAAAACCCAAATAACCCAGACGATAGCCTAGTCCTACAATGCCGACTTTCACGATAAACTCCCATGCGGTTTTTAGTAAGATGAAAATCTACACCACAAAATGTCAAGAAAAAACACACAGAATTTAGCTAAACAAAAACTTTTCACACAGACTTGAAGCGGTTCAGAAACAGCATTCCTGCACACCTGCCTTAAAAGAAATCATATTGCTCGAAATCGGATCAATATGTTCAAACTGCAATCAACGCGCGCATAAATTGTAATTTTTATTAATTAAAACAATTGATTAAATCAGGAAGTCCCTCGTTGTCCACCTGTCAAAACACGCTGAACCGCGATTTTTCCGCCATAGATTCTCATTGCATGAGGCGCATGAAGTCATGCTAAATCCGCAACAAAAGAATTTAATAACCATTAAATCATAAGCGCGTGAATTTTAGGATGGACAAAATTCATTGAAGGCGCTGATATAGTTACTAACAAAACCAAACCCTCAATACCGCATGATTTGAAGCCTACGCGACCGAGACTCAGCGGGATTGCACATATCTGGAACGCGCATTTGTCGAAAGCGGCTTTAGCCCTTCGCAATGCGTTTAAATTTGCTGGTGGAGAATTGCATGCCTAGCCTATTCCGACTTGAAAATTCGTGGATCGCAAATCCCGCACCAGCCGGAACTATGACAATCGAAGTGTTTAACCTGTCGGATGAAACCCTGACCGATTTCTCGCTTTGCTACACCAGCATCACCCGCATTGTTGGAGAGCCGCATATCACGAATGGACACTTTGTCCTGCATGATGGCAGCTTCAACGAAATAGCTGCGCCCAAAGGCTTCGCATTGAAGCCGGGTGGAACATGGACGGTGAGCGTCGCACCACTTAATCGCTCACCGTTCCATGTTAATGACGGAGCGAAGACGGCTTATCTCAAATGTGCCGATGGCCGTTTGATCCACATTGAGACCGGCGAACTCGCACTTTCGGGACAGAACCTCCCTCTGCCCGGCCCGCGTCTGCCGGAAGGCCGTCTTACGCTTCCGTTTGCCCTGCTGCCATGGCCCGTGAAATTCGAAGCTGAAGCAGGCAGCACACCAATTGCTCTGCATCCCGCAGAGGGCACAGATCTTGCAGGTCTGCGTGCGCTTTCGCTGGTGGAATCACTCCATGCGCGGTTGTTCCCACAGGCACGTCAGGTCTTTTCGCTCAAGACCGTGGAAGGCGGCCGCGCAGTTTCTATCAAAACCGATACGGGTATCAAAAAGAGCGGCTTTACCATCGATTTCACCGCTGATCTGATCACGGTTACGAGCGCCGATGCCGACGGCACGCGCCATGGTCTTGTCGCTCTCGCACACATTCTTGATGGCGCAAAGCAGGATGCAGAACGCTTTAAATTCCCGGTTTCTGGCCGCATTGAAGATGCTCCACGCCATGACTGGCGTGGCTGCCTTCTGGATGTTTCGCGTCATTTCTGGACGCATGATGAAGTCACGCGATTCCTCGACATTATGGCCTGGTATCGCCTCAACACTTTCCATTGGCATCTGACCGACGATGAAGCATGGCGCATTGAAATTCCGGAACTGCCGGAACTGACAGGGATTGGCGCAACCCGCGCTCCGAACAGTGTAATGCTGCCGCAGCTTGGCGATACGACTGAACCGTCGCACGGTTTCTATACGCAGGCACAAATTCGCTCGGTTGTCGAACACGCGCAATCACTCGGCATTGAAGTGGTGCCGGAAGTCGACATGCCCGGCCATTGCAAGGCGGTACTGACCGCTCTGCCGTATCTTCAGGATCGCAATGAAGCCAATGAGTCCTACAAAACTGTTCAGGGCTTCACGAACAATGCGCTCAACCCCGCCATGCCAGCGACATGGGAATTTGTGAAGACAATCCTTGACAATATCGTCGCTCTCTTCCCGGGTCGCTATATCCATATCGGCGGCGACGAAGTGGCCGATAATTCATGGATCGGCTCGCCGCTTGCACGCGAGTTGATGGAACGCGAAGGGCTTGAAGGCACATTTGAACTGCAATCATGGTTCATGCGCAAGCTCAAGATCATGCTGGAACAGCGCGGCCGTGTTCTCGCTGGCTGGAACGAAGTCGCGCATGGCGGCGGCGTGCAGCCGGAAGGCACTTTGCTGATGGCATGGCAGGCACCGGAAATCGGCATTGAGCTTGCAAAGCAGGGCTATGACGTCGTCATGACGCCGGGTCAGGCCTATTATCTTGATATGGCGCAGTCGCATAACTGGTGGGAGCCAGGCGCTGGCTGGGCGGGCGCTTCCACGCCGGAAGAAAGCTACGCTTACGAAGCTGCTGGCGATTTCCCGCCAGAACTGGCGCAGCATCTCAAGGGTGTTCAGGCATGTATCTGGTGTGAACATTTTACCACGCACGCCTATTTCAACGACCTCACCTTCCCGCGCCTGCTGGCGGTGGCCGAAGCGGCATGGACACCAGCATCGGAAAAGGATTGGCTGCGCTTTGCTGTGCAGGCACGCCGTCATCCGCTATTCTGATCCTCATGTCCTGTGCGGTTTCAGCCGTGCAGGACAAAGCCTATTGTGAAAATAGTGGCGCACTGAATGTCGACCTCGAGCCTCGATCTTGTCCGGCAATATCCGATCGTGCGAGCCAGCACGATCGCGATCCTGTTTTTTGGCTTCGCGGGGGCGGCCACAACGCCATATCAGCCGATTGTCGGCATCCGCGTCATCGGCTTAAGCGACTTCACCTATTCTGTTGTGGCCTTCTGTGCCGTCGTCGCCAATCTCGCGGCAAGCATTGCCATCGGACTGGTTTCTGACCGCATCGGGCGTTATCGCGCGCCGATGGTTATCGTTACAGCCCTTGGTATTGCAGGTTTCGGCCTGATCTGGCTGTTCCCATCGCCATGGGTCTTTGCGCTGGCAACCATCGGCCCGATTGCCCTTTTCAACGTCATCAGCACATTGCTTTTTGCCAATATCCGCAATCACTCGGCTGGAATGGCACCGATTGAACTCAGCGATTCGATCACCATTGTTCGCATGGCGATTTCGATCGCGTGGATTCTCGTTCCCGGCCTTGTCGGTGCCGTGCTGGCCGGAACCGGCTCGCCTCTGACCGCCTATTCCTTTGCAACGCTGCTTTCGCTCGGTTGCTTTCTGTCGATCATAACGCTTATGCCCCATGATCATAAGCCAGACAAAAACGCGCAAAGCACAAAGCCATCAAGCCTTGCAGATCTTCAGCGCGTGATTTCACCCGGCGTTTTCATCCGGTTAATCGGAACCGCGCTCATAACCTCGGTTTTGCATGTGAATGCTATTGCACTTCCGCTGATCATTACCGGGCGCGGCGGTGGCACGGTTGAAGATGTCGGCATGGTCATGGGCTTCGTGGCAGGGCTTGAAGCAATTCTCATGCTGGTCTGGGCGCGCATTGGCCGTCGCAAAAGCCAGATCAGCATCTTCTTTGTCGCATCATTGCTTTATGCAATCTATCTGGTCTGGCTTGCATTCCTCACCACACGATGGGAGATTTACGCCGCATCAGCGATTGGGGGGATCGGCGCTGCTGCAATCGTGAGCCAGCCAATAAGCTATCTGCTTGGTATCATTCACGATCGGCCCGGCCTGTCGGCCTCCCTGATCGCAATCAACATGTTTGTCGGCGGTGGCATCGGCACAGCGCTTTTTGCGATTGGAACAAGCTTTGCTGGCTATGGAACTGTCACCATCATGGGGGCTATCGCAGGATTGGCCGGTGTCGCGATACTGGCAAAGGTAGAATACAAGAAAAACTGAGGGGATTGCTTTGAGCCGGATACTACTGGAAGTCTGCGTCGATGATGCTGAAGGACTGAACGCCGCAATCAAAGGCGGTGCAGATCGGATTGAACTTTGCGCAGCACTCGCAATCGGCGGGCTGACGCCTTCCATCGGTCTCATGCAGCTTTCAGCCAAAGCGCCAATTCCGATCATGGTGATGATACGGCCGCGCGCTGGCAGCTTCGTCTGGACCGAAGATGAATTGCAGATCATGGAAGCCGAAATTGCAACAACACGTGCCCTCGGCCTCGCGGGCGTTGTAATTGGCGCCAATCTGCCCGATGGCAGGCTTGATAAGCCTGCATTGCAGCGACTGGTCAATGCAGCCGATGGTCTTGAGATCGCACTGCATCGCTCAATCGATCTTACCCCGGTCGCGGCAGAAGCCGTGCAAATAGCTATCGAGCTTGGCATCAACCGGATTTTGAGTTCAGGCGGCGCCTTGAAAGCCGTATCCGGCCTCGAACGCCTTGCGCAAATGCAGAGTGCTGCCAAAAACAAAATCACCATCATGCCGGGTTCGAGCGTGAATATGGGAACACTTGCCGAAATCGCTGCGGCATTGCCTGATCTCATTGAAATTCACGCATCCTGCAGTGCGCCTGTCAATGCGGATGAGATTTTGCAGAATTTCGGCTTCGCCATGCCGGGTGCAACAAGAACTACAGCAGCCAAAGTTGCCGAACTGCGCGCGGCCCTCAAGGCGATTGCCGATGGCAGGCAGCCGCCTTCCTGATTTAAGCAGCCATCCGTGCTCAGGAATGGCTGACATGCAAACGGAGCAAAACAAAATTTGTGTTAAAATAAACAACTGACATTAGAAATTTGTGTTGAAGTAAAATTCTCTTTTCAATAGAAAATTACAACACAAGGAAAGGGCCGGAGTTGCAACCGACAGAAGACCTCTATCAGACTGTGCAAGCAGCAGTGCCGGAGCTTACTCCGAAGCTGCGTGGCATATGCCTGTTGATCGAAAACGATCCGGTAGGCTTCATTCGCTCAACAGCACGCGAATTGTGCAACCAGCTTGGTACTTCAGAACCAACTCTCATCCGCTTCTGCCAGCGTTTTGGCTATGCGGGCCTTGCCGATTTCCGCATCGATCTCGCTTTGTCGCTTGCCCAGCGCCCTGGCCTCGTGCCCGCTGGTGTGGAAGCTAATCCGGTTGATCGTCGCGCCGTCAATTTCGACGCCAAGGATGCAATCGGACGCAAGGCAGTCAGTCTCCTTGAAGGCGACACCGCGGTACTGTTCGATAACGGCTCCAGCACCGAAAGACTGGCAGCACATCTGGGCGATCTTGCACCGCTTATCGTCATGACCCGCAGTCTCGACGTTGCGCAGACCGTCCTTCGCCACAAGCAGCATCAGGTGATGCTGACCGGCGGCAACATCCGCCGCGAAACCATGTCGGTCTCCGGACGACTGGTCGATACGGCACTTTCGGAAATGCGCTTCGACACCTTTGTCATGGGTGCAGACAGCATTGAGCCAGAAACGGGCGTCAGCACTTTTCTGGAAGACGAAGCCCATGAAAACCGCGCGATGATCGAGGCTTCTGGCCGTGTCATCGTTCTGGCCGACAAGACCAAATTCAGCAAACCACGGCTGCATCGTATCTGCGCAATGGATCGGATTACGGCGATCATAACCGATCTTGAACCCAATCACGAAATAGCCAACCGCATCCGCGAACGCGGTGTGCGTGTCATCAGTACTCAAGAGGACGGCGTTAATGACTAAACTGGAAACGAGCCACACCTGGCAGGAAATTCATGCACAGCCGGGCATCTGGCAGGCATGGGCAGCACCTCTTGCCACTCAGTCGGCTGAAATCCGTGAATGGATCGCCGCCAAGGGTATCAAGCGTATCGTTTTCAGCGGCGCAGGCACCTCGGCTTTCATCGGTCAGGCTCTTGCATCGGTCAAGGCTGGCGCGATTTCGCTCACTGCCATTCCAACCACCGACATTGTTTCCAATCCGTCCGAAACACTTTCTGATGATGGCGAACTGCTCGTTGTGCAGTTTGGCCGTAGCGGCAACAGCTCGGAAACCATTGCAACGCTCGACCTGCTGGATGAGCATTTCCCGAAGGCTCATCGCCTCAACATCACCTGCAATGGCGAAAGCGCACTGGCCGTTCGCGCAGCGAAAGGCCCGGGCGAACAGCGCGTGATCGTTCTGCCAGCAGCAACGCACGATCAGGCTTTTGCAATGACGTCGAGCTATACGACAATGCTTTTGTCGGCACTCGCCTGCATTGATGGCAATGTTGATGTCGCCGACAAGCTTAACAAGCTCTCGGCTGCGGGTACTAAGGCACTTGCACAGCTCGACGCAACGCCTGCCCCGCATCCAGACCGCGCAATCTTCTTGGGCTCCGGCGCACTGACCGGCGTTTCCCGCGAAAGCGCACTCAAGGTTCTGGAGCTGACCGCAGGTCAGGTCATGACAAACTGGGACAGCACGCTCGGCTTCCGTCATGGTCCAAAAGCTTCGGTTGTCGGCAACACCCGCGTTGTGGTCTTCATTCACCCGGATCAGCATACCGCGCGTTATGATCGCGACATCGCAGTTGAAATTGCTCAGCAGTTCCCGACAGCGACCGTTACGACTGTTGGTGGCGAAGGCTGTGATCTTGCGCTTGATCTTACCGGCGACAGCCGCTGGGATGCCGTACTCTACGTGCTTCTTGCGCAGATCTGGTCCGCCCGCTGGTCGGCAGAACTCGATCTCAACATCGACAATCCATTTATTGATCAGGGCAACCTGACACGCGTTGTTTCCGGGGTTAAGATTTACCCCTTTGCAGCATGAAACACGAGGTCAGCATGATCTGCGGCGCCATTGATCTGGGCGGCACCAAAATTGAGGGCCGCCTGTTCGACGCAAATATGGAAACGGTTCTGACACGGCGCATTCCAACGCCTGTCAGCGACTTTGAGGCCTTTATCGATGGGCTTTCGGCGCAGATTGAATGGCTGACCGAGACGGCGGGCAATCCAAATCTGCCCGTCGGCATCAGCCTGCCGGGCTGGATTGATCCAGCCACCGGACACGGCTTTGCATCCAATATTCCCATCACCGGTCGCGATGTGGGCACAGCACTGGTCAAACGTTTCGGGCGCAGCTTTCCGCTCATGAACGACTGCATGGCTTTCGCCTATTCGGAAGCGCATGGCGGTGCAGCCGAAGGCAGCGAAGCGATGATTGGCCTGATTGTCGGCACCGGCATGGGCGCTGGTGTGGTCATCAATGGCGAGATTCCGCCGCGCTATAATGGTCTTGCGCTGGAAATCGGTCACACGGGTATGCCTGCACGCGTTCTGAGCGAGCAGAACCTGCCATTGATCCCTTGCGGCTGCGGCAAGACGGGTTGCATGGAACGCTATGTTTCAGGCACGGGCCTTGCCGATATTTCCAAGATCAAGCTCAATGAGACCATCTCTAATCAGGAACTGACATTGCGCGCATCCAATGGCGATGCGAACGCAGAAAAAGTGCTCGATGACTGGGCTGATCTGATGGCGGAATCGCTTCTGACCATGCAGCTCGTCATCGATCCGGATTGTTTCGTTCTTGGCGGCGGTCTTTCCAATATGGATGGTGTTGCCGAACGCGTCTCAAAGGCATTTGAAAAGCGTAAGCTTGGACCCACACGCATACCCGCCATCAGAACTGCACGTTTCGGTGATAGTTCAGGTGCACGCGGCGTTGCGCTCTACGCACTTAATCATTCTGGAGAAAGCCAATGACCCGTCTTGTCGCCCCCGATTATGTCTTTCTGAATGGGCGACTTCAGACTGGTCTGGTGGCCGAGATCGGCCAGCAAGGCATTACCCGTCTTCGTCCACGCAAGTCGGATGAAACGCCGGACCTCACGCCGCATGTGCTGATGCCAGCCTGCATCGACCTGCAGGTCAATGGTGCGGGCGGCGTCATGCTGAACTCGGAAACCAGTGCAAAGGGCATCGCGCATATCATCTCGACATTGCGCAAACTCGGCACTGCTTGGGTTCTGCCAACGCTCATTACCTGCGAGCCGGATCGCATCATTCAGGCAGCCCATGCAGCAGTTGAATGCAAGGGCATGGATGGCTTCTTCGGCCTGCACATTGAAGGCCCGCATCTCAACCCTGCCCGTAAGGGCACGCATCGCGTTGAATTCATCCGCCCGATGGATGCATCCACGCTTGAAGCGCTGAAAATTCTGCGTAAGGCGGATGTGCCTGTCATGCTGACGCTGGCACCGGAAATGGTGCCGGGCGACACGATCCGCGAGATCGCTGATATGGGTGTCGTGGTTTCCGCCGGTCACACCAACGGCACGACGGAACAGGCCCGCGCCGGGCTTGAAGCTGGCATCAGCTGCTTCACCCATGTTTACAACGCCATGCCGCCAATGACATCGCGTGAGCCGGGCGTGGTCGGCACTGCAATTGGCAGCGATGCTTTCGTCGGCATCATTGTTGATGGGCATCATGTGACATGGGAAATGGTCGGCGTCGCATGGCGTGCGCGCCCAAAGCGCGATCGCATGTTCCTTGTATCAGACGCCATGTCGACCATTGGCGGCCCGGATCATTTCGAGCTTTATGGCGAACGCATCGAAGTGCGCGATGGTGCACTCGTTAACGCCGCCGGTTCCTTAGCTGGCGCCCATATCGATATGGTCGGCTGCCTTGCCAATCTCGTTCAGCATGTCGGCGTGTCGCTTGAAGAAGCCATTCGCGCCGCCTGTGTTGTGCCTGCCGATGTGATGGGCGTAGCTTCACCGAACCTTGGTGCCGGAACCCCACTACCAGAGGTTCTTGCTCTGGATAACAATCTTCAGCGCATTTCTCTTTGAAATTAAAACGCATCCCGAAAGCCGCTAAACAGCTTTTTACCTATGGAGTCCCGTTATGAGCAGCACTCAGACCTTGAGCAAACTTCCCGCCCGCTACGCGAGCGGTGCGCGCGGAGGCATCACCTCGATCTGCTCGGCACATCCTCTGGTTATCGAAGCAGCCCTTCTTGAAGGCATTGCAACCAAGACCGACGTTCTGATCGAAGCCACCTGCAATCAGGTCAATCAGGATGGCGGCTATACCGGCATGACACCGGCCGATTTCCGCCGTTTTGTCGAAGACATCGCAGCCCGTCTCGGCTTTGACACCAAGCACCTTATTCTGGGCGGTGATCACCTCGGCCCAAATCCTTGGAAGCACTTGTCGGCTGAAGAAGCCATGGCCAAGTCCGAAGTGATGATGGATGGCTTTGTGCGTGCAGGCTTCACCAAAATCCATCTCGACACGTCGATGGGCTGCGCTGGTGAACCGGTTGCGCTCCCCGATGCCGTGACCGCTGAACGCGCAGCACGTCTCGCCAAAGTTGCAGAAAAAGCAGCCGCTGAGTCCGGCTTTGATCTGCCTGTCTATATTGTCGGCACGGAAGTTCCGATCCCGGGCGGCGCGATGGAAGAAATCGAAGATCTGGAACTGACAAAGCCAGATGCGGCCCTTGAAACCATCGCCATTCACCGTAAGGCTTTTGCAGCCCTTGGCTTAGAGGATGCATTCTCGCGCGCCATCGGCGTTGTCGTGCAGCCGGGCGTGGAATTCGGCAATGAAAACGTTGTCTATTACGATAGCAACAAAGCGACCGCTTTAAGCGGCGTTCTCAACCAGACACCGCAATTCGTCTTTGAAGCCCATTCGACCGACTATCAGCCGGTTGAGGCGCTGTCGGCGCTGGTTCATGATGGCTTTGCCATTCTGAAAGTCGGACCCGGCCTGACGTTCGCGCTGCGTGAAGCGCTCTACGGCCTTGATCAGATTGCAGCTTTCCTGGACAAGCTGCCGGAAGAAGAGACCGTTCGTGGCAAGCTTGAGAAGTTGCTGCTCAACGAGCCCAAGAACTGGGAGAAATATTATCATGGCGATGCGGAAGAGCTGCGTCTTCAACGCCATTTCTCCTATAGCGACCGCATTCGCTATTACTGGCCACATCCGGAAGCCACAGCAGCCGTCAATTCGCTGCTCAAGCGTCTTGAAGGTCGCAAAATTCCAGAAACGCTGATCAGCCAGTATCTCGGAACACTTTATCCAGCTGTTGCAGCGGGCAAGGTTGAAGCCACGCCCCATGCGCTGATGGTCGAAGCCGTCAGAAACGTTATCCGCGTCTATGGAAAAGCCGTCGGAACGCATTGAATATCGAATGAAAGAGGCGCGTGAAACTCCGCGCCTCTCACCGAACAACTCAAACCTTAAGGCTGTCCTTAGCCAGATTATGGAAAAAGGACACTCCGCGCTCCAATATTTCATCATTGAAATTATAGGTCGCCGTGTGCAGACCAGAGCTGTCGCCATTTCCGATCAGGAGATACGCGCCAGCCGACTTTTCCAGCATGAAGGAAAAGTCTTCGCTACCCATAAATGGTCGGTCGAGTTCTTCAAAAGCATCTTCGCCATAATGCTGCGTCACTGTCGCCTTCGCCTGCTCGAATGCCGCCGCATCGTTGATGGTTGCCGGATAGCCGGTCATCCAGTCAAAGCTCACATCCGCGCCGTAGCTCGCTGCCTGCATCTTTGCGACTTGTTCGACCTTATCACGCAGTATCTTGCGAATGACCGGGTCGGTGGCACGCATCGAGATTTCAAGCTTGGCCGTATCAGGAATGACATTACAAACCGCACCCGAATTAAACGCACCGACGGTAATCACGCTGGCCTGATGTGGCGAGACAGTGCGAGAGACGATGGTCTGCAGGGCCATGACAATGCTTGACGCGACCACGATTGGATCAACCGTCTTTTCAGGCTCTGCACCATGTCCGCCACTGCCCTTAACCATCAGTGTCAGTGCATCAATGGAAGCAGCAATCGGGCCTGCCTTGGAAGCAAATTTGCCGGCTTCCAAACCCGGCCAGTTATGGAGCGCAAACACCTGATCGCAAGGGAAGCGTTCAAAGAGCCCCTCCTCGATCATGATCTGAGCACCGCCATAATTTTCCTCAGCGGGCTGGAAAATGAAATGAACTGTTCCCGAAAAATCTTCGTCCGCTGCGAGCGACCAAGCAGCGCCCAGCAGCATTGCGGTATGACCGTCATGGCCACAGGCATGCATCTTGCCGGCATTCTTACTTGCATAAGTCAGACCAGTTTCTTCCAAGATTGGTAGAGCGTCAAAATCAGCACGGAAGCCTATGGAGCGGTTTGAATTGCCCCGGCGCAGAGAGGCAACAATGCCAGTCTTGGCAAGCCCGCGGCTCAGTTCATAGCCCCATTCCTGCAAGCGGGATGCAATATAGTCGGAAGTCTCAACTTCCTCTAATCCCAGCTCGGGAATGCTATGCAGATGCCTGCGGATAGCTTTAAGTTCATCCTCAAATGCACCCAATTTTTTATCGGTCATGATTTCCCCCCTTAATTCATGTGCAAGAATTGACGCAGGCGCTGCGACTGAGGATTGCGCATCACGATATCAGGCGAACCGCGCTCTTCAACCAGCCCCTTGTGCAGGAAGATGACTTCGCTCGAAATTTCGCGTGCAAGCGCCATTTCATGTGTCACCATCACCATTGTCCGGCCTTCTTCGGCGAGTTTTTTGATAACCTGCAGCACTTCCGTCACCAGCTCTGGATCAAGCGCAGAAGTCGGCTCATCAAACAGCATGACTTCAGGTTTCATAGCGAGTGCACGAGCAATTGCAGCGCGCTGCTGCTGTCCGCCGGAAAGCTGGGTAGGGTACTGATCACGTTTGGGTGCGATCCCCACCTTCTTCATCAGAACTTCTGCTTCTGCCAAAGCTTCCGCCTTCGACATGCCCAGAACATGGATCGGTCCTTCGATGATGTTCTCAAGGATCGTTCGATGCGACCAAAGATTAAAGCTCTGAAACACCATTCCCAGACGCGTGCGGACATGTTCAAGCTGACGCGGATCGGCAGCATGGGATTTTCCGTCGCGTCCGGCGTTGGTGCGGATGACTTCACCCGCAACTGCGATCTCGCCTTCATCTGGAGTCTCCAGATAGTTGATGCAGCGCAGCAAAGTGCTTTTGCCAGAACCACTGCTGCCAATCAGCGATATGACATCGCCTTTCTTGGCTTCAAAGGAGATGCCTTTTAGAACCTCGACACCAGCGAAGCTCTTGTGAATGTTTTTGACGGTCAGTGCCATGGACGTCATTTAAATTGCTCCTGAAACAGATCAGACCATCGACGCGCGTGAGCTGCTCATGCGCCGTTCGACCCAGTTCATGATCCGGGTAAGGATGAACACAACGGTGAAATAGAGGATGCCTGCCGCAATCAACGGCTCGAATATCGACAATGAACTGCGTTGCAACGCGCGTGCGGTTCCCATCACTTCCATGATCGTAATTGTGGAAGCAAGCGAAGTGGATTTGAGCAGGATGATAAGATCACTGGTCAGAACCGGCATACAATGACGGAAGGCCAGCGGAAGGGTGACGCGGCGCAGAATCTTGAACCGGCTCATACCGATAGAAAGTGCTGCTTCGATCTGTCCGCGTGGGATTGACTTGATAGCGCCGCGAATAACCTCGGCATTGTATGCCCCCTGATTGAGGCTCAGCGCAAACACTGCATACCACAGGCCATCACGCATATATGGCCAAAGGAAGCTGTGTCTGACCCATGTGCCTGGCAGGATCTGCCCGAGCCCGTAATAGATCAGATAAAGCTGCACCAGAAGCGGCGTGCCCCGGAAAATGAAGGTGTAGACAAATGCCGGCCATTTCAGAATACGGCTCTTTGAAAGCAACGCCAGTGCACTCAGCGTACCAAAGATCAGGCCGATAACGCCTGCTGTTGCCGTCAAAAGCAATGTCAGCGGCATCGCCTTAATCAACGGCGGCAGGAACTCAACGATTTTAGTGATCGATTCCATTATCCGTGCCCCCGGCTCAGGCGTTTTTCAAGCCGTGCAATTATCAGAACTGAAACCAGTGTGATGCCCAGGAACAGGAGTGCCGTCAGGCCATAAAAGAACACATATTGCTTGGTGGATGCAGCAGCGCGGTAGCCCGTATAAAGCAACTCATGGAAGGAACCGAGAACCGAAATGATCGCGCTTTCCTTGGTTATCGAAAGCCAGAGATTGCCAATGCCGGGAACAGCATGACGCATCATTTGCGGGAAGGTAACGCGGGTAAATATCTGACGACGACGCATCCCGATGGAAAGTGCCGCTTCGATCTGCCCTCGCGGAATTGCCAGATAAGATGCACGCAACACTTCAGTCATGAATGCGCCGTTGACGAAAGCCAGCGCAATGATTGCAGCCCAAAAGGCGCTAAACTGGAAATCACTGCCGACAAGGCCCGTCGCCTTGAGAAGCCGTTCCGCACCTGTCGCAACAGAGAAATAGAGCAGCAGAATAACAAGCAGTTCCGGCAGAGCGCGAACCACCGTTGTATAAAGATCAGCAATCGCTTTCGTGAAACGGTTTCGCGAAAGCTTCCCTGATGCGGCGGTGAGCCCAAAGAGGAATGAGACTGCAAATGCCACGGCCGAGACCTGCAAGGTCATCAGAAGTCCGTGTGCGAACTCGTCTCCCCAGCCCTCGCTTCCCCAGGTTAACAGTTGCCAATAAGAATCCATGCAGATTAATCCGATCAAAAAGCCAGACGCTTCGCACGGAGCGCCACGCATCTCTATGGACGCAAGAGGGGCGCTCCAGCTTATTAAGTTTACGCATCCGTCATTCCAAAGTCGATTTGGACCTTGGGTCGATGCCGTAAGCGAAGGCCGAACGCCGCTACCGGCGTTCGTTTCCTTAAAGGATTACTTCTTTTCGAAAATCCACTTGTCGACTAGCGCCTTCAGAGCGCCTTCCTTGTCGAGTTCTGCAAGTGCTGCATCGACCTTTTCAAGCGTTGCTGTATCGCCCTTGCGGACGGCATAGGCAACGCCTTCACCCAGCACTACGCTCTTTGGCGCAACGAGCTTGACTTCGTAATCTTCGCCCTGCGGGGTCTTCAGGAAATTCTGGACAAACAGATCCGGTGCAAGAACATAGTCAACGCGACCGGCAACAAGATCAGCAACCGAGTTGTCAGCCGTGTCGTAGCTCTTGATCGAGACATCCGGCAGATACTTGGTCATGTAAGCCGACTGAACGCTCGAAGTCTGGACGCCGACGATCTTACCCGACAGAGCTGCCTGATCAACGACTTCACCCGAGCCATCACTTGCCGCGACAGTGCCGACCTTGTCCGTGTCCGACTTGGATCCGACGACGACAGTGCCTTCGGTGTAGTAAGGTGTGCTGAAATCAACAACCTTGCGGCGTTCATCTGTCACCGAGAAAGCGCCGATAATGAAATCGACCTTGTTTTCGGTGAGCGATGGAATAAGGCCATCCCATGCCATCGACTTGAATTCGCATTTGTCTGCGAGCTTTTCGCAGAGTGCGCGTGAAAGGTCCGCTTCCAGCCCTTCCCATTCACCTGCAGCATTGACCTGAGTGAAAGGCATATATGGCTCAGGCGTCATGCCGAGACGAAGTTTACCTTCCGCCTGTGCTGCGCCGCTGGCCAATACAGCAAGTGCGATCGCGCCTGCAATTTTCCCTTTAAAACCAACCATGTTCCCGTTCTCCTTATATTTTTGTAACGGCTCACCTTTTTATTACGGCAAGCACGGGGAATGCATATAGAAAACGGCTCAGGAGCGGGTGCCCCTGAGCCGTAAGACTTACTTGCGATACCAGCGAAGTGACATGCAGGAAAGACCAGCGTCGATCTTGCCAATCTGCGTGGTTTTCAGTGGAACCACGTTATAACCGCTCTTTTCCAGCAGCTCGATGGTGCGCGGGAAATCGGAGCCGACCATCACAACGTCATTGACGCGCAATGCATTGGCAGCGGCTTCCTCGCCTTCCGGCACGATCAGCTGACGAAGACCGGAGAAGACGCCGGACTTCGCGAGGCGGCTCGTGGAGAGAACAGTTTCTTCATCGACCAGCGAGCAGTCGGTTTTGAAATGAAGGACGCCTTCCGGTGTCGAAACAACTTCACCCTTGCGACCGATCTTATCGAGGCTTGCGATAAGCGCTGCTGCACCTGCCTTATCGGTACGGGCAGAAAGGCCGATCATCACGCTCTTCTGTGTCGTCAGAACATCGCCACCATCAGCAAAGCCTGGCTCTGGAAGTTCAACAACGGTGTCGAACATCTGACGGAGGGTTGGCTCGATAACAGCCGTTTCACCAACGCGCGTTACTGCGCCCGGACGGAGCAGAATTGCGCCTTCCGTGAAAACGAGTGCTGGATCTTCAACGAAGATGGAATCAGGGAAATCTTCGAGCGGAGGAAGGATCGTAACCTCAACGCCTGCAGCCTGCATGGCAGCGATATAGGCGTCATGTTCGGCCTTAACGCCTTCATAGGTTGGGTTTCCGGTATCCAGCGCACGAAGACCATTCACCACAGAGCGCGAAGGCTCACGGACGATGATCGAGTTGAACTCATAAACGGGTCTGTTAGAAGACATGGAAGGTTACCCTCAATTTAGCTGGAGCCTATCTACCCGGCTCTTGTTGTTGCGTAAAGCAAATGTGTGCCGTTTGTTGTGCGGCGCGAAAGATGAATGCCAGCCAACATGCAGCGGACCGATCCGCCAGCCAGCTCAATCGTCGGAACGGCGAAAGGCAGCAGCTTTGCGGTCTGTTCGATTGTCTTGATCTGATCCTTGCTCAAAGCGGCAAGAGCGCGGGCAGAAAGAGCCAAAACCCGGCCATCCTGGCCTTCCAGTTCTATGGCATTCCCGGCAAACTCACCAATCTGTCGTGCTGAAAGATGAATGACCGTGCGTCCGGTTTCCTGCAGACGATCAACGATTTCCTGACGGCGGGCCGGATCAGTAATCATATCGGTTCCGATCAATGCGTAATCCGCACCGATGCACATCAGCACATTAGTGTGATAGATCGGCTTGCCGGACGAATCGACCGCGTCAAACACCATTGGCTCAAAGTTGAAATGTGTGCAGAAGCGCTCGAGCGCCACTTCATTGGTGCGATTGGAACGGGCTGCATAGGCCACACGTCCAATATGGTCGAGCACCATGGCGCCTGTGCCTTCGAGATAGAAGTGATCACGCTCGAGGCCCGAATAATCGATGACGTCCTGAACGCGATAGTCGCGCTTCAGCATTTCGATCACATCAGGGCGGCGTTCTTTCTGACGGCTTTCCGAAAACATCGGATAGATGGCAACATGGCCGCCCGAATGGGTCGAAAACCAGTTATTCGGGAAGACTGAATCGGGCAAGGCGTGGGTTTCGTCTTCAAAAAGATGAACCGTTACGCCCGCATCAGCCAATCCCTCGGCCATGAGCGTTACCTCATCGAAAGCAGCTTTCGCCAGCACTTCAGCAGAGCGACGCTCGTCGACGGACTGAAACGCATTATCCTTTGCGGTTTGCGCATTGGGGGTAAAATGATGCGGTCGGATCATAACGACCGATTTCGGACTCTGGACAGATGGTCTGCTCATTCTCAGACTATTCTCACTGCTAAAGCATGTCGCAAAAGACATGCATAAAAACAAAGATTTAAAGCGCTTATCGCTTCACCAACGGAAGCGAATTTGGCATCGCTGCGCCATGAACTCTGGTAGCTCGATCAGGCGGCTTTTCCTGCTCTCCAACATACTCACACGCTCCTCCATCAGCACTCCGACAAGCAGAGTAGGAGGGCATAAAGTCAGTTAAAATTGTAAAAGTGTCGGGTCACTTGTAAAAAATCTGGCAATTTGCACAGTCGAACTGTAAAAAGTGCCATGCATATTTTTGATGATCTGGATCATAAGCTGATTGCCATTTTGCGGGAGGACGGACGTGCGCCGCTCTCAAAACTGGCGACTATCCTTGGCGTTTCACGCGGAACCGTTCAGGCGCGCCTGGATCGCCTGTTGGAAACTGGTGCAGCACTAGGCTTCACAATCCGGGTTCGGCAGGATTACGATGATGGGGTTGTGCATGCGATCATGCTGATCGAAGTGCAAGGCCGATCGACAACCAAGGTGATCAAGCTCTTGCGGGGATTGCCGCAGATCCGCACTTTGCATACGACAAACGGTTCATGGGATCTTGTGGCGGAGATCCATGCAGAAAGCCTGCACGATTTTGATCGCGTCTTACGTGAAGTGCGAACGATCGATGGTGTCATGAACAGCGAGACCAGCATTCTTCTGAGCAGCGTATAATGCAAAAGGCCGGTGGTTTTCACCACCGGCCTTGCTTTTGCTATCAGGCTGCCTGCTTCAGCGCCTTTTCGCATCGAATGAGCATTCCATAAAGGTCGCGTGGCTCGTCAGGATCAGCCAGCATATCCAGCTCGACAAAGAGGCCCGTTTCCTCCAACTTGCTGCGGACATATCGCAGCGCCGAGAAATCTTCGATTGCGAAACCAACACTGTCAAACAGGGTGATGGCTCGGTCGGAAGCACGGCCAGAGATCGCACCGGTGATGACTTCCCAGAGCTCTTTGACCGGATAATCGGCGTCAAGCTGCTGGATTTCACCTTCGATGCGGGTCTGCGGCGGGTATTCGACAAAAATGTCGGAACGCAGCAAAATGTCTTTATTCAACTCGGTTTTACCAGGGCAATCGCCACCAACGGCATTGATATGCACGCCAGGGCCGACCATGTTGTCACTGAGGATAGTGGCATATTGCTTGTCGGCCGTAACAGTCGTGATGATGTCGGCACCTTCAACGGCTTCCTGCGATGTGTTGTGAATCGAAACAGAAAAGCCCTTGTCACTCAGGTTACGCGCACAGCGCTCGCTCGCAGAACGATCAATGTCAAAGAGGCGGAGATTTTCGATTCCCAGGATGGCTTTGAACGCCAACGCCTGAAACTCGCTCTGTGCGCCATTTCCGATGATCGTCATGGTCTTTGAATCAGGCCGCGCAAGATGTTTGGCTGCGACTGCTGACATTGCAGCTGTGCGAAGCGCTGTGAGAATCGTCATCTCCGTCAACAGCATTGGGTAACCGTTGCCGACATCGGAGAGCACGCCAAAAGCGGTAACGGTCTGGCGACCTTCCTTTGTGTTCTTCGGATGGCCGTTTACATATTTAAATCCATAAAGCGTGCCGTCGCTTGTCGGCATCAGCTCAATTACACCTTCGTCGGAGTGGGATGCGATACGCGGCGTCTTGTCGAACTGTTCCCAACGGCGGAAATCTTCTTCGATCACGTCGGCCAGCTCTTTGAGGAAGGTTTCAACTCCCACCGTGAGCACAAGCTTCATCATGTGATCGACACTGACAAACGGAACAATATTCAGCTTTTCATTGGTCATTGATATGAACCTTTATCCAACATGTTTGGGCAAAGCACTGCTGGCTCAGGCCTTGGTTACGAGAAAATTTTCCGCAATCATCGAAACGATCTGCGGCAGGACTTCAAAGGCATAAGGCGCGTGTACACGCTCAAGCTTCTGGTGGAATTCACGTCCCCATGGGCCAATATTGACCACCGGGAATTGTAAGGCGTCACCCGCCGGATGATCGACAAGACGGGCGACCGGCGTGTTGTTTGAAACAATATCCTGCCCAAGCGTCGCCTGCCCCAGAAAGCTCATATCGGAAATGCCCTGGAAATACGGCTTCCAGACGAGTGACTGATCCGGGAAGGCCGCAAATGCCTGCATCGTTGTGTCGATAGCCTGTTTGAACGCACGATCATTAGCCTGCGTATGATCAAGATGGCTCGCTGGGTAATGAAGACCAGCAAAACCCACAACAACTGCCGGACCTGACAGATGTGCAACGCCGACAAGCCATTCAGTCAGTTGGCGGCTGACCGACAACGGATTGTCGATATCGGCAAGGCGCTTTTCCTGCTCGCTGTAAAGAGCTTCAAACTGCTCACCGGCGACCTCTGCAGCCATCACGCGCAACTGCTCGAATGTGATGAGCTTCGGTGCTGCCGGAATTGCGCCAGCGCGTTTTCCGATCAGTTCTCCGAACGCTTCCGACTGCCCGGCAAAGCGCTCAACGGCCTCTGTCGCACCAGCCAGAACTTCATCCTTGAAACGACTGAACAGCTCTTCCGCCGTCATGGCATGATAAAGCCAGTTAAGCGCGATCCAGAAACGTTCTGGCGTCGTCACTTCATATCCGTCACGCAGGTCTTTTGCTTCAAGGCAGATTGGTGGCGGCGAGATATCATTCGCATCGCGATCAGCAAGCGCTGCATTGCCTTCAAAGCGTGCAAGAATGCTGGCGGCCATCGCCTGTGCGCTCACGCCTTCATATGGATAGCTCGCATGTGAGCTCAATCCGATAACCAGCGCAAAGGGCAGCAGCTTTCCGATGGTCCCAGCATAAACCGCACGACCTTCTTTTCCGTCGCCCTGATCAGATGTCACATCGAGATTGATCGCAGCCGAGATTTCAATGTCAAAGTCGCGGGCGATAGCTGGCAGCGCATTGCGCATCGAACGCATGCCACGGCTTTCGCGTTCTTCATCGGGGGTGAAAACCAGCAACAAATTACCGCTGCGATCCGGGTCAGCCGCAAATTTTTCAGCACAGGCTATACCCACGGCAAGCCCGCTTTTCATATCGAGCAGGCCACGTCCCGGGAGGAAATCGCCGCTCAGCAAATCTTCCAGCGCGCGCTCTTCCTGAGCGGAGCGTGAACGGTTAGACAAATCCTTGATAAGAGCGTCCTTGAGTTTCAGGCTCTCACAAGCGAGCGACTTAAGCTCGTGGTAGTTATCGGTTGCGACCGTATCAAAATGGCCTGCGAGAGCGAGCGTGCGCTTGCCGTTTCCGCGCACCAGCGCGACCACATTATGGGTCAGCGGATCACCGTGGCTGGCTACTGTGCGGATATTATCCGGGTTCTGCTGGAAGTAAGGTATTTCCTTGAGTACGGCTACGAGATGATCGGAAAACTCCGCCTCTCCGGGTGTGCCTGTTTCACTGCCCCAGCCAACAAGGCGCAATGCCAGATCTTCGACATGCTGCGCATTAATATGGTTGTGCGCGGTCGTTACGGCGTTGGACGCGCCGTTTGAAACACTCGCAGTCATTGAATCTAATCTCCGTCGATTAGAGCGTGTTTCGAGATGTCAGAAACACGCTTCAGAACATAAACTTCAGGCTTCGGTCGTTTTCGACCGGCTTATTGCGAAAGATGCTTTCGTAGGAAGGCTCTTGTCCGTTCCTCGGTAGGATCGGACAAGACTTGGCTTGGCGCGCCTTGCTCAACCACCACGCCACCATCCATGAACATCACATGGTCGGAGACTTCGGCGGCAAAGCGCATTTCGTGGGTGACGATCAGCATGGTCATGTGCTCGTTTGCGAGCTGCTTCATGACCTGATTGACTTCTTCGACCAGCTCCGGATCAAGCGCAGATGTCGCTTCATCAAAAAGCATAACTTTGGGCTGCATTGCCAAAGCGCGAGCGATGGCAACACGTTGCTTTTGGCCGCCAGAGAGACGTGCCGGATAGGCGTGCCCCTTATCGACAAGGCCGACCTTGGCGAGCAGAGTGTTAGCGCGTTCCAATGCATCCGCCCGGGACAAGCCCTTGAGCTTCATCGGTCCGACCATGATGTTCTGCAAAACCGTCAAATGCGGGAAGAGGTTAAACTGCTGAAAAACCATCCCCATTTCCTGACGGATGTGGTTGATGTGCTTTTCAAAAGCACGCACCTTTAGCGGACGGTTTACCTGATGTCCATCAAGCCAGATTTCACCGCTTGAGGTTTCCTCCAACATATTGATGGAGCGGAGCAATGTGCTCTTACCCGATCCGCTGGGGCCGATGATGGAAACGATCTTCCCGCGTGCAACAGTCAGGTCGATGCCTTTCAGCACCTCGATTTCGCCGTAAGATTTCCGAATTTGGCGCAATTCGATCATGGGGGTCTGTGTGTTCATCGGATAGCTTCCGCTTTCTTGGCCGCTTTGCTCAAACCCCATTCCATCAGAAGGTTGACGAGGTAATAGAGCACGGCTGCAACGAAGTAGAACTCAAAAGGACGATAGGTTTCGCTGATGCCACGCTGGGCATTCAGCACCAGTTCTGTGATGCCGAGCACCGAAAGAACGGCCGTGTCCTTGAGCAGGATAATGCTGTTATTGCCGACCTGCGGCAAAGCCGTAAGGATTGCCTGCGGGATAATGAAATAGCGCAAAGAGGCACCATTGCCGAAACCAAGCGAACGAGCGGCTTCCATTTGTCCCTTGTCGACAGCCTCCAGCGACGCGCGGAAAATATCGGCATTATAGGCGGCATAATGCATACCAAGCCCGAACACACCGGTCCAGAATGCAGGCACCATGATCCCGATCTGCGACAGGCCATAATAGAGCAGATAAAGCTGCAGCAGCAGCGGTGTGCCCATGAAAAGGAATACAATGCCGCGCAAGGGAAGGCTGATCAGTTTGGGCGCATGAAGGGTGACGATTGCAATAACAATGCCAAGCACAACACTGATAACGCCAGCCAGAACAGTGATCAAAACGGTCCAGAGAAGACCGATGAGCAACAGTTCCGCATAAGGTGGAACAACTGTGAAATCCAGACTCATGCTCCTGCCCTCTTCTCAGCGTTGAAGTAGGTTTCAAGTCCGCGAACGATCAGCGAAATGACGGCTATGATGACGATGTAAGCAGCAGCAGCCACCGCAAAAACCTCGAAGGGCTTGTAGGTGGAAGTGACAAAGCGCTGCGCGGTATAGGTCAACTCAACCACACCTATGGTGGAGACAAGGGCAGTACTCTTGGTCAGAATAACCGTATTGACGCCCAGCGACCGGATCATCAAAGGAGCAGCCTGTGGCAGAATGAAGAGCCGCATCGTGCCAACTCGACCAAAACCAAGCGACCGGGCGGCTTCATTCTGGCCTTTATCAACGGCCAGGATCGCCCCGCGCATACCCTCAGACATATAGGCGCCGATGTTGAAGCCCATCGTGATGACACCCGCCACAAAGGGCGTGAATTCAAAGCCGAATTGCGGACCACCAAAGAACACGAGGAAGAGCTGCACCAGAAGCGGCGTACCACGCATGATGCTGATATAGGCCACAGCAATCCAGCGCACTGGTGCATATCGCGAAAAGCGCGCCATAACGAGCAGACTGGCGACAACCAGACCGATCAGCAGCGACACGACAGTCAGTCCGGCAGTGACCCAGGCAGCTTCAACAATGAAGGGAAAAATCCGCTCGATAAGTGCGATATCCATCCTTCAACCTTTCTGCTCCATCAGGAGGAACATCTGCCACGAGATAGTGCTTCAGCGAACGGCTGAAACGAGGCCATGGCAGAGTTTAGGAACGAGAGCATTGTCAATAAAGCTGCTTAGAGCGCTCAACATGAAGACAATGCGTAAAACAGAAAATGCGGCTATAGATTTTCACTCATGCCGCTTCCGTGTTTGAGGCAGGGCAGCAAATTATGCTGCCCTGACCCGAAACAACCGGATTAACGGATATCCGCGCCAATCCACTTTTCGGAAATGGTCTTGTAAGTGCCATCAGCCATCATATCGTCGAGCGCTTTCTGCATAGCGTCGCGAAGTTCAGGATTGTTCTTGCGAACAGCAATGCCAATGTCATAGCGCGGAAGCTTGTCATCCTTGATCTGCTCGATCGGCGCATTGCTCTTGGAAATGGCAACCAGAACAGGCACGTCGTCGGCAATCACGGCGTCGATGCGGCCCGAACCGAGGTCGAGAAGCATTTCCGGCAGGCCCTTATAGGTGCGGACTTCATACTTGTTCTGCTCGCGAACCCACTTTTCAGAGGTTTCGCCAAGCGTCACACCAATTGTCTTGCCGTCGAGTTCGTCGAGCGACTTGACGCTGTCGCCTTTACGCAGGAACAGGCCAAGACCGGAGCGGTAGTAAGGTCCGACGAAGTCGATTGCCTTTTTGCGTTCTTCGGTGATGCCCATCGAGCCGACGATTGTATCAAAGCGGCCGGTAACGAGGCCCGCAATGATGCCATCCCAGGCAGTGGTGACGATTTCAGGCTCAGCCTTCAGACGGCGTGCAATTTCAGAACCGATATCAACGTCGAAGCCAACAACCTTGTTGGATTCATCGACAAAACTGAACGGAGGGAAAACGCCCGAAAGCGCAATCGTCATCTTGCCGTTCTTCTGAATTTTTTCCAGATCATCAGCCTTAGCCGCATGGGCGGATAGTGAGATGCCAAGTGCTATAAGCGCTGTGGAAAAAAGTCTCGCCATTTTCATTATCAGAGTTCCCTACGAAAGCCCCAGGCGGAGCTGTTGACGCTATTTTGATAGCCTTGTAACCGGCCTCAACAGGGATTTGCGCAGCGTTCCTATCGCTTGCAGCATTTTAAGAGCCGCTTATGCACTCCCCTTGGCCAAAATCATTATCTGCAATTAGATTGACAAAAAAGAATATAAAGTGATTATTTTTATAAAATAGTGACGATATCGTCAGCATAACTTACTTTTAAGGAAGCCGTATCAATGGATGAGCTGGACAAGAGACTGATCACGGAGCTTCGCATTAATGGCCGGGCTTCTGTTCCACAGCTTGCAGAGCTTTTAGGCGTTGCACGCGCCACCGCACAAAAACGCCTCGACCGCATGATTGCGAATGGCGACATCAAAGGCTTCACTGTCCGTGTCCGTGACGATATCGGCAAAGATCAGATCCGTGCCTTCATGCTCATCGAAATGTCAGGCTCGTCACTGAAGGCAACAATCAGCGCAATCAAACGCGTTCCAGGCCTCACGGGCGTTTTTAACACTAACGGCATCTGGGATGTGATCGCCGAGCTGGAAGTCTCGACCATCTCCGAGCTTAACGAAGTGATTTCGACGATACGCTCACTTCAGGGCGTCAGCAAAAGCGAAACTTTCATCATGCTCGGGCCAGCATAGGCCTTCTTTGCCGACTATTTATACGCTTTATCGGAACCAAACCCGACGCCAACTAGTTACTCGCTCAAATTCACTTAACAGTAGAGTGGTCAATGCATGTTCTAAATGCGGGGCCGCTATTCTGTTGCGTGGGATATTATAACAAAACGCAAAAAGGCGGTGGCGAATGGCGCAAAGCGATGCTGCAGGCAGCTCATCTCAGGCTACACCATTACAAATTCACGACATCAAGGTCATCGATAACACCAAGCTTAAGAAAGCCATTACCGCTGCGGCCTTGGGCAACGCGATGGAATGGTTCGATTTCGGCGTTTACGGCTTCGTGGCCTATGCATTGGGCCAGGTATTCTTCCCCAATGCCGCCCCGGGCATTCAGACAATTGCAGCGCTTGCCACATTCTCCGTGCCGTTTCTGGTGCGCCCTCTGGGTGGCTTGTTTTTCGGCGTAATGGGCGACCGTTTCGGACGACAAAAAGTTCTCTCACTTACAATTATCATCATGGCTGCCAGTACATTCTGTATCGGCCTGATCCCCTCCTATGCCACTATCGGAATCTGGGCGCCTATCCTTTTGCTGCTTTGCAAGCTGGCACAGGGCTTTTCTGTAGGCGGCGAATATACCGGTGCTGCGATCTTCGTCGCCGAATATGCTCCCGACAGGCGTCGCGGCTTCCTGGGCAGCTGGCTGGACTTTGGCTCGATAGCCGGTTTTGTGCTGGGTGCGGGTCTCGTCGTTTTCCTCAGCACCATGGTTGGTGAAGACGCCTTCTTGGATTGGGGCTGGCGCATTCCATTCTACCTTGCCGCTCCGCTCGGTCTGATCGGACTTTATCTTCGTCATGCGGCTGAAGAAACGCCCGCATTCACACAACAGCTTGCGGCATTGGAAAAAGAAGACCGTGATGCCATTGAAGATCGGCCGATGGTGTCCTTCAAGGAAATCGTCAGCAAATACTGGCGTGCATTGAGCGTCTGTATTGGCATGGTTCTGGTGACAAACGTCACCTATTACATGCTGCTCACCTATATGCCGACCTATCTTTCCCAGAGCCTGGGCTATTCCGAAGACCACGGTGTGCTGATTATCATTGTCGTGATGATCGGTATGCTGTTTGTGCAGCCCGTCGTCGGCTTCCTCAGCGACCGGTTTGGCCGCAGGCCTTTCCTGATTATCGGCAGTGTGGGCCTATTGTTGTTTGCCGTGCCGGCCTTCCACCTTGTTGCCAGTGGAAACATTGCGACTATTTTTGCTGGCTTGCTGATATTGGCGATATTGCTCAACTGCCTCACAGGCATCATGGCATCGACACTGCCAGCACTGTTTCCGGCGCGTATTCGCTATAGCGCTCTTGCTGCAGCCTTTAATATTTCAATTATCGTGGCGGGACTGACCCCGACTGTTGCCGCATGGCTTGTCGAGGCAACAGATAATCTTTATCTGCCTGCTTACTATCTCATGTGCGCAGCCATTGTGGGTCTCATCACAGCATTCTTCCTTCCTGAGACGGCCAACAAACCGTTGCGTGGCGACACGCCAAGTGCCTCAAACAAAACGGAAGCCAAATTGCTGCTCAAGGAAGCCTATTCCCATATCGAAGAACGCGTCGATAAGCTCGACGATGAAATTCTCTCGCTCGAACAGCAGATCGAAGAGCTGCAGCAACGCCGTCAGGCACTCGTTGACCGGCATCCGAAACTAAACTGAGCCGCTCCAGCTTTCGGCCTGTTGCTCACCAATCCCCATCAGATCAATGGCTCGCGCTGCGATCTGATGGGCAATTTCATCCACCGTCTGCGGGTGCAGATAAAAGGCAGGCACTGGCGGCATCACGATTGCGCCCATCTCGGTGACCGTACACATATTGCGCAAATGGACCAGATGCAGTGGTGTTTCGCGGGTGATCAGCAGCAGCTTGCGTCGCTCTTTGAGCTGCACATCGGCAGCGCGCGTTAGCAGACTATCGCTGAAGCCATTGGCTATCGACGCTAAAGTGCGCATGGAACAAGGCGCAACAATCATTCCTGCCGTTTGCACGGATCCGCTGGCAATAGCTGCTCCCACATCCTCAATCGAATAGGTCTTTTCTGCCAGCCTATGCAGCATTGAATAGCCGTTCGGGCCCAGCTCATAGCGCAAAGTCCGCTCAGCGGCTTGTGATATAACAAGATGCGTTTCAACGGACTGCATCTTGTTCAGGCACTCAAGTATTTTCAGTGAAATGAGCGACCCGGACGCACCTGAAACTCCCACGACGATCCGCTTCACTGTCTGCTCTCCCTGTCGATTCCCAATTCGCCCCACATCGCGTCGACCCGAGCAATGGTCTCTGCATTCATGGAAAGGACAGCGCCCCATTCGCGATCGGTTTCCGCACCAATCTTGTTGGTTGCATCGAGTCCGAGCTTTCCGCCAAGCCCTGAACGCGGTGAAGCGAAATCAAGATAATCCACCGGTGTATGATCAAGCGTAATCAAATCTCGGCTCGCGTCGAAGCGTGTCGATAGCGCCCAGAGCACATCATCCCAATTGCGCACATTGATATCGGGATCGACGGCAATGATAAGCTTGGTGTAGCTGAACTGTGGCAACATTGACCAAAGCCCCATCATCACCCTGCCCGCTTGCCCCGGATATCGCTTGTCGATGGCGACCACCATTGCGCGATAAGAACATGCCGCAGCTGGCAGCCAAAGGTCAGTGATCTCGGGAAATTGTTTGCGCACGACCGGCACAAACAGCTTGTTCATCACCTCGCCGAGCTTTGAAGGTTCATCAGGCGGACGCCCGGTGTAAGTGGAAAGATAAATCGGGTTCTTGCGCATGGTGATCGCGGTGAGACGCATAACCGGAAAATCTTCCACACTGTTATAATAACCAGTGTGATCCCCATAAGGGCCTTCCGGCGCGGTTTCGGTTGCCGATACAAAACCTTCAAGCACAATTTCCGCATTAGCAGGGACGTTGATTGGCACAGTGCGCGCGTCTGTGATTACGGGCCTTCGCCCCGACAAAAGACCCGAAAACGCAAGCTCGCTCATCCCTTCAGGCAAAGGCATGACAGCTGCAAGAATTGTCGCTGGATCCGCACCGATCGCAACAGCAACAGGCATATCCTTCCCGGCCTTCTGCCACATGCGATGATGCCGCGCGCCACCCCGATGTGCCAGCCAGCGCATGACCAGCCTGTCTCGCCCGAGCTTCTGCATCCGGTAAATACCGACATTGATGTCGGATGGATCGTCAGGCGCACAAGTGATGACCAAAGGCCATGTTACCAGTGCAGCAGGCTCTCCGGGCCAGCACCATTGTATCGGCAACGCGTCCAGATCAATGGCGTCTCCCTCGCGTGTGATTTCATGCACCGGCGCACGGCTGACACGCCGTGGTCGCATTGCCAGCGCTGCTTTTGCCAGAGGCAGCTTGCCCCAGATTTCGCCTGCTGAACGCGGCGGCGTCGGCGCTCTCAACTCTGCCAGCAGATTGGCTAAATCAGGCAGCTCTTCCGGACTGCGACCAAGCCCCCATGCAATCCGTCGTTCAGCACCGAACAGATTGGCAAGCAACGGGATGGATTGCACTTTGCCTTCAGCATCGACCGGATTTTCAAACAGCAAAGCCGGTCCATCAGCTTCCAGAACGCGTTTATGAATTTCCGTGATTTCATGAAGCAGTGAAACTGGACGCTGGATGCGGACGAGATCGCCGCGTCGTTCGAGCTCCGATACGAAGCTCTGTAGATCGCCATAGGAAGAAGGCAGAGGGGATGCATTTTTCATGTCTCACTTTGAATACGCAATTCTTCTGCCGTCTTTGATCCAGATCAAACTCTTACAGGCTTGAATCGCCTAGTCCTTGAGAAGAGGTCGTAAGCTGGTGCGCATAGAAGTGTCTGGAGCAAAGTCATGATGAAAATTCCGCCTGCCGTGGTCGCTCCGGTTCGGTTTGTTCCGCCATTTCTGCTCAAGCCGCTTGTTTCTCGTGTTTTCTTTCAGGTTATCCGTGCGCATCCCGGCCTGTTTGAGCGGCTGGGCGAGCACGTCAACAAACGATTTGGCTTCCGGCCATCCGATCTCCCTTTCGCCTTTCTGGTTGAACCCGGTGCCCCCCGTATTTCGGTACTGCGCAACAAAGACGACTTTAAAGCCGATGCCGCAATCGAAGGCCCGCTCGTCATGCTGCTCGCTCTTCTGGAGGGCAAACTTGATGGCGACGCCCTGTTTTTCTCGCGCGACATCACTGTGACCGGCGACATGGAGGCCATGCTGGCCCTGCGCAATGCGCTGGACGATTGCAATGTTGACCTGCCAGCTGATCTTGGCCGCGGCGCAGGGCCATTCGCCCCGGTGGTGCGAACCATTGCAGGCTTTGTGCGCGACAAAGCGCTCGCTGCCGACACAAAAGAGGATACCCCTTCATGGAACTGATCTGTCCTGCCGGAACACCTTCCGCACTTCGCGAAGCCGTGCAGGCCGGAGCTGATGCAGTGTATTGCGGCTTTCGTGATGAAACCAACGCACGCAATTTTCCGGGCCTCAATTTCAGCCGCGAAGAGCTACGGGAAGCGATCAATTTCGCCCATGCCCGTCGGACGCAGGTCTTCGTTGCAATCAACACCTTCATGCGTGCAGGTGACGAGCATATCTGGTACCAAGCCGTTGATGATGCCTCGGCATTGGGTGCCGATGCCGTGATCCTCGCGGATTTTGGGCTGATGGCCTATACGGCAGAACGCCACCCGCAACAGCGACTGCATGTTTCAGTGCAAGCATCTGTTTCCAATGCCGATGCAATCAGCTTTCTGATCGATGCTTTCAAGGCAAAACGTGTGGTGCTGCCACGCGTGCTGACAATCCCTGATATTGCAAAGCTTGGACGCAAGATCGCCTGCGAAATGGAAGTTTTCGTCTTTGGCGGTTTGTGCGTCATGGCTGAAGGCCGCTGCTCGCTGTCGTCTTACGCCACCGGAAAGTCACCCAACATGAATGGGGTCTGCTCGCCTGCAAGCCATGTGCGTTATCGCCACGACGGTTCAGAACTGGTTTCAGAACTTGGCGATTACACCATCAACCGCTTCCCGGCAGGCGAAGCAGCAGGCTATCCAACCCTTTGCAAAGGGCGTTTCAACATCGGCGATGAAGAAGGCTATGCATTTGAAGATCCTGTATCTCTTGATGTGATGAACCACATAGACGAACTCCGTGCAGCCGGCGTTTCAGCTCTGAAAATCGAAGGGCGGCAACGTGGGAAAGCCTATGTTGCTGAAGTTGTTTCAACGCTCCGTCAAACTCTTGCAGCCGGACCCGAAAAGCGGGCCGCACTGCTTTCACGACTACGCGCATTGAGTGAAGGTCAGCAGACCACATCGGGCGCCTATGAAAAGCGCTGGAGATAGCCATGTCCGATCCAAGTTTTAATCCCAGCCTCAGCCTTGGGCCTGTTCTCTTTCTCTGGGACGGTCCGAAATGGCGCGATTTCTACTTCCGCATAGCCGATGAAGCACCAGTCGACCATGTCACGCTCGGCGAAATTGTTTGTTCCAAGCGCTTTCATTTCATCGATCCATACATGGGAGATGTGATCGAGCGCTTACAACAGGCAGGCAAGACAATCAGCCTTGGCTCACTCGCGCTTGTCATGCTTGAACGCGAGGCAAAGCATGTTCGGCAGACCACCGAACAATCGCTTTTTCCGGTCGAAGCCAATGATCTCTCCGCGCTGGGCCTGCTGGCTGGCAAGCCGCATATGGTTGGCCCATTGGTCAATGTTTACAACGCCGCCACTGCCAAAGTTCTGGCCGCTCGCGGCGCACAATGCATCTGTCTGCCACCGGAACTACCGTTGGCTTCAATCCGTGAAATCATCAAGGGAGCGCCAGATGTTGCCTTCGAAATCTTCACTTTCGGCCGCATACCACTCGCCATTTCAGCGCGCTGCGCCCACGCACGCTCAAAAGGACACATCAAGGACAATTGTCAGTTTGTTTGTGCCGAGGAGCCGGACGGTCTGCCAGTCAAAACACTCGATAGCCAGTCGTTCCTTGCCTTGAACGGTGTGCAAACGCTGTCGCATACCTGTCAGGCACTCATTGAAGATATACCCGAGCTGAAGGCAGCGGGTGTTGCACGTTTCAGGCTTTCGCCGCAGGATTGTGACATGGTTGCTGTCGCAAAGGTTCACCACGACGTGCTGCATGAACGTATCGACACGGAAGAAGGCCTTGCCCGATTGCAGGCGATTTACCCGACCGTTCCGCTTTCCAACGGCTTTCTACATGGTGGCATCGGTGCCGCCTGGGTCAGTCGACACAAAACTGCATCGGTTATGCATAGCTGATAAAATCAGCTTGCAGCCGACAGCGCTCTAAGCGGGGTAATGGTTTCAAGCCAGTCTGCGAGAACCGTCTGGTCCGGTGCAAGCAAAACACCGAAATCGCCTGCGAACTCGTTCCAGCCCTCAACATAGGTTTCGCGCACGACTGTCAGCACGGGTATCTGCTTTGCATAGGCCAGCTCGATAACGGTCCGAAACCCCTGACCTTCCGTTTCGCCTTTGCCAAAACGGTTGAGGATCAGCAGATCTGCTCCGGCTTCGATTTCGGCACGCAACGATCCTGCCACATCTGCAAGTGCTGCCGGATCGAGCCTGCAACCGCGCGAGCCGGTGCCGAGCGGTTGCGAGATAATTTGCCGATTGCCGCTGCCAATCCGTTCAATAACAATTTCCCGGCAGCATTCGTCGGTATCGGGGCCACGGTGTTGCAAAAAACCCGCGACCTTCAAGCCACGTTCTCCGGCCCTCGCAGCAACCGACGCCAACAGCGGATCGACCGCCACGTCTTTCTCGGCCAGAATTGCTGCAAGAATCGGCTGTGTGGTCATTTGCTTTCTTCCTCACCGGACAAAAGGTCGATACCGGTAATCTCTGCCTCTGCGGCCAAAATAGCAATATATTGCGAAACAGCTTTCGACCAGGTCGACGCTTCAAGCCAGCCCGCGATGCGCTCAGCCACAAAATCGAATGGCAACACCTCGCCATCGACACGATGATCGAGCTTGATAATGTGAAAGCCAAAGCGGCTTTCAATTGGTGCCGCTGTGATTTCACCGGGTGCAAGACGATCAAGCGCACGCTCAAACTCCGGCACGGTACTGCCTCGCGACAATTGCCCAAGGCTGCCACCCTGTGCAGCTGAAGGGCAGGCGGAATATTCGTGCGCCATCGCCGCAAATGTTGCCGGTTCAGCCAGAATGGAAGTCGCCAGGAACGATGCCGTGCCGCGTGCCTTTTCGCGCGCCTGCTGATCAGCTGGGTCGGCAGCAATCAGAATGTGGCTTGCTTGAAGCAAAGGCGAGCTGGTGAAACGCTGCCGGTTTTTCTCATAAAAGCGCAAACATTCATCGCTTGATGCAGAAGGCACTTCAACTTCCTGATCGATGACCATGCGTACCAGCGCATCGTCGTCGGTTTCAGGACGCCCTTCGGCATCTTTCTCACGTTCTGGGGTGATGCCGACTTCTCTTGCGCGCTGCAAAAGCAACTCCCGGACTGCAAGGGCGCGAGCGGCTGCAAGCAAGGCTGCTCCCGGGTTTTCTGCCGGGTGGTTTTGTGCCTCCGTCAGAATGTCGCTTTCGGCAATCGCAACGCCGTTGACCGAAACCGCATCAAAGATCGGGCGCGGCTTTGGCGGTATGCGTGTATCCGGCTCCTGGTATGTGGAATAGCTACCATGCCCGCCTGAATGCTTATGGTCATGTGCTTTCGGCTGTTTGCTTTCAAAGAGTGTCGCCATCAGTTCTGCTCCGCCCGAAAGTTGTTCTGAACGCGGGCATGGGATGGTGCCCGGCTATTATTGCGCTTGCGCACAACCTGATAACCGGGACGCCAGATATAACGCACAGGTGCGCTCAGCATATGAACGAGACGCGTAAACGGGAACAGCAGCAGGATTGTCAGACCCAAACCGATATGCAGCTTGAAGATAAGCGATGCATCGGCAACGTAGCTTGAAGCTTGCGAGTTGAAAGTGAAAATACCCTGTGCCCAGCTCATGAATTTCACCATTTCATGGCCATCCAGATGCTGTAGCGATACCGGAATGGTCGCAAGCCCCAGCAGCAGCTGAATCCAGAGCAGAATGATGATGAGCGTGTCAGTCGGACGCGATGACGCGCGAATACGCGGGTCAAACAGGCGACGATGCACGAGAAGCGTGGCACCGATAATTGCCATGACACCTGCAACGCCACCGGCCACAATGGCGAGTATCTGCTTGGCTTCATGGCTGATGCCGAGCGTATCAAATACCCAGATTGGCGTGAGCAACCCGACAAAATGCCCGGCGAAAATCACAAGCACACCGAGATGAAACAGTACCGAGCCCCACATCAGCTGTTTGCGGCGCAAAAGCTGGCTGGAACCGGAGCGCCATGTATAGGGCTCGCGGTCATAGCGGAAGATTGAACCGAGTGCCAAAACGCTCAGCGCAATATAGGGATAAATCCCGAACAGGAACGTATTGATATGACTAGCCATCATCCGTCTCCTAGATTTGGCTGGGGTTTGACGATGCCGCCGGATTACGGCGTGCAGCACGCACCTGCATACGCAACCGGTCCGGACCGCAGGCGTTTTCGCCAGCATTAGAACTGCCAAATGTTACGGCTTCTTCTTCCCAGATGCGGTCGAGAGCAGCCAGATCGTCGGGATCATCCTCTTCCTGGCGCAGCAATTCACCCAACAGCTTCTCATCAGGCTTCACGCGGCCAAGATGCGAAAGTGCAGCAAACGCATTGGCATAGATCGAGCGCCGCTTGCGCAGGCGTTCGCCGATGGCTGTGGTGATGTGTGCAGTCTGCGCCAGCAGATCGTGGATTTCTTCCGGCGAACGCGTCGACAAAAATTCAAGAAACAGCGGCAGATAATCCGGTAGTTCCTTGGCATCAATGTCGAAGCCATTTTCCTCATACATCTTCAAAAGATCGACCATTGCCTGACCGCGATCGCGGCTTTCGCCATGCACATGCTCAAACAGATGCAGCGACAGCGCGCGGGTGCGATCAAACAGATGCACATAACGCTCCTGCGCCTCATAGAGATCGCCTTTGCAAAGATCATCGATCAGATTGTCGAGTAGCTTCTGGATTCCGGGCGAAAGACTTGGGTCGCTGGCGACAGCAGCTTTCAGTTCCTCCCGTCCAGACTGCACATCCTTCGAAGGATAGGACAGCAGAAGCGATATGATTTTCAGAGCCTTGTTCATTATACTTGTTCCCTGAAAATGTCGGTCGGTGTCTGCACGACCTTCTGACGCTTGGCACCGAACAGGTCTTCCGTGGAAGAACCACCCGAGCAGCCATTGCCAAAGGTGAAGCCACAGGAACCATGCAGATCATAGGCATCTTCTGTGACTTCGCGATGCGTTGTTGGGATGACGAAACGATCCTCATAATTGGCAATTGCCATCAACTGATACATTTCCTCGATCATGCCGCTACTCATGCCGACGCGATCAGCAATTGCTTCATCAATGACGCCATCAATGGTCTTGGTGCGCATGTAGGAGCGCATGGCCAACATGCGTTCAAGCGCCGAGATAACCGGCTCTTCCTTACCAGCGGTCAAAAGATTGGCGAGATAGCGGACCGGAATACGCATCGAGCGAACATCCGGCAGCGGACCATCCATGCCAAGCTTGCCCGCAGCAGCAGCCGACTGAAGTGGCGAAAGCGGTGGCACATACCAGACCATTGGCAGCGTGCGATATTCAGGATGCAGCGGAAATGCGATCTTCCATTCCATGGCCATCTTGTAGACCGGCGAATGCTTGGCAGCTTCCAGCCATGCATCCGGCACACCATCCTTGCGCGCCTGTTCAATCACTTTCGGATCGTTCGGGTCGAGGAAGATGCTAAGCTGTTCTTCGTAGAGATCCTGCTCGTTGGCGGTTGATGCTGCTTCCGAAATCCGGTCGGCATCATAAAGAATAACACCGAGATAGCGGATGCGACCGACACAGGTTTCCGAGCAGACAGTTGGCTGGCCTGCTTCAATACGCGGATAACAGAAAATGCACTTCTCGGACTTGCCGGAACTCCAGTTGTAATAGATCTTTTTGTAAGGGCAGCCGGAGACGCACATGCGCCAGCCGCGGCATTTTTCCTGATCGATCAGAACAATGCCATCATCCTCGCGCTTATAGATTGCACCCGAAGGACAGGCTGCAACACAGGTCGGGTTGAGGCAGTGCTCGCAGAGGCGAGGCAGATACATCATGAAGGTGTTTTCGAACTGGCCGTAGATTTCCTTTTCCACGCCCTCGAAATTGTAGTCCTTCGACCGTTTGGCGAATTCGCCACCGAGAATTTCTTCCCAGTTCGGACCCCATTCGATCTTCTCCATGCGTTCGCCGGAAATCAGCGAACGTGGACGGGCGGTCGGCATGGTCCTGCTTTCGCCTGCCGTCTGCAAATGCCCATAATCGTAGTCGAACGGCTCATAATAGTCGTCGATTTCAGGCAGATCTGGATTGGCAAAGATTTTAGCAAGAATGCGCCATTTCGCACCCATCTTGGGTTCGATCTTGCCGTTCTTCTTGCGGACCCAGCCGCCATTCCACTTCTTCTGGTTTTCCCACTCTTTCGGGAAACCAATACCGGGCTTGGTTTCAACATTGTTGAACCAGGCATATTCAACGCCTTCGCGGCTGGTCCAGACGTTTTTGCACGTCACAGAGCAGGTGTGGCAGCCGATGCACTTGTCGAGATTGAGCACCATGCCAATTTGCGCGCGGATTTTCATTCTGCTGCCTCCTTTGCCACTGGTGTCTGGGGCAATGTCGCTTTGCTTTCGTCGAGCGGACCTTCCATCCAGTCGACCTTGTCCAGTTTGCGCACCACGACAAATTCGTCGCGGTTTGCACCGACGGTGCCGTAATAGTTGAAGCCATAGGACTGATGGGCGTAACCGCCGATCATGTGGGTTGGTTTGGTGATGATGCGCGTGACCGAGTTATGAATGCCGCCGCGCTGCCCTGTCAGAGGCGATCCCGGCGTATTCACGATCTTTTCCTGTGCGTGATACATGAAGATCGTGCCGTCCTTCATGCGCTGGGACACAACCGCACGCGCCACGATAGCACCGTTGGCGTTGTAAACTTCCACCCAGTCATTATCGACGAGGCCCGCCTTCTTAGCATCCGGCTCCGAAATCCAGACAACCGGACCACCACGATTGAGCGTAAGCATCAAAAGGTTGTCGGAATAGGTCGAGTGGATGCCCCATTTCTGGTGCGGCGTAATGAAGTTCAGCACGAGATGCGGTTGACCGTCTGCCTTTTCACGAATGGCAGGATTGACCGTCTTGGTGTCGATTGGCGGACGATAGACGCAGAAGCCTTCACCGAAAGCGCGCATCCACAAATGATCCTGATAAAGCTGCTGACGGCCTGTCAGTGTGCGCCATGGGATCAGTTCATGCACATTGGTATAGCCAGCATTGTAGCACACACTTTCCGATTCAAGACCGGACCATGTCGGCGACGAGATGATCTTGCGTGGCTGTGCCACGATATCGCGGAAGCGAATTTTCTCGTCTTCCTTCGGTATTGCCAGATGGCTGTGATCGCGTCCAGTGAACTTCGACAGTGCTTCCCAGGCCTTCACCGCCACTTCGCCATTAGTTTCGGGGGCAAGCGACAGAATGACTTCCGTCGCATCAATGTCAGTCATGATACGCGGGCGACCTTCGGTAGCACCAGGCTCATGAACCT
This sequence comes from Brucella pseudogrignonensis, assembly GCF_002252525.1. Lineage (GTDB taxonomy): Bacteria > Pseudomonadota > Alphaproteobacteria > Rhizobiales > Rhizobiaceae > Brucella > Brucella pseudogrignonensis. The sequence goes on from NZ_NNRM01000041.1 coordinate 252,172, forward strand.
TGCCGTTGAGCTTGCCGAGAAGTTCTACCTCGTGATCGGTGTTCCAACCGATGCCCTTGCCGCCATTGCCGAGCTTTTCAAGCAATGGACCAACCGATGTATAACGCTTGTAGAGGTTCGGATAGTCACGCTCGACCACAACAATATTTGGCATGGTCTTGCCGGGGATCGGTTCGACTTCACCCTTCTTCCAGTCCTTCACATCAAACGGCTGCGAGAGTTCACCTGCCGTATCGTGAAGGGTCGGAACGAGAACCACATCCTTCTCAACACCCAGCACTTCGGGCGCCACATCCGAGAATTTCTTGGCGATGCCTTTGAAGATTTCCCAGTCGCTGCGTGCTTCCCATGCAGGATCGGCAGCACTTGAAAGTGGATGAATGAAGGGATGCATGTCGGAGGTGTTGAGATCGTTCTTCTCGTACCAGGTGGCAGTCGGCAGAACGATGTCCGAATAAACGCAAGTCGTGGACATGCGGAAATCCAGTGTCACCAGCAGATCGAGCTTCCCTTCCGGTGCCTGATCGTGCCAGACGGCTTCCTGAGATTCCTGCGCGCCTTCCGGACCGAGATCCTTGCCAAGCAGGCCGTTCGATGTCCCGAGCAGATGCTTGAGGAAATATTCGTGGCCTTTACCCGACGAACCCAACAGATTGGAACGCCAGACAAACATGTTGCGCGGCCAGTTTGCCTCATTGTCGGGGTCCTCACAGGACATGTTGAGACTGCCGGATTTGAGCGCTTCAGCAACAAAATCCTTGGCCTCTTTGCCCGATGCCGCCGCCTGCTTGGATACTTCAAGCGGGTTGGTTTGCAATTGCGGTGCCGATGGCAGCCAGCCCATACGTTCAGCGCGGATATTATAATCGTGGAATGTACCGTCCCATGAACCTTCCGGTGCGGTCGGCGACAGGATGTCGTTGACCTTGACCGTCTCGTAGCGCCACTGATCGGTATGCGCGTAGAAGAATGACGTCGAGTTCATATGGCGGGGTGGGCGGTTCCAGTCGAGTGCGAAGGCAAGCGCTGTCCAGCCGGTCTGCGGACGCAGTTTTTCCTGTCCGACATAATGGCTCCAACCGCCGCCCGACTGACCGATGCAGCCGCACATCACCAGCATGTTGATGATGCCGCGATAGCTCATATCCATGTGGTACCAGTGATTGAGACCAGCACCGAGAATGACCATGGAGCGTCCCTTGGTCTTCTCTGCATTATGAGCAAATTCGCGCGCAACAGCGATGATCTGATCCTGCGGAACGCCAGTAATCTTTTCAGCCCAGGCAGGCGTGTAAGGCAGGCCTTCATCAAAAGCTTTCGCCGAGTTCTTGTCGCCAAGACCACGATCAAGACCATAATTGGCCGCGAAGAGATCGAAAACGGTGGCAACCATCGTGTCGCCGTCTGCAAGCTTTACCTTTCGGGCTGGCACCTTGCGCACCAGAATGCTGTCATGATCGGTACCTTCAAAGAAATCGTGTTCTCGATTGCCGAAATAAGGAAACGCCACATCGGCAACCGCATCGTGATCACCCTTGTCGATAAAGCTCTTTGCCAGCTCAACATCGTGGCCCTTGCCGTCTTTTTCTTCCAGATTCCACTTGCCGTCTTCGCCCCAGCGATAGCCGATAGAACCACCGGGAGCGACGTAAGATGCAGTCTTCTTGTCGAAGGCCACGGTCTTCCAGTCCGGATTGTTGCTTTCGCCAAGTGTATCGACAAAGTCGGAAGCGCGGATGAAGCGGTCAGGCACATAATGACCGTCCTTCTTGCTGAGACGAACCAGCATTGGGAAGTCAGTGTATTTGCGGCAATAGTCCTCAAAATACTCCACCTGTCGATCAAGATGGAACTCGCGCAAAATGACATGGCCAATCGCCATGGCAAGTGCAGCATCTGTGCCCTGTTTCGGATGCAACCACAGATCGGAGAATTTGGCGGCTTCCGAGTAATCCGGTGACACCACGACCGATTTTGCGCCCTTATAACGGGCTTCGGTGTAAAAATGTGCATCAGGCGTGCGGGTCTGCGGAACGTTTGAACCCCAGAGCATCAGGAAGCCAGCATTATACCAGTCAGCGGATTCAGGAACGTCGGTCTGTTCGCCCCATGTCATCGGCGAGGCAGGCGGCAAATCGCAATACCAGTCATAAAACGACATGCAGACGCCACCAAGCAGAGACAGATAACGTGAGCCGGCTGCATAAGACACCATCGACATGGCAGGGATCGGCGAGAAGCCGATCACGCGGTCAGGACCATAGGTCTTGGCTGTATAGGCGTTGGCGGCTGCGATGATTTCGTTGACTTCATCCCAGGTCGCACGGACGAAACCGCCAAGGCCACGCACCTTCATATAATCGGAGCGCTTTGCCGGATCCTGCTGGATCGCAGCCCATGCACCGATCGGGGTCTTCACCGCACGTTCCTTGCGCCAAAGCTTGAGCAGACGCGAACGGATCAGCGGATATTTCACGCGATTGGCCGAATAAATATACCAGCTGTAGCTTGCACCACGCGGGCAGCCGCGTGGCTCATGATTGGGCAGATCAGCGCGGGTCCGCGGATAATCGGTCTGCTGGGTCTCCCAGGTGATGATGCCGCCCTTGACATAGATCTTCCATGAGCAAGACCCAGTGCAGTTCACTCCATGGGTTGAGCGGACAATTTTGTCATGCTGCCAGCGCTTGCGATAGGCATCTTCCCAGTCACGGTTTTCAACCGTGGTAACACCATGCCCTTCGGAAAAGGTGTCCGCATTCTTTCTGGCAAGAAAGTTTAGCCGGTCGAGGAGTAGGCTCATAATATTGTCCTCTCAATCCATTCATTAAGTGGCAGGCGCGGATGGAAAGCAGCTTTCCGCCTTCCTCGCGCTGCCTTTGTGGTCAGGCAGCAGCGGTCGCAGGTTTGCGATTGTGCTCGACGTCATAGAGGAGGCCACCTTTTCGGGTGTAGACGGCCCAGGTGATAATGAGGCAGCTCACATAGAAGATCAGGAATGCCCACAGAGCTGCTTCCGGTCCGCCCGTCATACTGATGGACGTGCCGTAGCCTTTCGGAATGAAGAAGGCGCCAAAAGCAGCAATGGCCGATGTGAAGCCAGTAATGGCAGCGGATTCCTTGCTGGCTTCCAGACGACGTTCTTCGGCGCTTGCTTTGGGCATCAGGCGGTCCATTTCCTTCGACATGATCGCAGGGATCATCTGGAAGGTGGAGGCATTGCCGATACCTGTTGCGAAGAACAGCAGAACGAAGGAAGCGAAGAAGCCGCTGAATGCATAAGGCTGATCCTTGATGCCGACGAACCAGAGCACGCCGCTCACGCCGATCATCATAAGGATGAAAGCCCAGATAGTTACGCGTCCGCCGCCATATTTATCGGCAAGCCAGCCCGAGCCCGAACGCGACAGCGCACCGACCAAAGGTCCAAGGAATGCGTAATGCAGCGCATTAACTTCCGGGAACAGAATGTTGGTCAGGAGCGGGAAGCCAGCCGAATAGCCGATGAAGGAGCCGAATGTACCGGTATAGAGCCAGCACATCAGCCAGTTATGCTTGCGGCGGAAAATGACAGCCTGATCCGCAAAGGATGCCTTTGCCGATGCTATATCATTCATGCCGAACCAGTTGGCAAAGGCAGTGATCACGATGAAAGGCACAAAGAAGAAGCCAGCATTCTGCAACCAGAGCGGCGAGCTGCCAGCTTCGGTGGCCACAAAAGCCGGATCCCCACCAAGCTTGCCGAAGATGCCAGCGGTAATAACCAGCGGAACGACAAACTGTACGACACTGACACCAAGATTGCCGAGGCCTGCATTGAGGGCTGCCGCATTGCCTTTTTCCGCCTTGGGGAAGAAGAAGGAAATGTTTGACATGGAGGAGGCGAAGTTGCCGCCACCAAAACCGCAGAACAGAGCGAGCAGCAGGAACACGAAGTAAGGCGTATTCGGATTTTGCACCGCATAGCCAATGCCGATGGCCGGAATAACCAGCGACCACGTGGTCAGTGTGGTCCAGAGACGACCGCCGAAAATCGGCACCATGAAAGAATAGAAGATGCGCAGCGTTGCGCCCGAAATGCCGGGAAGTGCTGCAAGCCAGAACAACTCGTCCGTGGTGAACTTGAAGCCAACCAGCGGCAGCTTTGCAACGACCACCGACCAGACCTGCCAGATCGCAAATGACAGCAAGAGCGCTGGAATAGAAAGCCAGAGATTGCGCTTGGCAATATGCTTGCCTTTCTGTTCCCAGAAGGTCTTGTCTTCCGGTTCCCATTCAGTCAGCACGGCATCGCTCTTGCGGGCTGGCTTGACTTCAGCCTTTTTCAAGCCCTGCAGTTCTGCGAAAGCTGGAAGTTCCTCCGTTGCCTTGTCCTGTACTGCGCGTTCCATCTGGCGGATCGAAACATGCATCCAGGCAAACGAGACTGCAACGATGACGAACAGCAGCATGAAGCAGCTTGTCCATAGACCTGTGAGATCAAGCAGAACACCAAACAGGATCGGCAGGATGAAGCCGCCGAGGCCACCGATCATGCCGACGAGACCGCCGACCGCGCCAACATTGTCGGGATAATAAACCGGGATGTGCTTGAAGACCGCAGCCTTGCCCAGCGCCATGAAGAAGCCGAGGATAAACACGGAAACCGTGAAGCCGACCACGCCCATTTCTGCCGTGAAACGCAGCGGACCATTATCGCTCTGGATGATGTATTCCGTTGGTGGGTAAGAGAGAATGAAGGTGGCGACGAGAGCGACGAGGAAGGTCCAGTACATGACCTTGCGCGCACCATAAACGTCAGACAGATGGCCGCCATAAGCGCGGAAAAGACTTGCCGGGATAGAGAAAAAAGCTGCGATCATACCGGCATAGCGAATATCGACGCCATAAACATGGATCAGATATTGCGGCAGCCACAGCGCCAGCGCCACGAACGCACCGAAAACAAAGAAGTAATAGAGCGAGAAGCGCCAGACCTGAATATTCTTGAGCGGTTCGAGTTCCAGAAGCGTGCTGACGGGCTTTTCACCCGTGCGCTTGCGCTCAAGCAGAACCGGATCATCGCTGGTGGTAAAATAGAAGATCAGCGCCATGACGACCATCGCCGCTGCCCATATTTCGGCAACTGCATGCCATCCAAGCGCAACCATGACCATCGGTGCGAAAAATTTCGTGACGGCCGAGCCGACATTACCGGCGCCAAAAATACCAAGGGCCGTGCCCTGTTTTTCCGGCGGATACCAGCGCGAGACATAAGCAACGCCAACCGAGAATGAACCGCCCGCAACACCAACGCCCAGCGCTGCAATCAGCATCTGAGGATAGGTCGTTGCATAGGTCAGGAAATAGGTGGCGACAGCTGAGATCAGCATGGTCAGCGTAAAAATCGCGCGTCCGCCGTAGCGGTCCGCCCAAATGCCGAGAATGACACGGATCAGCGATCCCGTAAGGATCGGGGTGCCAACCAGCAAGCCGAACTGCGTTTCACTCAGACCGAGATCAGCGCGGATCTGTATGCCAATGATTGCAAAAATGGTCCAAACGGCGAAGCAGACTGTAAAGGCAATCGTGCTCATCGTCAGAGCAGTAGTCTGCTTACGGTGGGAAGCCCCCGGGACGTGTGGCATAGGCGTACTCCGAATTGAATACCATGGAAGGTTTCGTTTGCACTTATGCGGCGTCTGTCTGTTGAATACATTGATTAGGATCAATATTTGATAATCAATCAAGGGTTTTTGTAGTTAATAGTCATCATATGCTGAAAATAGATTTAGTTTTATGACACAATTGATAAAATAATACTTGATGATTGATATTTATCAAGACTTTTGCTATAATAAAACTAGAGATGAAAGGTAAGGTTTTAATGCGCGATGAGGATATCCTGGTTCTAAAGACGCTTCCGCTCTTTCTTGGAATGCGGGATAAGACTTTTGAGTTCCTCATAGCTCCCAGCTTTGCGCAATCCTTTCCGCCGCGAACCACCTTGATTGAAGAAAATCAGCCGTCTGATTTTCTCTTTGTCGTGCTCGATGGACTGGTGCTTATGTCTGCCCGCTCCGAAGAAGGTGAAACGGCACTGGAAGTTCTGCGCTCAGGTGATGTTTTCATCCTGGCTGCGTCGTTAAACAATGATGTGTGTTTGCAAAGCGCACAGACATTGACCGCCGCGCGCGTGTTGATGATCCCGTCATCGCTTGTTCGCTCCATGATGAGCGAAGATTCAGGCTTCATGCAGGCTATCGTTTTCGAGCTGGCGCGGTCTTACCGACGGCTTGTAAAAGAGCTGAAGACGCAGAAATTACGCAATAGTGTCCAGCGGTTAGCCAACTGGATCGTTAAGGAATCGCTCGCCAATAACGGAACGGATGTCGTTACCATTCCTTATGAAAAACGCATCCTGGCGGCCTATCTCGGCATGACGCCGGAGAACCTGTCGCGCAGCTTTGCCAACCTTGGCGCACATGGTGTGAGTGTGCAGGCATCAGCCGTTAAAATTATCGACTATGACAAACTTCTGGCATTTGCATCACCCTCGCCCCTGATCGATAAGGAAGAGCCGGTGCGAGGGACTGACCAAAGTCTCTGATCGTGCTGATCGAAAACTATCCCGCCAGCATTCGATAGATTGCGGGCAAAGCAATCGGCAATTTCGCGAGCTTTTCAACCATTGCAAAGCCCCCGTGGCCGAAGAGAGCAGGCAGATAAGCATTTGCCTCGCGGTCAACCGTCACGGCAAAAACGTTGACGCCTTTGGCACGCGCTTCATTTGCCGCCCGTCGGGTATCTTCCAGTGCAAAGCGCCCCTCGTAATGATCGACATCATTCGGCTTGCCATCGGTTAGCAGCAGCAGAAGTTTCTTGCGATTGTGCTGCTCGGTTAACTTTGCCGTGGCGTGACGCATGGCGGTACCCATACGCGTATAAAAACCCGGCTTGAGCGCAGCGATGCGATGCTCAACAGTCGGACTGAAAGCCTCGTCGAAATCTTTCACCGTTTCAACACGCACCCATGAGCGTCGCCGCGACGTGAAGGTCAGGATCGAACAGCGATCACCGCAGGCAGCGATGCCATTGGCCAGAACCAGCAACGCTTCCTTTTCCACATCAAGCACCCGACGGTTATCCACCCAGGCATCAGTGGAAAGCGAGACATCGACAAGGATCGTCACCGCCAGATCATTGGCCTGAGGACGGCTCATCAAATGCACACGTTCGCTGCCCTGCCCACCGGCTGCAAAATCACAACGCGAGCGCACCACGGCATCAAGATCAAGATCATTACCGTCGAGTTGTGCGCGCATCATTTCGCGTCCGGGTCGCAAAACTTCAAACTGACGCCGGACCTTTCGTACAAGGCTACGCGCCTCGTCATCCAGTTTAAGCGCGTCATCGTGATCCTGCACAGGTGCCATCAGCACACTACAATGATCCTGCAAATAGGTCGCTTTGCGATAATCCCATTCAGGATAGGTCAGCTTGGCGGTAAGCATACTGTGGTCGACCGCCTCTGGTGGGAGATCGAGGTCAAAGCGAAAGCGTGACGCGGGTCTGCCCTTGCGCTCGCCCAGTGTCAGATCATCGAGCTCGTCAGCCGACTTTGCATTCTGCTCGTCGCTGTCATCCGAAGGCCGATCAACACTGACCATTTCCGCCATGGCGAGAATTTTCTCAAAGCGATTGAGAATGAATGGGCTTCTATCAGCAAATCGCGGATCTTGCTGCTCGCGCTGCGCTATCTGGCGGCCTGTTTCCGAACCTTCGGCCCGGGAGTCGCGCACGGGTTCATCTTCTGCGTTCCGCGATGCTGTTTCATCGCGACGGATCAACCCCGGCCAAAGCGGCACCGGAAGGAGCGGCAGATAGCCCGCAGGCGCGCGATGGGGGAAAATCGTTGCAAGGCTGAAGTCAGGCAGCCCGGCCCCTTCTTTCAACAAGGAAAGAACCCGGTCTTCGACAAGCTGTTCGAGTTGATTAAGCCGTCTATTTGGCCGTGCATCCAGCACCGCATCGCAGAGCCGCGCATAGCGATCTTCAAGCCCCGGAAACAATTGGCAGGCTTTTGCCGCCGTTACTGCAGCCATATCGAGCGCCGCGAGGTCGCGGCGCAACGGGTCATCAGGAACAGCACTCATATCAGTGGGCATGATCGCCATGTAGCCCGCGAGCCAGACATAGAGATCGTAATTCAGTGTGCGATCAGGAAAGAGCGCAATCTCGGGCGGCAACATCAGCGTTGCTTCATCGCGCAAAGGGTGGCTGAGTTTTTCCTCCCCCAGAGCCATACGCTGCCGCAAGCCAAGCCGATGCCCGGAAGTTCTTGCGCGTGCTGGCGCAATCTGCACCGCAACATCGCCGCCAAAACCACGGAAGCAGATGGCAAGCCTCTGGCGAATGTCGGTAAGCCTTACCGCTTGGTCGGGATATTGCGGCCAAGATCCCGTCTTACCGATAAGCCGATGCCAGGCCCGGCCAACGGTTTCTTCAAGCTCCAGAAAATCCAGCATGACATACCCGCCTATTTCAACATCGCATCGGCGATTTCAAGCAATGCTGCCTTCACATCCGGCTCGTCGGTCAGCGGCTCGATCATGGCGGCACGAGCAGCGTCACGCTGTGACATGCCGGCGTCTATCAACGACGCGCAGTAAACCAGCAGACGTGTGGAAACGCCTTCTTCCAGATCATGTCCTTTCAGACCGCGCAGACGATGAGCGAGCGCCACAAGCGGCGCAACCTTATGGGCATCAAGTCCGCTTTCAGCGCTCACCACCGCAATTTCCTGATCCTTGGGCAGGAAATCAAATTCGATAGCCACAAAACGCTGGCGTGTGCTTGGCTTCAGTGACTTAAGCAGGTTCTGGTAGCCGGGATTATAAGAAACAACGAGCATGAAATGCTCTGGCGCTTCGAGCAGTTCGCCGGTGCGCTCAAGCGGCAGAACGCGACGATCATCAGTCAGTGGATGCAGAACCACAGCCACGTCCTTGCGTGCCTCAACAATCTCGTCGAGATAGCAAATGCCACCCTCGCGCACCGCACGGGTTAATGGCCCATCAACCCAATGCGTATCCCCGCCTTTTAAAAGATAGCGGCCAGTCAGATCAGCTGCTGCGAGATCGTCATGACAGGAAACGGTTGAGAGCGGCAGACCAAGCTTCGTTGCCATATGGCTTACGAAGCGTGTCTTTCCGCAGCCAGTCGGACCTTTAAGAAGCAATGGCAGCTTTCGTTTCCATGCCATTTCAAACAAAGCGCATTCATTGCCGGATGGGCTGTAAGCGGGGATCGATGAATCGATGATTTCAACGTTCTTGAGAATGCTGTTCATGGCCGTCTTCCTTTGGTCAAAGCATTTCCGGCAAAAGTGCGAAGCGGTTTTGCGTGAGGAAAATGCGTGAAAACAAATGATTAGAGCGGCTATAGCTATTCAGTCGTAATTGGAGCCGCTCTAAGTGAAGAAGCCTCGCCCGAAGGCGAGGCTTTCGTGTCGATCATTCAGCGGGCTGTACAAAGCCAGATGCGTTTTCCCGGCTTTCCTTGCCTGGAACGAGCATCGCCCAAATGAACATGAAGGCAGAGATTACGACCACGACGCCGGAACCCAGACGTATCCAGTAAAACAGTGCCAGCTGGTCCTGCACGACCATGAAACTTTCGCCCAGTACACGCTGCAGATGGGTCTGCACCACGCCTGCGAAAGTAAGTGCGAAGGTCATGACAGACATCGCCGTACACATCGCCCAGAAGCTCACCATGGAAAGCATTTGGTTATATGGCGCACGTCCGCGCAGTTCGGGGATGGCATAGGCCATGACTGCAAGGTTGAGCATGACATAGGCCCCGAAGAAGGCGAGGTGGCCATGGGCTGCTGTCAGCTGTGTGCCATGGGTGTAATAGTTGACGGACGACAGTGTGTGCAGAAAGCCCCATACGCCTGCACCGAAGAATGCCATCACCGAGCAACCGATCGACCAGAGCAATGCGGCACGGTTTGGATGTTTGCGACCGGCCTTCCATGTCATCACGAAAGTAAAGATGACCATGGTGAAGAACGGAGCGACTTCCAGCGTCGAGAACAGCGAGCCGATCCACTGCCAATAACCAGGAGCACCAATCCAGTAATAGTGATGACCAGTGCCTAGAATGCCTGAGAACAGGGCCAGACCAACGATCACATAGAGCCATTTTTCAACGACTTCACGGTCGATACCATTGAGCTTAATCATCAGGAAGGCGAGGATCGAAGCCATAATCAGCTCCCACACACCTTCAACCCAGAGATGGATCACATACCACCAATAAAGCTTGTCGATGGCGAGATTGACCGGGTTATAGAAGGCGAAGAGGAAGAACAGAGACAATCCCCACAGACCGAACAACAGAATGTTTGTGACGGTTGTCTTGCGGCCCTTCAAGGCGGTCATGGTAATGTTGAACATGAACATCAGACAGACGACGAGAATGCCGACCTTGATGATGAAGGGCTGTTCAAGAAACTCACGACCTTCATGGATTTTGAAGAGATAACCCACAACGGCAACGCCTGCGGCAACGAAAAACATCCAGAACTGGATGACAGCAAGCTTGGTGCTATAAAGTTCGGTTTCTGTCTCTTCAGGCAAGAGATAATAGGTTGAACCCATGAAGCCCATCAGCAACCAGACGATCAGCGCATTGGTGTGGATCATGCGGACGATGTTGAAGGGCAAAAGCTCGGAGAGCGTGTTGGGCAGGACATAGATCGTACCGGCGAGAACACCGAATGCGACCTGTGCTACGAACAGGACGAGCGCTCCATAAAAATAGAGCATCGCAACCTTTTGGCTTTTATATTTCATATCATAAAACTCCGTTCATCCCGCGCCTCAGCCTGCCTCATTTGGTGGCCAGTCCTGCGTCTTGATGCGGCTTGTCCATTCGAGGAAATCAGCCAGATCGTTGAGTTCCTGTTCGCTCAGGTTGAACTGCGGCATCTGACGACGGCCCTCGATTCCGGTAGGCTGCGCCTGCATCCAGGCTTTCATCGTTTCACGAGCGCCTTCCGGGTCTTCTTCGCCCCCCCAACGCTTCCAGACATTGCCCAGCTCGGGCGCGAAATAGGCGCCCTCACCCAGCAACGTATGGCAATTGATGCAGGAGTTTTTCTCCCAGATGTGTTTGCCGCGCGCGACTGCATCAGTGAGCGTCGATTCATCCGTGGATGTGGTTTTCATGTAGTAATGGCTGTGCGCCGTCAGTCCCACGAAGATCGCGAAAAAGAATATGGAACCGCCGTAGAAGACGTTTCGGGCGCCGGTCTTGGTTAGGCGTTCTGCCATCCCCTTCGTCCTTTCATTGGCCGAAGGCAGAGCCTCGGCATTCAGAGCGCATTTCGATCAGAATGAACCAGATCAGCGCTCTAAATATTTGTTTTAACGCGCATCTTTTCCCGAAAGACGTTTCACACTTCTCGGGATGCGCTCTGATCCCCCGTCGATTATGCGGCTCGTCAAACCCCTCACCAGCATCACGGGACTTCATCCTTCTATCGGGCAGGCGAAAGACGTCTTTGCGTTTTGGCAAAGACCACAGCTGTTCTTCAAAGCAGGAAGCGCACTGCGACAGAACGCGCCAGCGCAAGTGTGAGCAAAGCGGCGGGCCACGCGAGCAAGGCAGGCTTGAGCCCGCCTTTGGTGCCGCGCATTTCCATAAAGTCCAGGATGACGAACCAGCCTTTTGCAAAGGCGAGAATCAGCACCACCACAATCGCCATCAACCGTCCATGGCTGAGACTGGCAATCAGCGCGCCAGTGAGCGCAAGAACAAGCAGAATGAAAAGCGTGCGATTTAAAGACATGCGACCTTTGTGTGTCATTCATTGCCTCACGCAAGATAGAGGACTGGGAACATCACCAGCCATACGAGATCGATGGCGTGCCAAAGAGTGGTGATGAGCAGAACATTGGAAGCGGATGGCCGCCATGCGACCAGCGCCAGAATGATCGATCCAAACAGCACATGCATGAGGTGAAAGCCGGTGAGGAGAAAGTAGAGCTCGAAAAATGCGCCTGCCGCTTCATCGCCGACAAACTGCATTTCATGCGAGTATTCGATGAATTTGACGGCGACAAAAATCAGGCCAAAAAACGCCGCGCACAGCAGCGGATTTCGTGCCTTCTTCCCGTTATGTCGTCGCCGCACAGCTATTGCTGCCTGCCAGCCGCTCATTAGCAAGACAATTGTGTTGGTCGCCGCCAGACCCGGGCTGAGATGCGCCCGCAATTGGGCAACACCTGCAATATCGATGATCGACATCACCAGAAAGGCAATCAGCAAAATTGCAAAGGTGATGAGTTCACTCCAGACGAGAATCCAAAGCAGGAGGTTTTCCCCCGGCTCATCATCCGAAATCGTCGCCGCAAAGGCTGTATCTTCCGTTCCAAGCATGGGTCATGCCTAGACTGAGCGGCCATGCCGTTCTTTGCGTTTTGGCAAAGAAAAATCGCGACCGCATATGCATTATGCATTTTCAGAGCAAAGGAATATTTCAATGACAGATGCACAGATCGGGCTCATGGTTGCTACCCCCGCCATTATCGGCTTCTCGCTCGTTCTTTACCGCATGGGCGCTTTGCAGGGTGCCGGTACGTTGTCGGCCGTTGCAGCATCCATTGTGATCGCCATCGTGCTATTCTTTGGCCAATAGATGAAACCGGACATGACAGCTGGCTCCCCTCTTCATGCATCCGACATCATTAGGCTGGAAACACACCACAATGCCTTGCTTGAACTGTGCCTGCAGCTCGAAGAAGCTGCGGAAGATGTAACGACCGGTACCGAGACAGCGTTCGATTATCAAACACTCGCCAAAGCAATTCCTGCGCTTCTTTCAGAAGCACATTTGCTGGAAGAGACAGTGCTGTTTCCGGATTTCGACCATCATGCCGGATCGGGCTTTGCAACGGTCGTTATTGAGCGGTTGAAGGCTGAACACCGCTGCGACCGGCTTTCCGCCGAAGAGCTTGCAGGGTTGCTGCAAGCCGTGTCTGAAGGACAATGCCAACTCGCAGCCGATACGGTGGCCTATATGATCCGCGGCTTTCTCGAGAGCTTGCGCCGCCACATCCTCTCTGAAAATCTGATGCTGGAAGCCTTGCTTGCCGCCAAATCGGAAAAGCGGGAAGTGTTTGGATAAGTGACTGCTCAAATTGTCTTTTAGTATTTCCAGCAAAAGAGCGAAGCGGTTTTGCGTCGGATAATGCGTACAAACAAACAGTTACAGTGGTTCCAACGTTCTTTCTTAACTGGAACCGCTGCAACTGTCCGCATCCGTACAGGACAATTGCCCATCGGGGCCGGTACAATTGCAACCAAGATCACGCAGCAATCCGTCTTTAAGTCCGTAAATCCAACCATGGATAGCAATGCTCTTTCCCTCCTTCCATGCCGATTGCAAAACGGGGGTTCGGGAAAGGCTTTGTACTTGAGAAACGACTGTCAGCTCACAAAGTCTGTTCAACCGCTCTTCCGGCTCCGTTATGGCCTCCAGTTCGGTTTCTGATGCCTGCGCGATATCGCGAACAGGCTGCAACCAATGATCGATTATCCCGTGACGATACCCATCCATGGCTGCACGCACGCCACCGCAACCGTAATGACCGCAAACGATGATGTGTTTGATCTCCAGCGTTTCCACCGCAAATTCAAGCACGGAAAGCAGATTGAGATCAGCACGATGAACAAGGTTGGCGACGTTGCGATGGACGAAAACTTCCCCCGGCTGCAAACCCGTTACAACGTTGGCGGGTACACGGCTATCGGAGCAGCCGATCCACAGGTATTCCGGTCGCTGCATGGCAGACAACCGCCTGAAATAATCAGGGTCTTCCCGCTCTCTTTCCGCAGCCCATTGCCGGTTATGATCGAAGAGATCTGATATCATCCGCAAGTTTCACCTCAGAAATCGTGGTTCAGTGAACATTTCCAGGATCTGCATCATAGTGGAGCATGAACATATCATAATTGATCCAGAACAAGGCTGTTCTGCCTGAGAGCCATTATTTGTCATCTTGTTTGAGATGCAACAAAGCAGCTTCGCATCGATCAGATTAGAAAAGCTCTCATGATGGCGCTGGCTGTCGTCATCATCTTTCGACAATGACGGCCTGGGAAAATTATAATGCCAATCGAACCAGTTTCAGCAAATCCAGTCATCGACGTGCGCACCATTCCGCCTATTACGCGACATGCGACGATCTTTTCCATGATCGATACGCTGGAGCCAGGCGATGCGCTGGAGATCGTCAACGATCACGATCCGGTACCTTTGCGTCGCCAGCTGGAAACGCGGAATCCCGATGAGTTTTCCTGGGTCTATAAAGAGAACGGCCCTATCTGGCGTGTCGAAATTGCACGACGCAAGATCCATGGTTCAGACCATGAATGCACTTGCGGCAATCACTAAGCTGTTCTTCATCAAGGTTTGAGATGATCGGTGCCGCGCTTTCCCGCTGGACTTTGTCCTATTTTGCAGCCTCCCTCGCCTTCCTCATAATCGGGGTCGGAATGATGGCAGGCGGCTTTGGCTACCCGTTCCACGGAATTCGGGCACCGGAAACTCTCATTCTCGTCCATATCATCGCCATTGGCTGGCTGGCACTGCTGATGAGCGGTGCGCTGCTACAATTTGTGCCGGTTCTGGTTGCAAAGCCGCTTTGGGGCAGTTCCGCACAACTACCAGCCCTTCTGCTGCTGCTTTCGGGTCTAATCGGATTGCTTTTGGGCTTCGCAGGCATGGCCGGATTGCTTGAAGATACAATTGCGCTGCTTCCCATATCCGGACTGCTTTTGATCGCAGGCTTTTCGCTGATCGTTCTGATGCTTGGTGTGACCATCTGGAAAGCACGGCCGATTTCATTGCCAACGCGTTTTGTGGCCGTCGGCATTGGCTGCCTGCTGATCGTTGCCAGTCTTGGCGGGCTTTATACTTTCGTGCTGTCCGGAGCGACGGAGCAGATAATTGCTCTTGAAATCGCCGGATCAACTGTCTCTATCCATGCAGCGCTAGCACTTGGCGGCTGGATGACTTTCACCGCGATGGGTGTGAGCTATCGATTGCTCACCATGTTCATGCTTTCGCCAGACAGCAACACGAAACGAACCAGGCTTCTATGGTGGCTCGGTCTAGCCGCACTGACGATCCTCAGCTTTAGCATCACAGTTTTTGCATTCGGCATCGGTCAGCCAGCGATTGCGCTATCTATCGCACTTGTTCCGGCTATTGCCTGTATTGCTCTTTATGCTCTCGACGTGCGTGCAATCTATCGCCAACGCAAACGCAAGGCGATCGAACTAAACAGCATGGCCAGTATTTCAGCCTTTGCTGCATTGCTGATTTCCATGCTGCTTGCCCTGACGATGCTCTGGACCGGTGTGACAGACCAGATGGTCGCAGCACTCGTTTATCTTTTCGTCTTTGGCTGGCTTTCAGGCCTCAGCCTCGCGCAGCTTTACAAGATCGTTCCGTTTCTCACCTGGCTCGAATGCTATGGCCCTGTCATGGGCCGCGTGCAGACGCCGCGTGTTCAGGACATGGTGCGCGAGCAGAATGCGCGGCACTGGTTCATCCTTTATTATGGGAGCGTTTGGTTCTGCACATTGGCCCTGATCTTCAACCATCTGACTATTTTCAGACTGTCATCTGCACTCAACCTTATCGCCATTCTGGCTTTGAGCGTTCACTTCTTCCGCGCCCGGCGGCTTCTGGACGTACCAACCAATCTGCGCCTGCCCAATGGCGTGATCCTGCCCAACCTTATTCATGCCGGTGCGCCCGTGCTTAAAGCGCGCCGCGTTTTATCGCAGCCGGGCGACACGCTTTAAGTCTTCGTTTTTACGCATGTCGATATCGGAAAACCGGTTCCCACTTTTCCGCGACACGCTTTAGGAGGTCGAAATGACATTATCCATTCAGGAAATCGCCCATCGTGAGCTGGACGTGCGTCCCTTGCTCAAAAGTGGCGTAGAGCCGTTTCAGGCAATCATGGATGCCGCGGAAAATCTGCTGCCCGGCCAGAGTCTTCTGCTTGTAACACCCTTCAAACCGGTTCCGCTTTTTGCCGTGATGGAACGCAAAGGGTTTCGTGCAGAGCCGCAACCGATCGGTGACGGCGACTGGCAAACGCTGTTTTCTCCAACGCAGGACGCGGTGCCAGAAATCCAGCTGTCGAACAATGTAAGTTCGCCCGATATCTGGCCTGAACCTTCGCATTATCTCGATTGCTCAGACATGCAACCACCTGAGCCAATGGTTCATATACTGGCAGAACTCGAACGCATGACGCGCGGCGACGTTTTGTTTGCTTTGCTGCACCGCGAACCACTTTTCCTGTTTCCAGAGCTTGAACGGCGAGGCCATGAATGGGTCGGCAACTTCGATGAAACAGGCAGCGCCTATCGCATCATGATCCGTGTTGGTGAAGTGTGAGGACAAAACCATGCACTGCGAAAAAGATGCTCAACTCGAATATGCGATCCTTAATGCACTGCGGCTGATCCTCGATCCAGAGCTGGGCGTTAATCTGGTTGATCTGGGGATGATCTATCACATCGAGATCGTATCCGGCGAGCTGGTCAACGTTCAGATGACCACGACCACACCCGGCTGTCCTGCTGCGGGATTTCTCATCCAAGCCGTGCAAACTTGCGTGGGAGCGGTCGAGGGCGTCTCACGCGCCAATGTCGAGCTGACATATGAGCCCGCATGGATACCAGAGATGGCACTGCCGGAAGTACAAGCCCGTTTCACTGGCCTGTCCTTATAGAAAGCATGACCCCAACCGCTTCGCGAAGACCAGCGATTGAAATTTATCAATCGCTGGTTTTACTTTTGACAACACGCTCAGGCTGTAATCGTCCTTTGTGCTATCGCAAATAAGCCCTTAAAAACTTGGTTCATTTCACATAAAGCATTGTAAATAAACGATAATTATTTCATCGATTTATGGTCCATGTTGATTGCGGTCAAGGAAGGAACCTCCCCGATCTCCTATAGATAAAACGACAGAGCAAAGAGCGCTCGGTCCTATCGTATAGGAGAGAATCGATGGCAGACCAGATGCAGATCAACCGCCGCACGATACTGGCAGGAGCAGCACTCGCTGGTGCGTTAGCCCCGGTGCTTGCGACAACATCCGCCTGGGGTAATGGCGCAATCCGGAAGGCCAGTGCAGCGGAAATTGCAGCACTACCCCGGCAGAAAGTGGAACTGGTGAACCCGCCATTCGTCCACGCTCACAGCCAGGCCGCAGAGGGTGGGCCGAAGGTTGTCGAATTTACGATGGTGATCGAAGAAAAGAAGATCGTCATTGATGATGCGGGGACTGAAGTTCATGCCATGGCTTTCAATGGCACCGTTCCCGGCCCGCTGATGGTGGTGCATCAGGACGATTATGTTGAGCTGACACTCATCAATCCTGAAACCAACACGCTCATGCACAACATCGATTTCCATGCGGCAACCGGCGCATTGGGTGGCGGTGGGCTTACCGAAATCAACCCCGGTGAGAAGACGGTCCTTCGCTTCAAGGCCACCAAGCCCGGCGTTTTCGTCTACCACTGCGCACCTCCAGGAATGGTTCCTTGGCACGTTGTCTCGGGTATGAATGGGGCGATCATGGTGTTGCCGCGCGACGGACTGCACGATGGCAAGGGTAACAAGCTTTCTTATGACAAGATCTATTATGTCGGCGAGCAGGACTTCTATGTGCCTCGCGATGAAGCTGGTCAGTATAAGAAATACGACGCTCCAGGCGATGCATATGAAGACACTGTGAAGGTGATGCGTACCCTGACACCGACCCATGTTGTCTTTAACGGTGCAGTCGGTGCATTGACCGGTGACAAGGCAATGACCGCCAAGGTCGGCGAGAAGGTGTTGATCGTTCACTCGCAAGCCAATCGCGATACGAGACCTCACCTCATCGGCGGACATGGCGACTATGTCTGGGCAACTGGCAAGCTCAACACGCCGCCAGATCTCGATCAGGAAACCTGGTTCATTCCGGGCGGAGCCGCGGCAGCAGCCTTCTACACATTCCAGCAACCCGGCATCTATGCCTATGTGAACCACAATCTGATCGAAGCCTTTGAACTGGGTGCAGCCGCGCACTTCAAAGTCACCGGCGAATGGAATGATGATCTGATGACGTCGGTTCTGGCCCCGTCTGGGATGTAACGAAAGACTGAAAACTTCTTTGGTGATTGTCGAATA
This sequence comes from Brucella pseudogrignonensis, assembly GCF_002252525.1. Classification (GTDB taxonomy): domain Bacteria; phylum Pseudomonadota; class Alphaproteobacteria; order Rhizobiales; family Rhizobiaceae; genus Brucella; species Brucella pseudogrignonensis. The sequence continues at coordinate 270,425 of NZ_NNRM01000041.1, forward strand.
AGGAAAGGCTCGGAGCCGTATCTATTGAACGACACGGCTCCGTGACATCAAATGACCAAAGGTAATAAGAAGAAGCGCCTTCGGGAGTTGGCCGTGGCTGTGCCCGCTGTCTTGCTGGCGGTGGTTGCGGGTCTGTTTGTGGTCCATGCCGCAGGACGCGCAGAGCGCAGCTCTCGGGATACCCAATTTGAGCACCCGCAGACCATCGTCGTTGCACCGCGCAGCATGACTTATCGCGCTGATGGCGACTTTCAAAAGAACAATTATCCGGTGGATGCACCACTGACGACGCGCAAACTCGCGCAATCCTTTGAGATTATGAAATATCAGGTCAGCGCATCCGACTATGAGCGCTGCATCGCCGATGGTGGCTGCCAACCGGCGGAAGCGTTACCGCATAATCGAAACGGATTGGGCGCCAATGCACCCATTGTCGGCGTGAGCTACGATGATGCGGAAAACTATGCCAAATGGTTATCGCAAAAGACCGGTGAAATCTGGCATTTGCCGACCGACGAGCAATGGGCTTTTGCTGCCGGTTCACGCTTTACCGATACCGCTCTGGGCATTGAGGACGATGCCGCATCCAACCCCGCTTTAAGATGGCTCAAGGACTATGAGCAGCAGAGCGCGCGCAAACTCGAGCGTAGCCCTGAAGTCCGTTCTGCAGGTGCATTTGGTGAAAACGAACTTGGTATCGCCGACGTTGCCGGCAATGTATGGGAATGGACACAGACCTGTCATCGCCGTGTGAATATCGATGCCTATGGCAAGATCGTTGCCGAAACACCTGTCTGCGGCGTCTATGTGGTCAATGGCAAGCACCGTGCCGCCATGAGCTCTTTCATCCGCAACCCCAAGACAGGCGGCTGTAGCGTCGGTGTGCCACCCGACAATCTGGGCTTTCGTCTGGTTCGTGACGGTCGCTGGTATGCGGTCGTGCTGAAACGGCTGAAAGAATTCTCAATATGATGGTTTACGCTTGAATGCCCTATTTTATGCCCCCGAGACTATCCCTTATTCCTCTTGCTGTGCTAAAGCGACGAAGGGGATTTTTAGTAGGGGATGCGTGATGGCCACGATAGATCGCGGGCTTGTCAGAAAACTATCGTTGTTCGCAAAGATGAGCGATGACGAGCTGGACAAGCTTGTGTCTTACGCCTCAACGCGGCGTGTCGTTCCGGGCGAAACCATTTTTGAACAGGGCGATGACGCCGTCCTGTTCTTTCTGCTGCTTCACGGTCGCCTCAAGGTTAATCAGGTAACTCCCGACGGACAGCAGATCATCGTTCGCATGGTCCATCCCGGCGATCTATTCGGCTTCGCCAAGGCTTTGCAACGCAGCGACTATCCCGGCACGGCAATGGCGGTAGCCGAAAGCATTGTTCTGGCCTGGCCAACAGAGCTTTGGGACTATTTCGTCGAACAGAATCCCGGCCTTGCGATGAACGCGATCCAGACAATTGGCAAGCGGCTTGAAGAAGCCCATACCCGAATTCGCGAGATGTCGACTGAGGAAGTTGAGCGTCGTGTGGCACATGCCGTTCTGCGTCTCGCCCGGCAAGCGGGTAAGAAGGAAGAAGACGGCATCCGCATCGACTTCCCCATCACCCGTCAGGATATCGCCGAAATGACGGGAACAACGCTGCATACGGTTTCGCGTATTCTCAGCAACTGGGAAGGTCAGGGCTTCGTTCGCGGCGGCCGTCAGAAACTTACCGTCATCAGCATGGCTGGCATCAAACGTCTTGCCGACGGCAACCCATAAGCTGCGGACTGATCGATTTTTTCATGCGAATGCTCGTTACGAGCGGTCATTCGCATCTTTTGCTTTGACGATCCCGCAATTGTCCAAACACGCCGCAAATCATCAAGACCCTGAACACGCACGCCTGTAGATCGGATGGCAGATCAGAGCTTCAAAGCGAATGCATTTGAAGCCGGGTCCAGTCCTCTCCTCCCAAGCAAAAGGATCTACGGCCATGACTACGAACTTCATCGAAACCAAAGACGGCACCAAGATTTTCTATAAGGACTGGGGCACAGGTCAGCCAATCCTGTTCTCGCATGGCTGGCCGCTTTCGGGCGATGCGTGGAGCGTGCAGATGCTATTTTTCGCTGAGAAAGGCTACCGCGTTATCGCGCATGATCGTCGCGGTCATGGACGTTCCGATCAGCCATGGAATGGCAACAACATGGATCAATATGCCGATGACCTTGCAGAGCTGATCGAAAAGCTCGACCTCAAGGATGTGATCCTTGTCGGCCATTCGACGGGCGGTGGCGAAGTCGCTCACTATATCGGTCGTCACGGTAATAGCCGCGTTGCAAAAGCCGTGCTGGTTGGTGCCGTTCCGCCATTGATGCTCAAGACCGCAAATAATCCCGAAGGCACGCCGATTGAAGTCTTCGACGGCATTCGCAAGGGCACCCGCTCCGACCGCTCGCAGTTCTTCAAGGATTTGACGCTGCCATTTTATGGCTTCAACCGCGAAGGCGCCAAGGTCAATGAAGGCCTGCGCGAGAACTTCTGGCTGCAGGGCATGGTCGGTTCGATCAAGGGGCTGTATGACTGCGTTCGCGAGTTCTCGGAAGTCGATTACACGGATGATCTGAAAAAGATCGAAGTGCCGACGCTGGTGATCCACGGCGATGACGATCAGATCGTGCCGATTGCAGCCGCGGGCGAAAAGACCGCCAAAATCGTGAAAAATGCAACGCTCAAGGTTTATCCCGGCGCGCCGCATGGTTTGGCGGAGACCGAAGCCGACAAGTTCAACGCTGACGTTCTGGAATTCATCCAGTCGTAATTTCGGCTCGAAATCGGGGCGGGACGGCGAGCGGAACTCCTCTTGCCGTTTTCGCTTTTGTGATCGCGATGACATATCCAAATGACATCGAAATATGCAAGATTATCGTTCGTGGCTCATACAGTATGCATTTGTGCAAAGCTGGAAAGGCAATCCGCCATGACTAAGAAACCTCGCTTGCTTGAAGAGCGCGTGCGTGACGGTCTTGATACGCTGCCTGAACCAGTCGACCTGCCGGTTGACTGGCTGAGCTGCCATGATTTTCCACGCCCTTCATTGAAGTCTGCCTCAGGGCGCGCCCCGGAATCCCCCTGCTCTCAAACCGACAACACGCATTTACGAACGAAAGGACCATCATCATGACTGATAATGTAAAATCCCGTCGCTCTGCCTCTCTCAAGACACCGAGCGGTTTTTCGGAAGAAGCCGTGAAGGAAATTTCCGGCGGCATCACCGCTCTGCTCGCAGATGTGTTTGCCATTTATCTCAAGACCAAGAATTTCCATTGGCACATGTCTGGCGCGCATTTCCGCGATTATCATCTTCTGCTGGATGAACAGGGCGATCAGATTTTTGCCATCACCGACGATCTGGCAGAACGCGCCCGCAAGCTTGGTGGCAACACACTGCGCTCCATCGGCGATATTTCGCGCCACCAGCGCATTCTCGATAATGATGCCGAGTTTGTGCATCCGCATGAAATGCTCGCCGAGCTGCGCGACGACAACAAGGCACTTGTTGAAAGTATGCGGGTGCTGCACGAGCTTTGCGACGAATATGGCGATGTGGCGACCGCAAGCCTGCTCGAAAACTGGATCGACGAAGGCGAACGCCGCGTCTGGTTCCTGTTTGAAACGCTGCGTGGCACAAACGGCTGATCGCAGGATCAGTCACACAAAAGAAGGGGCCGTCGGCCCCTTTTTTCGTTTGTGCGCGAGGTGAAGCACAAACCCACTCACCCTATACCCAAGTATAGAGTAGCAAAAACTCAGGTGTATGGTTTTGCACTCATAGTACGGTTTCGTACAGCGCCGCATCATCCCAAAATCCTCCCATATCCAACGCAGTTCAACGATTTTACGGGAGATCGATGATGTCACATTTCGCAACGCCAGTTGACCACAAGCAGCCACGCCTTCCCCTCGACAAGTTCGCAAGCGAGACATCAATCAAGGTCTCGGCCCTGTTGTTGAATGCCGTAAAGCTTCTCGAAGAAGATGAGACAATCGCTATCGATCTGGTCAATCAGGCTTCAAGCCTGCTCGGCACACGCATGGTTGACGGCAATGATGTGGCGGATCGGATCGTTGTCGGCGGACTGGCGCCCTGGCAGATCAAGCGTGTGTGCCGCTTTATCGATGAGCGCATTTCCTACACGATTTCGCTTGATGAAATGGCGCGTCAGGTCAAGCTCAGCACCAGCTATTTCTCGGCAGCCTTCAAAAACAGCTTTGGCGTTTCACCACATAATTATGTGATTAAGCGCCGTGTCGAATTTGCCAAGGACAAGATGCTTAACAGTAACGCGCCTCTCTGCGAAATCGCGCTTGATTGCGGCCTTTCCGATCAGGCTCACCTGTCGCGCGTGTTCCGCCGGATCACCGGTACGACACCAAGCGCATGGCGCCGTTATCAGACACGTCCGAATATCGGGGCGAATGTCGGGGCAAATGTTAGGGCGAAACTTGCAGTCGCGGAAATCTACTGAGGTTTCACGCGTGAAAGTTTTCAGCCGATGCCGCAATGGCCTCCCTCAATGCGGCAATGAAAACCCGGACCTTCGGCAAGACCAGTCTGGTGGTCGGATAGACCGCCCAGATATTGAGCGTTTCAGGTCTTGCATCACCGAAATTGAGCCTGACCAGACGCCCCGCCTTCACATCTTCACTCACATACCAGGTCGATAGAAGTGCAAGCCCACCGCCCGCAAGACAGGTGGCATAACAGCCCTCCATCGTGTTGGCGGAAAAGCGGGCGTTAAGACGAATGTGCTTTTCACCTTCGGGCGTCGAGAAAGTCCAATGAGTTGCAGAGCCGAGCGGCAGGCAGTCATGCTCTGCAATCTCATCAGTCGCGTCCGGTATGCCGCGTCTGGCCAGATAGTCCGGGCTTGCAACGATGCAACGAGGATTGTCGCTGAGCTTCTGCGCAATCAGGCTGCTGTCGCGCAGCCGGGCAATGCGGATCGCGAGATCCGTCCCGCTCGCAACCAAATCGGGCAAGTGATCCGTAAGATCGAGCGCGATACGCAATTCTGGATTCTGCTCAAGCAGCTGCGGCACAAACGGCGTGACATAGCGAAGGCCAAAGGCGACGGGAACCGAAACACGCAAAAGACCTGCCGCACCTCTGGCTTCTGCCCGCAGCAGCGCTTTGGCTTCGGTTTCATTTTCGATCATGGCGCGCGCAAAAGGCAGGAAGGTTTCACCTTCAGGTGTCAGCGAAAGCGAACGTGTCGTGCGATGCAGCAGCCGGACACCGAGCATTGTTTCAAGAGCAGCGAGACGGCGTGTGGCAACCATCGGCTGGAGACCAAGCCTTCGGGCCGCTTCAGCCAGGCTTCCCGCATTGACTGCCGCCAGAAATACAACAACGTCATCCGTATTCATTATATCGATTTTCGTTATACAGGCAGATCATTCAAGATCACTAAAACGAAAATCGATAAAAAGCTAGATAGTCAGGTACCGATCGCGATAGAGCGGCTCTCACTTCAAGGTGCCTTTGATAGCCGCCCTATCCAAAGTTTTTCACGCATCGTTCCGCCGGAAAGCGCCTCCCACTTTCCTCGGGACCAGCCATAAGAGGGCAGCAAAATGGACGATAAAAGCCAATCTTCAATGCAAGCCGGGCAAGCCAGCGCCGGTATCGGCAAAGGGGCTCTGTTCGCAATGGCCGTAGCCAGCGGCGTGGCGGTTGCAAATATCTATTACAATCAGCCAATGCTTGGGATCATCGAAGCCGATTTTCCAAATGATCCGATGACGAGCCTTATCCCGACCGCCACGCAGCTTGGCTATGCCGCTGGTTTGTTCTTCCTGCTTCCGTTGGGGGATATCGTTCACCGGCGCAAGCTGATCATCGGCCAGTTCATCATTCTGGCAGTAGCGCTTGCCATTGCGGCTGTCGCACCATCGGCGCTGGCTCTGGTGATTGCATCACTCATCGTGGGTGCAAGCTCGACAGTCGCACAGCAGATCGTGCCGTTTGCGGCGTCGCTTGCCGTGCCTGAAAAGCGCGGCGCGACCATCGGCACGGTGATGGCGGGCGTCCTTTCGGGCATTCTGTTCAGCCGTACGCTTTCCGGCTTTGTCGGTGAACATGCTGGCTGGCGCGAAATGTTCTGGATCGGCGTACCGCTGGCGCTCTTTGCCGGTTTGCTGATGTTTTTTGCGCTACCGAACCATCGTTCGACATCGCATATGCGCTATCACACGGCGATCCGTTCGCTGGCTAAAATTTGGAAAACACACAGTGCCCTTCGCATTGCAGCGCTGACGCAGGCAGCGCTTTTTGCAGCCTTCACGGCCTTCTGGACCATTCTCGCGCTTTACCTGCAAACGCCTGAATTTGGCTTGGGCGCAGATGTTGCAGGTCTCTTTGGTATTGTGGGTGCAGTTGGTGTCTTTGCAGCGCCATTTGCAGGCCGGATTGCCGACCGCAAAGGTCCGCACTTTGTCGTGCTTATGGGCGCAATCCTCACGCTGATTTCGTGGGTGATCTTCGGCCTCTGGTCTTCGCTTATCGCGCTGGTCATTGGTGTGATCGTGCTCGATTTCGGTATCCAGAGCGCTCTCGTTTCCAATCAGCACATCATCTATGCACTTGATCCGGAAGCAAGGAGCCGCCTCAATACCATCTTCATGACGGCCATGTTCCTCGGTGGAGCGGCGGGCGCTGCACTCTCGACGCTTGCATGGAAACATGGCGGCTGGCTTGATGTGTGCCTGCTGGGCGGTTTGCTCGCCATCATAGCGCTGGCCATTCAGTTCGTCGCTTTTCGTGTTCGCAGTTCGATTGCTGCCCAGCATTGACTACAGCATAATTCCTTAAACTTGAATCAGTTTAAGGTAAAATTATGCTGTAAATATAAAGTGTTAGAGCGACCTTTGTGCGCCCAAAAGGGCGCACGGCGCTCTACGAAAGAATTGCTTTCACAGACCATAAAAAAAGGCGGCCATTTGGCCGCCTTTTTGGTTGGTGGTTTCATCAACGGGGTACCATGCCCGGCTGGTCGGAAGGCAGCTTCCGCAAATCGACAACATCAATATTCAGGTGCTGTGCAACAAGATCGGCTGGCGTATGCGTCAGCCATGAAGACAACGACACTTCCTGATATTCAGCCGTCCTGAACACGGCGACGAATTGAAGATCGGTGGTGCCGGTATTTTCAATCACATGACCCTGACTGCGCTTCACATAGCCGACATCTCCAGCTCTGAAATCTGCCGTCTGGGCGCGGGGGCCTGCATCGAAAACGGTCATGCGGCCTTCGCCCCTGATCCAGTATTGCCATTCATCGGCATTGGGGTGCCAGTGCAACTCGCGGACACCGCCGGGCTTGATCGTCTCGATTGCAGAAGCAATCGTGGTGGATGCCTTGAAGATCGAGCTGTCAGCCATGCGAATGGCGCCAGAACGGTTTTCCTTCAATGGCTTTGCAGAGCTGAGCTTGTAGGTGAAGGGAAAAGGGGGCAGACCAGCTGATGAAACCTCTTCCTGATCGTTGGAAAGTTCGCCCGGCTCGCGGCCCTGAAAAATCCAGAGATTGTTGAGCGGGATCGACTTCATCGCGTCTTCGTCGATGCCGAAATTCTTGGCAAGAATGCTGGGCGGTGTATGCGCCAGCCAATCTGTTACCAGCAGCGTGTTGTATTCGGACTGATCGCCTTCATCAAATGCCAGAACAAATTCGCAGCCATCAGGACCGAGCCCCTGCAAGGAATGCGGAAAACCTGCCGGGAAATACCACAGATCGCCTGCTTCAACGTCCTGCACATAGGCGCGGCCTGCAGTATCAAGCACAGTGATGCGGCAACGACCATTGGTCACGATTGCCCATTCCGCCGCGCGGTGCCAGTGCATCTCACGAATGCCCCCTGCACTCAGGCGCATGTTCACGCCGGAAATTTCTGCGGAAATTGCAAAGTCGGATTGTGTCAACTGACGCGCCCAGCCGCCATTCTGAATGCGCTTTGGCGCATTGTTGAATGAACCCCAAAAGAGCTGCATATCACCGATATCGGTTGCAGGCGGATTCTGGAAAGATGGAAACTGTGCGTTAAGCGCCGGGTTCTTCGGACCGGGATCAGTCAGGCTTCCGGCATTGGCGTTGACCGCGCCTTCGGGCGGCAGATCAGGATTGCCGAATGTCGGCTTCGTGGAATGATCGTTGGCGCTTTTTGCGTCTATGCGATGGGTGGTCATGGCGGCTTCTCCTCTCGTTGCCAGCGGCAACAATTTCTGATGCAGGAGAAGTTTACGAGAGCAGGGAAAGGACCACATCTATACCGAGGTCTATCTATCCCCGGCGATTGGTATGCTGTTCCCCAACCCTATGATCGGAGTGCGTGCTCAAGATGGTCGAGCAGTTTGGTCACATCGACCGGCTTGCCCAGAAAAGCGAAAGCGCCGCCTTCCATGGCCGCATTGCGGGTACGGTCGTCTTCAAAGGATGTCATGAAGATCATCGGCGGATGGGCCGTCTGCTTGTTCAGTTCGGCCTGAAGCTCGATTCCGCTTAATCCCGGCATTTTCACATCAACCAGCATACAATCGATATCCGATTGCGCCTCATAGGCAAGATATTCTTCGGCTGATGCAAAAAGACGGCTTTCATAACCGCAGGATTTGACGAGATCGTCGAGAGCTTCCCGGATGCCCTGATCATCATCAACAATGGCTATGGTATGAATTTGCGCTGCGGACAAGATATTGGACCTTGAATTGCTAAAATCTGATCGCGCATCCCGAAAACGATTCCTGTTTTTAGAGATGCACTTAAGGCCCTTTATGCGCTCTGGCAGAGCACAAATATACCATACTTAGATACAGGTCACTTTGTCGTTTCGCTGAGGAACTCGGCCTTGCGAACCAGATCGGCAAGAGAACGCACATCCATTTTGCGCATGACATTGCCACGATGAAGCTTCACCGTCACTTCGCTAATGCCAAGATCAAAGGCGATCTGTTTGTTCATTTTGCCAGTGACGACCGCGTTCATCACTTCCCGCTCGCGTGGGGTCAATGTCTGCACCAGTTCGACGACAGCCTGATTTTGCGCTGCCTCCTGCCTGCGCACGCTATCGCGCTGCACAGCCGAACTCACTGCATCGAGCACATCCTGTTCCTTGAACGGCTTGGTGAGAAAGTCGACAGCGCCTGCCTTCATCGCACGTACCGTCATCGGAATATCGCCAAAGCCCGTCATGAAAACCACTGGAAGGCGAATGCCCGATTTTTCAAGCTGGCTCTGGAAATCAAGGCCGCTGATGCCCGGCAAACGGACGTCGAGGAGAATGCAGCCGGGTCTTTCCATTCGTGATTGATCCGGGAGTTTGGCCATGAAGGCTGCGGCTGTTTCAAATGCTTCCGCATCAAACTGCATGGATAAAAACAGATCGGCCAGCGATTCTCGCATCGACGGATCGTCATCGATGATGAAGACCACAGGCTTGTCGTTTGGTTGCTTTTGGGGCTTGCGTATCTCAGGCATCCTGCACTTCCCAATTGATCGGCAGGCGCATTTCAAATTCCGCACCACCTGTTTCGTGGTTGGTCCCGGTCAGGGTTCCACCGCTTGCTTCAACCGTGCTGCGGCAGATCGAAAGCCCCATGCCCATACCGGAAGCCTTGGTTGTATGAAACGGCATGAACAGCCGTTTTAGCGTATCCTGATCTATTCCCGGTCCGCTGTCACGAATGCTGATTACGGCATGGTCATTGTCGGTGCGCCCGATGGTGATCACAATTGAACGCGAACGGGTTCTGGATGCTTCCATCGCTTGAATGGCGTTGGTCACAAGATTGATAATCACTTGCTGAAGCTCAATCCGCACGCCCTCAATCACGGGCGAACGCCAGTTCTGTGCCATGCGTACCTGCGTGCTGCTGCGTTGCAGCTCATGTTCCATGAGCGCAATGGTTTCGCGAACCAACATGGTGAGATCGATGGATTCCACCCGCCGCTTGGCCTGGCTCAGCATATTGCGCGTGTTCTGGATAATCTCGCTTGCGCGGTCACTGTCGCGAATGATCCGTTCCGCAGAGCGTCGCACGGCGGTCAGGTCCGGCGGATCGCGGTCGAGCCAGCGCAGCACTGTCTGCGCATTGAGCATGATGGCGCCAAGCGGCTGGTTGAGTTCATGGGCAAGCGAGGCAGACAAGGCACCGACGGTTGCGGCCCGCGAGGCTTTGGTCAGTTCGGCTTGTGCTTCCACCAGCGCCTTCTGCGCCAGTTCACGCTGAGTAATATCGACCATACTCAGCACAACGCGATTGAAAGCAGCAGGATCGCTCGGGAAGCTAATGCTCAGCAGCGCCAGCCGTTCTTCACCACTTTGGGTGTGAAACTCGACTTTGTTCTCAAAATAGCGCTGTTCATCGAGCAGCGCTTGCAACACATGCACAAATTGGTCATCGCGTGGAACGAAGAGACTGCCAAGTCGATGTGCCTGCCCCAGATCAACCCCTAAAAGTTCATAGGCTGCTTCATTGGCTGCGACCGTATCGGTCATGCCAATGCATTTATGGACGAAATCCGGATGCGTGCGGGCGTAGTCTTCGATGTCAGTGATGCCTTGCGCCTTCAACTGAATCAGATGCTGGCGAAGCCGCGAATAATCGCGCTCGCAAAGGGCAACGCGTGTGCGGTCAAAAATCGAGCGATAGCGCGCTTCGCTATCTTTGAGCGCTGCGTGGGAGGCGAGCAATTCCTGCTGCCCCATTTTGTTTCTCAGAATGAGAACCGCCGTGACCACAACTGCAGCAACAGCGACTGCCAGTCGAATGGTTGTCTGAAAATCCGGCTCCGGGCCATGGGTCGCATAATAGGATATGATGGTGAGGATGAAACAGCCAATGCCGCTCAGGATAATGCCTGTGCGCCCTGTTACTTCGGCTGCCAGCAGCAGCACAATGGCATAGAGAACGGCAATAGCGCCTTCAATATCGGTGAAGGTATCGACGTAAAAGACAGCAAGCGCCAGCGCCAGTGCGACAAAGCCGACCGCCAGTTCACTGCCTCGCTTATGCACGCCCTCTGCATATTTAGACATCGTTTGTCGTTCCCCAGATTCGACTGCGCGAAACCATATAGCAATTTAAGTGGTTGCGAACCTATACCTATGTTTGGGTGCTAACCAAATCACCTGATAGAACACCTGCGCTTTCCGGAAGCGATGATCCGTCCCACGACACCGCATTCAATTGCCTATCACTCTGGGTTTTTTTAAGCCGAGTTGAGAACACATGTCCGATAATTCAGTTTGCGAGTTAAGGATATACCTCAGTGTCGTTGCATAGCACGTTCGAAACAGATCCACTGTAATGAGTTAGCCCCCACATTACCGGCCATTAACGAGCAGCATGGCAGAATAGATGCTGCTGTTGCAGAATTGGCAGATCACCATCAATCTTAAGAACGAGGCTTGATCGGACCAGCTTGGCGCAAGTTTCACGCGTTATCCCACAATAGAGTTTGCTACGTCGTAGACTCATAAGCTGACGCACCAGATGAGCACGGCGATCAGTTTGACAGCAGCGAGGAAGTTGGCTGGGTTCTTGTCGTAACGCGTTGCGATGCCACGATAGCGTTTAATGCCGTTAAAGAAGCGCTAGACCCGATTTCTGTGACGATACCCCCCCCCCGGCGAAAACGCGAAGATATCTCGCCGGTTGGATTTGGGTCAGCGAGCAGCGTGCCGACTTCTTTGATGCATTCTATTAGGCCCTCTGCCTGTGAACACTCAGCAACGCGCCCCCGTTATTCAAAGATTGATCGGACGGCCTTCTGCATCAACAATTGTGTGGATTTTACCTGTGAGAAAGCCACGCAGCCATCGTCTTGCCCCCTTTTTCCTGTGGCTCCGTGCTGGTGAACACGAACACAGGTTTTATCAATCATCAAGATGTCGCCATCATAGGCCGCGGACAGTCGATCCCAGACAGCAGCACGTCACCGACGAACGAACCGGCTGTTACAGCTCTTTGCAATACCATAGCGTTGAGGGATTTCGGACCATGATGACCCTGTGCGGAGCGCAACAGAATGACATTGAGTACCATGCGATCATCAACACGTGCTACAACACGACGTTTGCACGGCCTAGCACCTAAACAGACAGCTCTGTTTATTCGTGGCCTCTATGTGAGGAACCAGGATCAAGCGATGCCTGCCGGTTCACGCAGATGCTCGTTTCAAGCAACGATAACAGGAGTGTCTGAGCATCAGTAGCGGTACGAAGGTCAATGTCGCCAGGTAAGATCGATGAGAAGATAACATTTTTCCTCCTTGCTCGGGATAAAGCGACGTTCATTCGCTGAACGGACTGATCATCCTCAAAGCCATCCAGAAAAGCTGGCAGGCGGTTTTTTAAGTTAAACGCAACGCCTAGGGAAACGTACACATTGTCCGCTTCTTCTCCAAGAAGTTCAGCAGGTAAACCTTTAAATTCAAGCTTCTTTTGTTCGTTAACCGGTATAAAACCTAGAATGGCTTCGAGCTGCTGTTTGGAAAAAGCAACCAGTCCGGTCGTCCCGTTGCTTTTGAGCGAATCTCTGACAGCTGAGCTAACCGCGGCGGCTTCTAACTCAACGATTCCCTTTAATGAATGGGCTCGAGGCAGGTAAAAAATCTCGCATGCTGGCGCCCCTTTACGTTCGCAGATCAGTGAATTTTCGTATGCGAAGATATTCGACCATGCCATTGTATCGCAGTTTTTGCTCCGGCGTGTGAGGAACAATTGAAACACCGGCAGATCTGATCTTCTCGCATTTTCAAAAACAGACCCGTCAACTGATATCTGCTGCTGGTCTCCTAACACGATCACCTGTTTGTAGCGCGTCACAAAAGCCGAATGGAACGTTATCTGCGTCGCATCATCAATTACAAGCACATCGGATTGCTGCATCTCATGTCTGATATGCCGGTGACTTTCGATAAAGGCTTTCCGTTCTTTGCCGTTTTCAGCATTGGCAAGCGTATGCGCATTTCTGCCCCCGAAGAAAAGCAAATAATCCTGCTCCCGGAACCAGACCATAGGCACAGTGACATTCCGTCTTACGGACATGAATTCGCGGCAAAGTGCTTCAATTCTGTCCAGACTACCTTGAGCACCCAGCACCTTAACCGAGCGTCCATCTGCCAGAAAATTAGAGATGAGACCTGGCACCATTGATGTTTTGCCAGTCCCAGCTCCCCCCGTGATCATCAATGAATTCCCGGCGCGCGCTACCGTCAGAATTTCATCGAATATTGTAGGAAGGTCTTTACGCAACTCAGGATCGCAAGCACTGTCAGCAGTCTGGCTGCGATGAAACTTCTCTGTGTGCGAAGAGAAATTCACGGAGAGCTCTTTCTCAGACCTTGCTCCGCGGAATTTCCTTAGCCGTAAGCCTTCACGTTCGCTTCCTTCGAAAGGGTGCGGCGTATAGTTAAATTCCTGCACGGCCATGGGACCGGCTATTTCGTGTCTCAGATCGTTTGGTTGATCAAAAAAAAGTAATGTGGCTTCTTTTCGATGATCTGAAAAGTTCTGCAGATCGAAGGCGAGCGGCCTAAATTGCGACGTTTGCTGACGACCCGCCCAGAAGAAATGGTGAGCGACTGCTGCGCGCAGATGTCCTGGCAATGCCATTTTAGCGATAAGCGAAAGATTTTTCTGATGGGTGAGCCCATCCCCTAACAGTGCATGGTGTAGTTTGAAGGCTGGCGCCTTCCACCCGGCCTGTGTTCTGTCCTTTATAGCCAGTTCAGCATCGCGAAAAATCAAAGTATCAGCGTTCTGGCGCATACAATCTTGGTTCAAAATCTGCTTTGTTTCGTTACCAGGCACATCATGGGAGCTGGCACTTTGAGTTTGCGTTCGTAGCCAGGCGTAACCAGATCTTATAAAGTCAATTTTTTGAGAAAAGCGCTGGACTGCTTCTGCAAGTCTGCGTTCGGTGCTAAGTACGTGCTTATCAAGACGGCTTTTTTTACTTTCCTTCTCCAAGCGATAGTTTTCAGCTGTTACCCGTCGACCCCATGGATATATGTCATCGTGCTGGCGGGTGGAGAGATGGGCTGAGCTCTTGTGGTCTTCCTTCCATTTCTTGATGAGGGCGAGCGCGTGATCAAATTCTGTTTGGAACCGGTAGCGGTCAAGTTTGGCGCGCAGATGCGCGCTCCCTCTTTTGATCACCGCGCTTAAAAGTTTGCGGTACATCACATCGAGACGCTTCTCACATTGCGATCTCGACAGCGTTGCGTAAGGCTTTTTTGGAACTATTTTTTCCAGACAACCTATCTGGTACTGCACACCGGCCTCCGAGTCTGATTTTCCTTCCGCACAATAGCTTCACTGTGCGCTAAAGAAACCTTAAATCATCGTTCTCGCAACGCTTCGCTTGCCCTGTTGAGCGGTTTGATCAGGTAATCAAAGACTGTCTTGCTACCAGTATGAATATCCACCGTCGCAACCATTCCTGGAACGATGGGAAAGCGTTCTCCATGCTTGTTTAAAAGCGCATCTGTCTCGGTCTTGATGAACACGCGATAATAATAATTTTCAGGCTTCGCTTCATCCTTGATCGTGTCGGCCGAGATGCTGACAACCTTGCCTTCCAATCCGCCATAAATCGCATAGTCATATGCGGTCACCTTGACGGTCGCGCGCTGATCCGGGTGAATATAAGCAATATCCCGCGGCGAGATACGCGTCTCGATCAGCAGCTGTTCATCAAGCGGCACAATAATCATAAGTTTGCCATTCGGAGGCACCACACCACCAATGGTCGAAACTTCGATATTCTTGACGATGCCGCGCACCGGCGAGCGCAACGTCAGACGCGCAAGCGCATCCGATCGTCCACGAATAACCGATGAAAGCGATTCCACCTCGGCATTTGCCTTTGCAAGCTCCTCACGCGCCTGAACGATATAATCCGATTTGATCTCGGTTTCCTTGAGTTGCAACTCAACCAGCTGCCGTTTCAGGCGGATCACCTCCACATTACTGGCAGCACCCATTTTGCTTAGTGACTGGCTGATATTGAGTTCGTCTTGCACAAGCTTTTTGGATTCGGTGATCCATTCAAGTGAGTCCTGCAGGCTGCGTGTACGCGCATCGAAAAGTCGTGTTTCTGCAGCCACCAGCATCGGAAACGCATCAAGCTCCGGCGAGAATTGCAGCTCAGTCTGGCTGACTTCAGCAGTTAGCCGCGCAGAACTTGCCAAAGCCGCACGATATTTGGCGGCACTTTCCTGCACGCTTGATTCTGTGACGGTTGGGTCGAGCTGCGCCAGAATCTGCCCCGGCTCCACCACATCATCCTGTCGCACCATGAGCTTGGCGACAACGCCGCCCTCGAGTGACTGAATGACCTGTTCCTGCGAGGTCGGC
>NZ_NNRM01000042.1 GCF_002252525.1 Brucella pseudogrignonensis
TGTGAGGTCATGCTGAAGCGCGACTTTTGCCGTTTGTGCTTACGCATAACGATGTCTGTTTGCGATTAATTTTTGCCGAAAGACTTCTGCAGGCGTTTTGTACCCCAAACATTTGCGCGGCGTATTGTTGAGCCGATGACAGATGAATGCGAGGTCTCGATCACTGAGGGTGAGCGGATCAAGGTCTCGGGGAAGCCAGCGTCTTGTGCGCCTATTGGTGTTCTCAACAGTGCCTTTCTGCCAGGGGGACTGCGGATCACAGAACCATGTTTGAGACCCTATCCCATTCTGTAGATACGACCATTCTGTAAACTCAGTGCCACGATCAAACGTGATTGATCGGCGGGCCATTTGGGGCAGGGGTTGGAGTACCCTAATCACCCCATCCATCACCGGCCGTGACTGCCGATCATTGTTGCGCAACAAAACCGTAAAGCGGCTCACCCGCTCGACCAGAGACGTCACATTGGCTTTGCCGAACCTCTTGCGAAACTGGATGAGGTCGCACTCCCAATGACGAATTGCTTGCGCCTGGCAACCATATCCGGGCGGTGCAAGATGCTCAGTTCAGGCGGAAAGCGGCGTCCATGATGACGCCGGGCATGACGTGGGCGGCGTCGGGCACGACGTTCCGGCAGATATTTCCAAAGCTCTTCTTTTCGACCAAAGCTCTTCTGATGTGATCTATCACGGACTGCCGTAGCTCATCATACCGGATGAGCTTGCGTTGCTTCGAACGCCGCTCGCGGCATTTCTGGTCAGCAATCGTACAGTAATAGCCGTTTAAATCCTTAATCTCATCATCATTAAACTGATTGCGTTTCAGTTCACGAAAAATCGTCGAGCGATGCCTTCCAAGCTTCTCAGCAATAACGTCAACGGAAAGCTTTGCAGTGCGCCAGCGTGCTATTCTGCGACGTTCATCCAGATCAATATGCGAATAGGTGCGGTCCATGACGGGTTCCTTGCATTGGATAACTCATTGTTATCATTTGCAAGTCGCACTTCAAACTAGAACCCACCCCCCTACATACGTTGATCGCATAAGCTTAATTNTCGTCGAGCGGTGCCTTCCAAGCTTCTCAGCAATAACGTCGACGGAAAGTTTTGCAGTGCGCCAGCGCGCTATTCTGCTGCGTTCATCCAAATCAATATGCGAATAGGTGCGGTCCATGACAGGTTCCTTGCATTGGATAACTCATTGTTATCATTTGCAAGTCGCACTTCAAACTAGAACCCACCCCCCTACATACGTTGATCGCATAAGCTTAATTATGGAACAAAGCCTCGTGTTGACGTTGATGAAACAAATTTTTTCAGACTAATTCCTGCCATTAAAACATACGGCGGGATTGCCAGTGAATAGTGACCACAATTTAATCGTAAAACTTTCGGCTGTACGTCCGCGCTGTTTAGTCGTTCCAACAGAGCAATGGATAGTTGCGGCACCACAACCTTATCTCTTTTTGCCAAAATAAACTGAAGTTGCAAATCAGGGCGGGCAAGACTGTAAGTATAATTTCCCAGATCAAGCGGTGCCCAAGCCCTACGTAGATGAGCAAGATCAATCGTAGTCTCTAGGCTCTCGCGTATGGTTCGCGTTGCACGCCCGGTCCAGACCATATCTGCCAGGCTTCCAGCTGCGAGAAACAGAGAGGCTTTCGATACATTGATATCATGTGCAGCGACTAGTCCTGCGACCCATGAACCAAGACTCATTCCGAGTACCGAGATTTCTCTATACCCTTGGCTTTTGAGCCAGCGGATGAGCTTCTGTCCATCCCACACGGCCTGACGTAGCGACTGGATCGTTCGGCCGAGATTGGCGCTTAGCATATAATCTGCGTAGTCGGCCCCCGGACGGCACCGTTCGAAATGATAAGGCATAGCGATCTCGACGACCGTAATGTCTCTTTTCGACAAGTAACTTGCTATCTGACGGTTGCGGGATCGTGCATTCCAATGATGAAAAATCACCAGTGCTTTGTCCCGCGAGCCGCTATCGGTTATCTTGGACCAGACTAGGTTGTTTTCCTCAACGTCTGTCAAAATGTCAGATGGAAATTTGAGGAAATCCCCTGCCCGCTCAAAATCTTTATCGTTACCGAGTGGCGCTCTGAAGTACGATGGCGTGGCAGCTGCCTGCACCCCGAGCCGGCAGAATTCATCGATATTGGAAACATTGCCAGCGTCCGGAAACGCGCGTTCTGCATCAAGTCTGACGTCAGTTACTTTTTTTGCGTCTTCGCCGCGTCGTGCCCGTTTCTCGTCCCATTGATCAAGCCAACTATGAAACACTTTGATTACTCACCTCACTCGCGCGCCGGGACCCAAGGGCCGGATCAAATAAGCCATAAATAGCGATTAGGAGCCCGACAAACATCAAGACAGTAAAGCCAGAAAACGTGTCGATTGACAGATAGCTTGCAAATAGAAGCATCACAACGGCGCTCATTTTCCACAATGTGACTTTAAAATGATTTCCCGCTCCAGTGCGGGTCACTCCATAAAGGAAAACAAAACAGGTCGATATTGCGATTAGCAGACTGCTGTAATGTGTGGGCATTCGATAGCTAATACGGCTTTGGGCCGTCGCTTGATCGTACAAAATAGATGAAAGGTCGTTGATCACCCAGGCTACAATGCTCGCGCCGTTAGAGGCTAAATACGAGCTTTGTAGCTTCATCACGGTAGCGATCAATATGCCTAAAACCGTGCAGCGAAAAACCCCCTGCATAACCCAGATTGCGGTCTCACTTCTAAAGCCCGTACCTGCGTTCGTCTGCGCTGTTGGTCCTTCGCGTAACTTTCGAAGGTCATTGATGACCGAGTAAAGCAGTATGAGGCCGGCGAAGAAGAGATAAAATGAAAAACTCATATAAAGATAGGCAAATGCCGTAAAACCGATCGCAACAGGTATCGTCACGATTTCGGGCCGGACTATCGCGATTGTGCCCCAATCGGTTGCGTAATTTCCTCCTCCATTAATAAGGGGGACTAGACAAACGCCGATCCACTGGAACACACCGGCAAATAGCAAACAAATCAGGAAGACCGCCCAAAACGAACCCGATGAGGCGTCGATAATATGTCGCCATGCGCGGTCGCTGTCCTCGGGCGCGCCATCGAAAAGCCGACGACGTTCCTCCTGCTTCCACGAATGCACCAGTTCGGAAACGAAGGCCAGGAAGACCGGAAGAAACACCATGAACACGAGGGTCCAGTTCGCCGCCCAAAGGAATCCGACCTGCTTGATCACGCCATCCGATCGGGTGAATGTCACGTTGTGAATGCCAATGATGTACGAAAGGAACCCGAGAGCCGACATTCCAGCAAAAACCGAGGCAGACAGATTCAGTGGAGCCCCCTCACCGAAAAGCTTCTCTGACCATCTAGTCAGATTCCATCGCTTACCATCGTTATCGTTTGCGGAGTCCGATGTTGCAATTCGGGGTTCAACTTGGGCTGGCTCCGACGGTTCGGCTGTTTCAGTCTTCTTCTGCTCACGTCTTTTAGCGACAAGCCGAGAGTGTGCAGCGCTGAGTTCCATACTCCATTCGCTTGTAGCAACCGTATCACCACAACTTAAAACTCTTGCCAGCAACCCGATGTTGGTCGTGCTTATGCCTTTTTCATTCTCCTGAAACCAGAGCTGAACCGTTCGAAGATCGACGCCAATCCGCTTAGGATCTACATGCGTTATGGCCTCCGCCAGAAGCTCTGGCGTCCATGGACCTGCCGTATGACCGTCGGATCCTAGCGGGCGACCAGCACCGGCGGCGACAATGAGCTTGAACAATTCTTTGAAGTCGCTCCCATCCCTCGGTGGCGGGAGAAAAAACTTTCCGTTCTTTGTCAATAGCTTAGCGGCTCAGATTTCGTTTCGTTTCGCAGTGTTTCTTATCCTATCGTGTGGGATGCCTTAATCAACATTTT
This sequence comes from Brucella pseudogrignonensis, assembly GCF_002252525.1. Taxonomy (GTDB): domain Bacteria; phylum Pseudomonadota; class Alphaproteobacteria; order Rhizobiales; family Rhizobiaceae; genus Brucella; species Brucella pseudogrignonensis. Next base: position 3,937 of record NZ_NNRM01000042.1, read on the forward strand.
TATCACTTGGATTTTGGGATGACTGTTTCGTCAGAAAATTGGTGTATAGAGGCCGGAAACTGTGCATCGGACAGTAAGAAGCATTGATCTACTAATGAACTGTGTATCGTGCTGCTATCAACTAGGCGTCAGTTTCGAGGATTGCACTAACGAGCATCACCCATCTTCTGAAAATGAATTTCGGAGGTCATTATGGATGCTATTGCAAATGCATTGAATTGGCGGGATGAAACCAATGTCGTTGACCAAGGCGACAATGGCCCGACAAAACGACTGCTGGATATGTCATCGCTAGCGGAAGATCCGCGCCGGATCGTAGATTATGAGCCGCAAGATGTGAATGACGCCATCGGAAAACTAGTCTATCTCGCCGCTTCTCTTATCTCCGGGCGGATTACGCTCGCAAAGGGCGAAATGGCGTCAGTTTTGAAAAGCGTCGATAAGAATATTTGATTGCTTTGGAAGCCCGCTAGCGGGCTTCATCTATTTGCGGTCTGTCGCAATCCATTCGCCGGATGATTGATCTTTGGCAAATCCAACCGTCCTCGCAATAGTTTGCGCTGACGGATTTTTTTTGACGTTAGTAACGCACTCGACCATGCCGTTGGCACCGTCAACAGGCCAACAATTCGCTAGTGAGACGGAAAGCTTTTCAAGTTCACTCCTATCCCACAATAGCGGATTTTTTTCTTCCAGCTTCCTCACGGCACGCAATGCTTCAGCTTGAGTTGGCACATCGAGCTTGGCGCTCGCCGCTGGCTCATCGGGAACGGGACAAAGTGTAGGGTCGGCGTTGATCGCTGCAACGATATCGGCTTTTGCAATGGCTGTTGCGTTGCTCGAAGCGTTGGAGACTACAAACCAAGTACCGCCCGCGCCAACAGCGATGCCGGCGCTTGCTGCCATTGCGAGAAGTGCGTTCTGATTCATTAGAGCTCCTTAAAGTTTCAAATTGAACCAATAGCGCCCCTTCAAACCTTGATAATCGGGAATGTCGAAAAAGTAAGGGTCTTTTCGCATTGGACGAGCAATGGAGACGACCTTTCGACAACTATTTCCGCGATCCGAGTTGCCAATGTCTCGATATTGAACATCCTTGTACTGCTGAAGCTCTTTGTTCTGTTCCCTGATCTTGTTGGTGCAGGTGTTGATTGTCTTTTCGCAGCGGTTGGACAGCATTGCGCCGCGATCGCTCATATTGCTGGCTTCCTTGAATCCAGATGGGCAATCCTCGTAAGGCTGATATCCGGGTCTGCCAGACTTAGCTTCATGGCAAATGGGCCATGAGAAACCCGGTTTTGCCATGGCCTTGATCAACTTTGTCATTGGCGGGACGCAATAAGGGACACCATGCCACGAAGGGTTTGATGATGCTGCGCACAAAAGGACCTGGCAGCCCCAAGATGGCGTCCCTCCCGTGTCCTGCGCTATTGCAGCGGATGGCATCACGGCGATAGTGCCAAGGCCAGCGAGTGCAAACAGAAACTGCTTCATTTCAGGTCATCCTCATACTGTAGCGGTTGAATTGTGCCGAGTGGGCAATATGGCTTGATCGTGTAAGGGCGACCCTGTGACGAGATCTCCGGCCGCATAACTGCACAGGGCGATAAGTGTGAATGCGCAGAACCAGTAGATTCCAACGCGATAGACCAGGAGCTGATTTGGAATGTCGCGGCATACCGCGGGATAAGCAAAAACGCCGATCAAGAATGCGTCGAACGACATTTGCCGCTGCTCGTGGAAAAGAGCGACGTCGTCAGTAACAGCGCCGCGATTATGCCGTGGATCCACCAGATTTTGGACGACGGGATGATAAGCAAAAACGATAACAGGATGGCCAGCATCAGACAGGCCATGGGATCGCGCGCGAAATTGAGCGCAATATGCGCGATTTCCGACAACTATCGGTCTGTCCTTTTTGGCTTTCTGTGCGCATCGGCGAAAGGGGGGGAAATCTCGCTTTTGCGCTCGGCGAGCAAATTGAAATCCGCAATTGGTTGACGATCGAGCGTCCTATCGACGGCCTTTCGCCGCCATTCGTTCATATCCAGAACATAAGTCGCCCACATGCCATATCGCGCCGACATAGCGGCACGCTGATAGCCCATATATTGAGGATGAGTGAGGTAGGGCGAATCCACCCGTGCCCAACCGACGCGGAGCATTTCAAGAGCCAGATCATGTCCCCGTGACGTGCACCTGGCTCTTGGCATGGCTTCATCATCATAACCGACGACACCGCAGGAGACGGCGGACGCCCCGATCGCTCTTTTGAGCCAAGCTTTTGCAAAGGGGCCACAGGGTACAGGCGGCGGTGCCTTCGTGACCTCCCTGTTCGTCCATTTGGGATCGAGCGCCCATTGAGGCAATTCGCACGCGTCAATGTCCGCGAGCCGAACTCGTTGTGCATAAGTGGGAAACCAAAGAGTCCGACCGTCCATAACTGCGACACGACCTTTGAAGATTGGAAGCGTGACCGGCTGGCTAGGGTGCACCGGGAGGCTGACCGCTGGCGGGCGTTTAATAACGTCGGCTGCGAATGCTGACGTGGATGCGACGGCAAATGACATTGCTACGATCAGATATTTCATTGTTGGGCATTCCTCGTCCGTTCGTTCGCCGATTTGCTCAACAGGATGGCAGGATGCTGAACGTCTTCGAATTGCCAGAGGCCTGCCCGCTTCTCACGAGCTTCCTGTTCGGCCACTGCGTATGCTGGATAGTAGGGAAGCCCGTCAGCCTTCAGCGCGGCAAAGGCATAGCCGCTCGTAATCAACACCGTCGCTAAATCGAGGCGATTTCCGCCGATTGTGGCGTAGCAAATGACATAAGAAGTATCGGCAGTTTGCGCTACGGGAGCGCATACCGGTTTGGTGTCTTTGATATAAGCGGCGAATACGGCAAGCGACGCCTCACCGCAGTCCTTCTTGTTTCCAGTCGTATCAGTGAAAGCAGTTCCTCGAAGGCATGACTGAACACCATAGAGGCGATAGCGCTGGCCTTCTGAGACCCACGTATCGCCAGATTCCAAAGTAACGCCCGGCTGGAGGTCGAAATATCCCTCCGGGGCTGCAAAAGCCGTCGTCGATAAAAGGACCATGCAGAGCGATAATAGGGCTGGCTTCATTGGGCCTTCACCCGCGGATCGGCCCACATACCATAGGAGCCGTCTTCTCCAATCTTCTGCGCGTTCTCCAGATCGGGACGGTCTAGCTTCCCGTCTTTCGATTTCGCAATGCGGAGCGCGCCAAGAGAGAGCAATTGCTCTTCGAGCATATCAACCGTGTCCAGGCTCCCGGGGTAATTGTAATAGCCGTAGCACGTCACATTTTGTTTGGGTGCGCTCTCTTCACTTACAAATGCCCGACAAAAGAGAACCTTCGGCGACTGTAACATGATCTGCAGCTGCTGCTTGGCGTAGTCAGTGCAAGAACCAGCAAAATCATCCTTGCGATTGACCATTTCGCCTTTGCAGGCTTCTAGCCCGTACAGATTTAGAAGGGTCTTATCATCAACCCGAAATTCGGTCGGTGAAGTTGCCTTATAGCCCGAGGCGGATGCAAACCCCTTCCGAGCCGTAACTTTTCCGTCGCCGTCATAATACTCAATGACAAGCACGGTCTTCCCCGGCGATGCCAGCGACTTGATGTAATCCTTGTTGATTGCAGGCGCGGCGATTGCGGCTGTTGCCAACATACAACTGCTCATTGCGATTGCGATGGTTCTCTTCATTTTCTAGCCCTTACCGTCTTGCTTATTCGTTTTCCCTGTTCATAGGGGGTTTATGATTTGCGAAAAAGCATGTATCACTTAGCCAAATCGGTATCATGCTATTATGAACTTAATCGGTTTTCGCTGCAACCTCAACAGCGCATGTGAGGTCTGCGACAGGAGCTAAAGGGCTAGAATGGAGAGGCTTTCAATCAAAGCGCTATTGCTAAGCGCCACATTGTTCACCCCGCTCGGGATTGCCGCCACTTGCGCAGAAGAAAGAGGCGCAATTGCGCGTTTCTCGCAAGATGGCGACGCCGAGGCCGCAACTCACAACGCATCCGGATCACGCTCGGATTTGACCGTATTCAACCGCCGCTGGACAAGCGAAAGCAAAGAATTTGTCGTGGGCTCTGATGGCATCGTTTCCGCGGAAGATAAAAGTGGAAACGGCACTAATGTTAATAACCATATTGGCAATGTAACTAGCGCCGTTATAGCCACTGGCTCCCTATCTGATATTACCAATACGGCTATCTTGTTTCAGAATGAATCTGCCCGTTTGGGTGATTTTCATTCCATTAAGCAGGCCGCTGTATCGACTCCCGAATGCGGCCCCTCGCCGCTAACACCAGAGGAAATCAAAACTCTGGTCGAACAGGCAGCTCGCCGACATCAAGTCGATGCTCTGTTTGCTACCGCCATCACCTGGGCAGAAAGCCAGTTCGATCGTTCCCGCAATTCAGACAAAGGCGCACGCGGGCCGATGCAGCTCATGCCGGGAACCGCTGAGCGCTTCGGCGTCCGCGACGTCTGTGATCCGGCGTCAAATATTGAAGGCGGCGTTAAGTATCTCCGGGTGCTTTTGGACGAGTTCCAAAACCCCCTGCTTGTTGCCGCTGCCTATAACGCGGGCGAAGGCCGCATCTATGAGTACGGCGGCGTTCCACCGTTCAAGGAAACCGTCGGATACGTCGCAAAGGTCGTCAATTACCAGCTTGGCGTAACTATGCCAGCGCCGAAAAAGAAGCTCGTTGGTGGTGGTCGGAGATCCTCGCCTGTCATGGCGAGCGAAACTCAATCCGGGGTCATTGCAGTCAAGAAAACCGGCACCTTCGTTGGTGGCGTGATGCATTTTTAAAGGAGAGAAGGATGATCAACGAACAGAATAAGGTTTGGCATATCAGCGCTTCAAAGCTGGCAGTCTGCCTTGGTTTGCTGGCTGCCGCGCAAATTGTCGGGGCGGATTTGGCGCTGGCACAGTCAGGTGGCGTCGGTGGTGCCTTCGCGCCAGTTCAGACAGTATTTCAAGCTATCGTTGATTTCATTAGCGGCCCTATTGGTCGTCTGTTTGCAATCATCGCTGTTATGGCGCTCGGTTTCCTCGCATTTGCTGGCCGACTGTCTTGGTTTCTTGCTGGCGGCGTGATCCTCGGAATCGGTCTTGTTTTCGGTGCTCCATCAATCGTCGACGAGCTGATTAGCACGGTTGGAAACTAGCGATGGCTGAGTACGAGGATGTAAAGCCGCAGCTGACACCGTTGGTAATCGGGTTAACCCGATCTCCCACCATGTGGGGTGTTCCGTATATGGCAGTCGTCGTCGTTATCGGCATCACAATCATAGCATGGCTGGTCAGCAAGTCGTTCTGGACCCTGCTCCTGGCCCCGATCAGCTATGCGGTTCTGTTCTCCCTTTGCGCTTGGGACAACAAAATTCTCGATGTTCTTGAAGTCACCGCGCGCAAAACGCCTCGCACACGCAACAAGTCCTTCTGGGGAACAAATTCGTACGGACCTTAGCTAATGTTGAAAGTCGTCAGAGAAGAACTCGGATTTGGCAAGGTCGCTCATAATGAGCGGCCTATGGCTTCGCATATCCCATATCTGAGGCATATGTCGGATACAGTGATCGGCTTGGAAAACGGCGCTCTCTTGTCGGTCATCAAACTCGACGGCCTCTTTTTCCAAACCGAAGATCAAGCCGAACTCAATATGCGCTCGAATGTTCAGAATACGATCATTCGGGCGCTTGGATCGAGCCGCTTTTCTGTCTGGTCGACCGTAATTCGGCGACAGGTCGATTCCGAAATCGGCGGCGCATTCGATGATGCGTTCTGCGAACAGCTGAATAACCGCTATATGAGCCAGTTACGCCATAAGCGCATGTTCGCCAATGAAATTTATCTCTCGATCGTGCGAACCAATATGCGCGGCGCACTCGGCCTCAGCGACATAGTAAGTCGTGCATTCACACGTTCTGGAGGAGCCGAGGTTCGAGATCAGCAAACGCGTGAAACAGTGACCGAACTCGAAGAGCTCGTTTCCAACATGACGCGCGAGCTGCAGAAATATGGCGCGCGCGAGCTCGGTATAACCTATCGCGATGGAGAGCCATATTCCGAACCGTGCGAGTTCATAAACACCATTCTGACCTGCGGCGTGCCGCGCAAAATGCGCCTTCCCCGGATGGGAATTCGAAATTACGTTGGAACGTCACGCCTGCATTTCGGTAAGCGGGCGATGCAAACGCAAGCCGCCACCGATGAGGACAATCGTTATGGCGCGATGCTCTCTATCAAAGAGTATCCGCCATACACCGGTCCCGGAATGCTGGATGGGCTGCTACAGGTGAATCATGAGTTCATCCTGACGCAAAGCTTCACAATTTCCGACAAACCGATTGCGCAAGAGCGTATCACCCGGCTTCAGCGCCAGATTGCCGCGTCGGATGAGTCCGGAAGTGCAGTCGAAAGCGATATCGACTTCGCGCTTAACAGTCTCATGAATCAGGAGGCTGTTTTTGGCATTCATCATTTCTCTTTGCTTTGCCTGTCTCGCGACCTTGAAGGTTTGAGCAAAGCAGTTTCCGAGCTTGGTAGCTGCCTGACCGACATGAACATCAACTGGCTGCGCGAGGATGTGAACCTTGAAGCGTCCTTCTGGGCACAATTGCCCGGCAACCATAGCTATCGCGCGCGAAAGGCCATGCTGTCTTCGGCAAATTTCTCCGGCCTGTCATCGATGCACAATTTCGCTACCGGTCAATCGGACAATCTTCATTGGGGTCTGCCGATCACGATACTAGAGACCACCTCGCAAACCCCATACTGGTTCAACTTTCATCGTAGCGATATTGGTCACTTCCTTGTCACTGGCCCGACTGGCTCCGGTAAGACCGTCGTCCTGACATTCTTGCTGGCGCAGGCGATGCGCATAAGCCCTACCCCCAAAGCAGTTTTCTTTGACAAGGATAGAGGTGCCGAGATTTTCGTGCGTGCCATGGGGGGAGCTTACGAAGTTCTCTCACCGGGAACACCGACTGGTTTCAATCCGCTTCAGCTGGAAAACTCCGGCCCTAATCGTGATTTTCTGCTTCGCCTTTTGAAATCAATGTTGCGATCTGGCGATCAACGCGACTTCAGCCAGGAGGACGCTGACACGCTGGAACGGGCAATTGCCCGTATCATGGAAGAGCCGGCAGCTCAGCGCAACTTACCAAACCTTTCGGGCCTCTTGGTAGGCAGATCGCGGGCAGATGCGAACGACCTGGCGTCAAGGTTGCGTCCTTGGATCGACGGCGAAAAAGCATGGCTGTTCAATGCGCAGCACGATGTGCTGTCATTCTCCGGGCGTAGTGTCTTCGGTTTCGATATGACCAGCATCCTCGGTAACGAGGATATCCGAACCCCCGCACTGATGTACCTTTATCACCGTCTCGACGAGCTTCTGAACGGCGATCCTGTCATGTTCTTCATGGACGAAGGCTGGCAGCTGCTTATGGATGAAACGTTTAGTCATTTCATCATCGATAAGATGAAAACCATCCGTAAGCTCAACGGAATTGTAGGTTTCGGAACTCAGTCGGCAGCGGATATTGCCAAAGCAAAGGCGTCTCACACCCTTATTGAGCAATCGGCCACGAATATTCATTTCCCGAACCCGCGCGCCGACGAAGAGAGCTACATCAAACGCTTTGGCCTGACGGTTAAAGAATTCAATTTCATCAAAAACACTCCGCCTGAAAAGCGCACGTTTCTCGTCAAGCACGGGAATGACTCAGTCATTGCCCGTCTGGATCTCTCGAAAATGCCTGATCTCGTCAAAGTGCTGTCGGGTCGAAAAGAGACCGTCGAAGAATGTGCTGCGCTGCGGGAACGATCTGGCGACGAGCCTGAAAACTGGTTGGCTAAATTCTGCGGATGGGAGAAGAATGATGCATAGGAAAGCCGCTTTATGCATATTTTTGGCGTCAGCTGCTATGCCGCTTTCTGCGTGGGCAGGTGGCGTTCCGGTCATTGACGATCCTAATTTGTCTGAGCGAACAGTCCGTGACAAAAAAACGTCCGAAATCGAGAAAACTGATAAGGACAGGTTTTCACTCAGTAAGAGTGTAACTTGTGCTGTCTATCGACCGGGGCGGAAGGATGATCCAGTCGCAGCCGCCAAGGCCAACCCTGAAATTTCCGGGTTGGTCAAACGGGTAGCGCTCGAAGAAGGCGTGGACGAAAATCTTTTTCTTGGTCTCGTTTATCAGGAAAGCCGCTTTAGTCCATGCGCGAAATCCGGCGTGGGCGCTATCGGTTTGGCACAGTTGATGCCTGATACCGCAAAAGAGTTGGGCGTAGATCCGCATAACATTGAACAGAACCTCCGCGGTGGTGCTCGTTATCTTAAACAGCAGCTCAAGCGTTTTAACGGCAACGCCAACCTCGCCCTTGCAGCGTACAATGCTGGCGCTGGCAACGTTAAAAAATACGGCGGCATTCCACCGTTCAAAGAAACGCAGGGGTACGTCCGGAATATCACGCAGAAATGGACACCGGCGTTCGGCGGGTCAAAGGACCTGCCTATGAATTACGGCGGCGGTGATACAGCATATTCCGGTATGCGGGATTCGACCATCAATTCGATGGCAACGACACAGGCGACACAGGAAAGTACCGCCAACGTCGCCTCATGGTTTCAGCAACTCGGCGGCATGCAGTCCGGCACAATTCAAGACAGTTGGGATCACAACGCCGGCGCTCGAAATGCGAATCTCGAAATGGTCAACCAGTTGATTGTCCTCGGCAATTCGTTTGCCCACCTGCTCAACAGCCGCAATGCAGTTTCAACCAGTGGCATTTCGGGCTCATCTCAATCGGCTTCGTTCAAGAAGAAAGACGACAAGCCGCGAGAAACGACCGGCGTCTGCGATCACCGTACCGGCCTCGAATGGAATGCTGAAGAAAAAGCCTGTGTTCAAAAGCGTGAACGCGAGGCGAACATCAAACTGAACCTTGATCCTCAATAAGGGAGACTAACAATGAAACGACTGATCATTTCGGCGTCAGCGATTGCCGTGGCTCTAGCATCGTTCGCTCCCATGGCGGCTTATGCAGGTGGCGTCCCTGTCATCGACGCTGCCAATTATGAAGTGGCCAAGCAAACCTCGGTTACGACCGACAAGATCCTCGGGACAAACAAGGAAATCCTGACGACGGTCGAGGAGACATTGAAGGCCGTTACCGGTGATCGCGGCGGCGATGCGAACCAGATGCAAAACCTGGCCGTCGGGAATGGCTTTAGCGTATCATCAATGCCCTCTTTCGACAGCCTTATGTCCGGGGGAGTGCCAAATTTTGGCAGCATGGGCGGTGACATAGCCAAGGTCGCGTCCACTTTCATCAACGGGCTTCAGCTCGTTAAGAACCTGTCGGGGCAAGCAAATAGCAGCTTCAGCGGAGACAAATCCTATGAACAGATGGTCAACACTGTGCTTGGTGTCGCCGCACTCGTGAATGGTTCGCAACAGGCAGTAACTACGCGCCGAAGCGCTTTTGAACAGGCCGGGCAGAGTATCGGTCAGGCAAAGGACATTAAAGGTTCCATCGACCAAAACACGCAGCTGCAAGTCCAAGCAGGGCTGACCATCAATGAACTGATCGGCGTGATGAACGGTGCCGTGTCGTCATTACAGGCCGATAATCAGCGCCGCCTCACCGACATTTCCAATTCCAAGAAGGTGTTGACGTACAGTGCAAACTAACATCGCTAACATCTTCCTGAAGTGTTTTATCTTTGCCGCCATCGCAGCCGGCGTCGCCGGCTGCGGAACGGTCAAGGAAAAGACTGCTCCTTGCAAACGTCCCGCAAATCTCACGTCATTTGCCGAAGACATTCGGCAAGACTGTGGACCTATGGCCTTTGTTAATGGCGATCCAGCGACCGCCATTGCTGCGATCAATTCGATAGCAACGGAATAATCGGGGGCCGCTATGCATGATTTCTTGAGCGATCTTTTGGAGAGAATTGATAGTTCCGGCGAGAATTTTTCATCGCAGGCTTACAATATTATTGGCTCTGAAATCACGCCGCTGCTCAAGGTGATGTTCATCGCCTATGTTGGATATTACGGTATCCAGGTAATAATGGGGACTTCGCGGATTAGCGTGGCCGAAATTGTTACACGCGTATTCCGCATGGTCTTCATTCTGGCATTGATCAGCAACTGGGGATACTTCAACGATTTTTTCTATAAGTGGCTGAACAATACCCCTGAAGATGTAGGTCGCGCCATCCTGACCGCCACCGGGACGGGAATTACCGAACCGACAAATGGTCTTTCCATGATCTGGAAGACTGCAAACGAGGCGGCTTCCGCGTTTGCTGAGCAATCGGGCTATTTTTCAGTTTTGCCCTCTATGGTCGGCTTTCTTATTATGGCCTGTGTGGCAATCTTTATCGCTGTTGCTCTCGCAATACTTGTTCTTGCCAAGGTGATGTTATGGGTACTGATCGGGACCGCACCGATCTTCATCGCTTGCATGTTGTTTGAACAATCGCGCAGTCTTGGGCAGGCGTGGTTCCAACAAGTGCTTCTATATGCACTGATCCCGTTATTCGTGTTTGTCGTAGCCGCCTTCCTTATCGCCGCAATGGATCCTGAACTGACGAAGGTATCTGCTGCCGCCGCGGAGCGACGCCTTACGCTGAGTGATATTTCAGCGTTCCTCCTGCTTTGTTTCGCAGGCGCTTTCGTCCTGTTGAACATCCAGGTCCTTGCTCAGGGCATTGCAGGTGGGTTGGCCGTTGGCATTGGCGCTGCCGCGACACGGATTGCTCGCATGACCGGTGCCACCGCCCCAATGCAGATTGCGCGAGCTGGCTTCAAGGGGATCGGTGCAAGCTACCGAGGCGGACGTTCACTTTACAATCGTTTTGGAGGCGGCGGCGGTGGAGGGTCGATTTCCCCGACAAGCCAGGGCGCAAAAGAAGCAATGCAAAACCGAATAAGCAGCAACAGCCTGCCTCGCTGAGGCTGCAGGTTCATAAGAGGTCAAAGGCCAGATCATGACGGATTCCAGAGAAGCTGCATTGAGAAGTTATTTTCAGGACGGTGATCGTTGGGAGAACGAAATCGTTCGGAAAGCAAAACGTTCAAAGGCCGTCGCATGGTTCGTAACCATCATATTCGGGCTGGTCGCGCTTTTCGCATTGCTCGCGCTCGTTATGCTGGTTCCGCTAAAATCGTTCGAGCCTGTGATTGTCGTCGTTGACAAGGCTACCGGCTACATCGAAACCAAAAGCGGACTGACAAAAGCGCAAAATCTGACGGATTCACGCGCAATTACACAAGCCAACGTCGTTCGGTATATCAGGACACGTGAAGGCTATGATCCTTACGCGATCGATACAAACTTTGGCACGGCGGCACTATTGTCGACAGATGATGCCGCTCGCGAATTGCAAGAGCAATATAGCGCCGCGAATCCGAACAATCCGGCGAAGGTCTACGGGAAAAACAAGCGCGTACTTGTCGATGTGAAGTCTGTCACCTTCCCCAACGATTCAACCGCTCTTGTCCGTTTTTCAACCACTGAAAAGTCCGATACCGATGCGATCACCAGACACTATATTGCGGTCGTGCGCTATCGCTATACGGACGAACCAGCCACGAACGAATGGCGGTTTGAAAATCCTCTCGGCTTCCAGGTTTACAATTACAGGCGGGATCAGGAAACCGTCACGGAAGGGAGCAAGGGATGAGAAACCGCTTCCTTCTTGCGGCGGCGTTCTCGACCGTCCTCATTTCGCACGCCTACGCTGCCCAGACGCCTAGGGCTGGTTCGCTGGATTCACGTGTGACCAGTGTCGTCTATCAGCCCAATAATGTCGTCAAAATCTCTGCGACGTACGGCATATCGACAATGATCATCTTCGATGAGGATGAAAAATTTGAGACCATTTCGCTTGGCGACACAGAGAGCTGGCAGGTTGCTCCAACCGAAAAAGGAAACATCCTCTTCGTTAAGCCGACGGCAAAGAATGTCGTCACCAACATGAACGTTGTCACGACCAAGCGCATTTACTTTCTGGAGCTGCACGACTACGCGCCAGATGCCGGCAAGAAGGTCTTTGGCGTGCGCTTCATCTATCCTGAAAAGGATCTGAATGCAGCGATGCGCAAAGAGGCCGAATATCGTGCTGCCAACCCGAACATCTCCAAGATCGATAAGGCTAACGTCAATATCGACTATTCCTTTACCGGAGATACGAAACTGAAGCCGTCGATGGTCTTCGATGACGGCAAGAAGACCTTCTTCAAATTCACCGGTCGGACACCTGCAATTTTCGCAGTAAACAGTGATTTTTCCGAGACGCTGCGAAACTTCCGCAAGGAAGGCGAATATCTGGTCGTGGATGGAACGGCAACACAATACACCCTCCGCGATGGTGATCAGTGGATCTGCATCTTCAACCTTAGAAAGCCGGATTTTGGCGCACCCGATCCTGACATCATGGGTCCCGCACCTGATCATGCGGCAACCAAGAGAAGAAGGAGCGGCAACTGATGAAACAGTCTCCCGAATTGGAAGCCCTGGCGGCAACTGATGACTCCGGTGTCAGCAACAAGAATGCAAAGCGGAATCAAACGGCTGCGATGGCCGTATTTCTGCTGGCCGGTGTAGCTATGGCTTATTTTGTTCTCAAACAGCCCTCGGAGAAGCCGCGCGATCTCGTGCGCGGTGACGAGGAGTTTAGCACGACGTCGTTCAGACCGCCGTCATTCGTGCGCGATCAGGATCAGCCCCCTGCCGCACCCGAGCCAAATATCATCAACATTCCACCGCCTCCACCGCCACCAGAGCCGGAGCAAGTCGACTCCACGACATTTAATGTTCCTCCCCCTCCTCCCCCGACGGTCGCTGTGAACGAACCCGCTCAGCCATCCGCGCCGGAGATTGTTGAAGAATTTCCAGACCGGTTCAAATCGAAGCTGATTCAGATGGATCAAGCGCGATCTGGCGGAGCGAATGGCGGTCTTGGTGGCGATAGTGGCGAAGGAACACCGACTGTTGCTGGTGAAGACAGAAACAGCAAGTTTCTGGCGACGGCCTCGGCAATGGCCGACCGGAATGCCAAGGCTACGAAAATCAAGCGCATCGACGCGGTTGTGCCCGAAGGCACGATGATACCCGGTATTCTCGAAACCTCGATTGTAAGCGATCTGCCAGGCCAAGTTCGCGCCATCACGTCAGAAGATGTCTACAGTTTTGATGGTCGTCGCATTTTGATTCCGACCGGTACCCGGCTCATCGGTGAATATCAAAGCGACGTAATGACAGGCCAGACCCGCGTTTTCGTAGTCTGGACCCGCTTACTGCGTGATGATGGTGTTAGCGTGCGCCTGAACTCCGTGGGTACTGACAGCTTGGGTCGTTCGGGTCTCACTGGCATCGTCGATAAAAAATGGCGTGAACGGTTCGGGGCTTCCATCATGTTGTCCGTGGTCGGCGCTGGCGCAAGCTATCTGACAGGTTTCGGCAGCGGTGAAGCCTTCGGTCGCAACAATGATGATGCAAAACGCGGAGAAGAACTAGCCCGCGAGACGATCGCCGACACTTTCTCTCAAATGGCAAATACCGCTCTGAGCGAGAACTTGCGCATTAAGCCGACTATTAGCGTCCATCAAGGCGAACGCATTTTCATATTTGTGCGTCAGGACCTCGATTTTTCGGCGATGTACGACGATCCCGTAACAGAGGCGATGAAGGAAATTCAACGTGAACGCAGGGGCAAATAGTGCGGCAACAGCCACACAAAGCAGATATTACTTTCTTGATCGGGCACTTGAGCCTCTGCGGCCATTTCTCAACGATCCAAAGGTCGTTGAAATCTCGGTCAATAAACCAGGTCACGTCTATGTTGAGCGACTTGGTGCTGATCACATGGAATTCCACGAGGTTCATGCGCTTTCAGCAGCAGAGATTCAGAATATCGGTGAACGGGTCGCAGGCGCGACCGATCAGTTCGTCAGTAAATCCGCGCCCATCCTGAGCGCTGCGTTACCGACTGGCGAGCGGATTCAGGTCGTTCTTCCACCCGCTGCACCGGACGGCGGATCGATATCGATCCGCAAGCAGGTCGTTAGCAATTTTAGTTTGGAGGAATACAGGGATAGCGGTTCACTGGACAAGGTTTCTGTTGCTGTAGGAGGACTGAGCGACATTGACCGTTTGCTGATCGAACATCTGAAGCAAAACAGAATTTTCGAATTCATCAATACAGCCATCACGCAACGAGTGTCGATCCTGATCAGCGGCGGCACGTCATCGGGAAAGACAACCTTTCTGAATGCCTGCCTGAAATCGGTTCATCCGAAGGAACGGATTATCACGCTGGAAGACACCCGCGAACTGTTTCCACCCCAGGAAAACCGCGTTCATCTGGTAGCTTCGAAAGGTGGGCAGGGCACCGCTGACGTCACAATTCAGCACTTGCTTGAATCATCCCTTCGTATGCGGCCTGATCGTCTATTCGTTGGCGAGATCCGCGGCGCAGAAGCGTTTTCTTTTCTTCGCGCCATTAACACTGGTCATCCGGGTTCTATGTCGACGGTTCATGCCGATACGCCGCAAGGTGCCTATGAACAGCTCGCCATGATGATGCAACAAGCGGGGTTATCTGGCGGATACTCGAAGCACGATCTCATGTCGTATATCCGGATGGTCATCCCCATCGTCATCCAGTTGCGTCGCGACGGCGGAAAACGTGGCGTATCGGAGATATATTTTGCACGACATGAGGACCATGAGGAACCATGAACAGGGGTTACAAAGCGGTTTACCTGCTATTTTGTGCCGGCATAGCCTTCCTTGTCTGGACCCTGGCTTATGGGGTCGTACTCGGGGTAGTTTATAAAGACAGCCGAATTTTAAATATCACCATCACTGAAAATCCTTTTGCTCCGCTTCAGCAAGTCTGGGCTTACGCGTCCAACTCAACTCTGCAACGAGTTGCCATCGGTGCCTTGTTACCTGCCATCGCCGCCGCCGTATTTGCAGGCTATCTCGGTCTTAGACGCCTTGAGAACCCCTTAGGGGATGCGGCTTTTCAGGACATCATGGGCCTTCGTCGCGGAAAGTGGTTCCGAAAGACAGGGCACATATTCGGACGGTTCGGCCGCAATGTGCTGCGAGCGGCAGACAGTCGCCATCATTTGATAATCGGCCCTACGCGGTCGGGAAAGGGAGCGGGCTATGTCATTCCAAACGCTCTCATGCATGAAGGTTCAATGATCGTATCCGACTTGAAGGGGGAGATTTTCAAGGCGACAGCCGGATATCGCAAGAAGAATGGCAGTCAGGTCTTCCTCTTCGCTCCCGGCTCGGAGAGGACAAATCGTTATAATCCCCTGGATTTTGTGCGATCCGAGCGCGGCAATCGCACAACTGATATTCAGAATATCGCCAGCATTTTGGTTCCCGAGAACATTGGCTCTGAAAATTCAGTTTGGCAGGGCTTAGCTCAACAGGTCGTGGCGGGAATTATCAGCTACGTTCTTGAGAGCCCCTTTTACCATGGACGCCGAAACCTCGGCGAAGTCGTTTCCTTCGTGAACAGTGGTGTTGATCTTCAGGCGCAAATCAAGTTCATCAAGGAAAAAGAGCCTAACCTTTCAAAATATACGGTCGAAAGCTTCAACGCATTTCTGGCATTGTCAGAGCGTGCTGCAGCATCCGCTCTGCTCGATATCCAAAACGCGCTTAGACCCTTCCGAAATGAACGCATTGTTGCCGCAACGGAGGTAACTGACATGGATATCGCCGCCATGAAACGGCGGCCAATCTCAATTTATCTTGCACCGAATATTACTGATATTACGATCCTGCGACCGCTTCTCACATTGTTCGTACAGCAAGTCATGAACATTCTGACGCTGGAACACGATCCAAATTCGCTACCCGTCTATTTTTTGCTGGATGAATTTCGACAGCTTAAAAAGATGGACGAGATTATGACAAAGCTGCCCTATGTGGCTGGTTATAATATCAAGCTCGCAATCATTATTCAGGACCTCAAGAATCTCGACGAGATTTACGGTGAGACTTCGCGTCATTCCCTGCTCGGCAACTGTGGTTATCAGCTGGTGTTAGGTGCCAACGATCAGGCAACAGCAGAATATACATCCCGCGCGCTAGGAAAGAGAACCATCCGCTACAGTTCGGAATCCCGCACAATAGAAATTCTCAGTTTACCGCGACGTACAAAAGTTGAGCAAATCCGCGAACGCGATCTAATGATGGCCCAAGAAGTGCGGCAAATGCCAGAAAGCAAAATGATCCTGCTGGTTGAAGGTCAACGCCCGATCTATGGCGACAAGCTGCGGTTTTTCAACACCCAACCCTTCAAATCTGCTGAAGCTTATTCGCAATCGCACGTTCCTGATGTGCCGACGATTGAATATCTACCTCATAAGCCCGTTCCAGCGCTCACGAGCGCATACGCGCAAGACGGGCAACGGGCCGCTGAGCAGACAATTAGCCCCCTGCCCTTCCACCCTCAACATCGAGAGGAACCTTCGCAAGAAGCGACCGCAGCCAACTCACCGTCGATTCCTGCAGCCGGCGCCACAAAGCAAGAAAATAACGGAACGGTCAATCTCAGCGTAAACTTGCCAGTGCCCCGCAATGATACGAAGACAGCAATTCCACCGGCTGAGATCAATGGCCGGATAATGAAAGTCGAAGCGGAACTTAAACCAAGCGCTGAACGATTATTGAAAGTTGTAAATGAGAAATTCGAAGCCTCTGGCACATCGCCTCGTAAGCGGAAAAGTTATCTCGACATACTCAATGCCACTATTCCAGATCCAGAAGTCATTGGACTTAAGTTCAACTCCGATTAAACCATTGTCGGACAGGCTTGTAGCAGGAATATGTAAGATTACCGTTCGAAAGAATGCCTTAGTTTGACTTAAATTAAGATATTAAAATGAAGCTGAGAGCAACGGGAAGAACAAAAAAGCGCCCCTACTTGTTGTAAGAGGGGCGCACTTCTGAATGCCTTTTTGATTATACGAGGAGTCGAAGACACTATAATTCGAGCCTTGTAAAAATCTTCAAAGTTGGATGAGGGAACTTTTGTCAAAGAGTAATCACAAATTCAATTCACGGGTCTTTGCCAGTATCTCGCTTCCGGCATTCATCGATTAGCGTTTAACAACCGCTCCAGCAGTACTGCAGCGATAATGATCGTTCCGATTACGGTCCCTTGCCAGTACGGATCAATCCCCAAAAGGTTCAATCCGTTCCGAATACAGACCATAATGATTACACCAAAGAACGTTCCGATGATGGAGCCACGTCCGCCAAAAAGACTGGTGCCGCCGATCACTGTGGCCGCGATCGCATCAAGTTCCAGCCCGAGCCCGCTCGTGGGGTCGACGGAGCGGATTCGACCAGCAAGAAAGACTGCTGCTAAGGCACACAACACACCCGTAATGACATAAACTGAAATTTTATAACGACCAACTGGTAGACCCGCGACGCGCGCTGCCTCGGGATTTGAACCCACAGCGTAAAGCGAGCGTCCCATCTTTGTTTTTTTAAGAAGCCAGTAGACGAACGCGTAAAGAAAGATGAGGAATATGACATTAATCGGAATACCGCCGATCATGCCCATGGCAATTTCGCTTAGTTGGGGGGGCAAGTCGGTTATCGACCTCGCACCACTCACCGTGTAGGTCAAGCTTCGGCAGATTGACATCATTCCTAATGTTACGATGAATGCCGCGACCCCACCTTTTTCAATAATAAAGCCGTTGGCAAAGCCAACGATCGCGCCCGTGAGCAATCCAATAGCGATCCCCGGATAAAAGCCGAGAACAGGAAAACTAACAGCCATTGCAACGCCTGTCAGTCCTACAGTTGAACCCACTGAAAGGTCGATCCCGGCGGTCAGAATGACCAAGGTGAGCCCGACAGCAAGAATACCGACTACAACAGACTGGTCCAGTACGTTGAGTATGTTGTTGTAGGTCAGAAAATAAGGACTGGCGAAACTCAAACCTATCACGATGAAGGCCGTTAGCAAAAACATCCTCAGTTCAAGAGAATGACCGACATGACCGAAACGAGACGAGAGAATTCGCGTGGTGGCGGGGGTTTGAACGCTCATGCTGCAACACTTTCTGAAGTGTATATTGAATGATGAATAATACTGTCCAATTCGCTGGACAGCGGAAGTTTCGTGGGATCGCTAGTGAGTAATACGATTGCACCCATCGCTTGTCCCTGCTTGCCCCGCACGGTCGCGACACAGGTGTGCGCATTTTCTGACTGGCTAAGAACCGTGTCCGCGAAAGGACAAAAGTCACCTTTTTTTAGCATCCCAGCGACCTGCTCCGAATGTGCGCTTTCGAGGCAAAAAACATAATCGTCATCGTGTTGGAGCCACATACAGTTCACGTTGAATTGCTGCGCAATGCGCGCCAGCATTGCTCCAATTAAGTGCGCCGAGCGACGCGGAGCGGACAACATTGTCAAGCGCTGGGTGTCTAGACAAGAGACCGGGACATCGGCCACACTTCTACCGTCACTCAGAACGACAACTCTGTCGGACAACCCCAGCAACTCCTCAAAATCGGAACTGATGACCAGAATAGCTGTACCTTCATCTGCAAGTTCTCGTAACGCTTTGTAGATCGTAGAGCGAGTTTCAATATCAACCCCGCGGGTTGGTTCATCCAAAATCAACAGCTTTGGACAGGCGAGCAGCCAGCGCGCGATTATGATTTTTTGCTGCATTCCGCCGCTGAATTTCAATATATTGGCATCGTTCAGTCGAGAGAGGTTTAATCCCAGGCGGCTAACCACTTCATGCGCCTGTGCTTCATATTTTTTATAGCCTAACAGTTGCTGGGTCTGAAGACTTAGCTGTACGAGCATTAAGTTTTCCCGCACTGAAAAGTCCGGTATCAACCCCTGTGTTCTTCTGTCTTCACCAATAAAACCTATGCCGGACCGTATGGAATCCAGTGGGGAACGGGGCGAGAACGCCTCTCCCGAAAAACTTATCTTCCCACGTTCAACACTACGCAGCCCAAAGATCGCTTCGACCGTTTCCGTTCGCCCTGCTCCGACCAACCCGCCCAACCCAACAATTTCGCCAGCGGCGATGTCAAACGACACATCTTTGACCATTGGCCCTGCCGATAGACCTTCAACTTCTAGGACTTTTTTTGTCGCTTGGATGGGCCGCGTTTCATGGTGCGCATAGATATTCGAAAGCTCTCGCCCAACCATCAGGCGTATGAGCTCGTTTGCGTCAATACTATCGGTCTTTATTCCACCGACAACAGTCATACCTTCGCGCAAAACCGTCAGGCGATCTGTTGCCGCAAAAATTTCTTCCATGCGATGCGTCACAAGAACGAGACTGTGACCTCGCGCGGCTAGTTTTCGCGTGAGTTCGAGCAACTTGTCGCATTCGTACGGTGATAATGAAGTCGTCGGCTCATCGAGAAATATGACTTTGGAATTGAGTGCGAGGACCTTCAAGATCTCAACAAGCTGCCGATTGGCCATCGAAAGACGACCAACCTCGTCGTCCAAGCTGAATCCAACCGATATTTGTAACTCATCGATGAGCGCTATCGCCTGTTGACGATTACTACTCCAGTTCAATCGGCCCGGCTTCGCTAATTCTGGGAGGAAAATATTCTCAAGCACCGATAAGTGAGGAGCTAGACTGGTTTCTTGCGTAACCATGCTGACACCGGCGGCGATCGCATCACCTGGCGAGAAAAAGCGAACCTCACGCCCATCTACCGTCAAACTGCCACTATCAATGCGGTGCATTCCCGCGATCGCTCGCATCAATGTGCTTTTACCGGCGCCATTGGCACCAACTATAGCATGCACTTCGTGGCGATTGAGTGCAAAATCCACGCCTTTCAGTGCTCGCATTGCTCCAAACCGCTTTTCGATCCCCTGCGCGGTGAGCAGCAATGCAGCCTCCGTTTCACTCCGTTCCAAGCGGAATCCTCCCGAGTTAACTCCATCCTCCATTTTATGATAGCGCTATCTATTCCAATATGGCAAGCATGTGTTTGTTCAAGGATACACTTTCACAGCTTTGGAGGAGGAGCGAATGACCCAGGAAGAATACGTATTCGAGTTTGTGGATGCACATCATCACTTGTGGGATCTTAAGCGACTATATTACGCTTGGCTGACCGACAAACCCTTCAACGGCCATCCCTCTGGCGATTACAGTAAGATCATGAAAAACTATCTCGTTGATGACCTTCGTCGCGAGGCCGAAGCGGTCAATCTGATTAAGTCTATACACATTGAAACCGCGGATGGTGAAACCGACCCTGTCCACGAAACCCAATGGCTGCAGGAAGTTGCCGATGAAAAAGGCATGCCGAATGGTATCATTGCGCGCTGCGATCTTACGGGGGAAAAGGTTGTCGAAGAACTCGAACACCATCAACGGTTCAGTAATTTCCGTGGCGTGCGCATGCTCTCCTTCATGGGACTAGATTTTCTCGATGCTGCCGAATTTCGAAGGGGCTTCAAGGAATTAGCAAAACGAGACCTCGTCTATGACATGGACGCGGGCTGGCAACAGATGCACAAGGCTTATGCATTGGCAAAAGACTTTCCCACCACGCGCATCATCCTCGGACATTGTGGTTTCCCTAAAGAACGAAACGTTCCTTACTTTCATCGCTGGCGCAAGGCGATAGCTCAACTAGCAAAGGCACCAAATGTAGCTTGTAAGCTGTCGGGATTGGCGATGGTTGATCACAATTGGACAGTTGAAACAATTCGGCCTTGGATCGAAACCTGCATAGAGTATTTTGGTGTGGACCGTTGCATGTTCGGCACAAACTGGCCTTTAGACGGCCTCCACAGCGAATATGCGACAGTTGTCAACGCTTATCGTGAAATTGTTGACGACTATAGCATTCCTGAAAAACGCCAGTTATTCCGCCTTAGTGCAGAAAACTGGTATCGCATCTAAGCGCGCAATCAGGCCGTTCCACGCCGGATAAGCTGGTGGTCAAGAACGATGGTTCTTCTCTCGCTCTTGGCCCCATCTAATCGACTGAGCAGCATTTGGGCTGCGCGTTCTCCCATCACATCAGGTTGGATACGTACGGTCGTCAGGGCTGGGGAAACAAACGATGCCAGATCAAAATCACCAAAGCCACAAATAGCCAGTTGGTCGGGTACGCGAATTCCACGCCTGTTGCATTCCAGCAATGCAGCAAGTGCGAGGCTATCGGCGGAAAAAAAGATCGCGTCCGTCAAAGGTTGCCGCCGCAATGCTTCATCCATTCCCATGACCCCGTCCTGGGTGCTCATCGGCATCGTCAGCTCTACCCTACAGGCCGGCTGCAAACCCGCAACTGCAATCTGCTCTGCGAGACCCTCGAACCGTGCGGATGCTCGGGGGTCTTGTGTAGCACCACCACCAACGAAGGCTATCCTCTTTGCTCCTCGCGCTATAAAAAGATTCCCGACTGCCCGACCTGCAGCAATATTAGAAAAACCCGTGGCCATATCAATGGCTTCCCGATCCGTATCCCACGTCTCGACGATTGGTAAGCCGCTTGCGCGCAGCAACTCTTCAGCGTTAGGTGTATGGTTATTCCCAGTTAGGATGAACCCTAGGGGCCGTCGTTCCAGCAAAGTGCGAATAATGTTTTCTTCGCGCTCGGCCGAATATTCGCTGTTGCCGATGATGACAGAAATACCGCGTTTCTCCATAACATCGATGATGCTTTTCACCTCTGCTGCAAAAGCGGAACTCGACAATGTCGGAATGACCACAGCAACAACGCGACTGCTGTTAGACGCCAGATTGCGTGCGGCCTCGTTAGGAATGTAGTTTAATTCACGAATGATCTGCTGTACGTGCAGACGGGTTTTCTCCGCCACAAGCTCAGGTCTGCCAATCACCCGGGAAACCGTCTGCGGCGAGACCCCAGCCTTGTCGGCCACGTCTGACATGGTAACAATCGGCAAGTTCAAAGAAATATTTCGAGATCGCTTCGTCCGCATTGACACCTTCGTATGTTAACGCTATCTGTATCGCAAAATGATAGCGCTAGCACAACCCGCAAATTAGACGGGGGACCTAGTTTAAATTTCATTTATGGGAGGAGAAAAAACAATGATTACCCGACGGAATTTTGCGGCGTTGGCTCTCAGCGTCACCGCCGGTCTCTTGACCAATAGTCCTTACGCCCGCGCCAACGATAAGCAACTCGTTTATCTATCTGCAGGCATCGAGGCCCCTTTCTGGCGCTATGTCTCAAAGGGAGCAGAAGCCACTGCTGCTGCCCACAAATACCAATTTATGGTGCTCGACTCCCGCAACAACGCCCAAAGCCAGTTGCGAAATGCTCAGGATGCGATCGTAAAGGGCGCCGCAGGCATCGTTTTATCACCGACCGATTCCTCCACTGCGCCAGCAGTCCTCGACCTCGCAACACGTGGAGGCGTTCCATTGAGCTTTGCGGGTATTGGCACGACATCTGGCGACTATACGACATTTGTCACCTCAGATGATGAGGCGGGCGCTTACTCCGTCGGACAGGAAATGGCTAAGGCACTAAAGGCGAAAGGCTGGAATAATGCCGAAATAGGGCTTATCCAGATTTCTCAGGCGCGCCAGAACGGTGTCAAACGAACAAATGGTTTCGTTAAAGCCGTTACCGATGCGGGGCATAAGATTGTCGCGCGCAATGAAATGCAGCTCTATACTGCTGACGAGACCTATCGTTTTGTGCAAGACATGTTGACTGCCCATCCGAATCTGCGTGGCATATTCGTACAAACCGATACACCAACTCTTGGCGCTGTGCGTGCCGTTGCCGCGTTGCGCCGCGGGGCAGATACCCTCGTTGCAGCCTTCGATGGAACGCCAGAATTTGTGCCACTCATCAAAGACGGCTCTATTCTGGCCAGCGGCATGCAGCAACCATTTCTCATGGGAAAACAAGCCGCGGAATCGGTGATTGCGAAAATCGATGGACAGTCACCTGCGAAGGAAGAAGTGCTTCCCATTCTGATCGTTACCGCCGAAAACATTGAGGCGCAACTTCCCATCCTGCGGGAAAATGTCTTCGCCAACGAGCTCAAATAGCTCTGAGTTTTGGTTCGAATGGAAAGACGCCGACTCGGGCGGGACCGTCCGAGTCGGGTTACTCTCGCTCAATCAATGATAGCGCTACCATATTCATATAAGACGTAAGGGCATGTGATGCGACTGAGTGAAAAGAACTACTTTGAAGACATTGAAACCGGTTATTCCTACGACACCCCCGCCATCACATTGGGCGAGCATCATATCCTGACCTTTGCCGGACTAACGGGTGATTTCACGCCTGTCCATGTTGACGAAGAATTTGCTCGGGAAATGGGGTTTCGTGGTCGCCTTGCACATGGTTTGCTCGGTCTTTCGATGATCGATGCGCTCAAGAACCGCTGCCTTGTACAGTTTCATGTCGTTGCGGCACTGAACTGGAGCTGGCGCTTTACCGGTCCTCTCTTTATCGGCGACCAGCTAAAAGCCCATTTACGCATTACTGACAAGCGCCTGACCAGCAAGGGTAATCGCGGGATCATTACGCTCGAGATCCGCGCGACGAACCAACAAGGAGAAACCGTTCAGGAAGGAACCAATCAAATTATGGTTCTTTGCCGTCCAAGCCACTGAACGGAACGGCTATCCACCACTAAAAACATTCACGACAGTCTTGGAGATAAAAATTGGGAATTCTATCGGGATATAAAGTCATCGACTGTTCAATCGCAATGGCCGGTCCATTTGCAACACAGCGGCTTGGCGATCTCGGCGCGGATGTCATCAAGATCGAGCCGGTAACCGGAGAATGGCAGCGCCACGTTGCCGCCGGAGGAGCCTCCGGCAACAAGATTAATGTCTCGTTTCTCTCTCTCAATCGAAACAAACGGTCTTTGGCAGTCGACCTGAAAAGCGATGAGGGCAAAGCGGTGTTACTTGACCTGATCAAAGACGCGGACGTCTTCTTGCAGAATTACAGACCAGGAGTAGCAAAACGTCTTGGGGTTGATTACGAAGCACTTTCCAAGATCAATCCGGGTTTGGTCTATGTTTCCATGTCCGGCTACGGCGAGGAAGGGCCGTATGTGGACCGTCCAGGACAAGACCTCGTTTTGCAAGGATTATCGGGGGCCATGTTATCGGCCGGGCGGGCCAATGAGGCTCCCAATGCAGCTGGGCAATACCTCGTTGATGCCGTTACGGCTTATACAGCATTTGAGGGCGCACTTGCAGCCCTGCTCCACAAGGAGCGGACCGGTGAAGGTCAGCTGGTGCAGGTTAATATGCTTGATGCAATCGTCACGCTGCAGATGCAGGAATTGTCCGTATTCACGGTTGGCGGCCGACCACAACAACGATCAGCCGAACCTCATGCTCATGTCTATATCCGGGCGCCTTATGGGGCTTTCGCAACCTCCGATAGCTTTATCATCATAGCATTCCCACCTTTAGCAAAATTCGGCCAAGTAATTGGAGAAGATAGCTTTTTAACGATGAACGATGAAGACGATAGTTGGAAATACCGTGACGAAATCTTTGCAAAAACACGGGAGCGCCTGAAACTTAAAACCACTGATGAATGGATGTATCTTCTGCGCGAAGCCGATATATGGTGCGGCCCAGTTTATGGCTATGATGACCTACTGGTCGATCCACAGATTGCTCATAACGGCACGTTCGTCGAATACGATCACCCGACAGAAGGACGTATCAAAGCACCAGGGTTTCCGATCAAATTTTCAAAGACGCCATCAAGTGTGGAGCGAGGCGCTCCCATTATTGGGCAGCATACCGACGAAGTTTTGCGAGAAGCCGGTTATGACGAAGCCAAGATCCATGCTTTAAAGCAGTCTGGTATCGTTGTCACAGGTGAATTGTGACAATGTCAGCGCCGCTCATCGGGCTCACCTGGGATCACCCTCGCGGTTACAATGCACTCGCGGCAGCTGCAATCCATAATGAAACCAGCGTCAAGATTAACTGGAAAAAGCAACCTCTGGAGGGCTTTGAATCTTCGCCAATAGCAGACCTTTGCGCACGCTACGATCTGGTGGTACTCGACCACCCACACCTGGGCGAGGCCATCGAAAGCAATTGCCTGTTACCTCTTGAGGAGATTTTCGAGGCTTCCGAGCTTGTAAAACTTGTTGGGACAAGCATCGGTCCGTCGGCCCGCAGCTACGCAATGAATGGCAATCACTGGGCCGTTCCGCTTGACGCCGCGACGCAGGTTAGTGCCTGGCGGTGCGATCTGATCGAACCCTGCGTCTCCGGTTTTTGTTGGGATGACATCAGCAATCTATCGGCAGAGACAGGAAAGGTTGCCCTTTCGTTAGCCGGCCCTCATGCATTGCTAAGTTACTTTTCTATCCTCGCATCTATGGGAAAACCTGCTGATCCGGATTGCGAGATTCTCATCGATGAACAAGGGGGAAGAGATTCTTATGAGCTGATGGTGGAGTTAGCACAGAGAACTCCTCGCAACGCAATAGATCTCAATCCGATAGGCATTCTCGAACATATGTCTATAAACTCTGACATAGCCATGTGTCCGTTGATCTATGGCTATGTAAACTATGCGGACAGATCAAAGGTATTGGGGCAAAGGATCTCCTTTTCAAACGCGCCCGCGTGGTCCAAGGGAGGAATGCCTGGTTCCACATTGGGAGGAACCGGCATTGCTGTATCGCGGCGATGTCCGATGACCCCCCAGCTAAAAGCACACTTATTATGGTTGATGAAAGAAGAGGTACAAGCAAGGTTTATTCCTCAACACCAAGGACAACCATCCTCAAAAAGTGCATGGGCTGACGTTTCTCTCAATCACGAGTGGTCTGACTTTTATTCAAGCACGTTTGAAAGTGTATCTCATGCTTACGTGCGTCCCCGCTACAATGGCTACATATCCTTCCAAACAAACGGATCGGAGTATCTGCGAACGTCGCTGTTCGAGCGAAGGGAATGGCGAGAAGTATCAAACCAGTTACAGCGACTCTATCGGGCCAGTCTAAACCCTTCATAACAGAAGACACCACCCAATCGACCATAGCTGTCAAGGCGCGAGGCTGTAGCCTACAGCACAGTCTACTTGTTTTCACTAATTCAATCATCCTGGGGAGGAGCTATTATGACCGTAACGCACGTTGAACGTGTCAACACCCGTAACATCGATAGAAGTGTGGACGAAACGAAAAAGTCTTCTGAAGTACGCAGGGCCGTTACATCGGCTTTAATTGGAACCGCCTTGGAGTGGTATGATTTCTACATCTTTGCCACTGCTGCAGCACTGATTTTTAACCGCATTTTCTTTCCGGATTTGTCACCGCTTGCAGGCACACTTGCAGCGTTCGGAACCTACGCCGTTGGCTTTTTCGCTCGCCCCCTCGGCGGAATTATCTTCGGCCGTATTGGCGATCTTCATGGTCGCAAGATAGTACTCGTTGTGACCCTCATCATGATGGGCTTCGGCACCATGCTTATAGGTTTGCTACCAACTTACGCATCCATTGGGATTACAGCACCGGCACTACTTATAGGCATGCGCATCATCCAAGGCTTGGCAGCGGGCGCAGAATTTAGTGGTGCGGTCACACTTGCAGCCGAGTATGCACCCGTCAACAAGCGTGGACTTTATGCAAGCTTACCAACGCTCGGCGTATGTCTCGGGACATTACTGTCCGCAGGAGCATTCTTTGTCGTAAGTAACTCTATGTCCGATGAGGCATTTATGAGTTATGGCTGGCGAATCCCTTTCCTGTTAAGCATTTTTGCTGTCATCGCCGGCATTTTCGTACGATTGAAAGTCAATGAATCTCCAACCTTTCATAAGCTTAAGGAAGAAGGGAAGACCTCCGACGCACCAATCAGGGACATGATTCAGGACTCTGGATCTCGCTTCTGGATGGCTTTTGCCGCACGCTTCGCAGAGAATGTCTCAGGCTATCTTTTTCAAGTCTGGACATTATCCTATATCACGTCTCAACTATTGATTGATCGTAACATAGGTTTAACAGGAGTACTAATAGGCGCCGCATGCGGAATTATTACAATTCCCCTCCTCGGTTACGTTTCTGATCGCATAGGTCGAAAGCCGGTTTATCTTTTTGGAGCGGCACTTTTCACATTCGGGATTTATCCGTATTTCTGGTTACTTAACACACAAAACCCAACAATCATTGTCTGCACAATCGCGTTCTCGATTGCAATTTCGAACTACTCGATGCTCTCTGTTCAAGGCGCGTTTTTCAATGAATTATTTGGTGCACGAACTCGCTTCACAGCAATTTCCATCGTCAGAGAAGTCTCTGCGGTATTTGCTGGAGGCATCGCGCCATTCATAGCTACGGCTTTGTTATCATGGGGTAGCGGAAGCTATATTCCTGTGGCGATCTACGCCACCATAATAGGCCTGATTACTCTGATTGGTGTCGCGATGGCTCCTGAAACGAGAGGGGCTGATTTGAACAAGTTTTAATCCACCAATCTTCAATAATACTGCAGGCTGAAGCAGCCTGCAGCGACTTCCTGTAGAATCAGAGTGCCAACGATCAGCTTACTATCGAACAGATCAACCAATTCGCGCCGATTCTGTCATCACGCGGTTAGACGACAGATTCCTGCTGCTCGATGCTAAAGCAACTTACCACTTTGCGGGTAGCCATTCGCTCAAAATGAGCAGTCTCCGACTAGTCTAGTCAACCAACAGCGGATGGACCTTAGACACACTGGATTTATTTGGCGGCGCAGTTCAAAGTCTCTTACAAGTTTCGCTCAATATCGTCGTCTTTGAGTTTTTCGTATTTGATGTAAGAGGTCTATGCTTGCATGTGGTTTTCGTGTGAAAAAATGAACTACCTCCTTGATAGTCAAATTCCATTCGCCCCTCTCTACAGCCTCTGCACATGCTTAAACTGGGGGTTAGTTTGGTTAAAGCGAAAGCTAAATTTTTGTGTCTAATATTGGGCGGTGTTTATGAAAATTCAATGATGATGCCGAAGTCATAGGGGCTCAAGCTGAATGGATTGCGTTCAACCATCAAAACGGCAACAAGCTCAATACGTACCCGAATATATCAGTAATCCATGAGGCGGTCGCATTGAACCAACCTTGAACAACAGTAGCACCATACACGATCGCTACCAGCCCCAGAACGAGCCAGAACAGAACCGCAAAGAACTTCGCAAGGGCGTCGTCGGTCTTCGGATCGGGAGGTGAATTATAGATGTAATCGTGTCGCATGGTCGTTTAACGCTCGTGTTCGTCGCGCTCCTTCTTTTGCTGCTGCTCTTGTTCTAGTTCCTGCAATCGTGGAACTTGTTGCTGGGGTGGATCGGTGCGCATAGTTTCTCCATCGCGAGCAACACCCTTCACTTCTATATTAACCTGATTGTCGAGCTGTTTGGAACCTTCGACGTTTCCATCTGTCCGATCCCGCTCTTCAAGCACGTTCGCTTCCCATGCCCGGCGATCGACCACTTGCTCGACACGCTGCTTCTGACCATCGACTTCCTGAATGACGGTCTTCAAAACGCATTCCGTACCAGTGGATCGCAAATGAATTTCATCGCCAATATTAGCGCCGGCCCGATGCAACGCATCGGGTAATCCGACACCCCAGACCGTGTGATTGCCATTGGCCGTTTCAATCACGACAAATGGCGAAGGCTCATTTTTTTCATTATCCTGATAGGGCTTTTCGCCTGTCTCAACGAGGATACCTTGCACACCCTCCTTATAGTCGGCAGTCTTGGACTGCGGCGTTTCGGAGTTAACCCCACCCTGTTGGTCTCTATCGACTTTGCTCGACTGATCTGCGCCAGAGGATTGTGGCTGATCTTGATAAGATGCATAGAGCGCCCTACCCTCAATAGGGATAATTTCATTACGCAAATAGGCTTGTTCACGCCGCGCCAGTTCTTGCCAATCCAGTTCCGTAGGCTGATAGCCCTTCACCGAAATACCGTGCGCCCGACCCTCAAGCCACGTTTCACGGCGAAACTCCTTGCTGCCCGTGATCTCAATGCTCGTCCAGCCTCGATGCGCGGCTGTTTCGATCATCAATCGAACGCCCTGAGCATCGAACGATTTAGCGCGTAGCTTCTCTCCATTGTCCTGGAACACTTCGCGCTCACCCTTTGAATCGGCAAAGACCCGCTGCGTCCCCCCGTGATCCTCACGAATATAATATCGTCTCGTGATTTCATCCGGGAATGAACGATCCATTTCAGCCCGGTAGGATGCGGCCGCCGCTTTCTCCTCGTCATCCATGCTGGAACGAGGTTCGTTGACATTATCTGCCGATGACCGTTCCTCATCCGCTTCCGCGACAACATGCGCGGGCTTTGCAATTTCGGAATCGGGTTCGCGAGCGATCTGCATCGACGAGCTATCCTGCTCGCTTTCACGAGATGGGGTTTCAACGGTCAATCCACGCTGTTCCGTCAATTCCATATGCTCGCGCATGAGATTGACATGCTCGCGCGCATACTGCGATACCTGATCCAGATCGGATTTGTCTTCCGGTTCGAGATTGCGGCCAAGCCGGAACAAAGCTGTTTCAACTTCTTTCTCATAGGATTCAAAATCGCTTCTCGACATTTCGCGCACTTTTTCACCCTCCAAAATGATGTTTTGCAACTTTACCAAATTGGCGCGGTAATGTGACCCAAAATCTGCATGAGCGATGTGAGAAGTTTTGGCTTCCGATTGAATCGAACTGGTTGATGCAACGATATCTCTTTGCTGCATGGCGTATGAGGCAATTTGACGATCGCCGCTGGCCATCGCGAGTTTCTCCCAACTCTGAGTTACCTTTACGGTATATTCACGGCTGCGTACGCTTCGCGCCATGCCCCGCCGACCCGAGCGCTTGGCATCATAACGCGCCTGAGCCGCCGCACTCGTCCCCTCATGTTCCGTTCGTCCCTCGTGATTAACCGGCCGAACCTGATTGCGCGTATAGGCTGGAGCATTTGCAAACTCGCGCCTGTCGGTCATTTCCATAGCGATGCCGTGCTCGCGCGCCTTTTCAGCCATTAGCTCACGCCACTGGCGAAACACCTGTGGCGAGGTCTCGATCCGATCACCGGCATCCGAACGCATAGCGATAATGGCATGAGCGTGGATATGCGGTCGCTTTCCGCCCTGCTCTGCCTCTTTAGGATCGCTGAACGGATCATGCATTGCAAATATGTAGCGATGTCCTTCGAACTGCGCGGCTAGAAAATCCCGAACAGCGCCTTCGAATGCCTGAACATTGGTGCCAGCTTTGGCAGACATGATGACATGCATCACATCCCTGCCCTTACGGCTGTGCAACTCGCGACGCCACTGTTTTTGCACCAGGTTGCCTGCGGAACGCGCATCCGGAACGACGCGACCCTTATCGTCACGAACGTCACCTTTATGCTCCTCGACCAGATTGCGCAGCTTGGCAGTGCCATATTCCACGCCATTACCATAGCTGGTAAAACGGAACCGCGCCCTAGCCAGCGCGGACGCTACGCTTTCGTTGTAACGCCTCTGAATAATGTCCGCTGCCTTCGGGTCGCCGGTCAACCGTTCCCCTTCCGCACTGCGCAACACTACAATACCGTCAACTTGTAAAACTCCACGTGAAGGCTGCCAAACAGCATAAGCGAAGCTGCGATTACCGAATGCGCTCGCCAGGCTATCGCGTACGAGCTGGTGCAAAGCTTCTTCTGTTGCGAAACCGCTAGCTTCGATCGACACTCGAAACGTACCGATATCCCTGCTCTCGGCTCGATTTTGAAACAATGGCTCCCATTCGCCACGCAACCGGGCCAGATCCTCGCGACCCTGAAGGCGCTCACCGTTTTCCTTTTCGACGCTAATCTCACCATTGCGGGCAACATAATTCACCATTGCGCCAAGACGCGCGCCGCCACCATACGACGCCATCTTGACTACAGCCGGTTGACTACCTGCTGCCACTGCGGCCAAACGTGTTTCCATCGGCCTCGCTGCCGCAACGGGCTTACTTGCAGAGCCTCCAAAGAACTGGATCCTCTGTGCCCTTGAGGATCCCGTGCGCATTTTCGGGACTGAAGCACCACCTGCGGCTGCGGCACCTCCTGCGATCTGTAATTCGCGCAGCCTCCGCCGCATTTCTTCCTCGGCGCTGCTTGCAGCACTCGAACCCAGCGAAAGCTCATGCAGCAACGCCGCACGGCGCTGCTCCCATTCGCTCTCAAAGGCACCGAGAAAGAATTCCATAGCCGCTAATCCTTGCTGCGGTGTCTATACCCAGACCGTTTGGTCACGCGCCTCAACTCACTGAGAACCGCCGCTTGCATCTTCTGCACATCCCCGACCACCATTCGGATTTCGCCATCCGAAACCGATTTACCGCTATTCAGCGCTCGAGCGACCTGATTAAGATTGATGCCAATCATGCGCATATCCTCAAGCATGAGGGACAAAAGCGCTCTGTCTTCATCATTGAAGATGGGCTTTACCCCTGCGCCTTGCAGCAACACGGCCTTGAAAAATGCGCTCATCGTCATATCAGCCGCCTTCGCGGCATCGTCGATCGCGTCATATTCGTCCGCCGAGACACGGCTATGAATGGTTTGCGGCTTGGGTTTTACGCCCCCCATACCCTCATTAATTGCTTCATTCATAGGCGTTGTTAGCTCCAATTCAGCGCAGCAATCGACAATCGCGGACGTGTTTCGCGATTGCTTAGCAAAAACGTAGCACATTTTTCCGTATCCTGCCTAACCAATTACAAGGGAGCCGTCCAATATTCGTCTAACTTGGCCTCGCTCCGCTTACCTTACGCCGAGGCTGCGCCCCGGCGCTGCAAAGAAATTACGCTCACCAAGGTTCACCACCAGAACGCTTTGTTCGCCTTTGTGTACCCCTGTACTCACCAGCAAGGGACGCTTCGCTCTTCGCCCTTGCCGGACTACGAGCGGGCGGCACGAACGGCTTTTGCGCGGCTCCGGGGTTCACACTCCATTGGGAGAAACATGTTCCCAAACTCCAGTTATCGAGTGATGTGATTATTTGATGTGAACACATGGTGTGTCACATGCTACCAATCGTATTGTCACATCGTGTGAAACTATCTTATCTTCACATGCATTCTCGCGCCCTGTTGGCAGCATTGCCGGCGCTTCAGGCAATAATCGACACCAAGAAAACCAGCATATCCAGGTACAGGAGGGCCATCGTGACACTTCGAATATCTTCGGTAAGCGGCAAAGGTGGAGCCGGGAAGACGACCGCAGTCATTTTGACTGCAGGTGAACTCGCACTCAAAAATCGACGGGTATTGCTCATTGATGCCGATCCACGACAGAACTTAGCCGAGTGGTGGAAGCGGTGCGAAGCAAAGGACAACGTACCGGCATCGATCTCGCTCGCGACCGCACTTCGTCAGAACAATATAGAGAAATTAATGGCGTCACAGGAGGGCAACTATGACGCCATACTGATCGACGCGCCGGGCGTCGATAGTGTTGTGATGGATACGATAATCGACCATTCAGATATCGTCATCACACCCATTCAGCCCGCCCAAGACGAGATTAAAGCAGTTGGTGAGGCCGCGGAGGCAATTGCGACACGAACGGACCTTCTTGACCGTAGTATTCCTCAAGCAGTTCTTCGAACACGCATCACGATCGTCAATCGGCATCTCGAAGAATACCGGATCATTCGCCCTTTCGTCCAAAATCTGAGCGAACACGGTTATAATTCCGTGTTGCTCGATACAGAGTTGATCGAGCGCAACTGCTATCGAGAAATCCGCAGCGGTCTTGGCACGCTACAAATGCTCGAACCGAGTGAACCGGTTCTCAAGGCCAGAGCGGAGGTGAATGCATTCGTCGAGGAGTTGGAGAAACTTAAAGTGGCGCACCAAGGGGAGACTATCGATGGCTAAGGGAAAAATCTCTCTTTCTGATTTCCCGGTGGCGGAACGTCGAAAACGTTCTATTGATCTGGACAAAGTCACTGCCTCTCCCCCGCCGATTTCGCACACGCACGACGAAGACGCTGCAAGAATTGGAAATGAATCGGCGCCCGCGACATCAAGACAGAATAAGCAGGCTAAACCTCTCGAGACAACACCGGCACAACACCGGGCAAATGCAATTGAAAATGCGAACCGCCGGGAAGACTCCCGTAACCGACTGCGTGAGCTTCGCAAATCCCGTGAGCGTGAAAGTAAGCATTTCGTCAACGTCTCGCTTGATTATGAAACCAAGCGTCGACTTGAGAATGCAGCACACGACAACGGTCTCAAAATGACCGTCATACTCCGCGACGCAATTGATCAATATCTTAAAGATAACGGATACTGATCATGCTTGGTCGAAGTTTTCTCATCGGCATTGCGGTCGGAATTGCCGTTGGGATCTATATCGCTCCATCGCTGCGCACCAATCTAGATCTTCATACCGACGAACAGAAGGTCGCTAGTCTGGCAAAGCAAAGCTACGATGCCATTTGGCCTGATGACGAAACAGCCAGGACGGAGTTATTTCGATTGTCGAACTGGAATTACGCCGATTACGGCCGTTCTTCCAAAGTGTCAGTCCTGCGTTGCATTCCAATCAAAGAGCAGACTGTTGCATGCGAATTGTCTGCATCGCTAAGCTGGCTGAATGAGCCCAAAGCTATCGAAGCCGTCTTCGAGGGGGTGGCCAATGATTGGCGCCTTGTGGCGGTGAAATCCAGATAACCGATGTGACGACGATCGGCATTGGAATCCCAAACGCTAGCGCCGAATGCGCCCTCCTCCTTCATTTCAATATAAAACGCGCGCTGAAAACAGGCGAACACGAACTCTGAAGTGCTGCTATTTCTGAAAAATATGGTAATGATCGCCGTTGTGGCACGGCAGGTAAAAGGGGTTCCAGCGTGAGTAGTGAGTCATTGGATTTCGCAAATGAGCATTCTTTGGAAAGGACCAATGATCCTGAGATCGATAAACCAGTCTTCAGGCGTTCAGGTTTTAACGGAATAAGCACGTTTGAAGAAATAGATCAGCGACTTGCAAAATACCTGCGCGACGCACGTGAAAAAGCGGGCCTGAAACAAGCTGATTTTGCGCCACTGATGGGACTGTCTACGCCAGTTTATGGCCGTTATGAGCGGGCGTTTTCAAAGCTACATGTCACTCGAATGGTTCATATTTGCGAAGTGCTGAACGTTATGCCCATCGACATGCTTTACGAGGCAGCACCTCATTTGTGGGGCAAAAGTGAGGAGGAAGCCAAGGATCGCGTCGAACTTGCGAAACTCGTGGCAAATCTCCCGCACAGCACTACGCGTGACTTGCTTTCGTTGGTTAAAAAAATGGCAGACTTACAAAGCCAGGTCGATGCCAAACCCCAAAGCACGGATTCAACGAAATAGTCGAAGCCAGCGATGGCTATTGCGAATAGCCGACAATTGCTCGAAATGCACGATCTGAAGCGTGTCTCCCGAAAGTGGGAACCGGTTTCGGGATAGAGACATGCGTAAAAACAAAAGCTTAAAGCGTATCGTGTGAATATGATTGAACGCGACACGCTTTAAGAACCAATCATCGATTGGCTGATCAGGTGCACTGTTGTATTGCCAGACTTAATATGATACTAAATTTCGCACTAAATTGGATACGGAACTTGTCATGCAACGTGTGGAAGCAAACATAGCGGTTAGTGTTTCGGATCTCAAAAAAAGTCCGTCCGCAGTTATGGACGAGGCTAATGGCGAGACCGTCGCCGTTCTTAATCATAATCGAATTATGGCTTATATGGTTCCCGCTGACGTCTATGAAGACATGCTCGAGAAGCTGGACGATATTCGCCTTACTGAGATAATCAGGAAACGAGCCGACGAAAAAGGAATTTCGGTCGATATCGATGCCTTATAAGCTTGAATTCTTGCCCTCGGCACTCAAAGAATGGAATAAACTCGGCTCAACAATCCAGGAACAATTAAAGAAAAAACTGCGTGAACGTTTGGAAACGCCGCGGGTCGTTAGCGCATCACTTCACGGTATGCCTGACCACTATAAGATAAAACTACGTCAATTAGGCTATCGGCTGGTTTATTCCGTCAACGACGACACTGTGACGGTGTTGGTCGTGGCCGTTGGAAAACGTGAGCGTGGAGATGTTTATAATACCGCTCGCTCCAGAACACAGTAGTATCTCATAAACTTGTTATTTCTGTCAGATCCGATGCGGCAGAAAAGGCCTGTTTGACATGGAGGCCGCTTACGCGACCTCCGATCTGTGTATCGATGTAAGCCCATGCAGATAATCGGCAATCGCCTGAGCTTTGGCCGCCGCAGTGATGATGGCGCGTTTGTCCGCCTTCATGACGGACATCCAACTTTCAAGGTACGCGGCTGTGTTTTCGCGAGGATCATGGGATACGCCCAGGTCAGCGCAAAGGAATGCTGCGGACAGTTCCGCGACCAGCTCTTCGAGCGCATAAGCGTTGGTGCCGAAGCGGCCCGACATGTCACGATCAAGGCGATGTCTTGCGCCTGACCAATGACCAATTGCGTGAAGAAGCGACGAGTACAGGTGGACGTCGCTTAAAAAACGCTCCCGGTCGGGCATGAGAATGTCGTCAGGTCCAGGACGATAGCAAGCCTTCGTGCCGCCGTAGTGAATGACAGCTCCGGTCTGGTGGACAAAGGTGTCGACGGTTTCATTGTGCGGCACGGGCACCATAGGCATCGGTTCGGCTGGGCTGTAATATTCGGTAGGCAGGTGTTCGATCTGCTCTACGTTGAATACCGTGTAGCCTTTGAGATAAGGGATTGAACGGTCGTCATCGGCGTCCTGATCCTTCGGGGTAAAGGTGCCATATTTAACGACAAGCGATCCACGTTCGCCCTTCCGGATTTGACCGCCGATGTCCTTTGCCTGACGATAGGTTATCCAGGTGGTGTCCTCGTAGCCGTTCATCTGCGATGCGATCCAGAGCATAGGGACATTGATGCCGCGATAGGCCTCGCCGCTGGATCGGCGTGGGATGATGGAGGTCGCTGACATTGTTCATAACCGTCTCCATTCGTTGGTTGACGGCAAGAAACGGAGATAGCCGAAACGAGCCCATGCACCCTTTGGGCCGCAACGGAAGAGGAGGACCGCGAAGCGGTTGCATGGGAGAGTGGCTATCGCAGCTTGTCCGTCAATCAGCCAACGAACGAGACGGCCTAGATGTCAGTCACCGGTTGCGAACGGGACCGGCCTCGGCGCGGAGGTTGCACTGCTTATCGTTCGCGGTCGTCGGAATCCCGCTCGGGTGGCTTGTGCGCCGACAACTCTGCAAGCCGGGATGTGTTCGCGGCGCTTTTCTGCTCTGGCGGCATTCGTTCGACGACGGGTTCATCTGCATTTCTGACCTGATCTTGATGCGACAGGCGGGACAAGTCAGAACGAGCCGTGAATGTGATTTCGGTATCATCATTGGGCAACCGCTCTGGAAGGTCGGCGCGATCGACGGCAACAATCCCGTTATCGGTAACAAGGCTGGCCACACGGATATCGTGACCGAGAACCTGACCTGAAACCTGTTCGCCCGGCCTGGCGCTGCGCACGTTGTGCTCGAAAGCATTCTCACCGCGCATTTCCAGATCGACGAATGCAACTCTTATGGCTTCCTGTCGGTTTGGATCGATCGCGTCTTCAAAGAAATGTTTCATCGCCGGATTGGAGGGGTCGTTGGTCGTCGCGATCGACGCTTCGATCATGCGCGGCTTGGTAATGACCGTGAAGTCAACCTCATGACCATATTCGCGACCAAGAGATGCTAGCAGCGCCTCCTGCGTCCGTCCGTTTCCTTCTCGAAACGGGTGCACATAATTCAACTCTGCCAAAACTTTACCGGCGATCTCGGCGAACCGTTCGACCGAAGATCCACGCAAAATTTCGGGATTCCGGATCGGTCTAAAGGCTTCATCCAAGCCCATCTCGATACGCGAGCCGTGTAGGAACGAGGTTCCGCCTTAACTATTGCGGTTTGCGGACAACGCGCTCTTTGTATTCGTCGCGCGTGATATCGCCTGCGACATAGGCCGCGGTTGCCGCTTCCAACAGTGGATCGTGGACATAGCCCTGTCGCATATTTGCGGCGCGCGCCTGATCAGTAGCCTTTTTGCGCTTGGCAACAGCTTCTGGAGATCGATCCGGACGGGGGGCATGAAAGTTCATCGTCAAAACTCCTGTTGTGATAAACCCTAGCGCAAAATCCAGAAAACTAAGGGATTTTTGAGGCTTTCGATGCATTGCGCCCGGCACTTGGCCGGGCGCTGTTGGGCTATCAATTGCGCGGTTCCCATTCGAGAACGGCCTGAAGGCTTGGGTCGTCCTGTCCGCCGAAGCGACCGAGGTTGGCGTTGTAGTTCAGGCGACGGATCGCGAGATTGCGCTTGAAGCCTTCGCCATCGGCCTTTGCCCTTTTCCAGATCCCGCCAACCTCGATATTGAAGCCACGCGGAGACTTGGCGAAAACGCGGTGCGTCGGAGCGTCCGGGTTTTCCGAGTTGAAGGGCACGACCTCGATGTCGATGTCGTCGGTCAGGGTTGAGATGCGGCCATTACCGGATGCGGTGTCGAGGTCTTCGCTGTCGAACTGAATGAAGTTGGTGATTTCGTTGGCCATGGTATTCACTCCTCTATGTGGTTGCGATGATCGTTCACGGGCACGGCGGTAAGTGGTGTTGCACCCTTGGGCCGGAGCGCAGCGGAGGAAGCCGAGGGCCGAAAAATTTGTCGCGCGAGAAGCCGCAGGCGGGGAAATTTTTCTGGCTTCCGGCTTTGCGGCAACCGCGTCGACGTGCGAACGAGCGTCAAAAGCAACCGAATTAGAGGTGTGCTCTATGCGCCAATATGGCAATTCGTCTCGGTGGCATAGACCGTTGATACGGTACCGATAGCAACGCATAATAGCCGGATAAAGCCTATTTTCAACAGATTTCGTGTGCTCATGGCAAGTATGGATAACCGGAGCGGTTCTCTGCACTGATTAATCTGGAATACCAAATTGGCTATACGCGGTGGGCGTTATATGAAGGCATGGGCCAGACGATAAGTGCGGGCTCTCTGCGTCCGCCGACCATATTCCAAGTAAACGCTCGCGTGCTCCGCTTCGGCATACCCGTATTCGGCAATGTCGATGCCGTGGTTTCGCGGCAAGTAGCGCAACATCGCTTCAGCCTGACCCGCGCGTAACATTGCAAGGCCGATATCCGTATTCTCGATAATGCACTGACCGACAGAACGGTTATAGCGATCGGCGTCAACGGTTCGGCAGAACACGTGCTACCCGTCGATCATTTTGCGAAGTTAGCTGCACGCAATCAGTCAGCATGGCCACGTCTTACCGTTCAAAAGGCCGCTCTGCCCCTTTTCGCAAGCCTTGATCACGCCAATCCGAACACCCTGTTGTCCTATGCTGATCGTATCGCCATCGATGACGCGGGCCGTTCCGGCGGCGGAACCCGGCCATTGTTCAGCGACAGCAAGACCGACTGTCATCAGCTGGGCCTCCGCGGGGCGAAAACGTAGCGTAAAATAAAACACCCGCCGCGGGAGGAGCGACGGGTGTTTATGGTGAAGACCAGACCTTGGGAGGAAGATGCTGGTCTCTGATCGCCGAGGATTGGGAGGAAGGTCCTCAGCGATAATCAAGAATTATCAGCGACCTGAAGCCTGACGAGCTACGGACGGGATTTCCGAAGCCATAATGCCCAGATCGTTCAGTTCACGAGCATTCAATTGGCTCAGTTCGTTGACGGTGTTACGATAACGGCGCCAGTTGCTGTACGAGCGGATCAGGTTCATTTCTCTCTCCTCAAAAATTCTCTCTTTGTCTTGCAAACAGCATATAGGTCCGAGCTAGCGCGGGTAGAAGCGCCAGATTCGCATGGCTGGCATGCTGAAAGGCTTGCAACGATTTTCACGCTTCATCTTTTAAGATGCATTTACTTGCATGTTTTCTGCAAGCTCTATAGATGTATCTCAGCTACATGTTTTAATGCAGCGACCAACGCGCCGCGTTTAGCCCGGTTCCGTTAGCTTTACCCAAGAAGCTTTATGTTGATTTCCGAACCAGTAGCGCGGTCACAAGGAGCACACATGTCACAAACACTGAGTGAACAAACCGTTGCAATCGTCAAGGCAACCGTCCCGGCACTGAACGCTCATGGGCTTGATATCGTGAATGAGATGTATTCACGACTGTTCCAGAACCCAGAGATTCGGGATATGTTCAATCAATCCCATCAAGGACTGACCGACGCGCAACCAAGGGCATTGACCGGCGCCATACTCGCTTACGCGAGCAATATCGATAACCTTGGCGCACTGGCGCCAGCCGTAGAGCGCATTGCACAAAAACATGTCGGGCTGCAGATTTTGCCGGAACACTACCCACATGTCGCAGAAGCTTTGCTTGGCGCTATTAAGGCCGTTCTTGGAGACGCGGCAACTGAAGAAGTGCTTGAAGCATGGGGAGAGGCATACTGGTTTCTGGCAAATATCCTCATGGCCCGCGAAGACCGCATCTACGGGGATCAAAAAAGCTCAACAGGCGGCTGGAATGGCTGGCGTGATTTCCGCATTGAAAATGTTGCCCGCGAAAGCAGCGTCATATCGTCTTTCATTCTTCGCCCGGTCGATGGCCAGCCAGTTATGGAGCACAAACCCGGTCAATACCTGACCTTCTCGTTTGAAATCGACGGCCAGCCTGCTGTGAAACGGAATTACTCTATTTCCAGTGCGGCCAACGGGGAAACCTATCGCATCTCCGTGAAGCGCGAGCCGAAAGGCGTTGCCTCGAACTGGCTTCACGATCATGCGACCGTAGGAACAGTGATCAAGGTCGCAGCGCCGGCTGGCGAATTTTTTCTGGCGGAACGGCCAATGCGGCCAACTGTACTTCTGTCAGGTGGTGTCGGTCTTACGCCAATGATCGCCATGCTCGAGACAATCGCCAATCGATATCCGGAGGCTCCAACACACTATATTCACGGCACGCATGACCGCGAGACCCATGCCATGCGGGACCACGTTCATGCCCTTGCCGCTAAGAGTACAGCAGTCACGGTTACAAACTTCCATCAGACGCCTCTCCCTGACGAAACCCCTGGTGAGGACTACGATCGTGCAGGACTGATCACTGATGATTGGCTGATTACAAACACACCCGTAGGTACCGCTGATTATTATATTTGCGGCCCTCGCCTTTTCCTGCGCGCAGCGGTTTCAGCCCTGTCGCTTGCCGGCGTGCCGTCGGATCGCATTCACTATGAATTTTTCGGACCGGCAGACGAGCTTCTGGCCGCGTAGCTTATGCCCGTTAGCCCTGTATCATGATGAGTACGAGGGAAAATAGAATGTTTTCCCTCGTTACGTATTCCAGCATGGCAATCGGCCTGCCTCGTGCAGAGAAGCTTCAGGTCACGCTGAAACCGAGAGGTGACTGTTGTTTTGTCAGTCGCCGCAGGACCACTTTATCTGTCAACAAATCTTCAACTGTGTAGCCGTCGAACACAGCAAGCATCGCTTCAACCCCTTTGGCAAGGACGCCGGTAAGGCCACAAGCCTGCGAAAGCACACAATCAGGACAATCTGCCAGTTGAAAACCTTCTTCGGTGCGTCGGACAACCTGGCCGACAGTTATCTTGTCTGGAGCCTGTGCGAGACGCAGACCTCCGCTCCGTCCACGAATAGTTTCGATGAAACCGTCGTCTACCAGCCCCTTCACGACCTTCGTAAGATGGTTATGTGATATTGCGTAACTATCCGAGATTTCCCTGATCGAGCACAAACGTTCCCGGTGCAATGCGAGATGGATCAAAACGCGAAGTGAGAAGTCCGTGTAAAGCGTCAATCGCATTAAATAATCCTGGTGTAAGCCTCGA
This sequence comes from Brucella pseudogrignonensis, assembly GCF_002252525.1. Classification (GTDB taxonomy): domain Bacteria; phylum Pseudomonadota; class Alphaproteobacteria; order Rhizobiales; family Rhizobiaceae; genus Brucella; species Brucella pseudogrignonensis. The sequence continues at coordinate 44,917 of NZ_NNRM01000042.1, forward strand.
CGGAGGAGTTTCCCACGTTGTACTTGGACAGGCCAATTACAGCAAACCGAATTGTAATAAACCCCGCAGTGCGAAGAAGGGTCAGGTAAACCGCCTTGAGGACCTATTGACCTGAGCGTCTGAAACTCCTCCAAACGTCTGGAACTGCCGTTCTAAAAGCCGCTCTGCTGCACCTCGCAAGCGTCGATAGCGGCAATCCGGACACGCTGTTGTCGTTGCTGATCGTATCTCCATCGATGACGCGAGCCGTTCCGGCTACGGAATCCGACCATTGATCAGCGACAGCAAGCTCCATAGTCAGCAGCAGGGCCACCGCGACGGCGAAAATGTAGCGAAAGATCAATGTATTCCTTCCATTCCATGACGGACAGCAAGCCCGAAAACCGAGCGGGCAAGATGCAGTTCGCCGGCGGCGGCACGCTCAGTCATTGCGCGCAAATAGCCGCCCGGCGACGTCACTTGCCTCTCGTCGAACTTTTGCAGCGTGATAGCGATGGCAATTGCGGCTGCTTGTTCCCCCATCTGATCGACCGCGCGGCGGCGAGCATCTTCCGAAATTCCGGCCATGCGGCAAATTTGCGGGGCGAGGCGAGCCAATTCGACCCAGGTGCGGGGCCGCGACATTCCATAGGTGGTCAGCGCCGGTATTGCCCGTAATAAATCCTTTAGAGCCACTAACGCTTGTGGCGGGTGGTGTGGTTGATTGATTTTACTCGAATTGCGTCCCGGGCTTTTCTCGAAAGCCCTCTTACTGGCGAAACTGGTCTTTGGGAAATTGAGTTGTTCGGCTAACGCCGAACGCATTTCATCTCTACTATTTTCAAAGAGATAGGGGTTTGTAATCTGTTTGTGCATGTCGTTTTCGGTATACGAGCATGTCGAATCTTCGTTTCTAACGGAAGGCTGCTCACGGCGTGGCAGCTGCATTACCCGCTCGACAATCCATTCAATCAAGCCTGTTGCGCGACGGAGGACGACGCTTGATGCCTTGGTCGCGATGCCTACCGCATCGAGAACACGCGCGTAACGCTTTTCGATCATGGCGCGCAGCCGAGCGGGCAGCTCATCGGTAGAGGCGAGCGCGTAACGCAGATTGCGAACAGCGCCGCGATAGCGACGCAGGATCGCATTGAGTGCTTTCTTTTCCGCCTTTGCCTGCCGGACCATCCCATCGAGTTCCGGGAAGCGGGCGATCAGAACGCGCAGATCGATACCGCAAGCGTAGGCAATATTGCCGTCCCCGCTACGAACCGGATAGCGCTTATAATTGCCGCTGTCCTGCATGGTGATTAAACCGGCATCGAATAGCCGTGACAACATGCGGCTCACACGTCCCTCGGATCGCCCGATCTCAAAGGCAAGCGCCGCATTGGATTTAAAGACGATCGGTCGGCCGCCTTTGTCATAGCTCTCTGCCGGAGCCGTATTGATCACGGCAACAAGCAAGTGCGCCTCTGTGCCATTGATGAGGCCAAGGCAAGGGAGTGACTGCGCAAGGCCGATCAGCTGGCCGCGTGTCACCGTTCCAATCTCTGCGAACTGAGCCATTCGACGAAACTCGGTTCGTTGTGGTGTATTTTTACGGCCGATCCGCCGCACAGGCTGTAGGGCTTCCCCCATACTCCTCGTCTCCTCTCAAAGACCAGGCAAAGCTTTCCCATTCGCCGAAAAGCGCTTCTTATTGACTTTGGAAGTTGGGAGTGCAATTTTATTTTGTACTGAATGTTTGAAAATAGCACCCGCTTCCGGATTTTTTCGGGAGCGGTTTTTCTTTTTTACCCGGTCAAATTCTCCTTAAAGTTTAGTATTCGATGGTGAGGAATGTTACCGATTTGGTTTACGCCCACAACCCTAAAACAGACGCTTATCATGAAAAATTCCTCTGATATGGCCATTACGTCTGGTTCTCGGACCAATATTTCCTATCAAAAACATTCAATCGGTCCTTTGATTGTACCTTTTCGGTAATTTGCTTCATGCTATCCGTTCCATTAACCACAGCCTTCTCGCCTCTCCTAATAGGCCTCCGGCAACCCTACAGCGCGATATGAGAGCGCGGGTGCCTCCGGCCGGCGGCGTTCGCTACGCTCACACCGCAACTGGCCCACTGGCATTGTCTGAAGAGCCAATTCTGATAAACGCGAGATCAGGTTTCTACTGATGGGTCTTCGACGTTTTGAAACAAGGGTCAGGTTGGAATCTGGATAAAAGGTGGTTATATTTTCGACGTTCAAAGCGAATGGAAACGTGACCAGATTGCGTTGAGCGGCCCCGGTGTTTTTGGGATGAGCGCCGGGGTTTTAATTCTCTTGGTTCGCTCCGCGTATGGCGCCATGTAACGATTGAACGATGGCTCAAATAGCGCGCGACCCGAGACACTATTTCTAAAAGTCGGATATTGATGGGGTAGATCGGCAATTTGAAGAATTAATTTTCTCTGCTAGCTTACTTGCCGACGGCCCGTTGAGAATAATGGGAGAAAAAAGAGATGAAATCGTATTCTATAGATCGGCTTTTAGCCGCCGATACTGTTCGCGCTCTTATCGTATTCCTGACGATACGAGTTTCTTTATGAAGAAAACCGATCAGCAGGTTTATAGTGAGATCTGCCATGCAGTCCACGTTGACCGGAGTTTGAAGGAGCCGTTTTCCGCAAAAGACATAAGACGGTTTTGTCCGCAATGGCCATATACACGTCAATTCAGATTTCTGGCGGGAAACTGCACAGAGAAACTCTGTGAAGACGCCGCCCTATTTGTTCGTGTAAGTCGTGGCCAATATCGGCTTCGGGTCCGGAAAATCGAAGCATGCATCAATGAACCAAGCAGGTTAGTCCATTAAACAGAAGCCGAAATTAAAGGTTCTGTCTCAGTGACAATTTGACCGTTGTGGTGATGAGAGCACTTAGATCGCAGCCGAAAGACATTCTGCCCGCTTGTTAAAGCCATCAAATACGGCAGTCCACGGCCGTGTAGAGAGCGTTCATCCGTATTCAGGCGCTGCTGCAAAGTTAAATTTTGTAAGCACGGCTTTCAATCAAAGTCTTGTTTACAATTTTATGCGCAGTATCGACTTATGAACGACAATCACCCCTCGTCAAGGATCGATTGGACTGGCCAATCATCTTTCAAACGCCGACAACGCGTTCGGCTATTGGTCTCCGTTGTTTTCATGTTGATAGCTCTTGTCGGATTCACGACACTCGCGTACGGCCTCCTCGCATCAAGTACATCTGACCGCGCCATCCTTTCAGAAGACGCGTCGTCGAATGAAATGTTTGACTGATCCTAACAAGGTCACTTTGCTTAGCCTGTTACAGGACACGGAATGACACGCCGCCTTGCCGATCAGTATCGTCAATATCCAGAGATAAGAGATCATGGACATCGGAAGGTTTCAGTTCCACTTTCTGGGCGTCCACCGCTGTAGCAATAGCTTGCTTATTCCCCCAGAGTTTCCCCCGCCTTGTCGTATCAGGGCCGTCTGCAGGCTCCGCAATACTAAATTCAATCTGGCCGACATCAACGCCGTCACAAATCAAACTGCCTGATCCATTCAGGAATATGACACTCAAGGATGCTCCTCCTCACAAGAACTGATAAGGGTCATATGGCTAGCTTCTGTTTGGTTCAATGATCAATCGATCAAGTGTCCGCGATACGAGGCGGTTACGCGTCCATTGCATATTTAATAATCTCCATCGGCAAAGCAAACTTCGCTCCATTTAAGAGGATCCATATGGCAACGGGCACGGTAAAATTTTTCAATCAGGACAAGGGTTTCGGCTTCATTAGGCCGGACGATGGCGGAAGTGATGTTTTTGTGCATGTCTCCGGCTTAGTCCAAGCGGGCGGATCACTTGGAGAGGGCCAGAACGTCAGCGATGAGACTGGTCAGGATCGTAAGACTGGCAAAGCCAAGGCAGAAAACGTTCGACCGCTCTGAAGCGGCATCACCCAGAGTTTTCGCCACGTCCATCGCTGCAATCTGGCGGCGATGGCCTTCGAGCAGGCACCCTTCACTCATATAAACGTCCGATCCTCGTGGATTGACGATCCGACCGTTTTGTATGACGCCAACGGGACCCTGTGGACCATCCCAGAATTCGGCTTACTCGCGATAGATATTTCCAAATCATGGCTGTGCCTTAGAAACGAGTCAACGCAGCCTCATCTTGAGACGAGACATCCACTTGCCTTCATTCCCGAAAACAGAAGCTGGCTGATGGAGAAGCCCCCTCCCCTCGCCTTCTGTGTCAGAGATCGCAGATATCCGCCAGGCGAATTGATGGTCGATAGTTTCTGCAGAATCCACGCAATAGCGGTTGAAGCGGTTTCTGGCCCCATGAAACGGATCGCTTCCTGATAGGCTGATTGACTGATGCCAAGAAAGCCCGAGACGATAAGCGAGGCATCACGAAGCTCACGCCAAGTGCCAATTCCGTTCCTTCCGTATTCGCGGATATCTGGACAAGATCGAAGTACCTGGTCGAGAGAAATGGACGGCGTTAACTCGATAGAAGTTTCCCTTTCAGCTTTCACGGGACCTGGTGTTTCCGCAGAAGGCACCTTCAAATCAATCTTTTCGCCATATTGAAATTCAAAAAGGGATTCTGGTAGGGATTCATTATGCTGCCGCTCATATTGGGTGTCGCTGCCGCTCATTTCCGAAACAATCTCTATTGTTTTCAGCGCGATAGCCAATTCACCACGAATGGTTTCAAAACTGGCCCTGATCGCGGACAGTTCATCAAGAGATGCACGGCGAGGAATGGCGTCGACAATGGCGCGGAAGCGAATAAACAATGCTTCGATACGTTCACCACGCTCACCTATTTCCTGGGCCCTATCCGCAAAAGCTGCCGCCATATCTCGGCGCATGACGGACACTTCGTCGCGAAGACGCTTCAATGCTTTCTGATCGGCAAGAATCTTATCCGCGATAGCAGCAATTTCAGAGGCGCGGTCGAGCAATGGCGCAAAGGAAAAGCCGAAGGCAAGTTCAACGCTCCCTTCCCTGTCCTTATGAGCATAACGCTTGCGAGTTGGGCTATCTTTGCGCGCAATGATCCCGGCTTCGATCAGGGACGCCAGGTGACGGCGCAGCGTTGATTCAGGCATGCCGTGAGCACGCAGCGACAGCTGACGATTGGATGGGAAAACGACGAGGCCGGTTTTCTCATTCATGTCATCGTCAGGGAGAAATGACAGAAGCGAGCTCAGCACGGCAAGGCAACGATCGTTCAGACCGAACTCAGCCTTAGCGACGCAAAGCTGTTTGTAGAGTGCCCATCTGTTTACAGCCCTCCCCTGCTTCGGCTTCTCTTGCTGACCAGAATTTTGGGCAAAGGCCTTCATTCGCCCGCGAAATGCGGACGTATCAGTCATCAGAATTTGCATTCCCTCTCACCTTTCAAAAGGCAAAAGAAATCCACCCGCCAAAAAGACGCTTACGACTCTTGACACTGATTCGTGGAAATGCGATTCTCAGTCTGCTAGAACTTTGAGAGAGGCTTCCACGACGGTAACGTTTGGGGGCCTTTTTCTTTTGCTAAGTCTCCTAGTTAGGCTGTTTACTGTCCTTATATTCTTCATACAAGCGCTTCATATTATCCGATATCCACGCTCCAAACGCTTTTCCTTCAGGCTCGGAGAACTCGACAGCATATCCTTTAGGCTTGGATTTGGTAACTGCTCTTAACTGAGAGTCATCAGAACGCCAGGCATGATCCACTGTGTTTGTTGATACTTTGTTCGCTTGCTTAAGCGACGCGAAGACCGCTTCAAAGCGTTCGACGCTATTTAGAGTCTGCAGAGTTTCATTCTGAAGAACGGTTTCGAACGCGTCAGGCTTATTGGCTAGCAGTGTAGCCATCGAATCCCATTTCGGTCGTCCAATACCAGGCGCTGCGCCAATAGCCTTTATGAGCTCTTCAGGTAACTTTCGTGCCAACGCAATCATTTCGGACAAAACGCCTCTGGATGAGGTACCGAACGTTGCCATGATCACCGCTCTCGTCGTTCCGCGATCTTCCAGGCGCCGAGCAAATAATGCCTTCTCAATAAAAGTAAGATCTTTGCGTTCAAGGTTTTCGTTACCTTGCGCTATAATCAACTCGTCGTCGGACAGGTCTCGAATGAACGATTTGACCTTTATGCCAAGCTGTTTAAGTGCCGCAACGCGCCGATGTCCGTAAGCAAGTTGATAACGGCCCGATTGATCAGGATTTGGCCTTACAAGTACGGGTACTGCCTGACCGTTCTCCTGAATGCTATTCAATAAAGCGTCAAACTCCGCGCCTGTATGCTCATCTAGGCGATCTTTGACAAAGGATGCATCAATAAGATTTGCATCGAGTTCTACAATAGCTTGGCCATCGGCTAGCGCTTTGCGGAGTTCGTCAGCTTCATTCGAAAGGCCGGTAATGGCATCATTCATGCTTTGCAATGCGCCCGAGGACACCTGCGGCCGTCTGGGTGTGTTCTCAGCTGAGAACTCATGGTTAGTCGTAATCGGTGTTAGAAAATCTCGTAAAGCATCTCGGCGCCTGCTCATTTTCTACCCCACGCATCTCTCACTAGTTCTTCGAGTTCACAATTGACGGCATCGAGAGCTTCGATCGCACGATCATACGTCTGCCGATGAAAGTTTTCTCTGCCGACCTCGTAAAGAGTCTGTTTCGTAATTCCCGCGTCTGATATCGCGGCGGACTTGACCATCGAATTAGTTAATACCCGGTCTCCGAATAATCCTTTAAGAAGGCCCGCAATCTGTGACTGGGAGCCGTCGTTTGGTTCGTAACGAGTAAGCACATAGCGAAACCAGTCATAGTTCGCATTGCCTCCTGCTCTTTCAACAACATCAAAAAGGCCAGCGGTCATGTGCAAGAATTGACTCATTGATGCTACATCGAGCATTTGGGGATGAATTGTTACAAGCACCGAAGTAGCGGCACAGAGAGCCGACAGAGTCAGGTAACCAAGCGAAGGGGGGCAATCGAGAACCACGATGTCATAGTCGCCTTCCACACTTTTCAGCGCGGATGCTACTCGTGTGAAAAACAATTTGTCAGTTGATCGCGACGCTGATGTTAAGGCGCGAGGAGTTTCGTGTTCGAATTCCTGCAATTCGAGATTACCAGGTACGATATCGAGACCGCTGAAATATGTAGTTTTAATGATGCTTTTGAGTGACCGTTGAGCTTCATCATACCTGATTGCACCGTAGAGCGTCTCGTTAGGCTCGAGATCAAATTCCGGCTGTATTCCAAATAAAGCAGACAATGACGCTTGAGGATCTAGATCTGCGGCTAGAACACGATAACCGCGAAGTGCAAAGTACTGTGCTAAATGTGCAGCCGTAGTGGTTTTGCCTGAGCCGCCTTTGAAATTAGTAACGGCTATTACCTGAAGTCGATCGTCTTCCCTACGACGTTGGTCGTAGCTTTTTTTATTATTACTCAGGTGATGCCGGATAGCATGGATCTGCTCCAAGGAATAGAGGCGCCTACCAGCAGCGTTCTTTTCCGCGTCTCCAATAACGCCGTCGTTTACGAGGGTGCGAAGATAGACGTCACTGATCCCAATCAGCTTTGCTGCTTCGCCCGGAGCAAATTTACGTAACTCTTTCTGAGCGGTCGGCGGGAATGCGCGTGCGCGAAGGTGTTGAAGCTGGGCGCTCAGTGTGTCGGCGTCCGCTTCAATAAGCCGAGTTAACGACTTTTCTACGGATTGCTTGACATTAGTGGCATTGGCGCTGTGGATCATTAAAATCGCTCAACAAGGAAAATAATCGGATTGAGCGTCAGAATGACCGTATCGTTGTGAGTCGTCAACAACTTTAAAGTTAATGATAGGTTAACGCGATCCAGGCAGAACAGGCAATTACCCATGATCAGGTGGGGCTGTTCGCTGTCGTGCGAAGTGGCCAACAAGATGTGTTCTCAGCTGAGAACAGGAGTTCGATTATTGCGACATTAAAACATGAGTTCGCGGAGGCAGGCTCAGATCTATAGCCTGACGCATAGTCAAAAACGTCAGGGGGCGATCGGTTGCCGCTTTTCAAATGAAGGCTGGGCTGCTGTGAAAAACCGCCCACAGAAGCCGGTCGTCGAATTCGGGTGGCAGTGATGGCAGAAATCGAGAGGCGTCTACTGAAATGGTTATCTGGTTGGTCAAGTCTGGGTCAGGAGTATCTGGGCCAATGCCTCTGGTTCCAGTCGAGCTATGTTGTGGCCGCAATCGAGAGAAAAGGTTGACCAATCCGTTGCGTTGTCCAAACGTCGATAAAGGTCGAGAAACGGACTGCCCTCCCATCCATGTGCGCCAACGACGATCTTACGAGGCACTTCACGCCAGCGTCCGGTTAAAGTAATTGACTGGAGAAATGTCCCGATGGGCTGTGGGCGGCACCGTGGGTCTAGATTGGCGGGCGCGGCACAATTCAGCCCGTCACCTTTTGCACCTGCGATGAACATGTCTCGAAAATGCGGTGTTGTCAGCGACCAGACTGAGTCGCCGGATTCCGGGACATAAGCGTCGACATAGACCAGTGAGCGGATTCGCGACGGAACGGCGTCCGCTACACCGCTCACGATCATTCCTCCGTAGGATTGCCCGACAAGGATCAAGTCGTCACTATGCGACTTCACGACATCAACGACCTCGCTTATATGGGTTTCAAGATTTGCGGATGGGGCAGGTGTATCACCGAGCCCCGAAAGTGTGATTGGCACAACCATGTGCCCGTGCCCAACAAGTATATCTGCTACTTTCTGGTAAACCCACCCGCCCTGCCAGCCTCCAGCTATCAGAATAAACGTGGCCATAATATTCGTTCCTTTTGTTGACGCGGCAGCGCACTGAAGAATAGCCAGCTTTTGCTTGTTGTCATGCTGAAATGGCCGACTGCTTCGCACCCAATTCCGTCGTGCTCCTGTACGGTCATCAAAGTCGGCTTTCGACCAAGCCGCCGTCCAGGGTCGCAATCGAAAATGCGAAAAGCGGTCGTAGCTAAGCTTTGCTAGCCAGAACCGTTCTCGGAACTTCTGAACTCGTCTCGGGAATCTGGATTTACAACTCCGCCTGATCGTAAGCGCGTCGACGCGCCTTGATGGCATCCAGATTGTCGTGAACCCAGAAGTTGAACCCTTCGAGGGCACGCAAAGCTCCATGGCCGATATCCGTCAGTTCATACTCAACACGTGGTGGCACTTCAGGGAAATAGTGACGCACAACCAAGCCGTCGCGCTCGAGATTGCGCAGCGTGAGCGTCAGCATGCGCTGGGTGATTTCACCGACCTCTTTCTTCAATTCTGAAAAGCGTAATCGATGATCCTCAGCCAGTGAAAGACGCCAAAGAACCGGAACAATCCATTTGTCACTTAGCAGGCTGCATATCCCGTTTGACGGAATGGGCCTGAACGGCCTGTCGTTCTCTGATCCGCGCGCTGTGCCGACATCGCTCTCTTCGTTCAAAGGTATCATCCTTGTGCCTAACGCTGAAAAATGTGCCGTCTTCCGGCTGCACATTATTCGTATATATGGATGGCTCTTGTTTAACACGAGGGTTTCAAGTGACCAATAGCAAGCACTCTATTCTCGTTTTCGGCGCCACCGGAAGACAGGGAGGATCTGTCGCCAATGCTTTGTTGAAGGCGGGATGGCGCGTTCGCGCGCTCGTTCAGGATTCCAGCAAAGCTGCATCGCTGCAATTGCGGAATGCAGGCATCGAGCTTGTGCAGGGTTCATTTGAAGGAACCGATGTTATCCGCTCGGCGATGAAAGGCGCCTATGGTGTCTTCAGCGTGTTACCTGCAAACTTGGCCGCCGAGGACGAAATTCGTTATGGTATATCGATTGCAGATATAGCGGCTGAAACCGGCATCAGCCATTTTGCTTATTCATCAGGTGCCAGTGTGGGGAACGAACTGACAGGCGTTCCGCGTTTTGACGCCAAGCCTCGTATTGAAGCTCATATTCGACAACTCGACATGACGACCACTATCATTCGGCCGATGATTTTCATGGAGATGCTTGTGCGTCCCGGTTTCGGTCTGGACAAAGGCCATTTGGTTTCCCTCATCCGGCCAGATGATTCCATTCAGCTAACCGCCGTGGAAGACATCGGCAGGTTCGTTGCTGCGGTGCTTGCCGACAAGACCCGTTTTGGCGGCTCAACGCTTAAGATCGCAAGCGACCGTCTGACTGGGCGCGAGCTTGAGGTCATCCTCAGTGAAGCAGCCGGTCGTCCGATAACCTACGAACGGTTTCCTGACAAGGTACTCGCTGCAAACGCTGATCTCGCGCATATGGCAAAGAGTCTGGAAGACGGGCCGCTTGCCGAGCAGGTCGATCTGACGCTCATGCACGAAATCAACCCCGACCTGCTGACTTTTGCGTCCTGGCTTGCTGGCGATGGGCGCAGTGCGCTCGATGCAGCCTTGCACATCTGAGTCTCGTAAACTCCAGGCGGCTGTCGACCTTCATGGCGGCCCCATATCGTCATGAATGACTTTCCCTGAAGCTGACGTTAAGATGGTCGGAGTTGTCGCAGATTTTGGGTGACAGCAAAAACCAAAACTTTGTACGGCCATCAAACACAGACCGAAAGGGAAAGATGCGGAAGGTAGTGATTATCGTCAGTGCCATTGTCTTGACGTATTCGATCTCTGCGAAGGCCGATCGGCTTGTTTGTTCTGAATCAAGACATCTGCGCTACATGAAAATGGTCGGCGAGGTTGGCGAGATGGGGATCGACCTTGACCCCGTGGGGCAAGATCGTGCGGCTTTCGAGAGGTTGACAGCCGCATATGAAACCCTCAATCCGAGGGGATCGAAGACCTCGCTTTTCGTCGCGCATGTTCCCACTGGTCAGATTTACAGTCAAACATGTGTGGAAGAGCGCTGTACGATGGAAGAAATGGCAATGCCAGAGCAAGCCTGTTTGATCGATCATATGAACCAATGTAGCTATATTGCGCTTCGCTTCCGAGGCGAAGAGTTCTGTCTACTCCGTTCGCCGCAAAACTAGCGTGTTGCGCTTAATCCCACCCCAAACGCGCCATTCTGGCTCGGAATAGCTAAGTTGTGTGGTTGCCTTTCGATCAGGCGCCTTTCTTCTCGATGACAGCAAACTTGCGGAGAATGGCGTCGCACGAACGAATAAGTCCGGGCAGGTAGGACTGATCGCTCTCCAGGACGAAACGATGATGTTGATTGACGGGATCAGCGGTCATTTCGATCACCGCTTCAACTTGCCCTAGCTTCTGCATCTTCAGAACAGCATTGATCTCGGGTTCTAAGCCCTTGAGTGTGGCTTCGCCAGTCAACGAGGCCGCCATTGCAGTGAGTTGATCGCGGAACTCCTTGATATCCACGGTCATCAGTACGGGCCCCTCACATTCGACACGTGCGCCGTTCGCCTCCATGCGCGCGCGGACCATCAGCCAGTTTCCATCCCAGAAGTCCGACACATCCGGGAACTGGCGTCCATCAATCCAAAGCGAGAAGCCGCTGAAGCGCAAACCGGGTTCATCTGTCATAGCCACAACAATGCCATGTCGTCCGCCCGTCTTCTACTGACCAATGTAAAAAGTCCCCGTTCCACGTGCGACCCTTAATCCTTGGATGGAGGGTTTGCACTTTAAAGCAATCGCGATGCCCGTCCGCTGCGCCGTTTGGCGTTGTTGTAATAATCGGATGCCTGCTGCACCGAGCGATGACGCGATTGCTCCATGGCTTCGGGGAGTGGGATGCCGCGATTGGCTGCTTCGGTGAGATAGCCGGAGCGCAGGCCGTGCGCGGAGAATTCACGTGCGTCGAGGCCTGCCATTTGCGCGCGTTGTTTGACGATCCGGTTGACGGCGCTTGGTTCCAGCGCTCGCGCCGCAACATTGCCCCAGCGATCAACTTTTCGAAACACGCTGCCCTTGTCGATCCTGGCTGCTTCCAGCCAGCGGGTGAGGGCTTCGACGGAACGACCGGTCAGATAGACGATTTCATCGTGATCGGCACCACTGGTTTTGGTGCGACCGAGATGGATGCCGAGAGAGGGGAGGGGAGAGCCGTTCTCATCGGTGACCGGTGCCTGTTTGACCAGCTGTTCTACGCGCAAGCCGGCTATTTCGCTGCGCCTGCGCCCGCCTGAGGCAAAGGCTACCATCAGGATAGCCCGGTCGCGCAAAGCGGTTAGATTCTCGCCGGCACACGTCGCCAGCAGCTTGCCCAGAATATCGCCGGTAATCGCATGGGCACTCTTGCGGCTGCGCGGCCGGTTCAGGGCGCGCACCGCAAGACGGATGGCCGATTTGACAGAAGGCGATGAAAACGATCCTTCCAGACCGCGCCAGCGGGTCAGCGTCGACCAGTTGGCCAGACGTCGGCGGACCGTTGCCGGTGCATGCGGACCCGACACACGCAGAAAGCCTTGTTGGCGCAATTCCTCTTCCACGTCGGCTGGCATACCGTGATCGGGTTCGATCTCGCGTTGCTGCGGCCGCCACAAATGATGCGCAACGAATTTCAGGAGCAGGGCCTCCGGCGCGGGGAAGGGGAGGGGATTGCCGGTTGCAGCCATTGACCAGGCTTCGAGATAAGCCAGATCCGAGGTCAGCGCGCGCAGCGTATTTTCGCCCATGCCTTCATTGACCAGATGACGGAGCGTTTCGACATCCTCATCCGTCAATATCCCGGCCAGCATGTCGCGGCGGTTCATCGGCAAGACGGCAGCGATCGTATCGAGCGTTTCGGCACGCAATAGTGTTCTGGATTGAACGTTGTCAGTGATCATGGGCGAGTGGGCCCAGAACAATGGCCCTTTCCGCACGGGCGGCGGCGGCCAGCTTGCGATCCAGCGTGGCCAGCGGTAGGCTTTCTGTCAGGGCGAGCGCTAAATAAGCGGCATCGTAAGCGCTGAGCTGGTGGCGTCGGGCGACCCGAACGACTTCTGAATCCTCGCTGCGCGATACGAGGCGCAGCGGCAAGGCGTGAAAACGCGTCAGAGCTGTGTAGATGATGTCCTCGCCAATTCGCCCGCGCTTTTCGGCAATCAACAATATGCTGCGGATTTCATGCTGCAGAAGTTCCGGCGCAACGGCGTCTTCATCGGCCAGTCGGTTCATCATCTCCGTGGCGAACGGATGATCTTCATCAGGCAGCAGCCAGGCACCGGCAACTGAGGCGTCGACAATAAATGCCATATCAACGGCGCCCTTCTTCAATCCACGAGCGGATTTCATCCTGGGTGACAGGTTGCGCCTGGGCCCGGAAAGCCCGCACAGCTTCAATCGCGGCCAGGCGCTGACGTCGTTCATCAAGCGCGACGAGGCGCGCGATGGGTGTGTTGCCACGCGAAATGATCACCTCTTCGCCCGCTTCGACCCGCGCCAGCAAGTCTGAAAGATGCGTTTTGGCTTCAGCGACTTTCACGGTTACAGTCATGGCCAGATCCTCCGGCTGTTAATCAGGTGGCAGTGGCAGCATTTATCGGTTCTTGAGGGCTGTTGTAGCGCTTCTCTGCAGGTTGGTCAATGCATTGGTCATATAACCTTTGATAACCTATACTTATCGGAGGTTATAGGGATAACTAAAAGGCATCATCAGTGTCGGACATTAAATATCTTCTGGCGTCCGTTTGAGAATGTGTCTACCATGTTTTCAATGCGTTACGCTCTTGACCAATTGCCCCTGAAGACCCTGCTGCAGCCCTTGGCGCGCGCCGGTGCGGCTCTGGCGCGCCTCGATGAGCGTCTTGCTCCTTCGCCGGTCGGCACAGGCCTGATCGAGCGGTTCCATTTTGCCGATGCCTGCGCCTCGCTGTGGCTCGACGGCGAGCTGGTCGAGATGGAAGATCTCGTCCTGCATGAAGCAGCGCGCGATATCCGCTCGCCCAGTCACGCACTGACCATTGCCCGGGACGTGTTGCAGACAAGGCGGCGCATTGCAATGCAGGCACCGGATTGGGCGCTGAGTTCGAACGGCTTGCGCAGTCTTCGGGTTGGCGGGCAGGCGTGGCCTGGCTCCTCTCCTGGGGCTGGCGGCATCATTGCTGCGAGCGAAAACGTCGCGGTGTCCGATGCGGTTGTCGCTCGGAAGGAACGCGACGGGGAGGGGAGAAACAATCGTCTGGATGACGGGTTCGACCTGCCCGGTGTCGATCTCGACGCCATCGACGCTGTGCTGGCACGGTCCGAAACTGTTCTGACCCAAGCGAAACAACCGCAGCGTTTGTCAAAGCCGGAGGCCGACCCGCTGATCCGCGATCCCGACTGGGATGAGGACGAACGGCTCGACGAATGGCGAACCGTGTTGCGTTCGATCCGGGATCTGCCGCCGGTGTTACAAGCCATTCTGGCACTCGATGCCTGGAATGAACTCGCGGTGTTGCAGCGGGCGCCGTGGCTGGGCCGTTTGCTGGCGGCATCCCTGTTGCGGCGCGATGGCCTGACCACGAAGGCGCATCTGCTGGCCTTCAATGCCGGCCTGAAAACCATCCGCGTCGAACGGCGGCGGCATCGCAATTTCGAAACCCGGCTCATGGCCTCTCTCGAGGGGCTGATGGCGGGTGTCGAGCTCGGGTTCAAGGAGCATGACCGGCTGATGCTGGCACGACAGATGCTGGAACGTCGCCTGACCGGCCGACGCGCCTCGTCCAAACTGCCCGGTCTGATCGAGCTCGTTCTGGCGAGGCCGCTGGTTTCGACAGGCCTCATCGCCAAAGAACTCGACATCACGCCCCGCGCAGCGCTCCGTCTGGTCGAAGAGCTCAGCCTGCGTGAAATGACCGGCAGGGGGCGGTTTCGGGCGTGGGGGGTGATTTGACAGGTGTCTGACCCAGGCGCTTTTGAATGATTTTGCACGAATTACGAACGAAATATTTTAACATACTTAGCGACAAGCCGAAGGAGTTGCTTCACCGAAGCGATAGTTAGCAGCAACATAAGGGCGAGCGTGAGCACGAACATTGCTTTGACGTCGTCAAACGCCCACTCGGCGTGATGGTGCCATATTTCAATGATGATGGCGGCGCCTCGTGGTGCCAGTATTGCGATTGAAGCTAGGGCCGCGAATGCAAGCGGCAAAGCCTTACTCAGTATAGCACTCACAATCTTCGCTCGCTGAGGTCCTCGATCGTCAGGGTCGGCAGCGGGCTTTAGATCCAGTGCAGCTGTTACATCCGATAGCCAGAGAGTGTAGAGAGCGGTAAGGACGGCCAGTACGAGGCTTGCCGCGGATATGGCGTCAGACAAATGATTTGACGTGCTCATGGATAAAGATTCTGGAGTTCAATGAAAGCACCATTCGCCACAAGATATGTGTCAAAAGTTCCCGGCTTACGCCTAATCGGGCTGCGCGGGGCAACAGCTGCAGACAGCTGAGCGTTGAGCATTTCGATCACTACAGCGTTTGGAAACCGTGCGACTCGCTCAGCGCCGTCTTCACCTTCACAAGCTGCGATAAAACGGCGGGCCGCCGCCTCCATTGTTTCTTTCAGACGCGCCCGATGTCGGGATAGCGTTGTCCGCAGAAGCGCTCGGCCTTGCAAACTCGTAAGATTAAACAGACGGGCGATGCGCTCGTCTGTTGGGAAGCTTTCGGCGGGCAACGCACGTAGTATTTCCGCCAAACGACGCTCGCGCATATCTGCCACCCCTGTAAGGGCTTGGCCAGCGAACATTTCAACGTATTCTCTTAGGGCTGCCGGCGCATACAGCTGGAGAATTTCTCCTACATCTCCTTGGGCGCAGCCCAGTGTGTCAGCGAGAGCCGCAGCATGATCGTCGGACAAATCGAAACTAAAGTTTACGAGAATTTAGGGCATCGTTTATCCTTCAGGCCAATGATATGGCACGAGTGCGCTATCTCCCCGCCACTCCCTCACGATAGAGTCTTCAAACCAATCGTCAGTGAGGTGCGCGTGATCGAGAACGATTACTTGGAAGTCCGGCTTGATCTCATGGCAAGCATGGGCCATCAGCTTGAATAGGGCTTTGACGGCAGCCCTGTCAGCATCCTTTTCAATCTGCTCGAGTCCGCCTTCCGAAATATCCGGCGGATAGTAGGCTTGTGTGGGCTGATCGAAAATGAGGAAGCCAGGTACGGGGCGGTCCCGTTCGCGAAGCCACCAGTGGATCGCAAGGTGGCTGAGCACGTGATAGCCCACCCAGTTTTCGCCACTTCCCATTCGGTTCAATGGGATTGGGCCATCAACAGTGTTGGCGACCACCGTGAGCTTCTTGACGTCCAATCGCAGCGAGCTGCCGCTATGTTCCAGGTCAAGCAGCTCGGAATAGTCCGTCATCTTCTGGCTGATGAAGCTCAGGATCGTCTGAAGTCGCGATTCTATATCGTCGCTGTTGATGCGGGAGCGAACCGCAGCAATCAAGCCTTTGATCTGCTCGATCTCCGCTGCAAGCTCCAGATCGTCCCGATCCGGCGCCATCGCTTCAAGAAATTCCGCGAGCCGGCCAAGGAAGCGGCCGCGCGACACGATCAGGTCCTGACGGGCTTTGGCGGCCTCATCATCGAGGACAGCGCGCTGGAGTTCCCTTTGAACCAGCTTCAGATTGTCGGTGGCTTCGCCAATCTTGCTTTCGAGATCAGCGATATGCCGTTGGATATGGGGATTGTCGCGATAAAGGCCATCAAGCTGGGTGCTGACCCGCCGCAGCGAGTCCCGGACCTGCGTAACGCGTGGAAGAGGGGACTCCAGATGCGAATCGCAGAAGGGGCATTGGTCCGGCGATTCGATGTCGGTCTTGAACAGCTCGATGCTCTTCAAGCGGGATCGCTGTTCGCTGACCTCGCGGGAATATTCGGTCTGGTCGGAGAAAAAGGCTCGTGCGGCTCGAATGTCCTGATTGAGATCTCCCAGACGCTCCTGAAGCGTGCTCTGCTCCCCACGGAGGCGCGCAATGGTCTCGCCGAAATCGGATGTGAGGTCGGGTTGATCGATAGCGCTCTCCCCGATCCTTGCCAGGAAAGCGAAAACACTATCGTCCACAGCCTGATAGTCCTGTCGGATCAGTCCGACCTTCTTTCCTTCGTTCAGAATCCTCGTCAATCGCGACCGGCTGACATCAACTGCCTGCACGTGCTTGGCCTGCTGAGCCTCTAGAAGCCGCAACTTCTTTTGGAGTTCGTCCAACTCCGCGAAAAGCCGGAAATGATCTTCATCGACGGCACCGAGAAAATACGGGAGGGTGTCTTTCATCGCTTGAGGCAGGAACTGCTCATTCATCCTATGGAAGAGCTGGTCCTGGCTGGCGATGGTGTTCTGCTTCTGGAAGCAAAGGAAAAGCGCGTGTCCGATATCTGCTTCCAATGGCGGTCGGGTGCCGGAAGTTGGTCGGTGCTCATTCTCCTGAATCCCCGCAAATCGCGTCACGAACTCCTTGAGGCTCTCCTCGGTGGTGTTTTTCGTTATCTCATCGAGGGAGGGATAGGCGAGGTTTCGACCGCGGCAGATAAACACCTTGGAACCCGTGCCTGAGCCCGGACCTGGGTTGTCACGGGCGATGAATACCTCGTCCTCGCCCTTGGCAATGTGCAGACCGAACCATGACACCTTCTTGCGGATTGTTCCTTCGGCGACATTGTAGCTACCGCGACCAAGGCAGTAGTCGACGATATCAATGATTGCCGATTTGCCGGTCTTGGATTTGCCTGTGATAATATTCAGACCGGTTTCACGAAACGGAACGATCTGCTGTTCGCCGACGTGGCTATAGATGACAATTGCCTTGATAATGAAACTCATGGACGTACTCCCAACGCCGCTGCGATGGAGGTTTCAGATCCGGATTTTGCAAGCCATCTACCCATGAACTTTGATCTATCTATGATTTCTTTAGTTTCTGCAGTAGTGTCGTCCAAGAACGACTTTGGAAAAGTTGCACGGCGTTCGCCGGGCCGAAGGTTTCCCTCATCGTCGACAGTAATCGTCTTTGTCGCGAACCCGAAGAGCACGCTCTCTTTCAAATAGGGCGTCAGGTTCTGCGCTCTCGACGCAAATCCGATGAGCAGATCCTCGTTATCCTGAATCCACGCATATAGTGATGTGACCGTCGAATAAGGTAGCCGCTCCCGGCTGCTTCGATGCAAGGCAGTCGATAGCGCGATAATCAGCAGGAAGAGCGAAGCTCCGTTGCGGCCATCCTTGGTGAAGTCGCGAAGGAATTCGTGCGAAAGCGCACAGAGAAACGAGGGGCCAAAGAGGTTTGCTTCCTCAGGAGGGCGTCGAGCCCAGATATCAAGTCGAGGCATCATCAACTCCGACCGAAAGATGATCTATGTAATTCGGATGCCATCCGACCTTCACCCGGTCAGCTAATCCATGGAATGATCCCGCCGTGATCCACGTCTCGATCACATTGCGGAATTCGATCTGCTGCTGGCTTGCCCAGTGAAATACTTTTCGCCCCATTGCGTTCTTCGAAGCATCATCGGCCGAGTGGGCTTCGCCACACTCTTCCTCGAATTTGCGCTCCCAGGAATCCTGGAGCTTTGCCTCATACCGTGCGACGTCGCCGTCAAGGAGCAGGTTTTCTCTCGCCCATTTTGATCGCTGCGTGTTCGACCGATAGAAGTCCTGAATTCCGCGCTTTATCGCCGTCTCCGACAGCTGGATTAGACGCATCTGCTTGACGTAGGTCTCGTCTTCGTCCTCAATCGAATAGGGCCGCTCGCCGAACTCGCTGGGATCGCTCACAGGAAGGCCAACCGGTCCGTAAAATGAGGCGAACTCCTGCGCCTTGATTGCTATGTGTTGGACCGGAATATCGGATGTCTCGGAGCCAACGAGGCGTTTCGCAACTGCGCCAAGCCACCAGCCTTCGAGCGATTGCGCGACCTTGTCGGCGGAACTGGCCGACAGGATGCGAAGCTCGCCTTCGACTTCATCGAGAACATTGTGCAGATCTGGCGCGCCATCCACCACGGTAATTGTGGCGAGCAACACATCGGCTTCCTCGTCGGTTAAGGCTAGAAAGTCGTTACGGCCCGCCTCCGATGTTTTGTTGGTTGATGTGCGCGCGGCCGTTGCCAGTCGCTGTCTTGCCATCTGACGTTCCGCAGGTGCGCAGCCGACGCGTAGCATGGCGAGGCCCCCATCATCAGGCGCTGTCGCGGTCGTAATGAGAAACCGCCGCGTATCGGCATTCGAAAAGGAGCCTGCCTTTAGTTGTGAAATCCAGATGCGAAGGGTTTTCCAGACATCGACACTGTTATCCGTGACGTCTTTCGGACCGATATGGTGCTTGGCTTGGACGACGCAATGCGCGAGATCTTCTTCATGGAAAGCTATATCGTCGAACTTTTCGATCGAGATATGGCAATTAGGTTTAATCCTCATCTCACGGATCGCAAGCAGTAGAGCGAGCCGACATTGAAAAAGATAGCCGGCTAGCGATCCTGACGCATCATATTGATTGGATTTCTGCAAACGACGCCCCCACGAAGTTGATGGAGCCAAGATAAACCAACCTAACGAGGAAATTCTACTAATAAATTGTGGGTTTCCACGGTTGCTGATGCATTTTCTGCACCTCTCACATTAGGTGCCAGTTGCCCATATCGCACTTAGCCGAAAACAGCAGCGAAGAATCTTGACTGGCTATCAAAATTGTCTGCTCGCTCATGGTGGATGGCCGGTGATACGTTTGAATGCGCGGATGTAAGCAGCTTGAGAGGTATAACCAAGCTTATACGACATATCCTCGAACGCCATACTCTACCGAGTCAAACATGTGCCGGCAGTATAATGCAGCGGCGGAAGACCGATGATAGATCGCAAACGCCCGGCAATAGCAGATCGGGAAATGTTGCACTCTGCCGAAAGTTCTTCTTTCGACCAATGATTGCGATGGTTTCGTCGCGTTGTAAAAGTAGCGCGCGCCAGTTGGGTCAGAAGTGGCACCCGCATCAGAAGACCGAAAAGCAACCTTTCATGATCACCCTAAACTCAAAGCAACTGCCGCGGAAATCCTGAGAGGTGCTGCGTGACAGCATCCATGATTAGAACGATAGAACGCTGGGACCCCACGGGCTGTTGAAGGGTAAGCTAAACCTCATCCGATGGCGCTTCCGGCTGCTTGCGATCAAAAGAGATTTGCGTGAACAGCGTTCGTCTATCCCCCACCCGGGGGATGCCGCAAGGTTTTTCTTCAGCGATAAAAACGCACGAGACTGGAAACCAACCACGCAGTTCACACAAGGTAATATCATGAAGAAAGCGACGTTAGGAGTTGCAATACTGTTGTCCCTGGGAACAGCGGCAATGGCTGAGATCGTTAAATACGATACGGCTTGGGGAGAAAATTGCAATAGCTCGAAAAGTTTCGCCGTGAAGCTGAAAAACATTGGTCACGAGCCAAAGGATTTCAGGGTTTGCCTCGAAAAGGCTCATGGCGGCTGGGGCTGCTTCACAAATCTAAACACCGCGCCTGGCGAAATATACCCAAATGGTTGGGGCTTCATGGTGTGTGACGGAACCGGTCGTTACAAATGGTGGGAACGTAAGACCGGAACCCACAGACCGTTTGGAAATCCATAAGTATCACAATAAACCACCAAGTGAACCCAAACGGGAGGAGCGGTCATGCGAAACCATTCTTCTCGATATTGACTGAAACGAGACAGACATCATGGCGACAAGAATCATAGCGAGCGCTTCACTAAGATCCTCAATGCTTACGATGAACGCTGCGGGTAGATTGACGTCACGCGCGATGCGTCGCCCGATCTTGAACGCTGTTGTCGGCGCTCTCCTGGTCGTTCTTCCTGTGGGACACAGCCTTGCATCCGTTCTCCCTACGGAGGGCTGGACTTTTTTTGACAAGACATCCAATCAGCAGATGCCAGGCGCTCGCTATCGGTCGAGTGATCTGTTTGGGTCCCTGACATTCGACACGAAATCCAGACAATGGCGGCTTCTACTTGTTTCCGGCTATGATCTGCCATTGCCTGGCGGCATAACGCTTCGCGCTGTCTACGACGAGGATAAGACTCGCAACAGACCGCATCGCATTGAGACCCTTGATGTGGAACCGCAGCCGTTTGGCAGTCTGCCCCCAGAGATCGAGAATGTCATGCCGTCCACGGCAAGTGCACGGATTATACAGCTCACTTTGCCTCGTACTTTCATCATCCATCTTCAGGGAGCCGACCACGTCATTGTCGATGCAGGCTCATTCCAGCACACGATGATCATGAAAGGCTCTGCAAAGGCGATTGCGCAAATATATGTGGCGCTCGGTGAAGGCGGCGGCGGCGATCGGAGCACAATCACCGACATCGTCAACAAAACCGCAGTCTCAGCTAAGCCAACAGATACGCCTTATGCTGTCCAGAGTGCAGTCCCTAAGAACGAGCCACCTAAAAAAAACTCTGCAACTGAAGATAAGCTGCTCAAGGTTCCGGTCTATAAATGTGGCGACCTTGAAGGCGATTCTGATCTCACCAATCATGGTGAATGCATCGAAAAATACATTTCCGAGCTCAAGAATATAGAGGGTACGAAAGCTTTCGATCTCAGGAAACGCATGCTGGCTAGCCAAATGGGCTATGACATGTACCAATATATCAAACAGCGATACCCAGTGAGCCCCTGGTTCAATGTTTGCGTCGATTATGGGCTGACGCTTAAACAAGAACGAGCATGTCTGAATGCAGAGCGAGAAAAATATCGCGACAATATCAATCATCGCTTCGACGAAGCTTGTTCGATCATGCCTCAAATCTTCTTGGGGCGTGAGCTAGAGGAAGCCGTGAACAAGTCTTACGACAATACGATGGAGACTTACGATAAATTCAAGCTCCAAATCGACAAACGGCTGAGCAAAAATTTTGAAGAAATGAGGATCGTAGGGGAGTGGTAGCAATGCGGCGGCTGTTCATCTCCACGACCGTATTTATTGCAATGGTTTTGACTGGCTGCGACGTGATCGGTCGGACATTGAACGGAGCACTTGTGCAGGCCAGCACTAATATCGCTGAGACAAATAATGATATCCATGTTCGTTATGGTTCATGTCCACTCGGCTACATCATGACGTCAAGAGGCTGTGAGGTGCCACGACTGCGATACAACAGCAGTGGCCGCGCATTCACATCTGACCGTTCAGGACGTTGGCATCGAAATCCGGCTTACGACTGATGGACAAAAACCGTTTAACCCGAGCGTTTCGTCCACAGGGACACGAGCCTTCATATCGACGGGGTTTTACCTGCACCAAGACGCACGAGATCCATCTGGCTGGAAGCCCCGGTCTTGCTGAAAATCGATTTGAGCTGGGATCGTACAGTTTCCCTCGTAACGTTGGACTGACCGGCAATGTCAGACAGGCTCAGCCCATTCACAACGCCAACAAAGACCCTCGTTTCCGCCGGGGACAGTCGGTAACTGGCAGCGATCTGCGTAAGTCCGGAAACACGACCAACCGCCGATCCTTCGCCCATCAACACCGCCACCATCGGGCCTGCAAAGAATTCTACTGCAGGACTGCCGCCAATTCTGATGAACCGAACACCCGAACCAGGTTCGTTAAAAACTTTCGTTTCGCGGATGCCCTGCTGGCGAACCAGCAAAGAGCGCAAGGCCGATTGAATATCCGGGTTGACGAACCTGATGCGCCCCAGTGGATCAAGCCCAGCTACTTTGCCGGAGGAGAGCGCCAGTTCGGCGACAGCGGAGGCCTTGATCACATTGAGGTCTTCGTTGATCAACATGAAAGCCAGTCCGCTCGCCATGTCGATCCCCTTGCCGAAATCTATTGCAGCCCTATGGAACTCGCCAGAACGGTAATAGCGAAACACCCGCTGCAAATGTGGGGCAATCCGGGTCAGCATGTTGGCACGGTCGAGATTGCGATCAATATCCGTGTCATCTGTCAGCGTACTCAACAGAAAATAGCAGTTCTGGTCCTTGTAAAGGGTCAGACCTACTCCCGTTTCGAGTCCGTTCGGGCGAATATAGTCGCAGTAATATTCGCTGCGGTTAAACTCATCACGAGAGATGATCTCTTCGCCGATAATGCCTCTTCCAACAGGGGTAGCCGCGACACGTCTCATCCAGGGATTGAGGTTGCTGTAATGACCTTCGTAATCATTGAGGGCACGCTCTCGGCCCTCCGTACCGGATACATATGCCACGGCTCCGGTATTGGCTCTGAAGTCATGAAAGAACAGGGTCGAAAGTGCGCCTGGCGTCACATTGTTCATTCTGTCCAAAAAACTCTGCCAATCCTGCTCCCCGAGCAACGCCGCATAGATCGCGGCGATCAGTTCATTGATCTGCTCTTCCGACTTCGACAGCATCCAATATCCCGCCTGCAATTCTGTCTCGTCCTGTCTCATGGAGATTCCGGCACTTCAACAGAACATATTCAACATGTTTATCCCAATCCCGGAACAGGTTGCAGGAAACTCCGCAGAGGTTCAAGCGATTTGTCCACCTCAGCACTACTGTTCTTCTCATCTTACAATTTGCATGGAAACGATTTTCTCTCACGGAGGGAAATTCCTTCGAAGTGAATTTCAAAAGAATGCTGCCGATATTCATCAGAGAGAGAAAATCCAGGGGGAATACGGGCATCACGGGCATTCGGATGACAACGAAACGTTCTGTATCCATATCTGAATTTCTTGCCAGGGAGCCATGATGTCACTTCGCTATCTTTTCTGCTTTATCTTCCTGCTATGCGGCGTGTCGCAGTCACCCGCGATAGAGCATCCCTCCTACTCCAGTCAGAATCCAATCGATCTTATGCAACGCAGTCTGAAAACACCCAGCGCGGCGGAGCGGGCCATCATTCGGAGTCATTTGGCTGACGCTCATTCCGAAACCGCAGAGGGACTGTTTTCTGCCGCGTGGATCGCGGGTGTAGACGGGCGAGCAGATGAGCAAATCCGGCTTTACGAAGCCGCCATTATAGCCGATCCTGAACTGACTGTTGCGTACATCAACCTCGCCGTCGCGCATGAGCGAGCCTCGCGACCGGAGGCGGCGCGTGATCTTTATGACCAAGCCCTAACCACGGCACCCTTTGATGTCGACCTTGTCCGCAATGGGTTCTTCCTGCGCAAAGAGAAGGTTGCAGACAAAAAAGCTGCGATGGACTTTCTCAATCGTTGGGAACAAGAGGTCGGCGAAGAAGAATACGCTTTCGATTTCGTACGAGGTCTCGACGCGGAGGCCGATGGACGATATGCAGAAGCGGAAAAGTCCTACCAGAATGCAATCAGCAAGGATGCACCCTTCGAGGTGTATGAGAAACTCGCCATCTTGCGGCGCGACAAACTCTCTGACGACACCATGCCGAAAGCCGAACGCTTGGCCTATGTATCCGAGCCCATGTCGCCCTTGATACACCCAGCTGGGGAAGCTTCGGCCTATTTCTTTGTAGGGCGAATGTTGCGTGACCAACTCGGCTCAAACCGCTATGCCGTGGACTATCTCAAGGCAGGCTTTGCCATCCATCCGACAGCGGAAGTTGCTGAGGAAATATTTCTGGCTATGACACTCTACGATTTTGATGGAGCACAGTCATTCCTGGAGGACGCGCGGAGTGTTCTGCCGGACAATTATTTCCTGAAAAACACTCTTGCGTGGCTGAACTATAACTTCCTGCCGCAGCCAGATAAAGCGGCGGCGCTCGCACTCGATGCGCTGGCGCTCGCCCCGCACGAAGAGGCCCGCCTATCTTCGATCATATCGTTTGGAACGGTTCATCAATCATACGGAAATTTTGATCACGCTTACGGGTTCTATCGAGAAAAATTGTCGCTTCCATGGTCGGTTGCACGGCGCCAACATCTGCTGAAGGCGACGACCGAAAACAGGATTGCCGCCCAGCAATTTGCTGATGCCAAAGTTTATCTCGATGAAATACAGTCTACAGGCAACGCTCCTTCGGAATGGCTTTCATGGAAATCGTCACTGATCGAAAATGCACTGGTTCTGCAAAAGAAACCGTATGAGCCTTTAATTCCAGATGCCCTCATTTCGGAATGGCAATTGGTATTTGGTCGCGACAAGCAAGTGAACGTTACATTCGCCTTTGATTCCGATGTCCTTTTGCCAGAAGCATCAATCGTTCTGGATAAGGTAGCCGAGGTATTGAAGTCGGTGCGAAGGGTAGACGCAGCACTGTCAATAGAAGGCCACACGGATGCCACCGGAAGCGTGGCAGTTAACGATGACCTGTCTCTCCGTCGCGCACGAGGGGTGCAACGTTACCTCATCGACAAACATAGTATTGAACCTTGGCGCGTGCAGGTCAATGGCTTTGGTATCCGTTTTCCAATCGCTTCCAACGAGAAACGCAAAAGCCGGAGTTCAAATAGGCGCGTGGAAATCCGGCCTCTGGCGACAGGTAGCGAACGCGCCTCCTCACTTCCTTCTGCGCTAAAAGGAAATGCTTTCGCGCCTGATGCTTATCGCGCTGTTTTTGGTCAGGAGCCACCCCAAACCTGGGATGTGCGAGCCGGCGTCAAACAGCACAACCTCTACCGCGGGCGGAACCACCGATTTTCACCTGATGGACACTACATAGCTACCATTTCCAGCTATCGCGAAGCGACTGGCCAGACAACAGAAGCCGCATACATTTACGATGCCGCGTCTGGATACGTCATCGCGCAAATTCATGAATCTCAGGAGATCATAGATCTGGTCTGGCGACCAGATGGAAACGCTGTCGCATTTTCTACAGCGGACGGCTTTCTCAAACTCTACGATATCAAATCGCGCAAGTTCGCGGCTGTGACGCGGATGGGTCCGGTTCGGATCGGGGGCCCTCTCGCATGGCTTCCTGACGGAAACGCGATCGCAAGCGGCCAGCACCAGATGCGTGAAATCGTTGTGCGGAATCCGCAAACGCTTGCCGAGCTTCGCCGTCTGGATGGGGTAAACTGGCCGCATACGATCGGCGCAAGCCGCGACAGCCGTTACATTCTAGTTTTCGACAATCGTCATCAGATGAGTGTGTGGAATACACGTGACTGGTCCGGGCCACGGAAAGCTCACTCTCCGATGATTCCCTTGCAACTCGAATTTCATCCGAACCGCCCCTATGTAGCGTTAAACGCCAAATTCGAAGCCAGTGCCACGTCACTTGCGG
This sequence comes from Brucella pseudogrignonensis, assembly GCF_002252525.1. Lineage (GTDB taxonomy): Bacteria > Pseudomonadota > Alphaproteobacteria > Rhizobiales > Rhizobiaceae > Brucella > Brucella pseudogrignonensis. Next base: position 71,033 of record NZ_NNRM01000042.1, read on the forward strand.
TGATGGATTTTGAGCGAATGAAGACCATCGCCACCTGGTCCGATAGAGGCACCTATTCCATCGAAATGTCCTCGACCGGCGAGACTTTACTGGCTGCGAAGGGGGAGCAGAGGCTTGTTTTCAATATTCCTTCCCTGCGCACCGTCCAGGAACTTCAAACACGAGAAAGCTCCCCCCAATGAAAAAGACGGAAAAGATATCGCAGACGTTGACCAGACGCACCGTCCTGTCTGCCGTTCCTGCGGCGGCAGCTACATCATTCTTTCCTGAGTTTGCCCTGGCCAGCTTCACATGCAGCGTCGAAGAGCAGAGCGGAAAGTGGCATGTACAAGTTATCCCGATGCGCAAACGTGGCGTTTCGAGTGAAGCAGAGACAGAAACCCTCGAAATTGTGTATACTTTTGACTATGGCAAGGTTTCGCGTTCCGACCGCATTGTGCACGAACCAGAGCTGGGATTTTCCATTGAACTCCACACTGTTGGAAGCAAAATAACAGGCGGAAAAATCGACGTTTCAGCTTTAGCCTACACCGACAGAGCGGTCGTTACCCTCCGATCCGGTAAACCCGATATCAATTACTGGGCGGGAAAGGATAAAGACAACGACGTTGTGAACACGCGGCTCAGCTATCGCAAAACAGACCGGATCTATTTTCAGATAACAGCAGCTAACGGACAATCAGTGCGCATGGAAGGATGGTTTTCTCCGGGAGCGCGGGGGCCGTACGCATACAGCAAAATAGATGCGCCCGTTTCCGAATTCTTTTTGGATGCCTCTTTCAATATAGACAATCATACCATCGGCAACCAGATTTCCTATTTTCTGCGAAAGCAGTCCCCGGTGATTATAGAAACTGGCGTGATACGCCAGAATGCCCTGAAGATCGCTTTCATGCGGGAAACTCTGGCGACTGAAGAATTCGAAAAAATCTACACCAAAGCACTGGCGGAACTGAATTCAAGTTTGGAGCGCGATGTGTCCTGCGGAACCTATGAACGAGAACCAGTCGATGAATTCGATCATTGCTTTCTAACAACGGCTTGTTGTGCAGTGCAAGGTCGTCCTGACGATTGCTTTGAATTGCAAACCTTGCGGGGGCTCCGCGATAAATGGCTTCGGCATCAGCCCTTTGGAGCGGCGGAAATCGCGTATTATTATCAGGTTGCTCCAAGTATCAGTCGTTCTTTGTTGGCGAGCAGTGATGGGCGGAAAAGGCTACGCCGCTTATATTGGAACATGATCATGCCCTGCGTTGCCCTAATCCGGATAGGCTGGCCTGGTATGGCGTATTGGTGGTACAAGCACATGATAGTGAAACTGGCTGCTCAGCACTAGTCTTGCCCTGCACAACAAACGCAATCTCGTTTCGGGGAATTTGGGGTGGGGTGGAAGTTTCGAGGGCCGGGACTGTGGGGCGGCCCTTGAACCGTCCTGATACCGCTCGACAGAGTTTGAAGGGCGGAGGAGCGGCGGGTTTACCATCTACGGCTTCGCCTAACCTGCCTTGCGCGCCGGGTCTAAACGAACAAAGCCACTCACCCTTATGTGTTGATTGCCGCTAAGAACTGACCCAGTGGGGGTGCGGACGAAAACTTGGACTATCAGGGAGGTAGTTCATGTATTCCTACGAAGACCGGATGCGCGCTGTTGCGCTTTATATCAAGCTGGGCAAGCGTTCGAAGGCGACTATTCGCCAATTGGGTTATCCAAGCAAGAATGCTTTGAAGGGTTGGTGTCGAGAATACGAGTGTCGGCTCAATCTGCGTTTAGGGTTTACGCCCCGAGCGCCTAAGTTCACACAGGCTCAAAAGGAAGCGGCTGTTGAGCATTACCGCACGCATGGTCGTTGTGCTTCTGCAACGATGCGTGCTTTGGGCTATCCCGGTCGTGCAATGTTGACCGCTTGGGTTCGGGAGGCGTTCCCTGAAGCTCAAAAATCTACAGTTGGTAGGGCTGCTCCTCCACGATATCCGGAGACATTGAAGAAGATTGGCGTCGTGGGGCTTTATAATCGGCAAGAAAGCGCGCAGGCGTTGGCCGAAAAGCTCGGCGTATGCAGACCGACACTGTATAACTGGAAAAACCAGTTACTTGGTCCGGAGGCTCCCGCAATCATGAAGCGCAAGAATAACTCACCGCCTGTGCCAGAGCGAAAAGAATTGGAGCGACAGCTCGCAACACTGCAGCACGATATACAGAAACTGCAGCTTGAGCATGACCTTTTGAAGAAAGCGAATGAAATTCTAAAAAACGATCACGGGCCTTGGTCCGCCTGTGCGCGGTAGAAACAGACTGTGCTATATTGCTGATCAGAGGGGAGTTGCCGATGTCTTATTGGAGGCATTTGACCCCGTTAAAAAACGTGGCACATGGGCTGTTGCGTACTTGAGGATGGCGACACCGGATATCGGTGATCCCGGTTAGGAAATTGAATAACTTGCGCGGCCCAGCCCCTCTTTACGTGAAGGCGGAAAGGTCATGCCCAAGTTATCATCACCAGAGTGTTGATTTGCGCGACGAATTAAACCACTTTTGTGTCTCGCGGTGACCCAGTCCATCGTGAGGAATTTGCGGCTATTTAAAGACCCTGAATGTATTCCCGTGGGTCACAGTAAGACGCAAAAATGGGTCAAATGACGGCAGAACTCGACACCCAGGCTCGTAAGATTGGCACCGTAGTTCTGGAACGTCTTGTTGCCGAATTACAGGGCGTTCGCTGTCTGGAACTGGAAGAAGTGATTCCACAGCGAAAAGGCATGGCCGTCACGAGATCGTCTGGATCGTCGATGATCTCACTTGACGCCGTGGCACAGGCAGTGACAGCGCATGCAACGCGCGCTGCTGAGAAGCTCAGGCAACATGGTCTCGTAGCGGGACAGGTGACGGTCTTCTTTCACACCAGCCTGTTTTCGCAAACCGCTCCGCGCCACTCGGTATCGAGAACAGTGCATTTGAAGCCGATGAGCAATAATACATTCGATCTCGTGCAGGCGGCACTTTTTTGCACGCGTAAAGGTTGGAAAGGCGATCCGTCTGGCAACGGATATGCATACACGAAGGCGGGTGTCATGCTCGATGACCTGATTTCGGCCGACAACCCTCCCCAGATGCTGTTCGAAGTCGAGCGGCCGAGAGATGCACGCTTGATGACAGCGCTGGATGCTGTCAACGACCGTTGGGGCATGAAGAACATTACTGCTTGGTTCGGAAGGCTTCAAACGGGATTTTGAAGCGAAAGCAACGATGCGGTCGCCAAGATATACGACGAGGCTGTCAGAGTTGCCTATCGTTTCTGTTTAATGCAGAAATACCCGTCACTAGCTGGGCAAAAGCGGGGAAAAATGAAGGATTTTATCGGATTAGTTGTTAGCGGATTGTTGGCAGGCGGCTCTTATGCGGATGCAATCGATATAGGCAAAATATATGGCCACGAAATCACGCTCGCAGAGCAGGACTACGAGAAAATCCTGAAAGTCGACGGTCGCGAAATGCACCGTAATGCGATCATTCTCTTCGAAGAGTTGACGACTGTGTCGGGCGTTCCGATTATCATCGGATCAAGCTCAGGCGGCGGTAATGCCTGCGATGGCAGCCCTTTTGTGATTAGCCTTCCCATTGACGGGAAAGCGAAACTGGATGGCCCCATAGATTCTTGCGCAACGATGTCGCACGATATCGAGAAAGACAAGATCATATTTTCTACTCCGAACCTTCCTGGAAAAGGTCAGGACAAATGGCAATGGACGGCTAACGAAGGCCTTAAAAAGGCGGGATCGGTAGCATTTAAGGCAAGCGATAACAGTGGTTGGAATGCGCTAAGAGAGCAGACAATTAGCTATCCGTGGGATGTCTTTGACAACGTGGAGATCAGCGCACAAATCAAACAGCTGCTTGGAAGCGACTTTCATAAGTATCAGACGATCTTGACGGGAATGGGGAGCGGCGAATATTCCCGTGGCGATTACTTCGGACAATCCTGCACGCCACATAGCTGCACATTCGAGGAAGCGATTTTATATTTGTCTTACTCAGACAAAAAGGTCTATGCCGCGTACAAACTTGACGGGCAGAAGATCAAGGTATTCCCAGTTGTCAAGGAATGGCCTGACAAGGCAAAGGCCGAATTGAGAAACTGGTCTAGGAAGTGGAAGTGACACAAGTTTGCAACAGACCCCTCCGAGGGGAACTGTCACGCTAACCGCTGATAATCTGAATCATCCAGATTCTATGGAGGTTCTTCAAGAAACACAATGTCGAGAATAAACCTGTCTTATATCGCGTACAAAGTGTTTACTGAACTATATTATCTTGCATCAGAAACTCTAACGTTCAAACCAATAGATCGTTGGGGTGTTGTCACGTTAACTGGGCTACAGTTGCCTGCCTGACGGTTTGGGCGTAAATTTTGGCGATGCAGACATCAGATATCATCTTCAAGCGTCACCGTTTTCCGCCACAGATTATTGCTCATGCGGTGTGGCTTTATCTGCGGTTCAACCTTAGTCTGCGTGAAGTTGAGGAAATGCTGCTTGAGCGTGGAATCGACGTATCATACGAGACAGTTCGTCGTTGGATCGCCAAGTTCGGCCCCCAGATCACACGCAACTTGCGGCGGCGTCAGGCGCGCCCCGGCGATATTTGGTATTTGGACGAAGTGGTCGTCAAATGCGCTGGAGAAAAATTCTGGCTTTGGCGTGCGGTGGATCAACATGGCTCCGTTCTCGAAGAAATCTTGCAGAAGCGGCGTGATAAAAGGGCGGCAAAGCGATTGCTTGTGGCGTTAATGAAGCGCTATGGCTTTGCTCCCAAACGGATCATCACCGATAAGCTCCGCTCCTACGGTGCAGCAAAGGCAGAAGTGGCACCCGGCCTTGACCATTGGTCGCACAAGGGCCTCAATAATCGGGCCGAAAATAGCCATCTGCCGTTTAGGAAACGGGAGCGAACCATGCAAGGTCATCGGTCACCTGGAGCGTTGCAACGGTTCGTCTCCATGCACTCAGCGACCCGCAATTGTTTCTCTGTTCCATCTCGTCGCCGAGCCGCACACACAATTCGCTACCATCGCCTCGAAGCTTTCGATGCATGGAAAATTGCGGCCTGTTTCGCCTGAATATCTACGAGCCCCTGGCCTTTCCGGCCAGAGAAACTTAACGTGACAACACCCACGGTACACC
>NZ_NNRM01000043.1 GCF_002252525.1 Brucella pseudogrignonensis
TAAACATCGATCCGCAAACGGTCGGCCAACCGTATATCGGTGCCCCTTTAATGTTCAGGGGCCTAAAAGGTCTTTATCAACTCCCTGATCTGCTTGCTCGGTTGGGACTGGCGCGCAGCTCATATTTTTACCATCGAACCCGCATGAGGATGAGCGATAAGTACCTCACTATTCGTCAAAACATCACCGAAATCTTCGAAGCCAACCGTCGATGCTATGGCTACCGCAGGCTACAGGCGTCATTAGCCAAACAATGCGTTACAATCTCAGAGAACGTTGTGCAGCGCTTGATGAAACAGGAGAACCTGATCGTTGCCACGCCAAAGCGGCGGCGATATCGCTCTTATCTCGGAGAAATTAGTCCGGCACCCGAGAACATTATTAATCGCGACTTCCAGGCCACAGCGCCGAATGAGAAATGGCTAACTGATATCACTGAATTCCATATCCCGGCTGGCAAGGTATATCTCTCGCCCATCATCGACTGCTTCGATGGTTTGGTCATCAGCTGGTCTATCGGAGTGAGACCAGATGCGGAATTGGTCAATACGATGCTTGATGCAGCCATAGAAACTGTAACAGGTAGAGATGAGTGGCCAATAGTACATTCTGATCGGGGTGCACACTATCGCTGGCCGGGTTGGCTATCGAGGATCAGTGATGCGAAGCTGGTGCGCTTAATGTCCCGCAAGGCGTGCTCCCCAGATAACGCTGCATGCGAAGGTTTCTTTGGCAGGCTAAAAACAGAGTTCTTTTATCCCAGCGATTGGAAGAACATCACGCTCGAGCGGTTTATCAATGAAGTTGATGGCTACATTCGGTGGTACAACGAGAGGCGGATTAAGATATCACTTGGCGCACGCAGCCCAATCGAATATCGAAACTGTCTTGGCATTGTGACGTAAAACCAGTCCAAGTTTTTATCCGCACCCCCACCGGGTCACTTCTCAGCGGCAATCAACAGGCTTGATGCCCAACGCCAATGCAACGTCAGTGGCGAGATACGATATCGAGGCGATTCGCTCCGGACTGGCCGGCACGTCAACTGTGCCCCCCCTGTCGTCAATGACGGAGAGGGTCTTGGGCTCTTCAGAGAACGCCGCCGGCACCATTAGAAATGTTGAGATTACTAAAAGAGGAATAAGCTTGGAATACTTCCGCATTTCGCAATGTCCTTCGGGCGATGTTTGTCCCAAACTTCGTAGCGAAAAAACCTGATAATTTCAATCATGATATGAGTGCGCGGCACCTAATACATGATCGGTTTCGTCCCCATTGTCTGAGCAGATGATGGAGCCGATCCGGATCGCGCCGGCGGCCAATGGACGCGAATCACCCGCATCTCTGACGGCTGGGTTCCTAAGCCACGCATTCTTCACCCCTGGCCTGACGCGCGCCTCGCCGTCACTCACCCAAGGTACGAGCCTTATGCGGGAATTCCGCACGTACAGGCCTGTGCGGGGCGCTCAGCAATAAGCGTCCCTACCGCGAACGATTTAGGATTCCGAGCGCAGGTGAGCTACCCCGTTGGAAGGGGGGTTCAATTGATGTGCCAACGGGAGCTCCATTCATTAATGGATAGCACAGGAATCGTCTTGGTTCTTCCGCATTTTCCGTGGCCGAGACCGGAACATTTGAGAATAGCGACTGGCCGTGGCGGTCACTCACCAGCCGTATCGCCATAATACTCCCACTGCTTTTTGCTTGCCGGAATCGATGCGAGGCTTCCGCACAGTCTATAAATGCATGTTATGATCCCATTTATTGAATAAATTTTTGAAATGCCATCGGCAACTTTAGTCTGGAGCCCATAAACCCGGCACTTCAAGGAGGAGCACCCGATGGCCGACAATATCTCCCATGCGACGACCGACGACATGCTGCATGTCATGAAATGGCACAATGGCGAGAAGGACTATTCGCCGTTCTCCGAGGCCGAAATGACCCGCCGTCAGAACGACGTGCGGGGCTGGATGGCCAAGAACGACGTCGATGCGGCGCTGTTCACCTCCTACCATTGCATCAACTATTATTCGGGTTGGCTGTACTGCTATTTCGGCCGCAAATACGGCATGGTCATCGACCACAACAAGGCGACCACCATCTCCGCCGGCATCGATGGCGGCCAGCCCTGGCGGCGCAGCTTCGGCGACAACATCACCTATACCGACTGGCGCCGGGACAATTTCTATCAGGCAGTGCGCCAGTTGACGAAGGGCGCCAAGCGCGTCGGCATCGAATTCGATCATGTCTCGCTCGACTTCCGCCGCCAGCTCGAGGAAGCGCTGCCGGGCGTCGAGTTCGTGGATGTCGGCCAGCCCTCGATGTGGATGCGCACGATCAAGTCGGCGGAGGAGCAGAAGCTGATCCGCGAAGGAGCGCGCGTGTGTGACGTAGGCGGTGCGGCCTGCGCGGCGGCGGTCAAGGCTGGCGTACCGGAACATGAAGTCGTCATCGCCACCACCAATGCAATGGTCCGCGAGATCGCCAAGTCGTTTCCGTTCGTCGAGCTGATGGACACCTGGACCTGGTTCCAGTCGGGCATCAACACCGACGGCGCCCACAACCCGGTCACAAACCGCATCGTGCAGTCGGGCGATATCCTTTCGCTCAATACCTTCCCGATGATCTTCGGCTATTACACCGCGCTCGAGCGGACGCTGTTCTGCGACCATGTCGACGATGCCAGCCTCGATATCTGGGAGAAGAACGTGGCCGTCCACCGTCGCGGGCTGGAGCTGATCAAGCCGGGCGCCCGCTGCAAGGACATCGCGCTCGAACTCAACGACATGTATCGCGAGTGGGACCTGCTGAAGTACCGTTCGTTCGGCTACGGCCATTCCTTCGGCGTGCTGTGCCACTACTATGGCCGCGAGGCCGGGGTGGAACTGCGCGAGGACATCGACACGGTGCTGGAGCCCGGCATGGTGGTTTCCATGGAGCCGATGGTGATGCTGCCGGAAGGCGCGCCGGGCGCCGGCGGCTATCGCGAGCACGACATCCTGATCGTCAAGGAGGACAGCGCCGAGAACATCACCGGCTTCCCCTTCGGCCCCGAGCACAACATCATCAAGAACTGAGCGGGCAGGGCTCGTCATGGGGTTCTATATCCCGGTCGACTGGCCGCAGGGGCGGATCGGAAAAGCCCCTGCCGCCGATCCCGCCTCGCCGGCCGGGGCTGCTGGCCCGCATCGGGGCGTGCGCAGCCGTCATGCTGCCGGCGGGCAGGCCACCAGCCCTGGCCGTGGTCAAGGCGCGCAGGACCGCGATCATCCGGCGGCCGCTGTGAACGGAAGCAACAAAGTAAAAGCCGCGGGCAACCGCGGCTTTCTTGTTCGGAGGGATGGTTCTCAGCGCGGGAATTCGGTTTCTAATGCCCTGACGATCCCCTCGATGCAAACGTCGAGCAGGATTTCGCCCTTCTCGGCGGAGGCTTCCTTGGGTGAAGACAAGGTGCCGCTTGCCGGCGTCCATTCGGGAATTGCCGGATAGACGTCATAGGGCGGGAACGACGCCGGCTCGTGATGGATGGCACGGTCGAGCCTGACCAGATCCGGATAGAGGGCCAGCATCAGCGAGGTTTCCAGAACGCCGCCATGCTCGAGGTCCCAGCCGGCGAAGCCGTCGGGGTAGAGCCGCGCGATGGTCTGCTTGTCGACGAAGTCCCAATAGGAAAGCACGACGACCTTCATGTCGTTGATGCCGCTCCATTTGAGCTCGCGCAGCGCCAGATCGATGCCTTCGATGATGAACCAGGAATTCTCGAAGTGGCCGTTGAACAGGCAGATGCGGCGCACTCCGTGGCGAGCGAATTCCTTGATGACGTCGCGCAGCGCCGCCACCAGCGTGGCGCCGTCGAGGCTGGTGGTGCCGGGCAGGTGGTTGCCGCCCCCGGATTTCTGGTGCGACTTGTAGCCATAGGTGAAGGGCGGCGCCACCAGTGCGTCGATGCGACCGGCGACGCGGCGTGCGAACTCGACGGGCAAAAGCACGTCGACATTCATCGGCATGTGGTGGCCGTGCTGCTCCATCGAGCCGATCGGCAGTAGGATCGGCGTCGCGCCATCGCGGACGCTGGCTTCATAGTCGGGCCACGAAAGCTCCGCGGCGAAGACCGATTGTTCAGACATGCTCATCTCCCATTTTTGCGAACTATAAAAATTTGATGCGATCTCTATGATATGAGAAATTTATAATTGTCATCCTCCCATGAGAAATGGAAATCCATGGCCAATATCGTCAATTTCCAGACGGATCTCCTGCGGACCTTCGTTTCTGTGATAGATCTTGGTGCCTACACCAAAGCCGGCGACATGCTGGGCAGAACACAGCCGGCGATCTCACTGCAGATGCGCAGGCTGGAGGAATTGGTGGGAGCGCCACTCATCAAGCAGTCGGGACGCTCGCTACTTCTCACCAGCGAAGGGGAGATGTTACTAAGCTTTGCACGCGAGATATTGCGGCTGAACGATGAGGCCGCCTCTTATTTCAACCGTTCCAAAATTTCCGGTGTGCTGCGCGTTGGATTGCCAAACGACTATGCCGTTTCGTTTCTGCAAGGCCTGATCACGCAATATGCTCGGCAACATTCAGGCATATCGCTGGAGATCTATTGCGGCTGGAGTGCCGATATCCTGGATCGGTTAGGTGCCGACGAACTCGATCTGGCCATCGCCATGGTCAACAACGAGCGGACGCAATATCTCTCACGATTTTGGGTCGAGAAGCCCGTTTGGGCAGCAGCAGAAGAATCGGAATTCAAACCAGTCGATGGCGTTCCACTTGCCGCCCACCCGGAAGGGTGCGCCTATCGTGCCCGGATGATCCAGGCGCTTGATGGTGCCCATATACGCTGGCGCGTCGCCTATACGGGGTCCGGCATCGGCGGCTTACAGAACGCCGTGATCAATGGGCTCGGTGTCAGCGCACTCACGCGCTACACCATGCTGCCCGGCATGCGCGCCCTCGACGAGCGTGACGGCTTCCCGCCGCTGGCCGAAATACGCGTCGGGCTGTTCTACAAGCATCCGCGTCTTTCGGACGCCGGCATCCGACTGGTGAACCACATCATCGCTCGGCTGGACGAAGCTGGTGTCTCCGGGAACCCCGCAAACGGGCTTGGCACGCTCGATCGTCAATAAGCGACGCAAATGCCACAATTATGAGAATTAATTTTTCAAATGTAACGGTGCTGCGTACCCTTGTCTCAAAAACATAACAAGGGGAATGCTATGACTACAGAACGATCGTTCTCGAGCCGGAGCACCCGGCGTGAAATCCTCAAGGGCGCGACCATAGTGGGAGGTGGCGTCCTCGCCATGCCCTATCTTGGCCGGCTTGCCTTCGCCCAGCCGGTTGAACTCACCATGCTGGCCTGGTACGGCCATGCCGAACCTGACGTGGTGGCCGAGTTCGAGGCCGCAAACAACGTCAAGTTCAAGCCCAAATACTACACCGGCGGCGACAACATGCTGGGCCTGATCGCCCAGTCCCCGCCCGGTACCTTCGACGTCATCCTGTCGGATGCCGAATATGTCCAGCAGCTCAACGCCGCCGGCTATATCGAGGAGCTGGACCCGAAGGATTACAATTTTGACGATTATTTCCCCGAGTTCCAGCAGTTCCCCGGCCACTGGCAGGACGGAAAGCTCTATTCGGTTCTCACCCGTTTCGGTTTCCTTGGCGTCGCCTACAACACCGACGCCCTCACCGAAAAGGTAGCCTCGACCTACAATGTCTATTGGGACGGGAAGCTGAAAGGTAAGGTCGGCCATTTTGACTGGCATCTGCCCAATCTCGGCCAGATCAGCCTGCTTGAAGGCAATGCCTCGCCCTACGATATAGATGAGGCGGCCTGGGAGAAACTTCAGGAGAAGATGAAGACGCTGCGCCAGCAGATCGGCGGCTTCTTCGATTATGGCGGCACCTTCTCCTCGTTGCAGAACGGGCAGATGCTGGCCATGGCCGGGATCGGCGATTGGATCACCGGCACGCTGGAACGCAACGGCGCCAAGGTCAAAAGCGTCATCCCCGAGGAGGGCGGGCTGCAGTTCACCGAGTCCTTCTCCATCGGCAAGGGCAGCCAGAAGGCCGATCTCGCCCGCAAGTGGATCCAGTACATCACTTCGCCCAAGGGGCAGGTGAAGTCGGCCAACATGGCGGCATATCCCTGCCTCATCCCGAACAGGAAGGGCTGGGAGCTTCTGGCCACGGAAACGCCCGAGGAAGCCAGGCGGCAGGGCATGCTGCTCAACGAGAGCAACGCCATGGACCTTATCCGCAGCGGACGCATCAAATATCGCCAACTGCCCGTGCAGCAGAGCATCGAGGACTGGAACGACTTCTGGTCCGAATACAAGGGCTCGTAATCAGAGCTCTGGTGGTCCGCCAGTTGACAGCAGCCGGGCAGGCGCGTTTGCGCCTGGCCCTCTCCCGCAATCCCTGCACGGCTGCCGGCCGACAGGGCGGATCATTAGCCAGGAACCGAGGCGATGCGGAAGTCGATCACACTCTACGGACTGACCTTCTCCCTGCCGATGCTTGTGTGGCAGGTGCTGTTTTTTCTCGCGCCCTTGCTGTTCCTGATCGCGCTCAGCTTCTGGACGGTGCGGAACTTCCGCATGGAGCCGGATTTCGACACCGTCAACTGGGTCCGGATGCTTGGCCGCGGCGTCTTTTGGGATGCCTATCTGCGCACCTTCGGGCTGGCGACGGCGGCGGCGGTCATCACCAGCGCGCTGGCCTTTCCCTGCGCCTATGCGATCGCCTTCAAGCTGTCGGAGACGGCGCGGCGCTGGGCCGTGTTCCTGATGGTCATTCCCTTCTTCACCAGCTATCTGGTGCGGGTCTATTCCTGGCAGATCTTCCTTTCCGACAACGGCATCATCAACGCCCTGCTCGCCCGGGCGGGGCTCGGGCCGTACGGCATGCTCAATTCCAATTTCGGGACCATGGTCGGCTATCTGACCCTGAGCTTCCCGCTCGTCGTGCTCCTGCAACTGTTCAGCCTGGTGTTCGTCGACAGGACGCTGATCGAGGCGGCGCACAATCTGCGCTGCGGCCGGTTGCGCACCGTGTTCGAGGTCGTCGTGCCCTCGGCAAGGGTGGGGCTCGTCATCGCGGCGCTGTTCTGCTTCATCCTCACCTTCGGCGATTTCGTCAGCCCACTCTATCTCGGCGGCGGCGATCCGCCCACGCTGTCGATCCTGATCACCGACACCACCAAGTCGGGCCAGCAATGGCCGCGCGCGGCGGTCATTGCGCTGACAATGATCGCGACCTTGCTCGCGGTCGCCTTCGCCGCCGTGCGCTATGCCTACAGGGAGCGCGGACGATGAACACCATCAACAGCAACCGGCTGATCGACTGGGCGCTGAAGCTCTACGTGCTGCTGGCTTTCGCCTTCATCTTCGCGCCGATCGCGGCGAGCTTCGTCTTCTCCTTCAATGTCGACCGCTTCCCCTCGCTGCCGCTCGGCGGGTTCTCGACGGTCTGGTACGAGGCGGTTGCGGCCGATCCGCTGGTCTGGGAAGGCCTGCGCAACACGCTGGTCGCCGGGCTTGTGGTGTCTGTGCTGGCGACGGCCCTCGGCTTCGGCGCGGCTTACACCGATTTCCGCTACAGGTTCTTCGGCAAGAACCTCTATCTCGCGCTGGCGCTCCTGCCGCCGACGATCCCCGTGGTCATCCTCGGCCTCGCCATGCTGGCGTTCCTGTCCAACATCAACCTGTCGGGCGCCATCCATTCGGTCATCATCGCCCATGTGGTGATGTGCGCGCCGTTCGCCATGGCGATCGTCCGCCTCAGGCTGTCGCAGATGGACCCCTCGCTGGAGGCGGCGGCGTGGAACCTCGGCGCATCGGAATGGATGGCGATGCGTCACGTAATCGTTCCCTTTTGCAAGCCGGCGATCTTCGCGGCGCTGTTCATCACCATGGCCGTGTCCTTCGACGAGTTCGCCGTCGCCTGGTTCGTCTCGGGCCTCAACGAGACCCTGCCGGTCAAAGTGCTCGGCTTCCTGCAGGGGCAGGTCAGCCCGCGCATCAACGTCATCGGCACCTTCGTGTTCATCGCCTCGATGACGCTGGTGGTGCTGGCCCAGATCCTGCTCATGAAACGCAGCGCCGCGCCGAGGGCAGCGGCCATTCTGACCGGAGTAGAGCTGTCATGACCGATCAGCCGCTTGTCGTCTTCGACGGTGTCGCCAAACGTTTCGGAAGTTTCGTCGCCGTCGAGAAGACGGACTTCGAAATCCGCAAGGGCGAGTTTCTTGCCATCATGGGCTCCAGCGGCTGTGGCAAGACCACGACGCTGCGCATGCTGGCCGGCCTCGAAGCGCCGAGCGAGGGCGAAATCCGCCTTGCCGGCAAGCGTATCAACGATCTGCCGACCTGGCAGCGCGACACGCCGATGGTGTGGCAAAGCCTCGCGCTGTTCTCGTTCCTGACGGTTCGCGAGAATGTCGAGTTCAGCTTGCGCATGCGCGGCGTCGGTAAGGCGGAGCGCCGCAGGCGCACCGCTACCTGGCTGGAGCGCATGCAGATCACCGAATTCGCCGACCGCAATGTCGCGCATCTTTCGGGGGGCCAGCGCCAGCGCGTGGCGCTCGCTCGCTCGCTGGTGACGGAACCGGAAATCCTGCTGCTCGACGAACCGCTCTCGGCGCTCGACGCGCATCTGAAGGTGCGCATGCAAACGGTGCTTTCCAACCTGCAGCGCGAGCTTGGCATCACCTTCGTCTATGTCACGCACAGCCAGTCGGAAGCCTTCTCGATGGCCGACCGCGTCGTCATCATGAGCCGCGGCCGGATCGAGCAAATTGGCAATCCGCAGGAAATCTATCGTGCGCCGCGCACCCGCTTCGTCGCCGAATTCCTCGGTTCGTCCAATATCTTTGCTGGCAACGTCTCCTATGCCAACGGCCAGTCGGTGAAGATCGCCACGCCGGCCGGCGAGTTCATCGTCGTGCCGAATGCGGCGCGCCCGCTCGCCAAGGGCGACAAGGCGACCTTCGTGATCTCGGACGACCGCGTGCACCTCAGCAACGAGCCGCCAGCCGACGGCTATAACGGCATGCAGGCCTCGGTGGTGGGCGAGGAGTTCGTCGGCGCCACGGCGGTCATTCACCTCGAGGGCGCCGACCGCACCGAGGTCAAGGCGCAGAAGAGCCATGAGGAACTGGAGAAGCTGAACCTGGAGCCGGGTGCGAGGATCTGGGTGTCGTGGCGGCCTGAAGCCACGCATGTCCTGCCCGGCGAATAGGTTTCCGGCGGCGGCCCGCGCCGCGCAAGTGCGGCGCGTGAGGGGAGCTATGGTCCACCGGCCGCTTTTACGGCCAGACGATCGCGGCAGTCGGTCCGATACCGGCAATTGAAGGGAGAAGAACAATGATCACAACCGATGCCATCTCCGCGGCCGACCGGCCGCTGGACCGGACCGGAGCGTCGCCGGACGTCCTGCGCAAGGTGCTGACCGCCAGCTTCATCGGCAATTTCGTCGAATGGTTCGACTATGCCTCCTACGGCTATTTCGCCACGGTGATCGCGGTGGTGTTCTTTCCCGAGATCGCCCCGGCGGCGGGCCTGCTCGCCACTTTCGCGGTGTTCGCCATCTCCTTCGTGATCCGCCCGGTTGGCGGCATCGTCTGGGGGGCGATCGGCGACCGGATCGGCCGGCGCGCGGCCCTGTCGTGGTCGATCATTATCATGTCGGTGGCAACGACGTTGATCGCGGTGCTACCGTCCTATGCGCAGGTGGGACTGTTGGCGCCGGTGCTGCTGTTGCTGGTGCGCATGGTGCAGGGCTTTTCCGCTTCCGGCGAATATGCCGGGGCCGCCTCGTTCATCGCCGAATATGCGCCGACCTCCAAGCGCGGCTTCTACACCAGCATGGTGCCGGCGAGCACGGCGGCCGGCCTGCTTGCGGGGTCGCTGATGTCGGCAGGCCTCTTCGCCATGCTCAGCGCCGAGGACATGCAGTCCTATGGCTGGCGGCTGCCTTTCCTGCTGGCCGCGCCGCTGGGACTGATCGGCCTTTACATCCGCCTGCGGCTGGAGGACACGCCGAAGTTCCGCCAGCTGGAAAAGGCCCATCATGTCGAGGCCACGCCGACGCGCGAGCTGTTCACCAGTTACCGGCGCCAGATCGCCATCGCCTTCGGCGCGACCTGCCTCAATGCGGTCGGCTTCTACCTGATCCTGAGCCACATGCCGACCTATCTCATCACCGAAATGGGCATGGGCCAGAGCGAATCCTTCATCGCCACCAGCATCGCGCTCGCCGCCTACATCTTCTTCATCTTCCTGATGGGCATGCTGTCGGATCGTTTCGGCCGCAAGACCGCGCTGATCGCCGCCTCGGTGCTGTTCATGGTGCTGACGGTGCCGCTGTTCACTATGCTCGACGGCGCCAGCTTCTGGACCATCGTCCTGATCCAGATCGCCTTCGGCGCGCTGCTGACGGTGAATGACGGGACGCTGCCGTGCTTCCTGTCGGAAATCTTCCCGACCAGAGTGCGCTATAGCGGTTTCGCCTTTTCCTTTAATGCCGCCAATGCGCTGTTCGGCGGCACGGCCCCGTTCGTGGCGACCTGGCTGATAGCCACGACCGGCAGCAAGCTGGCGCCGGCCTGGTATCTGGTCGCGGCGGCAGTGGTGGCGCTGGTGGCCATGGTGGCCGCCACCGAAACCGCCGGCAAGCCGCTGAAGGATTGAGCAAGCCCGGGGGGCGCATAGCAGCCTTTTGCAGAGAGGCGGGCGGTTTGCCCGCTTCGGTTCATGAACCAGGACATATGGGACTGTCAGACTTTACCCATGCACCGGGCCTTAAGGTTACAATTGCTGGGGCGACCTTCGACTATCTGCTCTATCACTTCCGTCTTGCCTATAGTGGTTTTGAGCATGCCGAGATTGTGGAAGGCGGTGAAAGCTTCGCTGCCCTGACCACTGGTTTGCAAAATGCTCTTTGGTCGCTGGGTGGTGCACCGCGTGATCACCGCACAGACAGTCTTTCTGCTGCATTCCGCAATATCAATGCTGATAGCGCTCGCGATATGACGGATCGCTACGAAGCCCTTTGTGCCCATTACGGTATGAAAGCCAGTCGCAACAATCGCGGCGTCGCTCATGAGAACGGAGCCGTTGAAGGATCTCATGGCGATCTGAAGCGAGAACTGGAAGATGCGCTTTTGCTTCGCGGAACGGGGGCGGAACAAGATTAGTTCAAAATCGTACGTTTAGGTCGAACGAACAATGAACTTCACGCGGCACGTAGCATTCTACCAGTGCGGCGCAATGGCCTGAAGCCGTCTGTCATCTGCTGTTCTGCATCCCAGGAATAGATCCCGGTGAGGTTTCTGTGTTCCCAACTGAGTGGCGAGACATGTTTCAATAACTCGTTTGGAATATTCCGGCCTTGTTGTCGCAAATGTGCGGCAGCGCGACTGAGATAGACCGTATTCCAATAAACAATGGCGCTCACCACCAGATTGAGGCCGGAAGCCCGGAATGCCTGGCTGTCGTCCGCGCTCAAGATGGCTTCCCCCACGCAGTTCATCAGGATAAATCAACCTAGCCGACCCGTCCGGTGAAAAGGGGGCACTGCAATGGAGAAGTTTGACACTCGTAACGTGTTACAGAATTTGTTAGAGACGAATTAAGGTTCGTGTTAGCCAATGTGAACCCAAAGCTAGGCTCAGGACCCATTGATTTCAGAATGATGAGCTGATTCAGTTTCGCCTTAGGAGACTGATCAATGAGTAATCTTTACTGGCTGAGCGAAGGACAAATGTCACGCCTTCGCCCCTTTTTTCCCAAGAGCCATGGACGTCCACGCGTTGATGATAGGCGTGTCTTGAGTGGAATTATATTCATTCTTCGCAATGGGTTACGGTGGTGTGATGCCCCTCGGGAATACGGACCCTGTAAAACGCTCTATAATCGTTGGAACCGTTGGTGTCACAAGGGGATATTTGCGCAGATATTGGAAGGCCTGTCTTCAAAATCATCAGTCGGCAAGACCGTGATGATGGATGCGACCTATTTGAAAGCACACCGTACGGCTTCAAGCTTGCGGTTAAAAAAAGGGGTAGTGGACGCCTGATCGGTCGGACGAAGGGTGGCATGAATACCAAATTGCACGCCGTCAGCGATGCACAGGGTCGCCCCATCAGGTTACACATCACGGCGGGACAAATCAGCGACTATACCGGAGCAGCAGCCCTAATCGAGACGTTACCGAAGGTCGACTGGCTTCTTGCTGACAGAGGCTATGATGCAGACTGGTTCAGAAAACGGTTAAAAGACAACGAGATAAAGCCGTGCATCCCGGGGCGCAAAAACCGCAAGAAGGCCATCAAATATGACAAACGCCGATACAAGCGGCGCAATCGTATCGAAATCATGTTTGGCAGACTCAAAGACTGGCGAAGAATTGCCACCCGTTACGATCGCTGCCCGGTCGTGTTCCGAGCAGCTATAGAGCTCGCGGCTGCCGTGATCTTCTGGCTCAGAAAGGAATGAGTCCTGAGCCTAATGTTCCTGTTACAATTCGTCGTGGGCACCCTTGCAGGACATTTCTTCTTTGGCCCGCTCATCGCCATAGGCGGAGCACTATGGCTCGGTTATCAGGTTTATCAAACTGAGAAGTCGTATTGCTCATGGTGAAATGATATATTATTATTAAATATCAATAACTTAGTTCCATAATAGAACTTATGCGATTTATGCTAAGATATTGTTTTCTATGGCATAATTCAGGAAGTTGATGTCTCCATTGTCATGCACCCCCATCTCCGACGAGGCCTTCCCACATCTTAGTTTGGTGCCCACTATGAACCGCTGCAATATCGTTGAAGGACGTACAATTGCGCGCTAGCGACCGCGCGCCGCTTGAAATTTATCCTGCCACGATGTATATACTAGTGTATATACAAAGGAGACCAATATGCCACAGCTCCGACACTCCGAACCTACACCAGCCCGCGAAGCAAAACTCTTCCGTAACAATAAGAGTCAGGCTGTTCGCATTCCAGCTGACTTCGAACTTCCCGGCGACCGGGTGATGATCCATCGCGATGGAGATCGACTTATCATAGAGCCGGTGCGTCGCCTGAACCTGCTGGAAGTGCTTGCCGGATTGGAACCGCTTGGGCCGGAAGATCAGTTCCCGAATGTTGACGATACCCTGCTACCGTTGAAAGAGATCGACCTGTGAGCGCGCTCTACATGCTTGACACCAATGTCGTGTCCGAGCTTGCACGAAACCCCAAAGGTGCTGTCGCCAGACGCATCGCCGAGGTTGGGCCAGAAGCAGTTTGTGTCAGTATCATCACGGCAGCAGAGTTGCGTTATGGATGTGCCAAAAAGGGGTCGCCGAAGCTACTGGCGCACATCGAGGCCATTCTTGGAAGTATGCAAGTGCTCGCACTTGATACGCCTGCCGACGCCGAATATGGGCGAATCCGAGCCGAATTGGAAGCCGTTGGTAAGCCCATCGGTCCGAATGACCTCTTCATCGCTGCCCATGCTTATGCGCTCGGGGTGGTGTTAGTCACGGCCAATACCGGAGAATTCTCACGCATCCGTGCTCTGAGGGTCGAAAACTGGCTACGCGACTGAGCCGTGCTGTTGTTCGTTCAAAGAGAATCTGACGCTGAATGGACAGATCACTAAAAAGTGCATTTATGATCGGTAGATTGTCCCTTGGTCTGCTCATGCCTGGGATAAAGACTGCTTGAAATCCGCGACACGTCCTGGCGGTATAATGTATAATCGCTGGCATCGTTTCTTGCGATGAACGACTGATTTTCCGCTGACGCCTGCTATGAATGTAGATGCCGAATCTGAACAACGAATGATGCTTTAACTGCTGATGATGACCGACCCGCTCCACATTCTCAAAACCATTTATGGATACGATGCCTTCCGTGGGCGGCAAGCGGAAATCGTATCGCACGCGATAGCAGGCAATAATGCATTCGTCCTGATGCCGACAGGCGGCGGCAAATCGCTATGCTATCAGATTCCCGCCCTTGCGCGACCGGGCATGGGGATCGTGGTTTCACCGCTTCTCGCGTTGATGGCCGATCAGGTCTCCGCGCTCCGGCAGGCGGGTGTGAAGGCTGCGGCGCTCAATTCCGACCTTGCTGGCGATGACAGGCTAGCCTTGTGGCGTGATATCCATGCCGGGGCACTTGATCTGCTCTATGTCGCGCCTGAAACCCTGCTCAGACCGGATACATTGCAACGCCTGAGCGACGTGCCTCTCTCGCTAATCGCTATCGATGAAGCGCATTGCCTGTCGCAATGGGGGCATGATTTCAGACCATCCTATCGACAGCTTGATGTGTTGATGACGCAGTTTCCCGACACGCCACGCATGGCGTTGACCGCAACTGCCGACGAGCCGACACGTGCGGAAATCCTGTCGCATCTGCAGATTGACAAGCGCGATGCCTTCATCGCCGGTTTCGACCGTCCCAATATTCGCTACGCGATCATGGAGAAGGACAATCCTCGTGCGCAGTTGAAACGCTTTCTACAGGATCACCAGGGCGAAAGCGGCATCGTTTACTGTCTTTCGAAACGGAAGACGGAAGAAACAGCCGGATGGCTCCGCAGTCTTGGCTACGACGCCCTCTCCTATCATGGCGGCATGGAAAAGTCCGCGCGCGAGGCGAACCAGGCACGATTCCAGCACGACGAGGCGGTCATCATGGTGGCGACGATTGCCTTTGGGATGGGGATCGACAAGCCGGATGTTCGCTTCGTCGCCCATATCGATCTGCCGGGAAGCATCGAAGCCTATTATCAGGAGACAGGGCGTGCAGGGCGCGACGGACTTCCAGCCGAAGCGATGATGCTCTACGGTTATGACGATATCGTCCTGCGCAGCCGCTTCATCGAGGAATCCGACGCGCCCGATCAGCGTAAGCGGATGGAGCGGCAGAAACTCGATACCCTCCTCGGGCTGGCCGAAACGGCGAACTGTCGCAGACAGGTGCTGCTGTCTTATTTCGGTGATCGATGCGAACCATGCAGCAATTGCGATACCTGCGCCGAACCACCAACCCTCTTCGATGGGACAATAGCCGCGCAGAAAATATTGTCCTGCATTCACAGAACCGGGGAGCGGTTCGGGCAAGCCTATATTGTCGATGTCCTTCTTGGCGTCGACGATGAGCGCATCAGCCGCTTCGGCCACGACCAGATTTCGACTTTCGGAATCGGCCGCGAGCATGACAATCACACCTGGCGTGCGATCATACGGCAGTTGGTCGCGCAGAGGTTAATCGATGTCGACTTTGCCGGACACGGCAGTTTGTCGATCTCGGAGACAGGCAGGCAGTTTTTGCGCGCAAAGCATACGCTCATGTTGCGTGTCCCGCCGAAATCGAAGCCATCGCGTGGTGCTGTTTCGCCTGGAAAATCGGTAACATCCGCCCTTTCGGAGCGTGATGAAGCGCTGTTTCAGGCGCTACGTGAGAAGCGGCTAGAGATCGCGCGCGCCCAAAATGTGCCACCTTATGTGATCTTCCACGATCGCACACTGATCGAACTGGCCACAGCCAGGCCAGCCTCACACGCCCAGATGGCCGATGTGCCCGGTGTGGGCGATACAAAGCTCGAACGCTACGGCCCGGCCTTTTTGGCCGTCATCAACGCACACGATTAGTCCCGCCGAGATCATCGCCCCTGCGGTGTGGCTCTATTATCGGTTCCCGTTGAGCCTGCGCGACGTGGAAGACTTCTTGGCGGAGCGCGGCATCATCGTCACGTTTCAGACCGTCGCAGAATGGGCGGCGAAATTCGGCTTGAAATTCGCTCATCAACTCCGCTGCCGCTCACGAGGCCACTTTGCCGATAAGTGGCAGCTTGATGAGATGGCGGTCCTCGACAAAGAAACCCGCCAGTAACAAGCGGGCTTCTCTGCCGAGATTGGCGGACTATGCCAAGAGTTTCGTGAAGGATTGGGAGCGGCTTTCCCGTTCTGACCGCTACAACATGCACCAGCTCAAGGAGGCCATGTTGCTCCTGATAGCGAACGACGAGCCGCTACTAGGCTCGGAATGGCTTGACCACGCCCTGAAAGGGGATTGGACCGACCATCGGGAATGCCATATCGGCGGCGATTTCCTCTTGGTGTATCAGGTCGAGGATGGAGTGCTCCCTATTTCACCGGACAAGTCGGCTAGTTTGATTTAGCCCTGATGAACAGCCGCGGGGAAGCCATCTTGAGCGCGGAATGTGGATGGATTTCGTTGTAGTCTTCGATCCATCCGTGGATGAGCCGGAGCGCAGTTTCGGCGTCCGGTAGAGCTGATATGCGGATATAATCCCGCTTCAGGGTTTTAACGAAGGCTTCCGACATACCGTTCGACTGCGGGCTAGCCACTGGCGTAAAGCAAGGCGTCAAATTGAGGGCTTGGGCAAACAGTCTCGTGTCTCTTGCTGTGTAGGCCGAACCATTGTCGGAGAGATGCTCGATAGCATGCGGAGCTCGGGTTGCTCCGAAGCGTTTCTCGACCGCCTCCAGCATCATGTCGCGCACGTCCGAGCCGGAGATGCCAGCATTTGCGACCGCTGTCCAGGCAATGATCTCGCGGTCGAAAGCGTCGATGATGAAGGCGAGACGGATGATCTCACCGTTCCAGCAGGTAAATTCCAGACCGTCCGAGCACCAGCGCAGGTTCGAGCGCATGACCATGACCTTGCCGTCGTGGACACGTCCCTTGCGAACAGCCGTATGCTTCTCCAAGAGCATCGCATGATTGCCCATGATGCGATGAACCCGCTTGGCGTTGACGGCGGGCTTATCGGCGGCTCGTCTTTCGCGATTGAGGAGCGCGGCGATCCGCCTATAGCCATAGGTGGGCCTTTGATCCACCAGCCTGCGAATGATCGGCAGAAGCACTGCATCCTCAACCTTGTTGTAGGGCCCGCGCGGCTTTGATCTGCCTTTCAACCGCTCAACGAGATTTGAACGGGACACGCCCAGCGTATTTGCGACGGTCTTCATCGGGAACCGTCCTTCGGCAACAAGATTGGCCGCGATATCCGTTTTTTTGAGTCCGCTTTGGAAAGGGCTTCGCGGAGGATTTCGACCTCCATCGTTTTGCGGCCGAGCATGCGCTCCAACTCACGGACGCGCTCTTCCAGCTTCTTTACTTCCGAATTGCCGACAACTGGCTCGTCAGAATCCACCGCTGCAGCACCTCCCTCGCTCAAAAGTCTGCGCCACCGGTAAAGCAAATTGGGCGCAACGCCATGGCGGCGAGCGGTCGAAGATACCGTCTCGCCTGGCTCAAAACTTTGCTCAATGATTGTCAGTTTCTGCTCAGTTGTCCACCTCCTGCGGCGGACATCACCAGTTAGCAATTCAACGTGTCTGAAGTCGTTAGACATAAGCCTATACTCAACTCTGTGCTTGAGCCTTTCTGCTTATGCCGACTGCCCGGTTGAAATGGGGTGCAGTTCAGAGGACAACAGCGTGATTTTCGTGCGCGCTGGCACCCCACACCGAACTGTTTGAGTGATTAAGGCTTCCTCTAATACTCAAAGCCTCATCGCCTCAAGCCTGCCCCCGGCCGTCCCTTTGGCCACCTGTGACAAGAGCGGGACGTCCGGAGGCTAGCTGTTGTTCACTGTGCAGGCGCTGACACGGTAATCGTACACCTCTGATCTTTCTTTGCGTTGACAGCTGACCGGGAGCACACATCAAGCGCCTGCCGGTTGGCTTGTACAAGTTCACTCGCTTCGACAATGCTACGCCACCCCCCGGGACTTCCCGATTCCATGAGGGCTATCCCGGCTTTCCAACGGTCATTGTTCATGACCACGGAGGCAACGGCCATATCAACCGTTCCAGGCAGTAAACGTGGCACAAATAACATTGCCAGGACACCGGTGATGATACCGAACCCCACCGCGCCAAAGACCCACTTGTTTTGATTATCGCGCACGCGCGCGCCCGAGACGCGTGTTGAAAGATTACGACTCGCGCGTTCAAGGTCGGAAGCCTGTCGTTCGAGCTGCTGCGCGGCGTTCCTTACCAGAGCCTCGCCACTGCGCTCGAGAACCCCTGCATAGTGCTGCGCGCCCTGTCGAAGAATGGGTGACTGCTCGACGCCGTGCAAACGCTCTGCAACATTGTCGAGCGCCTGTACAAGTTGTGCGAGCTGGGGCTTGTAATCGGCTTGAGGCTCGATCTTCTCGAGCTGGTCGAAAGCAGCTTCGATGCCGCGCCGCATCACGGTCATTTCCGCGCTGATCTGCGTGCCCTGCGTCTCGACGGTGCGCCGGAGCGCATCAAAGGCTGCCGCCGGATCACCTGAATCTTCTTCACGCGTTGCGAGCCCAATGCCGTCTGTGTGGTCGTCGAGTTCCGTCATGTTCTCCCTGCCTTACATTTCTATACCAAAGCCCCGATCAATCCGCTGGCCGCGTGTTACCTGCTTCTGCAGCACACGGGCGATGCTTTGATCGCGATCAAGCTCCTGCCCGATTCCAAGCTCCTTGCTGCGATGACGCACGATAGATTCTGCCTTTGGATCGCGTTCGAGGCGCTTTGCAAGGCCCTGCATCTGGCTTTCGATCTTGCCCCGCGCCTCGTCGTGTTGCCAGCCGCGAAGCTTCTGGCGCTGACCGCCCAGCTCCTGCCAGCGATTCACGAACCGCTCGGCCCTGACATTGGGGTCTTGCAGGGCGGCGTTTTCACGCTTCATGCCTGTGATGACATGGGCGACACGCTCCCGACCGGTAAGCTCGGTCATGGCGCGCGCCGTCTGTGGATCATGCCGCAGTGTCGAAACCATCAATTCTTCTGTCCCCGCGCGCACCTGGTCGAGTTGCTGGCCGGCCGCGTGCATCTCCTGCCGCTGCATGTCAAGAACCGGCAGGCCATCACGTTGGTGCTGATCGAGCGACTGATAGGCCCGCACATAGCGGTCAATGGCTGCCTCAAGCGGCGACTGACGTCGTGATCGCTCGGCCAATCTGTCAGTATCGGGGCGGTCTTGTACTGGCACCGACTGCAAGCTCGTCTCCCTTCCCGGCAGTTCTTCCCGCTGCTTGGACGACCCAGAACGCGCATTGAGCCTGAGGTCAGAGAACATACCACCGCGCTGTTTCTGGGCTTGCTGCGGCCGTTTCTGCTCGACCGGCGATCCACTCTCACCGGTGCTGTCCTGCTGCAGCCGCTCGGCCGCCGCGCCGCGCCCGAGTTTCAGGCCCTCGAACGAATTGCGGCGCTGTTGTCGATCACCGACGTTATCCGCGGCCGTTGATTCCCGCTCCGCACGTAGCCCGGCGCGCTCCGCCGGGATCTCGATCTCGCTTACGATCCCCATTTGCTCTGCGATCCCCCGCCGCTCGGCAAATTGGCGCGCGGCAAAGTCGCGGGTATAGTCGAGTGTCGTTTCCTTCACGCCCGACCGTGACAGCTGATTTTTAAGCTGCTCATAAGCAAGATCGCCCGCATCTTGAACCTTCCAAGCGTTCCGGTGCGTCTCCGTTCCGTCTGGAAGGCGAACCGGCTCCGAACCGACATGTTGCAGGCCGATCCTGTCCCCAATCTGCAGTGCCTGTTTCGAAGCCTTCATGGCGCGCTCAAGATCTACGCCCCATAACGTGCGCTGCTCACCTTGATCGTTTTCAAGCGTCACGAAATAGCTCTGACTATTGCCTTCCTTGTGGTTGAACGGTGCGGCCCCATGTTCGACCAGACGACCCACAGCCAACGTTTGACCTACCTGCCGGCCAAGTTCCGATTTGCTGAACTCGTCCTGGCTCCCATAGAGCTGCACTCCGTCGCGATGCCGGGTCATAGCGACGTAGGTTAGATGCCGGTCCATCGTTCTCGACGCCAGCACATAGGCACGATCCACGGTTGCGCCCTGATTTTTGTGAATTGTCGTCGCATAGCCGTGGTCGACCGCCTGATAGTCGTCCATCGGCACGCTGACGCTGCGCCCTTCCTTACCGCTCGCCCCGTCGAGCTGCGCGACGATCCTGGGGCCAGCACCTGGTCGGCCGACCTCAACATGCTCGACGGTACCCAACATCCCGTTTTTTACGCCAAGGTCGCGATTGTTCTCAAGGAACACGATGCGGTCGCCCGGGGCGAACTCGCGTTTGCCGTCGTTGGTCTGGAAGACCAGCCCCTCCCCGAGGGCGCCACGCGCCAGCTCGCCCTCGGACAGCCCCCGGCTATCGCCGGGCACGTTGTCCCGGGCCCGTAGCTCAGCTCTGATCGCGTCATTGATGGCGCGAACATCGGCCCGGCGATACGCCATCGCAATCCGGGTGCCGTCCGGACGCACTTGCGCGTCGGCAAGGTAATCACGCACGATCTGACCGCGCGCATCCTCGCCCGTCTCGGCAAAGCTGATATTGCCGCGATCCCGATAGGCGCTCAGACCCTCAGCCGTTCGGTGCGTGGCGAAGGCAACCGACGCGTCCCGCTGCCAGTCAATACGCTGCCTGCGTATCTGGGAAAGCTCGGCATGACCGATTTCCTCGGTGATCGCCCGGAATGGTGCGCCGGCCCCGATTGCCTGTAGCTGCTCATGATCGCCGACAAGGACGATCTTCGCACCGCGTGCCTCGGCCTCGCCAATGAACCGGGCGAGCTGCCGGCTTCCCACCATGCCTGCTTCGTCGATCACAAACACATCACCGCGATTGAGCGTGCGACGGTCGTTCTGCCAACTCATGTCCCACGACGCCAGGGTGCGGCTCTGAACTCCAGAACTCTCCTCCAGACCCTCGGCTGCCTTGCCCGACAAGGCCGCACCGTGAACCCTGTAGCCTTCTGCCTCCCATGCCTCACGCGCCGCCGCCAGCATCGTGCTCTTGCCAGCACCCGCATAACCGACAACCGCAGCAATGCGCTCCGGCCCAGTGACATGCTCAATCGCCCGCCGCTGCTCATCGGAGAGACGTGCAGCGTCGATAAGCCGATCGCGCTCACCGCGATCTAACTCACCCCGCTCGACCTTGTCAGCGGTATCGCTCGAAACGCTTGTCCGGATCGCAGCATCCTGACGCCCGATCGCTTGTTCGACATGCTTGCGATCGACACCATGATGATCGCTCAGCCTGTGGCTGTGCGACGCGTGCATCCGCTGCGCGCATTCGATCATACCGGATTCGATCTCGACCATTCCGCGCGTCGAATAACGCGCTAACTCGAATTCACCCGTCACCGGATCATGGCTTTCCGCCTGTAGTTCAACAAGGGCCGATGACGCCATCACCTTGGCAAAGGCGCTCTGGAACTCTCCAATGTTATCGTTGATGTAGCGATGCAGCGCTCGCGCAACATCACGCCGATCAAAGACGCTTTTCTCTCCCGTGATGATTTCAAGAACCTGTTCCGGCTTCTCGCGGATCAGCTCCGAATTGCGCCGCGCGGCATCTTCATCCAGCCGCGACCGCGACACGACGAGACCACGCCGCTCCATCTGCGTCGCATGAACCCCCATATGCTCCGTCGGCGCAATCTCAAGACCCCGCTCCAGATGCGAACGGTGATCAATGCGAATATCATGTCCGGCCCGAGCAAGGCTTTCATTCGCAATCCCTTCCCATCGCATGCGGAGATCACGAAGCTGCATATCCGTGGTTGGCAGATCCGCTGACAGAAGCCATTTGTTTTCACGCTCGAGAAGGTTCTTGTCAGCGAGACCATCCCCCCTCACCTGCCGTGTTGTCATCATTATATGCGCATGGTGGTTTCGAATGTCGCTGTCGTCTTGCGGCGCATGAATGGCGAAGTCGATTGCCGCGCCAAAACGATCGGCAAGCTCATGGGCGAAAATCCGCGTTGCCTCAAGCCGTTGATCCGCAGTCAGCTCATGCGGCAATGCAATTTCAAACTCGCGTGCGACACGTGCATCCTTGCGCTTTTCGCAAAGCTCGGCTGCATTCCATAAGGCTGAACGATCCCGCGCCCATTCCGCATCGACACCTTCCGGTAAGACGATCTCGGCATGTTCCACGCCGCTTTTGTTGGTGTAATCATGCGTAATTCCATCACGCTCATTCGTCAGCTTTGACGCCGAGCGATAGGCGCTGGCAGCAACAGCACTTCGTCCCCTGGATCGGGAAATCGGCTTCATACTCAGATGATAGATCGCCACACAACTATCCTCAGCCCCAAACAAATAAATCTGTCCATGAAATGAGCTTAAACCGCTCTGAGTTGCGAAGCAACTCGTAAGTGCGCCCTTAATTTTTCATTCGCTTTGCTCTCTCAACTCTCGGTGATAACCTGCAGCAGCATCGATGCTTTAAAACTGAAGTTAATCCTGGCTGCAATGACCGAAGTTTTGGATTGGCGATGAAGCAGGGTGAACGTCGCTGCTCAGATCAAAACCTCGCAACAATGAGGGCGGTTTTAAATGACCGAATACACCAATGAGAGATCCGCATTCAAACGGCTGAGGGACGTGTATCTGTGAGCTCGGATATCCCAGCTGGATGCACGCAGGCGGTTGACAACGTTATGGCGACAGTTTTCAAAGTAATAATGAGATTCTCAGGATCATCTTTCCGGCGACCAGTACACGGCATGAAATGCCGCCACAGCCGATGATCCACACTTTCTGCCGTAAGTTCGTAGCCATTGCCGCTACATGAAGTTGGCGAAAGCCGTAGTAAGGGAAACTATTCCAAGCTCAATGAGATTCTAAGGGAGTAGAAGTGTGGCACGCAAATCCATCGAAGAACGTCTGGCCCAGCTGGATGCGCAGCGTTCCGCTTTGAAAGCCAGACTATCGAAACAGGAGCGCGCCAACGATACACGCCGAAAGGTGCTGCTTGGCGCGCTAGTGCTGCATCGCGTTGAAAGCGGAAACGATGAGGAACTTTCCCAACGCCTGAAAGAATGGCTGAAGAATGAGCTGCCCGTGTTTCTGACGCGCGAAGCCGACAGGATACTGTTTGCTGATCTGATCGGGAAAACGTCCAACCGTGCAAGCAACGAAGGAGCGGGTTAATGAATCAGGCGACACTTGCATGCGCAGCGTTCAGGAACATGCTGCGTGCTGCTGCGCGAGATCCGCTGTGGGCATTGGTTTCCCTTCTTTCTGTTCCATTCCGTTTTGGAAGAACGATCTTTCAGGTAGGCATCTTCTATTTCGTTGTCGTTTTTGTGTTCGCTTTCATCCTGGAATATGCGATGCGTTCTCTCAATATCGACCGCGGTGATACGCTCTGGTATGTGGGAAATACTGCCTTTACAGCATTCGTACTTCTCCTCTTGTTCCGCCTCATCACCAATCCGCTAATTAATCATTTCGGGGATCCTGACGGCGAAACCCACGGGTCTGCCCGCTTCGCCACCGATAAGGAAACCGCTGCCCGCACCCGCACCGATTCCGGTCTGCTCATCGGCCGCGACCCGAAGTCCGCAAAACTGCTTCGCTATGAAGGCCCGGCCCATCTGCTCACAATGGCACCGACGCGTACCGGTAAGGGCGTGGGAACAATTATCCCGAACCTGCTCATCACCGATCGATCTGTAATCTGTATCGATCCAAAGGGCGAAAACGCCAAGGTCACCGTCCGCGCCCGACAGCAATTTGGCCCCGTTCATGTCCTCGATCCCTTCGGTGTTACCGGTCAGCCCTCCGCTGCCTTCAATCCACTCGACAATCTCGATCCCACAGGGCTCGATGTCGCAGAAGATGCAACCACGCTAGCCGACGCCCTCGTATTCGATGAACCGGGCATGAGTGGGGATGCGCACTGGAATGAGGAAGCGAAAGCACTCATTGCCGGTTTGATCCTTCATATTGTCGCCAGCGAGCCGCGCGACAGGCGAAACCTCGCCACCCTGCGAGACTATCTCACCCTCCCCCCTGAAGCTTTCGTAGCCCTCCTGAAAGAAATGCAGGCCTCAACAGCGTCAGCTGGTTTGATTGCCCGCGCCGCAAACCGCCATTTTGGTAAATCCGATCGGGAAGGTGCTGGCGTACTTTCCGCCGCGCAGCGTCATACCCATTTTCTCGACAGTCCACGCATGGCTACGATCCTCGCCAGATCTGATTTTCGCTTTGCTGATCTCAAGCACCGCAATATCTCGGTGTTTCTCGTCCTTCCCCCCGATCGGCTCGCCACCTACTCTCGCTGGCTGCGCTTGCTCGTCGCGCAAAGCCTGACCGACATGGCCCGGGATCAAGCCAAACCGGTTACCCCGGTTCTCTATCTGTTGGATGAGTTCGCAGCCCTTGGCCACCTGGCACCGGTGGAACGCGCAATGGGGCTTATGGCAGGCTACGGTGTCCAGCTCTGGCCCATCCTGCAGGACATTCACCAGCTTCGCGCCACCTACGGAAAGCGCGCTGGCACCTTTCTATCGAATGCTGGCGTCCTGCAAGTCTTCGGTGTCAACGATCACGACAGCGCCCAATTCGTCTCCGATTTGCTCGGACAGGAAACCGTGGTTTTCCAGACCATGAGCCGGGCACTCGATTCACAACAGTCTGGTATTTCTCACGCCCAACACCATACAGCGCGTGCCTTGCTCACCCCCGATGAGGTCCGCAATCTTCAGCCACATCTCGAACTGCTCTTCCTCGCAGGCCAACGGCCGATCGTCGCCAACAAGATCGCATATTATGCCGATGCTGAATTCAGAGGACTGTATGACGGTCACTGAGCGGTTCACGACCCCTTGGACGAGAGGCGCGCAGCGAGAGTTAAAAGCATGATTATTTTGACTAAATCATTATCGGCAAAAAGGTCGATCCATTTAACGCTGTGATAACAGGAGGAACATATGTTTCGCTATTTAGCACGCAGACATGATCGCAAGCACATTATAAAATCATTACAACGTCAAAAGCTCATCGAACACAGGTCTATAAAGTTTAAGTATGATAGCTCATTGACATTCGCAGTTCACAAGAAAGAAGCAAAAAGCGTCGACAGCATAGAGTTAGAGCTCGATGAAAATTTCAACGCGCAGGCATTTTTCTCTCCTATTTTGCCGCCTGAACCACTAAGCGAAAGCACAGACCAGGTTGTTTTCCAATCTGACATCACGACTGAAGAGGAAGAGAATAATATATTTGAATGCGAGATAACTGACAGCGGAACGAAAGAACACGCTATCGTTGTCTTTCATCATTGGTACGCACGCAATCGTTATTCCGCATTCGCAAAATTTTTCGCAGCTAGGGGTATCACCGTTGTCGAGGCTACCCTTCCGTATCACTTCAGGCGTGGTTCTGACGACTTCTCCGAAGAAAAGCTTTTGAATGCCGATATAAACCTTACCATCCGTTCGATGCGCCAGGCGGTTCTGGATGGCCGCAAACTTGTACGTTGGCTCGGTAAGCAGGGATACTATAAAATCTCCGTGGTAGGGATGTGTATAGGTGGCTTGGTTGCAGGTCTCATCGCTGCGCACGAAGAAAAAGTGCGTAAGGCAGTCCTGATGGTATCGCCAGCTAAACCCGCCGAACTGGTATGGACTGCGGAAACTTTAAGAGGGCTGCGTAGCCGTATCGAGCCAGCAATGTCTTTAGACGAATTGAAAAGCGCTTGGGGTCTAATCGATCTTGAAAATCATCTTTCAAGGCTAACACGACCTCACCTGAATATAATGTTTGTGTTAGGAAAAGACGATACGATCGTATGTCCAAATCTTTCGGATCGGGTAGTTGATGTGTTAGAAAAAGGTGCTCGTAGACCTGAAGTTTTACGTCTGAATTGCGGCCATTCGTCCGTCGGAATCTTTCCTTTTAATTTAATCGCGGCCCATAGGGTACTGCGATTTTTGAAAGATTGGCCAACTTTAGCTGAGTTGTGGGATGTTCGGAACTTCCGCTACGACTTTAGCGAATTGCCTAGCCGTCGTCAGCGCACCAAGATACGAAGATTCATGAACTTCTCGCAATAATATGGACACGGTGTCCAGCCCAATCTGCTTGAAAAATGTAGGCTTCGCTCACGCGGGTCAGCGAACCGCAGAATATCACGATTGTCGGGTGGTTTGGATGGAACTTGCACACGACGGTAAACGTCAGTTTGAACACTGAACCGTCTACACCTGTTTTCGCATTAGAGGCGGAAAAGACGTCGCTCCCGGCCATGAAGATTGATATGAAAAGAAGAATAAATCACTTTTCTGAAATGCTATTATAACGGAGCATCTCTTAGCGATCACCGTGATGGCGCTGAAAACGAGGGAGTTGAAAGTGAAAAGTGAGTCACTAGATTACTCAAACGAGCATTCCTTGGAAAAAACCAATGATCCTGAAATCGATAAGCCAATCTTTAGGCGTCCTGGTTTTAACGGGATAAGTACGTTTGAAGAAATCGATCATCGGCTTGCGAAGTACCTCCGCGAAGCGCGTGAACAGGCGCGCCTCAAACAAGCCGACTTTGCCCCTCTAATAGGGCTTTCGACACCGGTTTATGGCCGATATGAACGGGCATTTTCAAAGCTTCATGTCACTCGCATGATTCATATCTGCGAAGTGCTCGGCGTTATACCCATCGATATGCTTTATGAAGCAGCGCCTCATTTGTGGGGCAATAGTGAGGAGGAAGCCAAAGAACGCGTGGAACTTGCGAAACTCTTGGCAAATCTTCCGCATAGCTTGCTGCGTGATCTGCTCCCCGTGGTTAGAACACTCTCCAACCTGCAGAGCCAGGTCGATGCCAAACTCATAACCTGAATTCAACGCCATCGCAGTCGAGATTGCCCGTTCCATGGAACAACGTAACAGCCGTCACAACTTCATGTATTTTATTCGAACCAACTACCGCTGACGGCAGCATAGCCGCTTACCACTTCAGTTTTCAGAATTGCGGGGGACGGCAACTGCCTAAATCGCTGGGGCGTCTGGCCGGTTTGAATGTCGGATGTTATGGTTCTACGATTAAAGTGACGAACAACTTCTCAAAAATATCGGTCAAGCTTGATAACCTCGTCAAGTTTAAGGCTGGGGCGTCGGTCTCGAGATTGAGGTGGACTGCCCTGTCGTAAACAGCGACGCATTCCTTGTTTGTAATGCGAGACATATAAATGATGCCGTCGAATTCGGTTTGGTCGTAGATTTCCTGACTTAATCGTCTACCTGCGGCTTGAGCCTTTGCGCGTACGGTATCGGTCGATATTCCAAGCAGGCTGGCGCCCTCATAGCGCAAGTCGAGCAAAAATAGCGGCTTCGGATTACGGATCACAGCAATTGAATAGCGGCAATCTTTCGACCAGCACCGACGCCATTTTATGCCGTCTTCCTCAATTGACCGCTCGATCAATGGACTGCTTTTGCAGGTAAAAGATATCCGACCGCCCGCATTAGTGGGGTCAACTGCACCGATCAAAGCCGAACTGGACCAGATGACCACTGGCAGCATCAATCGCACACAACCAACTCGTCAGGAAACTTCATCGACTTATGTTCCAACCGCCGACGACATGGCACCCGCGATAGAAATGCCAAGAGGCGTTGATTCCAAAGAACAGATTGCAGCCTATCAGATCATGTTGAACAGGGCTGGCGCGTCGCCCGGCGCAATCGATGGGCGTTCCGGCAGCAATGTCGACAAGGCTGCTGCGGCTTTTGGCGAAATCACGGGTAGATTTATCAATCCAGCCGATCCCGCAGCGGTTCAGACCGAACTGGAGAATACCGGCGGACCAGCTTTCAAGGATTACCTCATCACAAATGAAGATGTTGGCAGGCAGTTTGTTGCAGAAATCCCCGCTGACTACGCTTTGAAAGCCCAATTGCCAGCAATGGCTTATACCTCAGTCACGGAAATGCTTGCCGAGCGGTTTCAAATCGATGAGGGTTTCCTCAAAGAGATCAATCCAGGGGTGAATTTCAATCAACCAGGCTCGATCATCAAAGTTCCCAATCTCGGCAAAGCCAAACGCACGCCGATTGCCCATATCATAGCAGATAAAGGTCGCAAACAGGTTCGGGGCTATGGTTCAGATGGAAAGCTGAAGGTAGCCTACCCGTCAACGATCGGCTCTTCGGACACTCCTTCTCCTTCGGGCACGGTTCAGGTCAAACGAATAGCGATCAATCCCAATTATACATACAATCCCAGGATCAACTTCAAACAGGGAGCCAATGAAGGCGTTCTGACCATTCCGCCTGGGCCAAACGGTCCCGTCGGTACGGTATGGATTGCGCTTTCCAAACCCACTTACGGTATTCATGGCACGCCTGACCCTTCACGCATCGGCAAAACATCGAGCCATGGCTGCGTGCGTCTTACAAACTGGGATGCAGAAGAACTCGCAAGAATCGTCAAAACCGGCGTCCTGGTGGTGTTCACGGAATAAACGATCATAAATTGGCCCGCCCGTCTGATTGCTTTTTCGCAATCAGGCAATCGCTTCTAGCCCTTTTTTCTGAACAACCGTCAATAACCGTAGTGCCGGCCCTCCGGGCTTCTTCACTCCACGCTCCCAATCTGACACCAGACCCTTGCTCACATTGAGATAACGAGCAAAGACGGGCTGCGATATATGTTCACGCTCCCGGATGGAGCGGATCTCTTCCGGGGTAAGCGGCTCAATCGCGGTCAGGCAGACATCATCAAATTCTCGCATAGTCTGCTTGTCGATCGCGCCGACTTCAAACAGGCCCTCCATAGTTTCGTGGATGGCCGCCATTGCTTCGCTCTTATATTTCTTCACCATCGTCAACCTCCGAAAAACGTCCTCTCTCGATCAGCAGCTCCATTTGCTCTTTTGATAACGCAAGAAGTTCCTTTGCCATCTTCTTGAATTGAACTTCTTCATCGTCATCAATGTTGGCCTGCTCATTCTTTGCAAAGCCGAACACGAAAAATGCCCGCCGCTCCTACCTATATAGAATGATCGTGCGAAACCCACCCGACTTTCCCTGTCCTGCCCGGGCGACTCGTTGCTTAATGACACCGCCACCAAGATCGGCGTCTATCTGACCGCGCTCGGCACGACGCACCGCTTCTATCAAGGCGACGTCCGTAATCCTCTGCTTTCGAGCAAACCGCTCGAACCAGGCGTTCTTCAGAATCTGCACCGTCATCTACCCTGACTATATATATAACACCAAGCGTGACACTTCAAGGATTGTTGTTGTTCAATGACTGTCCCTGTGTGTCGGAATTCATTGCGATCCTGCCGATGCCAGACTTCCATTACCTTTCATCCCAGAAAACAAAAGCTGGCTGATGGAGAAGCCCCCTGCCCTCGCCTTTTGGGCAAGAGATCGCAAATAACCGCCTGGTGAACTGATGGTCGCCAGCTTCTGCAGGATCCAGGCAATGGCCGTCGATGCCGCTTCTACTCCCATGAAGCTTAGTGCTTCGCGATAGGCAGACTTGCTAATGCCAAGGAAGCCGGAAACGATCTGTGAAGCATCTTGAAGCTCTCGCCATGTGCTGATGCCGTGCGCTCCATATTCGCGAATATCCGGACATGTTCGCAGCACTTGATCGAGCGAAATGGAAGGTGAAACCCGAATGCGGTTCTCGTCTTCGAGGCTCTCAGGAACCGTCGTTTCCGAAGAAGACGCCTTCAAATCAATCTTTTTGTTATTTTGAGATTTAAAAAGGGATTCTGGCAGGGATTCATTATGCTGCCGCTCAAATTGAGCGACGCTGCCGCTCATTTCTGGAACAATTGCCATGTTTTTCAAAGCGATAACCAATTCATCGTATATGGCTGTCAGATTGGCTTTGATAATCATCAGCTCATCGAGGGATGCTCGGCGAGGAATAGCGTCTACAACGTCACGGAAGCGAACAAATAGCCCTTCAAGACCCTCAATAAAGTCACCGGACCCATCCGCGTTTTCTGAAAAAGCCGAAGCGATCTCTCTGCGCATGACGGACACTTCATCGCGAAGCCGTTTCAAGGCTTTTTGCTCCGCAAGGATTTTATCTGCGATACCGGCAATCTCAGATGCGCGATCAAGCAAGGGCGCAAAGGAAAAGCCGAAGGCAAGTTCAACGCCCCCTTCCCTGTCCTTATGCGCATAACGCTTGCGGGTTGGGCTATCTTTGCGCGCAATGATCCCGGCCTCAACCAATGAAGCCAGGTGACGGCGTAGCGTTGATTCAGGCATGCCGTGGGCACGCAGCGATAGTTGGCGATTGGATGGAAAAACGACGAGGCCGGTTTTCTCATTCATGTCGTCGTCAGGGAGAAATGACAAAAGCGAACTGAGCACAGCAAGGCAGCGATCATTGAGATCGAGTGCTGACTTGGCCACACAGAGCTGTTTGTAAATCACCCATCTGTTTACCCCCCTGCCCTGCTTATTCTGCAGTTCAGGATTTTGGGCGAAACTATTCCTTCGCCCGCGAAACACGGACGTGACAGTTCCCAGAATTTGCATTCCCTCTCACCTTTCAAACGGCAAAAGAAATCCACCCGCCAAAATGACGCTTATGACTCTTGACACCGATTCGGGGAAATGCGATTCTCAGTCTGCTAAAACATCGAGAAGGGCTTCCACGACGGCAACGTTTGGGGGCCTTTTTCTTTTGCGGCTCAATCTCCATTCTTGGTTTCTGATTGCTTGAATTCCTCAAAGAGGATTTCAAGTCGCTCGGATAACCAATCGCCGAACGGTCTAGCTTTCTCGCTTTTGAAAGAGAAATCGACCTGTTTCGGCTTTTGACTCATCGTAATGGCAAATTCGCTAGATCCCCACGACTTTGCCGTTGGTGTGGTTCGTTCCTTTTTGACCGGCTTGCCTTTGGCATTCGCCGCAGTGAAGACCCGATTGAAACGCTCGTCGCTATCTATTGAACCAAAATCGTCTGAAGTTACGATTTCGGAAATTGCAGCGGCCTTACGTTCGACTAGAAGGCTTAGTTCAAGCCAGCGTTCGCGCCCTACCCCAGGAGCTGACCCTATAATGTTGACGAGTTGCGGCGAAATACGGGACGTTACGGAAATCATCTTGGAAACCGCTGCCGCATTAGCTGCTAGTGCGGAGGAGATTGTTTCACGGTCATATCCGAGTGTCTCAAGATTTTTTGCGAAAAGAGCTTTCTCAATGAAACTGAGATTTGCTCGAGCCGAATTCTCTTGTCCTTGCGCGATAATATGTGTTTTGTCGTCAAGTGCCTTTACAACTGCTCGAACATTGCGTCCGAGCTCGCGGGCTACCTTTACACGACGATGACCAAAGACGATCATAAAACGACCATCTATGCTTGGATGAGGACGAACGAGTATAGGACTGTCCTGTCCCCGTTCCTGGATAGCTTGAAGAAGCTGCTGATATTCTTCACCATCAGTACCAAGACGATCAGATACAAAAGAACTGTCTATAACATTTGGATCGAGGTCGACGACTTGCTCGCCTTCAAGGAAAGCGTCAGCTTGACGTGCAAGCTCATTAACAGAACGGATCATGGATTTGGATGCGCCACCGATCCGATAATTGGACGTCACTGGCTCTTCGGTTGACTCCGTAAGTCCCGCCAGAAGATTTTTCCTAGCCATTTCAATCTCCGTAATCGCTTATCTCACTGAATTTGCAATCATAAATGCTGAATTTGTCAGCAGACAAACTCATCTGCCCCAAGATTCGTGGATAAGGCCTTCAATTTCGCCATTGACGGCATCTAATGATTCAATTGCACGTTCATAGGTGGAACGTGTCATCGTGCTTTTTTCGACCTCATAGAGCGTTTGCTTTGTGATCCCTGCATCTGAGACAGCGGTTGATTTGACCATCTGGTTCTTGAGGATAAACTCGCCAAACAATGTCTGCAAAAAAGCCACCATCTGAGCCTGTGGCTGATCTGTTGGCTCGTATCTTGTTACAAGGTAGCGATACCATTCCAGATTTACCTCTGCGCCGGCAGCGCGGATAGGCTCGAGAATATTGCCAAGCATCAGGAGGAACTGGCCCATCGACATCACATCCAGCATCTGGGGATGTATCGTGATAAGAACTGCCGTGGCTGACGTGAGCGCCGTTATAGTCAGGTAGCCAAGCTGTGGAGGGCAATCAATGACGACGATGTCGTATTGATCGTCAACTTCTTCGAGGGCTTTCGAGATGCGGGTAAAGAATGATTTACCAGCATTCGAATTGCGGTCACTCATTGCGAGGGGGGTATCATATTCGAATTCCTGCAATTCCAAATTTGCAGGAACGATGTCCAGTCCAGGAAAGTTGGTGTTCTGAATAATTTCAGAGAGCGGCTTTTGCTCCTCATCATATCGGATCGCGTCATAGATTGAAGGGACCTGATCCAACTCCGGTTGAAACCCGTGCAGTGACGAAAGCGAGGCTTGAGGATCGAGGTCGATTGCCAAGACGCGATGACCAGTAAGAGCCAGATGTTGGGCCAGATGGGCGGTAGTTGTAGTTTTCCCAGAGCCGCCTTTGAAGTTAACGACCGCTATGACCTGAAGATGTTCGCCTGGCTTTCTGTGCGGGACGTAATTACGTGTTTCCGATCGACCGTTTTGATCAAGATACTGGCGAATGTCATGCATCTGCTCAGCGGTGTACGATCGCCGACCCGACGGCGAAGTTTCAGGAGCGGGGCCTTTGCCTTCCAAATGAAGTTTCTTAAGGTGACTCTGGCTTACACCTATATATTGTGATGCTTCTGCAAGAGAGAATGAACGAAGTGTCTTTTTTCCAGAATCTGGGAAGTTCTGAACGCTGAGCAAATGCAACTTCTTCGAAATTTGATCCCCTTGATCGAGGATGTGTTTTTCGAATTTAAGCGTGGCTTTCGGCTTTTTGAGCGAGATCTCGTTCATTACCCATTGATTTCCATAAAAACGATTTTTGGACAGAATGGCCAAACTAACCGTTATTATGTCCGATTCTTAGGGATCTGCAACAAATTTAAAGTTAATAATAAGTTAACGCCTTCGCGGGGTCTATAGCTCACGCTCCGGTCCGTTATCATATTGATTTAAAGTAATATTTTCCTACTTTTGTCGGCGGACAAAAATTACTGAGATTGGTTTTGTCTGGGAGCGAAACGTCACAAAGTTAAATGCAGACGAATAGTCAAGAACAGCAACAGCTAACGCCATGGATCATGATCCGTCGTTTTTTAAGGTGCGCTTCGGCAAAGCAAGCAACGTCACGGATCTCGGCGCGATGCCATCGCGCAATGTGCATCGGATCTGGAAAGCCTTGACATCCGCTCAGCGAAAAAAAGCTCAAGAACTCGGCCACAACGCGCTTGCAAATAGCGTGCTGCTTGATAGCGACACTGCGAGCTTCAATGTAATGCAGACTAAGCAAGCGATTTTGCTTGAAATAAACTACGTGAGTGGCGCACATTGCATGCAACTTCGGGGGGGATATGACGGTCGATCGAATTCAACTTTTGCGCAATGTCGGGCAGTTTGACAATGTCGCCACGGGAACGCAGCTGCCGTTCGGCAAGCTGACGCTCATATACGCGGAGAATGGCCGAGGCAAGACGACGCTGGCAACCATCCTTCGGTCGCTCAGCTCGGGTGATGCGGATCTAGTCAGCGAGCGACAGCGCCTCGGAGCGCAACATCCGCCACATATCATCGTGGCCCGGCAGGGCATGGCACCTCACATGTTTCAAAACGGTGCCTGGAGCCAGCCGCTTCCGCATATTGCGGTCTTCGACGATGCCTTTGTGGCGCAAAATGTCTGCTCCGGCATCGAGATCGAAACGGCCCATCGCCAGAACCTGCATGAACTAATCCTCGGCGGGCAGGGGGTACAGCTCAATGCGACGGTGCTTCAGCATATCGCCGCGATAGAACAGCATAACCGGACGCTGAAGGAACGGACCGACGCCATTCCTGCAGCCATGCGCGGGGCGCTGACGGCCGATGCGTTCTGTGCACTCCAGGCCGATGCGCGGGTGGACGGCAAGATTGAAGAGGCGGAACGTCAATTGGCTGCTGCGCGGGCTGCCGACGCGGTCCAGCGCCAGGACGCGTTCCAGCTCGTGAGCCTGCCGGCATTCGACGCGGTTGCGATCAACAGCCTGCTCGCGCGGAATCTGCCCGCTCTGGAAGCCGCTGCCGCCGCCCAGGTTCAGGCGCATTTCGGCGTGCTCGGCCAGGGCGGCGAAGCTTGGGTCAACCAGGGGATGAGCCGCATCGGACCGGCTTCGGCCGGTGAAGATCACGAGGTCTGTCCGTTTTGTGCCCAAGATCTAAGAGGTTCGCCGCTCATTGCACATTACCAGGCGTATTTCAGCGCCGAATATCAGACGCTAAAGACGGACATCGCTACCGCGATATCGGGCGTCAACACCGCCCATGCCGGCGACATCCCGGCCGCATTCGAGCGCGGTATCCGCACCGCCGCGCAGACCAGCGAGTTCTGGACGCGCTTTACACAGGACGTCCCTGCGATCGGGGTTGATACAGCGGCAATTGCCCGCGTCTGGAACGCGGCGCGCACCGCTGTTGTGGCTGCGCTGCGGAGCAAGCAGGCTTCCCCCCTTGAGCCGTCGGCGCTTTCGGCTGAGGCGCAGGCTGCGATCGATGCCTATGAAGCCGCGCGTCGCGATATCGAGGCGCTCTCCGGAGGCCTGCAGGCCGCCAACGCAAATATCGCCATCGTCAAGGAGCGTGCGGCGGGCGCCAACCTTGCAGCCCTCACGGCCGACTTGCAGCGGCTTGTTCTAGTGCGAACACGCCATACACAACCTGCGACGGATCTCTGCACGGCCTATCTGGCCGAAAAGCAGGCTAAAACCGCAACAGAGACGCTGCGCGACAATGCCCGTGATGCGCTCGACCAGTATCGCCAGAGAGTCTTTCCGGCCTACCAGACGGCCATCAACGTCTACCTCCAACGATTCAATGCGGGGTTCCGCATCGGCGCTGTTGCTTCGGTCAACAGCCGTAGTGGTTCGTCGGCCAATTATAACGTTGTGATAAACAACGCCTCGGTCGCACTGACGGGAACCGGCCCGTCTTTCCACAACACCCTGAGTGCCGGCGATCGTAACACGCTGGCGCTCGCGTTCTTCTTTGCTTCGCTCGATCGCGACCCGTCGCTCGCCGACAAGATCGTCGTGATCGACGACCCCATGACGAGCCTCGATGAGCACCGCTCCTTGACCACCGTCCACGAAATGCGGGCGCTCCACGATCGCGTCAGCCAGATGATCGTGCTTTCGCACTCCAAGCCGTTCCTTCTTGGTGTCTGGAATGGCGCCGACCGGGCTGCAAGCCGTACTGCCATCCGGATCGCCCGGCAGGGTGCCGGATCAACCCTGTCCGCCTGGGACGTGACGCAGGACGCGGTCACCGAACATGACCGTAGGCATGCCCTCGTCAGCGACTATATTGCAAACGGCAGCCCGCAGACCGAACGCGAGGCGGCGCAAGCACTACGCCCGATCCTGGAGGCTTTCATGCGTGTCGCCTTCCCAGCGCACTATCCCCCGGAGACTTTGCTCGGTCCCTTCCTGGGACTTTGCCGGCAGCGCGTTGGAACTGCAGATGAGATTTTATCACAGGCCGACATCACAGAACTGGAAGCGCTTAAAGACTACGGTAATCGTTTCCACCACGATAGCAACGCGGCTTGGCAAACAGCCGTCATCAACGATCAGGAGCTTACTGGCTTTTGCAGACGCACCCTGGCGTTTGCACGCCGGTAACACGGACCCCCCAAGGGGAGGGGACCACAGGTTGCGGCAAAAGCCCATGCCTCGAGATAGGCCAGGTCCGAAGTCAGGGCACGCAGGGTGTTTTTCCCCTGCCTTCATTGACCAGATGGCGAAGCGTCTCGACATCTTGGTCGGTCAGAACGTCTGCGAGCCTATGGCAGCAAAACGTCGCACAGGATATCGGTCCCTTGGCTATCTGCTTGAATAGATCAGGGTCGTTACCTTTCGACCTGGAATGTGGAGCGGCCCTGCGCTTCCACGCATTACGATTTTCACGGATTGTGTGCGGATTCAGAGACTATGCAAGAAGTTGCGTGGTTTACATGGCGCTTGAAATCGCACCACGATGGTATTACCTTATCAAAATCTGGTATTACATAGGTGCGGCAATGACAACGACAGTGACATCGAAGGGCCAGGTCACGATCCCAAAAGCAGTTCGTGAATTGCTTGGGATCAGGCCTGGGACCAGAGTGGATTTTCATCGAACTTCTGATGGAAACGTATTTCTTGTTAAGGCTGATGCGCCAAAAACATTAAATCGCTTCCAGAAGCTGCGTGGTCACGCTGGCAAGGGGCTCGATACAGATGCAATTATGGCGCTGACACGCGGTGAAAAGTGACGCTCGTTGACACAAATGTTCTTCTGGATCTTGTGACAGATGATCCACAGTGGGCGGAATGGTCGATTGGACAACTCGAAACCGCAAGTTTGACGGGGCCATTGCTTATTAATGATGTGATCTACGCAGAACTTTCAGTTCGTTACGAGCGAATAGAGGAACTGGACCAATTTATTGAAACGGCCGGTCTTCAAATTACATCTTTTCCCAGAGAGGCACTTTTTCTGGCAGGCAAAGTCTTTACCCGATATCGAAGGGCAGGCGGCTCGCGAACTGGTGTGCTGCCCGATTTTTTCATTGGTGCACATGCTGCAGTACAAAAAATTCCACTTTTGACACGAGATGTCGGACGTTACCGGACATACTTTCCAACCGTCGTGCTGGTTACTCCCAACCTGCCGTGAATGGTGCAAGGATCGATGACTTTTATTCTACGACCGCAAGGGAAGGTCAAAGGTGGCTCTGGATCATGGGCAACGAGATCCTCTGACAGGTTGGCGCTAAGGCCAAACGAAATAAATATGCATGAAATCATCTGCCCGCATTGCAACAAGGCATTCAAGATTGATGAAGCAGGTTATGCAGATATCCTGAAACAGGTTCGCGATAGTGATTTCGACAAGCAACTGCATGAGCGTCTGGAGTTGGCTGAACAGAACAAGCGGAACGCGGTCGAGCTTGCACAGGCCAAGGTTAGCAGTGAACTGCAGAAAGCTGCTGCAGCCAGGGATACTGAAATTCAGAAACTGAAGGCGAGGCTCGAATCTAGCGAAGTCGCACAAACTCGCGGTAGCCGAGGCCTTAAGTGTCGTGGAAAAAGAACGTGATACCCTTCTGCACGACCTGGAAACTGCCAGACGAGAGCAGGAGGCTGCGTCAAAACTCGCCGAGGCGAAGCTTAATGCCGAACTACATAAAGCAGCTTCTATTAAGGACGCTGAGATTGAGCGTCTTAAGGCCAGGCTAGATGCGGGTGAGCTTTCACAGAAGATCGCCGTGACCGAAGGTGTCCTCGTAGTTGAGAAAGAGCGAGACGAGTTGAGAACGGTCTTGATCGTGTCGCACTTGAAAAGCAACTTGCTGAAACTGCCCTCAAGGACAAGTACGAAACGCAGCTTAAGGATCGCGACGAGGCTATTGAGCGTCTGAGTGATATGAAGGCGAAGCTATCGACAAAAATGATCGGTGAGACGCTGGAACAGCATTGCGCAACTGAGTTCGACCGCATTCGCGCCACTGCATTTCCCCGCGCTTATTTTGAGAAGAATAACGACGCGCGCAACGGCAGTAAGGGCGATTTATCTTTCGTGACGTGGACGATGCAGGTTCTGAAATTGTTTGATCATGTTCGAGATGAAGAACGAGAACGAGGACACGGTCACAAAGAAGAGGAATGAAGACTTTTTCAAAGAGCTAGACAAGGATCGTAGCGCTAAGGGCTGTGAGTATGCGGTGCTGGTTTCACTGCTGGAGCCTGAGAGCAAACTTTATAATACAGGGATTGTAGACGTATCCCATCGTTTTCCGAAAATGTATGTTGTCAGACCACAATTCTTTATCCCAATAATTACGCTGCTGCGTGATGCGGCGATAAATTCGCTTAAATACAAGACAGAGCTGGCGCTGGTGAGAGCGCAAACGTAGACATCACCAACTTTGAAGCCCAACTTGAAGATTTTAAAACAGCATTTGGGAGAAACTGGCGTCTGGCTTCGGACGGTTTTGAGGAAGCAGTCAGACGCATCGATGAAGCGATCAAGGATCTGGAAAAAACGAAAGAAGCGCTTCACAAATCAGCCAACAATTTGCGGCTTGCAAATAATAAAGCCGAGGACCTGTCGGTCAATTCTTCACGTCGCTTGACACGCGGGAATCCGACAATGGCTGCAAAATTCTCTGAATTGAAGCAGAATATGTCTGATCCTGAATGATATGGGCAAACTTAATTGATGTATGGGTTCCAATGCCCTTGGTCGGCACATGCCTCACAGCAGCCGTGACGCTCGTCCACTGCGCCGTTTGGCATTGTTGTAATAGTCTGATGCCTGTTGCACGGAGCGATGACGGGATTGCTCCATGGCTTCGGGGAGGGGAATGCCACGATTGGCGGCTTCGGTGAGATAGCCGGAGCGCAGACCATGGGCAGAAAATTCCGCAGGGTCGAGACCCGCCATTTGCGCGCGCCGCTTGACGATGGCGTTGACGGCACTGGGTTCCAGTGCCCGCGTGGAAACATTGCCCCATCGATCGACTTTTCGAAACACGTTGCCTTTGTCGATCCTGGCTGCCTTCAGCCATCGGGTGAGGGCATCGACGGGACGTCCGGTCAGATAAACAATTTCATCCTGTTCGACGCCACTGGTTTTGGTACGGCCAAGATGGATGCCAAGCGAGGGGAGGGGAGAGCCTTCTTCATCGGTGACAGGTGCCTGTTTGACGAGTTGCTCTGTGCGCAGGCCTGCTATTTCGCTGCGTCGGCGGCCACCGGAGGCAAAGGCCACCATCAGGATGGCCCGATCACGCAAGGCGGTGAGATCCTCGCCGGAACAGGTTGCCAGCAGCTTGCCCAGAATATCGCCGGTAATCGCATTGGCACTCTTGCGGCTGCGCGGCCGGTTCAGGGCGCGCACCGCAAGCCGGATTGCCGATTTGACGGAAGGCGATGAAAACGCACCCTCCAGGCCGCGCCAGCGGGTCAGCGTCGACCAGTTGGCAAGACGGCGGCGCACGGTTGCCGGTGCATGCGGTCCCGACACGCGCAGAAAGCCTTGTCGGCGCAATTCCTCTTCCACGTCGGCTGGCATGCCGTGATCGGGTTCAATCTCGCGTTGCTGCGGCCGCCAGAGATGATGGGCAACGAATTTCAGGAGCAGGGCTTCCGGCGCCGGAAAGGGGAGGGGGCTGCCGGTTGCGGCCATTGACCATGCTTCGAGATAGGCCAGATCCGAGGTCAGCGCACGCAGCGTGTTTTCGCCCATGCCTTCATTGACCAGATGGCGCAGCGTCTCGACATCCTCATTCGTCAAAATCTCCGCGAGCATGTCGCGCCGGTTCATCGGCAAAACGGCGGCAATCGTATCGAGTGTTTCGGCACGCCGTTCGACGGCGGTGACGGACGTTGATGGCAAGGTCAAGACTCCCTGATGGGCCGGAAAGCGGGCTTTCTGTGGCGCGGCCTTGCCCCAATATTTATTGATCTGCGGCTTCAAATCAATCACATCCGATAAGCTATACTTATCGGATATTATAAGCCCGTATAGTTAACGTCACG
The DNA here is from genome assembly GCF_002252525.1 of Brucella pseudogrignonensis. Classification (GTDB taxonomy): domain Bacteria; phylum Pseudomonadota; class Alphaproteobacteria; order Rhizobiales; family Rhizobiaceae; genus Brucella; species Brucella pseudogrignonensis. The sequence continues at coordinate 39,510 of NZ_NNRM01000043.1, forward strand.
GTAACGAAAGCCAAAGCTATATTTGATTTCGTATGCGATATTTGTGTAATCTATTGAGCAGGTTATCCCGCGGAGTGCGGGTGATAATCAGCGTGAAATTGGGTAAGCGGGGCAGATTTAGTGTCGTTTTCCCTTTAAAATTGCAACTGCAGTCCTCAGTGGAAAAAGGCACTCCATGACCGGCTTAGATTCTTGATGTTGTAGCATAGTTCTTGTGGATCAGCGTTAGGCTCGGCGAGAACGCCTGAGAGTATCCGGGGAAATTAATAAAGGCAAAACAAGGGTTTACCGACAAAATGTATCTTCGCTTCTTGTGAAATTATTAGCGAAATTATAGCCCCAGATAGAATTTAACCGTTTGGCCAGTATTGTAAATTTGATTGTGCAATCTTAAACGGAAAACCACAGTGGTAGTTCTGATTTGCTCGCCAAAAGAATAACGCGCGAAATGGCGCTATCAGTTCTGCTAAGGCGGCTTGCGGTGTACATGGCCCTATGTAGTTGCCACCATGCTTGCGGCACCACCGATGTATCGTCTCGTAAGAGACGACAACGCCACGCTCCAACATCAAATCTTCCACTTCACCTAAGCTGGCATGTAAGCGATAGTAGAGCCCAATCGCATGGGCGATAAATCTCAGTGGCAAAACGATGGTTCCTATGCGTCGGGGATATCTGGTTCATCTGCAACAACTACAGCAAAGCAGTCGACGAAAATCTACGTGACAACGCCGGTCCCAATCCAGGGGTGCACTCCATGATTGTCTGTAATTTACCGATACTCGCGCTTTACAAACATATTTAATGTTCGTAAGAGTAGCGATGGGGCAATCAAATGGCATTTGGGGAAGGCATGCATATTTCTCTGTGGCCCTGTGGAGATTGCACAACTCTCCTTATGTGAGGTAATTATCGGGGCCGACGACGGTGAAACAATTTACAGATGTGAGATTCGATGCCAACGCGCTTGAAACAGGCGCTTTGATAAGTTTGATTATTGTAGCTGCGCCTAATTTGCGTGGTACGGAAACGTCTATTCTAGATTCTGTTAAGTTCATTTCAAATCGGTACGCCTTTTATGAAATATTACTAATAACTAATGATACTGATATTTATGCAGATGAGGTTCTGGAGGCGTTAGGGCGTGAAGTGCCCCAATTGAGGCTTTTGCAGATCGAAGGCGGTGGTGACTTCGATGATCTTGCTATCCATGGCTATCAGGAAGCTATCGGGGATACGGTGATCCTGTCCTCCTCTGACGAGTTGCCATATGTCGATCTTGAAATGTTGCTTGCACCCATTCGGGCTGGCGCACAGTTCGTGCGTTTGCAGCGCAGAAGTGGTTCGATTTTTGCGAGAATCGTGGCTTCCGTCATGCGCTTTCTTACCGGTTTCGAAGTCGACATACGCTACTATCGTACACTTGCGCTGGGGCGTCAGATCGTAAGTGATCTTCTAAAAATTCCTTCCCAGTTGCATCTTATCCGCTTCACGGCCGTTCGTCATATCCGCAGGCAGAAGACCGTTACCGTCGAACTGCCTCCGGTTCGCAGATCGGGCAAGCACCTGATCGCGCGATTGGAACTGGTCCTGCATCTTATTGCGGTCTCATCTGTTCGCCTTCTGCGTCTCGCCACTGCTCTGTGCGCGTTGCTTTCTTTGGGCGCGCTCGTTGCCATGATGTACCCGTTCCTGCTCTGGATCATCGGTTGGAATGTCATGGAGGGCTGGAGCTCGACAATTACCATGATCAGCGCCTGGGCTTGCATACAACTCGCGGCCGCCGCAGTGATGTGCCTTGGCATTTCGCGTGCGCTCGAACTCCAGCAAGCCCGCACCGCTCCTCGCGTTGTAGGGGATCGTTCCATTGGCGATCTGTTCAGGAGTTCCAATCTTCTCAACGTCGAAGACGTAAAACTTTCGGCCGACGCTGATGGTCAACCCGTCTAAACTTGCCGAAGGAGTTCCGGCCTTGATTCAAGCGACCATTGCATCAGCTTCTTCTGCTGCGCGCGAAGGTGTTCCAGCCTATGATTTCGTCGAGTTTTCGCAGAGGACGGCCCGCTATTGCATCGTGATCCCCGTGATCAATGAAGGTGAGCGCATAGGCAAGCAGCTTGCCGACATGTATCGCCTTGGTCAGGCTCAAGCCGCAGACATAATCATCGCGGATGGGGGATCCAGAGATGGTTCCCTCGAACACGATATGTTGCTCGCCAACGGTGTGTCGGGGCTTTTGACCAAGCGGGGACCTGGCAAGCTGTCGGCGCAGCTTCGCATGGCTTATGCTTACGCGCTCGAGCGCGGTTATGAGGGTATTATTACCATTGATGGCAATGGCAAGGATTCCGTCGAGTCCATTCCACTGTTCATTGATGCGCTGGATCGCGGTATCGACTACGCCCAAGCTTCACGTTTCATCCCCGGTGGCAAGGCTATCAACACTCCGCGTTCGCGGGAACTGGCGATCAAGCTGCTGCATGCCCCACTCCTCAGTCTTGCGGCTCGTCGTCGTTACACCGACACGACTCAGGGCTATCGTGCTTATAGTCGGCGTTATCTGGTGCATCCGCGGGTTCAGCCGCTGCGTGATATCTTCATGACCTATGAGCTGCTGGCATATCTCACGGTTCGCGCCTCGCAACTGGGCTTGAATACGGAAGAAATTCCGACCACACGCGCCTATCCAGATCATGGCCCTATCCCGACCAAGATCAATATGGCCGGCAATGTCGATCTGATGAAGATTATTTTCTACACTTTGGCTGGCCGCTATAATCCATGAATATAGTTTGCGCCGATGCCATAGACAGCAGCTATGACGTGATTATTGTTGGAGCAGGTTTCTACGGCTGCGTTCTGGCGGTTCATCTGTCTGGACTCGGATATCGCGTGCTGCTTAGCGAACGGGCAGGGGAGGCAATGTCACGCGCATCTGCTGTGAATCAGGCACGGGTGCATACCGGTTTTCATTATCCACGCAGCTTCGTGACTGCTTTGCGGTCGTTCCATAACAGACCTCGCTTTATCGAGGACTATAGCGACGCACTGGTATCCGATTTCAAGATGCTCTACGCCATAGCAAGGCATGGCACCAAGGTTAATGCGCAACGTTTCTACGGCATGTATAAAGCCATGCGTGCGCCAATCCAGGAAGCAACGCCTTCGCAGCGAGCGATGTTCGATGCCGACCTGATCGAAGATGTATTCGTATGCGCTGAGGATGCGTTTGACTATACGATCCTGCGAGACAGTGTTTTCCAGCAGCTCGAGAAGACGGACGTTACAATAGCGTTCAACTGCCTTGCGAATGCGGTCCGCACGCAAGGCGATCACCTGACTGTTGAGTTCGCCACCGGGAAAAAAGCGCAGGCGGCACGCGTGTTCAATGTTGGCTACGCACAGTTGAATGCACTTCTGAAGTCCAGCGGCCTGAAGCCGTTGCCGCTCAAGCATGAACTTGTCGAGATTGCCTTGGTCGAGCCCCCCCCGGCATTGAGGCCGTTTGGTGTGACCGTTATGGACGGGGCATATTTTTCTTCCATGCCATATCCGGCCCGCAAGGCCTATTCGCTTACTCACGTACGCTATACGCCGCACTATAACTGGACCGACGAGACCGCACCGTCCAGTGCTTACGACATGGTTGGGCAGTTGAAGACCGGGACGCGTTGGAAACATATGGTGAACGATGCGCGGCGCTATATGCCGGTCATTGGTGATGTCGAGTGGATTGAATCGCTTTACGACGTAAAGACCGTCCCAATCAAAAACGAACATGATGATGGTCGTCCGATACTCTTGCAGCATCACGACGACATGCCGGGTCTTTGGTCGGTTCTCGGCAGCAAGATCGATAACATTTATGACTTGCTCGAGTTGGTGGAATGACAACGTTCAATCGCAAGCGCTTCCTGGAGTTCCAGCGTTTCTTCGCCGCAAGCTTGTGCGGCGTGATTCTCGATGTAGCGCTGTCCTATGTGCTTGTTCACTCTTTGGGGCTGGCCATTCTGGTCGCCAGCACTGTTTCGTTGTTTATTGCTGCAGGTCTCATGTATTTCGTTCATGAGCATTGGACCTTCGGCGGCGATGGCCGCTTTTCGAGCAGGCGGCTCATCCAGACGCTGATATCGACGCTGGCAGCTTTAGTCACGCGCACACTGGTCTTGACCAGTTTTTCCTTTTTGGTCGGTGACAAGCTGATTTTGCTCCAGCTTGCAACCGCAGTCACAGCATCCTTTCTCGTAAATTATCTGCTCGTTCGGCGGATCATGCATCGCTCTGGCAAGGCGATCGCCTGAAAAAATGGAAAAAAAATGACTTCAGCACTAATCGGATATACTGGGTTTGTCGGCTCGAATTTACTTCGTGCTCACAGTTTCGATGACCTCTACAATTCTTCTAATATAGGAGACATTGTCGGGAAGCATTATAGCCTGCTCGTTTGTGCCGGTGTTCCCGCTGTTAAATGGAAAGCCAACAAGGAACCGCAACAGGATCGTGAGCAAATTGCCGCGCTGATTGGTCCACTGTCAAATGTGACTGCTGATCGCTTTATTCTGATTTCGACGATTGATGTCTATTCCAGTCCGTCCGAACCGCATGACGAAAGCAAAGACCCTTTCGATTCAGAAGCGCAACCTTACGGAAAGCACAGGCTGGAAGTTGAGCAGTGGGCCACGGAACATTTTTCCGATACCCTGATCGTCCGCCTTCCCGCCCTCTTCGGACCCGGTTTGAAGAAGAATGTAATCTTCGATCTGCTCCATGACAACCAGACCGACAAAATCGATCCGGCGAGCAGCTTCCAGTGGTACAGCCTGCACCGTCTTTGGAACGATATAGAGATTGCCGACAACGCCGGTCTCAAGTTGATCAACCTTTTTCCCGAGCCAGTCACCACGCGTGCGATTCTCGATAATTTATTTCCGAACGCTATCGTCGGTACGTCTTCTGCTGCCCCTGTATCCTACAGGCTTGGCACTCGACACGCGGGCGTTTTCGGTCAAGCGGGCCGCTATATCGCCCCAGCCAGCAGCGTGATGGACGATATTACGAGCTTCGTCGAGCGGGAGAGGCGAAATGGGGACAACTGACGCGCGGCTTCGCTATTCCATATCCAATATTGCCTGGCCGGAAACCGCCGACGAAGAAGCGATTGCTCTTGTCGCCGAGCTCGGCTTCGATGGTGTCGAGATTGCTCCATTCAAAGTTTTTGGCGCTCTCTCCGATGTCGGCGAAGAAACGGTGCGTTTCTATCGCAGTCAGCTTCAAGAACGTGGTCTGGCGATACCTGCTATGCAGGCTATCTTGTTTCCTGCATCGGAAGCGCGGCTTTTCGGCACGCGAGGTGAGGAAGAAGCTCTCTATGAGCGCCTCAGTCGTGTGGCAGATATTGCAGGATGGCTAGGTGCCGGAGCCTGCGTTTTTGGTGCGCCTGCTCTGCGCAACCCCGGCGACATGACACCTGCCGATGCCATGATCGAGGCCCAACGTTTCTTTCGTACCGTCGCGCCCCTTTTTGCCGGGCAAGATTCCGCGTTGTGCTTCGAAGCCAATCCAGAAATCTATAATTGCCGTTTCATTACACACACCGTTGATGCGCTGGCGCTTGTTGGGGCAGTCGGCATGCGGGGCTTCGACCTGCAGTTTGATTCAGGCACTTACTTTGCCAATGATGAATCTCACGTGGTGGATGGGGTCGTGTTGTCGGCGGCGCGGCATTTTCATGTCAGCGAACCACATCTGGTGCCGGTTGGCAGTTCGGGCGTGGATCATGCGCAACTCGGCGCAAAATTGCTCGACAGCACTTATAGTGGCTGGGTAAGTGTTGAAATGCGCCAAACCGATAACTGGAAACAGGCAATCAGGGAATCTGTCCGGATTCTGGAAAGGCACTATGGCAAGAGCATGGTGGCTGGTGTTTCCCATGGCTAAACGCCTTGCCCTGATCGGTAATCAGGCTTTTTCAGTCGTCAACTTTCGGGGAAGTCTGTTGAAAGACTTGTCGGAGCGCGGCGTCGCGTGCTTTGCGTTGGCGCCGGGCTACACGGATGCAACGCGGTCAGCTGTGAGAGAGTTGGGCGCTACGCCGATCGATCTCACCCTTTCCAGAACTGGCATGGACCCTTTCCGGGATATCTCCGCCTATCGTGAAATATTGACCCACATTGCCAAAGTTCAACCCGACATTACTTTGGGTTATACCCCAAAACCGGCCATTCTTGGCACCTTAGCCGCAAAGAAGGCAGGAGTTCCGAAACGTTTCGCCATGATCGAGGGGCTGGGGTGGGCCTTTGGAACAGGCGGCACGCTTATGGAAGAAGTGAAGCGCAAGGTAGCGCGCGGCGTGTCCGTAGCGCTTTACAAAAAAGCGCTCGCTGTTGCCGACAACGTGTTTTTCCTCAACGAAACCGACGTGAAGGATTTTGAAGGTCTTGACCTGCTTCGGCCTGGACAGGCCATATTGCTCGGCGGAATCGGTGTCGATCTCAATTATTGGACCCGGCAGAGGCCAAAGCCTGCAACACCAACATTCATCATGATGGCGCGGATAATCCGCGACAAGGGGGTGTACGATTTTGTAGCTGCTGCGCAGCAGCTCCGGCGCGAAAATATCAATGCTCGTTTTATTCTATTGGGTGACCTGGATCGCCATCCAGGTGCGGTACTGCGGTCTGAGCTTCAAGCTTGGGTCGAGGATGGCGTTCTCGAGTGGCCTGGCCATGTGGAGCCTAGATCGTGGCTTGAAGAGAGCAGTATATTCGTACTCCCTTCATTCTATCGAGAAGGAGTGCCGCGCAGCATCCAGGAAGCAATGGCGATGGAAATGCCAATCATCACCTCCACCGTTCCCGGGTGCCGGGATACGGTCGAGGAGGGGGTAAACGGGTTTCTGGTGCCACCGAGGAACCCGCAGGCACTCGCTGCGGCTATGCGCCAGCTGGCTGAACGTCCAGATATGGTCGCCGAAATGGGGCGAAACAGTCGAAGAATGGCTCAACAAAGATTTGATGACAAATGCTCCAATCGTAGAGTTATAGATGTTCTGGATTTATAGGTGTATTAAATTAGGTTTTTCTAATGCTCATTAAGTTGTTCTTGCGGTGATTGCTGGAATATAAAAAATGAGTTTGTTAAATATGCTAGATTTTTCTGAAAGGTTGGGTTGAGGAATGAGGATTCCAAGTTTAAGGCGGGACAGATTTGATGATATACTAAAAATAGTATCGCTGTTCTTTTGCATTGCGCTTGGTTTGGCCGCAGTGATCGCAATCGTGCTGATTCAAGCGCGCTCAATTATGTATTTCAACCAGTCACCGTTCGATGGTGTTTTTCAAACCTTGTTTCCCTTGCGGAAGATGGATGTCGGTGAATTTGCTGGCCGTGATTTTTATTATTTTCATGGAAACGGAATTCCGTATCTCATCTACCCTTTTTATAAAATTGCTTCTATCTTTCTGGATGGTGATTTGAGTGCATCGATAGCGTCGACATATTTTGTCAATGTTATATTTATTTTTGTTCCAATGTATTATCTTTGTCGCCTTTTTATGGGGTGGCGTGGTTCATTGATTACGTTAATGTTATTCTCAATTACGGTGGAATATCTCCCGGTGTTCGGATATTTTCTTTCCCCAACCTTCATCGGTGCACCCATGGGGGTGCGAATGGCGCCTCATATATTCATGGCCATCGCTGTGGCAAGGGTCGCATTGAGTATGTCGACGGGAGCGATATCCTTCCCCGCGACGTTGAGGCGGATGGTAATCGTTGGTGCTGTGGGGGCCGTGATGCCTCTTTTGGGGGCCGAACAAGGTTTTTACGCTGTTGCTGCGGCGGCCGGGGCGGTTTTCTTTTTGGGGGCGCGCCGGTGGAATATTCTGCAACGCATAAGCTTTACCGCGACCGTTGTGGCTTCCTTCGGCATATCCTTTGTCTTGGCGCTGCTTATCCTGTTTGGGTCACTCGAAACGCTTACAGCCATCAAAGATATCTCGGATAATCAGGTCTGGATTTATGGCGTGTTTCCCAACAGCTTCTTCGCTGACTGGAACGAGTTTTTTACTTTGAAATTGTCGGGCGCTGTTCCAAGCCAGCTGACCACGATTGTTGGCGCCGTTGCGCTGATGATTTGCTTCGGTCTTTTTCTCAGGAAGGTTCTGCCACTCCCGGCCCTTCTGGTTGTTCTTGTCCTGTTTGCGAGCGGGTTGCTGTCATGGGTGGCCAATTTTGGCTATGTCGGCCAGCATCAGGCGCCTCTTTTTCTTCGTGAATGCATTCTGGCCCTCGCATTGTCGGCGAGTGCAATCATGGGAAAGGGAGCGCAGCCATCCCGGACCAAGGAAGTCATCTCCCCGGAGGTTTCTCTATGATCAAGAAACTTCAGTCGTTGCCGGGGCAATCCGTATCCATCGCCTGTAGCGCGCTACTCATAGTGGCTTCTGTTGTGACCGCTCTGATGTGGTGGCAGCAATTGCGCATCTCATATGCTGATATTGCGGCGCACTCCTACAGTCTTAACAAGGCGTCCGGCGTTCATGTATCCAAATTTACAGATATTCGAGAAGCCGTTGGCACCAAAAGCAACAGTAACGCCTACGGTTTCTATTTAGGGGAAGTGTCGCGTACTTTTGGCGCGGCAGATGGAGGTTTTCTCTGGGCCATCCAACAGCCGGGAGCGGACTGGCTGGCACAGTCGGGAACCAACCGCCAGCGTGTGCCCATCAATCCTGTTACAAACAACGACTACATTTTTGGCATTCAGCGCTCAACGAAGATCAACATCATGCCGCTCGAAGACTTTCCGTCAACATTGATCGGTCAGTGGGTCGTTCTGACTGATGCGAGCGGGCACAATATTGAAGCTGTGGTCTCGTCGGGTACTCAATCGGAAATTACCATCATTGGTGATCTTCCAGCCGACTTTTTCCCGACCCGGATAACGAGCCTCAAAGGGGCTAAGCGCACCGGTGAAGAGATCACCCTCATCTCAACCACGAGCCTCGCCAGCAATGTGCGTGGAGGCGTCGTATCTGGCACAGATGGACATGGTGTCTATCTATACGCTCCAGGCTGGAGTGGGAAGCCGCGCTTCAGACCCACCATTGGAGACACCGTCAGCTTCGTTTCGGGAGACAAGCGGAAAATCGAGCACGTCATAATGCTGGGTGGAGGCTATTTTGCGCTTCTGGGTGGCGACAGATTGCAACCTCACTTCTTTAATCGTGCGGATATTGTAACCGTCACGGCGAATAAACCGGCGCCTCCTCACGGGCTGACGATCAGAGTTAATCCCGTTTCCAATGAGACGTTCCTGAATGGGCGTGAGCGCAAGCTTCGCGTGGCTGTCGATGCTACCTCTCATATCAAACAGGGAGCGCTGATAAGTCTCGATTCGGGCGGCGGCCCGTTCTTCGTTGGAGCAGCCGATGGAGATCACGTTGAAATAGATATTCAGACATCGCTGGCAATGCAGGCGTGCCTTGCGGGAATACAATCTCATGATGGCGTTTTCTTCGATGGCTTGTCGGGCGTCGCAGCGGAGTGGTTTCTGAAAAAACGGTTCGGCGTATCGGAGATTCGATCATGTCTCAATGAGAATAGCCCGATCGTGAATAGCCTTGGCGGCAGTATCGCACGCTGGAAAGATCTGACAGAGACGCAGGAGCAGTCGATCGCTGCGGCTTTCAGCAGTTACAAGCAGATTTCGATGGAACAGGTCTGGTACAGAAGCATGAACCTCGACCTCGTCACTGCCACCAACGACCAGCCGGCTCCGACCCCACAACGATCCAGTAACATTCACGAGAAATCCGTCTGGGAAGTCTACCCCGGCAGCATGGTCAATGTTCTTTATCACAAGAAAAATCCCGCGCCGCTGGAACTCTTGATCCATGCGCTGTCTCGCAAGGATCGCGAAAACTATTATAAGACATTCGGCTCTGTCGCTCCGGACTATTTCAACTTTGCGAAGCCTCGCCAATTCACGCCATGGTTGGTGAACTGGCATTGGCCTTTATTCAAGCAAGTGCTCGAACACTATAAGTTGCAATATTCCAATCCTGATTTCAGTTTCTGGAAAAGGGATAGTGCGACGGACTATCGTGAAACGGACTCGCAGCAGATATCGACGTCCTTGCCCGTCAAGCTTCCCTCCTTGGAAGCCGCAGATAGCTGTGCCTATACGTTGCGGGAGGTGGTCATCAGCTACGACGTGACGAATTCGGTTTCCTATATCCCTGTAATTGGCCGTTCAACGCGCTATCTCATTTCAATAAACGGAGTGGATACGTCCTTGTTGCCGCCGACGCCGGTCAGTCTGCCGACGGATGTCAGCACTTTTTCCTTCCCTGTTTTCGCGCGGGCTGGCGACAAGGTCGAGCTCGACATAAAAAAGCTTGGACCACTGGCTGACTATGCAGATATCAAAATCCAGTCAGTCGCCGTGTCGAACATAAGCGTAGGAGACCGAGAGCTCGAGGAGATGTTTCTCGAAAACGAAGGTATCAAAATGATAGCCGGTGATAAGGCGGGCTGCTCCGTGACAAATATAGCTAGGCAATAAGTACTTGATGTGTTGTACGCCCGGCTCAAGGTCTCGCCTTTCATGCGTGCCATAATCAACCAGCTGGGCCTGATTGCTCAGATCATGGGCGGGAGCTTGCTTGCTCTTGGTCTGAACCTCGTTTTAGCGCGTTCCTTGCCTCTCGCGGAATATGGCGCGTATATGCTTGCTATGTCGATTGCATCCATAACCTGTTGGGGTGCGTTATGCGGCTATGATGTGCTTGCATCGCGTCATGCACAGGAGTGGAAAGATGACCCTCGGATGAGGAGCGCATTTGTCCTTGCCGGTCATTCGATGATCGCCATGGCATCGCTGGCCATGGCCGCGATTACGTGGTCGGTATGGTTTATTTTCTACCAGCAAGTGCTGGCTCCTGAAGCTGTGATGTTGGTCTGTCTCATCACCCCTATTTTGGCCAGCACCCGCTTTTTTGCTGCAATACTAACCGGTCTGGGGCATCCCCAACTGGGACATGCTCCGGAACGTTTTCTACGCGACGGCCTGCCGCTCATCGTTTTACTGATTGTCGTGCTCTTCGGAATGAGCCTTGGCTCGTCCGTTTTCCCGCTGGTACTTGTTTGCCTCGGGGCTGGTGCGGCGATGACTGCTACGGCCCTGCTGGCCCAGAAAATGGGATATGCACCGTCAGCTGACTGGAGCACCGCCAAAGTCTTACGGATCCGGCTGCAATCGGCCGCTTTCTGGCTCATGCTGCTTGCGACAGGGCAGTTGCTTCTCTCGCGACTGGGCCTCTTGATACTTGGTTACATTTCCGGTGTTGATGCTGCGGGCTTGTATGGCGCCGTGCTGACAGTTTCAGAAATTGGCGGTTTTCCCGCCGTGGCGACCGCGCTGCTTTATGCTCCTGCAATTGCCAAAGCCTATCGTCAGGGTGAAAGCCCTCTGATGATACTGCAGAACGCACGGCGTGCGACACTTGCCTTGACATTGCCGTTGGTCGTGGTGTCGGTTTTCATTGGCGGCGATGCGCTTCGTATCTTCTTCGGCGAGGGCTATGATGCAGGTCATTTCGCACTCACTGCGCTCCTGCTCGTTCATGTAGTCCGCTCTGTCGCCTTATTTCCTCAGTTGGTCCTGTCTTTGACGAATGGGGAAAAGGCGGCATTGTACTGTCTCGGGGTTGGGCTGATTATCGAAGTCGCGTTCGTTTCAGCGTTGATTCCCCCTCTTGGGTTAACTGGCGCAGCCCTGGGTACATTGCTGTCATCAATGGTGCTTCAATGTTTGTTGCGCCGGACCATGTTTCGACACCTGTAGGGCTCCGTCAAACTTTCTGGTTGATCGTTGAGAAAGTTGGAGACTGGCAGAGCCGATGCAGTTCAAAATGCTTCATTTGATTCTCAAGTGCGTCACGACCTAATTTAAGAGGCGTGCTCTGGATTACGCAAGCGTTGGCAACTGCCACTTTCTGGATCGAAAATGGCTCTAACGCCGTATTCAGTCGTGAACTGATCCTTTTCGGTGTTTGTCAGATCATTCCAATTATCCGGCTCAAGCAATGTGCTTGCTCTACCACGCGTCGCAATCTCCGGGCCCCGCTGGCCCTTCACTAATAATCGAGCACCTGCCGCGCATTCGACGGCCGCACTGATTATTGAAGGCGGGAGGAGTGGGGTACTGCGGCTCCATCCATAACCACAACCGGCAATTCCGACGACACCGGCACATATGACAACAACATTCAGGCGCGCAGAATGCAACGAATGATTAAAAAGGGCGCTGCCCATATATGCCGCAATGATCGAGCAGGCGAACGTGATGGGGAGTACGAAATATCGACCCTGAGGAAACGAAAACAGGACCGGACCTAAAGCCATAGATGCGAGCGCGAGGATCGGAAGAATTAGCAAAAGGGTTGACCGCTGCGAGCGTTTTACAACGATGCCTGGAAAAAGGGAGGTGAAAACGAGTAACATGGGAAGAGGGGAGATCGCAAACGCCAATACCAAAGCCTTACCGGAATCAAACGATGATCGGGCTAGCCGCTCCATCCAGATTGCTGGCGCTTCAAACAGGGTTGGCGGGGTAGCTGGCCAGTATGTTGTGGGGCGTATCGGTGGCGCTATCGCCGCAATGCCTTGGGTTTCAGTTGCCAGAGCCGTGCCGCAACACTGGATGGAATAGATCAGATAGGGCGAATAGCCGACGAAGAACAGAGCCGCGACGATAAGCAGCGCCAGCCATCGTTTTATTCCACCCGTCCAGACCAGGAACGTGCCCAGGATCAGTACTGCGGAAAACGATAATGTGTCAAAACGCGTCAAAGCGAGGACGCCCAGCACCAAGCCCAATTTTGCTGCGAAGATCAAACGATGTTGTTGTGCGCCGAGGAAGAAAAAACGCAGTGCCAGCGCCATGAGACAGGCGGTAATCGGTATCGTGCGTCCGGCGATGACTTCCTCAAGGAAAAACCAATTAAGGCAGAGTCCGGCAGTAGCCACCCCCGTGATTACAACCGCGTTCTTCTTGCTTTCCGCGATGGGCTCTATGGCCAAGTAGATGAACCATGGTAAAGCCAAAATAGCTAGGGCATTGATGATCAAACCAGAGCGAAAGCCTGTGCCAAGGACTTGGTCAAGGCCGCCAATCAAAGCCGGATAGAAGAACGGATGACTGATCGGAAGATCGGTAGCCACACGATACTGGCGAATGCCGGTAACCGTCTCACTATGCCAAAGCCACCGGCTGATATCGTATAAGACCCAGCTGTCCGGTGACATCAATGGCCGGTGCCAGGCCGCAGCCAATACCAGGCAGACAAATCCGACAAACAGTAAATATGGCAGATGGGAGCGACCGCTCATTGGACTGATGATGCCCTGATGCGGCTAACCAGGAGCCGCCGCCAATATCGAATGTAGGACCAGGCTTTCAACCCGAAACATGTGGTCCGTGAAATCTGCCGGGTTTCATATAATCGATCATAGACAGTTATTTCCCCCTTCTGCATAGCGTGCAAATTCGCCGACAAACCAGCATATCCGTAGAATGGCTTGAACACGAATGCCAAGGGAGGATCGAGCGCCACGCTGCGATACCCTGCCATGATGACCTCGCACCAGAGCAAATAATCCTCGGTACGTTGCAACTGTTCTGAAAAGCGAAGTGGCAGATCCCGGCGGATAATAACTGAGGAGGTGTTGAATGGATTTTTAAGTAACACGTCACGGTGCCGGAGATTTCTTGTCGTCACTGCACGAGGTAACATGTCTTTGAGCTCAAACCCAGAGTGAATCAGTGGTGTTCGATGGCCGGAAATATCGGCACCGGAATCCATGATTGCGATTTGCCATTTGAGCTTATCTTTGTGCCAGGCGTCGTCTGCATCGAGAAAGGCCACATAATTGGCTCGCGCCAATGACCATCCTTTATTGCGCGCCGCAGCAGGCCCGGCATTGTGTGGCTGCGAACAAACACGTAATTTACCTTGAAGGGTAAGGACGTGTTGAGCTGCGATCTTGACCGTCTCATCGGTGCTCATATCGTCCACTAGAATAACCTCGAAATCATCTCGAGATTGACGCTTCAGCGAGTCGAGAGCTCTGCTGATTGTGTCTGCTGCATTATATGCTGGAATTACAACACTGACCTTAGGCATCAGAACGATAACTGAATTGAATGTTTGGAGGAACAGAGGGCACACTCGTCTAGTCTCATTGACAGCAATACGCTGTTCGGTAGCAGATTGGTTAAGACAATTGAAGAATTGTCTGTTTTCAATAGACTTGGAAGATTCTTCTCCATTCTGCTTCTTAAGGTCAAGTGTTTTCGATATTTCCAATTCGGGGTCGGAACAAGAGCAGTTATAAATCGTACGCTCTCATGAGCGATTTAGGTTTTCCAGACGCATTTAAGTTACCCCGCTTTCGCGAGGGCGGTCAATTATTGCAGCCTGTGCACGGTGTTGGGAATGCGGGTCCGAACCGATGGTTATCATACTCTCATCCGCGGATTCTCACCGCCTGACCATATACGTTACGGGCTTGCCTCTCTCTAAGGACGGATATTTATCCCAACGTAAGTCGAGGGTTCCGTGATCTTTGGCCGACATCTCCAGCATACTGCACAAGCAGAAGGGTCTGGTAGATTGCGGGTTAGGTGCGTATTTCAGAATCCGCGGACAGCGATTTCAGTAAATCGCGGACACTTGTTTCGCTAATTCGCGGACAGTTCAGCCGCGGCGTTTTTCAGGCCTGTTGTTGATCAGACTTACGTTCTTTCGTTGTCCGCGCTGAGCGTTATGTCAATGCCGGATTTGGCTTTGCGCATGCTATCCCCTTCCAAATTGATGCGGTGAGCATTGTGCACGACGCGGTCGAGTATCGCATCGGCAACGGTTTCGTCCCCGATTAGGTAGTGCCAGGTATTTACCGGAACCTGTGCGGTAATGAGTGTCGACCTGCGTTGGTATCTCTCTTCGATGATTTCAAAGAGATGGAAGCGCTGCTGATCGTTGAACGTGTGCGTGGCGAAGTCGTCAAGGATCAGCAACTGGACCTTCATAAGACGGTTCATGAGCCTTGGATAGCGACCGTCCAGCTTGGCCATGGCGAGATCTTCGAAGAGGCGGGGCGCGCGAACATAGAGAACCGAATGGTCATGTCGGGCAGCCTGACGGCCCATCGCACAGGCCAGCCATGACTTTCCCGTGCCAGTTTTCCCTGTCACGATCAAATTCTCATGGTTTGTCAGCCATTGTCCCTGTGCGAGTGCCATTGTCGCCCGGCGATCAATGTTACGTGCCGCATGAAAGTCGATATCTTCGACACAGGCCTGCGGGAAGCGCAGCTTTGCGGCGACCAGGCGCGCCGTCAGCCGTTTATCGGCGCGCACTGCAATCTCCCGGTCGAGCATGAGGCCCAGCCATTCTTCTTTGTCCATCGCACGGGCTTCGGGTTGGTCTGCCAATTCTCGCCAGGCAGAAGCCATGCCCGACAGACCGAGTGTGTACATGTGATCAAGCGTTGGATTGGAGAGCATTCTTATTCCTTCTTTTTTAGGGGCACGATGCTGACAGACTTCGTTTCGTGCTGTCAGCTCGATCGATGAAGCCTGGGGTCCCTGGGGCGCGCAGCTTTCCACATTGCGTAGCGCTTCAGGGGCTTCAGGCCGGACACCAGCATTATTGCCAGCGATTTCAATGGTAATAGCCGCGGCCACGAATGTTGGAATGAATGGGTAGTGGCTTTCCGACTTCCTCGACCGGGTGAACCCGATCAAGGCCTGCCTGCAAAATGGATCGGACTGAGGTATAGGTCAGCGCGTTGATGACAAGCGCTCGTTCGCAGGCAGCGTCGAGGCGATCATGCTCATAGCGTCGGGCAAGGGAGAGAATGCCAAGCGCTGCACGATATCCCTGTTCCGGATGTGGTTTGTCGCGGATGACCCGTTCGACAAAAATTCCTGTATTGGTGCTGATGCCGTTGGCCTGCCGGATCAGGCTTGCCGCGCTCATTCCGGCATGCCGCTGATGGGATTTGGGCATATGTTCCTTCACGGTGACGTGTCCGTTACGCTCGGAACGGCGGCGATGGGACGCAATCCGCTTGTGGTTGAAGAATATTTCGACCACCCGATGCGTCAGGCGTACGGTGACCATTTTGCCGATCAGCTGATGCGGCACGGAATAGAAGGTCTTTGCCACCTCGACATGGTAATCGGAATGGACCTTGGCTGATTTCCACTCCGCATACTCGAAGTCTGCCGTCGGCAACGGGCGGAGAGCGGCGCGCTCTATCTCCTCAAACAACGCGTGCCGGGACTTGCCGGTATGGCGCATGGGGCGGTTGTTGATGTCTTCCAATAGCTCGGCAATAGCAGCGTTCAGGTTGTCCAGCGAGAAGAAAGTCTGATTGCGAAGCCGCGCCAGAATCCAGCGTTCTGCAATTAAAACAGATCCTTCGATTTTGGCCTTATCACGGGGCTTTCTTACGCGCGTCGGCAAGATTGTCGTGCCGTAATGCTCACTGAAGGCTTCAAATGTCGCGGTGATCGTTGGCTCGAACCACAGGGCAACCGCAAAACCTGACTTGAGATTGTCGCAGACAATGGCCTTTGTCACGCCGCCAAAATAGTTCAGCGCCCGTTTCTGTCCCTCAATCCAGTCTGGTAGCTTCTGGCTCTCACTGGCATAGGAGAAGATCAAATTGGAGGCCGGAAGAACCGCTACAAAAATCTGCGCCTGACGGATCTCGCCGGTCTGTGGGCTGACAAGCGGCACCGTGTGGCCCGCATAGTCCGTCTGCATTGTCGCTCCGGCCTCATGCCGGTTGCGATAGCGCGGCGACACTGTTTGCTCATAAGCTGCAAAATTCGTGCAGAACCACGTATATCCATAACCGTCCGGATGAGCGGCGCGATACTCCTGCCACAACAGCGTCAGCGTCACGCCCTTGCGCTTCAACTCACGCGAAACATACGAAAAATCTGGCTCTTGGGTGTCCTGGGGCGGACGGCCAGCCTGTTTGAACAACAGCTTCTCCAACTGCCTGTCGTCATCAAAGGCGACCGGTATTGGCCACATGCCAATCCCCGCCTGACGCGCCCGGTGCAGGTAAGTCGAAACCGCCGTCTTTCCTATTCGAAGCCGCTCCGAAACCTCGCGGACAGACAGGCCCTGTTCAAAGGTCAGTCGTAAAATCGATCGGATATCTTTCATCGTAATGCGCTTTGCTTGCTTCCGTCTTGGCATCAAACCTCCTGGTCGAAGCAGGAAGAAAATCATGCCCAAACGGCACCTGCAAAAACGCGCGCAAACTGTCCGCACATTACTGAAATCGCTGTCCGCGAATTACCGTAATGGCTGTCCGCATATTACTGAAAAAGGTGTCCGTGAATTAGTGAAACCCGCAGGTTAGGCTCGGATCGGTACGTGTCGGGCAATATCCCAGATGAAACCAGCCAGTTCACGCGCGATAGCAGTTAGAATACGAGGTTGTGGTTTTCCGGTTTTCGAAAGATCACGATACCGCTTGCATAATCGGGTCTGCGCTTTCCAGCCAATATGGGGTCGGAACAAGATTTGCTGAAAATTGTACGCTAAGCTCGAACGGACCGTGAATCTTCGTCCCTTACCCTCATAATGGTCTGGCGGCTGGTTCCGACTTGGCGCGCATCAGGCCAGATTGCGTCCGTTCAATCAGCAAATCCCGCTCGGACTGCGCAAAGGCATTGAGCACCTGCATAGTCAGAATGCCAGAGGAACTGGTGAGGTCCGCGCCACCAAGAGCGAGACAATAGACTTTCCCCCATTTCCGAGAGTGCCTTGACGGTGGTGCTGACATCGATGGCATCACGGCCGAGCTTGGTGACAATGAGAACGTCGCCGGCTTCAAGGCAGCCCATGAGTTTGGAAAATCCACGGCGCCGCGCAATGGGCGTGCTGCCAGATACCGTCTCGTTGACGATCCGGCGCGGCTCGACCTGGAAGCCGACGGCTTTGATATCCTGGATCTGATTTTGGGTGGTCTGGCCGGTTGTTGAGACACGGACAAAGGCTAGGGTGCGGGGCATTTAGGCTCAATTTCGTCCGAATAGGCTATCCGTCCTCGATGCCCTGCTGCAAAGCCGAAGGAGCAAAGCAGCAGCGGACTCTGTTGCAAATTTTAATTATGGCCAAAATAACCGTTGGTCGGGACGTCGGTTACCTGGCAGCTTCACGGTTTTCGAGACTCTGAGCGAGCAGCGCTACAGCCTCCGTCAGCGCGCTCGGTCCGATGCCAAAAGCCCGTTCAACGATGCGTGCTTCTCCACGGATGTCGCCTGTTAGATTGAAAATCGCAGCCTGTCCCTTGCGCAATGCGCGCATGACCTCAAAACCTTTGATCGTCGCATAGGCCGTTTTCAGTGTCTTGAACTCTCTCACCGGTTTGATCAGTTGCTTCAGCTTGCCGTGATCGGCCTCAACGACGTTGTTCAGATATTTGACCTGTCGGTGCACGAGTTCTACGGGACATTTGCTTTCGGCCTTCAATTGCGCAATCGCAATGCCATAAGTCGGGGCCTTGTCGGTGTTGATGACAGTCGGCTTTTCCCAGTCCTTCAGACCACTCAAGACCTTGCCGAGAAAGCGCTTGGCTGCTTTGGCATTGCGCGTCGGCGACAGATAGAAATCGATCGTGTTGCCGAACTTATCGTGAGCGCAACGAATAGCCCACGTCTTTCGTGATTGACGGAATGGGTTTCCGGCTGGCAGTCAAAACTTTTGCTTTGCCCGCTTCGGCATAAAATAGGTTCGGATATTGACGAGTGCTTCAGCGACGTCAGCGGCATCCTGGCGGGTGGCTTTGCGTTTTGTCTCGCCGAGCTTGCGGATGGGCGCAATGATATCGCCAGTCCCGGCATGACCGCGAAGAACCGGCTGCCAAAGCCTCGGCGCGTATCCTGTTGCCAGCAAAAAGCAGAGGTCCCAATCGAACGGATCAAAGGTTTGGTCATCGATCCTGGTGAACCTGGGCCTGTGGTCTTTCGGGGTTTCGGAAAGGTTCGCGGAGATACGGTTATATTCCGCAACGATCGTCTGCACGGCCCGATGTTCGGTTGTTTCCATCGGCAGGTTCACGGCGTCCGGGCCGGTCAGTTCCGGGATCCATTTGCGTGGGTCGATGAACTTTGGGCCAATGATCAGAGCCGTAAGATAACCATCGAGACCGCTCATTGACCAGATTGGCGATGCCGGACGGCGTCCTCTGATAAAGGCTTCGAACGCCGCGTCATCAAGCTTCGGTCGAGCCGTCGTCCCCTGCCTGTTGTGCGTCATGCCGCCCGTCGCTCCTGCTGCGCCATCGCCTCACGCTCAGCCTTCCAGGTCCACGGCAGGAGGCTTTCCATTTCGCTGGCTTTCACTTTGCCGGAGATGATGCGCTCCAGCACATCGGCAAGCCAGACCTCGGGGTCCACGCTGTTAAGTTTTGCCGTGTTGACGAGCGATGCAAGGACAGCGAAAGCCTTTCCACCCTGCTCGTTGCCCACGAACAACGAATTCTTCCTCGTCAGGGCCACGGATTTCATTGAACGCTCGACCACATTGGAGTCGACCTCGACCCGGCCATCATCAAGGCAGGCTGTCAATCCGCTCCAATGGTTGAGTGTGTAGCTGGCGGCCTTGCCAAGCGCCGATTTCGCCGACACCTCGTCGCGCAGTTCAGTGAGGTGGGCTTTCAGCTCTCTCATGACTGGAGCTGCCTCGCGACGTCTCACGACGAGCCGGGTATCGGCGCTTTCGCCGCGCAGTTTTGCTTCGATCCGATAGATTTCCGCAATCCTGGCAAGGATCGACAAAGCCTCCGAAGAACCCGTCAGTTTGACGACATCGACGAACTTGCGCCGAGCATGGGCAAGGCAGAAGGCCAGCCGCATGGGTGCGACATTGCTCTTGCCCCGACGTTTGACTATGGTTTTATAGGCTTGGTATCCATCGACTTGAAGCACGCCGGTAAACGACGACAATTGCCCCTCGATCTCGCGGGCGCTGCGGCTTTCGGCAAAGATATAGGCCACGGCCGGCGGTGCCGGACCATTCCAGGGACGGTCGTCAACCGCCTGCGCCCATAACTGGCAGACCTTGGTTCGTTTGCGGCCCGGCTCGAGCCGGGGCAACGGCGTCTCGTCACAGAACACTCTCGGCTGCGAGCGGATAAAGGCGGTAAGCGCGTCATAGAGAAGCTCCAGCCACCAGGCGACCCGCATCACCCAGGCGCCAAGCGTGCCGCGATCGATGATGACACCGCAGGAGGCCAGCATTTGCGCCTGACGATTGAGCGGGAGATGCCAGGCAAACTTCGAAACAGCGACATGCGCGGCAAACGCCGTGGTCACCATGCCACCGTCCATCACCCGCGCCGGTGCAGGTGCTTGCACGATGGCACTCTCACAGGCCCGGCATGCATAGCGCGGCCGGATCGTCCGTTTGACCCGGACAACAGCAGGTACGATGTCGAGCGCCTCGCTGACGTCCGTGCCGATGCAATGCAGTTCGAACGAACAGCAGGGGCAAATCTTGCTCTCCGGCTCAATGATCTCTTCATAGCGCGGAAGATGCTTGGGCAAGCGGCCGATATTGCGGGCGGACGATCGCCGTGCCTGTATTTTGTCTTCACCGGCTGGTGCGGCATCGTCATTGGCTGCAACGGGAATATCGCTTAGATCGCCCAGGTCGAGCGTTGCCTGGGCCGGATCGATGATCGTCATCTTCTCCGATTTCGTCCCGAAGAGCTGGCGCTCAAGGAAGGCAATACGCGCTTTGAGGCCGGCATTCTCTTCGTCGAGCGAGAGAATGATCCGGGTCAATTGCGCAGCATCCTGAGGCAAGGGATCGGGTCGAAGCAGCATGACTGACCCTACCATATGAGCCTGAATCTTCAAGCAAAACCAATAGGATCAGCCTACTTTTGAGGGTCGTCTCACCGCGTTTCGCTTGACCCGTGTCCAGTCAATGCCCGCCAGTAAAAGCGAGAACTCCTGGGCACTCATCTGCAACGCACCATCGCGGATCGGGGGCCAAACAAACTTTCCGCTTTCCAACCACTTTGTCGCCAGGATCATGCCTGACCCATCCCAGTAAATGCAGCGAAGTCGATCCAGACGCTTGGCGCGGAACACGAACACGTCGCCACAATAGGGATCGGCCGCAAGCGCTGACGCCACCAAAGCCACAAGACCATTCATACCGCGCCGGAAGTCGACCGGTTGCGTCGCCACCATGATCTTCACGCCACTCGGCGAAACTCCGATCACCGGCGACCTCGCAAGGCCGCCACCATCGCTTGCGCCAGTTCAGGTGCTACCGGGCCCATAACCATCATGCGCGCGCCAGCAATCTCGATCTCAATTCGACCGGCGGCAAAGTGGGCGACATCTGACGGCGCGCCTGGAGCCGGCGTTCGATCGCCAACTACCGTCACCGGCACGAACATCGCCTGCTGCGCACTGGACCTCGCAGATGGTTCTGTCGCAAAATTTTGTGCTGGTTAAGTGCGCCTTATCACTGGGCACAATTATGCTGCGAGCTCTGCAAAGACCTGAAAAGGCGAATGGTTGTTGTTTGCGAATTGGCCTTTGCGGATCATATGTGCCACTTCAATGCCCGCGATTGTCGCTGATGCGCTGTGAAACGCCTTGAAGCCCATCATTGGCTTGGTGATCTTCTTGATGAACCGATGGTCTTGCTCAAGAATATTGTTGAGATATTTCACCTGAAGAATTTCAAACATCATGCCGACACCAGTGATTTTCAGGATCGTGTTTGCAGCCTGTGCACCGGCCAGGTTAGCCCCGCTTTTATCAATGACAACCTTGTGCGGAACACCATTGCTTGCGATGGCTTTTTTAAAGAAACGCCTTGCCGCACTAAGATTTCGGCGCTCAGAGAGCATAAATTCCAAGGTTTGGCCGTCACGATCAACAGCCCTATACAGATAGGTCCATTTCCCTTTGACCTTTATATAAGTCTCGTCAATACGCCATGAGCCAAGAGTTAAACGCTTACGTTTCTGTGCCTGCTCTGCAATCTGTGGAGAATATCGTACAACCCATCGGTTCAGTGTTGCATGGTCAACATCGACACCACGTTCAGCCATGATTTCCTGAAGATCGCGATAGGAAACTGGATAACGGACATAAAAGAACACAGCATAAAGAATGACACTTGTGGGGAAATGAGCTCCCTTGAAATCCACTGTCACCCGCTAAGACCTCATGCAGTTTCCCGTACTGATAATGACATAGATCACCAAAAGTGAAAAATTTGCGACACAGCCTCCAAAGTGGCAATTGAGTCCCGATACCGATAAAGAAAATCCCGACAAACAAGTCGCGAAAGGGCCGGATCTCGTTCTCGACAGCATGGCGCGCGTCGCCCTCGCCGATGATCATACCGGTCGCGAATGCGGCGAGCGCCGGAGAAAGGCCAGCAGATGTCGCGACGATCGTGGACCCAAGCGCAATGGTAAGTGCGAGGAGTTGGGCAAGCTCCGGATCGCCACGCAACGCGACCCAACGGGCAAGTACCTGCAACGGACCTCGGGCAATGAACAGAGCAGCAACCACTGCCGTTGCACTGGCGATGACCGTTATCACGCCATACCCTTCGGCGGCACCACTCATTGCATCGTGCAGAAGCAGGAACGCGACGGCTGCCAAGTCCTGAAACAGAAGCACTGCGATGGCCAAGCGCCCATGAGCCGATCCAAGAGCGTTCGCGCCTGCGAGCACCTTGAGGCACATGGCTGTGGATGACATCGCAACGGCCCCGCCGATGAGGATTGCGGAAACTGGTGCGAGATCGAAGACCAAACTCGCTACCAACGAAACCGTTATCGTCGTGACTGAAACCTGTACAGCCCCAAGACCGAAGACATGCTTCCTGAGTGTTACGAGCTTCTCGAAGGAGAATTCCAGACCAAGTGCGAACAGCAGGAGTACGACTCCGATTTCGCCAATACTGCTCAGGGCAGCGCTCTCCGCAATCAGGCCGAGGCCAGCGGGTCCAATGACTATACCGGCAAGAATGTAGCCGACGATGCTAGGCACGCCAATCCGTGAACATATCGTCACGAGTACGAACGCGGCGCAAACCAACAAGGCCGCACTTTCGATAAATCCAGTCACGCCATGCATGTTCTTCTCCTGATATCATGTCGCAGGAAATGCCAATACTTGTATACTCTAAACGTGCGACCGCGCCCACTGCGCTATCTGCGCGGCAGGCATTACACCGCTCGTCCTCGCGATTTCCTTGCCGCCCCTGAACAAGATCATGGTGGGAATGCCGCGGATCCCGTAACGGTCGGTGATCTGCTGTTCGGCTTCGGTATCGAGCTTGCCGAGACGGAACTGGGGTTCGAGCGAACGCGCCGCAGCCTCGAACTGAGGTGCCATCATCTTGCATGGCCCGCACCATTCCGCCCAGAAATCGACGAGCAGGGGCAGATCGGCATCGGCGTGTCGGTCGAAACTGGCGGCGGTCAGTGTGACTGGCCGGCCCTCGAACAGGGCGGCGCCGCAGCGGCCGCAGCTGGGGTTATCCGTCAGTCGTTCCTGCGGAACGCGATTGACGGAACTGCATTTCGGGCAAGCAACGGTGGGCATTCTGTTCTCCCTTTGAGTGTCGTTTCGGAGGGGCAGGCAGGGCGGCGCCGTTCAGCGCGAGGTCGTGACCCGCCGGGCCTCTCGGTGGCGGGGTTCGGGCAGGTATTCGACGCCGCCGCCCAGACGGCGGACGGGCTGCGGATAGAGGGTCATCAGCTCGAGTATTTCCTCGGGCATGTCGGTCCGTACCGGCAGCCCCATCTCGCGCGCCTCTTCCGCAGAGATATGGTAGTCGTGCGTCCAGGTGCCGGTGGCCAGCTGCGCCGCCAATGTCGCCGCCTTTTCCTCGTCCATCTTGTCGGTCAGGAGCCGTCGCGCTACGGTCTCGACTTGGGCGATCGCCTTTCGACCGACATCGGCCAAGACCAACCTCTGGTCGTCGATTTCCGTGATCGGCTTTTGCTCGACGACCCTGATGAGTGAAGCCGCGGGCATTTGGCCGAGTTGCGGATCGATCGGGCCCAGCACGGAGTGGTCGCACATCACGATCTCGTCTGCGGCCAGAGCGATCAGTGTTCCCCCCGACATGGCGTAGTGCGGCACGAAAACTGTGACCTTGCCCTTGTGTCCCTGGATGGCGCGAGCAATCTGCGTGGCAGCGAGGACCAGTCCGCCGGGGGTGTGCAGCACGATGTCGAGCGGCATTTCGGCGTCCGTCAGCTGGATCGCGCAGGACTTCCTCGGAGTCGTTAACGTCGATGTAGCGAACCAGGGGAAAACCTAGGAGGTTCATCGTCTCCTGCCGATGGATCATCAGGATCACCCGGCTTCCGCGCATCCTCTCGATTTGAGCGATCTTCCGAGTGCGCATCGCCTCCAGATACTTCCTCTGCAGTGCCGGCTGCAGTGCGGAGACGATGAAGAACAGCCAGAGCAGTTGCATCAAATCCATGGATTTCCTTTTCCTTTCCTTCGCCCATCCGGCAGGAAGCCGTATATTCCCTCGTCGCGGTAGTAGTTGCGATAGGTGACTGCAGGCCTGCGTAGAATCGGACTAGGCCGCGTGGACGAACCGGCACAGGGGGGATTCCCCCGAGGCGGATGACGTGATTCGAGGCTGACCTCTGGAGAGGAGGTCGGCCTTGGTTCGGGATCGTTTGACGGATGCGGAGTGGGCGATCTTCGCCCCGTTCCTGACGGAGCAGTCGGCCCGCGGCGGCCGCCCACCGAAGGACCACCGGCGCACGCTGGACGGCATCTTCTGGATCACCCGAACCGGCGCGCCGTGGCGTGACCTGCCCGAGGAACTCGGGAAGTGGAACTCGGTCCACCGCCAGTTCCGGCGCTGGACCACCTCCGGCATCTGGGACGTGCTGTTGCAGGCGCTCGCCGACAGCGGCGGCGAGGCCGACATGCTCCAGATGATCGACAGCACCATCATCCGGGCGCACCACTGCGCTGCCGGAGGAAGGGGGGGACCCAAAGTCAGGCTCTCGGCCGCTCGCGCGGCGGCTTCTCGACCAAGCTCCTCCTGCGTGCCAATGCCGATGGCCTGCCCATCAGCGTCGTGCTGACGCCCGGCGAGGCCCACGACCTAATCGCCTATGACGACCTCATGGCCGAGCGCGACAGCGATCCCGGCGTGCTGCTCGGTGACAGGGGCTACGACAGTGACCGCCTGCGGCAGGATGCGCGCGACCGGGGGGCCCAGCCGGAGATCCCGACCAAGCGGAGCCGCAAGGTGCAGCACAGCGTCAACCGACGCCTCTACGCCCTGCGTTCCCGCATCGAGTGCTTCATCAACCGTCTCAAGAACTGCCGCCGCGTGGCCACCCGCTACGACCACACCGCTTCCAGCTTTCTCAGCTTCGCCCTGCTCGGCTGCATCCGCTTATGGATCAGGTTCGTCCACGCGGCCTAATGGGGTGAAAAAGCATACACTCCTGAGCAAAGAGAGGGGCGCGACGCGCCCCTCTTACGCCCTATCCAGCGGTTTCAGAACAACTTGGACAGCTTTGCCTTGATTTCATCGAGCCAGCCTTTTCCGCCGCCTCCCCCAGCCGTCTTTTGCTTGACTTTCCTGAGTTCAGCATACAGGGGCTCAAAGTCCTTCTTCTTTCCATAGCCCAGCAGTTCTGCCATTTCCAACTGCTGCCGCGCTTCGTTCAAGAATGTCTCCAGGCGCTCATTGGACGCTTCGCTCCGCTGACCATCTTCTACCAAGGTCTCGGCGCGCTTCAGGAGCAGCCTGGCGCGCAGGGCGGGCAGCGGATGCACGCTGCGCGTCTCGACCAGCGTGCTGAGCGCTGCCTGCAGCGCGGCTTTGGCTTCTTCAATCTTGCCCTGATCGATCAGCGGCACGACTGACTTCACGGCTGCGGGATAGGACGCCAGAGGGATGTTGGTGACCGCGATCACGATTTCACTGGCCAGCAAAGCCAGCACGTGACGTGCCTGTTGCACCTCGCCATGTTTGAGGGCATCCAGCGCCTCGTCGGTCATCGCCTCAATGGTTTCCGTGTTGGCGAACAAGTCGTGCACGATGGTGCGCACATCAACGGGGGCCAGGGCAAGCGTGGGTTCGCGCGCAACAATCAGCTCCAGCTTTCCAGTCACTTCGGCCAGCATTGCCAATGCGCGTGCAGCGTCCTTGCCGTCAAGTGCGGCCAGCGCTGATTTGGTCAGCGCCAAGGCCGAGACGGCCTCATCGAGGACTTGTTTACGTTTGTCTGCCGCCTGCGAGCCCGTTTCCTTCTGAACCTCAGGCTGTACCTCCGTGACGACTTCAGGCTTGGCCTCTGGACTGACAGGAAGGCTGCTTACCGCGGCCTGTTCGTTTATTTCTTTGTTCGTCGCATTGGGATTCGATGTTTGCTCATTCATGGTGATATGCCTCGTATGAGTTAGTGAAAATAGGCGAATCTATTGGGGCTGACTGCGAACATCGCGAGACTGACCGACCGAACAGTCGGCCCCTTCATCACCTCAAAACAGCTTTTGGAGGCGCGTCTTCAACTCGTCGAACCATCCCTTGCCGCTTTTGCTACCAGCCGACTTTTGCTCAATGGACTTCACCTGATCGAAGATGGGTTTGAAATCCGCCTTCTTGCCATAACCCAGGATCTGCGCCATCTCGATCTCCGTGCGCACGGACGACAGCAAGGTGCTGAGCTCCTCGTTCTGCTTGGCATCGCGCTTGTCGGTCTCGGCCAGCTTTTCAGCTTTTGCCATCGCGGCTTCAGCCCGTAGCACGGGCAGAGGAAAGGCGACCGAGGTCACCACCAGCGTGTTCAGTGCTCGGGCGAGTTCCGCCTTGGCGTCGTCGATCTTGCCGCTGTCGATGAGCCGTGCGGCCGACTTGATCGCTGCCGGGTACGTTGCCATCGGCAGGTTGTCGGTTTCGATCACGATTTCGCTGGCCAGATTGGCGACGATGGGCCGGGCCTTTTGCACCTCGCCATCACCCAACAACTCCCGAGACAACTCGACCGCTTTCTTCACCGTTTCCACGTTGGCGTGGATATCGTGGGTGATGACGCGTACATCGACCGGCGCCAAAGCAAGTTTGGCGTCGCGTGCCAATACCAGTTCCAGCTTTCCGCTGGCCAGTTCCAGCGCAGCGAGCGCCTCCTTGGTCTTCTTTGCATCAAGGAGTGTCAAAGCCTCCTGGGTCTTGGTGAGCGCCGTGATGGCGTCCTGAGTGAGCTCAGCACGCTTTTTTTCGGCTTCCCGGGCGGCCTTGTCATCTACCTGTGGCTGCGCCGCCTTGGATGCGGCAGAGGGTGCTGCAGCACCTGGGCTAGAACCTGCCGCCGATTGGGCCTGAGCCGGTCCGCTAAGTCCGACGACGACCGCCAGGGCAAGTGCGGAGAAGGTTGATTGGGGCTGTTTGATATTCATGATCTTGGGCTCCTAATTAAAGTTAGTTGACTGAGATTTCAATCTGTTTCGGTTTGGCTTGCTCGGCCTTGACAAGCCGCACTTCCAGCGCGCCGTCTTTCATCGAAGCCGTCACCTTGGTCGAATCAACGTTGTCAGGCAAGACAAAGTTGCGCACAAAGTGACCTGCCACTGAACTTTCATCCAGCGGCGATTAGAGTCTCGACCGTTTCTGTTACGCCGTTGGGCGCGGGTTGAGCAACGGGCGGAGACGCGAAGCCCTTATCGAGCGAAGCGTCGGAGCCGGTTGCGGTAAGGGTTCCGGCGAAGGCCGCCGGGGTCTGGTATCCGAGCGAGGAGTGCGGTCTCGCGGTGTTGAAGTCCTGCCTCCATTCGGCGATGGCGCTGCGGGCGTGGTCGAGGCCGAAGAACAGGCTCTCGTTCAAGAGCTCATCGCGCATCCGGCCGTTGAAGCTCTCGACGTAGCCATTCTGCATGGGCTTTCCGGGCGCGATGTAGTGCCACTCGACGCGATGATCCTTCGACCAGGCGAGGATCGCGTTCGAGGTGAACTCCGTGCCGTGGTCAGAGACGATCATGCCCGGCTTGCCGCGTCGGGAGATCAGGTCCGTCAGCTCACGAGCAACGCGGCGACCGGAGATCGACGTGTCCGGGATCGCTGCCAGGCATTCGCGCGTCACGTCATCGACGATGTTGAGCACACGGAAGCGCCGCCCGCAGGCGAACTGATCGTGCACGAAGTCCAGCGACCAGCGCGCGTTCGCCCTTGCCTCGACCAGGATCGGCGCCCGCGTGCCCACCGCGCGTCGCCGCGCCCGGCGCTTGCGCACCGTCAGGCCCTCCTCGCGGTAGAGCCGGTAGATCGAGCGCATGTAGCTGGCCGTCATCCCGTCGTCTTTCTTGCAATTGTCACACCCGTCCACGCCGGAGGATCAGAGGCGGGGAAGGATTCGAGCGAGGCTTCGAGGACCGGATCGAAACTCTCCCTGTCGCTGGTAGACGGGTCGGCCGTGCTCTCATGCTGGACGCCTCTTGAGAGGCGGCGATCGGGGCGGAACGGGACCCGGAAGGCTCCCGGGGCATCGACGCCCCTGTGCAGCCGGTGGCGCGTCTCACCCGCCCAAGGGTTCGCCATCCGGGCTCCCCCAGCGTCCTCGCGCACGACATAATGCCAGTCCTGCCTCTCTGCGAAGTCCACGGCGCTTTCGCGGTCGGGAAACTTCAGCCGGATCGGACGATAGGGATCGTCGCTGGAGGTATATCCCATCAGCGGCTCGATGTGGGGCGGGCGCGACGGCTCGAATTCCAGTATCCAGTAGTTGGGCCGCGGCGCCGATGTCATCGCGGAACGTGCCGGCCGGTAAATGATCGCGGTCGGAACGTCCCATGATCTCATGTTGGTCCCGGGTATCTTCGGCGGGAATGGTGGGCGATTGTGACCGCGCATGTCAGCTCTCCTGGGTGTCGGTTGATGCGAGAATGTGACGTTCGAGATCGCCGAGTTTTTCCATTCGCCTCGAATTCAGGCGAACGGCGCGTTCGGTGTTCTGCGAAGGAAAGGCAGCAGCGTGCAGGACGTCCGACCGCATCGCTATCGTGAGATCGGCGACGGCATTCATCACGCCCTCTCGGTCCCCGTCCGAGAGCGTGCCGTCAGCAAAACCGGACTGCAAGCTCTCCAGTACCTGCTCGAAGCTGGACACGACCCCTGCACTCGCGACCACAGCCAGCTTGTGGCTGAGAACACGCAGTTCATCGATCAGCTTCGCATCGTGCCTTGCGGTTTCCACGATCTCTGCGACCTTCTCGATGCAGGCCATGTAAATGTCGCATTGCTGCTGGAGGATGATGACCCTTCCTTCCTTGCGAAGCTCGAGATCGGTCTGGCGATTGAGAAGCGCCGCGGTCAGAATGATCGTCACGACAGCGCCGAGGAAGATGAGCGTCATCTCCTGCGCGAAAGGCAGTATGTCTTCGGCAAGATACATCGAACGAAAAACGAAAACGATTCCGATGCCCAAGGCAGCGGCCGCAGCAGCAAATGCCAAGTCAGGCAGGCGGTTCGACATCAGCACCTCGCATTTTCGGTGTCAGGTGGCATGCACGGCTTTGCATCGGCGTCCGGCGCCTCTGCGTCCCGGTGCCGCAGGAAGATTGGCGTCGGACCGCTGCCGAACGGATTGAAGCCGGTGCTCAGGCAACGGTCGAAGATCGTTTCGTCCCATCGGGTGAAATCGTGCTCCTCGCCGGCAAGTCGCTCGTCATCCACCACAGGGCACCTCACGCCTTTGCCGATGGGGGAGCGTCATCGAAGGCCGCACCGTCCGAACGATCCGCCTTGCGAAGCCGTAGCCCGAGGAGGATCATCATCACCCCGAAGACCGCGGCGTAGAAGCCGATCAGCCAGCCGAGCGCGAGGAAGCTTTCGACCGGGCGCGTCAGCAGCATCCAGGTCACGACGACACCGAGAACGACCGAGAGAAGGCCGCTCAGGATCAGCCAGATTTCGCCGTTGATTTCCTTTCGCAGGCGGATCGCTGCCGCGATCTCGAGGGCACCCGAGAACACGGACCAGAATGCGATGCTGGCCCAGAGGAATGTCGCAAGCACAAGCGTCGCCACGAACGGCGAGAAGACCACGACGACCCCCGTGGCGATCCCCAGAATGCCGCTGAACATCAGCCAGCCCCAGCGATCGCCCCCGCGGATGTTGCGGACGGCGGCGACGAGGCCGAACACGCCATCGGCGAAGGCGAAAGCGCCGAAGACCAGCGTCAGAGCAAGCAGCGACTCCGCAGGCATGAGGAAGGCGAGAACCGCGATCACCAGCGCCAGGACACCGCGCAGCACGAACAGCCACCAGTTCCCGGACAGGCTGCCCAGCATGTCCTGCATCGTGTCGGATTGCTTTGCAGAGGTTGTCGTCATTGGTCCATCTCCTGTTCAGGTTTCAACTCAGTAGTGCCGATTGTCTCCGCGCCGGCCAGGGCGGCCGCCACGCGGCGGCGGTCCTCGACCGGTTGAGGCAGACACTGCGTCCGGGCAATTTCCCTTTCCACGGGCGCGCGCCCCGATGCCTCGCCGATCAACCCGGCTTCGACCAGCGTGCCGCGCAGTGTCTCCGCCGCGTTCTCTGCAATCTTCAACACTTCCGCCTCAGTGAGACCCAGGAGGTGCGCCGTCTCCGCGATCGTGGCGTCTTCCAGGTACATCCGATACAGGA
This sequence comes from Brucella pseudogrignonensis, assembly GCF_002252525.1. Classification (GTDB taxonomy): domain Bacteria; phylum Pseudomonadota; class Alphaproteobacteria; order Rhizobiales; family Rhizobiaceae; genus Brucella; species Brucella pseudogrignonensis. Next base: position 70,250 of record NZ_NNRM01000043.1, read on the forward strand.
CGCGGCGCTCGACCGGAGCAAGATCTGCGATAGCCCGGTGCAGTGCCATGGCGATATCATGACGATCCACTTCGGTCTCGGGGTCTGTGCCGCCGTCGTCGGCGATGAGGTCCTCCAGCATCAGCACTTCGTCGGGCTGGTAGAACTCGAACATCGCCTGATCCGCCTCGGTCGGATCCTCCGCCGGGGCCTCGGGTTCCGCCTCGATGGAGGCGGCATCCTCGGGCACCGCGCGGCGCGCAGCCTGCGCCTCGGCCTCGACGGTCTCGAAGGCCAGCTGCGTCAGCCAGTCCCGGACGGAGAATTCGGTCGGCCGCCGCTCGAAGCGGTTGAGCCCGTTGAGGATCGTCGCATCGACGATATCGCCAACGCTCAGGTAGCCAGCCGGCACAGACCCGCTACACTCGAGATAGGTCAACTCGCGCCTGACTGTATCGTAGACCGTATCGAGATGATCCTCGATCAGGTCGAAGAAGAGTTGGCGCCGGTCCGCTTCCGCCGCATCCCGCGCGGGCGGCAGCGGGGCGCCGATCCGGCGCCGGCGGGCGGGACGCTTGTATTCAGGCTCGTGCTTGAGGCGCGCCACATGCCGATCGACCTGGTGGCGCAGGTCGGCAAAGGCCTTGCGCAGGACAGGCTCGATCTCGAATCCATCTTCCCGCGCCGCGATCACGCCCGACGGCAGTTGCAGGCGCAGGCTGACTTTGATGCGCGTCTTGCCCCTCGTCTGCGAGGCAACGACTTCGAGCCGGACCAGATCCTCGCGAAAGCGCGCAAGGTGCGGTTCAAGTTGCCGCAATTCTTCCTCGATGACCTCAGGCGCGCGCTGTTGGCCGTGCCGGTCGAGATTGCGGAATGATCTAATGACGTTCATGCCGTGGACCTTCCTATAACTCTCCGAAGAGATGGTCCGGCGCGACCGATATCGCGCCGGGCCAGTCTTTTGCGCTGTCACTCGGCGGACTTGTCGTCCTTGGACTGCACCTCATCCCCAACGCTGGGCTTCGGAACGTCCGTCTTGTCTTCGGCAACTTCGCTGGGCTCCTCGATCCCGGCCTTGACCTGATCGTTCGGGCTGTCGTCACCGGTGTCCTTTACGATCTTTTCGAACACGACCCTCTGTTCGTCTTCCGACCAGGCGACGCGGACCTTGTCACCATCCTCGATCCGCCCGGAGAGCATCTCGCGGGCCAACTCGGTCTCCAACTGCGACCGGATCAGCCGGCGTAGCTCGCGGGCACCGAATTCGGGACGGAAGCCGACCGCGCCGAAGTGATCCACGACGCTCACATCGAGTTCGAGTTCGACGCCCTGGGTAAGGGCGGTCCGCTTCACCCGGTTGAGCTGCAACTCGACGATCTGGCGGATTTCCGACTGGTTCAGCGAGTGGAAGACGATGATCTCGTCGATCCGGTTGATGAACTCTGGCCGGAAATGACCGCGCAACACCTCCATCAGCTCGGACTTCTGCTTGGCCTCGTCGAACTCACTGCTGCCGCGTTTCGTGAGGTTGCGCTGGATGATGTCCGAACCGAGGTTCGACGTGGCGATGATGATGGTGTTGGTGAAGTCCACCACGCGCCCCTTGCCGTCGGTCAGCCGACCGTCGTCGAACACCTGCAACAGAATGTTGTAGACATCCGGGTGCGCCTTCTCGATCTCGTCGAGCAGCACGACCGAGTAGGGCCGACGGCGCACCTTCTCGGTCAGTTGCCCGCCTTCGTCGTATCCGACGTAGCCGGGAGGCGCGCCCACCAGCCGGGCGACCGAGTGGCGCTCGCCATACTCGGACATGTCGATGCGGATGATTGCGTCCTGATCGCCAAAGATTACTTCGGCGAGCGTCTTGGCCAGTTCCGTCTTGCCAACCCCGGTCGGCCCGAGGAAGAGGAAGGTCGCCGTAGGTCCGCGTCCCTCGCGCAGGCCCGCGCGCGCCAGCCGCACAGCATCGGCCACGGCGCGGATAGCCTCTTCCTGGCCGATGACGCGCTCATGCAGCTTGTCTTCGAGCTTCAGAAGCTTGTCCTTCTCCTCGGCGGTCAGCTCGGTGACCGGAACGCCGGTGATCTTGGAGACGATCTGCGCCACATGATCGGCGCGCACCTCGGCGGTCGCCGAAGCCTGGTCGCGCTTCCAGATTTCCAGAAGCTCGTCCAGCTCCTTCTGCTTCTGCTCGAGTTCCTTCTTCAGTTCCGCTGCACGGTCGAATTGCTTGCGGGCTGCGGCATAGTCCTGCTCGCGCTTGATCTGCGCGGCTTCGGCCTCCAGCTCCTGGACTTCCACGGGGCGCGCCGTGGCGCTGATCTTCACCCGTGCGGCTGCCTGATCGATCAGGTCGATCGCCTTGTCGGGCATGAAGCGACCGGTGATGTAGCGATCCGAAAGCTCGGCCGCCGCAACGATGGCCTCGTCGGTGATCGTCACCTTGTGGTGTGCTTCCAGCGTGTCGCGGAGCCCCCGCAGGATCATGATGACCTGAGCTATCGTGGGTTCCTCGACATAAACCGGCTGGAACCGTCGCTCGAGCGCCGCGTCCTTCTCGATGTATTTCTGGTACTCGTTGAGCGTCGTCGCACCGATCAGGTTCAGCTCGCCCCGCGCCAGCGCCGGCTTGAAGGTGTTGGCGATGTCGAGACCACCTTCGCCACCGCCCTGGCCGGCGCCGACGATGGTGTGGATCTCGTCGATGAACAGGATCAGGCTGTCCTTCTCCTCGGTGATCTCCTTGAGGATCTTCTGGACTCGCTCCTCGAACTCGCCGCGATACTTCGACCCGGCCACCATCGAGTTGATGTTGAGCTCGACCAGCCGCTTGTCGCGCAGCGCCTCGGGCACTTCGCCCGCGACGATCCGTTGGGCAAGTCCCTCGACGATGGCGGTCTTGCCCACGCCGGGCTCGCCGATCAGCACCGGGTTGTTCTTTTTCCGGCGGGCCAGCACTTCGATCGTCGTCTCGATCTCGCGGGCGCGGCCGATGACGGGATCGAGCTTGCCCTCGCGGGCGAGCTTCGTCAGGTCACGGCTGAACTGGTCGAGATCGGGCGTGCTGGAAGGCGCCTCCACGCGGCCCTCCTCGGCTCCCTTGCCCACGACCTTGGTCACCTGCTGGCGAAGCGCCTGCGGCGTCAATCCGTATTTGCGCAGGATCGACGCAGCCAGGCCTTCACCTTCCTCGGCAAGGCCGATCAGCAGGTGCTCGGGACCGACATAGGAATGGCCGAGTTCGTTCGAGGCGATGAAGGCCCGGTTCAGCGCGTCCTTGAGGCGAGGACTGACGCCGATTTCGCCCTCCGCCTTGGCCTCTCCACGCTTCGCTTCCTTCTCGATCTGGTGCCGCAGATCGTCCACATCGACCTTGAACTGTTCCAGGATCGTCTTGACGACGTCAGACGAGGTCAATGCCAGAAGCAGATGTTCGGTATCGACCTCGCTGCGCCCGAATTCCCCGGCCTTCTGTGCGGCATCCTGCAGCAGCTTGTTGCCCTGTTCGCTCAGCCGGTCGGCGATGGTGCGTCCGCCGCCGCGCCGCGATCCACGCCGCGGCGCGCCCTCGCCGAAAGTGGCGTCGACGACAGCGTCATCGCCATCACCCATGGAGCCGAGCGTGCCGCCTCGCAGCGGACTGTCACCAAAGAGGCTGCCGAAACCGCTCTCGCCGAAGAATTCGTCAAGAAGGGAACGCCGTCCGAACAGGGACTCCAGCGGCGAGGCGCTGCGCCCCGACCGGCGCGCCATTTCGCTGTAATGCTGGTCGCAAAGCTCCATGTTCTGAACCCTGCCGTTCACCGAAGCGCGCACGCGCGCCGTCGCCGGGCGACCGCAAATATCGCAAGTTCCGTTTGCCATTTTTCCTCTCCGTTTCTTTATCCAGTCAGGGTTGTCCGCGATCATCTGCGTCAGTGACGGTGTCAGGCAGCGACCGCTTCCGTTCTTTTCACCTTGGACCCAATTGCCACCAGATCGGGCTCGTCCAGTGTCTCGCGTTGCAGGAGATCCTGCGCGGATTGCTCGAGCAGCGCCCGGTTGGCTTCGAGAAGCGAGAGGGTGCGCTTGAACACGCCATCCCCGATGTCGCGCACCTTCGAGTCCATCCGCTCGGCAGTGGCCTCGCTATAGCGGCGGTTCAGCCACGACGACTGGTCGCCGGTGCCGAGAAAGCCTGGCCGATCGCTGTCGTAGCTGACATGCCCGAGGCCTTCGTCCATCCCGTACCGCGCGACCATGGCGCGGGCGATATCGGTAGCCTTGACCAGATCGTCGGCCGCCCCGGTCGAGACATGATTGTAGATGATCTTCTCGGCCGCGCGCCCGCCAAGCAGGACTGCGATCTTGTTCTCCAGCTCCTCCCGCGTCATCAGGAAGCGGTCCTCGGTCGGGCGCTGGATAGTGTAGCCGAGCGCGCCAATTCCGCGCGGGATGATCGAGACCTTGTGCACCGGGTCCACCCCCGGCAGAGCCATCGCCACAAGCGCGTGCCCCATCTCGTGGTGCGCCACGATCTCGCGTTCGCGCGGATTGAGCACGCGGTTCTTCTTTTCCAACCCGGCGATGATGCGCTCCACGGCATTGTTGAAGTCGTCCATCGTCACCGCATCGGCCTTGCGGCGCGTGGCGAGCAATGCTGCCTCGTTGACGAGATTGGCAAGATCGGCGCCCGAGAAGCCGGGCGTGAGCGCTGCGACCTTCTCGGCATCAACGTCTGGGGCGAGCGTCACTTTCTTCATGTGCACGTTCAATATCTGCACACGCCCCCTCTTGTCGGGCCGGTCCACCAGCACCTGACGGTCGAAGCGTCCCGCACGCAGCAGCGCGGGGTCGAGGATCTCGGGCCGGTTGGTGGCGGCCAGGAGCACGATGCCCACCGAAGGGTCGAAGCCGTCGAGCTCGGTCAGAAGCTGGTTCAGCGTCTGCTCACGCTCATCATGGCCACCGGCGATCTGGCCGGAGGAGCGCGCCCTCCCAAGAGCGTCGAGTTCGTCGATGAAGATGATTGCCGGGGCCGATTTCCTGGCCTGCTCGAAGAGGTCGCGCACCCGTGCGGCACCTACGCCCACGAACATCTCGACGAACTCGGAGCCCGAGATCGAAAAGAAGGTCACGCCGGCCTCGCCTGCCACCGCGCGCGCCAGCAGCGTCTTGCCGGTGCCCGGCGGCCCAACGAGCAATATGCCTTTGGGGATATGTGCGCCCAGCTTTCCGTATTCGGCCGGGTTCTTGAGGAACTCCACGACCTCCTCGAGCTCGGCCTTGGCCTCGTCCACACCGGCCACGTCGGCGAAGCTGACACCGGTTTCTTTTTCCATGTAAACCTTGGCCTTGCTGCGGCCGACCTGCATGAACCCGCCGAAGCCCTGCTTGTCGGCGAACTTGCGGAACAGCAGCATCCAGATTCCGAAGAAGATAAGCGCTGGCGCCACCCAGGAAATCAGCGTGCCGAGAAAAGTGTTTTGCGGAACGCCAGTGATCTCGATACCTGACCGGTCTATCCGTTCCAGGATTGCGGGATTCACTACGGTCGTCACGAACTGCTTCTTGCCGTCGACGGGTTCGGCGAAGGTGCCTGTGATAGTGTCTGACCCGACCGCGACAGAAGAAATTTTCCCGTCAGCGAGATACTTCTCGAACTGGCTGTAGCTGATCGGCGCGACGGATTGCCAGCCGGCGATCAGGTTCTGGATGAAAAGCACGGCTATGAAAGCCACCACCCAGTACCAGATGTTATATTCGGTCTTCCTTTCCATGCCGCTTGTCCCTTTCACTGGCGCCCGAGCCGCGCCCTGATCCGCTCGAGCAGCGCCAGCAGGGCGCGCCTTTCGTCCGCCGACAGATCCTGGAAGATTTCATGTTCGAGCGCCGATTGCCGCGGCGCGAGTTCCTCCAGCATCGCCCGGGCCTTCGACGTTGCCGTGACGATCTGCGCCCGCCTGTCGTCGGGCGAGGGCGACCGCTCGACCCAGCCGCCCCGGACCATGCGATCGACGAGCTGGCCGGCTGTGGCCTGGCCGACCTCCAGCAGGTCGGCCAGATCGCCGATGGTCAGCCCAGGCGCATCCTCGACATGCGCCGCCGCCATCCAGGACAGGCGGGTCAGGCCGCTGCCGCGGATGTCTTGGTCGATCCGCTGCTGGATGAGCTGCGCGACCCGGTGGATCGTCGTCCCGATCAGCGCGATGTCCGAAGAGATCATGGTTATCCTTCCGCCGATTGCATGGTACACAGGAGAAACCGCCCCCCATCCAAAACGCAATGCACCCATCATACATGCTTGCATAATAAATGGAACGGCCTATCTTGATAGGCGTTCTCCGAACCCACATCCGGCCGGCACCGTTGCCCGGTCCCTCCATGCCGACGGTTCGGGGTATCGATCAGCAACAGGAGGCCAGCAATGCTCTACCCGACATATCTGCGCCGCAGCGATCCCTTTGCGCTGATGCGCTCCATGATGCGCGATCTCGACCGCGGTTTCTGGCCGCCGTCCCGCGCGGCGTTCCCGGCGGTAAATGTCTGGCAAGGCCCTGAGGCCGTTGCAGTCACCGCTGAACTTCCCGGCATCGAACCGGACGACATTGAAATTTCGGTCAAGGACAACGTCCTGACGCTGTCGGGCGAACGCAAGGCGCCCGAGGTTCCCGACGGTGCGCGCTGGCACCGCAACGAACGCAGTTTCGGCAGGTTTTCCCGCACTATCCGCCTGCCGTTCGCGGCCTCGGATGACAAGGTCGAGGCGAGAATGACGAACGGCGTATTGCGGATCGTCATCTCCCGGCCCGAGGAAGAAAAGCCGAAGAAAATCGAGATCAAGGCAGCCTGAGAGGAGCTGGAACGATGAGCACCGACATCTCGCAAGCCGCCGAAAAGACGCCGACCGACTCGCCTGAGACCACCGGCGGCGGACGCATCTACCGCCCGTCGACCGATATCGTCGAGACCGATCAGGGTTTCTCCATGATGCTTGAAATGCCTGGGGTCGCCGCCGATGCGATCGAAATCACGCTCGAAAATCGTGTGTTGACGATCCGCGGCAAGGTTGACCCGGTGCGGCCGAAAAACCTCGAACTTGCCTATGCCGAATATGGCGAGGGCGATTTCGAGCGTGCCTTCACGCTTTCCGAGGACTTCGACCCCGACAGGATCGAAGCCGAGATGCGAGGAGGCGTCCTAACTTTAACGCTCCCCCGGGCCCCTGAAGCGCAGCCGAAAAGGATCGCCGTCAAGGGCGCCTGAAAACCTAAGGAGACCAATCATGCAGATCAAAGACCTCATCCCCTGGGCGCGCAAGGACGGCGCGCCAGACGCCAAGAGCAGCGAAGACAACCCGATCGCGACACTCCAGCGCGAAATGAACCATGTGTTCGAGAACTTTTGGAACCGGGTCGGTCAGTTCGAATGGCCCTGGGGCAGCGGCGAAGCCAAATCCGACATGGTCGAGACCGACGACGCGATCGAAGTGTCGATCGAGCTGCCGGGCATGGAGATGAAAGACATCGAGGTAACGGTCAACGATGACATGTTGACTGTGAAGGGGGAGAAGAAGATCGAGCGCCAGGAGAAGAAGACGGGATACTATCTCTCCGAGCGCAGCTACGGCGCGATCTACCGGACAATTCCGCTCCCTCCCGGTGTGGATGGCGAAAAGGCGCAAGCATCCTTCAAGAACGGGGTTCTGACGATCAAGCTGCCCCAGACACCCGAGGCGCAGGCGAAGATCAAGCGCATCGATGTCAAGAACGGCTGATTTGCCACATGGGGTGTCGCCGGTTTGCGGCGTCCGCTCAGCTCCGTTTGATATCACGCCGTCTGGTGAGCCCCGGGGAGCCTGTTTCTCCGGGGCGGCTTTCGAGGGGGAATGATGAAAGACCTGAAACGATCCGGGCTAACCCGTGAACAATGGTCGGCGATGACGCTCTACGAGAAGTTCGAACAGGTCGTCATTTTCGTCCTCAGCGCCATCATTGCGGTTATCGTCGTGGCATCGGTTTGGGCGCTGATGCGCGAGGTCGTGAACCGGTTGGTCTTGGGAGCGTTCGACACGCTCGATTACGCCACCTTCCAGGTGGTGTTCGGAATGATCTTCACTGTTGTAATTGCGCTCGAGTTCAAGCGCTCCCTTCTTGTGGCGACAGAACGCAGCTTCGGGATCCTCCAAGTCCGCACGATCGTGCTGATCGCGCTCCTCGCGATCGCGCGCAAATTCATCATCCTCGACCTTGGCGAGACGGAGCCAGCCAAGATTGCCGCCCTCGCGGGCGCGGCTCTTGCGCTCGGAGCAGTCCACTGGCTGGTGCGCGATCAGGACCGGCGCGAAGAACCCGGTGCTAAAAATGCCGAAGGCGATCAATGAGCCGAAGCGTTTTCGTTCGACTTGTTTCATCAACCTCTGCCGCACTCATCAGCATAATTGTTTAGCAGAAATCTTTTATCATGCCGAGCGTTGCGCTGGGTCGGTTTGCCGCGCCGCGCGCCGTCGCTTCCCGCGGAGACTTGGCGGCGTTCGAACAAAGCACCATCACAGTTTTCAACGCCACTCGAGACAGTGCGTCTCCATCGCGACAACCGAGCGTATAGTCGATCCCTAAACCCGGAGTGCCTATGACGGTCCGCGTGGGAACGGCTCGCGGTTCATTTGGGACGAACTCTAATCAATTTTTCGGCCCACTCATATGCTCTCTAATTGAAACCAACACGCTCTCTGGAGTGAACCCCTCGGGCTGGATGACCTTTTTCAAGGAACAAGGTTGGACTCCGCTCGTTCATTGCTGGTCACAAACGATCTGGAACCCGCATGGCCGAGCCTGACAAGAAACTAGCGCTGATCGAAGAACAGCTTGTCATCTACAAGCGCGCCGTGAGCGACGGCCGCGTTCGCGTGAGCACCAAAACCGAGTTTGTCACAGAAGCAGCGGAAGCACGCCTCGACAGCGAGAATGTCGAGGTGACGCGTGTGGCAATCGGACGTGAAGTGTCAGAAGCGCCGGCCGTTCGCACGGACGGTGACGTGACCATCGTGCCTGTGATGGAGGAGGTTCTCGTTGTCGAGAAGCGTCTGATGCTGGTCGAAGAGATCCACATCCGCCGCGTCGCCACCACCGAGGACGTTTCCATTCCGGTCGAACTGCGCAAGCAACGTGCCACCATCGAGCGCGACGACCCCTGAGCTAATTATCAATCCGAGAAAAGGAGAAACTCATGACCTATAGCAAAACCACATCGTCATACGGCGCCTCTTCGTCTAACACCGTGACGGCCTTCTTCGAAAACCGCAGCGATGCGGATGCCGCCGTCGAACGCCTTGCGGAAGCCGGGATTGCCCGCGACGGCATTCGCGTCGTCGCCGGCAAGGAGTCTACAACCTCGACTGAAGTTGCCTCCGAGCACAAGGGCTTCTGGGAGAAGCTGGAAGACTTCTTCTTTCCCGACGAGGACCGCGCCGTCTATTCCGAAGGTCTTCGCCGCGGTGGCTATCTTGTGACGGTCAGCAACGTCACCGCCGCCTCTTATGACAAGGTTATCGATATCCTCGATGACGAGGGCAGCATCGATCTCGATCAGCGCGCTGAGAGCTGGCGCTCGGAAGGCTGGAACCAGCAGGAGACCGTGAGTTCGTATGGCGCCTCCGCCAATCGTGCCAGCGCAACCGGAACGGCAGCTCTGGACGCCGGCCGTGAAGAGGTTATCCCGGTGGTCGAGGAAAAGCTTCGCGTCGGCAAGCGTGACCTCAACCATGGCCGCGTGCGTGTCCGTTCTTACGTGGTCGAAAATCCTGTCAGTGAACAAGTATCGCTGCGCGACGAGAACGTCAGAATCGAGCGCCGCACGGTCGACCGTCCGGTAACCGAAACGGAGAACGCCTTCGTCGACCGTACGATCGAGGCCGAGGAGCATCATGAGGAGGCGATCGTCTCGAAGGATGCGCGCGTTGTCGAAGAGATTGCTCTGCGCAAAACGGCCGAACAGCGCGAGGAGACCATCAGCGACAGCGTCCGCCGCACGGAGGTGGAAGTCGAAGATGAACGATCCGACCGTATTGTCCGCAAGGACTAATGGAAGGCTCTTCGTTTGATGAAGCTGGGGCTCTGTGTGTAGAGCGTCAATCAACGTGGGAACAGCGTCAATCTAGATGAGTTTGTCGCGATGAGCGTCACGCAGGGAGGGCTTGCCCGACCGAAGGGACGTTCATCGCGACGGCGCAAACCCAGTTGGGTTCACGCCGTCTGGTGATCGCGATGTGTTGGGTGCATTTTTCTTTTTCTCACAAAGGAAGAATGCATGCCCGGCAGACACATCACAGATCAACAATTGAGGCTTTACATGCAAAATCGCGAGAAGCACAGTGTTCCTGTTGCGGCCGCCAAGTCAGGGTTCAGCGCATCAACGGGTTATCGGATTGAAACAGATCCTCGCCTACCGAGCGAGAAGAAGGTCAAACACGAGCGCCGTCGACCTGATCCATTGGCCGGGATATTCATAGAAGAAGTTGTTCCCATGCTGCAAAGCGCACCAGGACTGCGGCCTGTTGGCATTCTTCGGGAACTTCGCAAGCGCCACCCTGAACTCGGAGCTGGCATCCGCCGCACACTTGAACGCCGGATCAGCGCATGGCGTGCGATCCATGGAGTAGATAAGGACGTCATATTCCGGCAGGTTCATGAGCCGGGACATATGGGGCTTTCAGACTTCACCCATGCGCCGGGTCTTAAGGTTACAATCGCTGGGGTGACTTTCGATTATCTGCTCTATCACTTCCGTCTTGCATATAGTGGCTTTGAGCATGCCCAGATTGTTGAAGGCGGTGAAAGTTTTGCCGCGCTGACAGCTGGTTTGCAAAATGCTCTTTGGTCGCTGGGTGGCGCACCGCGTGATCACCGTACCGACAGTCTTTCGGCTGCATTCCGTAATATCAATGCTGATAGCGCTCGCGATATGACGGAGCGCTACGAAGCCCTTTGTGCCCATTACGGTATGAAAGCCAGTCGCAACAATCGCGGCGTCGCTCATGAGAATGGAGCCGTTGAAGGTTCTCATGGCGATCTGAAGCGGGAACTGGAAGATGCACTTTTGCTGCGCGGAACACGCGACTTTCCCGACGCCACCAGTTTCGCTGCTTTCCTTGATGACGTTGTCGGTCAGCGAAATGCCCGCAGGATCAAAGAGATTGCCGTTGAGCGCGAAAGCCTGCTACCGCTGCCGCGCGACCGCCAGCCTGAGGGCGTAGATGAAATTGTTCGTGTCACCAGCAGCGGAGGGTTTACCCTTCGCAGGGTGTTTTACACTGTTCCCTCACGGCTGATCGGGCATCGCTTGCGCGCGCGGCTCTTCAAACAGCATATCGACCTGTTTCTGGGCGGTACTCATGTGATGACGCTGCCGCGTGTGCGCGGACAGCTTGGGCCTCTTCAGCATGTGGTAAACTACCGCCACGTCATTCATTCGCTTCGCCGAAAGCCAGGAGCTTTGCCGCGACTGATCTATCGCGATCAGCTCTTCCCAAGGGAGGCTTATCGCAAACTCTATCACGCCGCCATGGAAGCATTATCAGAACGTGATGCCTGCCGTCTAACGGTAGAATTGCTCAGCCTCGCTCATGAGCGCAATGTCGAGGCCGGGTTGGCAGAAGCTATTCAGAGCAAGCTTGATGCAGGGAATTTGCCGACAATTGATGAAATGCGGGTCCGGTTCGGACCCAACCCGGATAGCGTTCCACAGGTTAATGTCGATCTGGGAAAGCTGGTAGATTACGACCAGCTGATCAGCACGCATAGGCAGGTGATGGCATGAGGTCCAACGATCAAATCGATACTGCGCGCCTGTCTTTAATGCTCACTGATCTGCGGCTCCCAGGTATAGCAAAGGCTTGGCATAGCTTCACTGAGCGCGCTGACACCGAAGGTTGGCCTGCAGCCAGGTTGCTTTCGGCTCTTACCGAGTTCGAGATTGCCGAGCGCGAAACGCGGCGGATGCAGCGCCATCTCACCGAAGCACGTCTTCCTCCAGGCAAAACCCTCGATACGTTCGACTTCACGGCCGTTCCGATGGTCTCAAAAGCCCGTGTCATGGCATTGGTCGCAGGCGATGTCTGGCTGAAGAATGGGGCTAATCTGATGTTGTTTGGCGGACCGGGCGGCGGCAAGTCGCATCTGGCTGCTGCCATCGGCGTTGGACTGATCGAGAATGGATGGCGGGTGCTGTTTACCCGCACCACAGACCTTGTTCAGAAGCTGCAGGCTGCGCGACGCAATCTTGATCTTGAAGGTGCAATAGCAAAGCTCGACAAATATCATCTGCTCGTACTCAATGACATGGCCTATGTGAGCAAGGATCAGGCTGAAACCAGTGTGCTCTTTGAACTCATCAGTGCACGATACGAGCGACGATCAATACTGATCACTGCAAATCAGCCTTTTGGGGAATGGGATAAGGTCTTCCCCGATAAAGCGATGACGCTGGCTGCTATCGACAGACTGGTTCATCACGCAACAATCTTCGAGATGAATGTGGAAAGCTACAGGCGCAAAACCGCTATCACACGTCTAACACACGGGGAGAATGAAGCACACGACGTAGCCGCTGCATCACCTCCGGCACACGTGCCAGCTCAGTGACGCGCCGCGACAAACAAACGCGAATGTAGATTGTCGCGTAATCAAGGTCGGCCTTATTAAAATGGGCCGACTTTTTGCGGCCTTCAGCGACAAATCTAAGCCATCAAGATTGTCGCGCAGCGTCAATCTCGAAATCATACTTGTGTCGCGCAGCGTCAAGTAACCAAAAATAGTCCTTGCAACACACACACACTCAGTACATCTTCAGCAAATCGCGAGCACCAAAAGCTTCATCCGGTTTGTCGCGCTTCCCATCTAAATTGTCGCGCCACATCTGTGGTCATTTCTACATTAATACACGCTAAGGGCATTTTGCAGGTGACGGGAAACACATGATTTCCGCTCACCGTGATCGCGGGGCAAACTGGCCACGCAATAGGGCCATTTTTTGCGCGACAAACCCTGTCGGAATGTTAGGCTGTGCGGCAACACCTGATTTGAGGTTTGTCGCACATGTTGATCGGTTACATGCGGGTATCGAGTAGTGACGAGCGCCAGTCGGTTGCCTTGCAGCGCGATGCCCTGCTCGCGGCCGGGGTCGATGAGCGCCATCTCCATCAGGATCGCGCTTCCGGAGCGCGTGATGACCGGCCGGGTCTGAAGGCATGCCTCGGCGAATTGCGCGAAGGCGATGTCCTGGTCGTCTGGAAGATAGATCGGTTAGGCCGGTCACTCTCCCACTTGATCCGCATCGTCGAGGATTTGAAGGAACGTGGTGTCGCCTTCCGATCTCTCACGGAGGCGATCGACACCACGAATTCGCACGGCGCGTTTCTGTTCAACCTGTTCGGCTCGCTTGCAGAATACGAGAGAGTGCTGATCACCGAGCGGGTCAATGCCGGCCTGGCGGCGGCTCGCCGACGTGGCCGTAAGGGCGGGAGACCTCCAACGATCGATGCGGAAAAGGTCGAGCAGGTTCTAGCTGCTTTGGAAGCTGGCGCCAGCAAGGCGTCCGTGTGCCGGACGTTCAAGGTGGCGCGCTCGACCTTGATCGACACGTTGAAGCGGACTGGATGGACAGGCCCCGGCAAGACCGGCACGCCCGAAACCGTAGTTTGACGAGTGACCGTGGCTGATGGCGTTTCTCGATGAGCAATCGCGTGCCGTTTTATTCGAACCACCCGAAGCTTATGAAGATGCGCAAGCGCGCTATGCACTGACTTCCGAGGATATTGTCTTCGTCAAGGAACATCGCCGGTCGCATAATCGGCTTGGCTTTGCGATCCAACTCGCACTGGTGCGTGATCTGGGCCGTCTGCTGCGAATAGGCGAAGTTCCACCTCAGGCGGTTGTCTCTGTTGTCGCCGACCAGCTGGGCATCGACCCTGCAGTGTTCGAGTTCTACGCCCAGCGCGACGAAACGCGCCGGGAACACGCGCGCGAGATCGTCTCTGCACTGGAGCTTCAGCCTGTCCGGACGAGTGACTATCGCGAGTTGATAACGGCGGCGGCACGCGAGGCGGCGGCCACTGAACAAGGTGCGCCGATCGCCAAGGCCGTGATCGAAGCCTTGAAGGAACGAAAGTTGCTCGTTCCTATGCCGGAGCTGCTGATCCGTCTGGCACTGGCCGGCCGGGCGGCGGCGCGTCGACAAGCCTATCGCGAATTGATCCGGGATCTGGAGCAGCCTTCGATCGAGGCGCTTGATCAGCTCCTCGCTGAGCGGGCCGGCGATCGGAGCCACCTTGGCTGGATTGCGGAAGCACCTGAAGGGGCGAAGCTGAAGAACCTCAAAGGCTTGATCGCCCGCCTCGAGGTATTGCGCTCAGCCGCCATTCCCGACGACCGTCGCAAGACGATCCATGCCAATCGCTACGGCATCATCGCCAGGGATGCACGCATTCTGCATGCCCGGGAGATACGACGCCTGACATCCGAACGTCGCTACGCCACGCTGGCCGCCTTCGTCATCGAGAGACAGGCGTCGATCACCGACCTGACGATCGACATGTTCTGCAAAATGATTGGGAGCAACCGCCGCAAGGCCGAGATCAGCCGCACGGAACGCCGGCTAAAAGAGGCCGAGGTTCTTGATGGGGTGGCGCTTGAGCATCTCAAGCTCGGCGAGGCGCTTCTGGCCGCTCGTGCGAGCAAAACCGATCTTGCATCGGCGATCGCAGCCTCCCTCGGCTGGGACGGATTGGTCGCCAGCATGGCGGCAGCCAGATCTGTCGTCCACCCTGATCGCAGTAACGAATTCGACGAGCTCATCAAGCGGCACAAATCGTTGCGCAAGCTGGGCAGACTGATGTTCCGCACGTTCTCGTTCCGGTCGTTTCGTGCTGATGATCCGATCCTTGTAGCAGTGGACCATCTGCGCGCGCTCTATGGCGGCCGGAAATTGCCGGCGCAGGTGCCGCTCGCCTTTCTGACCCGCAAATGGCGACGCTGCGTGCGCCCGAACAGTGCCGATATCGACCTGCGCGCCTGGGAAGTGGCGGTCCTCGTTCACCTGCGAGAGCGTCTGAGGGCCGGTGACATCTGGGTCGAAGGCAGCCGGGCATGGCGCAGTTTCGAGGATTATCTTCTGCCTCGGCCGATCTTCGAGCTGATGCGCGCCGAGGGGCGGCTCGGGCTCGCACTCCCCGACAGCTTTGCCGAATGGCGAGCAGAACGGACCGCCACGCTCGATGCGAAGCTGAAAGAGCTGGCAAAGGCGGCGGCTGCCAATGCTATTCCGGATGCAGCGATTTCCGACAAGGGCCTGTCGATCTCGCCGATCCGCGAGGAGGAGCGCGACAGCATCGTCGCGCTCAGCCGCCGACTATATGTTCTGGTGCCACGGATCAGGATCACCAGCCTGCTTGCCGAGGTGCAAAGCTGGACCAAATTCCTCGACAGCTTCACGCATTATCGTACCGGTGAGACGGCAAACGACGAGGCAGCGCTGATGGCAGCGATCCTTGCCGACGCCACCAATGCCGGAGCCGAACGTATGGCGGAAAGCTCACGCGGCGTCACGATCCACCAGATGATGCTGATGGTGGACAGGCATATGCGATCGGAAACCTACGCCACGGCGACCGCCGTGCTGGTCGATGCGCAGCAGGCCCATCCCTTTGCCGCGATCTGGGGTGACGGCCATATCTCCTCCTCGGACGGACAGTTCTTTCCGGCTGGCGGGCGTGGCGAAGCCAGCCTCGACTACAATGCAAAATACGGCAAGCGACCGGGGGCGTCGATCTATGGCTTCCTGTCCAACCGTTTTGCTTCCTTCTTCTCCCGCATGATCCAGGCATCCGAGGGCGAAGCCCCCTACGTTCTCGACGGCCTCCTTCACAACGAAAGCTCCGTCGAAATCTATGAGCACGCAACCGATACCGCTGGCGCCACCGAAACGACGTTCTCCATGTTCCACGCCTTTGGCTACAGGCTCATTCCCCGTATCCGCAATCTCGGCAATCGCAGGCTCTTTGTCATTGATCGCGATCCGGCTTACGAACCGCTCGACGCGCTGATCGCTGGAACCGTCAACATGGATGTCGTCGAGCACCACTGGGATGAGGTCTTGCGGCTGAAGGCTTCGATCGCTGCAGGTTTGGTGCCGCCTTCCGTCATCCTCAAGAAGCTGGCAGCGTCGCCGCGACAAAACCGGCTGAACCAGGCCCTGCGCGAAATGGGCCGGATAGAACGCTCGATCTTCATCTGCGACTGGCTGCTCGATACGAAACTGCGCCGCAGATCGCATGCGATCCTCAACAAGGGCCTCTGAACATTAAAGGGCCACCGATATACGGTTGGCTGCCCGTTTGCGCCGAAGAGCCTTCACCAAAAAGCCCCGTGACGCAGCTATGGGACAGTTTGGCGATTTGACCAGCCTTCGCCCCGCCGCCAGTCGATGACAGGCTGTTGCAGAAGCGCGACCCTCTCGAA
The DNA here is from genome assembly GCF_002252525.1 of Brucella pseudogrignonensis. Taxonomy (GTDB): domain Bacteria; phylum Pseudomonadota; class Alphaproteobacteria; order Rhizobiales; family Rhizobiaceae; genus Brucella; species Brucella pseudogrignonensis. The sequence goes on from NZ_NNRM01000043.1 coordinate 86,725, forward strand.
TGGGCTGCCGAGCAATGCGCTCTCAAGATTGGGCATGATGCGGAGCTGATTGGCATCCATTAGTCCTAGGAGAGTTGAGAGCCGGTTTCCCCCCGCGATGATCAACCAATATTCCGAAGTCGAGGCGACAGCCGATTTAGCCTTTTGTGCCAAGATCGATATCAGCTCGCTTTCAAGCGGCCCCACCCATGCCACATCGTAGTTCCAGAACCACATAATGCGGTGAGCTTTGGTCGAGGAAACGGAGATAGAGTCAATGTACCTAGCTAAGATCGGATAGATATCTGCATCAGGCGCGGCTTGCTCGATCTCGGGATGGAGATCGGAAAACCGAATGACCTCGTTTATGAAGCCGTCCAGATCGCGCGTCGGAGGAACCCGCATTTCCTGAAAATAGAGCTTCACCCACCGATTGAGCGGATAATCCTTTCGCTCAAAGGCAAGGTGCCTCAGTCGGTTCCACGCTTCCTCAACCTGCCTGCGCCCGCTGACATGATACTCTGTGACCTCAACGCCGATATCTCGGCTGCCGATTTTCAAGATGAAGTCCGGCCGTTCCGTCGGTTCGATATGATCGTCTGCAATCTCGATGTCGCAGGCCGCGAGATATGATTTTAGCTGTTCGCGTTCGGCTTGTTTCTGAACCATCATGCACCTGAGGAGGATTGGCAGACTGAGGATATCCCTTGAGAAAGAGGGTCCGTCACATAATCGAGTGTTTACGCGACAGCCCGAATTCAAGGTCTGTTTCAAGCAAATTATGTCACAAAAGCCGTAAAATAAACATCGATCCGCAAACGGTCGGCCAACCGTATATCGGTG
>NZ_NNRM01000044.1 GCF_002252525.1 Brucella pseudogrignonensis
AGATCGCCGAAACCTATAATTTTTATTGAGGTGTTCGCTTGCCGACCGGTTTGTGTCCTGCGCCTGCCGGTCATTCTTCTCGCAGCGATCCATGATCATCGAACCGCGATACATCGTAAGAGAGAATCTGATGCCCTTTCGTTCCGACACTTTCCTTGGAACCTACAATCCTGATCAACTCAGGTCATTGCAACACGCCTTTCGTGAGACCTGCATTGAATTGGGAAGAACAAACCTGACCCTTGCAGAGCAGCATAGGCTGGCAAAAATCATCTATGGCATTTATGACAGTGGCATCGAAGATCCGGTGGCAATCGCGCGGATCGTCCGGCATGCTGAGAGCATCTGAGGGGTTTGAATCGCTGAAAACGCGCATATCGATGCTGACATGGATTTTGTGTGGGAGCCCTGCGATCGGCTTTGCAGACATTTGGGCATTGTATTGCTGGACAGGGCGCTGAGCTAAAAGCGGGTGCCGGCTGCGGAAAGCCGTGTAAAATCCCGTCCTTTCGCGCAGAGAAAGATGCTAACCTTTTGCGGGCAGAGCAGGAATTGCGCGACTGCGACACAATTCGGGGGGACTGTTTTGGATAGTGCGACGATTCTGACCATTCATTCGTTGTTATCGACCTGTTCCATTCGAGAAACGGCGCGCCTGGAGGGGCGCGCCGCTTCCACCGTCAGCGCTGCGCTGGAGCGGATGGAAAGCGCACTGGTCATTCCGCTTTTGCGGCGCGAGGGCGCCGTTCTCAGTCTGACCCTCGAAGCACAAAAGCGTGTGAAGCTTTTTGATGAGGCGGCGTATCTCTGTCGCTCTTTGTTTGCCGTTGGCGGCAGCACAGTCCTTCGACCGACCATTCGCTTTTCCGCGCTTATCCGGTTTTTGGTCGCCGCCAAGACCGGAAGCATACGTGCTGCCGCAAAAGAGCTGGGCGTGGGACAGCCGCAACTGACGCGTCAGCTTTCAGAACTTGAACGCAGTCTCGATTGCGCGCTGCTGTTGCGAACCCGAACCGGCGTGCGTTGCACAGCGACCGGCGAGAGGGGCCAACACGGCGGAGGAGTTGGTTTCCGGTCTCAAAAGCCGGCGCTATGACGCTATCCTCATTGATCATGGCGACTTTTCAAAAGAATTTGACGGGCGAGTGGTTTCCGATGCCCCGCTTGCCTTGATCGGCGATCACCGCATCATGGCAGAGCTGAAGGGCGATATGGCAAAGTTCCTGCTAAGGCATCTGCTGGCGCTTCCCAGCGTGAAGAGCGGGATAATGCAGCACGCGATGCACTATCTTGAAGGCGTACTCGGTCCGCTAACGCAAGCAAAGCTTCGACTGATGGAGATGGATTCAATTCCAGTCATCATCAATCTTGTGACCCGCCATGGTTATCTTTCGATCCTGCCGGAACCCGTCGTGGCGCGTCTTCCCTTCCCCATCACCCAATATCCTCTGGGCGCCGAGCATCGCCAGATACTTTCCTTTGTCTGGCGACGGAACACTTTTGCACCAAAGATGTTAAATGAGATGGTCTCGCTGCTCACTGAAGATAGCGCGTAGAAATTTGTTTCTCGCGATACATTGGCTGAGAGGCCTATAAACGCGGTGGGGATGGGTTGCATTTGCCGAGACATCCTCTGTTCGGAATCTGGGATATATCCCGGCCCGGTGTTTTTAAATAGCCTGAAACGTAAACAGCCAATGACTGTGAGGGAGAACATAGGATGAGAACATCGGTGATTTTGGCCGGCATGCTGGCCGGCATGGTCTTTTCGGCAACGTCAGGCTTTGCGGCTGATGTGGTGGTTGGGTCGAAAATCGATACTGAGGGCGGTGTTCTGGGAAACATCATTTCGCAGGTGCTCAAGGCCAATGATATTGCGGTGATCGACAAGATCCAGCTCGGCGCAACACCGATCGTGCGTGAGGCGATTACTCAGGGGCAGATTGACATCTATCCTGAATATACCGGAAACGCTGCCTTCTTCTTCAACAAGGGCGATCTGGATGTGTGGAACAAACCCCAGGCAGGCTATGAAGAGGCAAAGAAACTCGACTATGACGCCAACAAGATTGTCTGGCTGACACCGGCCAATGCAAACAATACCTGGGCAATCGCGTTGCGCCGCGATGTCGCTGAGCCGAACAAGCTGAAGACGCTGAGCGATTTTGGCAAATATGTCAGTGATGGCGGCAGCGTGAAGCTTGCGGCCTCTTCGGAATTCGTCAGCTCCGCCACCGCGCTGCCGGCGTTTCAAACCGCCTATCAATTCACCCTCAAACCGGATCAGCTGATTACGCTGTCGGGCGGCGATACGGCCGCAACGATTGCCGCTGCGGCGCAACAGACATCGGGCGCGAATGCGGCGATGGTCTATGGCACGGATGGCGGCATTGCGCCTGCTGATCTGATCGTCCTTGAGGACGACAAGGGTGTGCAGCCGGTCTATCTGCCCACACCGATCATTCGGGAGGCCGTCTTGAAAGAGCATCCACAGATTGCTGATATTCTCAAGCCGGTTTTTGAATCCTTCACGCTGGAAAGCCTGCAGGAACTCAATGGGCGTGTTCAGGTTGGCGGTGAGCCGGCGAGTGATGTCGCCCGTGATTATCTCACCAAGAACGGCTTCATCAAGTAGTCCCGGCCTTTTAGGATCAGGATCCGACAGGATCCTGCGACGGTAGCCAACGCCTGCGGGAAGAACGTCAGGTGTTGGCGCTGCGGATGGCTTTAATGGATGAACAGGATCCACCATGCAGATAACCGCAGGTCGAAACACTGCAGCCGCATTACGTTTCAGCATCGATCGACTGGGGGTGGTGATAGCCCTCATCCTTATTCTCTCGCTGATAGTCCAGCCCTTTGCTCTTCTGCGACCCAATCGGGTTGCGGCAACGGCGCCGGTGCAGCTTGTTGACGCTCTGCCATTCACGCAGGCGGTTTTTCTGATGGGTTTGATTCTGATCACAGTGGCGTTGCTGGTGGTGCGCTCACCGCTCAGGCTGCGGCTTTCTGCTCTGATTGCAACCCTGATCGCTGTCGCGATAGCGATCGGGCTGAGTGCGGACTATCTGACACCTGCTGGCAATAATTATGCGCGTGTTTCTCCCGGCGGAACCGTGTGGCTGATCACCTTTGCGCTGGCCCTGGCGATTGGTGACACTCTGGTCCGCATGCGACTGGCGCCGTTGTCGCGGTTGGCGGCATTGTTTATCTTCGTGGCACTGCTGGGGCTGTTCCTTTATAGTGGTGTGTGGCGGGATGTTTCCATCCTCAAGGAATATGCCTCACGACGGGATGCCTTTGCCAGTGCGCTTCGGACCCACGCGCTACTGGCAATTGGATCGCTGATCGCAGCCTTTCTCATTGCGACGCCGATTGGCATCCTCATCCATCGCTTCAAACGGTTGCGCGACGCCGTCATCTCGTTTTTTAACGTCATCCAGACCATTCCCTCGATGGCCTTGTTCGGCGTGCTGATTGCCCCTTTGGCCTGGGTAGGTATCCATATGCCTGGCGCTGCCGCACTGGGTATTGCAGGCATTGGTCCCGCCCCTGCTTTTATTGCTCTGGTTGCCTACGCGCTGCTGCCAATCGTTTCGGCAACGGTAACCGGACTGGATAACGTGTCGCCTTTGGTGGTGGACGCGGCGCGCGGTGTCGGAATGACCCGCCGGCAACGTCTACTGTCGATTGAACTGCCCCTGGCCTTTCCGGTCATATTGACCGGGATCCGCGTGGTGCTGGTGCAAAATATCGGCCTTGCCGTCATTGCCGGACTGGTGGGCGGCGGTGGCCTTGGAATGTTCGTCTTTCAAGGCATCGCCCAGACGGCAACCGACCTTGTGTTGCTCGGCGCCTTGCCGACTGTCGCCATGGCGTTCATCGCCGCTATCCTGCTTGACGCGCTTGTTGAAATCAGCCGGGCGCCGCAGCATAAGGAACAGAGCCCATGATTGAGATTGCCAACCTCACCCGTCTTTATGGCGCACAAAAGGCGGTCGATGACGTCTCCTTGACCGTCAATGCAGGAGAGATTGTGGTGATTGTCGGCACCTCCGGCTCTGGCAAGACCACATTGATGCGCATGATCAATCGACTGGTGGAACCCAGCGCTGGCGTGATCAAGATTGACGGCAAGGACAATCGGGAGGTGAGTGCGCATATTCTGCGTCGCGGCATCGGTTATGCCATTCAAGGCCATGGCCTGTTCCCACATCGCAGCATTGCCGAGAATATCGCCACTGTGCCGCGCCTGCTTGGCTGGGACCGCGCCCGGATTGCCGCCCGGGTCGACGAGTTGCTTTCCCTGTTTCATCTCGATCCGGCGGTCTATCGCGATCGGATGCCTCATGAGCTTTCCGGCGGCCAGCAACAGCGGATCGGGGTGGCGCGGGCTTTGGCCTCCAATCCGGCGATATTGCTGATGGACGAACCCTTTGGGGCGTTGGACCCGATTATCCGTGACAAGGCCCAGGAAGATCTCCTGGCGATCCAGAAACATTATCGGACGACGATTGTGCTCGTCACCCACGACATGGAGGAGGCGATCCGTCTTGGGACACGAATTGCGGTGATGGATAAGGGCCGCCTTTTGCAATATGCGACACCGCAAGAGATTATCGCGCGCCCCGCAACCCAATTTGTGCATGACCTGCTGGGCGGGGGCAGTGACCGGGTGTTCCGCCTGCTATCGCTTGTCACCGTCGATGGTCTTGTCGAGCCTGGTGATGCAAATGGCGATCCAATCGCAAGTGATATGTCTTTGCGCGAGGCGCTGGGGGCAAGCCTTTGGTCAGGCCGCACCGCCTTGCCCGTGCGCCGCGACGGCGCAATTATCGGCCGTGTGACCCGAGTGGCGATTGAAGACCATGCCCGGAGCATTGCATGAAACCGGGTGGGATTTTGAAAACTGTACTGCTGATCGTTCTCGTTTGCTTCGTCATGAAGCCGGAATGGTTTGCAGGCGCGCTGGCGCCCTTCACACGAAACGATGCGCCCGCCATCTATACGCAGAATTCGCTGCTGGCGCTCACAATCAATCATCTGGTTCTGGTGGGGCTTGCGACAATGGTTGCGACCATCATTGCGGTAACGCTTGGCATTCTGACTACGCGGCCGGGTGGGCGGGAATTTCTGCCACTTTCGCGCGCCATCGCCAATATCGGCCAGACCTTCCCGCCAGTGGCGGTTCTGGCGATCGCGGTTCCTATCTTTGGTTTCGGCTCGGTTCCAGCTTTCATTGCGCTGCTGCTTTATGGCCTGCTGCCGATCTTCGAGAATACGCTGACCGGTCTGACTGAGCTGGAACCCGCAGTGGTGGACGCTGGACGAGGAATGGGGATGACAGACCGGCAATTGCTGATCAATGTTGAATTGCCGCTGGCCCTTCCGGTGATCTTGTCGGGTGTGCGTCTGGCGGCGATCATCTCTCTGTCGACTGCCACAATCGGCTCGACGGTGGCTGCGAGCACGTTGGGCGAAGTGATTGTGGCGGGTCTCTTGACTGGCAACACCGCCTTCGTTTTGCAGGGCGGTTTCATTGTCGCGGGCCTTGCCATCCTGATCAATGCGGGTTTCGTGGCGCTGGAAACGCGATTTCGCCGTAACACTGCCCAATAGCGTGTAGGAAATATCAGCGCTCGAGCGCCGGCTCCACACGGAACTTCACCTCGTCATGGGATGATCATTGATGGCGCGGTGGCGACGCGCGCGCCGAATTATTCTGTCAAAACGACCATCCAAGTGGCAGGCAAGCGCGGCCGGCGCTGAGCTCCAGAGACAAGAAAGCCCGCTTCGCTGGGAGGAGGAGTGCGAAGCGGGCTGATCTGGAAAACGCGGCTTTGGGAGGAGGAGTGCCGCGCTTCATGTTCAGTCCCTGGGAGGAGGAGTGAGACTGAACATGTTCTAACTACGCATTTTGGCGGGGTCTCACAACATGCAAAAATGCATGGCTGTTATGCGCAGGATCTGGGAATGCAAAACCGCCCGGCAGCGGCAAACGCGCCCAGGCGGTCTTTTCCTCCCAGAGGCCGGTCTTCTATCAGCAATTACTCAGTAGAGCAACAAGTATCCCGAAGTACATAATCCCACTATTTTAGTGTGATCATAACAATAGTCCGGGTGCCGAAGTCGTTTGGAAGAGAAAATCGATCGTCCCGTATCGCGGGTGTGGGCGGGGGGCTTGGGCGCGCGATACGGGGAGCTTCCTGCGAACAGGGTGCAAGCCAAAGGTAAGGCTATTTGAGAGAAAGCGAAATGACAGATTGTTGCGGTTGCAAATCGTAAGTGCAGCAACCTAGGAAGAACGAGCGACGGCTTCAGCCCGCCCAGGCAAGCCAACACCACAGATCGCAAAGGTTTTGCAGGTTCTACAAACGCTCGGTTGTTCGATCCATATTTTTGCTCCTGGGGAACGGAGGAAATGACGGTAAGGGTTCTCAATGTCTGGTGGGATGGTCGCATCGTCGGGCTATTCACCCAGGATAGGCACGGTGATATCGGCTTTGCCTACGCCGGAGCTTGGTTTGATGACGAAAAGGCGCTTCCGCTGTCTGCCTCCTTCCCAAAGCGTCCGGAACGGCTTTCCCGTCAAGAATGCCGACCATTTTTCGGCGGCCTGTTGCCCGAGGAAAGACAGCGCCCGAAGATAGAAATGGTGGGCGAGGATGAGCTGCCATTGGGGCGTGATTTTTGCGCGATGTCAATCGTGCAGCCTGGCAGGCACGCGTCTGGGGATTAAGCTATGGCGCCAGGTCGCTAAGATATTTTAAAATCACCCGCATATCCTGTGAGGCACAGGCGATGTAGCCGTCGGGTCTGACCAGATAGCAAATGTCAGAACTATCACTTTCGTGAATCTGCGGCTCAACCAGATTGGCAAACCGCGATAGGGTCTCCGCTGCCATCTGGAATTTGCCGCCGAAAAGCATAAAGCGACCGTCCATCGAGGGTTGCGCTGCCTGCCGCGTGCCCGGTTTGATGAAACGCTCCCCCGGCTGCGGCCCCCAGGCAGCAGCCGGCCCGTTCAGTGGGCTCTGCGGGTAATGGATCGACAGTTCGGTAACCGCGCTGCCGATCAGATGTTGGACAGGAGCTGCTCCCAGGATGTGATGGGCGGCAAAGTTGCGCAACATCTGCAGGACCGGGTTTTTCAAGATGGCGATTTTGGTCAATCGTCCCGAAGATTTAAGCACATCGTCGCCGACAAGGCTGCGCTCAGCCGAATAGCTGTCGAGCAGATCCTCTCTGCATATTCCCTTGATGACGAGCGCCAGTTTCCAGGCCAGATTGAACGCATCCTGCATACCGGTGTTCATCCCCTGGCCCCCGGCAGGGCTGTGGATATGGGCAGCATCGCCTGCCAGAAAAATTCGTCCGTATCGGTAAGAGCGCAGTTTGCGATCATTGATCCGGAATCCCGCAAGCCAGACTGGATCACGCAGCGTGCAGGCCAGGGCGGTTCTCTCATCGATCAACCGCTGCAGATCGGCAAGCGACGGCGGCACAGCTTCGCCGCTCTCATTGCTGTCAATATTGGCGATGACGCGATAGCGTTGCCGGGAAATCGGGAACACAACCAATATGCCGGTTCGATGCCAATGCACCGATACCTCGGGCGCAAGTGAAGCATCAGCGATATGGACATCGCCCAGTACCCAGTGACTATCGAGCGTCTCACCGGCAAACTCTCCACCGGTTGATTTGCGCAGCAGCGAATGCGCGCCGTCACACCCAATCAGCCATTGGCCGTGTAGCGTTTCGTGTAGGCCCGTTGCGTTGATTGTGTCGAGCTGGACGCCTGCATCCTGCTGTAATGCTGCCACCGCTTCAACGCCGCGTTCAACCCGGACACCCTGTTTGTTGAGCATATCCTCAAGAAGGCGCTCGGTCTCAGATTGCGGGATCATCAGCGCAAATGGATAGGCCGAAGGAACCGCGCTGACATCAAGTCGGCCGAGAAGATTTTGTTGATTGCAGATCGAGATCTTTGTCACCACAAGGCCAGCATCAACGAAGGCGGACGCGCGCGCTCCCAGCAATTCAAGCGTCCTGCTCCAGATCACCAGCGCTTTTGACTGCTGTGTTGGCGCAACTGCCTTGTCGATGATGCGGACGGCGATATTCAGCCGGGTCAGTTCCAAAGCGAGAGTGAGCCCGACCGGGCCGGCACCGACGATCAGAACTGGTGGTTTACTGCTATCTGCCATCAAGCGAGCTCCTTCCGACACGACTCCCAGCGTTTGGCGTGCCGCATAAGGCGATTGACGAGAGCGGCAGCCTCGGCGCTGCGGTACTGGGGCTTGTCGAGCAATATTGCATTGTTCAGCACCGGTCTTGCAAGCCAGTATGCCGTCATGATGCAAGCGCGCAACCGCGATCACCCGGTCCGGCGGATCTTGTTAAGAAGGTAAATAAGAAGCAGCGTCCTGAGCAGAGTTGCAATCAGCAAAGGACCGATATTATCCGGTGCGAAATCGCCGGCGGTCAACGCTTGGCTGATATGGCCCATGGCTGTACCAATGTAAAAGAGAATGGCGTAGAGCGCGATTGCACATTTGAACCCGCGACTGCACCAGAATGCCGTTATCGCGACAACACCCATCGCAAGATCAGCAATCCCTATTTCCGTTTCGAAAGGGCTTGGTGACCAGCCAATCTGGGCCGAGGCGATTGCTGAAAAAAAAACGTGAAATATACCGGCCCAAACCCCATCGATCCCGACGGCAAGCAGAAGCAGCCAGCTGAGCTGGCGGGTCCCAGTGTGATCACGCTTGTGGATTGCCAGCACCACACAAAAAGCAATCAGCGTGAGGATCGAGGGCAGATTGGACAAAATGAAACGGATAGCATCTGCGATCATTGACAGGCCCTTTGCAACGAGACAGGAGATCGGCTTTTCGACACGCGCGGTCGCGATCAGGGGCAGATCGGACCCTCAATAGATCGATTGACGTGTTGCCACATCCCCAGAATTGCTGATGCGACCACAATCCCCTTCGCCAGGCATTGTGCGCTGCGATCTGCCCGTAATCAATCCCAGCCACGAACAGCGCTTTGATTATCAGCCTCGATATCGACTTGGCAGCATGCCTTTTTCCTGACGGAAAGCCTTGCTGAAATGACTGAGATTGTCAAAACCCACCGTGTAGGCCGCCTCGGTGACGCTCATACCGCTTGAAAGCAAGGCTGCGGCAGCATTCAGACGCGCCGTACGAAGACAGCTGTGGATGGAGCGGCCAATCTCCATGCGAAAGGCTTCCTTGAGCCGTCTTTCGTTCAGTCCGACCTCGCGCGCCAGGCGCGGGATCGTCCAATCCGTGCTGTATTGGGCTTCGATAATGGCGACGGCAGCATCAAGCTTGCGCATTTCATCAGGGTTCAAATTTCTGACAGGCTTGCCGGTCTTGCCCCGTGCAACCACATCAAGGCCGATACTGAGGGCTTCAACTGCCTTGCTGTAAAGATGCAGCTGTCGGGCCATGCCCTGTTCATATCGACATTGCAGCAGGCTTGTTGCCGCTGCAATCAGTTCGGGTGGCGCCTTGAATCCGACCAGAAACACATCCTGTTCTGGCAAGCTGTTCTGCGTCATCACCGGCCCACCCAGTCTTGCGAGAGACACACCCCCCAGTTTTTTGAGCAAAGCGGCTTCGAAACGGATGTCGACGACCCGCAGTCTTCGCCCTGCCCGCACGCAATTTTCACCCCGTGTCTGTCGGTTACAGGCAAACAGCACGGCGGCTCCTGGCTTCAAGGCGAAAGGGACTGCACCATCGACAGACAATGTGCCGTCGCCATCCAGGAAAACCGAAAGCGAGAAGGTGGCCGGACCTTCCGGGTGAAACACCGTGTCTTCAGCCGGCGTCACGTCAATCATGAAAATCGTGACGTCACTATCGGGTTGCTCGACGCGGGTGAAGGCGCGCCAGCCGAGCTGATCGATCTTATCATCGACCGCGTCGCGCCAATGATCAGCGGTTTGCTGGAGGGAAGGATCTGAAAATGTCATCTCTCGCTCGGCTTTCGGGCAATTAGTCCCGTTTGCGTCAATCGGTGTTCAAAAAACGTTAGCCGATATCTCGATAAAGTGGAATAGAGGCCTCAAGTTTTAATCTGGCGGCTCCGGTGGATCAATATGCGTAACGTGAGAACGATAATTTGGGCAAGTTCGGTCTGTTGCTCGGCGGTGAGCTGCACGGCTGCTTTCGCACAGGAGAGCCAGGGAATTGTTCTGGAGACAATCACGGTCACCGCATCCAAACGCCAGCAGGCATTGAACAGGATTGACGGCTCTGTTTCTGTGATAAGCGGAGAACAACTTGAACAGCGCGGCGTGCGGACAGTCGACGATCTCCAGAAGGTCTTTCCTGGATTGAGCATCGGCAATCGAGGCAATCGCATCTATTCCAATGTCACCATTCGTGGCCTGTCTTCGCCGGACTATTTCAATCCAAGTGTACAAATCTATGTCGATGGTGCACCGCAGACCCCTTCAACATTTTCGCAGATGCTGGTGGATGTGGATCGCGTGGAACTGTTGCGCGGCCCGCAGGGCACGCTTTACGGTGCCAATGCCTATGCGGGCGTTATCAATATTGTCACCAAGAAGAACAAGGAGAACCTTTTCTTCGTCCAGTCGACGCTTTCTGTCGAGGAGCCGTCAATTCAGATTGGCGGAACTGCTGTCATAACGCCCGACACGCTGTTTCTCGACTATGCCGGAACATTTGCGCATTTCTCCGGCGATATGGATGATCGCACCACAGGCGACAACAATATCAACACATCCGACAATGGATTTGGCCGCGCGACATTGCGCTACGCGCCCACTGGCGGTGATTTTGACGCATCGATCACCTATTCACGCGAATGGCTGCGTTCGCACGAAGAGGTCTATGCCTTCCAGCGAGATGTGGATGACCGCATTTATGATAGCGGTCTCTACGGCGAACTGCCGCTTCTCAAGCGCAAGGTCACCAATATATCCGGTCAGTTGAATTATCGCGTCGGGGACGTCACGCTTTCAAGCATTTCCGCCTATCAGGAAAGCGATGTCATGCGCAATTTTTCATCCGGCGCCGGTTCGCGTTATTTCTGGCCTCAGAACGACAAGCTGTTCACGCAGGAACTCAGACTGGCCTATGAAAGTGACATATTGAGTGGGGTGGCAGGGCTTTGGTACAGCCATGACGATTTCACCGGCACCAAGAACGGCTATTCTGGCTATTATGGCGACGCTCGCAACAATGTCATCAATGATAGCCTCGCAGCATTCGGCGAAGTCACATGGCATGTGAATGACAGGTTCGATCTGACGGGTGGCCTGCGCGCCACATATGATCGCTCGCATATTGATGCCTATCGCGAAGACACATATGCAACCGGCTATGGCTTCGATTTCGACAACAAGGCCCATTTCACCAGTCTTCAGCCGAAAATCGCCATTGGCTATGAACTTGCAGCCGATACCCGGCTGTTTGGCGTGATTTCGCGTGGCTATAAGCCCGGCGGCTTCAATCACAGCATTTCCTCGATTGTCGATGCAGCGCCTTATGATGCTGAATCCGCATGGAATTTCGAGACTGGGGTAAAGTCTACGCTTTTGGGTGGCGCGGTCGATATATCGGCGTCAGTCTATTATATCCGCTCCACCGACAAACAGATCTATGTTGGCATGATCGGTCAGCAATTCATCCGCAATGCCGGTGAAGCGAGCAGCACCGGCCTTGAGCTGGAAGGGACATGGCGTGCAACAAATCGCCTGACGCTGACCGGGAATGCCGCTTTCGGACGCTCTGAATTTACCGATTTTACCGACCCTTATACCGGCGTAAGCTATGATGGAAATCATGTTCCTTATGCACCCGACGTCACTGCTCATGTGAATATTGCCTACGTGCTAAGCGAAGATATCCTCAATGGCACCTTAACGGCAAATGGTGGGGTCAATTATAACTCCAAAGTCTATTTCGACGAAGCCAATGCCACCGGTCAGGATGGCTTTGCCACCGTTGATGCAAGCCTTGATTTTGCCAATGCAACAGGCTTCAAGGCACAGCTTTATGTGCAGAACATTGCCGACAAGAGCTATAAGACCTCGGGTTACGTAAACGGCCCCTATGAGCTCGGAACCCTGGGCAAAGGTCGCAGCTTTGGCCTGACCTTGCGCAAGGATTTCTAAGCTCATGCCGGATGCCAAAGCTTCCAGTCTGCTGCGCATTCTTGTTGCGGCAGGCGGTATCTACACCGCGCAGAGCCTTGTCGGAGGCCTCACTTTCATGGGGATTCCAGCAGTCTTGCGCGCTGACAATGTGGCGCTCGACAAGATAAGCCTCGTCTCGCTGGTCATGCTTGTCTGGGCCTTGAAGTTTCTCTGGGCTCCAACGCTCGAACGCCTGCGTATCCTGCCCAATGGCAGACGCCGATCGCGCGGGATAATGGTTTGTGGCGAAGTGATAACCGCAGCTCTGCTCGTTGCGCTCGGCTTTACGGGCGCCGCAAGCTTCACAATGATCATTGCCTTGCTCCTGCTCCTGGCGGTCGCTTCGGCGACCATCGATATTGCCTGCGATGCCTTTATCATCGAGCAACTGGCGCAAGACAGCCGCGGGCCAGGCAATGTTGCGCAGGTTGGCGGTGGTTACCTCGGCCTGATTTTCGGCAGTGGTCTGTTTGTAACGACTGTGGCGCTTCATGGTTGGCTCGCTGCTTGCATCCTGCTCGCCTGTCTGGTGATTCTGATGAGTCTGCCGATGCTTTTGACACGGGAGGCTCCTGTTGCGCCGATTGCAATGGCGAGCATGCCCAGCCTGGTTGATGCGTTTCAGCGCGTCGATATTCGAACCGGCCTGGTTCTTGCTGTGGTGTTTGAAATGAGTGGCCGTCTTACCCAGTCTCTGACCGGCCCGTTTCTTGTCGATGCTGGCGTTCCACTTTCCCTGCTGGGCATGCTCAATGGATTGGGTGGTGTGACGGCCGGTATTTGCGGCGCGGCGCTTGGTGGATGGATCGTACATCGGCGCGGACCGGTCAAAGCCGTTTTTTCCATCGCTGCAGCCCATGTCATCGCCCTATGCAGTGTGGCCTTGATCGTTGCACTCGGGATAAGGCATCTGCCGCTGCTGGTGACACTATTCATGATTGAAACTGCGGTGATGGCCGCGGGCTTTGTTGCCATTTACGCGCGACTGATGGGCCTTGTATCTCCATCACAGCCGGGGGTCGACTTCACGCTATTTCAAAGCGCAAGCGCCATTGCCGCCGCCTTGTTCGGTACAGGCGGAGGCCTTCTCGCCCATCAAGCCGGCTACGCAGCAAGCTTTGTCATGTCGGCTGCGCTTTCAATGCTGACGCCACCCCTCCTAATCATCCTTGAGCGCCGTCTGACAAAGGGAACCGCCGCATGACCAAGCCAGTTGCCGTGATCAATGGAGCCGGCGTAGCGGGTCTTGCTGCCGCCTGGTGGCTGGACAAAGCCGGCTGGCAATCCGTCATCATCGAGCGGGCCGAAAGCCTGCGTGACAACGGCTATATGCTGGGCCTGTCAGGGCTGGGCTATCAGACGGCGGCGCGTATGGGATTGCTGAAGGCACTCAACGCTGCATCCTACACGATCAATGAGAACATCTATAAGGACCGGAAGGGCAAGGAGCTGTTGCGACTTCGCTATCGCGACTTCATACGCGACCTTCCCTATCTTGCGCTTCGTCGCAATGATCTGGTCCGGGCTCTCGCAGATGCGCTTCCTGACACGGCATCGATCCGCTTTAACGATCACATCGAAAGCTTCACGGACAAAGGTGATCGCGTCGAAGCACGGCTTGCCAGTGGCGCAATTCTCCAGGCCGATCTGTTGATCGGTGCGGACGGATTTCGCTCTTCGACACGGCAACAACTGTTCGGCTCCGACAACAACGATCCTGGTTGCCTGCAGCCCCTTGGCTATTATTTTGCAGTCTATGATGTCGCTGCCCCACGAAGTTTTGAGACCGATTTTCTGTCCTATGCAGAACCCGGCCATCTCGCGGAATATTATTCATTGCACGGCGGACGACTGGCGGCGATGCATGTCTGGCGCGATCAGCGCGCGGGGTTCGACAAAACTGAAGACCGTTATGATCTTCTCAAAAATGTCAGCAGTCAAAGCCATCCGGAAGTGCGGTCCCTGCTGGAGCAGGCACAGCAGCAAGGATCAAACCTGCTCATTGACAGCCTTACCATGGTTGAGCTTCCGAAATGGTCGCAAGGTCGCGTGCTCTTGTTAGGCGACAGCGCCCATTGTCTGACACTGGTTTCCGGTCAAGGGGCCGGCATGGCACTTGCCTCCGCAGAAATGCTCGGAAAGGCTTTGTTGGCTGAAGCCGACCTCGACAAGGCACTGGTTCTACACGAACAGAAATTACGGCCGATCATCGGGCGGTTACAGGCACGCAGCCGTAAAATGGCGGCAATGTTCATTCCAAGAAGTGCCTTTGCCTTTCACTTACGCAATTTCATCATGCGCAACATGCCGCGCGCCTGGCTTGGACGCTATTTTACCAATGCGATCAAGGCGGAAGTCGCTTTGGCCACGCCGCCGAACCTCGACAAGGGCGAATAGCGCAAGGCGCGACCCCGCTGCTCAACAGACAACGGGGGAATGCGCTCACGCTTACTGACTGGAAATCAGTGCATGGACGAGATCGGCCTCAAGATCTGCCGGGTCTTCAAGACCCACGGAAATCCTTATCAATTGGGGGCCGATGCCAAGGTCATTTTTCTGTTCTTCGGGGACGACGGCATGGGTGAGCGAGAATGGATGCTGGATAAGGCTTTCCACGCTGCCGAGGCTGACGGCGAAGTGGAAATAGCGGGTCGCTGTCAAAATACGCTCGACCCTTGCCAGATCCCCTTCGACATCGATGGAGACCACACAGCCAAAATTGAACATCTGCTGCCGGGCCAGATCATGCTGGGGATGACTGGCCAGTCCCGGATAGATGACCTTGCGCAATCCCAGTTCCTGCCCGCGTCGTTCCAGGCTCCGCGCCAATGTAAGCGCGGTGTCCGCCTGCCTTATGCAGCGGATTTCCAGCGTCTTCAGCGAGCGATGCAGAAGCGCACAATCGGGAGGCGACATCACGGCACCAAGGGCATTTTGAAGATATTGCAGACGTTCACCCAATTGAGCGGGGGCCTGCGCAGACACGGCCACCACACCGCCCAGCAGATCGGAATGTCCGTTGAGCATCTTGGTTGCCGAATGGACAACAACATCGATCCCGTGTTCGATGGGACGCTGTCCTGCGGGGGAAGAAAATGTGCTGTCGCAGACGGTGACGGCACCGGCTTTTCTGCCCAATTGTGCCACCATTGACAGGTCAACAATCCGCAGGGTCGGATTGGAGGGTGTTTCGAACCACAACAGGGCAGGCTTGTGATCCTGCACGGCTTTGACAAGCGCGGTCTCGTCCGAAAAATCGACAAAATGGACTTCATGGCCTGCCGTAAGCGGTCGCACATCGGCAAGCAGACGATAGACACCGCCATAAAGATCGTTGTGCGCGACGATCGACGAGGCTGCGGGCAGCGTTTCCAGCAAGGTTGCAGCGGCAGACAGCCCACTGGGAAATGCAAAGGCGCGTTCTGCGCCCTCGAGATCGGCCAGGCAGGTTTCAAGCGCGTTGCGTGTGGGGTTGCCACTGCGGCTATAGTCAAAGCCTTTGCTGGATCCGATACCATCCTGAACATAGGTTGTGGCGTGATAAACCGGCGGGATCACCGCGCCTGTCAAGGGGTCGGGCCCCTGACCGACATGCACCGCGCGTGTTGCAAATTGCGGCTGGTTGCGAAGAAGCTTGTTCGTCACCTTTGTGTCTTTCCATTCTTGCCGCATGTCCCTCGGGGGCGCGGCCTGTCTCGTCCTAATAATCGATGAGCTCGCTGGTATCCTTGAGATAGAGCGGATGTCCGGGGGAACCGTTATTGGTGATCTTGAGCGCCTTGAGTTTCACGCCCGCAGCCCGCAGCGCATCCGTTACCGCCTGACCGTGATGCGCCAGTTTCTTGTGCAGGGATCCATAGGCCATGACCACGATCTGAGCGCCCAGAGCCTGTTCGACAATGGTTTGCAGATTTTCCGCAGTGCAGGGTATCACGTCGTCTTTAAGCAACATCTTGGGATTGGTCGCGCGATAGTCCATGACATTGCATTTCACAAAGCGTCCGTAGCCCCATCGGCGCGTGAATTTCTGCTCCTTGAAGACGGTTGGATCATCGACATTGAAATCGGCTGTGCTTGGATTCATGCCGATCCACAGCACGTAGCCCTGTTTTTCCGCGCCATCCCATTCCCGCTTGAGAAGCCGGCGATAACGGCCACAGGGGGAGAAAATCGCATCGCTCCTGATCTCGGATTTGACTTTGAGGCGGACCTTGCCGCCAGGATCATGGAGTTGGTGGCTCATTGCTGCTCGATCTTTCCTGTCTTCACCACTTGCTGTGCCCCTTTTAAACACAACATCGCCTTTTGACGACAACAATTCGCCAGGGTTAACAGGCGTGCAGGTGGCAGCTCGCTTCACATCCTATGCTCGCGATAAGGGCGGGTGGCGGCACAAGCGGGTTGTTCTGATATCGTCTGCCTCCTTGATGCCGAACCGCAACTTGTAAAGTGCGGGCGGTATCTTCGAGCATCGATCACCCATTCTAGCTTTCGATCAGCCTTTTTTTGCTTGCTTGAGAACGGAGGGACCGGCGTTTGGCGGCTTTCATCTCGATTCCTTAATGTTTTCAGGCTAGAACGGCGCGGATGAACCACCCCCACCTGTGAGCGACCGTTGGAACTCGATCAGAACACTCTTTTCTTCGCCGCCGGCATTTGCTCGCTCGCTGTCGCGCTGACAATTTTGACCGTTTGGTATCAGAACAGATGGGACCAGTTTTTGTTGTGGGGCTGTCTGGGCATGATCGTGCTCGGGATCGGCTCTGTGTTTTATTATTCCTCCGATCTGGCGCTGGCCCCCTCTTCGATGATTGCTTTCAGCATCATGACCTGTGGTTTCATGCTGTTACTTGTCGGGGCCAATACGGTGTCAAAGCCCCGGATCGATTCCAGCCTGCTTCTCCTTGCAACAGCAATCATGACCAGCGTCATCATCACACCAATCCTGATCGGTTATGCGGGAATAGGCATTGCTATCTTCAATATTTTTGCCGCCGCCATCCTGATCAGGATCGGAACCGTATTCATGTCGGTCTATCAAGAGGCGCCGGTACCGGTTTTCGGCATGGTGACGCTTTATTTCCTGACCGCCCTTTCCTTTGTTCTGTGTGCTCTGGTTATTGTGGCGAACCAGCAATGGACCATGCGGACAATTCCAAGCAACTGGGCCGAGGATCTCAATGCCATCATGGCCATCATCGGCATTACCGGCATCGGTGCCTTATCCTTGAGCTTTACTCAGGCGCGCATTGCAAAGCGTCATGCCAATGAAGCCCGGATCGATAGTCTCACGGGATTGTTGAACAGACGGGCGGTATTCAGTCTGCTTGCAACCACGCCACTGAAGGCTGGTGATGCGGCCATTGCCTTTGATCTTGACGGTTTCAAAGCCATCAATGACACGCATGGCCATGCAGCAGGTGATCGCGTTTTGGAGGAATTCGCCAATATTCTGCGCAGCCTGGTGGGAGAGAGCGGGCTGACCGCGCGGCTAGGCGGGGAAGAGTTCCTCGTGGTGATGAGAGATATGAGCAATTTCCATACACTGGCAATTGCCGATGCGATCCGCGAGCGTTTGTCAGCCTTCACCTTTGATGGCAATGCCGGACCTTTTCAGACGACGACAAGCGCCGGGATTGCCTTCTTCACGCTTGCAGACCGAGAATTTGATGTGGTTTTTCAGCGCGCTGACGCGGCGCTTTACCGGGCCAAGGGACTGGGGCGCAACCGGGTCTGCACCGAATTGCAGGTCGTGGCCTGAGCCTTTTTCCGCTCGGCCCAATCACCAGCAAGGATTTGGAGCCGCCACTCACGAGATAT
The DNA here is from genome assembly GCF_002252525.1 of Brucella pseudogrignonensis. Classification (GTDB taxonomy): domain Bacteria; phylum Pseudomonadota; class Alphaproteobacteria; order Rhizobiales; family Rhizobiaceae; genus Brucella; species Brucella pseudogrignonensis. The sequence goes on from NZ_NNRM01000044.1 coordinate 18,023, forward strand.
TCAAGGCGTTAGCAGAGTTGAGCGGGCCGTGGGGAACTCGCCTGCCATGACACCGTTTTGTTGCGGGTGGTCAACCCTGCTGGAAGGAAAAGGCGTGATGGTGAAATATTCGACGATAGCCGCAGTGATCGCATCGGTTCTGATATCGGCTGCGCCAGCTTATGCGCAGAGTATTGAGATCGGTCCGAACGGCATTCAGGTCAACCCGGATGGCGAGCGCCGTATGATGCGTGAGCGCCGGCCCGATCGTGGTGAGATCAGCGAGCGGCGTGCGGCGCGGATTGCGCGCGATGAAGGCATGGATGAGGTGGAGACGATTGCACGACGCCGGGGCGTGTTTGTTGTGCGCGGCATCGATCGCCGTGACAATGATATGCGTGTGGTGATTGACCGTCTGACCGGTGATGTGCTCGAAGTTCGATAGAGGCACGAGCCGGCTAACGCTCCGTGCACTGCGCCGCGGATGCGCATCCTGCATCCAAAAGGTCGATCAGACCGGTATTTTTCGAAGCTTGGGCTTGATGTTCGCTTGACCTTGGTCGTCTTCGACCTAAGTCTGGATTATTCGTGGTTTCGATGGCGTTTTTCATTTGAAGCCGTGAACACCCCGGTCGTGACCTCATCCGACCGGGGACTTTTTTGGGGTCAAGATACTGAGAGCGTCAACTGGGTCATCGGCCGTTTGCAGGACCTTGCAGACCAGGTTTGAGCGAACGCGAATGCATCCGCGAGGAGCAGCGTGATAATGAAAGCCGGGATTTTCAGCGACCCGTGCGACGTCAGCCATCAAGTCGGGCGCGGTGCTTGCGAGAAGAGGCCGCCAGGCGAAAGGAACGGAGGCGACATTCTGAGCGTCACGCAATTGGCCCAATCAATGTTTATCGAACAAAGCAGGTTTTGACGGAATGTATCCCCCTCCAACAGGTTGCCAAACGGCACTAATTGCTTCAAGTAGTTTGCTCAAGCGATGCTGAAGCACCAATAGCGAGACAAAAGTTTGCGTACTGGTTTTATCTTTATCTTTCTCTTTCTGGCGGTTGTTTCTCCGGTAAAAGCACTCGAGACGAGCAGCGCACCTGTTCTCAAACCCACGCAGCAACAGGCCGAAGCCGCGCAATTGACGGCGGAGTTTCTTCAGCGGTTCCATTACAAGCCTGTCAAGCTCGACGATGTTTTGTCTGCCCGCATCATGGACCGCTTCATTGATGCCCTCGACCCTGACCGCCTGATTTTCTTGCAGGCTGATGTCGAGAGTTTCAAAACGCGCAGCAAAGAGATTGACGACGGTATCAAGAACCAGGATTTGAGCATTCCGTTCGCGATCTATAATATTTATGGCGAGCGCATTGATGAGCGGATGACATTTGCGCGTCAATTGCTCAATGAGAAATTCGATTTCAGTTCGAACGAGTCCTATTCGATCGCGCGCTACAAGAAGCCCTGGCCGGCCTCGACTGCGGAGCGTGACGCGTTGTGGCGCAAGCGGATCAAGAACGACTGGCTGCGGCTCAAGCTGGCCGGAAAAGAGGATGCCGCCATTCGCGACACTCTGACGAAACGCTATGAAAACACGCTGGCACGGGCCAACAAGTCGAAGGCCGATGATGTCTTCCAATTGTTCATGGCCGCTTACACGACATCGGTCGACCCCCATACCGATTATTTTGGCGCCAATGCGTCGGCGGAGTTCGACATATCGATGAAACTATCTCTGGTGGGCATTGGTGCGGTGCTGCAGGAGCGGGATGAATTCACCACGATCCGGGAACTGACAGCGGGCGGCCCGGCACAATTGTCGGGAAAACTGTTGGTGGGCGATCGCATTGTCGGCGTTGGCCAGGGCAAGGACGGCGCGATCAAGGAAGTCGTCGGCATGCGCCTGGATGAAGTTGTGCAACTGATCCGCGGCGACAAGGATTCGGTGGTGCGTCTTGAAATACTGCCTGCCGATGCCGGTCCGGATGGTCAGCATCGGATTATCAGTCTGGTGCGTGACAAGATCAGCCTCGACAAGCAGGCGGCACAGAAATCGGTGTTTACGCTGCAACAGGGCGAGAAGACCCGGAAGATAGGTATTATCAAACTTCCGGCCTTTTACGAGGATATTGAAGCCCGGCGCAAAGGCGACAAGAATTACCGCAGTGCAAGTCGCGATGTTGCGCGATTGCTTGGCGAACTCAAGCAGGAAAAGGTGGACGGGGTGCTGCTCGACCTGCGCAACAATGGTGGCGGTTCGTTAAGCGAAGCGATCGACCTTACCGGTCTTTTTGTCGGCAAGGGGCCGGTGGTTCAGCAGCGCAATGCCAAGGGTGAGATCCAGGTGGAAAGCGACAAGCTTCAGTCGCCTGCCTGGACGGGACCGCTTGGTGTCCTCATCAATCGTGGATCAGCCTCGGCTTCGGAGATCTTTGCTGCCGCGATTCAGGATTATGACCGCGGTGTGATCATCGGAGAGCCGAGCTTCGGCAAGGGCACCGTGCAGACTGTGGTTAATCTCGATGAAGTCGCCCAAAGTCCGACACCAAAATTTGGCGAGTTGAAGTTCACCATCGCTCAATTCTTCCGCGTCAATGGCGGAACCACGCAATTGCGCGGTGTCACCCCCGATATCCGCTTGCCGGGGCTGTTCAATCTGAAGACTGTTGGCGAGGAAAGTTTCGATAACGCCCTGCCATGGACGGAAATCAAAGCGACAAAATACCGGAAATTTGGTGCCGCAAAGGCGCTGCTACCGCAATTGCAGCAACGCCACGACGAGCGGGTGAAGGCCAATCCGGCGTTTCAGCGTTTCGTGGAGGACGTCGACGCGCTGGCCAAACAGCGCGACAAGGCAACCATATCGCTCAATGAGAAGGAGCGGCGCGCAGAAATCGAGGCTGCGTCCAAGCGGGCGCGGGCCGAGGGTGAAAATGGCGATGAAGCCAGCGTTGATGATGGTCTGCAGGCCAATGAACGCAGTCTAAGCGACGATCTCGCGCGAGAAAAAGCCCGTCAATCGGCCAAGGACACCTTGCAGGACGAGGCAGCATCGATCGTGATCGATCTGGCCGATCTGCAGAACGGCCGTCCGCAAACCGGAAAGTAAACCTGCGCGACCCGATCAGCGCAGGTGTTCCTCGGCCTTGATCAACGAGACAGAGACCGGCGCTGAATGCCCTTTTTGCGAAACGAGGGTGCGGCGCGGCAGCCGCGCCCACACAATCCGAGTTGGATCCGAAGCAAGGAGGGCTCGGGCTTTCGCGTTGATTGCGGTCGAGAGACGGCTGTCTCGGTCAAAATCGCGCGCTGATGGAGCGGTGATTGAGCAGGAGGGCAAGGCAAGGGACCCGACATCCGCCGCCACATGCGGCGGCGGCTAGCCAATCACCGAAAGACGCTCGCGGTATTTGTCGACAATGACGGCAAGGATGATGACAAATCCGGTAATCATCTGCCGCATGAAATCGCTAAGGCCGAGCAGGACCAGACCATTGGCCAGCACCCCGATAATGACAGCTCCCAGCAAGGTTCCCAGGATCGATCCGCGGCCGCCAGTCAGGCTGACACCGCCGATAATGACCGCGGCAATGGCATTTAGTTCGAAGCCGATGCCAATGATTGGGCTCGCCACATTCAGACGAGCCATATAGATGATAGCACCGATACCAACCGCTGCGCCGGCAATGGTGAAGGCAGCGATCTTGTACCAGAATACCGGATGACCAGCGAGCCGCACGGCCTCTTCATTGTTGCCGATACCATAAAGCAGCCGGCCGAACACGGTGCGGTTAAGCACGAACCAGCCCAGTGCCACCATGGCCAGCGCCACCAGAAAGGCCAATGGGATTCCCAAAAGCGTCTGGGAGCCGAAGGCATTGAAAGCCGGTGGAAACGAGTAGATGGCGCGCGCGTCGGTGACCTGAAGGGCCGCGCCACGGGCAATATTGAGCATCCCAAGCGTAACAATGAATGATGGCAGCCCCCAATAGGCACTAATGAAGCCGTTAAGGAAGCCACAGGCGATACCAATGCCGACCGAAGCCAGCGTTGCGAGCGCGACCGCTTCACCGACGCCGAGCCCGGGAATATTCATCACCGTCCCGCCCACAACCGCGCAGAGTGCGAGCAGCGAGCCGACCGATAGATCAATGCCCCCAATCAGAATGACAAAGGTCATTCCGATTGCCAGAATGAGATTGATGGTGACCTGGGTCAGAATATTGGTGATGTTGTTGAAGGACAGAAAATGCTGGGTCGTCAGTGAGAAGACGACGATCAGCAAAAGCAGCGCCAGCGCAATACCAGAGTCGCGCAACAGATTTGCAAGGCGGATCGAGGAGGCGCGCTTCGGTGCAACATTAACCATGGTCTGCCATTCCTTTTGCTAAGGCGGTCGGCTGGGATTTGATTGTCTGATAGGCAAGACTGAGGATACGCTCTTCGGAAAACGCGTCACGCTGCAATTCACCAGTGATGCGGTGACTGGCCATGACCAGGATGCGGTCCGAAAGTGCCATCAGTTCGGGCAATTCGCTTGAAACCACCAACAGCCCCCGCCCGGCGGCGGCAAAGGAGCGCAACAACGCATAGATCTCGGCCTTGGCACCCACATCGACACCGCGGGTCGGCTCATCGAGCAGCAGCACAGAGGGTGAGCGGGCGAGCCATTTGGCAAGAACCACCTTTTGCTGGTTGCCACCCGACAGGGTCGCAACAGGATCATTGAGTGATCCAAATTTCAGCCTTAATTCGGACGCCTTCTGTTCAGCCAGTCTGTGTTCACGCTGACGATTCAACAGTCCCAGGGTCGACACATCCTGCATGTCGGCCAGACTGATATTGGCTGCGATGGGCATTTCGAGGATCAGGCCCTCATCCTTGCGGTCTTCAGTCACAAAGGCAAGGCCTGCCTTGATGGCCTTTGCCGGCGAATGGAGGCTGCATTGGATGCCTTCGATGCGGACCTGCCCGGAAATCGCCTTGTCCAATCCGAAGATGGTGCGCAGCAATTCGGTACGGCCGGCGCCGATCAGCCCGCCGATACCGAGGATTTCGCCCTTGTGAAGGGTCAGACTGACCCCATCTTCATGCGGGGAGCGACTATGTCTGAGCCGGTCGACCTGCAGCAGGATATCCGGGGTGGCCACGCTGGCAACCTTGGCAAGCATTGGATCGATGAGATTGCGTCCGACCATGCCCTGGATGAGGTCATCGCTCGTGGTTTCAGCGATGGCTCGGGTAAAAACGGTCTTGCCATTGCGCATGACCGTGACGGTCTGGCAATGCGCGAAGATTTCATCGAGATGATGCGACACAAAGACGATGGCCACACCCTGTTGCCTGAGCCGATCAACCAGCTCGAACAGGCGGCGGGCTTCGTGGGCGGTCAGGGTTGCGGTGGGTTCGTCAAGGATCAGAATACGGCTGTCGCTCATCAGGGCACGGGCAATTTCGACAAGCTGGCGATGCGCGATACCCAGGCGTTCGACCGGCAGGGTGACGGCGATGTCCTTTAGGCCGATGGCATCAAGCGCGTGCCGGGCCTGTCGATGCAGGGCGGCGCGATCGAGAAGTCCGAAGGCATTTCGCGGCAGCTTCTCAAAACAGATATTCTCAGCAACCGACATGGACGGAAGCTGGCTGAATTCCTGATGGACGACCTGGACGCCCGAATTCTTGGAGTCTCTTGGCGATGCCGGATCATAGGGCTGTTGGCAAAGCACCATCTCTCCGGCGTCGCGTTTGATAATGCCGCTCATGATCTTGATCAGGGTTGACTTGCCGGCACCGTTCTCACCGACCAGACCGTGCACTTCGCCGGACCGCAGGTTGAGATCGACCCCGTCGAGAGCGATGACGCCACCAAATCTCTTTTTGATACCGGCCAGCGACAGGATCGGGGCTGCTTGCGCAACCTCAGGCAGTTCGGCCATGAATATTCTCCGCTGCAAGGGGCTGCAAGGGGGCTGCAAAGGGTCTGCAAGGGGTCTGCAAGGGGGTGGCTTTGTTGCAAAGCCACCCCCTTGCAGCGATTATTTCAGCTTGTCAGCCGTGATCAGCTCAAGATCCGTTTTGACCCAGCCGGTCAATGGCGCACTACCGGCCACCACTTCAAGCGCCTTGTCGATGCCCATCGCTGCCATTTGCGATCCGAACTGGTCGACGGTGGCAAGCACTTTGCCCGCCTTGATTTCCGGCTGGATGGCCGGCAGATTATCAAAGCCGACCACCTTGATATCGTTGCGCTTTGCAGCGTCGAGTGCCTTGACCACGCCAAGCGCCATCGAGTCGTTGGCGGCCATCACACCCTTTATATCGGGATGGGCCGTCAGCATGTTGGTGAATACCGAATTGGCTTCCTCGGTTTCCCAATGCGCAGTGCGGGAATCAAGCGTTTCGAGCCCGCCCGCCTTGACCGCATCGTCAAAGCCGAGCTTACGCTGCACCGCGTTGTCGGCGCCCGGATTGCCTTCCAGGATAACCACCTTGCCACCCTTGCCGATCGCCTTTGCCAGTTCATCACCTGACATCTTGGCGCCCGCACGATTGTCCGGCCCGACAAAGGCCAGTTCGAGTCCTGCATCCTTCTTTGCCTGAGCGTCCAGCTCGACATCGATATTGACCACCACGACACCGGCGTCAACCGCCCGCTTGAGTGGTGGCACCAGCGCCCGTGAATCGGCTGGCGCAATAACGATTGCGTTGACATTCTGGGTGATGAAATTTTCGACCGCATTGATCTGTGCTTCAATATCGGTTTCTGACTGCATGCCGACGGCCTTCAGCTCATAGGTGCCTTTTTCCTTGTTATGGGCCTGTGCACCTTCGAGCATGTTCTTGAAGAATTCGTTGGCGAGTGACTTCATCACCAGCCCGACAACCGGCTTATCGGCGGCAAAGGCCGCGATAGGTGTCCCAATCAGACCGCATGCAACCGTGGCTGCGGCAAGCAAAGTGTTAAAGCGCATGATAACCTCCCCGGTACATCGCAGCGATGGTCGCAACCAATCCGGCGATGCGATTGTCGATTGACGATTGTATATCTTGCCCGCCGCACTGGTCTGGCACGGCACGCTCTCCTGCCCTGTGACCGCAGTTTGTAACACGGCGGCCATGGCGCCAATCAAAAACAGAAGGGCGAGAGCGAGTCAATATGAAACGGTTCATTCCCCTGCGCGGCCTTCCCGTAACTTTTTGCCTCCAATATTGCAGTTATCGCCGTTCTGTGATCATCTTTCCCTGTCCTCGCTGGAAAACACAGCGGGGGAAGGCTGAAAAGTCAAATTGTTATATTTTTCGAATGAACCGTTTCATTTCGCCATTATCACATTTTTCTGGCAGAGGCGGTTTTCGCAGGAGGAACAGGAGGGGTTACCAATGAAGCGACTATTCGCAGTTTTGTGTCTGGTTACTGGCGTGGCTTTTACCGGCCTTGCGCAGGCGGAGAGCCAGAAAATGATCATCGACACCGATTTCAGCACAATCGGCGATGATGGCCAGGTCTTGATCATGGCCGCACAGCTCGACAGGCAGGGCACGCTGGATCTGCTGGGTGTCACGGTGGTGACCGGCAATAACTGGCTGCGCCAGGAAGTTGCCGATGCATTAAAGGCGGTCGAGCGACTGGGGATTGAAGACAAGGTCGGCGTCTATGCCGGTGCCAATCTGCCTTTGGTTCACGACCCCCGCAGTTTCGAGAATGAACGTGCCCTGTTCGGGTTTGGCGAGAGTTACAAGACAGCATTTCATCGTCCTGAACCGGCCGACAGTGATGTGATCGCACCACCGGACGGTTTTGCAAACAAAGCCAGGCTTCAGCAACAGGATGCTGTCGATTTCATCGTCAGTACGGTCAAAGCCAACCCGCATGAGGTTACATTGCTGGTGATTGGTCCGGCCACCAATATTGCATTGGCGATCCGCAAGAGCCCGGAAATCGTTCCGCTGATCAAGCGTATCGTCTACATGGCAGGGGCGGTCGACGTCAAAGGCAATACAACGCCGGCGGCTGAGATGAATGTCTGGGTTGATCCCGAGGCTGCGCGCATTGTCATGCGTTCCGCCATCCCACAAGCCGTCATTCCGCTCGATGTTACCAATATCACGCAGCTTGACCGGGCCACCTTTGAAAAAGTGAGCAAAGGCGACGGCGCGATCGCGAAGCTTTTTGCCGACAGCTGGATGGCTGAAAGCTTCGCCAAGGACAAAAATGCCAAGGCGAGTGTCTTCGATACGCTGGCGCTCGCTTATGCGATCGACGAAAGCTTTGCGACCAGGGTCGATGATCTTTACATGGATGTCGACATCGCCTTCGGCCCCGGTTATGGCCGCACGCTGGGCTATTGGCAGGCGCAGCCAACCGCGTTATTGCAAAAGATGAAAGTGATCAAGGAATTCGATAGCAAGCGTTTTTTCGATCTTTATGTTGATCTGATGCAGCGGCCGGTGCCGATCCAGTTCGACAAATGACAATGGTGAATGCCTTTCGCAACAGCGCGGAGGGCATTCGCAGCGGCGGGGCATAGGCATGGTGACAATCAGGGACGTGGCAAGGCGGGCGGGCGTTTCGGTGGGAACGGTTTCACGGGTGCTCAGCGACAATGCTGCGGTGACGCAGAGCTTGCGTGCCGCGGTGGAACAGGCGGTCGCAGAGCTCGGCTATCGTCCCAACAGTCTGGCGCGTGGCTTGCGCCGCCACAGGACCAACATGATTGCCCTGGTTCTCCCCGACATTACCAATCCCTATTTCTCGGAGTTGGCACAACGCATCGAAGCTGCAGCTCATAGCTACAATCATCTGGTGGTCCTTGCGGATACCCACGGGGACCTGGCCCGCGAAGAGCAGCAGATACTCGGCTTGCGAGCACATCTGCCTGCCGGGTTTCTGGTGGTCCCGGTCGACAGTCAGTCGCGGCCTTCCCTCACCGGCTCGGTCCGCACGATTGCGCTTGACCGCCCTTATGGCAACCATCCTTTTGTTGCGGTGGATCATTATGCGGGTGGCGAACTTGCGGCTCGTCACCTGCTGGCGCTCGGGCACCGCCGGATCAGCTATATCGCCGGGCCGTCAGGGCTGACGATTTCTGCACGGCGGCGCGAGGGATTTCTGGATTGTTGCCAGCGGGCGATCCAGGCGCAGGAAGTTGCAATGGCGATGCCTGAAATTCTCGAGGCGGGGTTCGACTATCATGCGGGTGAAGCTCTGGCGGCGCGTCTGTTCATGCGCAAGCATGACGAATTGCCGACCGCCATTGCTACCGCCAGTGACCAGCAGGCGATCGGCATCATGCGCGGTGCCTCCGATTATGGCCTGTCGATCCCGCGTGATCTGTCGATCATCGGTTTTGATGACATTCCCCTGGCGGGTCTGACAACGCCGCGTCTGACCACCATTGTGCAACCGGTCAGAGAGATTGCCGAGACGGCTGTTGCAGCATTGTTGAACCCGGAAATGCCGCAGGACACAGTTCTGCTTTCCCCGACGATCAAATTGCGCGAAACCACGATCAGGCTGTGATCGCTGGCTGTTGCAGCGCTTTGAAAGCGTCATCAACAGCCTGCGGCTATATGGAAGGCTGCCGGCTGGGTTTCGCGGCGAGCCATGGCGCGACCTGGCCCATTCAAGCCGGCCAGGTCACGCAGGCCCGGTCGAGATCACGATGCGCGGGCAAACAGCCACACGCTCTCGCGCGGAATATCGACCCAGACCGGCCCTTCCGGCAATTCCCTGGCGCCGAAGGCCTTGGCTGCCAGGTCGCCCGATCGCAGGCGATATTCCCAGCGGTCGCCGAGATAGAGACAGGCGTCGAGCTGCATTGGCTGCCGCGCCGCGCCGGGCTTGTCATGGACAGCAATCTGTTCGACACGAATGACCGCCTTATCGCGCGCCTCATCTGATTGTCCGATCATCACGCCTTCGAGCTGCCAGTCGCTGCCATGGATAGCAGCAGTTTCACCGGAGCCGCGAATTTCACCATGCGCGACATTGTTTGCACCAAGAAAATCCGCGGCATAAAAACTTTTGGGCCGCTGATAGATTTCCTGCGGACTGCCTTCCTGGACAATCGCCCCATTGCGCAACAACAGGATATTGTCGGAGGCGGCCAGCGCTTCCGACTGATCATGGGTGACAAGAACCCCACAGATCTCGAGATCCAGGATAAGCTTGCGGATCCAGTAGCGGGCTTCCTCGCGCAGTTTCGCGTCCAGATTGGACAGCGGTTCGTCCATCAGCAATACGCGTGGTTCATAGACCAGCGCACGACAGATGGCGACACGTTGCTGCTGGCCACCGGACAGCTGGTCGGGAAAGCGTTCGGCAAGATGACCGAGGCCGATTTTCTCCAGGGTCGCCTGAACGCGCTTACCGGCTTCGACCTTGCTGATACCGCGCAGCTTGAGACCATAGGCGACGTTTTCCATCACCGTGCGGTGTGGCCAGAGCGCATAGGACTGGAACACCAGACCGATATTACGGTTTTCAGGGGCAACGGTCAGACCCTTGGCTCCGTCCAGCATCGGTTTGCCACCGATGCTGATGCGACCCTGCTCCGGCTGTTCGAGACCAGCAATGCAGCGCAGCAGGGTGGTCTTGCCGCTGCCTGATGCACCGAGCAGCGACACGATCGATCCGCGCTCGGCAGTAAAGGACGCGCCCTGGAGGATATGCAGGCCACCGAGATATTTATGAACATTTTGGACAGTCAGTTCAGTCATGGATTTTAGCTCCCAGACGAAGGGCGAGGCCTAAGCCTGCGCCGGTAAGGACGATACTCACGAAGGCAAGTGCGGCAATGGTGTCCATGGCGCCCGACTGGATCATCGAGACCATCAGCGATCCGATCACTTCAGTGCCGGCGCTCATCAGATAGATACCGGTGGCATAATCACGCAGGAACACGATCATGATGAGCGCCCATGCCCCGACCAGTCCGGGACGAACGATGGGGATGACCACATCACGCCAGGTCTGGGTGATTGTCGCCCCCGTGGTACGCGCTGCTTCCTCAAGCTCCGGGCTCACCTGGATCAAGGTGCCCTGGAGAAGACGCAGGCCGTAGGAAAGGCCGACAATGAGATAGGCGATGAACAGGCTTATCAGCGTGGTTCTAAGCGGGACCAGGAAGGGAATGAACAGAAACAGCCAGAAGAAGGCCAGACCGATGATCAGGCTTGGCATGGATCGGGGAAGCAGGATCATATAGTCGAGAACGGTGTTTGAGACATCGCGATTGCGATGACCCGCGAGACCGACGATCAGGTAGAAAGCGACCGCCAGCGCACCCCCCACCACGGCGAGCAGGATGGTGTTGAACACGCCGCGATAAAGACTTGGCACTTCAAACAGCGCGTTGAAATGCCGGGTGGTCAGATGTGCGAAGGGATTGACGCCCTGCCCCCAGGCATCGACAAATGCCCGAAGCACAATGCCACCGATCGGCAGGATCACCGACAGAAACAACCAGAAGCCGATCAGCGAGAGGGCGACGATCTGGCCGGCGCGACCAAGACGCATCACGGTGGTCCGCGCGCCCTTGCCACCCAGCGCGGCATAGCGGCGACTATGGCGCAACAGGCGCCGCTGGTACCAGACCAGCGGCAATGTGAGCAGAACGAGAAGCACCACGACGACAGCCATCAACTGATAGGTCGGCACCCCGAACAAGGTGGTGAGCTTGTAGATATAGGTTGTGAGAACATTGATGCCACTGGGGTCGCCCAGCACCAGAGGAACGCCGAACATCTCGAAGCCGATCAGGAGATTAAGCGCGGTGGCAAAGATCAGCGCCGGAAGCACCATCGGCACGGTCACATCGCAGCACACACGCCAGATCGGTGCGCCGCTGATGCGCGCCGCCTCTTCCAGATCCGATGGCAGGTTGCGCATGGCTGCAGAAACATAAAGATAGACATGGGGGACATGGGCGAGACCGGTGACCAGGACGATGCCGGTCAGCGAATAGATATTCCAGGGCACAAAGCCAAAAATGTCTCGTGCGAGGATCGACAGGAAACCGGAAGGGCCGATTGCCACCGTATAGCCAAAGGCCAGCACCAGTGCCGAGATGAACATGGGCACCAGCACGATCACCTCCAGAGCCTTGCGAAACCGTACATCGGTGCGGGTCAGCAGGAAGGAGAGGGCGGCGCCCAGCGGGACGGCGATCGCCACCATGCCCACAGCCATGATGACCGTGTTCCACAGAGCGTCGTAAAACATCGGGTCGACGAGAATATATTGATAGGCACTCAGCCCGATCGTGGCACTGGCGCTGAAGAACGGGCCATCGAGAAAGCTCTGATAGAGGATCAGGGCGATCGGGGTAAGGACGCTCAAAGTCAGCAGGCCGATAACCAGCCGTCGGAACGCCAGCGCCTCGCCTGGCGCCCGCAATGTCTTTTGCCGACCGTTTCGAGCGGTGGCGTGGGTGAGATTTTGACTATAACTATCCGCCGGCATGGATTGACCTCCGGGAAAACGCGCGATGAACGGGAAGGCTGCCCAGCCCTCCCCTCAGCGACAGAACGCAATCGGGTTTGGGACGCGAGCAGGGATGGCTGTGACCGTGACGGTTCTGTCCGGCGTGACTGCCGTGCTGTGCAGCCGGCCGGACAGATTGCTGAGCGGTGGCTTATCAGCCTTTCAGGGCAGCCCGCCATTGCCTGAGAAACTTGATCCGCTTTTGCGGATCCATCAAATTGAGCAGGGTTTCATCAAGCGCGATCGGCTTGAGATTGCCACCGACAAGTGTGTTGAGGCTATCAACATTATAGCCCTCATTCACGTCCTTGCGCAGCGCTGGCATGCCCTTGGAGGCAAGCGCTGTCTGGCCTTCCTGCGAGAGCAGGAAATCGATGAACAGCTTGCCGGCATTGGGGTGCGGGGCATCCTTGAGCAGGCCGGTCACGCGGGAGAAGGCAGGCGTATAATCCTTGCCAAAGGCCACGCCGAGATTGGGCGCACTCTTGACCCAGTCAAGAGCATAGGAGCCAATCAGATTATAGGCCAGGACGTTTTCACCCGAAACAACGGTTTCACGCATCGAGCCGGTCGAGGAATAGGACTTGCCCTTGGCCTTTCCCAAAGCATTGGTGAGGTCCCAGAAATTCTGTGTCTGATCAAGATCATTGGTCTGGATCAAAAAGCCGACGCCGGATTTTTCCGGGTCAAAGGTCGCAAGGCGACCATCATAATCACCGCTGGCAATAAAATCGATCAGCTCCTGGCGGGTTTGCGGTACCTTGTCCTCTTTCAGTGCGGTCTTGTTGTAGATCATGCCGATCGGTTCGATCGAGGTTGCGTAGACGACGTCCTTATATACGGCCCAACCAGGCAGAGCGGCAGTTTCTGTTGATTGGTAGGGTGCGAGATAGCCGTCGACGGCGAGTTTGACGCCCTGGTCCATCGCTGATGTCCAGAACAGGTCTCCACCTACCTGCCCTGCCGCCGCCTCGGAGATCACCCGGTTATAGACACCATTGGTGCCAATATCATTGTAGTCGACGCGAATGTCGGGATATTTTTTGGCAAAGGCGTCGAGAGCCGCCTGGGCCTGGGCCTGGTCGGTGGCAGAATAGATGGTCACCGATCCTTCCTTGCGCGCCGCTTCAACAAGCTCGGTTCTCGCCGTAAGGCCAGGCGTGGCGGACAGGATCAGTGCGCCCCCGGTGATAAGCCCATAAGAAAAATTGCGTTTCAAAATGCAGGTCCTCCCAAAGTGATTCCGTTTTCCCGGGAAGAACTGGCGTCAAACAGAAAACTATACTTTGTTGTTTACAATACTTATCGATTTTTTCTGTCCGCAACAAAGTATTCCCGCATTTTACAATGCAGACTCAAGCTTTCAGTTGATCGATATCCTCCCAAGGATACAGAAAAGCCATTCACTCCTACGAATAGCCTTTCATAATACATATATTCTACGGTGAAACTGTCAGGAACCTGTCATAAATTGTTAGGTTTTAGTTGCCGGGAAACATTTTCTATGCAATCTATCGGCAATGCGCATCCTTTTGGTTGAAGACACACGGGATGTCGGGGAGGCAATCAATCAACGGCTGGTGCGGGTGGGGCATTCAGTCGATTGGGAGACGGACGGACTCGTTGCCGCCGAGATTCTCGACTTCACCGATTACGATCTGATCATTCTTGACGTCATGCTCCCCGGGCTTGGCGGCTTTGACATCCTGCGCCGGCTGCGCGCCGCCAAGAAGACGGTTCCGGTTCTTGTTCTCACTGCGCGCTCGGAGATTGAGGATCGGGTCAGCGCGCTTGATCTGGGTGCCGATGATTATCTGGTCAAACCGTTTGACTTTCGCGAATTGGAGGCACGGGTCCGGGTTTTGTTGCGCCGCAACAGCGGCGAGACCACCAATATCATCGTCTGCGGCAATCTTCAGCTCGACCGGCACAGCCGCAATGTGCGGATCGGCAATCGCGAGGTGCAGCTCAAGCGCCGTGAAATCGCCATTCTGGAGGTTTTTGCCAGCCGGCCCGGCAGGCTTTTCAGCAAGGATGAGCTGATGGACACGCTGTTTGGCTTCGATGAAGGGGTCAATCACAATGCGGTTGAACTCTACATCAGCAGAATTCGCAAGAAGATCGAGGGATCGGGCGTATCGATCATGACGCAACGCGGGATGGGCTATCAATTGGTGATCGATGAAAGCGCATGAACCCTCGCTGTTCTCGCGGCTGTTTATCCGGGTTGGCCTTGTTCTGGTGATCGGGGCGAGCCTTCTGATCACCGCGGCCTGGTTTTACGGCCAGACGGCTTCCAACAAGACCTATGACCAGCTGCTGCAGGGGGCTGCCATGCAGATTGCCGAGGGGGTCACGCAGATTGACGGCCAGTTGATCGTCAATCTGCCTTCCTCTGCCTTTGAACTATTGGGATTTGCGGAAAGAGACAGGATTTTTTATCGCATTGTCGGGCCCGATGGCGCGGTTGTGAGCGGGTATCCGGATTTGAATATCCATGATGATCTTGGTGCCGCGCGGCGTGCGCCGAAACTTGCGACAGAAATCTATCGCGGGGCCGAGGTGCGGATGATCACGGTCGCGCGGGCGCTGGCCGATCAGGCCGAGGCGGGCTGGGTCTATGTGGTGCTGGCGCAAACCACCGAGGCGCGGCGTGCTCTTGCGGCGGAAGTCACACAAGGCGCAATGCTGATTGTCGGCGTGATGGTTGTGCTCGGACTTGCCGGGACATTCCTTGCAGTGCGCTATGCGCTGCGGCCCGTCACCAGCCTTGCCGATGCGCTCCGGCAACGCAATCCGGAGGATCTGACGCCGATGCAGACACCAGCACCCGATGAATTGCGGCCTTTTGTCGGTGCGATCAATTCCTTCATGACACGGCTGGATCTGCGGGTGGTGCGACTACAGCAATTCATTGCCGATGCCGCCCATCAGATCCGCACACCCTTGACGGCACTTGCCGCCCAGGTCGATATGCTGGATGCCGATGCCATGAGTGAAGCTGATCGCGAACGCACACGGCGCATCAAGCGCAGAACAGGCGAATTGGCACAATTGACCAACCAGTTGCTCAGCCATGCCATGGTCATTCATCGTGCAGGGGTGGTGCAGCTGGAAGTCATCAATCTGGTAGAGGTGAGCCGCGCGGCGTTTCACCATGCGGTCCCGCTGACAATCGACCCCGACATGGTGATATCATTTGAGGCTGGCGAGACCGGGCTGATGGTCAAAGGGGATCCTGTCAGCCTGCGCGAAGCCATCGCCAATATTATCAACAATGCGCTTAGCCACGGCGCGATCTCGCGGCTGGAAGTGCGCGTGCAGCGCGTTGATGGGCGGATCTGTGTTGAGGTTGAGGATGACGGACCGGGCATTGCGCCCGCAAACTGGGATCAGATGGTACGCCGGTTCAACGCAGCATCGCCCAAGGCAGGCGCGGCCTCGGGGCTTGGCTTTGCCATCGCGGCGGAGGTTGCATCGGCCCATGACGGGATCATCCGCTTTCGCGAGAAGGGCGAGACCGGCTTCACGGTGATCCTCGATTTGCCGCGCGCAGGGGAGGATGGACGGTGAGACTTTATTTCTTTGCCTTTTTGCTTTCAGGACTGGCAAGCTATGCGCAGGCCCAGTCGGATGAAGGAACGACCACCCATTTTCCGTCGCTTGATACGGAAATCGCCCGCCTGGTGATCCATGGCGCGGCCGACACCTCGGCGCTCAAGCCGTTGTTGCGCGATTTTCAGGTCAGCGAGCCGCATGTCGCGATCGACTATACCGACTTTGTCACCAATGAGCTGTATCGGGAGGCAGATAGCGCCTGTCGTGAAGGCCGCAATTTCGGTGATTTACTGTTGTCTTCTTCGGTGGATCAGATGGTGAAGCTTGCCAATGACGGCTGCGCTCTGGCCCATGTCTCGGCGCAGACGCGCGGCGCTGAAAATCATGCCAATAACTGGCGCAACGAGGTCTATGGCTTCACCTTCGAGCCATCGGTGATTGTCTATCACAGCGATTACGTGGATCCGGAGGAGGTGCCGCATACCCGGGCTGAACTCGCGGATCTGTTGCGGCGCAAACAGGAATTCTACCGCCGTCATGTCGCCACCTACGACCTGCGGGAATCGGGTGTTGGCTATTTGCTGGCCTTTCTTGACGCGGAGCAGAATTCGACCGCCTATGGGCGCTTGCTGGAGAGTATGAGCCGTGTGGACACGCAATTGCGGTGCTGCAACAACTCGATCCTGAGCGATCTGGACGAGCGCAAGATCTATATCGGCTATAATATCATCGGATCCTATGCCTATGCGGCAAGCCTGCGCAATCCCAAGCTCAAAATCGTTCTGCCGCGCGATTATACGCTGGTTCTAAGTCGCGCGGCCTTTATTCCAAAACAGGCCGGTCAGGCGGCGCTGGCCGCGCGTTTTCTCGATTATCTGCTGTCCGAGCGCGGGCGGAGGGTGGCGCGTGAGCAAGCGTTTTTCTTTTCGCGTGATGGCAGCCTGCCTTCAGGCGTGGATGGACCACCATCGCTGATCGAAAGCGGGGTGGGACGGCTGGTGCGGATTGGCCCTGCTCTGCTTGCAACCCAGGACGGCGCACAGCGCAAGCGTTTCATTGACGACTGGACCGAGGTGATGGCCCCGACCGTTGCGCCCGGCCCTCAGTGAGTGGCGTTTCTGAAATGGGCCGCAGTCAGCTGTTGGCGTTGCGGATCAGTGTCATGGCAGCAAGCCCGGCCGTCTCGAAATAAGCCGGTTCGCGATGAAGAAGTACGGTGGCAAAGGCGCCGTCAAGCAAGAGCATGATCTGAGCTGCGAGCCTGCGCGCATCGACAATGTCTTGCCCCTCTGCGAAAAGGCAACACAACCAGTCTTCAACCCGCTTCTTATGCGCCCTTCCCGCAACCAGGGCCGGATGGCCCGGGAACTCGACAAGTTCGACCGCACTGCGCAGAAACCCACAGCCTTGCCAGTCTTTGCGGCGCGCGGCGCGTGCGAGACCCAAGAAAATGCCATTGACCTTTTGGGCCACATCCCCGGGGCTGCGGGCATACCATTGTTTGAGGATTGAAAGATTTGGCGCGTCGCGCGCTTCTAGACAGGCGGCGATCAGATCATCCTTGCTGCGGAAATGATAATAGAGGCTACGCTTGGTAAGGCCGGCGCGTTCGGCGATGAGATCAACGCTTGCCGCCCTGATGCCCTGCTGGTGAAAGAGCCGGGATGCCGCCTCAATGATACGGTCGCGTGTGGATACACTGTCTAAAGCCATCGACATCATGTATACCGCCTAGTGAATATACTCAAGGTGGAATAGTCGTCATTCTCGCGTCTGAACCCGAACAGCAAAGCGGCAGGCGTGATGGAGCGACCAGCAGAAAGCATCGTGATCGATTGTGTTGACGGTGTCCGGTTACACGGACATCGATGGGCCGCGCCGGGTCTTCGACAACACGGCGTCATCATCATCAATCCGGCAACGGGTGTCCGCGCATCCTATTATCATCGCTATGCGCAATTTCTCTCAAAGCACGGCTTTGAGGTGCTGACCTATGATTACCGCGGGATCGGTGCGTCGCGGCCGGCAAGCCTCAGGCACAGTCAGATTTGCTGGCGTGACTGGGGCGAGAAGGATTTTGAGGCGGTGCTGCGGTTCACCTATGAGCAAAGCGGGCTTTCTCCACAGGTGATCGGTCACAGCATTGGCGGGTTTTTGCCTGGTCTTGCGCCAAGCAATATCCTGGTCAGCCGGATGCTGACCGTGGGTGCGCAATTTGCGTGGTGGGGCGATTATCAGAGAAGCCAGAGACTGCAGCTGTTTTTCAAGTGGCATGTGGTCATGCCGGCGCTCACCGCATTGTTCGGATATTTTCCTGGCAAGCGGCTGGGCTGGCTTGAAGATCTGCCCAAAGGCGTTGCCAATGAATGGAGTTTGCGTCGATCCCG
Organism: Brucella pseudogrignonensis; assembly: GCF_002252525.1. GTDB lineage: Bacteria > Pseudomonadota > Alphaproteobacteria > Rhizobiales > Rhizobiaceae > Brucella > Brucella pseudogrignonensis. Next base: position 36,428 of record NZ_NNRM01000044.1, read on the forward strand.
TTTTGAGCGAAGCTATCCAGAGCCATTGCGCGGTGAGGTGCTCAATACTCTGAGCAGTTTCCGTGCACCCATTCTCGCCGTGGCGGTGAGCGATGACCCCTTGGCCACGGAGCGGGCAATCCGTCGCGCGCTCAGCTATTATAGCGCTGCGGATGCGCAGTTAATCATGATTTCGCCGGATGATTATCACTGCGCCCGTATCGGGCATTTTGATCTTTTTCACGACCGTCATCGCATGGGCTTCTGGCAGCAGAGCATCGGATGGTTGCTTAATGGTCAAAATCCCTGGCGCGAACGAAGGATTGACGGCGCCTCAATTGACAATTGATCGCAAAAGCAGTGCGACCAGACGGGGCGTGAGGATTGCGTGAAGGCGCTGCATTTGTTTGAACAGGAAACCGCTCAACCGCAACATAGTGGCTGAGATATGGATGATCTGGCTCGCGGCATAATGCCTTAAACTTCTATCAGCTTAAGGCATCATGCAGCAAATTGCATCTGGCAGGGCGAGGTCTGGGCGCCGGTAGGGCGCACGGCGCTCTAATGCCGCGGCGGCAGCACAGGAAGCGGTTCGGCACGGCCGACGATAAAGGCATAGGAAAACGCGCCAACCACCGCCATGATCGCAGCCATCAGAAAGGAGGGTGTGTAGCTTCCCCCGAATTGATCGAGCAGGAATCCGAACAGAAACGGGCTGATGATCCCGGCGATATTGGAGGCAAAATTCTGAATGCCACCAATCGATGCGACATGGTGCGAGCTTGGCGCAACATCGGCCGGCAGCGACCAGATCGCGGTCGCGGCGATGGCCAGAGAGCTATAGGAGACTGCGAGGAAGAACAGCGCGGCGTAGAGCGATTCAACCATCGCGGCGGGCAGAATGGCTGCACCGCCCAGCATGCCGCCGACCATCACCGTCTTGCGCACGGTGGTGACATTGGTGCCGCTGCGGATGGCCCGGTCGGCCAGAAGGCCGGCGATCCAGGCGGTGACCACCGCCGCAAGCCCGGGCAACATGCCGTAAAGTCCGAGCTCGGTGAGATTAAGTCCACGGGCGGTCTTCAGATAGGTCGGAAACCACGTCAGGAAGAAATAGATGACGAAGTTCAGGCAGAAGAAGCCGAGCATCATTCCCCAGACGGTGCGGTAGCGAAACAGATCGATCCAGCGAATTTTTTGGGCTTCCAGATCGTCATTGTCATCGGTACGGGCGCCATTCTGGATGATATATTGACGCTCGAGATCATTGGCGCGTGGATGGTCATTGGGATCCCGATAGGTTTTATACCATAGCAGCGCCCAGACGATGCCGATGGCGCCCAAGATGATAAAGGAATAATGCCATGTCGCAAAGGCGATGATCGAGGTGACAATGGGCAATGCCAGGACAGTCCCGACGCGCGAGCCGGAATCAATGACAGCAGTTGCAAAGGCGCGTTCGTTTCTGGGAAACCAGCGCGATGCCGCTTTGGTTGCTGCGGGATAGGCCGGTGCCTCGCCGGCGCCAAGAAAGAAGCGAACGGTAAAAAAGCTCCAGAAGCTGTTGGCAAGCGGCGTCAGCGCGGTGAAGACCGACCACCAGACTGCGGCAAGTGAAAAGCTTTTGCGCGCGCCCAGCTTGTCGGTGATCCAGCCAGCAAACAGCATCATGCCGTCATAGGCCCAGAAAAACGCACCCAGGATCAGACCCTTTTGGGTATTGGTGAGGTTGAGGCCGAGTTCCTGATCGATGAAAGGCAGAGCAACGCTCATATTGGCGCGGTCAAGGTAATTGATCGCAATACCGATGAAACACATGAAAAGAATGAAATAACGGAAGCGTGTGGCACCAGATGGCGCCTTTTTTGAAGTGTCCATTCCCAATTTCCTCCCGGGATGTATCTTCGCTCGTCTCTGAGGGGCAATGGTGCTGATCAGCCCGATTGTTCAATCGGCGCAGGCGGGGCGACGTGAAAGCGTGCAGCGAGATCGGCAAATGATTGCATCGTCACCGGATCAATCTTCACACCGTGCGCATCACGCTGCTTTGCCACCTGCCATTCGCGATCGCCGGGCGCCATGACAGTGCAGGACTGTCGGGCCGGCGACGTGCGCAGCGTGTCAAGATAGCGGGTCATGCCGGCGTCAAACAGCGCAGGGTCGATAAAGGCGTCCGGCTTGAGCGCAAGGACAAAGGCCCCCATTTTGCGCGGAGTGGAAAAATCCGGCCCGCCCATCGGCGCGATATCGAAACTCAATGTCATCCCGGTGAGAACGGCACTGAGAATTTCTGCAAGCCCTGCCAACGCTGCCCCCTTGAAGCCGAATTCACCACCCATTGGTGCCAGCATTGCGGCCTTCTTTCCCTCAAGCGTGTCAACGCCATCCGCATCGGAGGCCACGCCTTGTGGCAGCGGCACGCCGAGGCTCTGATAGAGCATGACGCGGTTATAGGGGATTGAACTTGTGGCCATATCGAGCAGCCACGGCTGGGGTCCGGTGGTGGGAACGCCGACCGCGATAGGGTTGGTGCCATGAAAACGCATGGCGCCGTCATGCAGGCGCACGAAGCTGTCGGAATTGCAGACCGCAATGCCAATATAACCTTGACGCGCGGCCTCAAGCGCATAGGCGCCGGCGGCGGCGAAATGCGAGCTGTTCTGAATAGCGACAGCACCGATACCAAACTGATCGGCAAGCGCGGTGGCCCGCGCCATCGCGGTAAAAGTCGCAAGAGCGCCATGGGCATGATCGGCATCGAGCGTTTCGATGGCTCCGAAACTGCGGACCGCCCGAAGGCTTGGTGTCTTGTTAATGCGGCCGCCGAGCAGTGCGGTGACATAATGCGACAAAAGACGCACACCGTGACTGTCCACGCCAAGGCGGGTGCCGTGCATCATGGCGCGGGTTGCGGCATCTGCGGTCGCATCATCAGCGCCACAGGCGGTGAGAACTTCCGTGCAAAATCGCTCAAGCGCGCTGAGTGAAAAGGCGGCCTCATGATCAGACTGCTGCATTATGATACTCCTCCAGCTCATAATGTCTTATGCATGCACTATACAATAATCTCTGTCAACGCAGTCCGCCATGAAAATTCCTGGCGCTCAGCGGCCATGCAGGATCACCTCTTGTCGTGCTCCGTCCTCAGCGATTGGGCACGGCAAGAATGCGAAAGGCCACTTTACTCAATGCGTTGAACGTGGTCTTTCTGGATCTGAAACCGGTTGTGGGCCGGCCTATTCATCTGCGCAGTCGCGGATAGCGAGAGCAATGCGGCCGATCAGTGGAAGGACATTGTGATGCGGGGTGCAGCACCCAGGCTTTATCAGAGTGCGCGCGACAGACTTGCGCTCGACATCGCCAATGGTGGTCTGGTCGAAGGCCAGCGCTTGTCCGAGACCTGGGTGGCTGAGCATTTCGGCATCAGTCGCGCGCCCGCGCGCCAGGCACTTGTCGAACTTGCAGCGCAGGGCCTGCTCGCAAAGGAGCAGGGTCGCCGTGGCTATGTGGTGGCAGCATCGGCGGACGTGAAAGGCTCAAATGAGGGTGCGGTGGCCAAGCGCGGCCCCATTCAGTTCCTGCCGAGCTGGCAACGCATCTATAGTGGGATTGAGCGGGAGATCTTTGCCCGCACGTCGATTGCCAGCTGGCGGGTCAATGAGCTGGCGCTGGCCAAACATTATGGTGTCAGTCGCACGGTCGCGCGTGACGTGGTCGCACGCTTGCAGCAGCGGGGTATCATCGACAAGGCGGAAGGCGGCCGCTGGCTTGCGCCAGCACTGACGGACAAGCGCCTGCATGATCTTTTCGAGCTTCGTTGGGTTCTTGAGCCGCTGGCGCTCGAAAAGGCGCTTCCGCGCCTGCCTGAAGATCTGCTGATCAGGCTGCGCGCCAATCTTGACGCGGCCGTGCTCGCTGCGCAGGTGAGCGCGGCAACGCTCGACGCACTGGAACAGCAGCTTCATGTCGAGCTGCTTGGATATTGTGACAACCAGGCGCTTTTGGAAGCGGTGCGACTGCCACAGACCTTGTTGGTCGCCCACCACTTCCTCTATCAGTGGACGTCAGGACTGTTTGCGACAGAGCCATTTCTGCCCGAGCATCTCGCGATCGTGGCCGCATTGCAATCGGGTGATCTCAACGGCGCACAGGCGGCACTGGTTGATCATCTGCAGATTTCGCATGAACGCGCGATGCTGCGCGTTCAAACCATTGCCGGCACGATCGAGCCTTATGACCTGCCCTATCTGGAGCGCCAGGACGGCTAGGAGACGAGGCAAGCCGCTGCGGTTTTGCGCCATGACGCGGCGCGTCAGCAGGCGGGTTTGATGGCTCAATCGGCCGCATTTAAAGTGACGGGCCCTTGCGCCGGGCGAGAGCGACGAATTGCAGCGTTACGCCCAGGATCAGAACAATTAGCAAGCCAGCCTGCGCGCCCAGCAACAACGGCGAATTCAGCTCGGTGACGAGCGGGTGACCGTCGGGAACACGGCGCAGGATCTCGCTGACCGTCGGCACCATCAGCAGAAAGGCTGACAGGCTGAGCAGCAGTTCAATATAGGTCGAAGCAGCGCGCAAGACGCTGAGGCGGCCGACGCTATAGCCGGCGATCAGCACTGCGAGCGTCACGCCGCCAATGACAACGCTCACCGTTTGTCGCGCGACGAGAAAGGTCGTCAATGCGCCAATCAGCATGAACAGCAGATAGAGCCTGCCGGCCCGCGACGCAGACACAATCCGCCCGTAGCGCAGGAACATGTAAAGGGCGAGCGGGATTGCCGGGAGGCTACCGAGCGTGAGCACCCACCCTAAGGGGGAAATGCCAAACATGTCAAAACTCCAGAAAACAAGCGGCTTGATCAACAGGTATACCTACTAGAAGGTAGATTTTTGGATGAGACTGGCGCCGCATCACGCCCGTGCGGTCAGCGCGCGGTCAGGCGTTGCAAAAGCGGTTCGGTAATTTTCGAAAACATGGCCGGATCGCCATAGGCGCGTGCCGAGAGCATGGCGCCATGTATGCCAGCCATGAAGGTTTCAGCCTCGATTTGCGGCGCATGCTTTAATCGGATCGAGCCATCCGCCTGCCCGCGTTCGAGCACGGCTGCCAACCAGCGCGACAGAGACTTGAAATAGGCCTTGATCTCGGCAGTCAGCGGCTCAGGCAGAACCGGCAATTCGCTCGCCAGCAACGCACAGACACAGAACGGGGTTTCGCCACCCTCGATACAGTCGCGCCAATAATGACTATAGGCGCGCAATTGCCCGGCGGGCTCGGGGATCGTCGCTTCAAGATGCGCAAATCCCGCCTTTGTTTCGGTATGGTGTCGTTGGATGAGAGCGGTGACGAGATCGACCTTGCTGGGGAAATGGTGGTGAATGCTTGCCTTGCGGATCAGCACAACGGCGGCGATATCGGCATAGCTGAATCCATTATAGCCGCCCTTGAGAAGGAGGCTTTTCGCACAGGCAAGAATATCATCGGCAGTGGTTGAAAACGTGGTCATGCGCTAATCTACCTTCTAGTAGGTTGATTGTCAACCATCCCGCACATTCTCGCCTGCTGCCCCAAAAAGCCTCTAGGGCAATCTGGCCTGATCGCAGCCTTGCCGCCCCATTTTGCAACGATCACTTGGGACAGGCGAAGCTGCTGCTCGGCCCGTTGCATGGTTTCGAATGCAGATTCGATCACAATGCGATCAATGGATCTTGATTGTAGAAAGCGGCTTTACACCCGCACCGCGGGCAACGGCAAATGGATTGCGCTGCGCGACGAGGCCTGACTTGTGCACAAACTGGAAATAGTGCGCGACCAAATTATATAAGCACGTGAATATATAGATAAATTGTGCCATCTTCACTTTGATTTAGGCAATTCTCTTTACTGATCTTAACTATCATGGAGAAATGCGATGAAACTCATTCGATCCTTTTTTAGCCTATCCCTTTGCTTGTCGCTTTGCTTGTGTTTGTCGCTGTTGTCGAATGGCGGCGCCCAGGCTGAACCGCTTGGCCATCCTGTAGCAAAACCCATTCTGGTGATATCGGGCAAGATAGCCAATACCAATGTCGGCGATACAGCCCAGTTTGACCGCGACATGCTGGAGGCGCTCGGCCTCGAAACCGTTGAGACGGCCAATCCCTGGTATGATGGTCGCGTGCGCTTTGAGGGCGTATCCATCGACAAGCTGATGCGTTTGGTCGGCGCCAAGGGAACGAAGGTGACAGCGGTGGCGTTGAACGACTATGTCAGTTCGTTGCCGATGGAGGATTTCAAGAAGTTCAAGGTGATCCTGGCGATGAAGCGCGACGGCAATTACATGGCGGTTCGTGACAAGGGCCCCCTGTTCATCATTTACCCATATGACAGCGACCCGCAGCTCCAGAGTCAGACCTACTACACGCGCTCTGCCTGGCAGGTTGCCAAGCTCATCGTTGAATAGAGGCAAAATGTGAGACGTATTCTGGGCGTAATTATATTCTGTTTCGTGCTGGCAACGGCTTATATTGCCTATGTCATTGCCGAGCGACAGACTGCGCTTCAGAAATTCTCGCGCTACAATGATTCCTGGTCGATCGGTCAGACCGTATCGGAATATATGCGGCTGGAGCATGTGCTTTCGGCCTATGCGCTTGATCCAAGCGACGATCGTCGCGAAGAGGCGCGTCTGCGTCTTGACATCATGCTGGGGCGCCTTGAATTGCTGCAGCAGGGCAACCTGCGTGCGTTCATTCAGGACGACACGCAACGTCGCGCACTCTTTCTCAAACTCAGCGACATCCTGCATCGTCTCGACGCAGGTTTTGACCAGTTGAATGACGAGAGCCTGCGCCAGCAATTGCAGGCGATGGCCATGCTTGACGGCCCGATGACAGCGCTTGCGTCAGCAGCGGTCGAATATGATGTCGGCCTAATCGACACCGCCCAGGCAGAAGTACGGCAGCTGCATCTCATCTATACAGGCCTTGCAGCCGGGCTGATCCTGTGTGGTGTTGTGCTGGTTCTGCTGTTGTTGCGCCATAACAAGCTGCTGGATCGCGCACATGGCAAGATGCAGCGGCTGACCAATGACCTTCAGGAAGCGACCGGCGAGCTGCAGTCGCAGAATTATCGCCTTGAACATGATGCCCATCACGATGCGCTGACGGGTTTGCCCAATCGTGTGCTGTTTCGTCAGGATCTGGAAGAACGGTTGCGCGCAGCGCAAAGTGGCCTGCAATCGGCGATCATCCTGCTTCTTGATCTCGACGGTTTCAAGGATGTCAACGACACACTCGGCCATGATGTCGGCGATGCCTTGCTGCAGGCGGTTGCCAGTCGATTGGCAAAGATTGGCAGGGATGGCGACGTGGTCTGCCGACTGGGCGGCGATGAGTTTGCGCTTCTGACCACCGGCATTGCCGAAGCGGACGCGCTCGCACTTGCCTCAGATTTGATGGAGGCCATCAGCCGCCCCTATCTGATCGGCGAGCTGGAAATCAAGATTGGTACCTGCGTTGGCGTTGCGATCTCGCAGGGTGAGCCGAATACAGAGGAATTGTTCAAGCATGCCGATCTGGCGCTTTATGAAGCCAAGGCGCTGGGGCCGGGCCATGCCAGTCTTTTCCGGTCGCAAATGCAAACGCGGCTGCGCGACAAGAAGTCGTTTGAGGCCGATCTTCAAAAGGCGTTGCTCAACGGCGAGATGACCGTTTTCTATCAACCCCAGGCCCGGACAGACACCAGAGAGATCTGTGGCTATGAAGCGCTGGTGCGCTGGAACCATCCGGTGCGTGGCGCAGTGTCCCCGATGGAGTTCATCCCGGTTGCCGAGCGGATTGGCTTCATCAATTCACTGGGCGACTGGGTGCTCAAGACTGCCTGCCTGGAAGCGGTGAGATGGACCAGACCCTTGAAGATTGCTGTCAATCTATCGCCGGTCCAGTTTCGCAACCCCGGCCTGATTGAGGCGGTAACCGAGGCGCTTGAGCAAAGCGGTCTGGACGCCGAGCGGCTGGAACTGGAGATCACGGAATCCGTCTTGCTGGACAAGAACGAGCAGACGCTAAATACATTGCGGCAATTGAAGGCGCTCAGCATCCAGATTGCCATGGATGATTTCGGCACCGGCTACTCCTCTCTGGGGAGTCTGAGCGGCTTTCCGTTCGACAAGATCAAGATTGATCGGTCCTTTGTCCGCGATGTCACGACGCGCCTTGATGCACTGGCGATTGTTGAACTTGTGACCGGCGTTGGTCGCAGTCTCAAAATGACAACCATCGCCGAAGGGATCGAGACGGAAGAACAGTTTGAATGTCTCAAGCGGCTGGGTTGTGATCAGGTCCAGGGTTATCTGATCGGCAAGCCGGTACCGGCATCGGAGCTCCGCGATGTTCATCAAAAGGATCGCTACGATCTGAAAGCGGCGATCTGATCCTTGCTGTTGGTTGCATCGCTTAGCGCTGGCGGTAGCCTTGCAAATCAGCTAGGTCAGGTGCCATCGCAAACTCGACTGCGTCATGACGCAGGGAAACCGGGCAAAGACGTGTTGAACGTACATGGCATTCGTGTGCCGATCACCTCGGAAGAGGTTTCTCCGATCATCTGGCAGGCTCTCGAGAACCAGTCTTATGAGGCCAAGGAGGCACGATCGGTCTTCAGGGCGGTCAAACCCGGCGACCGGGTGCTGGAACTCGGCGCGGGCATCGGCATTATCACCGCAACCATCGCCAGCATTCCCGATGTCACCGTCTGGGCGTTTGAGGCGAACCCGGCCACCGCAGCCCTTGCCGAGCGGGTGATTGCTGCCAATGAAATTCACAATGTTGTCTTGACTCAAGGGATTCTCACGGCTGGCCAGCCGCGCTCGCATGTCTTTTATGTCAGGCAGGATCTGTGGATGTCTTCGATGGATGAAGCCCAAGGCCCCTATCAGAGCCGCATGGAACTGCCATCCGCCAATATTGATGATTTCATCACCGCGCACGCCATCAACGTTCTGGTCATGGACATTGAGGGGGCAGAGCGTGATCTGCTTTCCAATGCCGATCTGCCGGGCATTGAGCGGGTTTTTCTGGAATTGCATGACCATCTTTATGGGCTTGCCGGTATCCGTGACATCACCCATGCCCTGACCGGCAAGGGCTTTGCTTATGATCCGCGCGGGTCGCAGGGGCCCTGCGTGCTGTTTGCAAAAGATGACGGCGCCCGGCTTTATTGTCCCGACTAGGCGGTTTCTTCACCGCAGGCTGCCGCAGCGGTGTGAAGCGCAATAACCCATGAGCGTTTGGCCGCCGAAAAAGCCAATAATATGAGTTCTTCGATCTTGTTTTGCGACATGCATTCGGATTATAGCAAATCCGGGCCCAACAGGCCTTGATAAGCCCCGCAGGAAACCGAGGATCTCCCCCCGTGATCACCATCAAGTCTCTTCTGGCCGCCGCATGTTTTTCGGCGCTGCTGGCATTCCCCGTCGATCTTGCTGTGGCGGCGTCGACGCATTATCCGCTGGTGCTTGAGAATTGCGGTGCCAAGGTTACCTTCGACAAGGCACCACAGCGGGCGATCGGGCTTGGACAGAACAGCGCCGAAATCCTGCTCCTGCTTGGTCTTGAGGACCGGATGGCGGGCACCGCATTCTGGCCGAGCAAGGTTCTGCCTGAGCTTGCGGCTGCCAATGCGAAAGTCAAGCTGCTGACCGTCGAGTTTCCGACCTTTGAAGCGCTGCTTGCGCAGGACCCGGATTTTGTTGCTGCAGCATTGCCAAGCCTGGTGGGACCGAGCAGCAAAGTCGCCAAACGCGAGGATTTCGACAAGGTTGGTGTCCCGACCTATCTATCGCCAAGCACTTGTTTGAGCACCATTGAGGTCAAGGATGAATATGGCAGCCGCGATCAATTATGGAGCATGGATCTTCTGTATCAGGAGATTGACGAGCTATCGCAGATTTTTGATGTGACCGATCGCGGTCAGGCGCTGATCGCCGATCTCAAGGCGCGTGAAACCGCTTTGCGGAGCCGTGTTGCAACGGGCGGCAAGAAGCTTGGTTATGTATTCTGGTTCTCCAGCCAGTCGCCTTCCGCTGACGCCTATCTGGGTGGCGGCAATGGCGCATCCAGTTACATTGCTGACGTTTTGGGTGGTGAAAATGCCATCAAGTCCAAGGCCGAATGGCCAACGCTTGGCTGGGAAAGCATCATTGCGGCCAATCCCGATGTCATCGTCGTTGCCAATCTGGACCGCAATCGCTGGGAACTCGACAAGCCGGAAGCCAAAATCGCATTCTTGAATTCCGACCCAGCGGTCAAGGAAATGCCAGCAGTCAGGAACCGGGCCATTGTGGTTATGGACGGACAGGCGATGAACCCGACGATCCGCACACTTTATGGCGCAGAGCAGGTCGCCGAACAGCTCAAAGCGCTCGGCCTGCTTCAGTGATGGTGCGCCGCCAGTCTATCGGGACAGGCGTGATGAGCGCGTTCATGCTGCTGCTATCGCTGTTGGCAATCCTTCTGGTCGTGGGCATCAGCACGGGGATTGGCGATCTGCCAATCCCGCTTTCCACCACGTTTTTTGCTGTCACCAATCGGCTCGGCTGGACCGGGGTTGAACTCAACCGCATTCATGAGACCGTCATCTGGGACTATCGTCTGAGCCGGGCTCTTGTTGCTGCCTTCTGTGGTGCGGGTCTCGCCCTGTCGGGTGCGATCATGCAGTCCTTGTTGCGCAATCCCCTGGCTGAACCCTATGTGCTTGGCATTTCGGCGGGTGCTTCCACCGGCGCGGTCGCCGTGGTGATCCTGGGTCTTGGGGCGGGTGCGGTCTCGCTGTCAGCGGGCGCGTTTGCCGGCGCGTTTCTGGCTTTCTTGTTTGTTGCCCTTCTCTCCAATGGCACGCGCGGCGGCGCTGATCGCACCATTCTCGCAGGCGTCGCTGCCTCGCAGCTTTTCAACGCCGCGACCTCCTATATTGTCACCACATCCGGCAATGCCCAGCAGGCACGCGATGTGATGTTCTGGCTGCTCGGCAGCTTTGGTGGGGTGCGCTGGCCAGAATTCCTGCTGGTGGCTGTGGTGATTGCCCTGGGACTGCTGATCTGTCTGTTTTATGCACAGGTGCTCGACGCCTTTGCCTTTGGCGACGAAGCCGCCGCATCGCTGGGCGTGAATGTTGGCCGCGCCCGCATTGTATTGTTTGCGCTGACCGCGATGATGACAGCGACAATTGTCAGCATGGTCGGCTCCATTGGCTTTGTTGGACTGGTTGTCCCGCATGCGGCGCGTTTTCTGGTCGGGCCGCTGCATATCCGCTTGTTGCCGGCCTGCGCGATCGGCGGAGCGATTTTCATGGTGCTGGCCGATATTGCATCGCGCGCCCTGGTTCCGCAGCAGGTTCTCCCGATCGGGGTGGTGACTGCGCTGGTTGGCGTGCCGTTCTTTTCGATCATTCTTTACCGGTTTCAGCGCGCATCATGACGATCAAGGCGGAAAATATCAGCTGGACAATAGGCGGCAAGACTGTGCTGGATGGCGTGTCATTTTCGGCAAAGCCTGGCCAGATGCTTGGGCTTCTGGGACCCAATGGCTCCGGCAAGACATCCTTGCTGCGGCTGCTTGCCGGGCTGAGGCGCCCGACGCGTGGCCGCGTGCTGTTGGATGCGGCTGATCTAAACAAGATATCCCGGCGCAAGCTCGCGCAACGCGTGGCCTTTGTCGAGCAACATGCTACCACCAATGCCAATCTGAAGGTGCTCGACGTGGTCAGGCTTGGCCGTTTTGCGCACAGGTCGATGTTTTCAGGCTGGACGGGGCATGATGAAAATGCGGTCGAGGATGCGCTTGAACGCACCGGCATGCAGGCCAAGCGGCAGGATTATTGGCAGAGCCTGTCGGGGGGCGAGAAACAGCGCGCGCATATCGCGCGGGCTTTGGCGCAGCAGCCCCAGGAACTCATTCTTGACGAGCCCACCAATCATCTTGATATTCAGCACCAGATGAGCCTCTTGAAACTGATTTCCAGCCTGCCGATCACCAGCATCATCGCCTTGCACGACCTCAATCATGCGGCCATGTTCTGTGATGCATTGATGGTGATGCAGGCAGGCAGGATTGTGGCCTATGGCACAGCCGAAGAGGTGATCCAACAGCAGCTTCTAAAGGACGTGTTTCATGTCGATGCGCGGGTGGAGATCTCGGCCCATTCGCAGCGCCCGCATATTCATTTTCTAAAGGATTGAGCGCAGCCGCGCGCTGTGGTCTTGTCGATGCGGGGCCGCAGCGGTGAGACGTGATGAGACTCGCCGTGCGAAAACTGCTAGGATGACCCGGTCAATGCACCAAACCGAAGCCAGGAGACAGCTATGAAACTCGCTTTCTTGACGACAGCAGCGCTCGTTTTGTCCGTGACATTTGCGATGGCGGACTGCCCGGGCCACAGCGCGCAATCGACAAAGATGGAAAAGCCGCAGACGACTGCGAGCATTGAGACCACGATACCGACACAGAAATGACCCGCCTAAAAATGCTGCCGAAACCAAGGGCTGCAATGTCCTCTGCCTGAAGCGATTGGCGGAGCGGCTTGATCAGGGCCGCTTCGCCACGCGCCAACGCCGCCCCGGATCGCGCGACTGCATCACAAGCGCAGCCTTTTAGCGGTCGCTTTAAACCGGGACCGCCCTCTCGCATCCGCATGATGTTTGCGTGGCTGTCAGGGCCCAGTTTATTGCCGCTCTTTGTCGCTGCTCCGGCTCATCCTTTCGCTCAGCCACTGCACCATGAAATAGATGCCGGGTGTCAGCAGCAGGCCGATGGTGGTTGCGGCGACCATCCCCCCGAAAATCGTGACACCGACCGCCTGGCGCGCACCGGCGCCGGCGCCTGAGGACAGAACGAGTGGCAGAATACCAAGGATGAAGGAGACGGCAGTCATCATCACTGCACGAAAGCGCTGTTCGGCGCCCAGACGCGCCGCATCGCGGGCGCTTGAACCGGCCTCGCGCTTCTCCTTGGCGAATTCCACGATCAGAATAGCATTCTTGGCAGCAAGACCGATCAGCAACACCAGCGCGATCTGGACATAGAGGCTGTTTTGCAGTCCAAACAGGCTGAGGGCTGCGACCGCACCCAGCAGCGCTGCCCCCAGGGATACTATGACCACCAGCGGCAGGCTCCAGCTTTCATATTGCGCCACCAGAAACAGATAGGCGAACAGGAAAGCCAGCGCAAAGACCAGGGCCTCCTGACCACTGCTACGGTTTTCCTGAAACGACAAGCCCGACCATTCATAGCCGTAACCGTCGGGAAGCGCGGTGGCCGCAACATCCGCCATCGCGCTCATCGCTTCGCCACTGCTGGCGGCGGGGGCAGGCACGGCATTGATCTGGGCGGAGACGGAGAGATTGTATCGTGTGATGACGAAGGGTGCCAGCACGGTCGTCAGGGACACCACGCCGCGCAAGGGGACAAGCGTTCCGGTGCGATTTCTGACATGGAGTTTGAGGATATCTTCTGCATGGGCGCGAAAGTCGGAATCCGCCTGCAGATTGACCTGGAACACCCGACCATTGAGGGTGAAATCATTGACGTAGCGGGAACCGAAATTGGCGCCAATGGTGGCATAGATGTCGGACACGCTCAGGCCAAGCGCCTCGGCGCGGGCCCGGTCCACATCGACATAGATTTGTGGCACATTGGCATTGAAGGTGGTCGCTGCGCCACCGATTGGCGCTTGCCGGTTGAAATAGCCCAGCAAAGCAGTGGTGACCTGTGCGATCTCCTCGGGGGACTGACCTTGCAGGGCCTGCAGGCGGAAATCGAGCCCGCCCACCGAACCAATGCCGGCAATGGCCGGCGGCGCGAACACGGCGACATTCGCCCCTGGGATCTGCATGAACTGGCGACGCAGCGCCGCAATAATGCTGTTGAGCTGCAGGGCCTGGGTCTCGCGATCGTCCCAGGGGGCAAGCGCTGCCACCGCCATGGCACCATTGGGCGTGCTGGTGGATTGCAGGATGCTGAAGCCTGAGACGGTGATGACGTCTGCAACGCCGGCAGTCTCGCTCAGCACTTTGCGCACATCCTCGACAATGCGATTGGTGCGTTCGAGCGATGCGGCGCTGGGCAGCTGAATATCGACAAACAGCGCGCCCTGATCCTCGTCGGGGAGAAAGGTTGCCGGCAGATTGGTAAACAGCAGATAGGCGCCGGCGAAGCAGGCGACAATGCCGGCAAGCGGGATATACCAGTGTCTGACGGTCAGCCCCACCAGATGACCATAGCCGTCGCGGGTGCGTTCCATGAAGTGGGTGAACCAGGCAAGCGGGCCGCGTTGGAAGCCGGTCTGATCGCGCCTGAGCAGCAGCGCGGCAAGTGCAGGACTGAGTGTGAGCCCGACAAAGGAGGAGATGATCAGGGCCGATGAAATGGTGACGGCAAACTGCCGGTAAAGTTGTCCGCCAATTCCCTCCAGAAAGGCTGTCGGGGTCACGACGGCGAGCAGCACCAGGGTTGTGGAAATAATCGGACCAGTGATCTGGCGCATGGCTGTGCGGGTCGCTTCGACAACGCTGATTTCGGTTGCATCATCAAGCACATGCTTGACATTCTCGACCACCAGAATGGCGTCATCCACCACCAGTCCGATTGCCAGAACCAGCGCGAGCAGCGAGATCATATTGAGTGAATAGCCGAGCGCCAGCAGCACGGCGATCGCTCCGAGCATGGAGACGGGAATGGCAAGGGCGGAAATCAGGGTGGCGCGCCAGTCCTGCAGAAACACGAAAGTGACGGCGAGGACGATCAGGAACGCTTCCAGAAGGGTTCGGGTGGTGAGCTGCAGGCTGGCTTTGACGAAGCGGGTTGCATCATAGACCACGTGATAATGCAGGCCCGGCGGAAAGCGCGCCGAAAGACGCTCTAGCTCTGCTTCCACGGCTTGTGCGGTGTCGATCGCATTGGCACCCGGCGCCTGATTGATCTGCAGCATCGCCGATTGATGGCCGGCAAAACTCGCGCTGGATGCGTAATTGCGGGCGCCCAGTTCCAGCCGGGCAATATCGCGCAGGAAGACTTTTGCGCCGTCTGCGCCGGTGCGGATGACGATAGCGCCGAATTCCTCGGGATCGCGCAGGCGGCCTTCAGCGACCAGCGTATATTGCAGTTCGGTGGCTTCCCGCATCGGCGGCGCCCCGGCCTGGCCGAGGGTCGCCTGAATATTCTGGCGTTGAATGGCGGCTGCAACCTCATCGACCGATATGGCAAGAGCCTCCATTCTTTGTGGGTTGAGCCACACCCGCATGGAATATTCGGAGGCCCCCACCACGCTTGCCTCACCGACGCCGGCCACCCGCGAAATCGCATCAACGATGGTTGTGGTGGTGAAATTGGTGATTTCAAGGGCGTTCAGGCTGTCATCCGGGGAATAGAATGCGATGCCGAGCACAAAATCCGGTGAGCGGGCGCGCACTGACACACCTTGTTGTGCAACCGCGGCGGGCAGACGGGAGATCGCCAGCTGCGCGCGATTTTGCACATTGATCTGTGCGAGTTCCGGATCGGTGCCCACTTCAAACGTCACCGAAAGCGCATATTGCCCGGCATTGGAACTGGTGGACGACATATACATCATGTCATCGACGCCATTAATGGCGGTTTCAAGCGGGCCGCCCACTACATCGGCGATCACTTCTGCACTGGCGCCGGGATAGAAGGCGGAGACGGTGACCGTGGGGGGCGATATTTGCGGATATTGCTGGATGGGCAGGGCAAAGATTGCAATTGCGCCGGCAATGGAGATCAGGATTGAAATGACGATGGCAAGGCGGCTACGGCGGATGAAGGTCTCGGAGATCATTGTTCCGCCCCTTCGCCATCATTGGCTTCGCGCGGTGCGACCAGTTGCTGATCGGCGATGCGTTGCAGCCCCTGGGTCACGATCTGTTCGCCTTGCTTAACGCCGCTCGTGACGGCCCATCGATTGCCGATGCGCGCACCGGTGACGATCGCGCGTCGCGAAACCTTGTTGTCTGTACCGAGCACGAAGACATATTTGCCCTGTCGATCCTGCAACACGGAGGCCATTGGCACCACAGGCAGCGTACCGATTGCGTCATCGACGAGTTGAACAGCCACCACCTGACCTGGCACGAGAAGCTGGTCTGGATTGGCAAAAAGTGCACGCACGGCCACGGTTCCGGTCTGGGCGCTGACTTCATTATCGATGAACTGGATGGTTCCACGCTGCGGATAGCTGGTGCCATTGGCGAGAACCAGGCTGAGCGAGAATTGTTGTGGCGTGACTGCCTGTCCGGCGGCGTCCTGCTGGCGCAGGCTGACCAGGGCGCGGTCGGTGATGGAAAACACCACACGCACCGGATCAAGCTGGACAATGCGCGCGAGCGGACCACTGCCTGGGCCAACGAGATTGCCAACAGACACCAGCGAGCGGCCAATGGTTCCTTCGATCGGTGAGCGGATCTGGGTATAGGACAGGTTGAGGCGGGCGGTGTTGAGATTGGCCTCCGCGCCCTGCACGTCGGCGCTGGCAATATCGAAAGCGGCCTGTGCGTCATCGAGCGCCGCCTGCGAGGCGGTATTGCGATTGGCGAGCGTCCGGGTGCGCGTCAGTGTCTGTCGGGCAGCGTTCTGGTTGGCTGTTGCGCGGGCCAGCTGCGCCTGCGCCAGCGTGAGGGCCGCCTGCAAGGCATCGGGTTCGATTTCAAAAAGCAGATCTCCCGCCTTGATGGGCGCGCCCTGCTCGAAGGCCTTGGCTTTGAGAAAACCGGTAATGCGCGCCTGGATATCGACGGCCTCGATGGCTTCGATCTGTCCATTAAAGCGTTGCGGCGCTGCCGCAGAGGCAACAGCGACAGTCTCGACCACAACGGCGGGCGCCGGCGCGGCTGGCGGCTGTTGTGCCTTGCCTGCGGTTACCGATGCCATGATGAGAACGGCCAGAAGCATGGCCCCCCTCAGATTTTGATGAACCAGAGCCCTTTTCACCGCCGGATCTCCCTCAAGATGGTGGGTGTTCAGTCACGCATTTCTGGTCGTAAAGGCAATTCCCACATAAGCGAGGCCGGCGATCAGCAGCGCGATGCCGGCGATTGATCCCGAAGGCAGGTCACGGATCAGTGGCCATTTGAGTACAAGCGCTGCACTGGCCATCCAGGCGATGATCCCCGACAGGGTAAACCACCACCATCCGCCCTCGGGTCGGATCTTCAACGACATGGCGATCTGAAGAAAGCCATGAACAAAAACCACAATGGCAATCAGAAGCGTGATCGCCAGAGCGCCCTTGAGCGGATTGAGACAGATCATGATACCACCGACCAGCTCAACGACCCCGGACAATTCCTGCCAGACAAATCCGGCCCAGCTCTTCACCCATAATGACTGGATGATCTTGATGACGCCGATAGCCACCAGCACCAGTCCAAACACCGTACTGGCGGCAAATTCCGAAAAGACCGGCAATAGCAGGCAGAGCACCCCGCCCAGCAACAGCAGCATTCCCAGCAGCAGAAAGCCGCGCCATTTGCGCTGCTCGACGGTCCTGCGTTGCATTTTCAGCAGTTGGGGAACATTCATCCCTCAATCCTCACGGGGTTGAAAACGGACTGACTGCTTGCTGGTAAGATAGGATGGTCTGCTCATATGAACACGTTTGTATTTAAGAGTACAGAGCATAATATTGGCAAAGTTAATGCTGATGTGGCCAGTCACTCTCCTCAAGTTTTACCCAGCTGGTCGAAATTATGCTTGAGCGCAGGCTTAACTGGGCGACCAGCGCCTCCACAGCCCCATCCTCTTCTTTGCCGGTAAACAGGGTTGCCTCGACTTCCATGTCATCACTGCCTTCCAGACGATGGCTGCGAATGGCGTGGAAGCGCAGTTTTTTCAGATCCAGCGCCTGGATGAGCAAGGCGCGCACCGCGATTTCGCTTTCAGGAGGGCATCGGAACCGCACCCGGTAATATTGTTCGCTTTGCGGCGTGATGAAGGAATAGCGGTCCACCAGCGTCGCGATCTTGGGTAGCGAGAGATTGAGGCAGACAATGAAAAACGCAGTCTCAATCGCCAGGAACCAGAAGCCATAGCCGGTAAGCACGCCGACGGCGCCGGTACTCCAGATGGTTGCCGCCGTGCTCAGGCCCTTGACGCTGGCCCCGTCCTTGATGATGAGGCCAGCCCCCAGAAAGCCGATCCCGGTGACCACCTGCGCGCCCATGCGCGGATCGGCGACGATCCCCAGCGCGTGGGGAAGGGAGGCATAAGCGGCAGCGCCCAGTGCCACCAACCCGTGCGTGACAAGGCCGGAATGGCGTTGGCGCAGCTGTCGTTCCAGTCCGATAGCGGATCCGAGCAGCAGTGCCAGACAAAGATTGAGCATGATTGATTGCAGTGCGACAAGTTCGCTCATCAACGCTTTGCTTTCCTTTGACCCTTGCGCGCCCAACTGACTGGCTGCTGCGCATTGCGGTGCGGATAACAGGGGAAGGTCACCGGCAAGGCTGCAACGGACGGCGGCCTGCGATGAGACAATTTAACGGTATCTGGCAAGTCGACGGTTTGCGGCAGCAAGAAAGGATCCATGGTTGCTCCGACTTCACGAATGGCTGCGAGGACTTGGGACACCACAGTTGATTGGGACTTTATCCGAGCATAACAGCGCTGTCACAAATATCGTTTCATTATGATGCTTGTATTCTTCAAATTAAAGTTGTTTTATGAAGGAAATTTCGCAGGCATTCTTACCAGTATCGACTGAGGGGTCAGATAATATGGGTTTGCTCGGAATATTACTCGGCCTCGTTCTTCTTATGTGGTTTGCCTATCGCGGTTGGAGCGTGTTGATGCTTGCGCCGGCGGCAGCCTTGCTGGCGGCGCTGATTTCCGGCGAACCGCTGCTGGCCAACTGGACCACCACCTTCATGACCGGAACGGCGAATTTCGTGGCCCGCTGGTTTCCATTGTTTTTGCTGGGCGGCATTTTTGGCAAGCTGATGGATGACAGCGGATCGATCACCGCAATTGCCCATTCGCTGACCGAGCGGCTTGGTGTGAAGCGGACGATGCTGTCGGTCGTGCTGGCTTCGGCCGTGGTGACCTATGGCGGGGTCAGCGTGTTTGTCGCGTTTTTCGTGCTGGTTCCCATGGCGCGCGAGATGTTCAAGGCGGCCAATATACCGGCGCGGCTGATGCCGGCGGCGATTGGTCTGGGCGCATTCACCTTCACCATGTCGGCAATGCCAGGCACGCCTTCGACCAACAACGCCATCCCGATGCCCTATTTTGGCACCACGACCTTTGCCGCCCCCGGCTTGGGGATCATTGCCTCGATCATCACGCTGGCCTTTGGCATGTGGTGGTTGCAGCGCGCGGAGGCACGGGCGCGGCTTGCCGGCGAGAATTATGTCGACGAACCAAGTGAGGTGGAAATCACCGAGAAGCTCAGAGAGCAATCCACCCTGACCGGGGACTTCGATCCGGCCGAGCTCGACCACGGTGTCCGCGCCACCGACAAGCCGTCCTTCTTCGTGGCGCTGCTGCCGCTTCTGGTGGTGATCGTCGTCAATTTTCTGATGGCGCTGATCATTCTCCCCCGGCTGGATTTTTCTTTCCTGAGCCAACCGCCCTGGGGGATTGATGTCTCTTCGGCAATCGGGCTCTGGGCAGTGCTGATAGCGCTTGCGGCTGCGATCCTGACGCTGATCATCGCCAATTTTACCCGTTTGAAGGCCATCCGGGAAAGCCTGGATGCCGGAGCCAATTCCTCGGTTCTGCCAATCCTGACCATCGCCAGTCTTGTTGGCTTTGGTGCGGTGGTTGCGGCCATGCCGGCTTTCATGCTGGTGCGTGATGCGGTGCTTGAGGTCCCCGGCGGCCCGTTGGTGTCACTGGTGGTCGCCATGAACGCACTGGCGGCGCTGACCGGCACCGCCTCAGGCGGTATGGCGATCGCGCTCAATGCGCTGGGTGAACAATATATGCACCTTGCCAATCAATATGGCATTGACCCGGCCCTGATGCATCGCCTGACGGTGATCAGTGCCGGCACCTTGGATGCATTGCCGCATAATGGCACAGTGCTGCTGCTTTTGCAGATCAGCAAGCAGACCCATGCCTCAAGCTATTTCGACATGGTGATGACGGTGATTGTCGGGGTGATCATTTCGCTGGCTGCCGTCTTCATCCTGGGATCGATGTTTGGTTCGTTCTAACCTGTGTTTTTTTGTCGAAAGGACGCGACGATGAAAAGATCTTCGGTTCTTGCAACTCTTGTCCTCATGGTGACAAGCAGTCCTGCATTTGCACATTTGAACCCTGCAGAACACGGCTCGTTTGCTGCGGGCTTCACCCATCCGCTGACCGGCGCTGACCATATTCTGGCCATGGTGGTGGTGGGTCTTTGGGCCGCGATGCTGGGTGGGCGCGCGCTTTATGCGGTGCCGTTGAGTTTTGTCGGCGTGATGGTTCTGGGCTTTGTGGCAGCGCTGTCGGGATTGCCGTTGCCTTATGTGGAGCCAGTCATTCTTGCCTCGGTGATTGTGATAGGTCTGCTGGTGGCGCTGGCCTTTCACGCTTCCACCCGCAATGCCGCGCTGATCGTCGGTTTTTTCGCATTCTTCCATGGTTATGCCCATGGCGGTGAGATCGGCAGCGCGAGCTTCCTCTCCTATGCAACCGGCTTCGCGCTTGCCACCGCGCTGCTGCATGCCGCAGGGATTGCGGCCGGTCTTGCGCTGGGCAGTCTGGCGAAAGGAAAATCCGGGCAGCTTGCCGTCCGCATTGCCGGTTCGCTGGCAGCGTTAAGCGGGGTTTATCTCGCCATTGGATAAGGTGCGTCCGATTTCCCCGGCTTTTGCGCGACGCCAGCCCGACGCCGAGACTGGATCTGAGAGTAACCGTGAGGCAGGCGCGAGCCATGAACTGCCGCCCGCCTCGCCGTTGCATCTGCTGCGGCTGGTAAGCCCCAACCAGCCGGTGGGGGGCTTTTCCTATTCGCGTGGACTGGAATGGGCTGTTCATGCAGAGATCGTCACCGATGCCGCAAGCTGCGCCGCCTGGATCATCGGGCTGCTCAAACACAGCTATGCGACGCTTGATGGCGCCCTGTTCTGGCGGATGATGCAGGCGTTGCAGCGACAGGATAATGCCGAATTCGAGCGGTTGAATGACTGGCTCAGCGCCAGTCGCGAAAGCCATGAACTGGAACTGGAAGACCGGCGGATGGCAGAATCCCTGTTGTCACTGCTGCGCAGCTTGGACGGCGGGGGTGGGGAGCGGTTCAGCTTGACTGGCCATGCGAGCTATCCGGCAGCCTTTGCAATTGCCGCTTCTCATTGGGGCATTGCGCCATTTGATGCCTTGCGGGGTTTGATGTGGACAGTGGTGGAAAGTCAGGTGACCGCCGCGATCCGCCTGGTCCCGCTTGGCCACACGGCGGGTCAGCGCATTCTCATTGCGGCGGTTGACGCTATTGAGACTGCGGCGCAGAAGGCTGCCACCCTGAGCGAAGAGGATATTGGTAATATGGCGCCGACACTGGCGATGGCCAGTGCCTGGCACGAAACCCAATATAGCCGGCTATTCCGGTCTTAGGCGGTCGGCCTTGCGGAAGGCCGCGCGATTTTGCTCTGGTGTGGTTGCCTCGGCCGGCAGCACCGGTATCAGCGCCTTGAAGGCATATTGCCCCAGCAGCATGATCCAGGTGACGATGACGAAGGTCGAGGTGAGAACTGGCATGCCAATCGGCTTGAGAAAGATTGCAACCGATGCCCAGAGCCAAGTGGCGATCACGGCACCGAAGATTGCATAGAGGAAGCTGCTCCAGTTCAGCACGAGAAAGAAGCCGCCCAGGGCCATTGCGGTAAGCGCAGCATTATAGCCGAACAGCCCGTCGCGAATGGCGCCTTCCGGTCCCCCGAACAAAGCGGCCACCAGAGCACCGGTGCCGGCACCCAAAAGTCCCATCATCGCAGAGATGCGGGAATTAACGGCGATAGCGCAAAGGATGATGTAGCCGGTAATCCAGTTGTCCTGGAAGAAGATCTGCCCGATCGCTGTTCCGATCCCCATATACCAGGTCGGGAGCAGATAGGGCGCTGCGTAGGAGAATTGTTCCGGGGAGACCGGCTTTGCCATCGGGCCGGCATCGATGGCATCAAATTTCAGGATGGCAAACAGCAATAGCCAGCCAACCAGCACGAAGGGCATGGTCAGCGGGGCAACCTTATAGGGTGCCATCAGAGTTGCGATGGCTGCAAAGGCCATGGTGGAAAAGGCTGCGCCGCAGAGCAGATAGACCGCCATGGCCGGGGACGGCCAGGCACCTGCCTGAAAATCCGCACTGGTGAAGGCGACGAGCGCCAGCGCGACCAGACAACCATTGAAACCATAGAGCCCGTCGCGAACAAGCGCTCTATCGGCTTTGAGCAGCAGGGCGGTCGCCGTGCTGGCCACAACGCCTAAAAGGCAGATCACAGCGTAGATCCAGGAATTGAACACAATGCCCAGAAGAATGATCAGGCCCGAGAGCGGATTGTTCTGAAACACAACCTGGGAGATGCCGCGCAGGGTCCAGTCAACAAAGCGCAGAAAGGCATGATCGCTCAAACTTGCAGCCGGCATAGGATGTCCCCTCTTCCTCACCCTGTCCCCTTTTGTTAGAACAGGAAGTAACGCTGCGCCATCGGCAGGACGTCGGCCGGTTCGCAGCTGATGAGTTCCCCGTCCACCCGCACCTGATAGTTTTGCGGATCGACCTCCAGTTTTGGCGTCAGGCCATTATGGATCATATCCTTCTTGCGGATTGTCCTTATTCCCTTGACCGCGACCAGCTGCTTTTGCAGCTTGAGCTTTTCGCCAATCCCGTCATTGAGCGCCGCCTGCGACACGAAGGTAACGCCGGTCGAACCGATGGCCCGGCCCATGATCCCATACATTGGCCGGTAGTGAACCGGCTGCGGGGTTGAGATGGAGGCATTGGGATCGCCCATTGGTGCCATTGCAATCATCCCGCCCAGCATGACCAGGCTTGGTTTCACCCCGAAGAATTCGGGCTTCCACAAGACGAGGTCGGCTCTTTTTCCGACCGCCACGGAACCGATTTCATGGGCGAAGCCATGGGTGATGGCCGGGTTGATGGTGTATTTCGCGATATAGCGCTTGGCGCGAAAATTGTCGTTGCGGCTGCTGTCGGGATTGAGCGGGCCGCGCTGGACCTTCATTTTATGGGCGGTCTGCCAGCAGCGCAGCGTGGTTTCGCCGATCCGGCCCATGGCCTGGGAATCCGATGACATCATCGAGAAGACACCGAGATCATGGAGGATATCCTCGGCGGCGATGGTCTCGCGTCTGATCCGGGATTCCGCGAAGGCCACATCCTCGGGAATCTTGGGACTGAGGTGATGGCAGACCATCAGCATGTCGAGATGTTCGTCAACCGTATTGATCGTATAGGGCCGGGTTGGATTGGTGGAGGAGGGTAGAATGTTCTCTTCTCCCGCCGCTGTAATGATGTCTGGGGCATGACCGCCACCGGCGCCTTCGGTATGAAAGCTATGGATGGTGCGGCCTTTCATGGCAGCGAATGTGTCCTTGACAAAGCCGCTCTCATTGAGAGTATCGCTATGCAGGGCGACCTGAATATCTTCTTCGTCGGCGACGCTCAGACAGGTGTCGATCGCCGCAGGTGTGGTCCCCCAGTCCTCATGCAGCTTCAGACCAACTGCCCCGGCCCGGATCTGTTCGCGCAAGGGTTCGGGCATGCTCGCATTGCCTTTGCCGAGCAGGCCGACATTGATGGGCAGCGCTTCAATTGCCTCAAGCATGCGGTGGATCGCCCAGGGGCCGGCGGTAACGGTGGTGGCCAGTGTTCCCACAGTGGGACCGGCACCACCACCCACCAGAGTGGTGGTGCCGCTGGCCAGCGCCTCCTCTGCCTGTTGCGGGGCGATGAAATGAATATGGGTGTCGATGGCACCGGCGGTAAGGATCTTGCCTTCGCCGGCAATCACATCGGTGCCAGGACCGATCACAATATCAACACCGGGCTGAATGTCGGGATTGCCGGCCTTGCCGATACCGGTAATGCGGCCGCTTTTGATCCCCACATCGGCCTTGATGATCCCCCAATGATCCAGAATGATCACATTGGTAATGACCAGATCGGCGGTTTCGGCGGCCGGACGTTGCCCCTGGCCCATCCCGTCACGGATGACCTTGCCGCCACCAAATGTGACTTCCTCGCCATAGATGCAACGGTCTTCCTCGATTTCGATGATCAGTTCGGTATCCGCCAGGCGCAGTCGATCGCCGATGGTGGGACCGTAAAGTTCGGCATAGGCCTGTCTGGAAATACTTCCCATCTGTCCCTCCTAGAGCTTGCCATTGATCCTGGCATTGAAGCCATAGACCTCCCGATTGCCGTCGAGCGCCACCAGTTCGACCACCCGATCCTGTCCGGGTTCAAAACGCACGGCGGTCCCTGCGGGGATATTGAGCCGGAATCCGCGGCTGGCTTCACGGTCAAAGATCAGCGCCGCATTGGTTTCGTAGAAATGATAGTGGGAGCCGACCTGGATCGGTCTGTCACCGGTATTCTCAACCCGCAGGCTGCGAGTTTCACGGCCCGCATTGAGCGTAATCGACCCCTCTTCAATGAAGTATTCTCCGGGTATCATGCGACCCTCCTAGGGAATGGGGTTATGGACGGTGACCAGCTTGGTACCATCCGGGAAGGTGGCTTCGACCTGGATGTCATGGATCATCTCGGCAACACCCTCCATCACGTCATCGCGGGTGAGCAGCGTCGCACCGAACGACATCAGCTCCGCAACGGTCCTGCCGTCTCTTGCCCCTTCCAGGATTTCGGCCGAAATATAGGCCACGACTTCCGGATAGTTGAGCTTCAGTCCCCTCGCCTTGCGGCGCTCGGCAACCAAGGCTGCGGTAAAGATCAGCAGTTTATCCTTTTCGCGTGGCAGTAATTCCATCGGCTTACCCTCTCCAAACTAACTGATTCAAGTGGCCCAGATCCTGGGTGGGGCCGCCACCTTGCCGAGGCCGGCTTCCCGCAGGACTTCCCAGGCCTGCCGCAACAGCTGCTTGGCCTCGGACATGCGTCCGCCCAGATAGCGGCAGACGATCACCCGATCGAGCCGGCTGACCGAGAACAGGCTTGCGCTGTGGCCCGATTGCGCCACCCGAATGCGGTCAACCGCGTCCTCGTCGGCCGCTCCGGCATAGACCATGGTTGCGAGAATGGGTTGAGCGTTGAAGGCGAAGGCGGCGTCACTGGCAGCATCGCCGCCTTTCAGACAGAACTGCTCGAAAAAGATTGGCTTTTGATCGCGAAAGATTTCAAGGCGCTGGCGGACTTCACCTTGCTTAAAACGCTCGCCGCAGGCCGGCCGGCCCAGACAGACAATATCCCATCCCAGATAACGCGCGTCGCCCGTCAGGTTGACCCGGGTGCTGATTGCGGCACGGGCACCGTTGAAGACAATGGTTTCCTGCGGAAGATATTCGCATATGCCGCCCGCCCCGACTGTGATGTCGGTCGACTGGGTACTTTTTTGCTGTTGTGAACAATAGAACTTGGTGGCGCCCGGCGTCGTCAGCACGGTTCTGGAGCGATCCGCCAGATGACAGTGGATCGAGAGAATATCGCCGGCTGCGACCCCGCCGGGCGGATGCAAAAGATAGACATGTGCACTGCCATCCGCCTCCGGGTAGAATGGACGTTGCACAGCAAGCGGTCCCACATGCCGCCGCCGAACGAGCCGGGTGGAGGAAGTGTTGTGCTCGAACCACAGTTCGAGCTCGGCATGCCACCCTTTGCTCATCAACGACT
Organism: Brucella pseudogrignonensis; assembly: GCF_002252525.1. Taxonomy (GTDB): domain Bacteria; phylum Pseudomonadota; class Alphaproteobacteria; order Rhizobiales; family Rhizobiaceae; genus Brucella; species Brucella pseudogrignonensis. The sequence goes on from NZ_NNRM01000044.1 coordinate 62,244, forward strand.
GCTACTCCCATGGAGCTTAAGAACTTCGATGCGATTGGGATATGCGGCAAGAAAATGCTAAAAAAGCGAAAGTTGAATGACAATAACTCGACAATTTGTGTTGTACAAGCTTAATTGTAAGAGGATCTGAGCCTGTATCGGGAATTGATTGGGCCTGATTAAGTCTTGTCTTCTTCTCGTAACACTTTGAAGTTAGTGGAGGACCTATGCGCAAAGTGATAGCGATCCGACCTGGTTCCGAACTCAGTCGGGATAAAAGCATGACGGTGACCGGCAGGCTGTCGCTTGCCCATGATGGGCGGCATCTGCGTCGCAAGGCTGTTGAACTGACGGATGGAAGCCGGATTTTCCTTGATCTACCGCAGGCGGTTGTTCTGAGAAGCGGCGACGCGCTCGTTCTCGAGGATGGCGCGCTGGTGTTGGTCGAGGCTGCCAATGAAGCGCTTTATGAGATCACCGCATCAAGTCCGAAGGCGCTTAGCGAGCTTGCCTGGCACATCGGCAACAGGCACCTTCCAGCCGAAATCGCGCTTAAGCGGATATTGATCCTGCGGGATCATGTCATCAAGACCATGCTGGAAGGTCTTGGGGCACAGGTCACCGAGATTCTGGCACCGTTTAATCCCTTGCGCGGCGCCTATTCCGGCCAAGTGGGCGATCACGGTCATCACCCCGTGCATGATCACAGCGATAGTCACGGCCACAGCCATGAACATAAGCATGAACATAAGCATAAGCATGAGCATGAGCATGAGCATGAGCATGAGCATGAGCATGAGCGATCACGCTAACGCCTGTCAATTTGTCGAGGGAGGAGAGCTTTGATGGCTTCGAAAAATGGACCATTGCGCATTGGAATTGGCGGGCCGGTTGGCTCTGGAAAAACGACCTTGACCGAACATCTTTGCAAGGCATTGCGTGCGCATTATTCCATCGCGGTGATCACAAACGACATCTACACCAAGGAAGACGCCTTGATCCTGGCAAAGCGCCAGGCCTTGTCGGAAGACCGCATTTTGGGCGTGGAAACCGGTGGTTGTCCGCACACGGCGATCAGGGAGGATGCATCGATCAACCTACAGGCCATTGCCGAGATGAACCGAAAATTTCCGGATCTCGACATGGTGTTTATCGAGTCGGGCGGTGACAATCTTGCCGCCACTTTCTCGCCGGATCTTGCGGATCTCACCCTTTATGTGATTTCAGTCTGTCAGGGCGAGGAAATCCCGCGAAAGGGCGGCCCGGGCATAACACGATCGGACTTCCTCATCATCAACAAGAGCGATCTCGCGCCTTATGTGCATGTCGATCTCGATGTGATGCGGTCCGACGCGCAAAGGATGCGCGCCGGCAGACCCTTTGGCTTCACCGATCTCACGCGCGGAACCGGACTGGATCGGGTCATTGAGTTCATTGTCGAGGATGGTGGGCTGTCACGCTAACGGTTCTGCAGGCGATCGATCACCCGCACGGGCAGATGCAATGCGAGCGAGGCCTGTTCGAAAGCGCCCTGCCCGGCGGCAACGAAACTATCGTCCAGACCGGCATATTCGTCGGTGATGAGACGCCGCAGCAGGTGGCCCGATCCCAGCAGTTTGATCAGGGTGTTGGAACTTGCAAACAGGCTGTGGCCACCGCGGTCGACCTGAGAAATATCAAGCACCTGAATATTCTTGTTTTGCAGGAAGGCGATATCAAAGCCGCTGCCGATGCGCGGTGCGCCACCGGCCAGTCGCCGCGATATGTCGAGTGCGCGGTCGCGGCGCGACACCACGATTGTGAAGGGTTGCGGCAATTCATCAATGTCCTCGACCTGACTGCGGAACAGATCGGGGTCGATATCGGCCGCCGCCAGCAACACCCCGTTCATGCGCCGCAGCACGTCGTGGCGTTTGCCGATCGCCAATGTGCGTAACGCTTCCATGACCACCACCGCCCCCATTGAGTGCCCGACAAGGACGATGCCTCTTGCTTTGGTGCGGGCGGCGATTTCCAGGGTTTCGACCAAACCGCTGCGCGCGATGATGGCACTGTCACGGTCATAGAGATAACGGGTGAAGGAAGCGGCTGAGGCCCAGGCGAAATGGATCGGGACCGAATTGACGCCATAATCCTGGACAATCTGTGCGTTGCGGAACAGGCCCTCGGCAAAGTTGTTGTTATAGCCGTGTACGAATATGAAGATTTCGCGCTGTTCTGGCGCACGCTCGGCCAATTGCTGATTGAGCGTGCGGATCATTGCTGCGGGGTCGGCAATGGGCTGATAATCGGAGGCACGGAAATGGCTTTGAGGGTCCGGACGCACCGAAGAGGTTTCAACGTTGCCGGGGCGATGATTGCTGGGAATATGCACGCGGATGCTCGACAGATTGAGTGCCGGGGCCCGGGCTCGCGCATAGGCGATCGACGGCCTGTCATCACGTTGCCGCACGCTGGCAACATTCAGAGCTACGACGGCGGCGCTTTGGCCCGGGGGCGCGGGATGATCAAGCCCGGTGACCGCGCGGTTGCCGGCGCATCCGGTGACGATCAGCAGGAACAAGGCAACAATCAGGCGCTGCTTCAAACGGCGTCCCCTGCTTCAAGCGTGGCTATCGGGGTTGACTGTGCGATCGCATGACCGTGCAAGGACCGCGACCGCAATCTGCAGCCGCAGGGGCGAAAGCCTAAATCAGCTGCAGGCCGCCATTGCTGCTGTTGCGATGACGCGACCCCGTCCTGCGCACACTGTTTCGACCTGCCACCAAGTAGGTGCATCAGCGGCGCATTCTGAACGGGCGCGAATGGGTGATGCGTCCATCACGTGCCCTGATCGTGATGTCATAGCTTCGCCCCAGCCGGGTCGCCCGATAGAGGAAGTGGTTGCCACGACAGTCAAGGGTGCGGACGGTGTGAAACCCGCGCATGCGCAACAGTCTGCTGCCCTGGCTACAACCGATGCGGTGACCGCGATTAATGGTGGTGCCGACCTGTACGGAACGGCTCTGAGCAAAGGCCTGTGTGGTCGCAATCATCGCGTCGGAGGAAACAAAGACCATCATCAGAAGGGTGATAAAAAAAGCGCGCCACATCATTTTATCCTTCATGTGGGAACGGAGATTTTATGCGGGTCGATCAAAGGCAATCCGCCAGCAGATCATCATCCAGGCTGGCGAGAGAAAGGTTGGAGACGGTTTGGCGACCTAGCGGCAGCGGGCTTCGAAGAAGCGGCCGTTATGGTCACGGTAGCGGCAATACTGCACGCCATTGCGGGTTTGGGCGACACCAACCAATGTTCCGGCAGCAGCGCCGATTGCCGCGCCAGTGAGAGCGCCCCGTGCATTGCCGCCGATTGCTCCGCCGGCCAGAGCGCCGACCGCAGCGCCACCGACGCCATAGCCGGCCGTTCGCCTCTCATCAGTGGTGCAAGCTGTCAAGGAAAGGGCGATGACAGATGTCATCAATGCGCCTGCGATAGCCGTTCTCATCTCAATCTCCTCCCAATGTCGATGACCAGCCGTTAACAAATAGCATGAAACTGGGCTTTTGACATCCACGGATTTCGGCTGCGCGACGTGTGCTCGGCTGCGCGACGGGCGCCATCCTTCCTCACATCCGCCTTTGTCTTGCATGAAGGCTTTAGTGCCAGCTGTGTCCAAACGGGTTTTAACATCGCGTGGCTGCGGCGCCGGCTGTCAGTGCCGGCGTCTGAACCGATCCTGACCAGGCAGTCCGGAGAGACTTACGCCTGGTTGATCAGGTCTTGAACAGGGCCTTCAGGGTCGCGGGCTGACTGCGCAGATATTGCGGGGCTGCCGTGACCGTTGTACCGAGTACTGCGGCTGCATGCCATGGCCATCTTGGATCAAACAGGATGGTTCGAGCCAGGCCGATCAGGTCGGCATCGCCGGTGGCAATGATCGCCTCCGCCTGCGCCGGCTCGGTGATCAGGCCGACCGCGACCACCGGCATGGTAACAGCATCCTTGATCCGGCGTGCGAAAGGCACCTGATAGCTCGGAGCGAGCGGAATATCCTGGGTGATATGCAGGCCGCCAGTGGAAACGTTGAGTGCGTCGCAGCCACGCCGTTCCAGCGCCTGAGCAAAGGCAATGGTATCCTCAAGCATCCAGCCGCCCTGTGTCCAGTCGGTCGCCGACACCCGCACCGAAACAGCCTGTTCCTGCGGAAAAGCTGCACGCACCGCATCGAAGACTTCCAGGGGGAACCGCATACGGTTTTCAAGGCTGCCGCCATAATCATCATCGCGATGGTTGGAGAGGGGCGACAGGAAGGAATGCAGCAGATAGCCGTGCGCGGCGTGCAACTGGACCGCGTCAATGCCAAGCCGCGCGGCGCGCAGCGCAGCCCCGACGAAAGCATCGCGAATTTCATTCATCCGCGCGCGGCTTAAGGCCGTTGGCGCCGGGTCGTCGGGATTGAAGGCGATGGCGGAAGGGGCCTCTGGCTGCCAGCCATGTGGCTGATCCGCAGCGATCTGCCCGCCACCGAGCCACGGAAGATTGGTCGATGCCTTTCGGCCGGCATGGGCAAGCTGGATGGCGATCGGCATCGAAGTCCAGGCGCGAAACCCGTCGAGGACACGCTTCATCGCCGCTTCGGTGGCATCGTCATAGAGCCCGACATCGGCATAGCTGATCCGGCCTTCCGGCACGACGGCGGTTGCTTCGATGGTTAGCAGCGCTGCACCCGAGAGAGCCAACTGACCCAGATGAATGAGGTGCCAGTCGGTCATGCAGCCATCGACGGCTGAATAGGTGCACATAGGCGCGATGGTGATCCGGTTTTCCAATTCGAGATTGCGGATTCTTAAGGGCTTGAACAGATTTGATTGCGGCATGTCACGCACTTCTTGCTGGGGGAAAAGGAGGGGCTGCACTGCAGCGTCAAGGGCAGAGGGCCGGTCGCGATCACCGCGCGGCGTCGGTTCTGGGTCGGTATCTGGTATCGTTCAAGACATAACTACACCGCCAGAGCTATGCGTCAACACAGTCCTTTAGCACAGCCCATCGCTCTCTCGCTAAGAAAGCCATGCCGGGCCAACTCTCCCAATTTTCGCGTGCTGAAATCGAACGCGGGCGGCTTTTTTTTGGCACTGGCCGATCCGCTGAGTCGAAGGGCTTTGCCATTTTGGCCACCCTGCCCGATGCAGTCGAGCGCACTTGCGCATCCTTTGGCTTTCCGGTTGCCAAGCCCTCTCTCACCCATCATTTCAAGACATTGCGCGGCGCGGGATTAATCAGCCAGACCGACCATGAAACCAGCGGACCTCGATTGCGCAAGGCGGATATTAAGGCGCAGTTCCCCGAACTTCCGGCGCTGCTTGTTGGGGAACTGACAATGGCCGCTGCGGCCTCACGCCCTGCTGAGCGCTGATCACCTAGAAGTCCAACGGCATGAGGTACGCGCGAAGAATTGCCGCATAAGCGAAGGGATACGCTTTGCTGCAAGGGTTGAGCCCCTTAAGCCGTCGCCCGATTTGCAGCGCGAGCCGGGTGGCTTGCACGCCTTTCGAAGGAACTTCGCCGCGCTCTCTGCATTATCAGGGAGTGCTGAAAAGGAGCCCGCGATGCCATTCATTCAAACTGCCGATCAGACCAATCTTCACGTCAAGGACATCGGACATGGCAGAGCTGTGATCCTCATTCACGGCTGGCCTCTGACCGGCGACATGTTCGAGTTTCAGACGATGGCTCTGCTTGAGGCAGGATATCGGGTGATCACCTATGACCGCCGCGGCTTCGGGCAATCGTCGCACCCGGCGGAGGGCTACAATTACGATGTCTTTGCTGACGATCTTGCGGCGGTGCTCGAAGAACTTCAGCTCAACGACGTCATTCTGGTCGGCTTTTCGATGGGCGGCGGCGAGATTGCACGCTACCTTTCGAGGCATGGCAGCGAGCGGGTGGCAAAAGTGGTGCTTGTCGCCTCCGTTGTGCCCTATCTGTTGCGGGATGACAGCAATCCCGACGGCGTGGCGCCCGAGATCCTTGAGGATATGAAATCCCAGGTCAGAAAGGATCGCTTTGCCTTTCTGCAGTCATTCGCAAAGGCCTTTTACGGGGTCGGATTTGTCACCAGCCCGGTCAGCCAGGCCCTGCTCGACTGGAGCTTTGCTTTGGCGATCATGGCAAGCCCGAAGGCCACCCATGACTGTATCGACGCTTTTGGCAAGACCGATTTCCGCAACGACATCGCAGCCTTCACCATGCCGACACTGATCATCCATGGCACCGACGACAACACGGTCCCGATCGAACCCTCGGCCCGTGCAGCGGCCAAGGCGATCGCCGGCTCCCGCCTGGTTGAATATAGCGGCGAGCCACACGGATTGTTTGCCACCGCAGCAGAACGTCTCAACAAGGATATTCTTGACTTTATTCAGGAATAATTGGGTCTTGGGTTCAATACTAAAATTCAAATGACGAAGTAAATAAAAGTATTCCCCTCCCAATGTCCACAAGTATACATTGGGAGGAATTTTTATATTTTTATTCATCTATATCCATAGGAACGACAATCCGTTACAATGTTCGCAATATGTTCACGCCTGGGTGCAAGTTTTGATGGATCAGATGAAGCAATATGATCGGAACAGGGAAGCGTTGCGGCTGGCGGCGCTGGAGAGCTATGACATTCTCGACACGCCCCGTGAGAAGGAATTCGATGATATTGCGGCACTGGCTGCCAGGATCTGCGGCACGCCGATTGGCGTGCTGAATTTTATCACAAGCGAGCGGCAGTTTTTCAAAGCAGAGGTTGGACTTGGGCTGCGTGAGACACCCTTGGCGAGTTCATTCTGCGCCAAGGCAATTCTGGAGGAGGATTTCCTGCTGGTTCCTGACGCCACAATTGATGCGCGGTTCCAATGCAATCCGCTGGTCACCGGAGATCCCTATATCCGCTTTTATGCCGGCGCCCTGCTGAAATCCGAGAACGGCTATCCGATTGGCACGCTCTGTGTACTGGGACATCAGGCAAAGACGCTGAGCGAGGAGCAGGAATTTGCGTTGAAGGTGCTGGCAGGTCAGGCGATCTCCCAGCTCGAGTTGCGGCGGCGGATTGCCGAGCTCAGTTATGATTTGACGGTGGAACGCCGCCTTTCTTCCAAAAGACAGGTCCGCGTCGCCAGTACCGACGCCAGGCTCGAACAACTCAAACAAGACGATGAGCGCAATGCGGCCGCGCAGGCTGCGGGTGGCGTCGGCATTTTTGAGGTGGATACAAGTCTCAACACGATCACGGTTTCCAGCGAATTCTGCCGTATCTATGGCGTCGCCGAAGCCAGGAGCTATCCGGCTCGCCTGTTTGAGGATCTGATCCTGCCTGAGGACCGTCATCATGCATCCACAAGCGAAAGCCGCACCAGCGCATCGGCTGTTCTTGACGTCGAATATCGCATTCGACGGGCCTCGGATCAGCGCCTGCGATGGATTGCGCGGCGAGCCCAGTTTCTGGAAGACGAACACGGCAAGCCACTGAAAATGGTGGGGGTGGCGATTGATGTCACCGATGCCAAGCGCAAGGATGCCCGGGTGGCTGCATTGCTGGCACTGGGGGATCGGCTCAGCCTTGCGAGCTCGCTGCACGATATTGCAAGGATTGCGTCTGAGATCCTCAGTGAGGGCCTGGGCGTTGATCGGAGCGGCTATGCCAGCATTGACACGGGCGGGCAATCGATCAAAATCGAATATGAGCATGTTCAGCCGGGGATGGCGCGACAGGTGGAAAGCCATCACAGCGCTGATTACGCACAAACGATCGCCCGGCTTGGCGAAGGGCGGCTCGTGGCAGTGGCCAACACCCATGGGGAAGCTTTTCTGCAGGACGAAGCAGCGATCTATCGTGATCTGAATATCCGCTCGTTCATCAAAGTCCCGCTGATCAAGGATAACAGGCTGGTTGGTGTCTTGTTTGCCCATGACGAGCGGCCGCATTTCTGGAGCAAGGCAGAGCTCGATTTCGCAGCCGGTGTTGCCGATCGCACCTATGCGGCGATCGCCAAATTTCATGCCGAGGCCGAACAGCGCATTCTCAATCATGAACTCAGCCATCGGATGAAAAACAGCTTGGCGATTGTGCACGCGCTGATCGGTCAGACCCTGAAAGGCGTCACCCAAAGAGATGCGGTGGAAGCCCTGTCCGGTCGCATTCAGGCGCTGGGCAGCGCCCATGAACTTTTGCTGCAGCAGTCCTGGTCCTCGGCGCAATTGCGTCAGGTCATTGAGCAGGCAATGTATCTTCACGCGGACAAAGCACGGGTGTTTTTAAGCGGCCCGCCAACCACGCTGGGCCCGAAGGCAGGGCTTTCGATCGCCTTGCTGCTGCATGAGCTGGGCACCAATGCTCTCAAATATGGCGCCCTTTCCAATGATCTGGGAGAGGTTCATATTTCCTGGAGCGTGCAGGATGGCGACAGCAGCGATCCGCATTTAAAGCTTGTCTGGGAAGAGCGGCTCGGGCCGCTGATTACCCGACCCGACAAGACCGGATTCGGGTCGAGATTGATCCGGTTGGGGCTGGGCGGCACCGGTCAGTCGGAGCTCGATTACCGGTCAACCGGTTTAATGGCAACGTTTCGTGCACCATTGGCGATGATAATGCATCATCCAACGCAAGCCTAGGGATGTGACATGCGCACTGAGACGCGAAGCCCCAAGACAATTCTGGTCGTTGAAGATGAGCCTGTGCTGCGGCTTGTCGCGGTCGCCGATATTGAGGATGCCGGCATGATTGCGCTTGAAGCGAGCAATGGCAGCCAGGCGCTCGAGATCCTGGCGACGCAACCCTCAATCGATTTCCTGTTCACCGATATCGACATGCCGGGGGCCATAGATGGAGTTGCGCTTGCAAAACTTGTCCAGCGCCGCTATCCGGCCATCAAGGTCATTCTTGTTTCCGGCTTGTCCACCACCCCGCAATTGATGCTCGACACACCGGTTCCCTTTTATGCAAAGCCCTATGATATGGCGCATATTCTCCAGCATATGCGGCTGTCATCGTAAATGCGCAGCAAAACACGCGCCGGCGGCGCGCAGACTTTACCGGCTGCAACGCAATCGATTGGGCATGCGGGGATGAAATACGAAGAAGAGCACGTGGATGTCGGCGGCTTTCGGCTGCGCAGTGTGGTGATTGCCGGGCAAGACCCGAAGGTCACGGTTGTGTTCATTCATGGCGCCAGTTGCAGCCTGCTTGACCCGCTTTTCACCTTCAGAGCGCTGTGTCCGCCAGAGATGGAAATGATCTTCGTCGACCGGCCCGGCCATGGCCAATCGGAATTTGGTCCCGCCTCGATGCTGCTTCCGGACGCGCAAGCCGATGCTCTGGCGCTTTTAATGCAACAGCGCGGGATCGAGCAGGCGATCATGGTCGGCCATTCCTATGGCGGTGCGGTCGCCGCCGCCTTCGCAGTCCGGCATCCGCAGCGGGTTTCGGGCCTGCTTTTTTTGTCGCCTGCAGCCTATCCGTGGGTTGGCGGAATTTCCTGGTTTAACAGCGTGGCGCGGTTGCCGGTGCTAGGGGCCTTGTTCAGTTTTTTTATCGCCCCGCCCTTTGGCGCCTTGCTGCTGCGCCAAGCCACCCGTTCCGTGTTCGACCCCAATCCTCTGCCAAAAGCCTATATTGGCCAGAGCAAGGCCTGGCAGGCGCTGCGGCCGCGCCAATTCAGACATAATGCCCGCGAACTGGGGGCGCTGAGCGCCTGGGCTGCAGGCGCATCGCCGCATTATTGTGAAATCAAGGCGCCGAGCATCATCATCAGTGGTGACAGCGACGAAATCGTTTCCCTCGATGTTCACGCCAGGCCATTGGCCCGGGCAATTAAAGGCGCGGAGCTTCATGTCATCCGCGGAATGGGGCACAAGTCCGATCATGTTGCCCGTAATCTGGTGATGGCAGCGATCGGCAAACTTCGAGGCAAGCCCGTCGATCTTTCAGCTTTGGCAAGACAAACCGAGGCGGAGATCGCACGTGGCACGCGCATTATTGCCCCCCCGTAGCCGCCCCTCAAGGCCGCGAAAGCGATCCGGGACTGAACAAACGCAGGCCGGATCGGCTCAGTGCTACTGCAACAAGGTTTCTGTCGCATCCAATGTTTCGATCTGGGCGATCTGATCAAGGGGCACAACCTTGAGGGATGCTGCCGCAAAGATACGCTTGAGGTCAAACCGGATGTAATTCAAGGCATCATAGGTGCGCACATAAAACTGATCATTGCCAAGATCGGCCAGCACGGTCCAGGAGGTATATTCGGTCTTGTAGGCCTGGCCCGGTGCTGCGGAAATGCCTTCAATATCAAGGCCACCTGACTGGGGAGGGTCAATGGTGATACCGCGCGGACGATCGAAATTATTCATGACATGGGCGAGACTGCGCACAGCCCGGGCCGGCTCGGCCTTTTCCGCAAAAGTCGCATAATAAGCTGCGCGTACGAAGCGGCCGACCGAGGTATTGGAGGCAGGCAGGCCTGCGGTCGCAATGCCGGAATCGGGCTGGGTGACAGTCAGCGCTCCAAATTTTCCGGTCGATTGATCGCGATTGCTCAGAAAGGTGTAATTGTTGAGATTGGTGAGATGCCAGGGGAATGCAGGACCATTGGTCATCACACCGACCGGATTGTCATAGACATTCTGCTTGTTATCGGAGAATTCGATGACCAGCGATTGTCCGGCGCGATCATGCACGACAAAATGAAACGGCGTTGTCGCCCCATGCAGCGGCGCCAGTGCGGTCAAAAGGACCTGGTTCTCGGCGAGTTTCGCCTTGACCGCCCCTGTCGTGGCGCATTGGCCAAGCACAAAGGCACCCAGATCGATTGCCGCCAACATGGCTTTGGTCTTTTCGGCATTGTCTGCGGGACCTGAGGCACCCGCATAAGCGAGCACACTAAAGCTCAATCCCTGTTCATTGACGCCTTCGACGATCTTGAGGTCATCCACGCTGCCATTAGGCACTGCGATCGCAAAGATTGCGTAGTCGCTCACAAAGTGCAGGGGTTGATGACCATCGGCGCTTGAGGCGAAGCTGTGGCCTTTGGGAATGGAGGCGATCACATAGGGGAGTTCCATCGACAGTTCCATGGTCCGCCCGGCATAGGCACCGGCATTGGCGTCGCGTAACAAAAGCGCGGTGCATGCGAAAAAAAGATCATGCGGCGCCTGCAAAGGCGAGAGGTCACAAACCAGTGGTAGAAGATTTGACAGAAAAGACATTTTTCATCCCCTTTGAAACATCGAACGCGTCACCGCAAGGCCCGTGGCTCAACAGGTATCAGCTGATCACAGGCTGTTCAAGACAGCGGAATCTTTGTTTTGCGTCTGGTACTTAAGTCATTGCTGAAACAGCACTGTGTGGCTTGCGGCGCGCGCCGGCATTGCGTAATCATGGGCCTGGGCAGGAAGCTGTATCGCATGGTGCATGCAGCAGGGACAATGGAGACCGCAAGCTGTGTCAGGTCCGTCATTTGCTTTATTCGGGGCTTATTTCCCATCCTGGATGATGTGTCTTGCCATCGCGATTATCGTCACGGTGGTGTTGCGGGCTATTTTCATCCGCACAGGCCTTGACGACATTCTGGCCTTTCGTCTTATCACCTATACGGGGATAGTTATTGCGATCGCCTGTGGTCTTGCTCTTTTCGTCTATGGTCGGTGAGTATGGAAACCAACGCTTACAGTAAGAAGCCCTTGAGCCTTGCCGGCATTATGATCCTGATCATCATTGTGATCATCGCCGCCGTGATGGCCTGGCTTTATCTGCGCAAGGCTCATGACAACCCGCTTTCCAATGACGCGGTGATCGGCGCGAGCATAGTCAATATTGCTGCAAGCGTGCCGGGCCGGATTCTGTCGATCGATGTTGCCGAGAACCAGGCTGTCAAACAAGGCGAGATGCTGTTCAGCCTTGATCCCGAGCCCTTACGTCTCATGGTGGAGCAGACGACCGCCGATCTCGAAATCGCGCAGGCAGCGCTTGAGACCCAGCGTCGCGCCACCAAGGCCGAGACACAAAATGCGCTGATCGCCGATCAGCAGGTGACGCGGGCGCGGACCAATCTTGATCTTGCGGAGGTCACGCTGAAGCGTTTGACGGCGCTCAGCCCCAAAGGTTATGTCACGCGCCAGCAGGTCGATGACGCAACCACGCTGCGCAATGATGCGCAGATCAGCCTGGCACAAGCCGTCAAACAGGCGGAGGCCGCCAATACACTGGTCGGATCGCTTGACAGCGCCGAGGCTCTGGTACGGGCCCGGCGCGCGGCCCAGGCACTGGCGCAGCATAATCTTGACAATGCGGTGGTGCGGGCGCCGCATGCAGGACGGGTGGTCGGGATCACCAATGGCACCGGACAGATCATCGCGCCGGGCCAGTCGGTATTCACACTGATTGACACCGACAGCTGGCATGCAACAGCGACATTTCCGGAGACGGAATTGCGCGGCATCAAGGTCGGCGCTTGCGCGCATGTGCGCATTCTCGCTGATAGTGCGGTGGTGATCAAGGGACGGGTGGAAGGTATTGGCTGGGGTGTGACCTCGGAGGAGCTGATCAATATTCCGCGTAATCTGCCCTATGTGCCGAAGAATCTGAACTGGGTGCGGATCGCGCAGCGTTTTCCTGTGCGGGTGAAACTGATCGATCCGCCTGCCGATCTGACGCGAGCGGGCGCCTCGGCTGTGGTGACAGTGCATGATGGCAGCACCTGCTAGACGGGGGCTGAGCGCCGCCCTTCGCGAGACAGTCAGCGACCTGGCGCCCTTCCCGGGACGAATGGCCACGGCCTGGCGGGTGGCAGCCGTCTGCGCGCTGGTTGCGGGGATCGCGATGATGTTCAACATCCCTGAATCGGCGATCAGCTGCTATCTGGTAATTTTCCTGATGAAGGCCGATGGCGCAGAAAACCTGGTGGTGGCCATCGCCGCGACCCTGGCCATCACCCTGCTGATTGCCCTGATGATCCCGATCATCCAATGGACGGTGGAATCGGCATCACTGCGCATTGTAATCATGATCGCGGTGTCATTCGCCTTCATATTCCTGGGCGCGGCAAGCAAGCTTGGTGAGGGCGGCAGCATTGTGGCGCTGATCATCGCCTTCATTCTGACGCTGGTCAACGAGGTACCGGTCAATGGGGTGATTTCGATTGCGCTGCGCTATGCCTGGGAAATGGCGATCCTGCCGATGCTGGTGATTGCGGTTTTCAGCCTGTATTTTGGAGGCTGGAGTGTCTCGCTGTTGCGCCAGGAATTGCGCGACAGATTGCTGCTGGCGCGCGAGGCCCTGCTCAATGGCCCCTCGCCGCTTGTTACCGACAAGCTTGCTGAAGGCAATGACGTCGAAAGCAAGCGGGCAATGCTGGTGAAGATCCTGCATCAGACATCGCAGCAGAATGCAGCACAGATCAAGGCGGATATTCCCGCCTCCTATCAATTATTATTTGCGGTCAGCGCGGTTCCGCAAGCGGCAAGCGTTGAGAGCCGGCAATCCATTGCCGGCGAGATCGACGCAATGGTGGATGCGCTTGACCGCGGCGAGCCGCTGCCCCCGCCAGGGCGTGCCGAGAACGATCTGCCTTGCGGACCTTTCAAAGCCATCCGTCAGGCGCTGAATACGCTGGCAGGACAGCAAGAGCCCTCCTATAAAAAAGGGGCGGGCGAGCGCTTTTTTGCCGCCGATGCTTTCACAAATCCCGCTTATCAACGCTTTGCGCTGAAGACCACGCTGGCAGCAATTCTGTGCTATATGTTTTATGCAGCGATCAATTGGCAGGGCATCCACACGGCGATGGTGACCTGCTATGTCGCCTCGCTGGGAACCGCCGGCGACACGCTGCACAAGCTTGCGCTGCGGATCGCGGGTTGTCTGATTGGTGCGGTGATTGGCGTCGCCTCGATTATCTTCCTGATGCCGCAGATGGAAAGCGTTGGCGGTCTGATGCTGCTGGTCTTCTTTGTCGCCCTGCTGGCCGCCTGGGTTGCGGGGGGAAGCGAGAAGCTGTCCTATGCCGGGGTTCAAATCGGCCTCGCCTTCACCCTGACGGTCCTGCAAGGATTTGGTCCCACCACCGATATGGATACCGCGCGTGACCGTATTTTTGGTGTTCTGGTCGGAAATCTTGCAGTCTATCTCGTCTCGACCCTGATCTGGCCGGCACCGGTTGTCACCGTGATAAGGCAGCATCTGGCACAGGCCGCGAGAAAAATCGCACAGATTGCCGCCTGTCCTGCCGCTACCCGCATGGAGATGATCACCACCGCAGCCGAGGTAGAGCAGCTTTTGGGCGAGGTGCGTTATTGCTTTTATCTGCTGCCATTCGAACCCTTGCGATTGCGACCATCAGAGGCGATGGAAAAAACCTTTGAGAGCCTGAGCGATCAACTTGCCTCGCTCAACAAGGACGTCTATTTCTGTGAAGGAGAGGCTGATGACAGTGCCAGGCGGCTCGAAGCGCTGGCGCTTGGAATTGAACAGGCGGCTTTCAACGAAATTGGTCTTTTTAACACATCGCAGGCTGCGGAAGGCTTGACGAGGGATCCGGGGGGAAATCAGATCGGCACGCGTCTCGAACGTCTGGAAGCACTGGTTGCGGGTGAGCGGGCATGAGAGGCGGCACCAGGCTCTTGTTTGTCGCATGGGCTTTGAGTGCGAGCCTTGCTGTTGCGGGATGTGCAGTGGATGCCCTCAAGCTTGCGCCTTCGGCCGCTGACCAACCCTGGCAAGCCGCAAAGGAGCCGGGTCTAAAAACCGCCGCGTCACAATCCTTGGCCGAGCGCAAGGATTTCAGTGTGCCGGCCAATCCCGAACTGGCACTGATTGCAAGTCCGGTCGCTTTGGACACCCGGCCCTCCTATGATCTCGCGCAGCTGATTGATCTGGCGCAGCGCAGCAATCCTGTCACGCGCAATGCCTGGGAAAAGGCGCGTCAGGCAGCGCTTGGTGTCGGGATGGCGGAAGCCACGCTGTTGCCTGTTCTCACCGCCAATGTGATTGGTGGCGTCCAGAAGACCACCACACCGGTCGAGGTTCCGCTGATTGGGCGACGCGATGTCGATACGACGCTGAAAGGCGTGACGCCTGCGCTGGCGCTGCAATGGCTGGTGTTTGATTTTGGTCAGCGCCAAGCCTTGGTGGAGGTCGCCAGGCAGGGCTCCTTTGCTGCCAATGTGACCTTCAATGCGATGCATCAGAAGCTTATTTTTGATGTGACCCGCACCTATTACGAATATGGTGCGTCGGTGGCCGGTCACCGGATCGCCGAACAGACCCTGCGCAATGCCAAGGCGGTGCTGGCTGCCGTCCAGGCGCGGCTGAATGAAGGACGCGCCACCACGATCGAGCTGGCGCTTGCCCGCCAGCAGGTGGCACAGGCTGAACTGCGTCTGGTCAAGGCGCAGGGACAGCAGGATAGCAGCTATCAGGCGCTGCTGGCTGCGATGGGCGTGAATGCCATGCTGAAAATCAACATTGACGGTTCCACACGCCGGGCGCTGCCCTCCACATTTGACGGCGTCACGCAGAAGATGCTGGAGAGCGCCTTTTCACGGCGTCCGGATGTGATTGCAAGCTACGCGGCGTTGCAGGCGAGCAAGGCGGGCATCAAGGCGGCGCAGGCCGAATTCCTGCCGAAGGTTTTTGTGTCGGCTGCGCTGTCGTCAAGTTCGAACCGCTTTGATGCCGGAAGCCTGCCGTCGATCGGCAATCAGTCATCGGGGGCGGGCATTCTGGTTGGCGCGACCATGCCGCTTTATGACGGCGGCTTGCGGGCAGCGCAGCTCAAACAGGCGCAATCCACGCAAAATGCTGCGGGTGAAACCTTCCGCAAGATCCAGCTCGATGCGGTTGCCGAAATCGTCCTGGCCTCCAATGCTCTGAAGACGGCGCTTGCCGCCAACAAGGCGGCGCTGGTGCTGGTTTCGACCTCGGCCACAGCCTTTGATGCCGCGCTCGATTCCTATCGCAATGGGCTTGGGACCATCACCACAGTGAATGAAACCAATAATGGGCTGCTGGACGCCCGATTGGCACAGACTGATGCGCACACGGCTGCATTGATTGCCGCCGCAAATCTAGCGTTCTTTTCCGGTGCCCTGACGTCGACAAAGAGCCTGCCCGGCATGGCTGGGAGCCAATAGTTGGCTGTCGCGGCCTGCCGCGTTCTCCAGCATGAGCCGACCAGAACAGTTTCACCTGCGGGCCTGAAGGCAGACTTGCGCCCAGCGCCTTTGAGCAAGGCCGGGGATCAAGGCCGGGCAGAGCCACGCGCACAGGGGCTGCATCTGTCAGAAGGCAACGCCATGATTGAGGGCCTGGCGATGTTTTTTCCAAGTCAAATATAGACCGCGCATTTGAGTAGGTAGTGTTGCCATGTTGCTACAGACATTCTGGTGCAGTGCACTATCTTGAAGTGAGTGAACAATTTGGGCTCTTAAGGGAGCTGGGAGATCAGAAATGAATATCAAGTCCATTCTTCTTGCCTCGACCGTTATTCTTGCTGGTGCATTTGGCGCACAGGCTGCAGATGCCATTCAGTATGAAGAGCCAGTGCCAGTGGTTGCCGCTCCGGTGTTTTCCTGGACCGGCGGTTATCTCGGTGGCCAGATCGGCTATGGCTGGGGCAAGTCGCGCTTCAGCAATGAATTCACCGCGATCAACGTGAAGCCCGATGGTTTCCTCGGCGGTCTTTATGCCGGTTACAATTTCGATCTCGGCAACAGCTTCGTGCTGGGTATTGACGGTGACGTCACCTATAACAACCTCAAGGACAGCTATTCGGAAACTGATCTTGGTGTGACCGACAGCCTTGAGAGCAAGCTGCGCTGGTCGGGTGCCGTTCGCGCCCGTGCAGGTGTCGCAATGGATCGCTTCCTGCCATATATCGCAGGTGGTGTTGCATTTGGTAGCGTGAAGAACACCTTGTCTTCGACAGATGGCATTGACGAAGTGAGCGTGTCGCAGAGCAAGACGCTGACCGGCTGGACGGCTGGCGCAGGTGTTGATTACGCGGCAACCGACAATGTCATTGTGCGCCTCGAATATCGTTATACCGACTACGGTCATAAGGACTTCGACTTCGGCGTTCCCGATGCAGGCGTCCGCGACAAGTTCAAGACCAACGAAGTTCGTCTTGGTGTTGCCTACAAGTTCTAATCACCACGGTGATAGAGTTCGAAAGCCGTCCGGAGCAATCCGGGCGGCTTTTTTCATGAAGCAACGCAAAATCACCCTGCTGTCCTTGTGATCAATCCCTGCGACCTCGCATCGGAAAGGTTGAGCTTCGATTGTTCAACGAGCGCGCAAAATGCGCTTTCCTCACGCCGATATGAGCCAGCCAAGGGGTTAAACCCATGCGAAGAAGACAAGCAGGCTTTGTGAAGATCGACCGCGCCGTCAAAATTCCGCTAATAGAAGCCCTTAGGAGCCGCCAGACGCTCCTTTTTTTTCAAACAAGCGATCGATGCGATCAGCGAGGCCTTCAGCGCGATTCCAACCCAGCGGCATCCCCAATGATCTGCAGTCGCGGCTCTTGCCTCTGCTTATTGAGGGCCGCGCGATGCCTTTCCGATAGCTTTGATACGGATCAGGCCAGCAGCATGGTGAAGCCGCGCATGCGCCTATTCGCGGTTCGGTTGCGCCTCCGTCAGCTGCCTTAATGGTTAAAGGCTCGCTTTGTATTCAGTTAACGACTTTGCTGTTAGGATTGCAGCATGAGACAGGGATCGCACAGTTTCTTTAAAATTGTCGGCGCGGTTCTGCGGATATTGTGCATCGCAATACCGGTCATCGCCGCGCTGGGTGCTCTGGTGATGATCGCCCGATACGAGCAAGGCCGAAGCATTATCCCGACCGACCATGTACCCGGCGCCACTCAACCCACCGGTAACTAGCAAAGGCCGATCGTAGCCGATATCGCCTTTCCAGCCTTTGTTTCCAGGATCGGGGAGAGGATCATTGTGGCCGTCGAAAAGGGCCGACACAGTCGTCACTCACGCCGTATTCAGCGGTTTTTTTGCATTGGCATGAGAGAGGAATAGCCTTGGCATGCAGCGGCTTTAGAAAGTGAGTTCCCACATCAGCCAAGGCACTATTCAAGACGGATTGTTATGGTGAAGCCATCGCGCCAAGTCGCTTGAGGCCGATTACGCGGCCCTACTCGACGGCAGCGAAGGCGAGGACCGGGCACCGACTCAGCTCGAGGACGGTGCGTTGCAATCGAATTTGATAAGGGACTGCTCCATTACAACTTAAACCACAGCGCTTTGACGTTCGAGCTTGCCAAACATTAAAGACTGAGCCGCAGCACAGCTCGGAAAATGGAGGCTCCATGAGCGGGTGGCAGACCCAAGTTGCAGCACCTGCACTCTTTGCCAAGGCGGTGTGAGCAAAGGCCAGTTTGCCGGCTATTTAGTCCGGCTTTCCTATGCTGAATGCATGTATTGGTTTTGAGTTGTCACGCAGATCATGCCTCTAAGTTACCCCAATTGTCTTCTTGCTATTTTAGCCGCACACTATAAGTCTGAATGGCCAGCCCTACATTTTTCTTGGGCATGCTGGCGGGGATTCAATGATCCTGACCCGCAATCTGAAAGGAGGACATCATGTCTTCCACGACACATCTCGCCGGTTGTCACGGCAACAACCGCATTCTCAACCAGATGATGGCGAGAGCTGGGTATGTTACCTCGAGGTTAAAGCCGCTACCCGAGCCGCTTTCTGAGCAGTCTAAATTGGTTTTGCAGAATTTCATGACCGGTTTGATGCGCGACCATCGCGCTGATATCGCTGCCTTCCCTGCACCCCGCCTGGCATTTTGTACGATGTGATCCACTTGGTCTGATTTGGGTGAGCGCATCTTGTGCAAGGGCTCGCCCAACTTGGGATGTGGCGAAATACAAATCCGAATATGTATTCGTTCAGACTAATATCGTAAATTTTGCGCCGCCTTAATATAACTTGACAAGTTCCAATCCATATATTATGTATTGAGCATCGATATTTTCTTGTTGAGTTTTGCTTATTGCGCGTTTAGCACCGCGTCTTGATCGAACCCCCTTTAAAAATCGTTTCCACTTAGCGTCATCGCGACGTTTGCTGTTTTTTTATTGCACCGAAAGGGTTCATCATGGCTACTGGCACAGTTAAATGGTTTAATTCAACAAAAGGTTTTGGCTTCATTCAGCCTGACAATGGCGGCGCTGACGCCTTTGTTCATATCTCTGCCGTTGAGCGCGCCGGAATGCGCGATATCTTCGAAGGTCAAAAGCTCAGCTTTGATCTGGAGCGCGATATGAAATCGGGCAAAATGTCGGCCTGCAATCTGCAAGCTGCTTAAATAGGTTTTCTTCTTTCCTCTGACCACGGATGTACTGGCAGAGATGAAAGAGGTTTACTTTTAAGGGGTCGAGTGCACGCTCGGCCCTTTTTTGTTGGCCTGCGCGTCGAATTCATGATGAGGTGTCAATGGTTGCGATCCGAGGAGATTAACCTTGGGATCGGTAGGATTGTAAATGTCGACGCTATCGGGCGTTCAAGCGCTGAGCCCATGCGCTACATGTTTGGTTTTCACATGGAGAGTTATGCAGTGACCGTAGAATATCCGAATGAGACGCTGTTCAAGCCGCTTATCAAGCATCCCGCGACCGTGAAGTCACGAACGGATCGCACCGCAAAGGCCATTGTGGATGAAGAAAAATCAGCGGCCTCTGCAAAAACCGAGCGATTGAGGGCGGCGAGGATCGCCCGAGATTCACTATTATAAGCCAACAAAGGAGATATTGTGCAAGTTATTGTCCGAGATAACAATGTCGATCAAGCCCTACGCGTTCTGAAAAAGAAACTGCAGCGTGAAGGTGTTTTCCGTGAAATGAAAGCCCGCCGGGCCTTTGAAAAGCCTTCCGAAAAACGCATTCGCGAGAAGGAAGCGGCTATCGCCCGGGCTCGAAAAGACGCGAAGAAGAAAGCGCAACGGGAAGGCTTGCTGCCAAAGCCGAAGAGGAAGCCTTTTGCAGGCAACACCCGACCATCGGCTAATGCGGATGGGCAAGCCCCATCTTAAGCGACCTTAAAACGGTCTTTCGTCGTGCTGATATTGCCTCAACACCCAGTCCTGACGTCTGACCGTCGGCCGGCCTCTTCGCAAAGAGCCTCGACAGGCTTGGATGCGTAACGGCGAGAAAAAGCGGCGGTTAAACCGCCGTTTTTCGTGTCTGATGTTCGCCGATCGGCAACGGCTTGTTGATCTTTGCCGTTGCAGGCCAGACGGGGCTTTTCATCTCCGTTTCGTCCTTGCCAACACCGTTTCGCGATCTTGCGCGTCGAGCGTTGCAATCGCGCGCGTCCTGTCGTTATCAGCTGCTGCAATCAGCAAGTCCCAAGAATTTTCGCGCAGGATATGTAAGGCACTTTAGAGGTCAATCAGCACGCTTTTCGATTTGCGATTTGCGATATAGGCATCGCGCCCGAGATCTTTACCAATCCCTGAGCTCTTGTAACCGCCGGTTGGCAAGATATGATCGCGCGAACGGCCATAGCGATTGATCCAGATGGTGCCTGCCTGCAAAGCCTTGGTAACGCGGATTGCACGCGATAAATCACGTGTGAACAAACCTGCTGCCAATCCGTAGGTTGGATGATCGGCATGCGCCAGCGCTTCATCCTCCTCGCGGAATGTCTGGATCGTCAGAACAGGACCGAAGATTTCTTCGCTCACAGCTGGAGAGCTTGCATCGACGCCGCGAAGCAGCGTCGGCTCATAAAAATAGCCGTCGCGATCCATCCTTTTACCGCCCACAACCTTTTGAGCGCCATGTCGGATGGCTTTCTGCACGATTTCGTCGATACGGCAGATCTGGCGTTCGGAAATTATCGGCGAATATTGGGTCTTTTCGTCCCAGGTCACCCCTGGAGTGACTTTCGCCATATGACAGGCGATCGCCTCGCTCAAAGCGTCAGCAATTTCTTCTGCAACAATGACGCGCGAACCAGCAACGCAGGCCTGTCCGGCATTGCTGAGAATTCCACGGGTGATAGCGGAAGCGGCCAGTTCAATATCCGCATCGGCGAACACGACCTGCGGGCTTTTTCCGCCAAGCTCCAGCGTCATCGGTTTGATACCGCAGCGCGCGATATTTTCCATAATCGCCGCGCCTGCCGCTGTTGATCCGGTAAAGCTTACCTTGGCAATATCCGGATGACCGGTGATGGCATTGCCAGTGGTGGGGCCATCCCCCAGAACAATATTGATAAGGCCCGCGGGAATGCCAGCCTTAACGGCGAGTTCTGCCATATAAAGCGTGGTAAAGGGTGTGATTTCTGACGGCTTGAGAACCACTGCGTTGCCCGCCGCCAGTGCCGGGCCAAGCTTCCAGCCCGCCATCGAAATCGGAAAGTTCCACGGTGTGATCGCCCCAATAACGCCGTAGGGTTCTGTTAACGTCATGCCAAAGCTGTTGGTGCTGGTTGGGGCGACCTCACTGCCTTCCTTGTCCGCAAATTCTGCAAAGAAACGGATCTGTTCAGCGGTAACGGCGATGTCCCCTTCAATAAGCTGCGCAATGGGCCGTGTTGAGGAGACCGCTTCCATCCGGGCCAGTGCCAGCGCTTCCTGTTCGATGAGGTCTGCCCAGCGGTGCATGGCATTCAGCCGTTCCCGCGGTCGACTATCCGCCCAACCGCTTGATTTCAAGGTTTCCTTGGCGCTTTGGACGGCGCGATCGACCAGCATCTCATCGGCGATCGGGCAGCTGGTATAAAGGTTACCATCCGACGGTCGGTGTATTTCTAGCCCGCCCGTCGCATCCAGACGTTCCCCCCCGATAAAATGATAAACCGGCAGTTCAAGCGTTTTGGGGTCGAAGCTTAATGTCATGTCGCACCTCGCATTTGTCTCCTCAAGCCTAGTGCAAGGCGTGCCGCATTTTCGGTTGAAAATGGCCGGCTGACGGAGGGCAATTGCGTCAAACGGGCTAAAGCGGCCGATTATTCTACTCAAAGCGGCCCTGACTTGCGGGCAGGTTTGAAATGCGCTCAAGCTGAAGAGCCGCACCCGGCAACCCGATGCAATAATCTGGCGCATCGAGCATCGAAGCTCTGCGCGATGCATGTTAAAGAAGCCTCTTGGCGTGATTTCCGCAGCCTTGCGGATTCAGGAGACCAGATGCGCGGCAAGGCCTTCAATCATTTGCTTGCAGGCCTGCATTTCTGCCAATTCGATATATTCATTTGGACGATGCGCGCGACTGATATTACCGGGCCCACAGATGATCGCATCAATGCCTGCCTGTTGGAACAGACCCGCTTCCGTGCCATAGCTGACGGCGGCCACGGTCTGTTGTCCCGTCAGCGCGACCATCAGCTCCGCGAGTGGGTTCTGATTTGAGATCGCGAAGGCTGGATAAGCGCTTAATGGGTGCCACAGAACGTCAAAGCCTTTGTCGCGCAAAGCGTATAATTCGGCCTTTACCGGTTCCACCAAGGCGATGGCCGACACATCAGGAATTGTCCGCACTTCAATATCGGCCGTGCAGCGATCAGGAATGATATTCACCGCCTGTCCGCCAGAGATGACACCAAACTGCAACGTGGATGAGGCCGGCTCAAAATCGGTGTCGGCTGGTCCGGTTTCCAAACTGCGCCCATAGGCGACAGCTTTCGAAATCACGCCTGCCATGGCATGCACGGCATTCAATCCCAAATCGGGCCGCGACGAATGGCCCGATCGGCCAATGATTTCAAGCCGCGCCGCGGCCTTCCCCTTATGGGCCCGGACAGGCTGCATTTGGCTCGGCTCGCCAATGATCGCTCCGACTGGCTTTGCACAAAGATCTGGAAGCGCTTTGAGCAGATGTGGAACACCCCGACAACCCGCTTCCTCGTCATAAGAAAAGGCCAGATGAACCGGCCGTTTCAGTGCCATGGAGGCGAGCATGGGCAGAGCTGCAAGCGCACAGGCCAGAAAGCCTTTCATGTCGGTGGTACCGCGTCCGTAAAGCCTGTCGCCGGCCCTGTGCAGTTTGAACGGATCCGTCACCCACTCTGCCTCTTGCGCAGGAACAACATCAGTATGGCCAGAAAGAACATAGCCCGGTACATTGCGTGGACCGATGCTCATCAACAGATTAGCCCTGTCCCCCTCCGGTCCGGTCAACACAGAGACGTCAGCACCGACCGATTTTGCATAGGAACTGATCCAGTCGACAATCGCATTGTTGTTGGTCCCAACAACGGATGGGAAGCCGACCAAAGCGGCAAGAATCTCTATTTCGTTCATATCAACCACACTTCATGTCAGGACATTGCACATCAAACAGCATAGTAGAGGAGAGAAGTCTTCCGTGCTGAATTCCAATCGTGTTTGAACAAAGATTTTAAAAACACCGTAACAAGGAGCAAATCCTGCGGAAATATCGCGGGCATGATGCGGCAGAATGGTTCTGCCAGGCGGCGATAAACAACCCGCTGCCGGGGTTTTTAGGGTGGCGGATACTGACAGCCTGACAATCACTGGGATCTGCGGTCAAGGACTTCTCCAGCAGCATCGCTGCAACCACAATCTGCCGGGCAGCAAGCGGAGCTCTGCGTTCCAGCACTGACAATCCGCGCGCAGCATCATAGCTTCCTCGGGTGGTCCCAATGCTCGATGGATACGCTTTCGCTGCTGGCCTCGCGAGGCGTTGATACCATCAGCCGGTCCTTTCCTGATACAAGAAGGGTGGCCACAATCTGATTTTATCAGGGAATATCCGAGCTTGTCCGCCTGCGGCAGCGAGACCATGAACACAGCTGCCTGAGAAGAACCGGGAAATTTCTACAATGCTCATCAGATGGTCCGGCTTCGGTATGCCCGCAGTTTTATGCTGATCGCAGGCATGGTCGGCGGAATTTTGCTGCGATGAATCCTCTTGCAAAGCATGGCCCTTCGTCGCGCTGCCTGTACCGCAAATGCACTCGGTCTTATCGTGGGAGCCGGCGCGAATTTGTTACCGGTATCTGTTCTCAAAAGGATTTGGTATGAGACCCACCACAGCTTTATCGATATGAGGATGGTGAGCTGAAGAGTGATTGGTGCGGTGGGAGGTGCCGCTCCCGCAGTCCATGGCTTGACCATGCAATCTGCTACCGCCAGAAAGCCCGAAGCCTCGCGTCTATGCGTGCAATTCCCCTCTTGTTTTATCAGGCGATTTTACTCGATGGAGATCTTGAAACTTAAGAACGCATTCCTAAATCGAGACCGTCAATCCGACTTAACACGTTCGATCAAATGGAGGTTTCGATGAGCGACCGTTTGTTTGACAGTCCTGTTTTCGTGAAGGACGGCCCTTTTCTTGTTCGCGAGATTGCAAGTCTCGGGGACGCTTTTGATTTTCTCGATCAATGGCCCGAGCACGACCGCGATTTGATCCATGAGACAGCGTGGAAGGCGTGCTGCGATGCTCACGACGGCCTCAAACCAGTCGATGCAGCAGAAGGCGCCATTCGGGGCTTCGCCAGCAAACGTGGGATTCTGGAAAAGCCAGATGTCGCAATTCCCTGGATGAGCAGTAAAAGATCTGGCGGCGGAAGAATGCAAGCCTAGGAGGGGATTATGCTCTATTTTCTGATCATTGAAGGAATTATCATCGCCGCTCTGAGCTATCTCGTAACAATGCTGGCTTGGAAAGAGATTAAATATCAAAGAAACCACACGCGGCGATTGCAGTCATGACCAAAAAAAGCCTCGGTCAAGCCGAGGCTTTTGTTTACACGATCGCCTTGAGAGAGTTTGAGTGGATCGACTAATTTGCAGGCGCTGACTGTTCACCGTTGTTCTGCGGGCTGGCCCCATAATAATAGGGCGTTGCGACGATGAACGCGAGCACAACTGCCACCGCCAACACAAATAACACAACAGACTTTCGCATCTCGTTCTCCATAAAAAGATGAAACGTGCTACGGCGCAGCTTGTTCCTTCGGGTCAGGCCTATAGGTGAGCAGCCAAGGACTGCTATCGATTGGGTGACAACTTTTCGATGATCTTGAGGCCAGGTCATCCTCTTTCAAACAAAGGCGCTGAGCGGGCGTGCGCCAGAAATTGCGCGTATGCTGCGATTTTTTCAAGCGCTGCGATACTCTTGAAATCAAGTGACTATAAGAATGCGGGAGAGCAGTGGCAGAAACCATCATCAAGCTCTATGATGGCATACAGCGCGACATCGTGGACGTCGCTGAAGTTTCTTGCCGCGCAGCGCAAGAGCGTCAGATTGAATGCCGTGAGGGGAGTCACACGCTGTTCCTAGGAAGAGCTTAAGGATTTGAACCCAAATGCCATTGGGTCTCATTCAGATCCTCTCGCGTTTTGCCACCTATTTCAAACAGTCTGCTGGAGGCACAGTTGAAAAGAATTATGCGGCGATGGGATGACGTCGAGAACTATATTTCCGAGGATTACGTGATCGCATTTCAAGAGGTCTTAAAGACCGCTCTCAAGGAGAAGGCAATGTCCCATTCCGATCTGGCTGAACTTCTCCGTGTATCGAGATCCCGCGTCAGTCAACTGTTCATGGAGGGCACGAATCCGTCAATCCGATATGTCGGCTTGGTCCTGTTTCGACTGGGATATACAATGGAGTTCAAGAAGCAGGAGAACGGCTCAGGGGACAAGTGAGCCTTGCGGTGAAGCCTCGGCCTGAATGATCATCCCGAGATTGCGGAGTTTCTTCCTGGGGGGTGAGCGGCAGACGACACGGTGATGCTGCGGCAAGCCAGAGCATGATATTCGCTGATGCGACGCGCATTTTTTCAGGGTGTGTGGTTTGCAAACACCTCTCTTCCTTTGCCAGGGGACTGGCGATGCTCTTAATCTTGCGCCTAACCTCATCTCAGCGGTCCTCAGCTGGTGAACACCCAACAATTTGCGAATTGCGCTTATGTTTTTCTAAGTGCAGGCTAACAGCTAAACATGTCTCCCGATTAGACCCTGGCTTCGGCGGGTTTCTTCTAAAATGATGAGAGACTGCTATGGATCGACGCGAATGCTGCCTCTTGTGGCGATGCGGAGGCGCATAGGTCCCGGTGCTTGATGGGGGCATTGGGGCCAGTTCCAGACAGACATTCCACCTGCGCAGATAGGGTGGATTTCACTCCCATGCTACCGCTGCGGCCTTTGATCCGCACGAGCCGGTGACAGTGCCAGGTCCGTGTCTTCTTTCAACCGGGTCACTACCACTGGAAAAATACAGGGATGAAAACCATGGATGCCATCAAGGGCGAAGCGCAGCAAGCCCTGATATTCCTCCCACACTCTTACGATTGTTGGCATCAGGCCATTATGGTTTAAGCGGATATCGCTTGCTTTATTCATTTTGCAAGCGCTGCACTCTGGTGATACTTGCCTCCAAGCAATCACGGTTTACCAGAGTGCCCCCCTTACTTCTGCTCACCTGCTTCTTCTCACTTGCTTTTCTCAATCGCTATGTCTGCATTCAGTTGATCAGGCAGCTTGTTGTTGCTGTCGGTCTTATCGCGTTGATTGAAATCCGCGACTAATTCTGCCCTTATGGCACAGTCGTGCGCGCTTGACGAAGCAGGGATGCAGCACAGCCCCCCACATGCATAGCCGTGGCTGTCTTGAATAGGAGCTCAGAACAACCGAGGATGGCGCAGCTTGCGTCGGAGTGGCGACAGGCATTTATGCATAGCGCTTGGGAAAGCCGATCTCAAAGCGAAGCTCGATTGAAGCGATGAAGCGCAGACGCGTTGCCCTATGCCAATCCGACCAGAGGCAAAACCTTCACGGCAACTGCTATTTCATAACGCGAAGGCGCAATAGTTCGGTGAACGGGATGAGGATGATGTGCCGATAGGCGGGGCATTGCGCATAGATGCCCCACGACGGGTTGTCGTGAGGCATCCATTCTATCAGCATCGCTTAGCTATAGGGTGAGTTACAGACGGCACGGCGACCAACACTTGGGACATAGGTGTTGTCGGACGCACGATAGGTGCGGTAGCGCGAAGAACACCATTGATAATGACGATTGTCATAACCACGCGCTGCTGGCCGCTGATTGTTCAAAGCGCCACCAACGACCGCGCCCGCTCCAAATGCCGCCAGGGGATACCACCAGCCATCTGAATGGCGCTTATAGCCACGACGATGTTCGCGATAGCCACGATGACCATTGTGCCATCCGTCGCGATGCGAACGTTTCCAATTGTTACGACGTTCGTCGATAATTCGTCTGTGCTGAACCTGCTGAACTTGTGATGAATTGATAGCTGCATCCGAGGTCGGATACAGAGGCGAAGCAATCACCGGGGTGAAGGAGGTTGCAGCAACAGCAAAACTTAAAGCCGCAATCCAGGATTTCTTAAACATCGGAGCTCCTTATATTGTTTCAGCAGGTTAACTGAAACCGCTCCATATTGTTCCCAAATGAGCCTCGCTCCGCCACTGAGCATCAATGCTTGTGGATGGCTTTCTGCTATAAACCCCGTGACTGACACGCGGCGTCGAGATGATATCGCTTTTACCGTGTCCGATCATCAGCTGGCGCAGCTGCAGCGCAAGAAAAAACCCCGGAGGTCAGCGCGCGACCTGGCCGGGGTTGCACGATCGCCAGAACGATGTTCGGTTGACAGCGCCGCCGATCATCCCAGAAAGACGCGCAAAAGGCCAGAGGATAGAATGAGACATTTCAAGCTGATAGGCACTTCGTGATCCCGTGAAAACCCAGGATTGCGTCAATCCCGCATGAATGCCCAACAAAAGCCCCGGCAAACCGTGAAGTCTGCCGGGGCTCAGCGTTTGAGTGGTTCTGATATTCACCAACGCGATCGCAGGATAGCAGCAATTGAATGATTGAAAACAAAATAGTGCGGACCGCGGCTGGCTGAAGATCACGTTCGAATGATCTGGATATTTTCGCTCGTGACAGCCTTCCGTCAATAGTGATCTCAGCCGTGAAGGCGAGTCAGAAGGCTACTGGCACGGCTGGCCGGACCGAACTGCACTTAAAAAATAGGATCGAGTTCGGTCGCCGCGATCTTTGCCATTGGCAATCAGCGCTCATCAGACAGGGAGATAAAAAAGGTGCCGTCGAGCTCTACCGCGAGGAAACGCTTGTTGATCTCAGCCAGGGTCTTGTCCGGATCAATGTCCGCGAAGCGTTCGGGGTTAATCCATTTGGCGAAACACTCAAAAATCACCACATTCAATGCAGAGATCGACAGTTGATGGGAGATCCCATGGACGCGTTTTTGCGCGACAGCGTGCAGGTCCCGTCGGATTGTCGTATCGACCAGCGTGTTAAGCGAGCTGCGTGCCACATCTTTTGCGACGTTGCCGCCGATTGTCAGACTGGCTTGCGACGATATTTGTGGCACGCCGGTGGCAATGTAGACTGCCGGGTCGGTTTCCAACACATATTCGGGATTCAATCTGCCTTCATAACCAGCAACCGCACTGGCACCGATGCTGATCCCGCCGGCAAGCGCAATATTCTGGGTCATGCGATTATCGCGGCCTGGCGTCGAACAGCAGCTTGAACTGGCAAATCCATCCACCAGTACCGTGGGTCGCGTGGTGACATTTTGCAACGATCCGGTGATCGCTGCATAATGATCGCGCACGAATCTTGCGTAGTCTGCCGCCGGAGCGGCACGACCAATGGCCTCGCCCAGCAGTGCGATGGAAAAGGCTGTGGCGTCCTGTGGTAAGCGTTGGTCATTCACCGGGCCATCCAGGAAGATGACGGGAATGGCGGCGGATGCAAGCAGATCGACGATCTCCTGCCAGCCCGGTTGCCACTGATGGATGACAACCAGATCCGGCCTGGCGCTCAGGATACTCTCGACAGATGTCTGCGTGGGCTGCAGCGCGCCGACCGTCGGGATCGCGTCAATAGCGGGGAACTTTGCGCGGAACGCCGCTAACATGCCCGGGTCGATCCGTTGCGGATTGGCCCAACCGGCTATAAGCGAGACGGGATCGGGATCAATCAGCGCCAGTGACAGCAGTAGCAGGCTTTCATTGGTGACAATGCGTTTTGCCGGGGCTTCCAGACGCACTGTCCGGCCGGCAGCATCGGTGATGACGATCTCAGCACGTGCCGGATGAGACAGCAGCAAAGCGAGGCCTGCAAAGGCAAGCCCCAGCTTGATGATGAACCTACGGTATGCGCCAGGGGTTTCGAGCATCTTCACCAGCTATATCTCAGGCTGGCATTGATCGCCCGGCCTGCTCCATAATTGCAGCTCCCGCCCGTGTCGTTGAGACAATGGGACACATATTTCCTGTCAAACAGATTGCTGGCGTTTACCCGCAGCGTCATCCCCTCGAGCTCCTTCTTGACGGCGCCAAAATCAAGTTCAGCGCCCAGATCAACCAGTGTTTGGCCGGGAATGCGAAGTTTTTCCAGATATTTGCTGTCGGTCTGATAGGAGGACCAGCCGCGGATACCGGCATTCAGCGAGAGGCCGGGAATAAAGGCCGGGCTATAGCGGACCCAGATGCTTGCCTGATGTTCCGGCAGTCTGAGGATTTCGCGGCCTTTTTCGACGGCGAGATTGGATTCAAGTATTTCGGAATGCGAATAGGCATAGGAGCCCAGAAGTTCGATTTCCTGGCTCAGTTCCATCTTGCCTTCAAGTTCGACGCCACGGACCCGCTGCCGGCCAGACTGAATATAGCCCGTCTGAATTCCGCTTGTCAGATAGGGCGTCAGTGCATTTTTGATATCAAGATTAAACAGCGATATTGCCACCATGGCGTTGTGGGCAACCGGTTCATATTTGATCCCGACTTCGAATTGCCCGGCCTGCTGCGCCTTATAGGGCGTTTCGAATGCATCCACACCCAGTAGAGGCGTGAACGTGGTGGAATAGCTCAGATAGGGCGCAAGGCCATTGTCGAAGAGATAGCTGAGCCCGGCCCTCCCCGACACCTGGCCTTCCTCATTCTCGACAAAGGCCTGTTCCGGCTTTGCACGCCTGTTAAAGGTGGAGATTTCCGACCGATCATAACGCAGGCCCAAAGTGGCAATCAGCCGATCGTAGCGGATCTGATCCTGTAGATAGACACCGAGCTGACGCTGCTTCTGCAAGGCAGAGGCTGTGTAGGCGGGATAGGCAATGGAAATGCCGCCATAGTGCGGATCAAGATAATCGAGCGGCGGCACACCTGCCGTTGCATTGCCGAAATTGCGATCGGAGCTGGCATTGATATATTCCAGACCGAACAGCAGCGTATGGTCGAGATGGCCGGTCTCAAACCGAGCCTCAGCCTGGGTATCGACGCTGAATGCGCTCAGTGTATCTTCCGAGGCACCCGAAGCGCGATTGAGTGTGTGACCGTCGGATTGGTAGGCAAAGGCGGGATTGACCAGCACAAGAAACATGTCCTGGCTCGACCGGCTGTAGCGCAGGTTCTGTCGGATGCTCCAGTTGTCATTGAACTGGTGCGAGAATTGATAGCCGAGCGTATAGAAATCGCGGTTGAATTGATTGGCTTCAGGGTCGCCGAGATAA
Source organism: Brucella pseudogrignonensis (assembly GCF_002252525.1). Classification (GTDB taxonomy): domain Bacteria; phylum Pseudomonadota; class Alphaproteobacteria; order Rhizobiales; family Rhizobiaceae; genus Brucella; species Brucella pseudogrignonensis. The sequence goes on from NZ_NNRM01000044.1 coordinate 92,744, forward strand.
AGATCGCGCGGGATTTGTCCGTGGGGATTTTTGAGCAATGTCCCTGTCGCAGGATAGAAGCGAGGATTGAAGATTGCGCGATCACGCTGGTAATAGCCACTCAGGGTGAGCGAGGTATCGGTTGAAGGGCTCCACGTCAAACTCGGGGCCAGCATGAAGGATCGATCCCGTTCCTGATCGATCTGGGTGTGCATGTTGCGCCATTGCCCGACAAAGCGATAAAGAAAGTCGCCATCCTTGGTTACCGGCCCGGTTGAATCAACCGATGTCTGCACGCCGCCGAAGGCCGACGTCCCGATCACGACCTCATTTCTTGCTGTCTGCTGCGGGCGTTTGCTGACATAGTTGACAAGTCCACCGGGCATCGTGCGTCCATAGAGGACAGATGCCGGCCCTTTGATAACCTCGATCCGTTCGAGCGCATAGGGATTGACGCTGGGTGTTGCGTAGCTGCTTGGGTCACCCGGAAGTGCGAGCCCATCCATCCAGATGGTGCCATAGGTGTTGAAGCCGCGAATATTGAGCCAGTCGTAGCGGATGTCATATCCATTGGCTTCGGAAAGAATCCCGGGCGTATAGCGGAGCGCCTGCGGCACGCTATCCGCCCCCTGTGCATCCATCTGTTGCCGGGTGACGACGCTCAAAGCCTGCGGTGTTTCCAGCAGAGAAGTGCTGGTTTTCGATGCAGCGCGGCTTTTCTTGGCGACGATCGAATGATCGGGGCCCGTCGGACTTTCGCCTTTAGCATCAATGGTGATCGTTCCGAGCACTGTCGCGGCTTCGTCCTGTTGTTGCGCCAGGGCGGAATGGGTTGCCAGCAGTCCGATGGCTGTCGAGAGCATGAGAAGCCGTGACAGTCCGGCGCGATGCCGTTTCGGAGCCCTTTTGATATTATGATAGGCAGCAATCCACTGTGTCACGGAAACCTCGTTCTGATGCTTTGTTCAAGGCCGCAGATAAAGCGGTTGCAAACACAACCGATTAAACTTGACCTTTAAAATCATATTAAGTTACGAATAGAGAAAGCATCGAGCTATGCGCAATTCGCCAAGCTTTGGCAAAGACAGAAAAACCTTTGCCGGAGGCAAAAAACGTGAGGCTGAGTTCAGACAAGGCAGCATGCGAGCTCACCGAAGGGTCAGGCGGGTTGCAACATCGGGTGTGGCAATCGCATTGAAGGGTTTTTTCTGATGACATCGCCCCAACACGCACTTCCGGCACCATCCGTTGACGCGAGTCATAAGAAGCTGCTGGTACGTGATTTTCTGCAGCGGGATGGCGTGACATTGGAAAGTCCGGACGACCGGCTTTCACCCGAAGACACCTTGATCGAGGGACAGTTCATTCATGAAGAATTGCGGCCGGGGCTTTTCTTGCATGTGAGCGACGCATCGGAGGAACGGGCATTTACTGCCTCCTCGCATTTACCGGCCGGTCTTTCCTGTATTTTCTTCCTCGACGGCGCAGTCGATATGAAAATGGGCGAACGAGCGTTCCATTTTGAGGGAAACGCTCAGGCTCTGGAGGGTACAGCGATCATGAATGCCCGCGCAGATAGCTTTCAGCGCAGTTCGCCTGGCGGCCAGCGATTGCGGCATCTGGTGGTTTCGGCCACACCGGAATGGCTGGATATTGACGGATTGCAGACCGCCTCAGAAGGTGACACCCCCCATTTTTTGCGGGATCATCTTGCCAGTCATCACTGGACCGTAACGCCGCGAACCCTCCAATTGTTGCAGCAGATTGTCATGCCACCACATTTGACGCCCGCTTTGCGAAAGCTGTTCTTTGAGAGCCGTGCCGTTGAAATCGTGGCGGAGGCGCTTTGCGCGATGACGCGGGCAGCACCACAGCAGCCGTCGACACCTGCTTTAAACCGGCTCGACCGTTTGCGGCTTGCGCGCGCAAAGGATTTCATTGCCGAGAACCTTGCGGAACCGCTCAATGTGCCGACGATAGCCCGCGCAGCCGGTATCAATTCGGGCGGCCTGCAACGGTTGTTTCAACTTTGCGAGGGTGCAAGCGTCTTCGATTATATCCGCAGGTCTCGTCTCGACACTGCCTATCATGCGCTTGTTTCAGGAGAAGTGCCTGTTTCACGCGCAAGTTTGCTCGCGGGCTATACGCGTCCAGAAAACTTCGCCACAGCCTTTCGGCGCCAATTCGGAATGAGCCCACGCGAGGCGCAAAAGAAGGCCCATCGAAACTGAGCCGGAAGAGCTGCGCCTGCGGCGCTTTGATTTTATCAATCCAAGGGACGTAGGATCTGCGTCGATAGCTGATGATTGCCGTGCATCTCATTGATGCCGCGCGCAGCTTTCTCCGCCTGATCGAACCAGGAAGCGACCGGACGCAGCTTCAACTGCAAACCCGGTCTCATGAGTGTTGGAGATTTGAAGCAGCCCCGCAGCCGCTAGAAGCTTGCGGTCAGCGATGCATAGAATGTCCGGCCGGGTCCGGGCTGCTGCACGAGACTGAGCGGATCGACATAATATTGATCCGTCAGATTTTCGACCCGGACACTGGCTGTGTAATTATCGTTGATTTTATATTCTGCGAAGATATCGACCAGCGTATAGGGTTCCCATTCAATGAGCCTGATAAATTGTGACATGCCCTGGGCGGTGGCGTCGCCATGGCCGATCGCTCTGCTTGATACATGCGAGATGCGGCCACCAAGGGTGAGAGCATCCTCCATGAGTTTCTGCGACAAGGTGAGATCGATGCCATATTTCGGTGGCACGGCATTGGTGGAATAATCAGCGTAAAGCGACTTGTCTTCACAGCTATCCGCAGTGCGACAGAACTCGACATTGAGATAGTAGTTTGCAGCCAGTTCCGCGCTGAAGCCGCCAAGTTCATAGCGGGTCGAGAGCTCAAGTCCAGAGAAGCGTGCACGGTCGATATTGATGATACGCATGCCCGGATAGATCTTGTTGGGGTCCCGATACCATTCGCGGGCAATATAGTTTTGCACATCCCAGTTGAAATATCCTAACTTGACCATTGTCTGATCACTGTCTGCGAGAAGACTATCCTCGATCAGATTGACACCCAGCTCCCAATTATTGGAGCGCTCTGACTTGGTGTCCGCATTCACGTTCATACTGAATGCGGTGACCGATTCCATAATGCTGGGTGCACGCAGTGTGCTGGAATAATTGGCATAGAACTGCGTGCCCTTTATCGGCTCAACCGTCACACCAAAAGAAGGACTAAAGCCCCCTTCCCTGAAAGCTGCGGTCGAATAATCCATTTCCGGGAGCTTGACGGCTGGATCGCTTCGGTCTTGTGACCACATATGGGAGTAACGCAGCCCGCCATTCAGCGTCAGCCAGTCCACCGGCTTGTAGCCCGCCTTGATATAGCCTGCAGCCTCTTCTCGCTTGCCATCACGCAGATCAAGCCAGGTATCCCATTTGCGCGTGCCTTCGGATGGCGCGGTATCCTCGAGCTTGTAGGATGCCCCATAGGTGAGAACGAGATCACCATAGGCTGTAGAAAAATGAGATTCATTGCTGATATCAGCCCCCCAGGTCAAAAGATCTGGACCGGATTTAAATCCGGAGGGTGCGTTCGCGCTGCCGCCATAAGCCGGCGGGCTGCGCTGTTCGAGACGGGTGACCCAAAGATTGGATTTGAGATTGATCACATCATTGTCTTCCGGGTTCCAGCGATATTTGAAAGTGCCGGTATGGATATCGGCATCGGTGGTTTTGCTTTGCTGCCGGGCCTGCGCGCCAAGCCCGTTGAGATTGGAAGCCATGCGATCGCCAGAAATGCTCTTGAACCCGGTGTAACCGAGCTGAATGCTGTGCCCGTCACCAAATTTGAGCTTGCCTTTCAAAAGCCAGGAGCCTGTCTCAAGCTGAGTATTGAGCACCTGTTCACCGGCACGGTAATTGGTGAGCCCGCTGTGCTCCATGTATTGCGGATACCACATCCAATTGTAGGGGTCATCGGGATTGAGTTGGCACGACAATGTGTTGCAGACCGAGGTGGGTCCCCTGTCATTGACTTGCGCCGCTGAGCCGTGCTTGCCTGCATGATAGTTTCCGCGTTTGCGGTAGGCATAGCCTGCAAGCAATTCAACCTGCTCATCCTTCATTGCCGCAACGATGCTACCGGAACCGTTTGTGGGTTGCAGGAACGCCGGCCGGTTCATCGTGCCCTCTCCACTCGTGACCGAAGGCACAAAAAGACTGTCATAATCAGGCAGTTCCGGATCGTCGATCTTGGGACCGGCATAGCCCTTGTTGATCACTTGATATCCGGCAACCGTGTCACCGACAGTTTTGCTCGAATTGGTGCCAAATCCACCCTTGACGCGAATGCCAAAGCGATTGCCCTCCTTGACAATGTCACCGGCCTCGACGGTGCGCATGGCGACGGTGCCCGCGATACCACTTGATGCGGCATCAGACCCTTTCTGGATCTCGACACCTGCCAGCAGGTCAGGATCGACAAAGGTTCGATTGGATATACCCTGATAGCCCTGATAGATATTGATGGCGTTTTCCGCACCATCAATGGTGGTTTTGACTCGCCCCATGCCCTGCATGCCCCGAATATTCACATCGATCGAGCCTGCTCCATTGCGGGCTTCAGCGGACATCACGCCGGCAGTTCCGCGAAAGATATCGGCGGGACTCGAGCCGCGAAACCGATCAATGGTCTGCTCGGAAATATAAGCGGTGGGTGCAGCCGTGGAATAGGGTGCATCTGCTGCCGCAATGCCCTGGCCGCCAGTCACGGTGATCGTGTCAAGGAGCGTCGTTCCTTCCGCCTGAAATGCCGCGTCCTGCTGGCCGATCGCTGCGATGGACACGGATTTTTCGCCAGTGAAGCGGTAGGACAGCCCGCTCCCTGACAGCAATCGTTCGAGCAAGTCTTCTGCAGTGTAATTGCCCTCGATCGCTGGCGCCATCTTGCCGAGCGTCAAGGAAGTAGTATAGGCAATCTTGTAATTGCTGGCGCGCGCGAAGGCTGAGAGCGACGAGGCGAGAGATTGAGCGGGGATATGATAGGGAACCCGGTTTTGCGCTGTTTGCGCAACAGCATAGCCTTCACCAATGGCTACAAGTGGCATGATTGCCGTTGTGGCAACCAGAAAAGCCTTCAGCCATTTTACCCTCATCAACATTCTCATGATATTCTCCTGTCCGCAAAACGCCAGACGGGATCGCGCTGGTAGTCCGATGATGCTGCCCGTCTATAGCTGAGACCGGTCTGGTTCAGAAAAACCTCAATTGGCGAGCGCACTATTTTGAAGGGCGCTTAGGCAGGCAGAATGACCGTCAGATAGCGGGAGTAATGACGACTGCGGATCGGCAGCCCGGCCTGCAGCGTATTAAGCGAAGCGACTGGGTCGTGGAGATCAAGCACGGTGTTGACCCTGAGTTTGGCAAGTGAGGGGTCACGGAGATAGATGAGGCCGGGATACCAGGCAGCAAGTGCGGCGATGATATCGCCTAACGAGCGGTCCTGCGCGATATAGACGCCGTCCCTCCATGCAGTTGTCACAGCGCTTTCCTGAAGGACGACCGGACCAATGGCCCCCATTTTATCGATGGAGACGGACTGGCCTGCCGCGATTTGGCGGGTTTGGCCCGATTGAGATCGCACCAGCACGGCGTGTTCCGTCACCGCAACCTCGGCCAAAGCATCAACTAGGTTTTTGGAGACATCAAAGGCCGTCCCCAAGGCGACCACCGAACAGTCTCCGATCCGCACTTCGAACGGACGGGCAGGATCTGCGGCGATTTCGAAATAGGCCTGCCCCTCATACAGGATGACTTGCCTCAACGCCGGAGCGAGTTTCACATCGATGGCGGAACGCGCATTGAGGAAAATGCGGGAGCCGTCGTCAAGGTTGATGGTCCTGAGATCAGCGGTCATGGAAACATAATCAGCAGAAATCTGCCGCAGAAGTCCGCTGCCCCAGAGCGCGCCACCGACTGTGCTGACAGCACTCACAACGGCAATGCCTTTCAGCACATGGCGACGGGAAACCGGAGCTTCGATGGGCGATAGCCGCATCAGTCCATTGTTCGGGTCGACATGGAGCCCTGACATGGCGTTCCAGAGTGCTTCCGCCTGCTCAGCTGCCTGTTCGTTTAAAAGGCTTGATGATCTCCATGCGGCGAAGGCCTTGAACTGCTCGGGATCAGATTCTCCGGAATTGAGTTTGACAATCCAGTGTAGCGCCTGTTCGGCAAGATCATGGTGATCCTCCGTCATTGTTTTGGCGGGCATCCCGTCCCTTCTCATCTTGCGTCCTGTTGTCTAGACGGTTTAGAGGCGTGAAAACATCAAAGCTTTGATCAACACTCGCTATCTTCGGTGAGGAATTTGCGGCAGTGCATCAGAGCCCTGACTACGTGTTTTTCGACCATACTGACAGAAATGCCAAGCTGTTGGGCAATCTCGCGATGCGAATAGCCCTGATATTTGTTCATGACGAAGGCAAGGCGGCAGGCTGTGGGAAGGTCATTGAGCGAGACGACGAAGACCGCCAATTGCCGCCGTTGCTCGTAAAGCTCGAGCGTATTATCGGCAACTTCAGCCTCGTCGAGGCTGTCCAGGTCGACACGGTAATTGCGCTCACGCTGTTGGCGCAATGTAAAATCGATGGCTGCATTGCGACAGGCACGAAACAGGTAGGACCGGGGATGCTCAATGGGTGTGGTATCGGTTCGGGCGCACAGCCTTAGCCAGGCATTCTGAACAATTTCCTCGCCATTGTCGCGACTGCCGACCAATCGGGCAGCGAAACGTACCGCTTCCCTGTTATGAAGACGAAACAGGCCATTCAGCCAGGAAGTCAAGGAACGGACCATCACACGTACCTGTCGTAACGATAAGATTTTGTAGTGACCGCGATCCAAAAGCCTGCAGGCATGGCATGAGATCTGGCACGATAAATACTTAACCGCGTTTGTCATATTTTAATTGGCATTGTCAACATCTGCCGAGAGGTGATGCACGGACTTGTGGTAAAGCCCTGCAAAAAGCTGATACTTGAGCACAACGAAGCCCGAAATCACCAATCTTGTTTTGGGCTGAGACAAAGTCCGGAGATCATTGCGCATAGTGGAGTTGCTGCGTAGCGGGCAATAATCTGGCACTTTATCCTGCGTGGACCGGCGCAGTCTGCCGCGAAGAACATTCGCAATATGCTCAACGTGAACAACGGCAATACGCTGGATACCAATCCTTACACTCTCTTGCAGACGAGAAACGCAATTGATGGCCTTCAAAAGAATGAAGCTAACCCGCAGGTGTCAAGAATACTCACTGAAACGCGGCAGATGATCGATGATAGCTTGGCGCAGCATGTTCCGGGTATCAAAATGGCCGACGCTCAGTTTAGAGAACTTGCACGACAGAATGAAGGGCTTCGGATCGGTGTAAAGGCGCTCGACAGTGGGCGCGAGGCGCTACGACCTGAGGAACTCCAGCAGGAGGCTCTGGACGGCGTTAATCCAGAAGGCCTAATGGTTGGCCCATCTGCAAAAACGTTCCGTATGCAGCAAGCCGCCCGTGCCGATATTGACCGTCAGATCGGGACAAAGGCGAACGACTTGGTTGCGCTCAAAAACATAATTAAGGGAGAGGGCGACTGGAACCGTGATCGAATGGGGATGCTGTTCGGTCAGGACCGTACGAAAGATGCACTTGATCTTCTCGACAGGGACGCATTGTTTGCTACGACAAAAAACGACGTCCTGGGCAATAGCTACACGGCAGCACGACAAGCAGCTCAGAGAGACTTTGCACCGCCCGCGCCCCCTGCTTTCGGTGTAAAGGAGGCGTATTCTGCTCAAGGAGCATTAGGGGCATTGCGAGCAGCCGGAGTAAGAACCGTTGGTCATGTGATGAAATTGATCCAACAGCAGGCGATTGAAAAGAGGAACACGCAGATCGCACAGGCACTAACCAGCAATCGGCCTGCATATCTTGAAGCTATGAACCTGTTGCAGAACATGAAAGTGGGCGCTCCACAGGTTCAAAAGGTCATTGAGGCCATTACGATGGATCGAGCAACTAAAGGAGGAAATATGACGCACCAATTACTTTCTCGCCTCGATGCGCTGGCAAATTAGGGCAATGGCGCCCGTCACCATCATTCCGAAGATCGTGCCCCAACCAAAGCCATGACCAAAAAAGTCTACGAGTGACGTGGTTCCCATGCTGATGAAGTGCATGATCAGCGCCATGACAGCGACAACGATAAGATAAAGGATTGCGTACATCTTCATTCCTTTCAAAACTAAAGGGAATGTAGTGTATCGCTGTCGCTAATTGGTATCCCTAGAAGATGGATAGCTCTATCAATCGTGAAGCTTGATTGATCTCGAAAGAGATTCATTGCAGTGACGGAAATCGTCGAGTGTCTTTTCTCCCCTATAGTGCTCACCATTGGCATTGGTATCAAGTACAGACAGATCGACATCGAAATAATTTTCTAAGTCATTCTTTTCTGTCTTGTAACCGATGCGTAACTTTCTTTTTTCAAGTGAGTTAGATAAAATCTCCGCTGATTTTACCAAATCAAACCAGCTAATAACTCCTCCTTGCGCCCCTTGAAGCTTCTTATGCTGAAACTTTAAGTTTGTCGCAAAGTCTATATCAATATATATGTAGAATCTATATGAAATGGGTCGATTTCAACACCAGAAGAAAAATCGCCTATTGATGCAAATCAGCTAGTTAACACCAATAATTCTAAATTTTTATTTTCCCTGTTGAGCCCTATTCCGATAGAGCCCGCAAATGTATTTTGTCTATTTTTTCCAAATATTTCAGGATGGTCAATAACACTATAAATTATAGAGCACCCAACTAAGTTGCCGTTTTCCATATTTGGTTGAAAACTTGTTGATATTGTTCCGTCGAGAGGCATCGCCGATGCCGCCGCAGTCATGGCGGCAAGCCACATCAGTGAAAGCTGTGATCTCATCATTCCCTCCATCAAAAACAGAGGGAGCTTATTCGAGGTTGCGCGCTAATAGGTATCGCTAGGAGTTGGGGAGCTAGGATTAAGCTACGTGGGCGGCTTTCTCCACAACGTCCGGTGCGTCCTCAATCACTTTCAACAAGAGACGCGCGGTTGGGTCGGGCTTACGGCGACCTTGCTCCCAATTGTTCATTGTGGCGGCGGGAATGCCAAACCGACGTTCAAACTCTTTTGTTGAGCGTGCGTGGCGTTTACGGATTTCTTTAATGCGAGAGGCTGGCATTGGATCGATATTCCGAACCTCAAGCGCGACCTCGCCACGCTTCCAAGCCAATGCTTCTTTGAGGCCTTCAAGGATGCCGTCGCCAAAATCTTTGTTTTTGTCAGCCATTGTTCAACTCCTTAAGGGCTGCAAGAATTGCTTTCTTCTGTTCAGGAGAGAGGTTTTCTTGCTCATTCTTAGCATACGCTGTCAGCATAATTGCAAGATCGTCTGAAAGCATCAGGTAATAATAGCTCTGCTGCCGCCGCTCTTTCCTCTCCCCTGCATTGCAAAGCGAACTTTCCGTACGCCCTCAAGGCCGGGAATGACCGCTCCGACCTGTGGGTCGTTTGCTATGCTCTGCTCAAGAGCGTCTTGATGGCGCTCTGATAGCCGCAGTCTGCGCAGGTCTTTTGTGTAGCGATGCGTACGAACTATTCTCATATTCGTTATTTATACGCCAATGGCGCACGATGCAAGTAGAATAATGCGCCGATGGCGCAATTTTATCGCCGTCCATTTTGGGCGGCTTTTTTTATGGAGCAAACGAAAGGTTCTGTTGCAAAAATTTTATTTGCACGGAGCACTGCTTAGCTCTGGACGCAATTATGCTGCGAGTACTTCGAACTGTTGTTTGATAGAGAGTGCTTTCTGATATTCAAAGATGCATTGTTGTTTACGCATCATGTGAATGAGTTCGATACCGGCAAGCGTGATGCCCGCTGCGGTTTCTGACTTGAAACCAAGCATGGAGCGTGTGCGTCGTTTGATGCGACGATGATCCCGCTCAATCGTGTTGTTCATATATTCACTGCAACGAATGGCAATAGGTTTTCCAGTCTGGCTGAGCCGGCTCTCTGCATCGCATTGTACTATAGCTATTCTGTTGGTCTCGCTTCCATCGATGGCAATGCGCACTGGCCTGCCGTGGCGGGCCAGGGCCTTGCGTATAAAGCGTTCAGCAGCGGTCAGATCACGATGTTTGCTGAAATAGAACTCAACCGTATCGCCATTGCTATCGATGGCACGATATAAGTACAGCCACTCTCCTTTGACCTTGATGTAAGTCTCATCGAGGTTCCATTTGCGTGTGACCTGCCGCTTCTTCCGATTGAAACATTCAGGCAGTTTTGGACTAAAGCAGATGACCCAGCGATGGACGGTTGAATGGTCCAGATCAATACCGCGCTCCGCCATCATTTCCTTCACATTGCGAAGGCTCAAATTGTAAACCAGATACCCCCGAACACAAAGCAGAATGACGGATTTATCAAAATGGCGACCTTTGAACATCTAAAATACTCAGCTGATTAAAAGCCGAAATACTATCAGTCCATCCGTTGATGAAAAGTTTGCAACAGAACCTCTTGGCTTCCTAGGAATTCAGAAGCATCGAAGGGAATTGTCTCTATAGGCTTTACGCCTCCTTCGCCACTTTTATGGCTTCCTTGATGTCTTTCTTTTGGTAGGCCTTGTCGCCACCAGAAAGCAGAATGATTAGGACCTTGCCGCGTTGTCCGAAATATTCGCGATAACCGAAGCCCGTAATCCACACGCAGTTCACCAATACCAAAAAAAGTTTTGAACCACCGAAAAGGCCTGCCGTAACTTAACGATACGCTGCCGCACTGCGCTTTCTGGCGCGATCCTCTTTGAGTTTTTTGTATGCAGTCCAGGAACTGAGTGGTTTGGCAAACTTCGATCAATTGTCATCGACAAGTGACACAGAAATAATTTTTTATGAAAGCTACGGGTTCTACCGTCCAGTCTGGGGGGCTTTTTTGGACGGACAATAGGCATGCATTTGTCGCATTGCACGATAGGGAAGGTCGAGGGTTTAATTGCGGCGACTTAGACCTGACAGGCTATCCGGCTCATTGCTACGTCCCCACGTTTATACCCTTGACGCGGTGCATCGGACTTTTCATTAATCACATGTGCCGAGAGTGCTTCATCGAGCCTCAGCAGCTTCCAACCGGTACGCTCATTGCTATTGCTACCGCCTCTGACCTGCCAAACGCGCGCGATTTCGTTGCCTTCTTTCGAAACGCCAACAGCATGGACTTCGACAATTCTCGTAAATCCATCATATCGAAGTTCAAGGCAATTTTGAGCACGCAGAGCATTGCACCAAACTGAGTTGAGCATAATTTCCCTCCGGTAGATTTAAGACAAAGCAAGCTGAGTCTCAGCCTTTCTACAATCCCCTATTATTTCGTTGCGTATTAGCCAGCCGCCCGAGGCTCGCAAACGAGGCCCACTACCCATTTCGGTCTGCAACAAAAAGCATTGTGACCTCGCTGCGCCTTGCGATATCGCTTGGCCGCTGTGCAGTCTTAGGGAGCCACTATGCCCGGCCGCCGACAAACCTGATTATTGGAGAGGCGCGCAAAGAACAGTTCAAGGTCCGCCGCTGCTTTTTTTGCCGTTCGATCAGCTCCGACTTTGTTGCGGCTCGCCCAAAAAGCCAGCCCTGCACAATCAGGTCAGGATTGATTTCTGCCAACATGTTTTCCTGTGCCGCGGTTTCCACGCCTTCAACAATCAGTTCGACCCCGCTTGCCTGCGCAAATATCTGCATTGCGCTGATCGCGGCGGCGGCGACAGGCATTTTAAGAAAGGATGCATCAAGTTTGCAGCCGTCGAAGGACAGGTGCAGCAAACGCGTCATGCTGGAAAAGCCCGCGCCAAAATCGTCAACATAGACCTGGTATCCCAGGTTCCGTAACTCGCAGAGATGGAGGCCGATCTCGTCGAGCGGTGCGGACTGCCTTTCGGTTATTTCCAATGCCACTGCTTGCGCAGGCATGTTAAAGGCAAGCCGCTTCAACCGATCGCAAAGCGTGCCAGTCGCAAGATCCGGTGCAGAGATATTGATGCTAATGCGAAAATCACGGTCCATTGCCTGAAAAGACGGCCAATCATCGGCAACCCGCGCAATCACGTAATCGGTGAGCACCGCAATCATGCCGGTTTGCTCGGCCCGCGCGACGAGGCTTTCAATGCTGGTCTTGCAGCCGGGCCAGCGCAGCAAAGCTTCTGCTCCAATGATCCTGTGATCGCGCAACCGCACAAATGGCTGGTAATGAACTTCAAGTTCACGGTTCTCAAGCGCCGCCGACAATTTGCGTCTGAATGAAACATCATCCGCAAACCACAGCCAAGCTGCACCTGCACAGAACAGCGGCAGAATACCCGAGACAATTGCGATTTTACTGCCCGGCAGCCCGGCGGCAAACAACAAGCCAACTTGCGCCAATAGGGTCAAAACCAGACCTGTGCCAATGATGATCCGTATTTTTGCGATCCGGTTCACAAATATAGTCCTCAGAAAGGCGTCTCCTTCGCAATTTGCGCGAAGGAGACGATCCCTGCATCCCTTGCGGGGGCGCTGCTAGATGCAGGAATGGTTGGATTTACCACTTCATCTGCAGACCAACACGACCGGCCAGACTGTCGTTCTTGACCCCGTTATGGCCAAGGCTGTGGCTATAATCGCCGCTGGCAAACAGCGAGACTGTCTCAGTCAATTGACCGGAGAAACCGAGACCAAATTGTCCCCAGCTTCCTTGCGCATCACTGACGAGCGAGACGCGGTTTTCACCTTGCAGATTGGAGAAACTGGTCTTCGCCTCCCCACCCATTGTGTGCCAGAGATTGACCCGTGCCCAGGCTGCATAGCGACGCCCGCTTTCGGCCTGCCATTGTCGGCCGATCTTCGCCCCCACCCTGCCATAGACAGTGTCGGTGTCGGAAAATGCGATCCGTCCAAATCGATCTGATGTGTTGTCGAGCGAGAGGTGCTGATAGATCAATTGCGCTTGCGGTTCGACCGTCCAGCCATTGCCGAGCCCATGACGATAGCCGCCTTCAAGCGAGGAAATGAAGCCCCAGCCTGCTGTGCGCATGGCGATCTGGTCGGCAGAACTGCTTTCGATCCGGTCATAGCGGGTGCCCTGGATGACGGCATCCGTATAAAAACCTGTCTGGTCGAGATGGGTCCAATAGCCGCCAAAACTATAGCCATTCATTGTCAGTTGACCGGCATTGCCGCCATAGACCCGATCGACATTGGCTTCAGCGCGCCCTGCCCCTACAAACAGGCCAGCCAGATCGCGCGATCCGCTTTCCTGTTCACGGCGATAAAGGTCAATACCCGACTGAAACCCACCGAGGGTGAAGTCATAGGACGGCCCATCTCGGTAAAAATCATTCAAATGGCCCTGTGCATTGCCGGAGGCCGACCCCGCGTCACCGTGTTCGCCAAAGCCGCGCAGCCAGACGGCTGAAAGCTTTGGATCAAGCGTGTCACGCCTGTCGTGGTAGGTACCGAGCATCGCCAGTCCAAAACGGTTTGCGAGAACGGGGGCAACCATATCGAGCGGAACTTCAGGCCGATAATTGGGTAGCTCAGGCTCCGGTTTGGGACCGGGATTTGGATTTGGGTCTGGCTCCGGGTTTGGGTCTGGGTCGGGATCCGGGGTCGGAGCGGGATTATAGCTCGAGCGAAGATACCATTTACCATCGAAATTGCCGGAGCGGTCCTCGGCAAACAGCGTATAGTCGTAAGCGCCGGCTGCGATACGCCCCTGCTGGACAAAGGCATCATTGCTGGCCTTTGCGGCATCCACAATCATGATCCCATCGCCCAGAGTCAGCGCTCCCAGGCCTCCGGCATTGTTGACACTCACGGAACTCGTGCCGCTGACATTGCCTTCAAAGATCAGTCGATCGGTTTCCGAGCCATCATCGCCAAGCTTGCTGTTGAGCACAAAAAGACTGTCAGACGAGGTGAAGTCACCCTTGACAGTCAGGGTCTTGAAACCTGCCGAACCGGGGGCGGCAAATGAAATCGTGCCAGCACTTTCCAGATCGTTCAAGGTCGAGGCGCCGGTGATCTCCCAGCCACTGGTGGCGTCAATCGACAAACGATCAAGAATGCCACCCGTTTCGCTCACCCGCGCAGCACCTTTGAGCAGGCTCTTATCGCGCAGATTGAAATCGACGATACCGCTAGCGGCAACAATATCGCCTTCCAGCAACGAAGCTTGCGCGTTCACGCTTGCGGTACCGACCGGCATTGGAATGACATTCGTGCCATCATCATAGATATAATCCGCACTGGAAAACAGCAGGGCGTCGTCGCCTGTGCCGCGCACGTGACTGTTTTCGAGATTGAATGTGCTTGTCGCACCGCCACCCACCCGCAGGGCCGGCCCTTTTGCCGCCGTAATTGTGGATCCTGCAACATTTACGCGATTGACATGCTTTGTGACCGGCGTGACATTTTCAGGTGTGTTATAGCCGACAAGATAAATGCCGGCCGCATTCTGACCTGTCGTCTCAATGCTGGTATCAGAGATATCCATCTGTGATCCGAATGTGACGGCGGCGCCATGGGCATAATCGCCAGCAGTCTTGATTGCTGTGCCTTGAGAAAGGGTCACCATGCCCGTACCATGGCTGCGGGCGCCGATCGCACTTTCGCCACTGGTCGAAATGGTTAGTCCGCGACCGTCAATTGTCGATTTGGTGGTCGCGACAAGGCCATAGGCGCTCTCACCCTCGGTGGTAATTCTGGTGCCCGTGAGCGTCACATGCGAAGGGGCCCAGCTGGCAACGCCGCCATTGCTTGAACCCACACCATGACCACCCAGTCCGTAGGTGTGGATAGATCCGCCATTGATGACAGAGCGAACATGGATGTTCTCGATGCCGGTCGCGTTGCTGCCATGGGTAATGATATCAACATTATCCACCTGCAATTTGACCTGCCTGGTATCACTTGAGTCATTGGCTGCAAAGATGCCGTTACCATAATCGCCAAAGGTTTCGATCCGACCGTTATTCAAGATAACATTGCTGTTTGAATTGGCGTTGATCCCATAGGCGCCCCGACTGGTGGTCGTTGCGTTGGTAACCGGGTTGAAGCCTGCGCGTATATCGAAATTATTGGCGATGAGCTGACCACTCATGGCGGAAATTCCGGCACCATTATAGCTGGTGATGCTGCTGTTCTCCACCAGCGTCGACGCGGCGGTCGAACCGTATTTTCCCTGCATCGAAATGCCGATATCGTCCGCAACTATGCTGCTGCCGATCAGCGAAAGCTGGCTTTCTCCCATCGTCAGAATGCCACGGCGACCTGCACCGGTTCCAATGATTTCGACATTCTCTAGATGAAGCGAAGAGCGGTCGCCGGACAGATTGACGACATTGCCTGCGACGCCGGTTGCCACCAGCCGTGCGGTCTTGCCCGGCGCGCCGACGATCCGCACGACGCTGGGCGCAGAAGAACTGTAGCTTTCCACCCGCAAGGCTTCCGCCGCGCGACCTTCACTCAAGAAATCGACATCGGAATTGGTGATAGCGAGAGTTCCATTGGTGACCCAGACTGCTGCCGCATCAAGCTGACCCGCGACACCGGTTGTATGGGCTCGGGCTTCCCCGTTGTCGATCACGCTTTCCTGACCGGATCCGACTCTGATCTGCTGGGCATTGGCCGGCGCCAGGACGAGGCCCATCGCCAGCGATGAAACGCCCAACAGGCATGTCAGCCGGTGACGGCTTAAACCGGAAAATTCAATGCAATGCTTTAGAGACAACATAAGGGCCATCCTTGGTGGAGAGCCGCCATCGCCCACAGAACCTGCCGCAAACACGGCATTTCTGCGATCATCCAGAAGACCAAACAAGACCGCACTCGCTCACAATCAATTGCAGGCGGGCCCCAGTCCTGTCAGATCATTGGCATAAAAAGCGATGCGTGCGGCAACCTGCTTTTTGATTTCTGCCGCTATGTATTCAATCTGGATGCAGTAGAATTGCATAAAACTTCAGTGGTTTTTATAAAAGGCCGCTAATTGAGCAAATCATTCTCAATACTGCAAATTAGGAGGATGATAATCTCTGCAGAGGAGAAGCGCCACGCAAAGTTGGAACGCAAGGCGGAGAATGGATGCTCTGTCTGATGGGGCCTGCAACTGCGCCTGACGAGGGCGCAGGCGTGCGACCCTGACTGCGCAGCCCATCAGAGATTTTCACAATGGAAAGGCCGCAAAGCGGCCTTCCTGAGTCAGGCAACGCTGCGCCGGAACGAAGCGGGTGTGGTGCCAGCGATCCGCTTGAAAAGCGTTGCAAAATGCGCCTGGTCCGAGAACCCGCAGGCAAAGCCGATTTCGGCAAGCGGCAGGACGGATGTGCCGAGCATCTCTTTGGCCTTTTGAACCCGCACGCGCATGACATATTGATGCGGAGTGATATGCATTGCCGCTTTGAAACGTTGATGAAAGCTCGTCCGCCCCATACCGGACAGAGATGCCAGCTCACCGATGTGAATATCGCGGGTCAGATGTTCAGTGATATAGTCATCAATTCGCCGCAACTGTCTTGACGTCAGCCCGCCATATCGATCGGGCTTGATGGCCGCAGGCGAGACGACCGAATATTTCGCCAGCAGGTCGGCACAGAGTGCACGTGCAAGATAGTCAATCTTTAATTGGGAAAGATTAGCCGGCTCAGCCAGCGACTGCTTGATGGCGCGCAACAACCAGCTCAGGCTGGTACTTGTGCGTCCGAATACCGGAAGCAGCGAGACACGATCAGGCTCTATCTCAAAGAGCTCATAGGCAGTCTCCTGGAGAAGTTCTGGCCTTAGAAAGACATGAACCGCCTCGGTGGCGTTGCCGATCAGGCAATCAACCGCAGTGAGCGGTTCAGCCATGCTGATCGAATAGGCTGGAAGCACGGCGAGTTCGCCACGACCGCCAATGCTTCGATGGACTTCTGTTTCGCGCAACCCCATGCTCAGCCAGAAAAATGGCACCGAATGATGCAGACATTCATGGGGATGTTCGAGCGTATGGGCTGCAAAGAGATCCTGCCAGCCGTGTCTCTGGCTGCTCCGGATGGTTTTGACTTCCGTGGTGACAAAAAGGGAGGTGTCCTTGCCCAGAATGGGGAATTTCTCCCCTCGATCAGGAAAAGCTGCCGTCTCGACGGCGTTTTCGACTAGATGTTTCATCGATGCACACTTTGCCTAATTTGGCTCTCTTTTCGAGTGAGAGGCCAAACGATTGAAATATGCAGCGCCCAGAGAGGATATAAGCGGAATGTCGGCGCCAAACAACTGTGGCTTGAAACAGCCAGCCGGTCGTTCTCAATCGGGTTTTCGTCAATGCTACGGCAGAGTATTGGCCATGAGCACGGTTGTTTGGTAATATAAATTATCTGTTATTGATAACCCTTGATCGAAATCAATCCTTTGGATCGTATTGATTGTAATACAATCGGGCTATATTTTAAGCCATTACAATATAAGTGCTTTTTACGCGATCGATTTGTCATTAAATATAATTAATGAATCGCAGTAACGGCCATTCTGTCAATTTTTGACAGATTATATCCTTGATCATCATGGAAAGATTAGCGGAGTTGCTAATTTTTCTGGGCACCATATCACCTCCAGATCAACCTTCAGGGAGAAGGTGATAGGATCACAGGCCCGCCATGACAGCGGTGAACACGCAATGCTGCCGGTATTGCGACCGGCATCGGTCGAAACGGATGCGAGCCAGGCCTCATCTCAAAGACAAAGCTGCAGCTCACGATCCGCCGGCGATCGCGGGGCTGCCACCCTGATTGCCAGCGCCTGGGCGAACCGGGGCGATCTCTCTGCGACCGATCAGAAAAAGCGCCAAGGCGAAAAGCGCGATAGTACCGTGAACCCAATAGGCAAGAGCGTAGCCGCCATAATTTGTCAGCCAGCCAGCAACGACATTGCTCAAAGAAGCACCAATGCCCTGAACTGTCATCACTGCAGCCAGCCCAACATTGAACCGCCCCGTCCCAGACAGGATCTGTTCGGCTGCGACCGGTGTTGCGATGCCAATCAGGCCCGCGCCAATACCATCGAGGATCTGCACCGGGAAGATCACCGCATAGGAACTGAACCAGCCGGCGATCGCGCCGCGGATGGGCAAGGCCATCAGTGCGATGATGAAAACGGTTGCAAGGGAGAAGCGGCGGATGAGAAAGGGCGCAGCAAGTGCCATTGCGATCATGGAAAGCTGGGACACGCCGGTGATGATCGCGGTGGTGCGAAACGGCGTGTCGAGTTGGATCGAGAAGTCCTGGGCGATCAGGCGGCTCATTGGCGCATTGCCGAAATGAAAGATCATCAGCACGCCCGCCAGCAGCAGCAGGCCCTTGCGACTGAACAGCACCGTAATGCCCGATGGTCCCGGCGTGCCGTCATCATGGGCAAGTCCGCGGGCGACATCATGATCGATGTCTTGTGGATGGATTGCAAGCACTGAAACAATCGTTGCTGTAGCGCTTAAGAGCATCAAGGCAATAATACCTTTGGTTCCGAAGGCGGCTGTCGCGAAATAGATCGCGGCGAGCGATACGACATTGCCAGCGTGATTCCAGAATTCGTTGCGCGCGACCTGTCGCGAGAAACGCGCCTCTCCCACGAGCCCCAGGGTCAGCCCCATCAGTGCGGGACCAATGACAGCGCCGACAACCGCTGTCGCTGATTGTCCGCCAAACACCGAAGCATTGCCGGGACTTGCCAGCGTCCACAATGCCGCGAGTGTCACCAGAATGACCGGGATTATGATCAGGGTACGCTTGCGATGGGACGCGTCCACCCATGCGCCGAACAGCGGTGTCGCAATCATCCCGAGCACACCGCCCAAAGTGGCAACAATGCCCAATGTAATTGGAGACCAGCCTTGGGTTGCCAGAAATCCATCGAGAAATGGACCCAGTCCATCGCGCGCATCGGCGAGAAAGAAGTTGAGAACAGCCAGGGCCACCAGTGACCGGTCTGACAAGCCATTACCCGAATTGGGTTGCATGCCGTGCTCCTGCTTGCAAGACCATGAATTGGAAATATTGCGCAAAACGAGCGGCTTGCAAAAAGGTTCCAGATCAACGGATCTGGCTTTTACACAGGCGTGCCAGGTTTCGGTTCTGTACAGGCAAGCGCAGGTGCCAGGTCCATTCAGCTGAGGGTGAGAAGGCTCTCTTTGATGGAGTGGCTGGGGATTGCGCTTTGTCTGAGGATCGACGCCTGATGGATCAGCAGCTTGCGCAGATATCCGCCCTTGCAGCCGGACCGCCGCCTGCGTCTGTTGCTATATTTAATCGGCTGCCAGTCGTCTGTCAGACCGAGTTTCACGCAGGTTTCAAGGATGCTGTCCCACAAGCCCGCCTCGGCCCAGCGACGAAAGCGCACGTAAACCGAATTCCACTTGCCATAGCGTTGATCCATGTCGCGCCAGCAACAGCCCGATCGGAGCACATGGAGCATTCCATTGAAATAGCGTCGATTGTCATAGGAAGGGCGCGCACGTCTGCCGCGTTCGGCGGGAAGCAGTCGCTGGATGATCTGCCATTCCCAATCCAACAGATCGCCACGGACCAAAACTGCCTCCTGAACGCAAAAACTCCTTGGCCCGCTTGATCGACAATGCATCCTGTCAACGGCCTTGCTAAAACACTCCGAACCAAAAGAAAGCGGTCGATCGGTTCAGAGTGCTGCGTCAGGCGAAACTGCGAGGAAAGCCTGACGCCTTGGCAATGAACCATGTCGGGCGAGCGCTGCCAATCGCAAGTCGGTGGGGAAGATATAAGCAGTCACACAATTGCGCCTATCAGCCCCAAGGGTGGGCTGTTCCCGCTGCCCCAGTCTGGTGACGATTGGCACAAGACCGCGTCGGCTTTCAGGGGTGAAGACCGATCGTCCTAGGAGCCCGACGCGCTCGCATGATCGACCGCGGTCCGGCATTGAGCAGGTCGATCGACGCGTTGCAGGACTTTTCCCTGCATTGCGCAATGATGCTGCGTTCTGTCCTGTTTGTTTACCGGAAAGCAAAGTCCGGCATCTCAGGCGAGCAGGGCGCTGAGATCATGGGCATGATCGTTGCCATCGCGCAGATCAAGCTCGGATTCGACATGATCAAGATGATGAGACATCAGGTGGACAGCTTTGTCCCGCTGCTGGCTGGCGATCGCTTCGACAATTTCTGCATGTTCATCGGGTCCGCAATTAAACTGGTCGGTGTTGCGATAGACAGCGGTGATCAGCGAGGTCCGCGAGACCAGGTCGCGCATCATGGGCGAAAGAAAATTGGAGTGTGCGAGTTCTGCCAGCAGCAGATGAAAACCGCCGGATAATCTGATGATGTCGGTGGTGATATTGCGGCTATTGGCCACGCGTTCCTTGGCAACATGATCCTGGAGCCGTTTTATGTCGGCGCGTGTGGCGGATCGGCAAAGATGTTCGACCACGCAACGCTCCACCGTGCGCCGCACGAAGAACACGTCGCGGGCTTCCCGGACGGTTGGCTTGCAGACGAAGGCGCCGCGATTGGGCAGGATATCCACCAGTCCCTCGCGTTTGAGGGCGGCGAGCGCCTGCCGGATACGCGCACGGCTGACCTTGAAGATGGTCGCCATTTCCTCTTCTTTGAGCTGGACGCCAGGGCGCAGGCGCCGCTCGGCGATCGACAGCCAGACTTTCTCGACAATATGCTGTGTTGACGCGTCCCTCTGCCCTGCCATGAGCCCTCCTCCCCTTCTGCATCAACAAGCGCGCTGCAGAAGAAAAAGTCAACCATCATGGCAAGGTAAAGGGGACAAAATTGTCTACAATAAGCCGCGATTTCCGGCTATGCGATCCGTTTGGTCAAAGCAGGGCCCTTGCTGAGCGGGTAGTCGTAACTGTTGACCTTTGAGGTCGCATAGCCTGCACCGACCAGGGCTTCGGCCATCTTGACTGCTGCGGTTACACCGTCAATGACTGGAACACCGGTTGCGTGCTTAAGGCGCGCGCATAGCGACGACATGCCGGCACAGCCGAGCACGATGGCTTCGGCGCCATCCTCATCCCTGGCGCGTTTGATCTCTAAAATCAGCAATTGCTCGGCCCGCTCGCGCTCCTCTTCCAGAGCCAGAACCGGCAAATCGATCGCCCGCACCTTGCGGCAATGGCGCTCTGCGCCATAAGCGGTCACCAGATCCTCGATGATAGCGACCGAGCGCGGCAATGTGGTGATGACCGAAAAGCGCCGGCTGATGGTCATTGCAACCTGGATCGCCGCCTGACAAATGCCGATCACCGGCCCTGCCGCTACCTCGCGCGCGGCGTTAAGGCCCGGATCATCGAAACAGGCAATGACAAAGGCATCGACCCCCTGGCTCTCACCCTTGCGGATTTCCGCAAGCATGGAGGGCACTGCCAGAGCCTCGTCCGCGCCCCCTTCGATACTGGCAGGCGTATCCAATGGATTGGTGGCCGAGAGCCGGGTCTGGCTCTGCTTGACCAGCAAGGCGCTGTCGAGCGCCTGTTGTGTCATGGAGGCGGTGGAATTGGGATTGATCAAGTGAATATGCATGCTGAAATTCTCTGTTGCCTGGCTGCGGGTCTATCGGTCCGGCTTGCTGAAATTACCGATCGGCGGGGCTTTCAAAACAAATTGACGGTCTGAGGTAAGATAATTATCGGCGTGTAATCGGGCGATCGGCTGGTAGAATTCGGGATCGACATAATGGCCTTCAGCGTCCAGACAATTGCGGCGGACATGCATCTGCACCACCTCGCCCAGAACCAGAGTGCGCCGCGGGTAATCGATGAGCCGCTCGACCCGACACTCAAAGACACAGGGCGCTTCGAGTGGATAGGCGGCATCGATCTTGCTGCAGGGCTGCGCGGTCAATCCTGCCATTTCCATTTCATCGACCTCAGTGTCAAAACCCAGTCCGCAGACCAGCATCTGCTGCGACAGCGCCATGTCGACCATGCTGATGGCGAAATCGCCAGAGCGGCGAATATTGGCCATGGTGTCCTTTTCCTCTCCCGACAGCCGCGGCTGGATGCCAAGAACGACGATCGCCGGATCGTGCGAGAAAACATTGAAGAAACTCATCGGCGCAGCGTTGTTGTGCCCGGCAGCCGAACGTGTTGTGACCAGCGCGATCGGACGCGGACCAATGAAGTTGGTCAGCAGACGATAGCGGCTTTGCGGGTCGAGGTTCTCGAAGTCAAATTCCATGGGCAGCCCAGACTGTGATAAAATCATCTACAAAACTATCTTTTATTGTCAACAATAAAGCAACTGTATAAATGTGCGAGTTGACTTTTTCCCGCACATGACGATTGTCGAATCCAACACGGAGAAGTCTTAATGAATGCAGCAACGGCCATGTCGATCGAACAGATCGTCGAGAAAGTCTGGCTTTCGATCGCCGAGCGGCGATTGCGGCCTGGCATCCAGCTCAAGGAAGAACAGCTTGCCTCTATTTTCAGTGTCAGTCGCGCCCGCATTCGCCAGGCGTTGACGGTGCTTGAACGCGATGGGCTTGTGACGATGATCCCCAATCGCGGCGCCTTTGTCAGCAAACCGACCGTGCAGGAAGCGCGTGATGTGTTTTCGGTGCGACAGGCGGTGGAGCGCTGCATCATTGAGCGGCTGTGCGGCTCGCAGCTCAAGGACAGTGTCAAGCGATTGCGCGCGCATGTCGAGCTGGAGCGGATTGCCAATGCCGAAGACAGCACCACCGACATCATCAAACTTTCCGGCGGGTTTCATCTTCTGTTGGCTGAACTCACCGGATCTGACTTTCTGTTTGCCACCATGCGGGATCTGATTTCCCGCAGTTCGCTGATCACCGCGATTTATCGCAATACCGACCGCTTCAATTGCGGTCCGGACGAACATGCTGAAATCGTGAAGGCAATTTCGGCAAAGGCGGTAGAGAAAGCGGTTCATTTGATGGCCCATCATCTTGAGCATGTGGAATCCGAGCTTGATCTGAGCGAGATCCGCGAGCTGTCTTACGATCTGCGCACGGCGCTGGCGTAACGGGGACGGTGCCGGTTTTGCCGGCGCCGATTGACGGGCGCTCAAATCTCCATTTCCACCAGGTGGCAGGCCACGCGGGTCTTGTTGGGGAGGAGCTGCATTGCCGGCGCTTCCCGTGCGCAGCGTTCGATAGCGAAGGGGCAGCGCGGATGGAAGGTGCAGCCCGACGGTGGCTTCAACGGGCTCGGCACCTCACCTGTCGTCGGCTCACGATTGCGGTTGGGGGCAGCAATATTGGGGATCGTCTGCAACAACAGCTTGGTATAGGGATGACGGGGTGCGGCAAAAAGTTCTTCGGTCTCGCCCTCCTCGACAATCCGTCCAAGATACATCACGGCAATCCGGTCAGACATGTGGCGGACAACGCTCATGTCATGGCTGATGAACAGATAGGTCAAACCAAGTTCGTCCTGCAGGCGGCGCATCAGATTGAGCACCTGCGCCTGCACGGATACGTCGAGGGCTGAGGTCGGTTCATCGCAAACCAGGAACTCTGGCTCGCTGGCCAAGGCGCGGGCGATCGAAATGCGCTGACGCTGGCCGCCTGAAAATTCATGTGGGAATTTCTCGCCATCGGAGACCGAGAGCCCGACAATGGTGAGCAGTTCCTCGACGCGTGCGGTGATTGCGGAGGCCGTGGCACGCAGCTTCAGCTCACGCAGTGGTTCCCCAATGATATTCTTGACCCGCCAGCGCGGATTGAGAGAAGCGTAGGGGTCCTGGAAAATCATCTGCGCCGATAGCGGTGCCCCGCTTTTGCCGGGTGCAAAGCGCATGCCACCGCTTGTGGCGGGATAAAGACCGGTAACCAGGCGCGCGACTGTCGACTTGCCGCAACCGCTTTCCCCCACAATACTCAGGCAGCCGCCCGCCGGCACTGTGAAACTGATGTCATTGACAGCCTTGAGATATTGCTTGGGTTTGCGTTCCACCAGGCGGTTGAGCCAGGGCGCCGACACATCGAAGGTCTTGACGAGCCGCTCGACCGTCAAGGCCGGTTGATTGTTTGCATGGATCGTCATGCGGTGCCTCCTGCATTGAGCCAGCATGCGCTGGCGCTCGCTTCAGAAAATTTCAGTTCCGGTCTTTCGCGATGGCAGCGTGGGCCTGCGCTTTTGCAGCGTGGATTAAAGGCGCAACCGTCTGGGATCGCATCCAGGCGCGGCATTGAGCCATCGATCTG
The DNA here is from genome assembly GCF_002252525.1 of Brucella pseudogrignonensis. Classification (GTDB taxonomy): domain Bacteria; phylum Pseudomonadota; class Alphaproteobacteria; order Rhizobiales; family Rhizobiaceae; genus Brucella; species Brucella pseudogrignonensis. The sequence continues at coordinate 117,019 of NZ_NNRM01000044.1, forward strand.
GTTGAGTTTCTCGACCCGTGCGCCCAATGACGGGATCGACGCCATCAAACCCTGGGTATAGGGATGGCGTGGCTGGTGCAGCACCTGTTCGACAGGCCCCACTTCGATGAGCCGTCCGGCATACATGACCGCGATGCGGTCGGCGGCTTCAGCAATCACCCCCATATCGTGGGTCACCAGCATGACGGCGGTTTGCTTTTCCTTGCAGAGTTTGCGCAACAGCGAGATGATCTGCGCCTGGATCGACACATCAAGAGCGGTGGTCGGCTCATCGGCAATCACCAGTTTGGGCGATGCCGCAAGCGCAAGTGCGATCACCACACGCTGGCGCATGCCGCCAGAAAACTGATGCGGATAATGATTGACGCGCTCTTCGGGCGAAGGAATGCCGACATCCCGCAAAAGCTGCACGGCGCGTTCGCGGGCCTGCGCCTTGTTCAGACAAAGATGCCTGCGGATGGTTTCAACGAGCTGCGCGCCGACGGTAAACAGCGGATTGAGCGAGGTGAGCGGGTCCTGGAAGATTGCGCCGATCTCCCGGCCGCGAATTTTCTCCATGGCCCGGTCGTCAAGCGTATCAATGCGCTGCTGTCCAAGCCAGACCTCACCGCCAGCAATATGGCCGGGTCGCTCGAGCAGCCCCTGGATCGCCAGGCCGGTCATAGACTTTCCGGCGCCCGATTCACCCACCACACCGAGGATTTCACCAGGGCGAATGGACAGGCTGACATCGGAAAGTGCGGTGACGGTGCCACGGCGGCCGGGAAAATCAACACGAAGATTGCGGACTTCGATGACGGCTTGCTGTGTCTCAATCATGGGGATTGCCCTCGAGCGGATAGCTGGGTGGAAAGATGTCGGCGACGGGCGGATTGCCAAAGCTGCGCTCGGGATATTTGGCGATAAGGCTGTCAAACTGCGCCTGCGCACTCTCCCGCGCCGCAATCAGATCAAAGCCTGCCAGCTTGCGATCGAGCATCGAGAGGCGGCCATCGACAAACACGGCCTGGGTGATCTTGCCCGATCCGCCGGTTATGATGGTGGTAATCGGATCGATGGAGGGCGCCATGCAACTGTCATCGAGGCGGAAGACGGCGATATCTGCCCGCGCCCCTTGCGACAAATGTCCCAGATCCGTCCGCCCCAGAGCCTTCGCGCCGCCAAGGGTCGCCGCATCAAACAGATCTGCGCAGCGCAGACGATCGGGCACCTGATCGGCGACCCGGCCGGTGATGAGACCGGCCAGAAGGTTCATCAGCATATCAGGCGGGGTTGTATCGGTCCCCATCGCGATGTTGATGCCGCGGCTGCGACAATCGGAGAAGGATTTGAGGATCGACCCGCCCCGTCCGGAAACCAGTGGGCAATGGACGATGGAAACGCCGTTCTGGGCATAAAGATCGAGATCTTGGTCGGTCGCATTGGTCGCATGGGGTGCGATGAGACGCTCGCTCAACAAACCGTGTTCTGAAAGCCAGACCGGGGCAGTTGAACCATGCAGTTGTTGCACTGTTTCCACTTCCATTGCGCCTTGCGCCATGTGCAGGCGAAATTTGCATCCCAGATCGCGCGCGGCCGCATCGGTGCGCTTGAGCAGTTCAAGGGTCGAGGTCTCCACCCGGTCTGGAGCGAGCATGCCGCGGATCAGATCGCCATGACGGCCGCTCTGGCGCTCGATATAGGCGATCGCATCCTTCAAGCCCTGAAAGCCACGTTGTTCGTCAAACACCGGAACGATCCGACCCGGGGCTTCGAGCACCATGCCGCCGGAGCGGTAGGCGGGACTGAGATAAACGCGCAGACCCAGATCGCCGGCAGCGTCGGCTGCAGCATCGAATTCCGCGACCGTTTCCCCCCATTGCCGATAAAACAGCGAGGCGATTGGCGCAGCGGTGGTGATCCCGTTTACCAGCAGTTGCGCGAAGGCGAAGCGTTTCTGGAACGCCAGTTGCTTCTCGCTATACATTTCATAGGGACCGGCATCGACGTAGCTGCGTGGCCATACCCGGCCCTTGGCCCAGCCGGGATGATGGTCGATGCCAAGAATAGTGGTGTCGAGATCAGACAGCGCGTCGAGATCGATCAGTCCGGGACTGATCAGGGCACAGCCGAAATCGATCCGGCGAGCGACTTCACCGGTAAAATTATGGCCGACAAACAGGATTTCACCGTTTTCAAACACCACTTCGCCGTGTCTGAGCAGCCGATGCCCGCCATCCTTGTGACCAACCACCCAGTCGGCGGTGATCCATGTGCGCCCGTTAGGTCTTTCGCCGAGCACCAGCGCCTGCAAATCCGGGGTCATCATGGCATCTCCACCACGGCTACACCGTTGCGTGCGCTCACGCGACCATTCTTGACCACCAGCGGACGCGGCGCCACATCGACGACGGCATGCGCCAGTGTTTCACCGGTCAATAGGGTGAAATCGGCGTTGCAGCCAACGGTGAGACCGTAGTTTTTTAGCCCCATGACATCGGCACCGCCCTGCGAGACAATGTGGAGCAGATGCTCGAGGTCATCATCGGAGCGCACACCATTCTTCATGCCGATGATCCGGGCACGATCAAGCATGTCGGGCTGTCCCCAGGGTCCCCAAGTGTCGCGAATGCCATCACAACCGCCGCCAATGCGCACGCCCGCTTCCTTGAGCCGCCTGATCGATGGCACAGTGGCAGACGGCGCGCCGGTGGTCAGGATGGCGACATCGAGCAGGGCGATCTGTTCGATCAGCTGGCCGACCCGCAGATAGTCATTCATGCCAAGCGCGAAGGCGTGGCTGATCGCCACCTTGCCTTGCATGCCATGCGCGCGGATACGCTCGAAAATCAGCTCCATGGTAAAGGCGCCCAGATCACCGGTTTCATGCAGGTGGATATCGATGGGCACCCCATGCTTTGTAGCGAGGGCGAACAGGATATCGAGCTGGCCCTTCGGGTCACGATCGATCCCGCATGGATCAATCCCGCCGAGCACTTCGCAGCCCTGACGTAAGGCTTCGTCGAGCAAGTCCTTCGTGCCCGGCATGACCATCAGGCCGGATTGCGGGAAAGCGACGATTTCAATGTCGATGATGTCTTTGAGTTTCTCACGGGTTTCCCACACGCCTTCCACCAGCGACAGGCCATGGGTGGGATCAATATCGACATGACTGCGGATATGGGTGCCGCCATGGGCGGCGAGACCGATGGCATGGCGCATTGATTGTCGGTGCGGATCGATGCCGATTTCAAGGCGGTTGTCGCGTTCAAAATCGATCCGCTCGCGCAGGATGGCAGCACGGTTGTTGACGTGCCAAGGCATGCCCCAGGTCGTCTTGTCGAGATGGGTATGGGCGTCGATCAGCCCGGGGGCGACAATGGCGCCCTCGCCATCTTCGACCGCCATACCGGCTTCTGCCTCAAACTGACCGAAGCCGGCAATTTTGCCGTCCCGGATCAGCATGTCACAGCGCTCTCCCGCCATCGGGCGGATGTTGCGGAGCAAAAGATCGTTCATATGGCTTACCTCAGTTTTGGATTAAGAGCATCGCGCAGCCAGTCACCGAGCATATTGACGGCAACCACGAGCAGGCAGAGCTGAATGACGGGAAACACCACGATCCACCAGGAGCCGGAGAACAGGAACTGATTGCCGATACGGATCAGCGTTCCCAGTGACGGCTGGCTCGGCGGCATGCCGATACCCAGGAAGGAGAGTGTCGCCTCGGTCAGGATCGCCATCCCGAAATTCAGCGTCGCGGCGACCATGATGGGTGTGAGGGTGTTGGGCAGGATATGCTGGGCCATGATCCGCCGCGCCGGCACCCCGATCAGCCGCGCTGCCGAAACGTAATCCTTGCCGGTTTCGACGATCGCCTGGGCGCGCACGGTGCGCGCATATTGCACCCAGGCCGAAAGCGAGATCGCCAAGATCAGCACGGCGGAAGCGCCAATCTCGCGCAGGCTCACCGGCAACATCTGGCGGACAACCGTCGACACCAGAATGGCGACAAGAATGGTTGGAATGGACAATGTGATATCGCCAAAGCGCATCAGCAGATTATCGATGAAACCACCGAAATAGCCTGAGATGAGGCCAGCGGTCAGCCCGATGATCAGCGAGAGGATCACCGATGCGATGCCGATGACGATCGAAATCCGCGTCCCATAGAGAATGGCCGAAAGCATGTCGCGTCCCTGGGTGTCGGTGCCGAGCAGGAATGGCCATTCACCGCCCTCCTCCCAGAGCGGCGGCAATTCCGCCTTCCACATATCAAGCGCAGCCCCATCATAGGGGTTTTGCGGGGCGATCAATGGTGCAAAGATTGCGGTCAGGATCAGCACTGCCAGAAGGGATGCACTGACCATCGCGGTCTTGCTATGGGTAAATGACCACCAGAGATCACTTTTGCGGATACGGCTCAACAGCGAGGCGCGCGCAACGGGATTGGCGGGTGAGGTGCTCATGACATTAGTCTCCCGTTTGATCAGCGAGCGGTGCGCAAGCGCGGATCGATGACTGCATAGGCAACATCAACCAGGGTGTTGAGCACGACGAAAATGAAGGAAATGATGCACAGATAGGCCGCCATCACCGGAATATCGAGAAATGTGACGGCCTGGATGAACAACATGCCCATGCCTGGCCATTGGAAGACTGTTTCGGTGATCAGCGCGAAGGCAATCAGCGAACCGATATTCATCGCGGTCATCGTGACCACCGGCATCAGGCAGTTGCGCAGGGCATGGCTGAAATAAATCCGCCAGCGCGGGATCCCGCGGGCACGCGCGAATTTGACATAGTCGGATCGCAGCACCTCGAGCATTTCCGCGCGCACGAGACGCATGACCAGCGTGACCTGATAAAGCGAGAGGGCGATGGCGGGCAAGAGGATCGCCAAGCGGCCCGATGGGGTTAGAAGACCGGTGGACCATCCACCGAGCTGAACGACATCCCCGCGCCCGAAGGCCGGAAACCAGCCAAGCGAGACTGAGAACACCAGGATAAGCAGGATGCCGACCACGAAGCTTGGCAAGGAGACCCCGACAATCGACAGAAACTGCAGACCCTCCGTATACCATTTTCCGCGTTTGATGGCGGTGAGAACCCCCAGTGGCAATCCGAGCAGCAAGGAGATCAGCGTTGCCACGAACACCAGTTCCAGTGTCGCTGGAAAGCGCTCGGCGATCAGGCTGAGCACATCCTGGCCGTTGCGGTAGGATATACCGAAATTGCCCTGGGCGGCATTGACCACAAAGCGGCCATATTGGGTCATCAGGCCATCGTTAAGGCCCAGGCGCTCACGCAGATTATCGCGGTCTGCCTGCGTCATCTGCTCATTGGCCATCATTTCGACCGGGTCGCCGGCCAGCCGGAAGATCAGGAAGGCGAGCAAGGCGACGGCCAACATCACCATGACAGCGTTTGCCAGGCGCTTAATGATAAAAACCAGCATAAAATTCCCTCGGTAACAGCGGGGCGCGCCGGGGGCATGCCCCCCGGCGCATCACAAGTGGATTATGGGGCAAAATGCGTCAGCCAGTGACGCGGCTTGTTGTCTGGCAATTGCACGATCCTGTCGATCTTCTTCGACATGACCCATGCCATTGGCTGCTGGTGCAGCGGCAGCATCACAATCTCGTCCTTCGCCATTTCAAGCGCCTTCGTTTGGACTGACAGCCGGTTTTCGCGATCCATGTCGGTGGATGCTTCTTTGATCAGCTTGTCAATCTCCGGATAGCTCCAGCCACCCCAGTTGAAGACACCGGCATTGGCTGATTTGGTGGCGATCATCTGCAGCAGGATCGAATAGCTGTCGAGCATCGGCTCGGTTGCCCAACCGATCAGATAGACATCTGCCTTGCCGCCGGTCCGCTTGGGTGCCTGCGCTGCGGTCGGCGCAATGTCGAGCTGCGGTTTGAAACCGCCACGGCTCAACATATTGACCATGCCCTGGCACAGTTCCTCCTCGTTGACATAGGCGTCGGTGGTGCAGACCAGCGTGAAGGGGAAGTCCTGCGCGCCCGCATCGGCAAGGAGCTTTTTCGAGAGCTCGGGATCATAGGCGAGCGTGGTGTCGAGTTGTGGGGTATAACCGGGGATTTCCGGGGCGACCACCGCACCGGCTGTGCGCGACTTGCCGCGCATGATCCGCTTCTGGATAAGATCGCGATCAAGCGCATGCGCGAAAGCCTGTCTGACGCGCAGATCATTGAACTTGTTTGGGGAACCGTCAGCAAGCGCGGGCTTGCGATTGAAGCCAACCATGACCGTGCGAAGATCGGTGCGCTCGAGCACGCTGAGTTCAGGCTGTGCCTGTAGACGCGGCAGGTCCTGGGACGGCGCGTTTTCCGTGAAATTGATTTCGCCGGAAAGCAGAGCCGCCACCCGCGTTGCGGCAGAGGTGATCGGGGTGAATTCTATCCGGTCAATATTGGATTGCGACTGGTCCCACCAGGCCGGGTTCTTGACCAGTACGGTTTTTGAATCGGGCACACGGCTTTCAAGCTTGAAGGGTCCGGTGCCATTGGTGTTATAGGTGGCATAGCCCTCGATCTTGGCACCGACATCGGTGGGCTTTTCTGAATTGTTGGTCTTGAGCCAACCGGCGTCAAAGATATGGATATTGGTCAGATCGTTAAGAAGCAGCGGATAAGGACCGCTCAATTGGATATCAACGGTATGATCATCGACCTTGCTCGCCGATTTATAGGCGGGCAGGTTACCGCGCAAGGGTGAGACCGGATCACTGACCCGCTTGAGCGAAGCGATCACATCATCGGCAGTGAATTCGGCACCATCGTGGAAAGTGACGCCCTTGCGCAGATGAAAGCGCCAGGTGGTGTCGGAGATGTTTTCAAAGGATTCAGCGAGCGCTGGCTCGATCTTCAGATCGGCGTCGTAGCGGACAAGGCCTTCATAGACATGATTGAGAAAGGAAAGTGTGTAACTATCCCCATAGGAATAGGGATCTAGCGAATAGATATCGCGCGACGCCCCCCATTTGAGTGTTTCGGCATGACCTGACAATGTCAGGCTCGCCAGCACGACGGCCGCGAGGCCCAGTCTGTTCAACATTGATTGCTCCGCTTCTGGAAATTTGCGCCCCCTTTGCGGGGATCTGTTCTTCCTGCATCTCCACACCATGATGGGTGCGGCGACGTAACTGCTGCGTGCCGCATGCACGGCTTGCATTGAATGTGATTTCCTCCCTCACTGATGATCCTGCCTTTGTGGCTTTGCTTGTGGACCAAGGGCAACATAAGTCTATTAGCAAAAAGTTGTCAACGTGATTGTTGACAATATTTGCATGTTTGCGCGCGATACATGTCGACAAAAATGCCAGCGCGCATTTTCCCTGATCAGACCTCCCAGAGAGGATAGCTGGATTGGAAGATGTCTTCGAGCGGGGGGTGTTGCCAACTGCGATCGGGATATTTGCGGATCAGCCCTTCATATTGCTGCTGTGCCCTGATCCTTGCCGCACGCATATCGATACCGGCGACTGCACCCGAGAGCATTGAGAGGCGGCCGTCGACGAAAACCGCCTCGGTTACCTTGCCCGAACCGCCGGTGAGGAGTGTGGTGATCGGGTCGACGCTGGGGGTCATGAAAATATCATCGAGGCGAAACACCGCTATGTCGGCTTTTGCGCCGGTCTTGAGCCGCCCAATATCCCTGCACCCCAGCGCCTGAGCACCGCCCAGCGTAGCAGCATCAAACAGATCTCGGGAGAAGGCGGCATCCGACGCCTTTTCCCCGATCCGGCAGGCGATCAGGCCAACAAGCAGGTTCATCAGCATGTCGGGGGGTGCGGTGTCGGTTGCCATGCCGATATTGATGCCGCGCGCGCGGCAGGCGGCGAAGGAATGGAGCATGCTGCCCATCCGGGCGGAGACCAGCGGTGAATGGGCAATTGAAACGCCATGCTCGGCATAGAGGTCGAGATCGCAAGATGAGGCATGCGTGGCATGGGGGGCGTAAAGCCGCTCGCTCAACAGGTGATGTTTGGCGAGCCATTGCGGCGCCGACATCTTGTGAAGACGCTGCATGGTGTCATGTTCAAGCTGCCCCTGGGTCATATGGATCCGCACCCGGCAGTCAAGGTCGGCGGCTGCCGCCATGGTGCGTTCAAGCAAGGGCAGCGTGCAGGTTTCGATCCGGTCGGGCGTCAGCAGGCCATTGATCAAGCCGTCGAAACCGCCGTGATTGCGCTCGATAAAGCCGATGGCGTCGCGCAGGCCGTCAAGGCCGCGCGCCTCGTCAAACACGGGCTCGATCCGCCCGGGTGCTTCAAGGACCATACCGCCGGAGCGATAGGCGGGGCTGAGAAAGACCCGCAATCCCAGTTCTCCGGCAGCCGCAGCCGCCGCTTCGAATTCGGCAACCGTTTCCGCCCATTTGCGATAATAGAGCGAGGCGACCGGCGCGGCAGTGGTAATCCCGTTCAGCAGGAGAAGACCGAAGCTGAAACGTTTTTGAAAGGCCAGCTCCTCGTCAGAGTACATTTCATAGGGTCCGCGTTCAAGATAGGATCGCGGCCAGGCACGGCCCTTCGCCCAGCCGGGCTGGTTGTCCTGCACCAGCAAGTAGGTATCGAGATCGATCAGTCCGGGGCTGATCAATGCCTTGCCAAAGTCGATGCGGCGGGCCACTTCGCCTGCAAAAGCCGGGCCGACATAGAGGATCTGATTGTGTTCAAAGACGATTTCGCCGTTATGCAGCAGACAATGGCCGCCGTTGCGCCAGCCGAGCAGCCATTCGGCGGTCAACAGGGTTTTGCCTTTCGGTCGCCGCCCCAGTGGCAATTGTGCGGCTGCGGAGAGCGGAAGCGATGGGGTGTGCATCGGACTGATCCTGGCGCTTGATGTGCAAAGAGCGCCTCACCGCGGTGAGGCGCTCTTTCCGGTGACGCAGTCGGGGGGATTATTCGGCCATCTTCGTATGCCAATGGCGCGGCTTGTTATCGGCACGGAAATCCACAGCTTCAACCTTTTCAAGCATGCCCCAGGCGATGGGTTGCTGATGCAACGGGATCAGGATTGCCTGATCCTTGGCAATCTTGAGTGCCTGTTCTTCCAGTGCCAGCCGCTTTGCAGTGTCAGGCTCTTCGGCTGCCTTTTTGACCAGATCATCGAGTTCCGGATAGGACCAGCCGCCATAGTTGGAGACACCGGTGGAGCCACTGCGGGTGGACAGCACCTGCGAGAGCAGGGAATAGGCATCAAGCGTTGGCTCATTGGCCCAGCTCAGATTGAACATGTCGGCCTTGCCATTGGTGCGCTTTGGCTGCTGCACGGCGCGCGGCCCCATGTCGATGGTGGGTTCGAAACCGGCGCGCTTGAGCATATTTGCAATGCCCGAACAAATGTCCTCTTCATTGATGCTTTCGTCATTCATGCAGAGATAGGTGAAAGCCAGACCCTTCTGGTTGGCCTCCTCGAGCAATTTCTGCGCGCGTTTTGGATCCGCCGGCTGGTAGACATCCAGTGCCTCGGCATAGCCGGCGATTTCTGGTGCAATCAGCGAGCCGGACGGACGTGCCAGACCGCGCATGATCTTCTTGTTGATGAGATCGCGGTCGATGCTTGCTTCGACCGCCTGACGCACGCGCGCGTCCAGAAACGGGTTGGGACGTCCGTCCTCCAGCTTTTCCTTGCCATTGAAACCAATGAAGACGGTGCGCAGTTCTGTGCGTTTGCTGACCTTGATGCCGGGGGAGGATTCGAGCCGCGGCAGATCCTGAACCGGCGCAGAATCGACCAGATCGATTTCCCCTGACAGCAATGCAGCAACGCGGGTGGCGGCGGACGAAATCGGCACATATTCAATCCGGTCGAGATTGTGCTTCTTTTCATCCCACCATTGCTCGTTGGCTACCAGCACCGTCTTGGCATCGGGAACGCGGCTGTCGAGCTTGAACGGGCCGGTGCCATTGGTGTTGTGGGTGGCGTAATTCTCGGTCTTCGAGGCGATATCGGTTGGCTTTTCTGCCTTGTTGTCGGTGAGCCACTGCGCATTGAACATGAAGATATTGGTCATATCATTGAGGAAGAGCGCGGTTGGCGCTGAAACCTCGATATCCACCGTGAAATCATCGACTTTCTTGACGCCGACATAAAGCGGAATATTGCCACGCAACGGCGAGGTCGGGTCGGCGACACGGTTCATCGATGCGACCACATCATCGGCGGTGAAATCGGCGCCATTGTGGAACTTCACGCCCTTGCGCAGGCTGAACCGCCAGAATTTGTTGTCGATCAGTTTCCATTCGACAGCCAATGCCGGCTCGATCTCGAAATTGGGACCGTAGCGGATCAGTCCCTCATAGATATGGTTGAGAAATGCAAGGTTCGAGGTCGAAGGGACGGAGTCTGGATCGAGAGAATAGATATCGGCCCTGCTTCCCCAGCGCAAGGTTGCAGCATCGGCCGAGGAGACCGCAAGCGGGGCTGCAATTGCCACGGCGCTGAGTGCGGCGATGAGAAACCTGTTGAAACGCGTCATGCTCTTCCCTTCATGAATGACGATCGATCCGTTGCATCGGATTTTGTCGCACTATCATAAGCTGCTTGTGTATTGTCAACGATATTGTTGGCAATTATGAATGAAAACATCAACAGAGGGAAATGTTTAGCCTGGCAGTTCCGACCGGGTCGAACCGAACAAGAGGGGGATGCGATGCAAGGCCTGCTGCTGCTTCATGGGACGATCGTCACCGTCGACGCCGATCGCCGGATTATTGAGGATGGGGGACTGGCGATAGACGGCGACCGGATCGTCGAGATCGGCAGGGCAGCGGATATTGCGGCCCGCCATTCAAGCAAGCAGATCATCGACTGTACCGGCAAGCTGATCATTCCCGGCCTCATCGATGCGCATGGCCATGCGGGTCATGCCTTGATCCGCAGCATTGGCGCCGATACCAATGCGCTGTGGATGAAGATTGTTACGCCGACTTACTATCATTATGTCACCCGCGAGTACTGGTATGCGGACGGCCTGGTCTCCGGTCTTGAGCGACTTTGTGCCGGGGTTACGACTGCGGCCAGCATCATCAGTTCGATGCCGCGCAGCGACGATCCGCAATTTGCCATCAATCATGCGCGTGCCTATGCGGAGCTCGGGCTGCGCGAGATTATCTGTGTCGGCCCAGCAGGCCTGCCCTGGCCGCAATCGGTAACGCGGTGGGAGAGCGGACAACCGCAGCGTCGGGAGGTGGATTTTGAAGACATGCTTGCGGGTGCGGAGAGCGTGATTGACACACTCAATGGGACAGCCGATGGACGGATCAAGGTATTCTTGACACCTTTTACCATTGTGCCCTCGGTGGAACCCTCCAACGCATCGACACCGGATTGTGCCGTTTGTCTGACGCCGCAGGACCGTATGCAGGCCCGCCGCATTCGCGAGACGGCGCGCAAATGGGGAATACGCATTCATTCCGACGCCTTTGCCGGTCAGGTGCGAATGGCGTTTCAGGATAAGGAAAATGCCTTGCTCGGCCCCGATGTGCATCTGCAGCACTGCTGGGGGATCTCACACGAAGAAATCGACATTCTGGCTGAGACAGGCACGCATGTGACCCACGCACCACCCGGCCGCTCGACACCAATCATGCAGATGATGGCGCGCGGCGTGTCGATTGCCCTCACATCGGACGGTGCCGCGCCAAGCCGTCATTTCGACATGTTGCAGATCGCCCGCATTGCCCAGGCAACGCAGCATGTCCTGCACAATCATGATCGCTATATTCTGCCGCCTGGCAAGGTTTTCGAGATGATCACCATTGATGCCGCCCGTGCGATCGGCATGGACCATGAGATCGGATCGCTTGAAAGTGGGAAGAAAGCCGACATTGCGATCATCGATATGCGCAAGCCGCATCTAACCCCCAACTGGATGCCGGTTCACCGGCTGATCCACCAGGTGCTGGGCAGCGATGTGGACACCGTGATTGTTGACGGAAAGATCCTGATGCGGGGCGGCAAGGTGCTGACCGCCAATATGCAGGAGGCGCTGGCCTTTGGAGAAAGCGAGGCGCGGGCGCTTGTGATGCGAGCCGGCCTGTCCTCGCATATGCATGATCCCGGCTGGGGTCAGTTGCATCGGGTGTTCTCAAGCCCGGTCAAAGTCCCGGTCGCGCCCGAGATCTGACGGCGCCACTCGCGCCAGTGGGGGTGGAGCCCTTTAATGCAGCCTGCAGCAGCCCCGCACCGCAGACGCAACCCGATCCCTTTACAGGCCCGCCTTTTGCTGAGACGGGCCGCTGTCTGCTGTCAAACGGGCTGGGTCGCGCGGACATAATGGGTTGGGCTGACCTTGATGATCGGCAGGGCCACAGGCACGAAATCCGGCGATCGCACCGCACTGGGAATTTCATCGGACAATGGTTCGCGCGCGATCGAACGCCGCGCTGGATCGGCCACCGGCACGGTGGAAAGCAGTTTGCGCGTATAGGGATGCTGGGGATTGCCGAAGACGGAGCGGCGATCGCCGATCTCGACGATTTCGCCCAGATACATCACTGCGACGCGATGGGCGATGCGCTCGACGACCGCCATGTCGTGACTGATGAACAGGATTGCGATCCCCATATCCTGCTGCAGGTCCATCAACAGATTGATGACCTGGGCTTGAATTGTCACATCAAGCGAGGCCACGGCTTCATCAGCGATCATCAGGCGGGGATCAAGCGCAAGAGCGCGGGCAATACAGATCCGCTGGCGCTGACCACCGGAAAAGGCATGCGGATAGCGCTCAAGATACTCGCTCGGAAGATTGACCTTGGCCAGCAGATCAGCTGCGCGCGCCCGCAGCGCAGCGGAACCGCCCAGCCGATGCACGCGCATGGGGTCGATCAATGCCTGGGCAATGGTCATGCGCGGATTGAGTGAGGAGAAAGGGTCCTGAAAAACCATCTGTGCTTCACGGCGAAATCGTCGCAGATCTCTGTTTGATGCGCCGACCAGCTCGGTTCCCTGATAGCGGATCGACCCTGATTGCGGTCGATCAAGCTGCATGATGCTGCGCGCGACAGTGGATTTGCCGCAACCCGATTCTCCCACCAGCGCCAATGTTTCGCCGGGGAAAATATCGAAGGAAACATTTTCGACCGCGTGAACGCGGCCCGTGGTGCGGCCGAGCAGACCGCCTTTCAGGTCGAAGCGGGTGACGAGCTCCCGCACTTCGATCAGCGGCTTTTTGGCCTGTGCCAGATGTTGGATCGTGTTCATTGCGCCGCCCCCGTGAGTGCTTGTTCCTCCTCATAGACAAGCAAAGGGAATTTTTCCGGCCCCTGCTTGTCAGCCATGCTGCCCAGACGCGGCACTGCCGAAATCAGCGCGCGGGTATAACGATGTTTGGGATTGTTGAAGATATCATGGACGGGTCCCGTCTCGACGATCTCGCCCTTCAGCATCACGCAGACACGGTCGGCGATTTCGGCCACCACTCCCATGTCGTGGGTAATGAACAAAACCGCCATGCCGATCTCGCGTTGCAGCGCGCGAACCAGGTCGAGGATCTGGGCCTGGATGGTGACATCAAGGGCGGTGGTGGGTTCGTCGAGGATCATCAGCGAGGGTCGGCAGGCCAGGGCCATCGCGATCATCACACGCTGGCGCATGCCGCCGGAAAGCTGGTGCGGATATTGATCGAGCCGACGTTCCGCATCGGGCACCCGCACCAGTTTGAGCACATTGAGCGCAATCTGTCTGGCCTCGCGCGCTGTCTTCTTCTGATGCCGGATCACCGCTTCCATGATCTGATCGGCGACCGTAAAAACAGGATTGAGACTGGACATCGGGTCCTGAAAGACGATCGACAGCTCAAAGCCACGCAAGGCTTCGATACGCTTGTCCGACAGTTTTGTGAGATCGACGATCGAGTGATCCTTCATGCGCATCAAGATCCGGCCACCGGTGATCCTGGCTCCATCAAATTCGGTCAGCCGCATGATTGTCATTGCGGTCACGGATTTGCCGGAACCGGATTCGCCAACCAGCGCCAGTGTTTCGCCGTGGCTAATCTGCAGCGAGACATTCTTGACAGCCCGCACCGGGTTTGCCGCATCGGGTGCAAAACAGACATCAAGGTTCTCGACCGAGAGAATGACAGTGTCGGGCAGAGTGGCACTGCTGCTGGATGATCTGGTCAAATTGTGTTCCCCTGCGATTTTTCGCGTTTTGCCAATCTAACCCTTGCTGCGACGATGGTGTCAACACGCAAGCGACGCAGCCGGGATGGGTGAGTGCAGATTGCGCCGTCATTGATGGCACCGGCCCGGCTATTGCCTGCGAAAAGCCCCCGGTCAGATTGACTGCAACAAGGTTATGCATAATTTGCATTACCGTCTCTGTTTTCGCATGACGGTGTCTTGATCCCCTAGCGCAGTCGCAGAGCGGGATCGGTGACGCTGCGCAAATGGCTTTGATTGTCGACGAGCTGGTTCCAGAATGCCTCGACATCGCGGTTTTTTGCGCCGGCGCGGCGGAAGATCCGGATCTCCATTTCCAGCGCCATTTGCTGGCCGCCAATCTGCACCAACTGACCCTGATTGATCGACTTCTGGACGCAGATCTGCGGCAGCCAGGCGATGCCGTGTCCGGCGATGGCCATTTCCTTGAGGCTGACGGCGAGAGAGGATTGATAGACGGTGCTCAGATTGGGCGGATGGCGGCGGCGCGACTGGATAAGCGAAATCAGCTTGCCGAGATAGCCGTCGTTCCACGAATAGGAGAGATAGGGGATTTTCGTCCCCTCCGGCACGTCAAGATCAAAAAGCGGTTTGCCGTCAGGATCGGCGCCTGAAACGAGGATCAGGCGATCCTTGCCGATCTGCAGGGATTCAAATGGACCGGCTTCGAGAACCGGCGGGCCATCGGGATGATCATAGATGATCGCGAAATTGCATTTGCCTGATGACAGATGTTCGATGCATTCCAGGAAATCGGCGGTATGCATGCTGCTGCGAACCGGAGTATCTGCGCCCTGGCAGCGCGAAATCCAGTCGGGAAAGAAATAGATTGCCAGCGTGTGAAACGCAGTGAACGTCAAGAGTTGCGAGCTAGCGCCGGCGACATTGCGGCAATCGGTGCGCAATCGATACATGTCACGCACGAGTTCCTGGCATCGCGGTACGAACATGTTCCCGGCGCTGGTGAGATGCACCGGATAGGTGCTGCGGTCGAGAAGGTCTGCGCCGACCCAGTTTTCCAATGACCGGATGCGGCGACTGAATGCCGGTTGGGAAATATTCCTTGCAGCAGCAGCGGTCGAGAAGTTCCGCGTCGCCACAATTTCCAGGAAGTCTTCGAGCCAGGCGAGCTCCATCGCAACCTCATGCGTTCTTTGCATAGTTCATTCTAACTACGCATTGGACAGCAGCGCAAGTGTGCTCCTAGCCTGAGAAAAAATAAAACAAGATCGAAGATCGAAATAGGGGAACTATCCATGAAACTTGCTTTGGCACTGGCCCTTTCCTGGGGCCTTGGCCTGGCGGCAGCGCCAGCTGTTGCCCAGACCAAAAATCCCGGTACCTTTGTCTTTTTGTGGACCGACGATGTGCAGTCGTTCGATCCCGCCTATATTGCCAACACGCCGAGCTCCTACGGCGCGCTGAACGTCTATAGCCGACTGCTCAATTACAATGGATCGGAGATCTCGGAATTTGTGCCTGCGATTTCAAGCGCGGTGCCGAGCCTTGACAATGGGTTGATCAAGAACGGTGATGATGGCTCTATCACCTATATTTTTCCGATCCGCAAGGACGTCTATGCCCACAAGGTCGGCATCAAGGGGGATGATGGCAAGATCACCTGGCAGGCCTATGATGGTTTGACCGAGGATCAGAAGGCGAAGATTGAACCCGGCTATGGACAGATCACCCCTGAGGATGTGCGCTATTCCCTGCTGCGGGCGATCCTGATGGGGCAATCGTGGATGTCGAACGCGATCACGGAAGTGGTAACGGCCGGCAAATATCCCGACATTACCAAATGGGTGGAGACGGAAGCCAACGTCAAGAATATCAATGATGCGGGACCGGAGGCCTTGCGCAAGGTTTATGATCAGCTGGCCTCCCAGATCACGGTGGAGGGCGACAATGTCGTGCTGAAGCTGCCAAAATCCTTTCCTGCAACGCTTGGGGTCCTCGCCCTGCCCTTTGGTGCGTCGATCGTCGACAAGGAATGGGTGGCCTCGGTCGGCGGCTGGGATGGCGATGGCGGCAGCTGGAAGAAATACTATCGTCCCGAGCTTGGCGACGATCCGCTGTTTGCCCAGGAAAACGGCACCGGTCCATTCATGCTGGAGGAATGGGACCGCACCGATCGCCGGATAACCCTCAAGCGGTTTGACAATTATTTCATGGGTCCGGCCAAGCTGGAGCGCGTGGTGATGCGCACCGTTCCGGAATGGACGACACGCCGCCTGCAGCTTTTGTCTGGCGATGCTGATTTTGTAACGGCACCCGTCGAGTTCCTTGATGAGTTGAGCAAATCCGATGGCGTCAAGGTGGTTGATGGATTGCCGAAGGTGTTTGGCCGCGGGCTGTATTTCGCCTGGCCGCTCGAAGACACCGATAATCCGGCGATCGGCAGCGGAAAGCTTGATGGCAATGGCATTCCGCCGGATTTCTTTGCCGATATCGATGTGCGCAAAGGCTTCAACTATGCGCAGAACTACG
Source organism: Brucella pseudogrignonensis (assembly GCF_002252525.1). Taxonomy (GTDB): domain Bacteria; phylum Pseudomonadota; class Alphaproteobacteria; order Rhizobiales; family Rhizobiaceae; genus Brucella; species Brucella pseudogrignonensis. Next base: position 133,688 of record NZ_NNRM01000044.1, read on the forward strand.
ATGCATTGCTCAAGCAGGTCCTTTTGAACAAGACGGTTCAGTCGCGCGGTCCGACGGTGCGGGGCATCATGGGCTATCGCGCGGACTCTCCGATCTACAGCTATGATCCGAAGAAGGCTGCGGAACATTTCAAGAAGGCCTTTGACGGCAAGTTGTGGGAGACAGGCTTCACCTTCACCGCCTATGTCCAGGAAGGGACACCGCAGGGCACTGCGGCGCTTTCAGCGCTGCAACAAGGATTGCAGCGAATAAACCCCAAATTCAAGATGAAAATCCAGTCGCTGCCCTGGGCATCGATTTCCGACAAGCTGAACAACCGGGCCAAGCCGGCTTCACCGCTAACCTATATGGGCTGGGGGCCCGATTATTCGGATCCGGGCGGTCCGCTGGGTGCTGCCACCTATTACCTGTCGCCAACCGGACTTGTCGGCGGCATGCTTGGCGACGGCTATCGTGCGTTGATGACTGAAAAATTCAAGCCGTTGCTTGATCAGGCCTGGGCGTCCTCGGATCCGGCGGTGCGTGAACCGATCTATGCAAAGCTTCAGGCGATGTCCCATGACTATGCCACCACGCAGTTCCTGTGGGAAGATTTTGGCTATATCGTCACCCGCTCCAATATTGATGGCTATGTCCACAACATGATCCTTTATGGCGCATGGGATTTCTATCCGGTGAGCAAAGCGAACTGAGCCCCTGGCGCGCACCGGGCGCGATCCGCGCCCGGTGCTTTCCCTTCATATAAGCGATAGAGGTAATGGTGTGCTCAATTACGCGTTGCGGCGGCTCTTAACACTCCCGGTGGTGCTTTTCGCCCTTTCGATCATGCTGTTTGCATTGCAGATGTCCTTGTCACCCACCCAACGGCTGGCGGCCTATGCGCCCTCGCCCGACTTTCTCAAGGGGGGGCAGGAGAGCATCCGCCGGATGATCGAACAATATGGTCTCAACGATCCTTTTCATGTGCAGTATGGCAAATGGATCGGCAATATCATGACTGGCAATCTCGGCTGGTCCGAGACCGCGCGCCAGCCGGTGGCCCATGCCCTGACGTCCCTGTTGCCGGCAACACTTGAACTGGTTCTGCTGGCCTTCATTCCAAGCTTTCTTCTGGCGATTTACCTTGGATCGCGCGCCGGCATCTACCTCAATAAATGGCCGGACCACCTCATCCGCATTTTCACCATCCTGGGCTGGTCATTCCCCGTCTATGTGTTTGGCCTGCTGATGTTGCTGATCTTTTACTCGGCATTGGACTGGTTTCCGCCTGGACGGCTCAGTCAATGGGCGCAGGCGACCGTGATGTCGTCCGATTTTACCCGCTATACCGGTGCCAACACGATCGATGCGCTGCTGAACGGCAATTTCCGGGTATTGGGGGATTCTCTCCGCCATCTGGCCGCGCCTGTGATCACGCTGACCTATGTCAATCTCGCCAGCATGACGCGGGTGATGCGCACCTCGATGCTCGAGACCCTGCGGCAGGACTATGTCCGCACGGCCCGCGCCAAGGGGATGCCGCGGCGCGTGGTGGAGTTGCGGCATGCGCGGCGCAACGCACTGCTGCCGGTGACCACCATTGCCGGCATGGAGCTTGCAACCATGATGGGTGGCGTGGTGATTACCGAGACCATCTTCGACTATGCCGGCCTCGGCCAGTTTGCCGCCAAATCTGCCGCCAATCTGGATTTTCCGGCCATCCTCGGCTTCAGCCTGTATTTTGCGATCGTGCTTGTGCTGATGAACCTGGTCGTTGACCTGATCTATCCATTGCTCGATCCGAGGGTGAAGACGCGATGAAACTGCTTTCCTATCTTTTGCGCAATCCCGTCTCGATGATCGGCGTTTTGATCCTGATCGGCTTCGTGCTGATCGCCTTTTTCGCACCCTGGCTGGCCCCGCCGCAGGAGTTTCAGATGTCGGTCTATGACACGCCGCGTGCCGGCTTTCTTGCGACCCCGCAACCGCCCTCGCCTGAGGCGATATTTGGCACCACCGAGGGTCAGTATGACATCTATTATGCCGTGATATGGGGCACCCGCACCGCTTTCAAGATCGGGCTCGGGGTTGTTGCCATCTCGGTCTTTATCGGCACCTTGATCGGTGCCCTGGCAGCCTATTACGGCGGCAAGATCGATGAAATCCTGATGCGGATCGTCGATGTCTTCATGGCGGTACCGTTTCTGATTGCTGCGATGGTCTTAACGGCATTGCTTGGCAAGGGCATCGGCCCGATCACCATTGCGCTGACGACTTTCGGCTGGATGGGCTATGCACGGGTGGTTCGCAGTGAAATCCTGCGAATTCGGGAAATGGACTATATCCATGCGGCCCGCAGCTATGGTGCCGGCGATCTGCGCCTGATCCTGCGGCATATTCTGCCCAATGCCTTTTTCCCGGTTTTGGTGCTTGCCACCATGGCAACCGGTTCGATGGTTCTGTCCGCCTCGGCGCTGAGCTTTCTGGGCGTGGGCACGGAAGAAGGCTATGCCGACTGGGGGCAGTTCATTGCCTATTCACGCAACTGGATTGTCGGTCAGCCGGGCAACCCGTTTCAATACTGGTACACGCTGGCCTTTCCCGGCGCTGCGATCTTTCTGTTCGTTTTGTCATGGAACCTAGTCGGCGACACGTTGCGCGACATTCTTGACCCCCGTCACTCAAGCTAAAGTGGGAGAATAACTGTGCCTACGCTTTCCAATTCATCGATCGAACTCTTTGAGAGCCTCATTCGCCACGAAGTCGAAGACAAGGCCATCCCCTCGATTTCCTACGCTCTTGTCGACCGGAATGGCTTGCTGGCGGAGGGGCATGTCCAGCATTCCACGCGTCATTTCGAGATGAATGACAAGACCTGTTTCCGTATTGGTTCGATCACCAAGACCTTCACCGCGGTGGCGATCATGCAGTTGGTAGAAAGAGGTCTCGTGGATCTGGATGTCGATGTGGCGGAATATCTTCCCGGATTTCAGCCGGTCAATCCGTTCATCGGACGCGAAAGCGGGCCCTATGGTTCCCATATCAGCCTGCGCAAGCTGATGAGCCACACGGCGGGCATCGTGAGAGAACCCAAAAGCGGGCATTATCTTGATGCCCACCGGCCGCCGCTGGCGGATACTGTCACCGAGCTTGCCACGTCAACGCTCAAGCAGGATCCCAGTGCCGGGACCATGCATTATTCCAATGCCGGCATTGCGGTTGTCGGTCTGGTGATTGAGAAAGTGTCAAAAAAATCCTACGCCGACTACATAGCGGAAAATATCCTCAAGCCGCTTCAGATGTCCGACACCTCATCCGGCATGGCGGATGGCATTCGCGAAAGGCTGGCGCCGGCGCATATGTGGACGCTTGATGGCGACAGCCCTGCCCCGGTGTTCAGCCTCGGCGGGTCGCCGGCCGGCAATATTTTCTCGACAAATACCGATATGGCGCATTACGCCCAATGCCTGTTGCGGGGCGGGTTTACACCGGATGGCCAGCCACTTCTCAGTCCCGCCTCCTTGCGCGAGATGTGGAACCCGATCGGACGGCGGCCGAGCAATCATGACAAGACCCTGAACGGCTACGGGCTGTGCTTTGGTTTGGGTGACATGGACGGCTGGACTTCGGTTGGCCATGGCGGGGCCGTTTATGGCTATGCATCGCAAATGACATTGCTGCCACAGGCTGGGATTGGCGTCCTGATCTTTGCAACGCTGGATTTCGCCAATCAGATCGCATCCCGTCTGGCAAGCGATGGTCTGCGCCTCGCGCTCTTTGAACGCAGAATGGGTCAGCGCCCGCAAAGCGCCGCGTTGCCACCCGCGATTACCAGCGAGCAGTTCGCACGGCTGCCCGGACTGTATCGCCAGCAGGAAACCGGCGAGGTCGTGGAGGTCAAGGAAAAGGCGGGCAAACTCTATCTGATGGGCGAAGGCGTACCGTTGCAGATCCGTCCGACAGTTGATGACGCCTTCGTCATCGACGGCCGCATTTATGGCCGTGGCGCCGACTATCCGCATATGAACCTGTCATTTAACGGCGCCGACTCCTTGAACTGGAAGGACCAGGACTGGGTGAGGGTCGACAGCCTCCCGGCCGAGCAGGTACCGCCAGAGATCGCCATCCATCTGGGTGAATACGGACCGGATTTCAACATCACTTACCTGACCTATAGCCATGGCCAGCTGAAATGCCTGATCGAGTATTTCTGCACCCATAGCTGCGAGCCTGTCGATGGGGGCCGTTTCCGGATGCGCGGGCTTCTTTATGAAGAGGAGATTCTGGAACTCGGCGCCGTTGACGAGAATGGCAGAGAGGGCATCCGCGTGGGACCGATGTTCCTGCAGCGCCGTCAGGCGGCACAGGCAGCTTAAGGTTACTGGCGCTGATGGCTATCCCGATCACCATGGAAGAACCACTGGCCGCGCGCATGCGGATTAATGGCCGCCCGGTCGATTATTTTTGTGGCACGAGCTATTTTTGCCTGCACGGCCACAAAGACGTTATTGATGCGGCCTGTGCCGCAACAAGACAGTATGGGCTTGGTCCGGGGACGCTTGCGCTGATGCCCATTTATGCGGAACTCAACGCCGCATTATGCGCTTGGTTTGCCACAGAGGATGTGGTGCCGATGATATCCGGCTATATCAGCCCGATGGCCCTGTTGCAGGGGCTGCGCGATGACTTTGATGTGGTGTTCGTTGATCAGGCGACCCACTATAGCAGCCGGTATGCGATCGCCGGACTTGGTAAGCCGGTTTATCAATTCCGGCATCTTGATTCCAACAGTCTCAGTGAGGCGCTTGGCCTTCATCTGGCGGCAAGACAACGCGCGGTGATCGTAACCGCCGGGGTTTTTCCAGTAACCGGGGCTTTGGCGCCGCTTGCCGATTATCGTGCGGTTTTGGAGACCTATGATAATTGTCTTCTCTGTGTCGACGATTCCCACGGAGTCGGGGTGCTGGGCGAAAGTGGGAGCGGATCGTTGCAGCATGCCGGTCTGGAGCAGGAAGGAAATTATCTCGCTGGGACTTTAAGCAAGGCCTTTGGCGCCCTTGGCGGGATCGTGCCGGCCAATCGCATGCTGGCAGAGACGATCAGGCAGCGATCGATGATCATGCGGGGTGCGTCGCTGCCACCTCCCGCTGCTGCAGCAGCGGCCGTGGCTGCCCTGAAACTGTTAAAGGCGCAGCCGCAGATGCGCGCGAATCTTCAACGCAATGTGCTGCATCTTCGGGGCGGATTGAGAAGGCTGGGCTTTGCTGTCGATGATAGTCCGGTCCCCATCGTCTCGCTGCGCGGGGCCGTCGATCTCGAACATCTGCGACGGGAACTCGACAAGCGCGACATCGTGGTGAAAATCACGCCGGCCCATGGCTATTCGGATGCCCCTGATGTCCCCACAATGCGGCTGGCAGTGTTTTCCGAGCATAGTCCGCTGCAGATTGACAGGTTGCTTTCTGCAATCCACGAGATTGTGTGAGGCTGCCCGCGGATGATCACAAAGAATGTGCCAGATCACAGCTGTTCGCATTCTGCATTGCTTCTTCACGCGGACCTGATCTTCTGGTGACTTATAATCATCCCTTTTTATTGCAGTTGGCTTCTTCGGGCAAAGATGCTTCATTGCAGCAGCGCTTGCTTTCGCCCAAGCCTTCACAAGCGTCTCACTCTGGCTTAGCCTGCCCTATCCACAAATACCGGAGAGCCCGTGCTCCCTTTGCTCGCTGGCCTGCCTGCAATGGAACATGCGGAGGGAGCAGCAAAATCTATGTCGTCTAAAGGGCTTAGCTTTTGAATGCCTTACGCTGCATTTGAATTTGCCGGTCGACAAGCTCCTCGCCTTGTCGGTGCTGGGACAGCAGGGAACCTGCCAGGCCTCCACCTCATTTTCGAACAGGGTCTGACGCACCGGCTTCACGCGGCACGATCATGCGTGTGGAGAGGCGTGATCCCCTTCTCATCACGCTGCTGCTTTACGGGACTGCTCAGGATGGACGGTTTCTCAGCCGCACACACTGGCCATTGAGTTGATGGGCTACCCAATCCACGAGGTCGGCGCGGGCTGTCGGATCGATCTCGATCCAGTTGATATGGGTTGGCGCCTGGACACCACTTTCCATGGCCATATCGGCATATAACGCGTTGATGGCCTGTGCTGCAATATCGTGATCAAGGCTCAGGAACATCGCAAAATGCGCAAGAACTGCGTATTCTCCGGGATGATCGCGCCCAAGTGCCTTCCAGCGCTGCGCGGTGCCGGCGAGCTTTCGATCCGCGACCACGACGTTATAGATCCCATCACACATCGAACCTGAAACCGCTTGGTAGTGACCCGTGATCCCGCGCGTGGCAAGCATCGCTATCAAGGGCTGGCACAACAGGCGATAGGCTGATCCGATCCGATCATGGCCAGTGGCATCGGCCGAAAAGCGCATTGAGAGGTTGTTGACGTCTGGCCCCTGCACGACGGCCCCGCCACCCGTGTCGCGCAGGAATACCGGCCATCCTCTGGCTTCCGATGCTGCGATCGCCTGCTCGAAATTGTGATAATTGGCATGGCTGCGCGGCACGACAATACAGGGTGGCGTCTGCCAGAGCATCCACTTGAGCTCAGGGTCGTGTGGTGTCTCGCCGAGCAGGGCGCGCTCACGCGCCAACGCTTCATGATAGGGCAGATGCAAGACGATATTCATTGAACAATCATCCTGACAGGATTGAATGCGGCGGCGCTGGACGCTGCTTTGCTTTAGGCAATCTGTTGCCATTTGACAAGCAAGGCTTGGCCTGTCGCTGAAACCCGCCCGAACAGTGTTGTGAGCGGCCAGATGGGTCCGTCGACGCCGTAGCCGGCAGCTCTGTTTTGCGCAAGGACATTGAGCCGCTGCATGCATTTGCCGGCCGGCCTGATTGTCAAACGATGAATGGAGCAAGGCAGCTATGCCTTAGCCCCCCGCCGTCACTCTGCCCAGTAATGTTTCGAACCGTTTGGACAGTGCATCTTGCAGTCTGTGCTTTTCAAACTGGCCGATCTCCATCAGTGGGATCCCGGCTCGTTCCAGCACGCTACGCTTCACCACCATCCGGAATGCAAAGATACCCACAGCATGCGGGGAGAAGATGTCTCTTACCTCCCAGCACAGCCGTTGAAATCAATCCGCTGCCATAGGGCGATGGAGCTGATTTGCTGAAGGCGCTCTCACGGTGTTGATCTTGCGCCACAACTGCGGCGCACCGGTTGGCGCGACGAAATGTTACTGCCTTTGCTTCTGCTCACTCCGCAGGCGAAACTACTGCTTGAGCAAGCTTTCGATCAGTGCGTATGTGGCGGTAACGCGGGCTTCGTTGGGATAATTCTTGTTTGCGAGCACCACGACTCCCAGACGTTCGCTTGGGATCATGGCGACATAGCCACCGAATCCGTTGGTTGAGCCGGTTTTATTGAGAATAACCTGCTTCTGAGGCGCAAGAGTGGGGTCGATCTTTTCAACCGGTTGTGGTTTCAAGATAAAATCATACCCGTTGCCCTCCACCATCTGTTTGACGGCGACTGGCCACGGATACTGTTCCCAGATCATATCCTGCGTGAACAGAGCCGTCTTGTATTGGCCTTGCTGCGTGCGTTTGATAGCTTGCTGCAGCTCGTGCGAGACGGCACCCGTTCCCAATTCGATATCAAGAAGTTTGAGCATGTCACGGGCGGTCGATTTCACACCATAGGCCTCGGCGTCGAGGACGCCCGGCGTGACCCTGATGGGAGCATCGGTCTTCCGATCATAACCAAAGGCATAGGCTTCTATTTTGTCGCTGGGAATATCTATCCAGCTATTGCGGAGACCGAGCGCCGGAAACAGCATTGTTTGCACAGCGGTCCTGTAATCGCTACCCAAGGCTTTGCCACTAATATAGCCAAGCATTCCAATGCTGATATTCGAATAGCTCCGCGCACCCGGATCGGAGGGCCGCCAATCCTTCAGCCAGTTCACCAGGTCGGCTATGTCCCCAACCTTTTCGGGTACCTGCAGCGGCAGGCCGCCCGAATGATGGGTCGCAAGGTCCATCAGGGTGAGTTTATCGCCGATTGTACATTTGTCCTCGCAAAGATGATGCGCCATTGTTTCATTGAGATCGAGGTCCCCACGTTGTTCAGCCCAGGCTGCGAGGGTGGCGGTAAAAATCTTACTGATGGAGCCAAGTTCAAAAAGTGTATCAGGTGTCACCGGACTTTGTTGTTCGCGCGACGCCAATCCCGTCGCATAAAACTCATGGACACCGTCTCGTGTTATACCAACAATCAGACCTGGGACATTAAACTCTTGCACAATAGGCGCAAAGGCTGCTTGGGCTTTGGATTGAAAATCATTGGCCATCACCAGCGTGGGATCAAACGCCACGAGTAGCGGTATCAACTTGAGCGATAGCGCGGACAGCTTCATTTTGCAGCTCCATAAAGACCGAGAGTGATTATAAGCATTGTTGCTAACCTGCCCTGTGGGGCAAAGTTAAGGCGATAGCGTCCGCTCACGCTGAAAGGCTCGGGATAAACAAAGATGATCGTCTGTCTTCCACAACCGAACACAGGCGTGTCCTGCGAACGATACGCATTCAGCAGAACAGTTTACCACACCCCTCTAACGCCGCGTTGGAAACGCTTCCGCTGTCTGGATAGGAGTTCATTCCAAACAAGCCCGCGCTAACCATAGCACGGCAGAACGGTTCTTGGATGCACCCATGGTCCGCACCGAGAGGCCAGCTTCCTTTCTCACAAAACCCTGTCATCGTCACGGCTGGTTCAACTGCGAGGCGAGCAGTTTTTCGAGCAAAGTTGAGAGTGCCGCCTGCTCGTCGTCGCTCAGGCCCTGAACAATCGCGGCCAGATTATCGACATGGCTGAGTATAGCGCTTTCGATGACCCTCCTTCCGGACGCAGTCAGCGCGACAATTGAGCCGCGCTTATCATTTGGGTTAGGACGACGCTCAATGAAGCCACTTTTCTCCAGGCGATCCAATCTGTTCGTCATGCTTCCTGACGAAATCATCGCCACTTCGTAAAGATCGGTCGGCGTTAGGGCATAGGGTGCACCACTGCGTCTTAGCGTGGCAAGAACATCGAACTCTCCGGGCTGCAGCCCGAATTTTTCCAAGAGCGGATTCACCCTGTCTCGCGTTATCACCAACGCTGTCTCTCCCAGACGCCCGAGCAGAACCATTGGTCCTGTTTTGAGATCGGGCAATTCATTTGCCCATTGAGTAGCCGCAAATTTTGCGCGATCCATCGCCCACCTATCTTGACGTAGAGATACTTTATACCTAAACGAACTGAATATCTCTACGTAGAGATATATTCTCTAATCCCTATTTGCAAGGAGATGCATAAGGGCATGTCGCATTCCGTTCGCCCATTTTTATTCTCGCTCAGTATCGTTCTGGCCGGCCTGAACCTCCGGCCTATACTAGCATCTGTCAGCCCTTTGATGGATGTCATTCAGGAAAATACCGGACTCAATGACAGTTTAGCGAGCCTTTTGACGACAGTGCCTGTGGTGCTGATGGGTGTATGTCTTTTAGGCGCAACAAGGCTCAGAAGAGTTTTGACTGACCGTAATGATATCCTTGTGGGGCTTATTCTCATATTTCTTGCCAGTATTGCGCGCGCGTTCGCCCCGGGTTCCGCGCAACTCCTCATCACGGCAATTGCCGGTGGGATCGGAATCGCAATCGTGCAGGCACTCATGCCCATTGTCATCAGAACACAGCGCCGACAACGCTCCGCAAGCCTGATGGGCATCTATTCAACCGCTATTATGGGTGGAGCACTTGTGGCCAGCAGTGCGGCACCATGGATCTCGGATCTTTGCTCCTGGCAAATCGCGCTGAGTGTATGGGCCATACCCGCAATCATTGCGATTATATTGTGGGTGAGACTTGGCGAAGGAGTGGGATCAGTATCTTCCAGGCCACCAGGAAACCCGTACAAGAGTCTCCGCGCCTGGGCGCTCCTGGTCTTCTTTGGACTGGCCACCGGCGCCTACACGCTGGTTCTCGCATGGCTTCCACCATTTTACACGCAGTTGGGGTGGTCGGCCAAAGCAGCAGGGGCGATCCTAGGATTGCTGACCGCAGCGGAAGTGGTAGCAGGAATTGCAGTATCTTTGCTCGTCAGCAAAATCAAAGATCGGCGCTGGATGCTGTTGACGGCACTAGCCTCGCTGCTGGCCGGACTAATCTGTTTGTGTCTTGCGCCGGTCGCTCTTGCATGGCCCGCCGCTATACTCACTGGCTTTGGCATAGGCGCATTGTTTCCGCTTTCTCTCATCACTGCTCTCGACCATGGCACCAAGGATGAGATAGCCGGCGCGATCGTTAATTTTGTGCAGGGCGGTGGCTACGTCCTTGCGGCATCACTTCCTTTCGCTGCGGGTATTATCAGGCAGAGCCTCGCCGACCTCACGCCTGCCTGGTGGCTGATGGCTGCTTTGTGTCTGGTTCTGACGGTGCTCGCCAGCCGCTTTCGGCCCACTGACCGTATCAACTTGGATAGATAGAACAGCGGTAACGTACTCCGAAACGACACAGTTTCACTTAAGAAAAACTTTGAAGGAGCAGCACCATCACTGCCAGTGGTCATCATGTGCGCTCTATGACACCCTCGCGGACCCATTCTGGTTGCGATCACCGATATGACTTTCATATTGATCTGGTGCGTACAATCGCACCAGGGCCTTCGGCGTTTTGATGAAGCTTCTCCGTGATCTCAGCGCGCTCCGATCCTGCCTCCCGAGGCCTTGGGAGGCGAAGAACATAGCACACATCGCAGGGAGTGACCGCATCAAACTTTGATGACTGGATTAGGAACAGCAGCACCTGCAAAATATGCTTTCAGGTTCGCAAGTACCATATCCTCCTGAGCCTCACGCGCTTCAACCGTTGCGTAGGCAATATGCGGAGAAAGGATCAGGTTGGGGGCATTCAATAGGCGTTCGGAGACATGAGGCTCGTTCTCAAAGACATCAAGAGCAGCCCCCGCAATGGCTTCTTGTTCAAGCGCTTTTGCAAGGGCGGCTGAATCTATCAAAGAACCGCGCGCTATATTAACAATATAGCCACTTGTTCCCAATCGTGAGATTATATCACTCCCAATGATGTGGCGATTGTTGCAATCTGCCCGAGCAGCAACGAGCAGGATATCTGCCCAGTCAGCCAATTGCTCAAGACTTGGCAAATATCGGTAGGGCTGTTCCTTTTTGCGTGCACGACTGAAGTAGCCTATATCCATCTCAAAGATGGCAGCACGCTGTGCCACTTTGCAACCAATCGCGCCCAGTCCAAATATTCCAAGCTTTGCCCCTTTGACACCGGCAACCGCGGGCATGCTGACGAGCGCATTGCTGACCCATTTTCCGTCCCGAACGAAGCGATCTGCTGCAAGAATCTGACGTGTCGAAGCCAAAATTTGCGCCATAGCGAAATCCGCAACGCTTGAAGCATTGGCACCGGGACTGTGGGTAAAAACCAGATCCCGTGCTGATGCAGCTGCCAAATCAATACCCTCGAAACCGGTGCCGAAGAAGGCAACCATTCCGAGATCAGGTGAAGCATCGATAATCTGCTGATTTTGTTTTATTCCGCCTTTTGTGACCAGGGCTTCAACACCGTCAAACCTGATTGCAGCCACCTCCATCTGTTGAACCGCAGCGGGCGACGATATTCTGTAGTTTTCTGAGAGGATATCCTTGAATCGGTCTGAAAAATCGCAAGCAAGAAGGAGGGTCGGTTTAACCAATTTTGCAACCTTTGCGGAGTTTGGGGTCTTGTCACAACCAGCGTCAGGCATCAGTGATTTCTTGAAGTTGTATTAATACCTCGAATGCGGGTTACCAGTCGAACGGGGTTTTGTTATCCTACCGATTAGTGCTACTAATGGGCGATGAACCCACGACATATTCCGCCCTTGCCATCTCTACGCGCTTTTGAAGCCTCTGCGCGCCTCGGCAGCTTTACAGCTGCCGCGCAGGAGTTGAACGTCACTCAGTCAGCGGTTAGCCAGGCAGTGCGCCAGCTCGAAGAGCACTTAGGACGTGAACTTTTCAAGCGCCACGCTGCGACAATCCAGTTAACGCCGGAAGCAAGGCAATTTGCCACTAACCTGGGCAGAATACTGGAGGAGCTTCTCGAAGCCACCAACGCCTTATCACTTGAAACGACACCGGTCACAGTCGCTTGCGCCCGCTCAATTCTTCATCATTGGTTCCTGCCTGGTCTGCGTGAATTTCGTATTTTACACCCCACCATCATGCTTCAGATTATAGGTACCGGTCGAGGAGAGGCTGGTTCATCGGTGGATTTCAGTCTTGTGAGCGCATCACCTGCAGCGCCTCCTCCCGACAGTGAACTCCTATGGATTGATCGCCTTGTCCTTGTTGCATCGCCTGAACTGGCCGAGCAGGTTAGAAACAACGGCAATAAATTGGAGGGAATACCAAAGATAGGCACGTTCGGTTCCGACTGGAGCAGATGGCAATCAGATGGGCTCTTTGCTGAAGCTTCAAATTCGGGTCTGATTCTGCGTCTTCGCGAAGCAACAGCTATAATCCATGCTGCGCTCGAAGGATTGGGAGTGGCACTAGTTAGCGAGTTTTTGGCGGCGGAAGAAATCAGGAGCGGCCGGCTTGTTTTACTTAGTGAAAGGCGACTGCCACGTGATCATGCTATTTGGTTACAAAGCCGAATAAAAACCCCCAGCGATAATGCATTCAGGCTGATTGAATGGTTGAAGGCTAGAGTAAACACCTCGCAGCACAATGATGCGTGACAATCCGACTTTACAAGTCGAGCAGGCAGAATTGGCGATTATGATCGTGAAATCATATTGGATATGCATGGTCGGCGTTAGTTTCAGCACGTTCCATTCATGAGCAATGATGGCCAAACACGAAGGAATCGAGCATTCTTATCATCGAGAACGTTAACCTGGAGCCAGCGACGATGAACGACCGAGAAAAAAAGGACTCTTTTGATGGCCCCCAGTTGCAGGGAATGCATTATGAGAGAGCTGACATGACGGGTACGCATTTCGATGGCGTCAACCTTGCGGGTGCTCAATTTCATGCGGTACTCACAAAAGCCAAATTCACCGACACCAATTTGGGCGAAACAATTTTTGACGACATCAACCTTGCCGGCTCACGCTTTAATAACGTGAACTTATCAGCAGCCACGCTCACAAACGCCAATCTATCAGGACTGTCTATAACAGGTGTTACATTGGCAAACTCGAGCATTGAGGATGCTGATTTAACCGGAATGAAGATTAATGGGGTGCTCGTGACGGACCTGTTCTTAGCCTACGAGAAGCTTAAATTCCAAGGTGACCAATAATCCGTACACGGTTACAACGGTGTCAGATTTCGAAGCCTCTTCAAGGGCGAAATCGTGATCGTATCGCGGTCGATCACGCTCAAGTTGCGGCGCAGATGCTTTCTAGCCGAACAGAATAGTCCCGGGTCGACGACCTGATATCGGCGTCTACATCGAAACCAAAGCCCCACCAGCTTTGAATTCGACGCCGACCTCACGAGGTTTGCGATGCGTGAAAGTTTAAAGCCAGGCGACAATACGGCGAGTGCGGACTCCGCAACGTCCACCAAGCAGAGCGAAAAGTTCCCACTTAAATCCAGGTTTACCGACCTCATAATGGGGCCGTCACTTTATCTTCAAGAGAGAAAAGCGGTGCAAGGCAATGTGACGCGATCATTGCTTGTGCGACACGAACAGGGTCTGCACTTGCTTTCCGGCCATGATTGAGGCTTCAGACAGTTGAATTAAGGAGATGAGCATGTATTTCAAATCCATTGTTACCGCCCTTGTTGGCTTGTGCGCATTGTCATCCGCTGCTGACGCTGCCATCGCTCCGAATTACCAAAGAGCAAAAGAGATGACTGCCGTCATCGAAGCGGTTGCCAAACTGGTTCCTGCTCATCCAATCACAAAAGTGATTTATCAGAAGCGCCATCAGTATCGGGTCATTGCCGGACCATGCTCTATTCGGGCCATGATCGTGACTGAGCCTCAGAGGAATCCGACGCTTGGTGCGCAGCAATTTGATGTGACCTTGTTCCCGCAACGCTGCGGGAAGTAGATCAAAAACATAGAGGCGAGTTCTCATATCGTATCGCCGATGGAACCTCGTATTTCCTCAAAGCCATGCGTCCCCCCTGTGAGCGCAGGGAAAACTTCCATCCGAGCTAACAAACTTGCCTGTTGCTTGTCACAATTGTTCCGTTACGCCTTTGATTGGGAATGAGGCACCGGATTGTTCGTTGTGAATTACGACCACGCTCGCTACACGTTCGATGATCTGCGCGATGACACACTGTTGTGCCATTTGATAGTGAACGGCTTGCCCGTTCGATATGGCCCTGAACACAACTTCATGACATTAAGCGCTACCAAAGGGTTGCTTCTGCAGGTTGCAATGCGTCCTTATAAGCCTGTCCGTATGACAGATCTTCGCTCGCTGGATGTCAATCTGTACTCGATTGCGAGATGGGCTCGAACAACTTGCATTTGATCTGAGATCGAGACCATCGTAGACAGCAAAAGATTTCACTGTTCACCGGATTCTACTCGTATTTATGAAGAGAATTGTTCTGAATTTATCCATCGCATTGCTCCCGCTTTTCGGTGCAGCCCTGTTGCTGACCGGGTTTGAAACAAGGCATCGTGAACATCGCACCGATTACAGTTTTTTTATTAAACAGCGGCCATCACCACAAATATTCTTTGAAAACCCGATGGTCTGTGGAGAATGCGACGTTGAAATATACGAGAGTTTATCCCTGTCTCGTATTGAAGAAATTCAGACTTTTTGCCACCAACGCTTTGGCCTCAACAATCTGCGGACCTGTCATGCCATATCCGCTGAGAAACAACGACAGGCACGCTCATATCGGCAGGATCTTGATGCAATCGCTCAGGTCGCTGCGCGCTTTATCAACAACAGCAACATCGAAAACGGTACGAATTTCCTGTTTCCGTCCCTTGATGACAAAACCGTTGTGACGGAATGTACGCTACCACTGAGTGCAAAGTGGCGCGAAGATACGAAGAGGAATAAACGCATCATTGTTAGTTGCGAAGAGACAAATAGGCCTGCACCGGAAAACCGCTGGGACGTCACAATTTCCGTTACTGATTGAACGCTGACCGAAGCAGTACCTTAGACGGGTAACAAAACCCGCAATGGCACAGCGGTGGTTGTCTATCGAGGCTTGCTTTTCACGTTTCATGCTCCCATTTGCTCTGATTTTTATCAGCGTTAGCCCGCCAGCACGTCCGTCCGCTTAGACGTGACACCCTCCATGTCGTTGTGGGGCTGCATCATGTGTTGCTGATCGCAGCCGTTAATCAAAAATTGCGATTATGAAATAGCAGGTCTCCTGCGACAGGAACGCAGGAGGTGATGCTTATTCTCCAAGCCGCCAAATCACTCGAGACGCCCGATCAGCAATGAACGGCATGGAATTTTACTGATTACAGGTGCCTTGCAAAGCACATGCCGGGTTGAACTGGATTGGTAATCGCTTTGAATTGATGGAACTCTTTTACCATAACACCAGAGCCGATTTTAAATGTTGGTCGATATCCCAGCACGGACATTCCGGCAAGGCGAACCTGTTAGGACAAATCTACCGGCCACCTGCTGTAGCGCTGATACAGAACAGATTTTTATCGAGCTTGGATCACGCGAGACAATCAGTCCAAGTCTGCGCAGTCTTGTGAAACTCCTGCTCACGGTTTCAACGGTCATCCCTAAAAAGTCAGCTATATCCTGCCGTGGCATTGGTATGTGAACAATTTGTTGTAGAGGTTTTTGCTGGTAGAGAAGGAGGATAAAGCAAGATAACTTCTCAACTGATGACAACCGTCCCAGAATAACCTGTAAGGAGTTTGATCTTCTTAGTAAATTTCGGGTTTCTTTCTGCAAGGCCAGCCGCGCCCCTTCATTGCAGCTGATAAACTCTTGCAGTTTGGATTGAGATAGAGACGTCAATTTGCTTTGCACAACAGTCTCAACGCTTTTGGAATAGGAATCGTTATCAATCAGCCCGATCAAGTCGTTGGGGAACAAGAAATGCGTTATTTGTCGTCTGCCATCTGACAAGAACCGGAAAGCCCTCAGCATTCCAGAATTGACCATATAAACGCGGCGAATTTCATCACCTTCGCTCACCACACTATAATTCTGGGAGAATGTTCTGACAGCGCCATCGCATTGGGCGAATGCTCTGCCCATGGCAATTTCATGAAACACGGTTCTGTCTCCCCTTTATTCGCTGGGACCAACGCCCTGGTTCTGTGGCAGCGTCCATGAGACAGCTTTGAGAGGTTCACGTTCGAGGGTTCTCCATCTCGGCAACCCGTCGTCATTTAGATGTTACCCTGATTAACGAAGGCCGTCCTTGACCTAAAGCAAACTCTCTGAACCAACAAATCTGGTCACGCCTCCCTTCAAGCTTCAACGGGACAAGATGAGTGCAAGTCCCGCCACAACAAATATAGCCCCAAGCCAAGCTCCTGTATTCGGCTTCTGACCGGTCCTCAGCCATAACATTGGAAGAATAATGACTGGCGTTGTTGCTGAAATCGTCGAAACTATACCCGTCTCTCCACCTGAAAGAGCGAACAGCATCAACGTCATACCCATGGCCAGCGCGAGAATGCCCGACAGCGCAGTCATGAATACCACTTGGATAGATAAACGATTACGTGGCCGCACAGCTGCAAAAGGAAATGCGGAGAGAGCACTAAGGCAGCAAGCCGCCGTGCCAACGCGGAGCAGTGAAGCGAGGAATGGATCAATACCACTTTCCATTACCGGTCGTACAATGATGGATCCAACCGCTTGACCCGTCGCAGCCAGAAGACCCAATGATATTCCCACCATCCAGGAACCATGGACCGTTTCGAGCGCATGAGTGATCACACGGCGACTATTGAAAAATATCGCAAAGCAGACCCCGACAATCGTTAGGGTGATACCAGCAACCAACCCAAGCGTCAGTTGCTCGCCCAGAATTCCCCATCCGAGAAACGCGGCGATCGGGGCATTCATGGCAAATAAAATCCCTGCGCGGCGAGGCCCCAATCTGTTGAGGGTAGCAAAGAGCATGGTATCGCCAAGGAATATGCCGATCACGCCAGAAAGGAAGAGAGGGATTGCAGTGGCAAAGGATAGTTGATGCCAGGTTCCGGTCGCCACCACATAGATTATCAGCACAAAACTAACGAATAGCTGGCGCATCTGATTGAATGTGAACGCACCGAGATGATCGGCAGGTCCAGCGGAAATCAGACCGGTCAGAGCCCAGCATATAGCGGCTCCTAAGGCTGCCAGTTCATAAATAGGCATAGCGCCCCCTAGAAAACCTGAAGCTCTCAATTTTTGACGTGAAGTAACTGAGTTGCAGTTTCACTTATCGGACGCCGGCAGCAATGGCAATTGTTCGGCGAAGTCCGTGGCAAGGGCAAGATGAAATTTTCAGGCCGTCCACTCCCCAGACATCAATACCGAGTATTTACGCCCAGGATAACGCCCGCACGGTGAGAGGGATGATACTGACCACCATGGAAAAGCGGTCGGCGGGTTCGCCGCGCGCACCTTCTTTCGACATAAATGCCTCTTCGACAGATTCCTATGCAGTCTTACGAGAACATCATCGAGCAAACAATGAACCGATTTTCGAAGAAGTCATTCCCCCGCGCCGGGAAGCGATTGTTCGCAATGGGGCGGAAAACTTGTTGAGAAGAAACTCTCCAGAACAGTAGTCTGCGAGACCGGATTGCAAGAGCGTCCCAGCCTAGCACTCGCGAACCCTTCGTGCCACGCCGGAGAATGAAGCCAAGGCAAACCGCGCGGCGAAAGCGGAGTACGGGCCGGGCGCATCAGGCGGGCCAGGATGTGGGAACTTTAAATTGGAGTTTCTCACTCCCTCTGTTCACCATATTCCTGGCTGATGAGCAGTTCGGCAAGTTTCTGCGCTGCGGGCCCAAGTGCCTCGTCCCGGCGGTAGGCGACATAGGCACTCGACGTGACTTCGCCAGTGTGGCCCATGGCGCTGACATTGAGGCGCACAAGCGTTCCTTGCTCCAAGTCCAGCTCAACGAGCCAATGCGGGAGCCGCCCCCAGCCCGCGCCCCCCAGGATCAGATGGTGTTTGGTGTCCTGTGAATTGACTCGGCAGGTCTGTGACGAAAAGACCCCGAAATCTCGGCCCGCCGATATGTCGGATGGATCGGTCAGAACGATCTGGAGATGATCGGCAACATCCATCACCTCCAGTGGATGACCCGCTTGGCGCAACGCCAGCGGATGGGTCGAAGCGACGACCGAGACCTGACGTACAGTTGTCAGCGGCTCAAATTTGATGTGAGGGTCGCGGAACTCTTCACCCACCATTATCGCAAGCACACAGCGGCTCTTTCGAAGCGCATCGAGCGGACCGCCCATCGCTTCCGACCACACCCGAACGGCAACAGCAGGATAATCATGTCGCATCTGTGAGATTGCGTGTGCGACCGCCCGCATCGGGAAGAGTGTGTCGACCGAGATTGCGAGCTGGGTTTCCACACCATGTGCGAAGCCAAACGCTTGGGCGCGCAACACGTCCACGCGCAGAATGATGTCGCGTGCATTACCAAGCAATACATATCCCTCCGGAGTCAGGGCGGGCTTATATCCGGAACGGTCAAACAGTTTTACGCCAAGTGTGTTCTCAAGATTGGCGATGGTGGCGCTCACACCCGACTGGACACGTGAAAGCTTCTGAGCCGCAGAGCGGAAGCTGCCACTATCGGCGATGGTCACGAAAGTCCGAATCTGATCGAGAGTCAGGGCATCCAACATGATCTATCCTTGTGATCATCATTAGCATTTTTATATCACTTATTACGCTCGTCGTTTTGATGCAACCTTATGATCGATTAGATTAACGCGAGGCCGACGAGATGACGAAAGTGCTGGTGCTTTACTATTCCTCCTATGGGCATATCGAAACGATGGCTTCCGCGGTGGCGAGTGGCGCGCGAGAGGTGGGTGCGACAGCTGCGATCAGGCGCGTGCCTGAGCTTGTTCCCGAATCAGTTGCTGCAAGGGCCGGATACAAGATCGATCAATCCGCGCGGGTCGCAACCATAGCAGAGCTTGCGGATTACGATGCCATCATCATCGGGACACCGACGCGTTTCGGCAATATGGCATCGCAGATGAAGAACTTTCTCGACCAGACCGGTGGGCTCTGGTTTGAGGACAAGCTGGTCGGAAAAGTGGGCGGCGTCTTCACCTCAACCGGGAGCCAGCATGGAGGACAGGAGACAACGATCCTGTCCACCCAGACTGTTCTGCTTCACCTCGGCATGATGATCGTCGGCTTGCCCTACAGCTTCAAGGGCCAGATGCGGATGGACGAAATCACGGGCTGCTCGCCATATGGTGCATCGACCCTGGCCGATGATGGACAGGGAGGGCAGCGTGCGGTCAGTGACAACGAGCTTGCGGGCGCACGCTTTCAGGGACGGCATATCGCGGAGATCACTGCCGCCATGGTAGCCGGTCGCGTGGCAAGGGCGTCGTGATGCTGCCGTCAATAAACAAAGCAATGTCCACGCGCTGGGCCGCAGTATTCGTCATCGTTGGCGCCGGGATTGCGGCCGCCTTGCAGGTTGGCAAGGCGGCAATTGCAGCCCCACTTTTGCAGAGTGATTTTGGTATCGCCCTGACGGCGATCGGCTGGCTGGCTGGAATATTTGCGCTCGTTGGTCTTGTGGGCGGCATTCCGACCGGTGCGTTTGTCGCGCGTTTCGGTGCGCGGCGCATTCTCATCATCGGGCTTTTGATTACGACAGCCGGCGCGGCGCTTGGCGCGGCGACACTGGGGCTGCCAATCCTGTTTTCTGGCCGCATTGTCGAAGGGGCGGGATTCCTGCTGGTGACCGTTGCTGCACCCTCATTGCTCGAAGAGGTTACACAACCAGCTGATCGTGATCTGGCCTTCGCCCTCTGGAGTTGTTTTATACCTGTCGGCATGGCGACGGCGATGTTGGTTGGGCCGGTCTTCGAGGACTGGCGGACGATGTGGTGGGCAAGCGGCGCGGTTGCGCTGGCGATGTGCATGGGTGTTGGACTTGTCATTCCTGCCCACGGGCGAAACCAGTTCTTATCCTGGAGCAGCTTGCGCCGCGACAGCATAATTGTGTCGCGCAACTCAGGTGCTGTCGCATTGGCGATCACCTTTGCGCTCTACAGCCTGGTGTTTTTTGCTGTCTTCAGCTTCCTGCCGGTACTGCTAATGGAGCGCCTGAAGGTCACGCACCAGACGGCTGGATTGCTCAGCGCACTTGCCGCAGCCGTGAACGTCATCGGCAATCTGACGGCAGGCCTGCTCCTCTCCAGAGCCTTTAGCCGCCCGGCCCTGCTGATCGTTGCATTCCTCGTGATGGGACTGGCCAGTTTCGGGATATTTCTCCCCTACCTGCCCGACAGTGCTGCCTTCGGCCTGTGCCTGTTGTTCTCGACTGTCGGCGGTGTCATTCCGGCAATCCTGCTGTCCTCCGCGTCAATTGTCGCGCCTTCGGCAGGGTTGGCTCCAATTGTTCTGGGCCTGATTATTCAAGGCAACAATCTGGGGCAGATTCTTGGTCCGACAGCTATTGGCGGTGTACTGGAACGGTTTGGCTGGAATTCAGCGGCCTACATCGTGGCTAGCGCGGCACTCATTGCGATACTCGTGGTGGCCTTGTCTCTCAGGCGCCTGGGTGCAAAGAAGGTCACCCTTGGGATGGGAGAGCGCTGATGAGCATCGACGCTCCGACGCGGTTAATGAATTACAACTTTCAACCTCGTTTCCCACCGGCCTAAGGAAAAGATCAGACCATAACAGCAGACCTTACGCAGCCTGACTGTTCAAGGAAGGTGGAAGGTGCTGCCGCTCCAGCCATTACACTCCCCACAGTTCGTAACGATCATTGGCGTAAAGATCCAGGCCGGCGCCTGCATCAACCAGTAATCCGGCACTCGAGATGAAGAGATAAACACAAAGCCGTGAACGTTCTTGCAACATTCCCGACAGCCTTACCACCTAGAAGTGACGAAGAACAGTAATATTACCCCATAGGCCGCAGCTAGCCCTTCGCGGTGTTTATTCTGGCGCCAACCTCTATTGCGAGCGAGAAAACAAACCGCCGGTCGATGACCTCATAGAATCAATGGTTTGCAACGAATTCAATTCGGTTATTGCATTGCCTTCTAGCCGTATTGTTTATTAGTCATGGAACGAACTCGAAATAAAAAAGTTGCCAAACTTCCTTCGGACAAACACCGTTCTATAGTAGCGAATTTTGTGTTCCTGTCCAATTACCATGACCAGCGCAAACGCTCATAGTCGCAGTTTTTAACGATTCTAATTTACATCACGCGTTTCAAACTGTAACTTTGCATTTCGTTTCAGAGCCACTGGTGTCTAGGACTCAGAAAAAAGCGATGCGTCTAA
This sequence comes from Brucella pseudogrignonensis, assembly GCF_002252525.1. Taxonomy (GTDB): domain Bacteria; phylum Pseudomonadota; class Alphaproteobacteria; order Rhizobiales; family Rhizobiaceae; genus Brucella; species Brucella pseudogrignonensis. The sequence goes on from NZ_NNRM01000044.1 coordinate 155,215, forward strand.
CAAAGCAATCTAATTATGCTGTCCGTCTTCTTATGTATTGCGCGACAAACGAGGGCAATATCTCGCGGGTCTCAGAGATCGCGCGTGTCTATAGCATCTCAGATCTTTTCCTCTTCAAAATCCTTCATCCCCTTGTTCAGGCGGGCATGGTTGAAACTATCAGAGGACGGAGTGGCGGCATCAGACTGGCTAAAGGTTCTGGCGAGATAACTCTTTTTCAAGTGATAAGGATCACGGAAGAAAATTTCGCATTATCGGACCATCTTGAAGGGGATGGCGCCTGTCCTTCCAGCGACAAATATGGGGTATCCACGGTATTTCGCGAAGCGCTGAGTGCATTTTTCCGAGTATTGTCCAATTATACCATAGCTGATCTCGTCGCAGCCCAACCCAATATTATAACCCTGTTGGATCTTGACGCTAAGCCGCGCACCAAACCTTAGAGCAGAAGGGTTTTATTGCCTAACGTGTGGGCCGCACCTTACAAGGTATTTTATCCGGGGGTGATCAATTGCCTGCTGGATCCACTCTCCCGCTAAGCCATCAGCCAATCCAACGAACTTAGATGCTTTCAGCGTGCTTGTTTATCTGGGCTATCGCACTTGGGTCTTCGATCCCACTGTCATAGATGCCGTATATTCGTTTTGCCAGTTTTCTTGCTTCGGATTCGCTCAAAGACGACCTCGAGCAATTTGCAAGTCTCGTCATAGGCTCTCTGCAGTTTACGCAGTTGGTCCGGGTTGTATGTTCCTATGAACGGATCGGAACGAAACGGCATAGCACATTCTCATTTTTAGTGGCATTAGCTTGCTGATTTTGACGCAGCGCTTTGCAATTACATGGGGATCTCGTTCACCGTTTTCAAAAAGGCGAATTAGGACGCGGACGATCGGTCAAGCTCTTCATCTTTGGCGGAAGAATGGCCAAGTAGCTCATTAGCGCCATTATATGCGCTCTGAAGCAATTTAATGTCAGTTGGTGAGAATGCACCACGTCTGCCTGCTGTTCTGAATGGCATAGCGATTACCCTCAGTTCTTAAAGCTATTGAACGCCAACACCGAGGAACTTGCAATTTTATTGGCGTTCTTTGGTTAACGACTCGCATCAAGAATATGCGAGATAGTGCAGTATTATAGATTAATATCAGCGTTCGCGAGTTCTGCCCTATTCAAGCATCCTTGCAATATCAGCCACCCTTCTGGCTGCTAGCTCATGATCTCCATCACCGTCTTAAAATGCAAGCAAAATGTAGTGCGCCAGAATATCCTTGTTAGAAAGCGTATTGGGATCACGCTTAATGACTCGCAGCAACTGTCAGATGCTTTAGAAGCAAAAAAGTTCTTTCGGTTTGAACACACCATTATAAGCATCGTCTCCGAATGGATTTCGCCTTACCCTTTGTTCCGGAACGGGGAAACACGAAGCAACTGAAAGCAAAAATTGACTGTATCTTCGACTAGGTAAAAGCGGATTGACCTGAGCCCCTAGGTTTCTTTCAAAATTTGGTAGAGTCCGTCACGACAAGGAGGGCAGTTCAGAGACGGAAGGATGAAGTGTTCACGGTTCCACAAAAGAACAGATTATCAGGATCTAGAAGGAGCATGAGACTGGCCTGTCCACTTCGCCGATTCCATCAAGCTGCTTGAGAATCCTGATCTTCGAACCGCAGTTGATAGCTCCTTCGATCTCGCAAACCTGAATGCGCTCCTTCTCCAGACTTTTAAGCTGCGAGTGCACGAGATCCAGCCGTTCACACTGGCGGCAAAGCTCACGGAAGATGAAGCGCCCGAACTCCCTGCCGTCGCCAGTTCGGATACTCGAAAGCGCCTCTTTCCAGCGTACTCCCCAAAGGCCAGAAACAGAGAGAATGCCGTGGAGAACAAGCAATGAGCGGATACGATGGACGTGTCGCCTGCGCTCCTTCTTCAATTGTGTACGTAGAGAAAGACGCTTGGCGTCGTCTTCCTCAATTGTAGGGAGCCGTACAGGTCGACAAACTGACTTGTCTCAAAGCACATACGCCTTCGCTTCAACATCGACGCGGTCTGTCACCACAGGTTGGCCTCGTCGTGAAACCAGAAAGCTGGATGGGTCGAGGATTGTAGTCTGAAAGCCGCAATCCATGAGAAGACGGGCCAGCCAGAAGCCGTCATAGCCTGCCTCAAAGCAGACCCGCATCGATCCGGGGGGCGCATTCCGCCTGCGACCAAACTCCCGTCAGGGTTTCGATTTTTGCAAGCGCCGACAGAAGAGCTCCGGCAAACCGCCGGCAACTGCCGTAGTCTGCACCATATCTGAGCAGAGCAGAAGATAACCGATCAGCCATGTGCGTTGGCTGGTTTCAAGGGCGACGTAGCAGACGTTTACACTTTCAGCGCGCATGATAATCCACCATGGAAAGCGGAGGCAAATTATCAAGCTCCGCGGCGAGCTTTCATAAGATCTATAACGAGCTCCGACCACACGGTGCCATTGGCAATAAGATGCCGATTTCGCTTATCAATGGCTCAACGGCATCCCCGCCGCTTTGAGCCTTGAACCCGGAAAATTCCAGTTCTCCATGGTACAAATTCGGAGAGCACCTCTGAAGTAACTTCGACTTTGATCGCAAACTAAGGCTAGTTCCTTAGTAATATTGTCTTATTCTACAACCAGCCCGCTAATTCACGACGCACGACGTTTTCAAGAACCCTTATCCCCAAATCAGAATCGTTAAGACATGGAATATGAGAAAACTTTTCACCACCATTTTGCACAAATATTTCTGCAGCCTCTTCTGCAATTTCCTCAAGGGTTTCCAAGCAGTCGGAGACGAAGCCAGGGTTTACAACAGCTATTCGTTTGACCCCTTCTTTCGCTAAATTCTCGATAGTTTTGTCAGTATATGGCTGGAGCCATTCTTCTGGTCCAAAGCGAGACTGAAACGTAATCATCAATTTGTCCAGCGACCACCCAAGGCGTTCTCTTAGAAGTCGTGCAGTCTTTTGACACTGACAATAATATGGGTCCCCTTTGGCAAAATAACTTTTAGGAATACCGTGAAACGACGCTATCACCCGCTCTGGCTCCCATTCTAAAGCGGATAGATGACGTTCAATGGAGACGGCGAGCGCGTCAATATAGGACGGATCGTCGTGATATGGCGGAACACTTCGTAGTGCTGGCTGCCAGCGCATTTTAAGTAGAGTTTTATAGGCCTCATCATTAACAGTCGCCGTGGTCGCAGCTGCGTATTGAGGGTATAGCGGAAAGAGGAGTATACGGTCACAGCCCTGGTCGTGTAGACGGTGAAGACGCGAACTAACAGAAGGCTGCCCGTAGCGCATTGCCCAGTCTACAATAATATTTGGGTTCTCTGCCAGTCTGCCCCCAATGAGATTGGCTTGTTTTCTTGTATAAGTCCGAAGAAAGCTCTCGTTGAGCTCATCATTCCAAATCGATGCGTAGGCTTTGCCAACCTTTCCTGGACGCGTGTTGAGCACAATTCCAAACAATATTGGGTACCAAAAAAGTCTTGACCATTCAATGACGCGTTTATCCGTTAGAAATTCTTTGAGATATCGGCGCATTGATTTGTAGTCAGTCCCATCCGGCGTGCCCAGGTTCACAAGTAAAACACCAATTCTTCCGTTTTTAACCGGTGGGTGGCTCGTAGATTTTGTATTTTCCATAAACATTTGTTTTTAAATTCCCATCCCCAGGCTGCTTGATATCTGATTTTTTCTCATTCTTATATCGGCCGTTTCAAAGATACAGATACTGTCTGTCAACATCGATTAAACCGAAAAAAAAAAACGCTATTTTATGAATTAGTTGTACATGATTAACATCCGGCCCCGCGGTAAAGTAATTGCGTGCAACTGACGAATGACTGGTTAGACGCCTGCCAATTCAATTTTATACGCATTCGCTAGCCAATACGTACGGCAGCTAAATTTGGATCACCAAAACAACGATTCTGTTCGAAAAGTGAGTTCTTCATGTTAATCGGAACGGAATATCGGGTCTGACTCAGATTTGATGATTTCGTGGTGGAAACTGACGCGGTTATCAGAAAGGGATCAGCTCATGGCGACCAAGTTTCGTCTGTAGTCCCTGATCCCGTCGGGATTGATTGTTGAGAGTCCCGACGAGGACAACGGGGTTATCATTGTTTGAGCGCGAGCTAACGCCGATCGACGGTCCTGCCCTTTATGCAACCGAAAGTCAGATCTTGTTCATAGCCGCTACGTTCGGATAGTTGCTGATTTTCCTTGTGGCGGGACCAAGGTCCAACTACAATTATCAACAAGGCGCTTCATCTGTGAGATGACAGTTTGTCGTCGCCGGATATTCGTCGAAAGGTTTGGAGAGATTATCGTTGCGGAGCGCAGCCGTCGAACCGCCCCACTTGATACCGTGGTGCATCATCCCGGGTTGGCTCTGGGAGGGCGGTACGCAGCAGCTTTTGCCAAACGCTTGATGATCCCAGTTAGCAATGACACACTCATGCGTGCGGTGAGAAGAAAATCCATGGTGCCGGATGATGCTCTAAACGCCGTTTGAATTGACGATTGCGCTTTCTGCCGCAATCACCGTTATGGCACCGTCGTATGTGGTCTTGAGAAGCGAAGGATTGTCAAACTTCTGCCTGATCGGGAGATCGCGACAGTTTGGTAGTTCCTTGCTCAGCCCCCCGAAAAACCGATTGTTTCAAGTGATAGAGGCGGAGGATATCGTGAGGCCGCTGCCAATGCTTTGCCCCATGCTGTGCAGGTCGCAGATCGTTGGCATTTGATGGAGAACGCCAGCGCAGCGTTCCTTGATGTCGTGCGCAAATCCATGCTGGCGATCCCTACCGTAATTGGTGCTAAGACAAATAAATCCTGGACTACTCACTTGCGCTGAACGACTGCAATATGAGAGCTATCTACGGCATGAGGACGTGAATTCGACAATAACCAAGCTTGGTTCCAGCGAAAAGTTTGCAACAAAGCCGGAAAAGCCCCCTTCTTCCATGCTCTCGGTGCTCTCGGTGCCGCGTCATGGACTTATGGCGGAACGATATTCTTCGTTAATTCCCACCTCGCCTGGCGATGACAGAGACGTGTTCCCGTGCGTGCTAATTAACAACATCGACTTAAAATTTTTGACAGAGATAGATAATTATTCAATATGATAAACTGTGCGGAGTTTAAGGCCTCAACAATTGAAATATACAGGAATATAATGAAGACTCTAGTATCGGCTCTCGTATTATTCGCTTCATTGACATCAACAAGTCTTGCGGATAGGAGACTCACAATTCTTGATCTTGCCGAGCAGGGATACGAGATCAAGACAGCAACAGGAAATTACGTTTTCCTCCAAAATGAAGAAAGGATCTATATGTGTTCATTTCTTCAGGTGAGTGAATACAACGTTGCTTCAGGAGAGATTGATGCCATCAAGTTTGATTGTTCTGCGATCAAATGAAAAAGAGAATTCCTGCAAGCTGGGAAGCCTCAGATTTTTTCGCTGACGTTCGACCTTGAGGTCTTATCTGAATGAAGATTGTGATATTAGTACTCGGGCTTATTCAGGTGATGATCGGCTTGATTTTCATCGTTGAAGCGAATTCGATTCAAAGGTTGATGCTGGGCACACTCTCCTTCGGGTTTGGCTCAATTTGTTGTGGTATAGCAGTTGTTATAGGCCGCCTCGATGCGCTTCGCACAAGTTTTAAGCCCCCCCCGGATAGCCCAGAATAAGCAACATTTCCGTCCCCAGAGGCGTTTTGAGCGAGTCTTTGTGAAGGGTTCGATTGATAATATCTGCTAAAGCTACTGCAGGTTAGATATCGAGAGCAACAGAGCGCATTCCAAAAATCGTGAAAATTTTTTCTAACGGAAAAGGCAATTCGATGGGCGACGATGAGTCTATTTAAGCCTCAGTCTATACGCGATGGCACCAGCTTGCCGCTCCTTTTTCAATCATAACAAGCGCCGGATGCTTCCTTTTCGTTATTTTAAGCCGTGGGCCAATTATCCTCGCGGGTGTGCTTGCACTGGTTGCATTAGTGGTTCCACCGCTCATTGCGTTCAAGGCTTTTCCGACGCACAACCGGATCAAGGTAATGTCGGATGGTTTGCAATTTTCGCGTCGAGCACCCATCGCTTTTGCTGAAATCGCCGGCTGGGGCACGGATGATTTCCTGAAACTGACGCGTCCAGGCTATCCCACATTGCTTGTAAGCCCCCTTGACCTGCCTGGCCGTGACCGCCTGTTGCGCGAATTCAAGACGGCATTCGACGACTGGCAGCACAGATATCCCGGGCAACGTGCGCCCATCAAAACGCATTTTTATGGCACTGTCAGGGCTCGCATAATTGGCGTGCTGATTTGCATATTGGGCGCTGGGACTTCCATCATGGCATTGAATATGCATTCCACTTCCATAGAGCTTGCTTTGGTGGGTGGTTTTGGCGCTTTGTTCGGACTATGGATGGTATCACGCCGAAAGAGGCAAGTTACAACGAACTAGCACTGTTGTACTTCGGGTCGAAGTCTTTTTTTAAGGTTGGACGCGGTTCTCTATACAGCGACTTTGGGCGGTGCATTGCGGCTTTTGCCGACAGACTCATATTGAGCGCGGGACCGCCTTTGCAGTCGCTCAGGGTCGCACCTTTCCGCTCCTTCCCTTGGCTTGAGGCAAAGGGCGTTACCGGAAGTCTGATCGGTCTGAATGCCGCCGCTTACGCGGCCAGCGCGATGGTGTCTGTTATGACAATAGATCAACTCACCGCAAGGGTCGGGGAAAACCGCGTGATCGCCGCGGCCTTGTTAGGCTGCTCTATAGGCCTTGCCGCGCTCGCCATGACCGACAGTTTGCCGGTCTGGTTCATTGCCCGTTTCGCTATCGGCTTTTGTGCGAGCCTGTTCCCGATGCTGGACGGAGCATGGCTGAACACGGCGTCCCTCCAACGCATACGCGGACGTATTTCCGGCTTCTTCGGAGCTGGCATGTTTGCGGGATTTGCAGCCGGTCCGCTGAAAACTCCTTTTCTGGCACTACTGATGGTTCTGCCTTTGCGGTGGTGTCTGCTGCATTGCATTGATTGGCATTGCCTGCACAATTTTTAACGGCAGCACTCGAACCGTGCCAGAACGCGCGCAGGCAGGCGCATTGCTGCACTTTTCCGCGTCGCGCGCATTCTGGTGCTCATGGAACTGGCCTTCGGCTTTGCCAATATTGCTGCGATATCCGGTATGGCCGTCTGCTTCGTTCCCGTGGGCCACTCGGAGGCGTTCGCGGCCTACGCGATCACTGTGCCGCCGCTTCCCACAGCTTTTGCCCTGCCGATCGTGGCATGGTTGCTGGACAAGACTTCGCGCGCCGCGGGGCGACCGGCCGCGGCCTTCTGGGGGCGGTCGCGTTCATGATCATTACATGCCTTCGTTCCTAACACAGTCATTGCGGTGGTCTTCCCTTTCATCGGCATCGCAACATTTGCCCTGAGTACATGCGCCATTACAATTCATCGCGAGAGCTTCATGTATAGGCGGTCCCGCGGGCGCAAGAGGCTTACTGCAATTTTAAGTCATCAGGAGGGTGGCAGGCGAATAGACGACGCCGTAGGATTATCCTCTAATCAAATTTTCTGGAGCCGCGTTTTCGGGGGCAGCAGGACTTTTGCGAATGCTGAAAGACGGCTGTCAGGAGCGGACTATTATCATATCCGTCAGAATAAAGAGAAGATCATCATGCCGGCGAACGCTATAAGCAGCACGATGTAAAACGGACGAAATAGATAGAAACGCTGCCAATTCGTGAGGCCGAGAGCATTGATGTAAACGCGCTCATCAAGCTTCAGATTGTCCGCGGCGCTATCGACGGAAAAATCACCGCCGTTACTCTTATAAAATCGGTACTCCTTGATCTGCGAGACAATTTGGTGAACAGCCAGAAGAACGACCGCCACAAACGCGGCTGAAAAAATCAGGAATTCCAATAATAGCATAACTCGAAAACGCCTCTTTAATTCGCAGGGCAGGGATAAATAGCAGCCAGCGTCTCAATCACCAATGTCGATGCTTTCCTTGTAAGACGCTCCGGCGTGACGCTTCGAAGATGCGTGTATACGCGATCTGTAAGCTCATGGGGGAGAACCGATCCGGCCCCACACCAACCCGTCCCGCTGGTAGCATCAGCCACCCCAGCTATATAAGCACTACCGCGAGCGCCCGACGAGATACGGCCAGCCTCACTCTGCAGAGCGGCATCATCGGACTTTCCTTCGAGCGCCTTGATCAGCTCAGTCCCGCTGACGATCCAGTCCCGGCCCTGATCGTTTCCAGATTCGGCTGATGCAACATTAATAGCCAAACCTATCGACAGCATGGCCGCTGGAAAAACTCCCCGCAATTGGTACGCTGCTGTCATCTTTCACTCCGTTGATCTGGCTGCACCGAGGATACCCGAACGCAGGCGGTTATCGACGTGAATGACCCAATGCACGCTGGAACCGGCAACATCAGATCGTGTATCGCTCATAGGCTTGGAGCAGAAACTGCTTGCCTTTCTCGGTCAAGCGCGACGCGTCAACGAATGCGGAAAACGAGTCGGCCTGATCCCGCATATTGTCGAAATGGGCGATCATCTCCTTGCTCCCGAACACAACGTGGAAACGCTCGCCAGCGGGCAGCCAAACAAAAAGTGGACTTGTTGAGAACTCCAGAATGACGTCCTCATGAAAAACTTGAAAAAGACTGTCCCATGCGCAAACCGGATCGATGCTGATGGTTTTCTCCGGCTGCTTGCCGAACTCGGCATGATGCAACAAGACGGACCCTCCGGGGATTCCAGCAGTCTTTGCTAAGGCAAGAAACGCAGCCCTGTCGAGAACATCAGGGATCACCCGAGATTCGAGCCTGCGTGCCAGGAGGAATGCAGAGCGCAGAAGGCGCTTCTCATCGAGCGCTTCATCAAACAGCGTATCCACTAAATTGCACCATACATATTTGACAGCTTTTATCGCAAAACTCCCCAAGACCGTCTCATAACTCCGAGGGCCTGACAATCCAGTTTCGATCTTCACATGATCTATGGATCTGCTCAATCATTCTCGCAGCCTTCGACGCGATTGGTGCGGCTATTACTTCACCGTACCATTAAGGTAGAGGTCTTCACCTCGCTGCAGCGACGTGAAAATGAAGTCGTCTTTTCTGAGAAAATTGTTGAACCAGGCTAAAAGATCATCTTTGGTCGACGAGTTGCGATATCCGATCAGCTTGACGGTCAGGGGAGCACTAAAGGCTATGTCAAAGGTAGTCGCGAACTGGGTTGTGCCGGAAAGCTGAATCGAAAACATGCCACCACCATCGTGGCTGATGGAAATTTCCGCACGAGCGAAAAACTCATCGCTGTAGGTGGTGATAAGACCTGGGGCTTCCCACCAATCCTCACTTGTCAAAGCGTTTCGAGTTCCTTCTCCCTGGAAGTCGGCCCGGATTTCCTGGAGGCTGCGATAGTCACGATTCTCGAAACGCTTCAAAGGTATTTTGAGCCACTGTGTATCCAGGCCCGGGTTCAACCACTGGGAGACGTCATCCTCGGGGTCATTGTTGGGATCGAAGAAGAATTTCGGAGATTTCACTTCCAAATCTAGCACGACGTAGTCCTCCAGCTCCTGACCAGGCCAAGATCCACTTGAGGCTCGCAAGGTGATGCGTGGCTCTTCGACTGGAAGGTCGAGTGGATAACTCTGATAAACAAGCTTAAAATGTCCCATGCGATTCCCCGGTCTGCAAACTCATTGTGGATTCCTGAAGATAGCGTTTGATGGCATACTTGCCGAGGTCAGATCTTTCTGCAACAGAACGCTAGCAATTTCAACTTCCGCGGGAAGAAGTCGATGTCCGCTTCATCGAGACCTTCGTTGACGGCCTCTATCTCCCCGCTTCGTGCGGGTTGTGAACCTGAAGTGGTTAGGCTCTCTCCACCCATTGCGAGACGCACTGACAATGCCGCCTCTGGCGGGCATTGTGAAAGAATGAAGCTTCGCGAGTGCGTTGCCGGCGATTGGTCGTGGTTGCAGGAATGGTTCAAGAACAAGCTCCGAGATCGTAAGCTTGCACCTGTGTCCGCCGAGTGGCTAGAAGCTCTCCTTGCCGAAAGGACCGGTGTACGCTGATCGCGAATATCGAATATACGCCGACCATTCTCACCGGTTGTGTTTGGGGTACCTATCAGCATCCGTCCCGTTACATTACTAATATAGCTGTGGCTCCTGATCTGCGAGGCCATGGACTGCCTTCCAACGCCCGCAACTTGCGATGCACCTCAGCCGCGATATTATTTTTGGCAAGAGATGTGACGTCTTCAATTTAGACTTCGAGGCCTTCCCAACAATATCCCGGGTTATGCAATGCGTCGCTAAATAGTAAACAGGGCAAATTTTGTGGCCATGACCCTGTTTCTGATACCAAGTCAAGAACCAGATCGCTCCATTCCCAGCAAACGCGCTCGGCTCTCTTTCAAAATAACCGACCGAGAACGATGATCACGACTTCAATGTTCAGATAGGGCTTCCTGCCAATTTTGGCCGCTATAAAAGAAGCCCAACACAACAACTTCTTGCTCAGTGACATTGAAGGCGATCGTGACTCTACGTTCAAAGCCAACGGTTCGCAGTCCTTCGCGTATATCGCTACGCAAGGTGCCTCGCTCAGAAGCGTATTCGAAGCCGCGGATATAATTTTCAAGCCTATCTATGTATCCGAGCGCTGTCTGAGGCGAAGCTCTTTCGGCTATCCAGTCATAAAGAGCCAGAAGATCTGCCTCCGCTTCCGGTGATAAGATAACCCTCCTGCCGATCACTTTCGCACTTTCATGCGTTCAGCATGTCGATTGCGAACTGACGCAAAAGCAGAATCGACACTTACCGCCCGTGAAGGGTCGGATTTCATTCCGTCATACGATGCAGCAATTTCATTATGTAGCCAGCGCTCAATCACTTGATCCCGCTCTCTTAAAGCACGGATGCCAGCACGAACAACCTCACTAACTGAGGCGTAATCCCCATTCCTGACTTTGGATTCGATAAAGGCTGCTTGCTCACTAGGCAGGCTAATCGTACGTTTTTCGATATTGGCCATTCTACTTTTCTTTTCGATGATATCAAGCATGGTATGAATAATTCATACCATTAATTGAGCTTCATGAAAAGGGTATATCTATTAGATGCAGAAAGCCAAAAATGGCAATTTCGAACATATGTTACCACAAAAAGCTATTCGAGAGGTCGGAGCATCCAGACGCCGCACAATTCCAGAGTGCCAGTCAAGAACGCATCAAGCGCACAACCGCGAACATCGCCGTTGTGCGCTTTCGCCATTAGTCATCGAGCGTGCTGGCAAAAAGCGAAAGCGGCGGGTGTACTTCAGGATCCGTGATTACTTCAATCAATGTAGAACGAGAGCCGGACTCGGCATTTCGTAGTGCTAGAGGAAGATCCGCCTGATCATCCACCCTTAAACCTTCACATCCACACGCACGGGCAATAGCGGCGTGATCGACTACTGAAAAATGGCAAGTGTGGTGTATCGGTTGAACTTGACCGTCTCAGCGTCTTTCTGGAACCTAGGATGCCGTCGTTTAAGACTATAACAGTCACGGGGATTTCCACTCGGACCATGGTTTCAAGCTACGCCCAGGAAAGAGCGAAGCCTCGGTCACCTTTATGGTCTTCAACTTTAACGGTGGAACTGCCCATCAACGTGGCTGAAATCATGGCTTGAGAGCGCGGAACAGCTCCAGCAACCCAGCTTTCAATCCAGCGACATCATCGTCTTCCGCGCGCAATGCTATCTCGTTCATTGCCCCGTTGAGCAGCACAGCCAATGCTGTGGGGCCAGACGAGAAGCGGATGGCACCTTCGCTGATGGCCTCCTCCACGCCGATCCTTAGAAGATCAAAAGAAAGCTCGCGATCGAGCGCTTCCCACTGCTCTCGTCCGAGTACACCTGGTGCATCGACAACGAGTATACGGCGGTTTTCGGGTTTAACCATAAAATCGATCCAAGCCGTCGAGCCCTTTTCCAACGCCTCAATAGAAGTGACCACATCCCTCGTTGCGATTTGGATCGCCTCTGCCGCCCCCGCGGCAAGGTCTCGGCATACAGCTTCAAACAAGTCTGCTTTATCGCGATAATGATGATAGAGTGCGCCGCGTGTTACTCCCGCCTCGTCTATGATCGCATCCGTGCTGGTCATGGCATAGCCATTGCGGGCAAATAATGTCCGCGCAGCTGCAACCAATCGCCCTCTTGTTTGGATGGTACGCTGTTCGTTTTTGCTCATAATCGCCCTTCTATAAGATATTGACAGACAGTCTGTATGTTTATATGATAATAAACATACAGATAATCTGTTTGTTTAAATCTGGCAAGGAGTCCTATCATGCGATTTTTCGATCGCTACCCGATAATCGTCACCGATAAAAAAGACGAAGCGCGCGACTTCTGGCTTAAGTATTTGCAGTTCGATGTGACTTTCGATAGTCAATGGTTCTGCCTGCTGACTGCAGAAAACAGTACTGCTTCGATTGCTTTCATGACGCCAGATCATCCGTCGTCACCGCCCGGCCCCGAAACCTTCGCCGGAATTGGCCTGTGCTTCGAGATGGAGGTTGGCGATGCTAAGGCCGCTCACGACGAACTGATAGAAAGGGGATTACCCGTTACTTACCCGCTGACTGATGAGCCGTTCGGCCAACGCCGTTTTGGATTTAAAGACCCTTCGGGCCTATGGATTGATATTGTCGAGCAAATCGAACCGCGAGACGACTTCTGGGGCAAATACATGATGTGATCGATGTCCCACCACATTACTTCTATATTGTTCTGCCCTCCTTGCTTGTTGACTTTCCACCCCTTCGAGCACAGCAACACAGCTTGAAAGGATATAAACGACTACCTCTCAGGGCCTATCAGAGTCTACCTGCCGGATAAATCACACCGGACATTCAAGCTCTGTGAGGACACCCTTTGAGTGACAACTCATGCCTATTTTAAATTTTCTTGGGCAGAACAAAGATTAGAAGGGATCGCTGATCCAATCTTCAAATGCATGACGTGTTCGAATGATAAAAACCGCCTCGTCATTTTCGATCTGATAAATAATAAGATGAGCTTTAAACAGGTGAATCCGAATAGGTGGAGAGATTTCGTCGCGTTCTCGCGCGATTCGTGGAGTGCTCGCAATTAAATCCAGAGTTTTAAACAGCTCCACATGATATCGTCTTGCCTGTGTTGGCCCAAGCTCTGCTCGGCGATTGCAATGATATCATCTTCCGCTTGAACAGAGAGTTTAAGTTCCATTATTTGCGACTAGAAAATTTTTCAGCGCTCGCTAATGCTGTAGCAAAGAGTTCATCCCGCGATCGGGTACCCACGCCGCTTTGCAAGCCCTCATCAACGAAACGCTGCATAGCGGCAATTTTATCGCCGCGCATCTGATCTTTACGGATTAAATCACGCACATAGTCGCTCGCGTTTGAATAGCGTCCTGTCTTAGCCTGTGCTTCAACCCATTCTTTCATTGGATGCGGGAGTGATACGTTCATCGTGGCCATTTGGATCTCCCTTCTTTGGTCTGTATATGTGCAGATTGGCAAAGTTTGTCAAATCAATTTCGGGGGCGACGGCTTCGTTTACCGGCTTACGCGAACCAGTTCATCCCGATTGCCAAGTCAAGCTCGCAGCTCGGTAGACGCCGTGTGCTATCGCCACAATTCTTTCTCTACTGGCCGCAGTATCCATCGTCATATTCGACATTTGGCACAATATATCGAGAGCGTTGCTGGCCGAGTGACATGGGCATTGCAAATTGCATCGGATGGAAGAGCTTCAGTGGGCTTCACGCATCTTTGCTGTTTTAAACCCAGAAAATTGCCGAATTCCAACCGGAACTAACATTAGCAAGCCCATCATCGATGAGTAAATCTCCGGTGCGACTAATAGAATCGCCGCCAAGATCATCAGGATGTTCTCCCAGGGCTTTGTTCTCACCAACAAAAAGCCAGAGAGCGCGGCGCCAAGTGCGGTAATACCGAGGGCGCAACCGAAAAACGCTATAAAGAAGTCAGGCCAGTTGAAATTGGATGTTACCAATAACAGGGACGGCGAGAAAACGAAGACAAACGGCACCAATACTTTGCCCAATCCGAGGCGAAACGCGGTATTGCCGGTCTTGAATGGATCGGCCCCCGCCATACCCGCAGCTGCATAGGCGGCGAGCGCCACCGGTGGTGTTATGTCGGCCAGAACGCCGTAATAGAATACAAAGAAATGCGCGACGATAGGCTCCACACCAAGAAGCCCCAGAGCAGGTGCGGCAATGGTGGCCATAATGATGTAGTTCGCCGTTGTCGGAATGCCGCACCCCATGAGGATGCAGACAATTCCGGTCATTATGAGCGTAAAAAGGAGTGTGAGACTCTGCGGTCCAAACGAAGTGACTGGCAGGATCGTCCCAAAAAAGCCAGCGAGCTGGGCGGCCGTCGATGTTACTATATAGGAAATTTTGAAACCAACCCCAGTGAGCGTCACCACGCCCACGATAATGCCGACAGTAGCCGCCGCTGCACCAACGGCAAGAGCGTATTTCGCACCGTCTCGCAGACCGTCTAGTATCTCCCCCACCGTCATGCGCTTGCGGGGATTAAGAAGGCCGACCGCAATACACAAGGTTATCCCCCAGAAGGCCGCGAGATAAGGCGTATAGCCGGACAACAGCACACCAATCAGCACCACGAGTGGAATGACTGTCGGCCAATCGCGCTTAAAGGCCTCACCGAGATCTGGCAACTCCTCCTTGGTCATGCCGCGCAAACCATTGCGCTTGGCCTCAAAATGAACCTGCATCAACACACCGAAAAAATGCATAAAGGCCGGCACAATAGCGGCCAGGATGATAGTCGTATAAGGCAAGTTGAGAAATTCGATCATCAGGAACGCAGCTGCGCCCATGATCGGAGGCGTAATTTGCCCCCCCGTTGAGGATGCCGATTCCACCGCTGCCGCGAAATGCCTTTTATATCCAAGCCGGATCATTGCAGGGATTGTTAAAGAACCCACTGTGACCGTGTTGGCGACTGAAGAACCAGAGATCATACCGAACAGCGCGGAGCCAAAAATCGAAACCTTTGCAGGTCCGCCAGCGAAGCGCCCTGCCACCCAGGCTGCACAATCAAGAAACAATTGCCCCAAACCAATGCGGGTCGCGAAAACACCAAACAAGACAAAATGGAAGACATAGGTGGCAACGACGCCGAGCGCGATACCATAAATGCCCTGTGTCGTCAGATAAAGATGGTCAATCAATTGGCTTACAGTCGCACCCGGATGAACCAATATACCGGGCATATGGCGTCCATAGAGCGCGTACAGCATGAACAGAATTGAGATAATGGGCAGCGGCCAACCCACCGAGCGCCGTGTTGCTTCCAAAAGCACTACGACCAACAAACCTCCAAGAACAACGTCTGTGGTGGTCGGGTTGCCAACCCGGAAAGCAAGATCGTCAAGCGGTATTAAAGGGACGTGCAGCACTGCCACAACAGCGATAACCGCCAACGCCCAGTCAATGATTGAAATACCGAGGGGTCTTAGCAGCGAAGAGGTTTCTGGCTGATCATAACCCTTCCGCGAAAAGGGGAAGACTAGAAAAACCAAGCCCAACACGAAGGAAAGATGGATGCCGCGATGCACCATTTCCGACAAAAGGCCGAAACCAGCGGTATAGTAGTGAAACAAAGATAAAACGATGAGCAGGAACCCGACGATACGAGCGGCAATCGGCGCCAGCGGACGAAACCGTATCTCGGAATCGAACTGTTCTTCAAGCTCTCGCGCTTTGGCCTCATCCAATTCCATTGGCGAGAGTTTCATTTCTTGTCCGTTCACCACACCAGCCCTCTTTAGTTTCACATCCATCTGGATGTCATGAAACCCAACCTTTTGCGGGCACCAATTTGGCGCCCGCATCTCTGAGTTGTGTTTCAACGTGCCCATTCATTCCACTTGGAAAGGATAGACTTACTTGAGAACACCTGCTTCCTTGTAGAACCGCTCCGCACCTGGGTGCAGCGGAATTCCAAGACTGGTGGTTGCTGTATCAAGCTTGATAAGCTTGCCTTTTGCGTGACCGGCATCGAGAGCCTGCCTGCTTGCATCATTAAAGAGAGTCTTTGTGATGTTGTAGACCAGTTCATCCGGCTGCTTTGCGCTCGTCACCCACTGGGCCGCAACGGCGAGCGTTTCTGTCTGCCCAACATCCTTGTAGGTATCTGCCGGCACGGTATCCTTTGAGAAGAAATTGTATTTTTCTCTGATCTTTTCAGCCTCGGGGCCGGAAATTGGAACAAGGGAAATGCCATTCGATGTAGCAAGCTCCGAAATCGCTCCCGTGGGGTATCCACCAACGAAGAAATAAGCATCGAGCGCGCCATCCTTCAAACGCTCGCCCGCCGGACCCGGCTTCAAATGCTCTGCCTTCACGTCACTTTCACTCAGGCCATAGGCCTCAAGAACGATCCGAGCATCAACAATCGTACCAGAACCGGGCTCATCAATCGAAACGCGCTTCCCCTTAAGGTCGGCAACAGATTTGATCCCTGCATCTTTACGCGCTACCAGATGTATGGTTTCAGGGTAAAGAGTCGCGATCAGACGCAGATCTTCGACCTTGCTCTTGCCGTCATACAAGCCAGTGCCAGTGTGAGCCCAGTAAGCAACATCCGACTGCGTAAAGCCAGACTCCAGTGAGCCAGATTGTATCGCGTTGATATTGGCGACCGATCCGTTGGATGAAACAGCAGTGGCCACCAATCCTGGGACACCTTTATCTCCGGCACCGGAAATCGCATTCGCGATCAGCCCACCGATCGGGTAATAGGTGCCTGCCGTTCCACCGGTGCCGATGCGAAAAAACGCAGGAGCTTGTGCAAAAGCAATGCTCGTTCCAACGGCAACAAAACCTGCAACAACAGCAAATGCTGCCCGACGACTGAACTTTCTCACTGTCATTTCCCTCCGTTCCCTCGTTAATTTTGTTTAAATTATGTCTTGGAGCATGAAAAGCTAGCCATAGCTTGTCAAGCGCTCGATCGGTCTTTGGTCGCTGCTGCCGGCCTGAAAGAATTACCCATTCAGCAAAATTAAAATTTTCGTCACTTCTTCAATGTATAATTGCAATTTTCACAGTTATATATTTGGTTCCCATCTAAATATTATTATTAATAATAATAAATACAATACGTTATATATAATATCAGCGTTATTTCGGCTTCGTATGCTGCTTTATAAAACACGAATCTATATTGATGACGTCAGAATTCCAAAACAGTTTGGGATTTTAAAAAGAATGCTGTAGCGTTCAGCAAATCTGTGGGAGGACACTTTCGAATATGGCAGAAAAGCATTCTGCATAGCCTTTTGTCTGATCGCTGAACTGATAGTCCAGCGGTGTCTTTCGAGGTGAGGAGGAAGCATGCAATTTTTTAATCGTAAAACTACTGTTTCTCTGGCCATGGCTATAGGATTAGCCGTCGGCATAACGCAAACACGAGCTGAAGAATTTGTAAATATTCTGACGGGCGGCACCAGCGGCGTCTACTACCCGCTCGGGGTCGCCATGGAAAAAATCTATTCGAGCATTCCTGATGTGCGTCCTTCGGTTCAGGCGACCAAGGCATCCATCGAGAATATCAACCTGATTAATAGCGGTCGCGGCGAAGTCGCCTTCACGCTGGGCGATTCCCTGCGCGACGCTTATGAAGGCAACGAAGCTGCGGGCTTTAAAAAGAAGCTCACCAATCTCAGCACCCTTGCAGCTATTTATCCGAATTATGTCCAGATCGTCGCCTCCAAGGAATCCGGCATCAAGACGTTGGCCGATCTCAAGGGAAAACGTCTTTCCGTAGGCGCGCCCAAATCGGGAACCGAACTGAATGCGCGCACCATTCTGGAGGCCGCGGGGCTTTCTTATGACGATCTCGGCAAGATCGAATATCTGCCTTTCGCAGAATCTGTCGAGCTGATGAAGAACCGCCAATTGGATGCGACCTTGCAGTCTTCCGGACTTGGCGTGGCCTCATTGCGCGACCTTGCCAACTCCGTGGACATCAACGTTGTTGAGGTTCCGGCAGACGTTATCGAGAAAATTGGTGCGCCTTATCAGGTCAACACAATCCCCGCGAATACCTATAGTGGCCAGGACAAGGACGTCGTGACGGCTTCCGTGATCAACTATCTGATCGTTCGTCCCGATATGGATGAAGAACTGGTTTACCGGATGACCAAGGGGTTCTTCGAGAATCTCGACCAGCTGGCTGCTGCCCATTCTTCCGCAAAGGCAATCAAGCTCGACAAAAGCACCATCGTATCTCCGGTTCCGATTCATCCCGGCGCGCAGCGTTACTACAAGGAAAAAGGCATCGAATAGGCCGGCAGCAATCCTGCCCGGCGGACGATATCCGAGTGACATTGCACGGGTATCGTCCTTTTCCGGCCGACGGCGCTCGATCCCTGTCAATCGGATCGCTCCCGTAACTGTTCATTTCAACTTGCATAATCTGATGAAGGTTCGTTCATGACGCAGAGCGAGAACAGCGCCGTTGAATCGGCTGAGCATATTCCCGCCTGGGGGGTCGGCGCAGGCGCAAAAATCCTGTTTGCCATCGCCGTGGCTTTTTCGGTTTTCCAGCTTTGGACTTCTGCCTATTCACCATTGCCAAGTCAGGTGGTCCGCTCCATCCATGTCGGATTTCTGCTTCTGCTTCTCTTCGGCCTCTATGCCAATGCGAGTACAGTCGCTGCCAAACGAGTGGCTTTCTGGCTGGCTGCCATTGTCGCTTTCGCGCTCAGTCTTTACCATTGGATTTTCTACGAAGATCTGGTGATCCGGGCTGGCGAACCCAATACGCTCGATATCGTGATCGGCATTCTCGTGGTCGGTCTCGTCTTCTGGGCGGGCAAAAAGATGATGGGCTGGACCTTGCCGCTCATCTGCGCGATCTTTTTGGCTTACGGTCTGTTCGGGCAATATCTGCCGCATCCATTCAATCATCGCGGATATGATTTCGAGCAGGTTGTCGAGGTTCTCTTTCTGGGAACAGAGGGAATTTACGGCACGCCGATCTATGTCTCGTCGAGTTATATTTTCCTTTTCATCCTGTTCGGGGCATTTCTCGAACGCGCTGGCATGATCCAGCTCTTCAACGACATTGCCATGGGAACGGTCGGCGCATCGCGGGGCGGGCCAGCAAAAGTTTCGGTAATCTCGTCCGCACTCATGGGAACGATCAACGGTTCCGGTGTCGCCAATGTCGTAACGACAGGCGCGTTCACCATTCCGCTCATGAAGCGTTCCGGCTTCCGCCCGTCCTTTGCTGGTGGTGTTGAAGCGGTGGCCTCGATGGGCGGCCAGATCATGCCCCCGGTCATGGGCGCGGTTGCCTTTATCATGGCTGAAACGCTCGGCCTGCCCTATGTCGAGATCGTCAAGGCGGCAATCGTTCCCGCAATTCTCTACTTCATAACTGTCTTCGTGATGGTTGATCTTGAAGCGCGTCGTCTCAAGATGAAGGGCCTCAATAAAAGCGAAATGCCAAGTGCGCTTGAAGCAATGCGAAAACGCTGGTTTCTGGTTCTGCCGCTGGTCGCATTGGTATGGCTGCTTTTCTCGGGCTATACGCCACTTTTTGCAGGCACGGTTGGCCTCAGCCTGACCGCGCTCATCATCCTCGGTGTGCCGGTTTCCGGCTCGATGTCGATGCCGCTGCGCGTGCTGTTCTGGGTCGCGCTCGGCGTCATGTCGGCTGCGGCTTTCGGCACCACCTTCAGTATATTCGGCTATGTCCTGCGCGGCATCACACTGATCATCTGCCTCGTTGCGCTGTTGGTCGCGATAAATTTTCTGGTGCGCGGCGGACGTGCAACGCTGAGCCTTTGCCTCGAAAGCCTTGCGGAAGGTGCCAAGAATGCGCTGCCCGTGGGCATCGCCTGTGCGCTGGTTGGCGTCATCATCGGCATCCTGGCGCTGACTGGTGCCGGATCAACTTTCGCACGCGCGATCGTCAGTGTTGGGGAAAACTCGCTCTTCTTCTCGCTGGTATTGACCATGCTGGCCTGTCTCGTGCTCGGTATGGGCATTCCGACAATTCCAAATTACATCATCACATCCTCGATAGCTGGACCGGCGCTCCTTCACCTTGAAGTGCCGCTGCTGGTGTCGCATATGTTCGTCTTTTATTTTGGCATCATGGCCGACCTCACTCCGCCTGTCGCGCTCGCAGCTTTTGCAGCGGCACCGATTGCGCGAGAGTCCGGTATGAAGATCGGCATGCAGGCGATCCGGATCGCGGTTGCGGGTTTTGCAGTGCCCTTCATGGCAGTGTACGAGCCGGTTATCATGCTTCAGGAGGGCGGGCCTCTTTCCGAAAAATTCGGTTTCTGGCCCGCCTTCGTCTATATGTTCATCAAGGCGCTGCTCAGCATTCTGCTTTGGGGTGCGGCCGCCATCGGCCATCTTCGAACACCGTTAAAGATGTGGGAACGCATATGGGCTTTCGTTGCCATTGCTCTGATGCTCGCCACCTATCCCTTTAGCGATGAGCTCGGCTTTGCGGCTTGTGCGGCCTTTCTTGTGTGGCATTTCTGGAGGTCGCGGCCTTCCGTTGTCGCGATATCCGGTTGATGGCGGTCTGCATTGCAACGGCTGGCGGCGTCCTGAAAATCGCCGCCACAAGTTTTATTCTTTCATGGACGCACAGCGTTGAGAAAGTGCCATGGCGGGAGTCCTGGACTGTCTCATCTCAGGGGCTTGTCTTGTCGGAAGCTCGCATCAAGGGCTCCGGCGCGGGGATGGATCCGCCAGCGGATGCGGTTCTGAAAGAGGGTTGGTATGTTTATCACCCGACCATTCCTCCTAGGCAGGAAATCCTTCTTGCTGCGTCTGGCAAGACGAGTGGAGGCTGGACTTTCTGTTCGAAACAGCAATGTATGGAACTGGGTAGCAGCGAAGAAGAACCCATCCATATACAAATCTGCAAGTAGTTCTGTTCACTGTATTTCAGCGAACGGAACGATCTCGGAGGACGATCAACCGTTTCAACCATTTGATTGCCAGTCAAGACATACTTAATGAACCTGCTTGGCACACTGGGGGTAGCTTTGCCAAATTGAGAGCAGAACTTAGGTCAGCTGTAACTAATGGCCCTGCAACAACGAACGTCGAGTATCGGCATCCGCGGATCAACGGCCGCATGCCTTTGGGCCCATAAAACTCTGACAGCGCTATCTCTTTTGCCAGCCGTCTTGCGCGAACTTCGGTCGAAGCTTACAAGGAGAAACATAGATTTGAGTCTTGTAGCAAGGAAAGTGGATCATCAGATTTTGGATGAGGCAGAAAATGGAAAAAGGCCGATTTGATACCGGGCCCATTCCGGTTCAAAACGCCTGAGTTGGACTATGGCGGTCATGGTCGCGACGACACGACTGCGCAGCTTGATGCGTCACTTCAAGCCATTTCGGCGATAGCCCACAATATTCGCATGCCCAAGTGCTAAAGCCTCTCTACCGTCGCCCATCCACCGGACGCGCGCACAACAATTGTTGCGCCGGAACCCACACGTGCGCCTCAGTCGCATGATATTTCCGAGGCAGCACCGATGACTGGCACTACCCTGACAATCGGGCAGCCATTGATCGCGCACGTATCTCGAATGTCCTCGATGTCTCAGCCAAGGGCAACATGACACCGATCTATGTTCAGGAGTTGGCGCAAACAATCGTCCAGACCGCCACGACTATCCTCGACGAAGTGAAGGCGCAGTTGGAACCGGTCGCGGCAATCTCTTCAATCGCGACGGTCCTTTAGCAGATGACAGAGCCCGGCCAACCGCTTGATGTGGCCTCTGAAGGTGGGAGGTCAGTTTCATCGCATTGCCGAGACTTCGAACCGCATCAATGCTCATAACAAAGGCCGACACCCTTTGGTCGCCGGCCCTTTGCATGGTGTAATAGCCTCACACTACATCTTCGGCAGAAGCACCCTGTCGACGACATGGATGACGCCGTTGGACTGCTTGACGTCAGCGATCGTGACATGGGCGACGCCGCCCATTTCGTCGGTCAGCGTGATTTTGCCCATGCTTTCCTTAGCTTTCAGGATGCAGCCCCCCAAGGTCTTTACGTCATGGATACCCTTGTCATCCTTGATCATCTTTTCGATGGTCTTGGACATGGCATCAGCGGCAACAACGTGGCAGGTGAGAACCTTGACGAGTTGTGCCTTGTTTTCCGGCTTCAAGAGGGTGTCGACGGTGCTTTTGGGCAGTGCGTCGAAGGCTTCATTTGTTGGCGCGAAAACGGTGAAGGGGCCTTTGCCCTGAAGCGTTTCGACAAGGCCAGCGGCTTTCACAGCGGCGACGAGCGTCGTGTGGTCCTTGGAGTTCATCGCGTTTTCAACGATGTTCTTGTTTTCGTACATGGCGGCACCACCGACTTCCGGATTGGCGGCATAGGCGACGGCTGCCGTGCCGGATACGAGCGCTGCAACTGCAACGGCGCGAAGTGCGGACTTGAACATGATGGTTTCCTCTTCCTCTGAACGCCTCGGCGCGGATTCGCGCCTCCCAGGCCGTCCCCTTTGGGTGACGCAAGAAGAGACGAGCACGTGAGAAAAAGAGTTTCAGCCGAAGCAATAAATATTTGCGAATTTTCTTCTGACGATCGCGAAGCTATGTCTTGGCTCGCCGGAATGGCCAGACGAGTAGGTTTCCAGCAAACACCGCCACCCATACCAGAGGAGGTTGCAAAGGCAGACGGACCAGATGATAGAGGCATTGCCACAGTGAGGCAGTTGCGTCCCCCAGTCCGTCGATTGCATGCTTGATATTGGCGGGGAATACGCAGACGGCATAGAGCGCCAGGCCAATAGCGGCAGCTTTGCGCAACCGCGGCACCAGAAGTCCGGCCGCGCCAGCGATTTCACACAGGCCTGTCAGGAAAATGACTGTCTCCGGCTCGGGAACCCAGGCAGGTGTAATGACGAGAAAGGGTTTAGGTAGGACGATATGTAGAATGCCCGCCAGGCCATAAAACGCGGACAATACCCAACGGCACCGCCGCTGCCATACATCAACCCTGCCATCAATGCTTGCCATCATTCGCGATCCGCCGCTCGACATCCCGCTTCATGCCAATCAGATTAGCCTTTCGGCCAGCAACAGTTTCAATCGCTGCGATTGCCAGGTCGCTGGCCACGAAGTCCGACTTGTGTCCGAGATTGTGGACGACGATCAGGCTTGCGCCGCGAATATCTCGGGCAAGATGCCGGGAGTGGACCTCCGGTGCCACGATCTTGTCCGTGTCACCTGTTATGATCACCGTCGGTGCTTTGATTTTGCGGTAGTTTGCCGACGCGGTTTTGGCCCAGGAGCTCAAAGCGGCAACCTCCCTTGCATTGTGCCGAAACGCGACCGGCCGCAGCGCCTGCCTCGCTCTGGTCTGTTCGAGATAGCCTCGCGGAACCGGGTTCGGCGCGAAGACACCTTTCGTCGCGCGATTGATCGCCACAATGCCGATCGGCGGCACGATCAGGGTGCTGAACAGCGCGCCTGTGACCGGGGAACTTGCAGCTTCGTAGTACCAGGCAATCCCGCCATTCAACGGATAGACCGCCGGAGACAGGAAGACGAGACCAGAAACCATATTCGGATAACGAACCGCAAAGGATGCGGCAATAGCCCCTCCGAAGGAATGCCCGACGATGATCGCGCGCGTGATGCCACGCTTCTTCATCAGCACGGCTATAGCGTCCGCTTGGCCATCGGGCAAAACATTTTGCTCGCCGCCGATGTCGGATTTGCCGTGACCCGGGCGATCGACGAAGAGCAGCTTCGCCCGCCCCTGCAGTTTCGCGCGAAACGAAAACATCGGGTCGTAAAGACTGGCGCTGGCGCCATGAATGAAGACGATAGGCGGAAGGTCTCCTCTCCTGCCCGGCTCATCCAAGACGCTATTGAGCTTGAAGCCGCCGACATTGATACGTACCGGCTCCGCTCCTTGTTTCGGCGCAGCAACTGCGAAAGCAGCAAAGAGCGCGAAGGAACCAGCCATTAGTAGCGCCGCAAACAGGCAAAGAATTCGTATCAGCATATCCTAGAGCTGCCGCGCCGTGCCGCTGGCGACAATTGGACCTGTGGGAAGCCCGGTGCGCGACCCTCCGAAGGGTTCGAGACTGACAGCGAGCGTAGCACCGGCGCCAATTGTCTGTCGCAGATCGGCCGGAATCAGCAACTCGCCGTCGGCATTCGGCTCGAAGACGCCAAGCGACTGCGGATTGCCGCTACCCGGCACGAACCAGAGCTGCAGCGATTTTTCCTGTGCTCTGCCAGCCGCGACGGGGACGATCCTGAGCCGTCCACTGGACGCGTCGAACGAAGCCAGCAGATTGACTCGATTGTCGGGTGCCGAAAGCTGCGCCACGACCAGGCCGCGCGACGAGGACGGCTGAAATACGCCGGACGCATATACCAATGCCGCGACCGCCACGAACGAAGTGGCGAGCGATACCCAGCGCCAGAAGCTTGCGGCGTCCAAGAGCCCGGTCGCGGCGGTCGATTGCGGCGCACCGAACAGCCGCCCTTCGATCTGTGCAAACACAGCCGCTCCTGGCGTCGCCTGCTGATAATCCTCATCGAACGAGGAGAAGTTCGACTGCCAGCGTTGGACAAGCAGCGAGAAATTCTGGTCGCTCTTCATCCGCTGATCCACACGTTGGCGCGCTTCTGCCGACAGGACACCCAGCACATATTCGCCAGCAATTACTTCGTCCTGTGCCCGTCCGCCGTCTTCGATGTGATCGCCCGGTGTCATCGCTGCATGCACTCCCTGAGCTTCAACAAGCTTCGGCGCAGCCACGTTCTGACCGTGTTCAGCGGAACATTCAGGTCGTCGGCCAATTCGAGATAGCTCAGCCCTTCGACATAAGCTCGCCTCACGGCTCCGGCATGGATGGCATCCAGTTCGCGCATGCAGTTGTCGATGCGGCGGCCTTCATCCGCCAGCACCATGTGCTGTTCGGGCGTGGAGATCGTCTCGTCGGCCAGATCGTAAGCCTCGTCAATATCATTGGTGACGGGTTTACGGGCACGGATAACATCGATGGCGTGATTGCGGGCAATCGCCGAAAGCCAGGTGGATGGTGAACCCGAACCGGTGGCAAAGGTCTTCGCTCGTTGCCAGACCTTGATATAGACTTCCTGAAGCGCTTCTTCTGCGTCCGGCCGATGTCTGAGGATCCGAAGACAGATCGCAAATAGTCTCGGATTGGTTGCCTGATAGAGAGACGCAAATGCGGCTCGATCTCCGATGGCAACCCGATTGATCAAATCTGCGATGTCATTAGTTTGCATTCGGGAATACCTCGCCACCGACCTTATATAGAGTTCACCGAATTTAAAAGGCAAGGAGGCGGTGGCAATAAATCTCGGCGCTGGCCGATCTCGGTCGAGCGATGTATTCGAGAGGCGACGACCATCGATCATCTGGATGCTCCCAATAATGGACTCTCGCCGCGTCCAAAAACGCGCATCGCGATCAAGCAGCTGGTTGCGGCGGCCATTGCGGAGAGGATCGTCCCCCAGGCGAGATCAGCGATCGTCAGCCCGATAACACAAAGAAGATAATAGGCGACGGCCGGCGCCCGCCTGAAATCCGCAATCAGCATATTGTCTATAACCGGCTGATAGAGCCTGCCCGCCATAGTGCTCATCCACACGAAGTCGATCGCGGCGAAGACGACAAGCGTCGCGACATAGGAAACAAAAATACGCTTCACGCAAACCTCCTTCATCGCTCGGTCCTCCACACTCAGTTGATCCGGGTCCAATCGATGGCCTTGCACAGAAGTCCGGCCACGATGCACCCTCTCGTGGTCATCTTGTCTCCATTCTCCGTCACCGTCAGCTTGTAGCTCATGTCACGCTGCGGGTCGAAGGCCGTGCCGGAGTAGACGCCATCGGCGCCCCGTTTGATGCTCATGACCAGCTTGTCGCCCTTCTTTCCTTTGGCGTACCTGGCTTGATCCAGGTGTTTATTGCGCAGATATCCGATCCACAGGACGCAATGCGAACCTTTGCATTGCCGTCGCCTCTCGCCCACTGGCCGTCGATATCGACGGCATGGGCTACAGCACAAACCGAAAAAGCCGTGAGTGACGCAGCCGCCGTGGCTAACATTATCTTCATCATGTTGGCGTCTCCTTTTCGAAGTGAGTTACAAATGCTGGATCGTGTAGAGGCCGACATCGATGCTTCCGTCCTCAAACCCTGCCTCGCAGTAACAGAGGTAGTAGTGCCAGAGCCTCTTGAATCGCTCGTCGAAACCGAGTGCGGCAATAACCGGCCAGCGTGCATGAAACCGCGCCCGCCATTCTCGCAGCGTTCGCGCGTAGGACTTTCCGAAATGTTCGACGTTGACGAGCTTCAGTTCGGCGGCACTCACCGCGGCCTCGAGCGCCTTGTCGGACGGCAGGAAGCCGCCGGGAAAGACGTATTTTTGGATAAAGTCGATGCTGCCGCGATAGCTTTCGAAACGTCGCTCCTCGATGGAAATGATCTGGAGGACGGCACGGCCATCCGGTTTCATGCAGCGCTTCAGGGTCTCGAAATAGCTTGGCCAATAGGCCTCGCCCACCGCCTCGAACATCTCAATCGAGACGATGCGGTCGAATTGGCCGTCGGTGTCGCGATAGTCCTGAAGACGCAGATCGACCTTATCAGATTTGCCAGCCTTTGTGACGACGTCTTTCGCCCAGGCGAGTTGCGAAGGCGACAACGTAATGCCGACTACATCGGCCTGGGAATTGACGGCGAGGTCGGAGGCCAAAGCGCCCCAGCCGCAGCCGATTTCCAGCACGCGTTCGCCGCCTGACAGCGCAAGCTTTTCGCGGATGCGGTCGAGCCTCTTGCGCTGTGCCGCCTCCAGGGTCGGCGTCGTCTTGTCGAAGATCGCCGAGGAATAGAGCATGGAAGAGTCGAGCCACTCCTTGTAGAAATCATTGCCCAAGTCGTAATGAGCTTCGATATTACGACGGCTGCCGCGTTTCGAATTGGCATTCAGGATATGGCCAATCCGGTTCATCAGCCGCATGAGGCCGTTTCCGTCGATCGCCGGCGCCAACGATTCGCCGTTTAAAGCCGCGAGCCGGATGACGGCCGTCAGGTCCGGCGTCGTCCAGTCTTCCTGCAAAAACCCTTCGGCGAAGCCAATATCGCCGGACGTCAGCACACGACGCAGCATCCGCCAACGGCGCAACACGATGACAGCGTCCGGTCCGGGCTCAGATCCGCCCGCCTCCACCACGGCACCGGATGGCAATATGACCTTCAGACGCCCATGACGAAGGCGGCCAATCAGGCGTTTCATCAGCCGGCCGCCAAAACCGAGATCTTCGTTCTCCGAGGGCAGGCCCGTCGGGATCCCCGGGAAATCGTCAAGCTGGCTCATGCAATTCTGCCTTCCTGAATGATGTTTCACTGTCGCCCTTCGATCTGCGGACATGGGAAAACGGATCTTCGAGAAGATGTGGGCGCATCCTCAGGCGAACGCCCTTCAGCCAGATCTTGAGAGCTTCCCAGTGAATGCCACCGACGACACGCAGCGTCAGCAAGGGGATCGTGAAGAATGCCCGCAAAAGAGCAGCGTCGGTCACTTCCGTCCGATTCCCCAGGTTCGCGGCCGTAAGCACCAGGCCTTCGCAGTCGTAGGTTTCGATGCGACTTGCCAGCCTACCCTTCGGGGCTGAGACACGGAACGTGAAGCGAAGGTTCATGTCCATGAAGGGCGATACGTAGAATTCCTTGTCGCAATGCTGGACGATCTCGTCGCCGGAACGCTCCTCGAACGGGATCATGTAGGCATGCCGCTCGCCGAAGGTATTGTCGACTTCCCCGAGGATTGCGCGCAATTCGCCGTATCGGCCATGGCAAAAGAAGACGCTGAGCGGGTTGAATGCCCAGTCCAACAACCTTGGCATGGTGAGAAGACGGATCGGTCCGCCATCCGGTTCGACGCCGACAGCGCTCATCAAGCTCTCCACCTGCATACGAAGGTTGGCGCCGGAACGATCGCCAGGATCTTTGAAAAAGAACGAAAAGAGGTTGAAGCGATCGACCGAAAACAATCCCAGCCGGCGATCGAGGATCTCAAGTTCGTCGATATCGATCAACAGCGAATAGATTCGATAAGCGAGCTTTTGCTCCTTAGGCCTCGGCCGCGCATGCGTCACATGACTGGGGACAAGAGCAGATTGAAGTGTGGCGCTCATACCGTCACCTCCAGTCCGACCGGCAGATTATGAGGTCTCACGAGCGGTTTGCGAACGATCCGGGCGCTTTCCTGTGCGACCTGCCAGGGCCGGCGCAGACCGCCGAGATCTTCGGCGACGGCCAGCCCCGCCTGAATGCCGTCCTCGTGGAATCCCGAGCCGAAATGCGCACCACAGAACCATGTATTGCGCACGCCTTGGAGCGACCAGATCTCCTGTTGCGCCCTGTCCGTGGCGGGATTGAAGACCGGATGCTCGTAGATTTCACGGCTAATCACGGTTTCCTCACGCGGCGCATGTTGCGGGTTGAGCGTGACAAATGTCGGGGGCGCCGTGCCGAGCGGCTGCAGCTTGTTCATCCAGTAGGTGATTGACGGCTGGACCGGCTCGTCGCATGCGCCGCACCTGTTATCGGCCACGTAGTTCCAGCTCGACCATGCGGCATGGCGTTTCGGCATCAGCGCGGTATCGCCATGAAGCACTGCCTCGTTGCGCGTATAACCGAAGCAGCCGAGCACGCGCCGCTCGTCATCGCTCGCATCGGCAAGTATGCGGAGCGCCTGATCGGCATGAGTCGCGATCACGACATCGTCGAACACGTGGCTCACACCATGCGTGTCGCTCAGTTCCACCCGTCCCTCAGTCCTGCGGATAGCCTTTACCGTCGTCGAAAGCCGGATTCTGTCAGCAAAACGGCACTTCATCCGCGCCACATATTCGCGGCTACCACCCTTCACCGTTCGCCAGACCGGACGGTTCCACAGTTCGAGCAGGCCATGATTGCAGCAGAATTTTACAAAATGGGCTGCGGGATAGGCGCCGACCTGCATCGCCGGGGTCGACCAGATCGCCGCCGCCATCGGATAGAGGTGATCGTCGCGAAACGCGCGACCATAGAAGTTGCGATTCAAATAGTCGTCGAGCGACATGTCGCCCATGATCGCCAGGTCGCGCGGCGCAGTCCTGTAGAAACGCAGGAGGTCGCGCATTATCGACCAGAAACGCGGATTGGTGAGATTGGATTTCTGGGCGAGAAGACCGAAGCCCGTGCCGCCGGAATACTCAAAGGCCCCGTCATTCAGCGAGACCGCGAATGACATGTTCGAAGCCGCCGTCGGTACATCGAGGGCGTGAAAAAGGGCGGTCAGGTTGGGATAGGTGACCTCGTTGTAGACGATAAAGCCGGTATCGACGGCAACCGGGCCGGTCGCGCTTTCGAACTCAACTGTATTGCTGTGGCCACCGATCCGGTCTGACGCCTCGAAAACGGTCACATCATGCGACTGTGAGAGCAACCACGCCGCCGACAGCCCCGAAATTCCACTGCCAATAATTGCTATATTCAAACGTCTCTTGCCTGCGTTTCGAGGGTAATGTCCCATCAAATCCAAATACCTCGGCATTTTTTTCGTGGCCTAACGATCCCAGTTACGACAGCCGACCCGAAAGAGTTTCACTTCGGGAAGACAAATTCCGAAAGTTTTTTTGCTCAAGCCGAAACTAAGGCCTCCCGCTTTCCGTTGTTGATGGCAGATCACCTTCATGCAGGTGCACCGCCAGACAGATGCGCGAGCAGAAAGGCGCATGGAAAGCCATATGAACATCTCGCTTCTGATCATCATTGCAATCTGGGTGTCGCTCGCCATGGCGAGCGCCTGTGCCATACAGCGCTCTAAGGGCCAGAGCGGCGGGATCGACACGATTTGGTCCGCGGCGGTCGGCATCGGAGCCTGGGCGATCCGGCTCGGCGGCCATATCAGCGTGCGGACTGGAGGGGGCGGTGAAGATCCCCGCTACGCCAGGCTCATCGAGGAATGGGGCACGGGCGCATCTTCAAAATTGTTCATGTTTCTCCAGATCCAGGCACTTGTCGCATTCATTTTGGTCCTCGCCGTTTATCTCGCGGCGGCCAACAATGTTGCCTTCCCGCGGACGATCGATGGACTTGCGATCGCGGTCGCGCTCGTTGCGCTGGGCGGCGAAGCCGTAGCGGACGCGCAGCGCGCACGGTTTCGCAAGACCCCGCAGGCGAAAACATCTGTCTGTGAGGTCGGCCTATGGCGCTATTCCAGTCACCCGAACTGCTTTTTAGAGTGGCTATTATGGTGCTGCTGGCCGCTTCTCGCTCTTGCGGCGCCGATCTGGAGCTGGCTGGCGTTTCTGGCGGCGCTCCTGATGTATTGGTTGCTGGTGCATGTCTCGGGCATCTCGCCGCTTGAAGAACACATGCTTCGTTCGCGCGGCGAACAGTTTCGCGCCCTTAAACGGCACGTCAACGCATACTTTCCCGGCCCCCCGCAAATCCGACCTCAAAAATCAAGGATATCAGCCATGAACATGCTGGCCTTCGCCATCAACACCGCCGAGCGTGCCCCTCTCACCGACGGCATGACGCTCGCCGGGATCGATTTCCTCTGCGGTCGCACCAAGCGGCGGCTTGCGGAAACAACCGCAGACGCGGAAAGGCAGTTCGTCGAAACGATGGGAAGCTTTCCGGTCGCAACCCATACCGATGAAGCAAACCGCCAGCACTACGAGATGCCGGCCGACTTTTTCGCACTGGCGCTGGGACCGCAGCGCAAATATTCCTGTTGTCTCTATCCTACGACCGATATGACGCTCGGCGAAGCTGAGACTGCCGCGCTTGCAGAAACCGTGCAGCACGCAGCCATCACCGATGGCATGACGATCCTTGAACTGGGCTGCGGATGGGGTTCGCTTTCGCTTTATCTTGCACGAAATTTTCCGAGCTCCCGCATCGTCTCGGTGTCGAATTCGACGTCGCAGCGCGCCTACATCCTCGACATTGCTCAGAAAGACGGCCTGATGAACCTGGACGTCATCACCGCCGACATGAATGACTTCACGACAGGGGATCGGTTTGACCGTGTCGTCTCCGTCGAAATGTTCGAGCATATGTCGAACTGGCGAACGCTTCTGGAGCGCGTGCGCGGTTGGGTGAAGCCGGACGGCAGGCTTTTCCTGCATGTCTTCACCCATAAGGATCGGTCCTATCGCTTCGATCAGGATGATCCGGCCGACTGGATCGCCCACCATTTCTTCACGGGCGGCATCATGCCGGCACACGACCTGCCGCATCGCTTCGGCGACCTCTTCCAGGTTGAGCTGGAATGGCGCTGGTCCGGCACGCATTATCGGCGCACAGCTCTTGATTGGCTCGCCAATTTCGATCGTGAGATCGACCGGATCCAGCCGATCTTAACGGCCGTCTATGGCAAGGACGCCTCGCTGTGGCAGCGCCGCTGGCGGCTGTTCTTTCTCGCGACCGCTGGCCTGTTCGGTCACGAGAACGGCAATGTCTGGGGCGTCGGCCATTATCTACTGGCGCCGACTGCATGATGTCCAACAAGGGTATTCAGTCAGACCCACTGACCCAGGCGACGGTCACGATCGCCTGGGTGGTTGCGCTGAACAAGCCATTCTATCCGCTCTATGTCTGGTACCTGGTAGGCAATGGCGTGGCGGCGTCGCTTTGCACCTTGCTGTCGGCGCCGCTTTTTCTCGCCATTCCATTCATTGCGCGCCGGTTCCCGCTTACGGCTCGGGTAGCGTTGCCGCTGGTTGGAACCTTCGACACATTGTTCGAGACTAAGCTCTTCGGTCCTGGCTCAGGCACGGAACTATTCTTCGCGGCTTGTATCATGCTGGTAGCGCTCGCATTTCGTCCCGACGAGAAATGGTGGCAGCGAGGATTGGCGGGACTGGTATTCATGGTCTTTATCTTCTCACGCAGTTTTATCGGGCCGCCATTGCATGTGTGGGCCGACACAGAGCTCTACACGCTCTTCAATCTCAACGCATTTGCCGTCGCCAGTCTGATGGCGTTCGTCGCCCTGCGCTATTCCGGGATCGCAAGAGATCGCGAACCGACAAGCCCGGATGAGAGTTAGGACCGTCAGGGTCTCAAAGAAAAAGAAACAGGAGGGAAGCATGCAGAGAGTTTTCAAGACGATCAATGTCGCGGCACTGGTGTTCATGGCCTTTTCCGGCTCTTCGACACCGGCATGGGCCGAGCCTAAGCCGGTTGCCGTCGGCATGGACCATTATCGCGGGACCTGGCTTGAAATTGGTCGGACACCAATGTGGCTGACCGATGGTTGCGTCGCCGGATATTCGACATACAGGCCGGGCAAGAAATGGGGCGAAATCGCGGTGGAAGACGGATGTCATGTGGACACTCCAAAAGGCCGCTTGAAAACCGTCGAGGGAACGGGCCGTATCCTCGATCTCGGATCGACCAACGCTAAAATGCGGGTTCGCTATCCGCTTCTCATCACGTTCAATTACTGGGTGCTCTACAAGTCGCCGGACAAATCATGGTTCATCAGCGCAAATCCGGGCATGACCGACCTCTGGATTTACGCGCGCAACGTACCGTCCAAGGCGAAACTGAAAACGATGGTGCGCAAGGCGAGCCAACTCGGCTACGACATTCGCAAACTCGAGTTTCCGGCACAACGGTAGCGAAAAAGGTAACGGGAAGAATTGGTTATCTGACCATCCGCTCCTGTCCATAGCTCTGCGGACCCGGTCGTCGATCGCCTCTGCCAGCCGGGACCGGTCTTCCAGTGGCAAATCGGGTACAAAGGCAACCGCCCGTTTCTCGATCGCTTCACGTATGGCCAGATCGGCCATGCAAGCGTCGTGCAAGGCTGCGAATTGCGCATCCCTATCGACGTTAGCTTGTCCCAAAAAAGTCGCCGCCGAAGCCTTCGCCTCGCGCCGTTGGCAATGATATCCGACAGGCCCGCCCGTGTCTGGCACAGCGCGGCGCGAAAGGGTGCGCTGCTCCGGCGGCATTTCGGCGCCCGCCACGAGCAAGGATACCGTATCGATCATCCGATGGCCAAATTTTTGCCAAGTGGCACTTCTGACGACCGATCTGACGAGAAAAAATAGAGGATGATCAGAACGGTGAGGATGAGAGGAGTTCTGTTTATCATATCAATTATCCCCATCATCGACATCGCCGAAGATCGTCGTTGTGTAGCTTTGACTGGACTGGCTGACGAATGCCGTGGCGAGCGTCCCGGTCACCGCACCCGATAGGGCTGCAACGATTTCGATGCCCGCCACCAGGTCCTGAGTTTGCGGCTGAGGGACCGGCTCGATCCCATTGCTCTGTCTGTGGCGCCGTTTTGTATTTTTACTGGCAGCGGATCAGTTTTCCAGACGCCAAGAATGCCATAGAGCTTCCTTTCTGCATCGAAAATGGCCTGCTCCTCTGGTGCCTGCGCAGTGGTCCGGGACGGGTCACGACTGGCGTCTGGCCATCTTCTATCATCTAAAAAGGGAAATCCACGAAGGATTCCATATCGCTGAAAATTGGATTAGATCCAAGTTTGTATTCTTCGGAAAGGTGGTGAATTGGCGACAAATTGCATTCACGAACAAGAAGTTTCGGCAGTGGCTCTACGCGGAATCTCGGGGCCTCGCTCCGCTGATCAAAGCTTACACCAATAAAACATTCATAAAAACGCGACAGAGCTTCACTAGCGCGCGCTGACGACAAAAGCAGTAAGCCGAGCAGTTGGGTAGCGCGTTGGTTTTTCTGATTTCATGTCAAGAACATGAAGTTTGGCACCAAGCCAAGCACACGCCGTTGCCTTCACACAGATGCCAGACAGAATTTCGTGTATTTTGCAGCCATCCAGATCGCGCGGTTGCTCCTATATCGAGCAACCTCACGTCTTCATGGGAACGGCGAGCGATACATCCTGACACAGTGACCATGCAGATGAGGGCGACCACTCGGGAGTCATTATCTGCCTACGAGTTACATACAGATACCGGTTGAATGCGCATATTTATGCGCATATAGTGATCCACCAAAGGAGCATGTCTTATGCCACAACTGGAATCTGCCCGGACCTTAAAGCGCGCAACCAATCTTTCAATCGATAATGAGCTTCTTTCTGAAGCGCGTCGACTTAAGATAAATATTTCGCGTGCAGCCGAGATTGGAATTGCGCAGGCGCTAGCTGCTGCCAAGTCAGCACTTTGGAAAGAAGAAAATCGTCCAGCAATGCAAAGTTCTAATGCTTACGTCGAAGCAAATGGCTTACCTCTTGAACATTATCGACAATTCTAATGCCAAGATATGACGTTTACTCCAATCCGGGTGGCGGCTATGTGCTCGACGTACAGGCTGACCTACTGGATGATCTGAAAACACGTATTGTTATCCCTCTCATTGTTAAAGCGCTGGCCCCAATCCCAGCCAAACGACTCAATCCGGGCTTCGAGATTGAAGGAGAGGAGTATGTGTTAGTTACACAGTTCATGGCGGCAATCCCGGTGTCGGCATTAAAGAACCCAGTAACGAACCTCTCCGATTCGCATGACGAGATCGTATCCGCTCTCGATATGGCGTTTCACGGGTTTTGAACTCTACCGCTCAGTTATTTAGCTGGCTGACAACATTGATGACCAGTCAGAAATTCGCGACTAGTACTAACCGTTTTTAGATGTCTGTTGGTTAATCGTTGCGATAAAGCACAATGAATGTGTATGAACAGCTCAATCGTGTCTTTTGGATTACCCGACCGTTGGCCGTGTGAGGAACTTTTACAACTTGGCTAAAAATGAGTACTCATAAATTCTGTCGCAACGTCTGTCTGGAGCGGGGGGAACCTATGCCCGGAGCTGGTGGGACCGCCCCACGTTACGTGCTCCTCCATTGGCCGCGACGCCACTGGCGCGTTCCAAGAACAAATGCGTTTGACATGCCCGAAGCACTTTCTCAGGCAATGATAACGGCTAATCAGGCTGGTATCCATGTGGCGCTTGTGGAGGGAGATGAAATTGCTCTCTCATGCGACAACATTATTCTACGCACAGCAACGACTGACATTCTGACCGAGCAATTGCTGGTTCTGGCCTCGGGAGGGGAACTCTGCGGAGAGCGCGATGAGCGCATTACCATCCTTTGCTGTACAGATGGAAAGCAGGACCCTTGCTGCGCACGTTATGGTTTTGCTACCTGGAAAGCGCTGCGTGATCAGGCCGACCCGACGGTTTTCCGGGTTCTACAGTCAACGCATATCGGCGGATGTCGCTTTGCCGCGTCGCTGCTCGTTTTGCCACAGCGCGCCAGATATGGACGTCTCGAACCAAAGGACGTTTCCGATTTCCTGTCCTGCCTTAGCAAAGGTGTTCCATTCCTGCCAGCGTACAGAGGCAATCCGGAACTAGACGCCTTGGAACAGGTCGCCGAGCACGCCGCGCTTTCATTCTGGAATGATGTTGGGCCACAGGAGAAAGTTGTTCTTGAGCGCAAAGCAGGGAACACGAATGAAATTGAAGCGGAGATTATTGCCTCCACTCAATCTCAACAGTTGCTCATCCAGTTGAGGCTGGATCAGTTTGACGTCAATACACGCTGCAGCACGCTAGAGCCAGACGGCGATAAGGATCAGGTTGAACGCTGGAGTGCAGTTTCAATTAAGCCGTTGGCCTGACAACCTATTAACGCTTCTGCCGGAGGATTTCCCGCTCGCCGATATGCGATAGAAGCAAAGTCGCAGAACCAATCAGGCCTTCCATCGTTTCGCCGTAGCGACTGCGGTTAAAATACAGAAATTGACGATTGCGAACAGCAAACAGATTGCGCCACTGGACAGTCGACCGGAAGGCGCGCATTTCTGCCTCTTCGTCCAGCATTTCTTCGTAAGTGTCAATGATGATATCACTGTCAAAGTCGGAAAGGCGTTCTAAGCTATAGGGTATATCGCTTTCGCTATTCTCATAAGCGGGAACATGACCAAGACCAAAATCTTTTATCACCTGTTCCATGCCACCACGCCCGATAATCCTGAAACCGTCGCGATAAATCTCCATCGGTGTCACTGTCATTGAAGCGGGTTTCTCTACGCGCCTTCCGAATTCACCGACTATATCCTGATATTCCCGATGCAATTCATCAAAGCGATGACGCTTACCAACAAGATCAGCCAATTGCTCTGAATAGGTTAATATGCCTTCTTCACGTAAAGGCAGCAGCACAACGGGCGCAATTGCTGAAAGCTTATCGCGAAGCGCTGCGTGATAAGATAACCCCACGATCAGGTCTGGCTTCAATGCCGCAATTGTTTCAATATCAGGAGCCTGATGTGTTCCGATATACTGGATTTCTGACGTGTCGTATCTCTGCGATGCACCCCTATAAATTGTGTCCGCGAGCAAGCGCTTGCGGCCCGATGAACCACAAGGCACAACGCTTAATTCCAGCAATTGCGTTGTCAGACTGAAATCGTGCAATGACACCACACAGCGTGGGTGAACTGGCACCTCAACCGAGCCGAAACGATTGGTAAATGTTCTTGTTTCTTCTCCATGAGCACTAACAACAAAGCCGAAACTGCATATAAGAACAAGCAAAGCTGACGCTATTCTGATCATCGGGTCGTTCCTTCTCGCGACAGCAGATATAGAAGATAAGGCGCGCCAACCACTGCAACCACAAGTCCCGCCGGAATCTGAAGCGGGGCGAAAACGGTTCGGCCTATTGTGTCACTGACAAGCACAATACTTGCACCAATCAATGCAGAGAGTGGCAAAAGCAAGCTATGCCTTTCCCCTACCAGCAGCCTTGCAGCATGAGGGGCTAAGAGGCCAATAAAGCTCATTGTGCCAACGTTCGCGACCGCAGAAGCCGTGAGCATCACACTCAGCAAAAGTGCGATGATCTGAAAGCGTGCAACATTCAGCCCGCGACTTGCTGCAACCGCGTTTCCAAGCTGAAACAAGTCAAACTGGCGGGAAAACAACAATATGGGAACAGCGGAAAAGAGCAGCCACAAAAGTTGCCCCCGCACATTTTCCCACCCTGCCCTGTGCAAGCTGCCTGCAAGCCAAAGCAAAGCCGAT
The DNA here is from genome assembly GCF_002252525.1 of Brucella pseudogrignonensis. Taxonomy (GTDB): domain Bacteria; phylum Pseudomonadota; class Alphaproteobacteria; order Rhizobiales; family Rhizobiaceae; genus Brucella; species Brucella pseudogrignonensis. Next base: position 192,459 of record NZ_NNRM01000044.1, read on the forward strand.
TCAACATGTTCGATCCGTCCGTAGGTGATAAGCAGGTCTGCTAATGCACTAAGTATTGCTGTTACACCAACACCCACCAGAATGAGACGCAAGGGCGAAACCCCTTTGTTCCAGGCAAGAGCGATAACAAACAATGCAACCAGCAGCCCACCAAGCAAAGCCGCAAGCGGATAAAGCTCAACAACCAGCGCAGATGGCCAAAGAATGAGCGCAGTCAGAACAGTAATGCCAGCCCCTGCCTCAACCCCCACCAATCCGGGTGCTGCCAGTGAATTGCGTGTCAGTACCTGCAATATCACTCCGGCAAGAGCCATCGCCATACCAGAAAAAATGGCAAGCAATATGCGTGGCAGGCGCGTATCAAACACGATGCTACGCAAAATACTATCGGTGCTTTGGGGCGCTGTAACTGCCTTGATTATTTCAGTTAGTGCGACAGGATAGCTGCCGAGCATTATTGCCAATATTGCGGTTACGCCAAGAAACACAGTGGCAGCAATCAGAATGATCCGGCCATGAGAAAACCGAGTGCGGGTGTGATTGGTGACATGGGTTTGCACTGCCATTATTTCACTCTCCCCAGAACGAGGGCGATGAAAATAGGGCCGCCCACAATGGCAGTCACAATACCCGTATTGATCTCCAGTGGACGTAATGCCGTGCGTGATACGATGTCACCGGTAACAATAAGCAATGCACCTATCAGAGGCGCTGCCGGGACGAGAAACCGATAGTCATTACCGAAAAAAATACGCCCAATATGCGGAGCAATAAGACCGACAAAGCCAATAGGACCAGCTATTGCAACAGATGATCCGGCCAGAAGCACGATCGCCAAAAGTGATGAAAGCCGCATCCGCAATACATTCAGCCCCATCAGCGCCGCCGACTGCGATCCCAATCGGTGGAGATTAAGTGCGGGAATGTTCGCTATTGCAATGCATCCAGCGAGAAGGATGAATGGAAAAGTCTGCCAGCGGGCCACTGAACTGTCAAAAGCAAGCGAACCAACAAGCCAGCGCCGCAGAGTTTCAAGCCCCTGCTGGTCAAGCAAAAGAACCATAGAGGTCAGGGCACTGAACAGGGCCGCAACCATCACACCAGACAAAACGAGGCGAACCGGATTGGGGTCCGATCCGCTGTTCAAAAGAACGATCGCTGCTGCAACAATCGCCCCCGCAAAGGCGAGAAGCGGTATCATGGCAAGCGTATTACCGGGGAGCACAAGCAAACCGAAAACGACAAAGAAGGCAGCACCACTATTTACCCCCATCAGCCCCGGATCTGCAAGCGGGTTTTCACTGACCGCCTGCATTAACGCGCCTGCAAGACCGAGAGTTGCACCGACGATGACAGCACTGATCAAACGAGGCATGCGCATTTCCATCACGATATTATGCAATGGGTCTGCCGGAACATAGGCGACAAGTGCTTGCCAGACCACGCTCCAGTCAAGCTGACGCGCACCGAGCTTCAGCTGAAGGATTGCTGCCACGATTAGCAGCACAAAAAGGGCGAAAAACTGAAAAGAACGCAGATAAACTGACAAAGGATGCACCCTTCACGCCCAGGAAGAAGCAATGCACATTGCAATTCCCGTTTCCGGATCATCCAGCATTCTTGATCGCACCGAAAACACATTATCGATATTAGGCACATTGAAGACCTGCTGTGTCGCGCCTTCGGCAACCACGCGCCCATCTTTCAGCATGACAAGTTGATCTGCATAACGTGCTGCCTGATTGAGGTCGTGAAGGATTGCAACCACTGTGCGCCCTGCATCGCGCAAGACCGACAGCAGATCAAGCAGGCTTAACTGGTTTGCAACGTCCAGAAATGTCGTAGGTTCGTCGAGCAGAATAACTGGTGTATCCTGAACCAAAGTCATTGCAATCCATGCACGCTGCAACTGACCACCTGAAAGGCTCTGCAATGGTCTGTCGATGAGTTGTTCAATGCCGCAAAGTGCAACGGCGCGCGAGACAGCGTCTTCGTCTTCACTTGACCAGCCACCGAGCCAGCTTCTCCACGGAAACCGTCCCTGTGCCAGTAATTCGCGCACACTCATTCCGACCGGCGTATGCACATGTTGTGGCAAGAATGCCATTTGCCGGGCCAGTTCGCGTCTTGAATATGAAACAAGCTGCTTAGATCCAAGTGCAACATGACCGCTTTGTATCGCGACCGTGTTCGCCATGCTGCCCAGAAGCGTTGACTTGCCAGAGCCGTTCGGCCCGATCAAAGCGGTAAAACGCCCCGGAAGAATTTTCAGATCAATGTCATGGAGAACATGCTGGGTGCCACGATAAACGTTCACTCGCTTCATTTCGAACATAGCCAGCATCTCCGTGCGCAATTGTAAGAAGCGGCTCTGACAGGCTCTTCCAATCGCGTCATATCATCCGCGCGACAGTGAGCGCGCTGCAATAAGTGTGTTGTGACACTTTTTTAATTTCTTCAAAGTGAATCACATGATAGCCAGAGCATATCTTTGTTGACTGCACTTGTCATGTTTATGCGATGACTTGCCAGCCTCCACTAATTCATGCATCGCTATTGGGGAATTCTATGCCGGTAAACCATCTGAAATCGAATATCGGCAGCCTGCCCTACATGTCAGCATTGCCATATAGCATTCCACTCGCTTGCGCGATGATGGCGCTTGCGGTCAGCAGTGTTTTAGCACAGGAAACGAATGCTGGAATTCAGCTGCAAACGATTGTCGTTCAGGACAATGCCAGCTCAACCGAACCTGTTAAGGGATATGTGGCTAAGGTCAGCAGCAGTGGCACGAAAACGGATACACCTATCCTGCTTACGCCCCAATCAGTTTCGGTGGTCTCAGCTACCGAAATCAAAGATCGCGAAGCGCAAACTCTTGCTGACGTGCTTGCTTATACGCCAAGTTTCACGGCACAGCCCGGCCCATTCTCGCGCGTCGCTGACCGGTTCAGAATTCGTGGATTCGACGTCGAATCCGGCACCGGCGGGATGCTGCGCGACGGCATGCGGCTGCAGAACAACTCTTATGATGGCACGCAGGAGCCATTTGGTTTTGAACGCGTCGATGTTGTACGCGGTGCGGCTTCGGTTCTTTATGGCCAGCTTTCGCCGGGTGGCTTTGTGAACGGCGTCAGCAAACGCCCGACATCCGAGCCTCTGCGTGAAGTCTCGGTTCAGGGCGGGCTTCATAACCGTAAACAGCTTACCGCAGATTTCAGCGATGCCATAACCGACACATTGTCATATCGTTTGACTTTTCTTGGTCGCGACAGCAACACCGACGTCGATTACATGAACAATGACCGCATTTATATCGCCCCGGCTTTGGAATGGAAGCCTGATGAAGACACATCGCTGACCATGCTTGGCTTCTACCAGAAGACCAGCACACGTTTCCCCGCTGCGTTACCCTACGAGATTGTGGAAGGCATCGGTAATGGCCCATTCATCCTCGGCCGCGACACTTTTATTGGCGAACCGGACTATGACCGGATGAAAACTAATATGGGTGCGCTGGGTTACGAATTTACCCATCGTTTCGACAATGATGTTCGGTTCTCAGCAAAATCACGCTATTACGAATCCGATCTGGACTGGCGTTATATGATGGCCCAGACGAGCGCCGCTGCCGTTAATCAGGTCGCACAGACAGGCATACTCGCTCGCCAGTACAGCGACCGTCATGATCGTGCGAAGGGCTTCACACATGATATGAATGTTGCATTCGATGTGGATACAGGTCCACTCTCGCATTCATTGCTCGTCGGTTATGACTTTTACGACACAACATATGATTCAGATAATTTTCGCGCAGCTGCTCCATCAATCGACCTGAACAATCCCGTCTATGGCGCAAGCTTCACAGTTAATCGTGACCCTGCTCGTAACCGTGGTGCGAAAACAAAAACCGTACAGCATGGTATTTATCTGCAAGACAAAATCACCTTTGATGAACGCTGGAACGTACTGCTTGGCGTAAGACACGACTGGGCTGATCAGGATTTCGGCTATCACGCGAACAACCAGTCGATCAGCCGCAATTCTGAAAAAACAACTTGGCGCGCGGGGGTGGTTTACGAAGCTGAGAATGGACTGGCTCCCTATGTCAGTTACGCACAATCCTTCTTCCCGATTTCTGTGGCTGAATATGTCGAAGACATGAATTTCTCACCTATGACGGGAGAACAAATTGAGGCCGGCATCCGTTATCAGCCGCTTGGAACAAACATGTTGTTCAGCGCAGCCGTGTATCAGCTTGATCAGAACAATGTCGTCACCCGTACACTTGCAGGTGATATCACACAGATCGGTCAGCGGCGTGCGCGTGGATTTGAGCTTGAGGCCAAAGCCGAGCTGACTGATTATCTGACCATGGTGGGCTCATATTCGTACACAGATGCCCGGATCACCAAGAGTGAAGAACTTTTGGAACTTGGTCAGCGCAGCGAAAACACGCCCTATCATCAGGCTGCTCTCTGGATGACTTATGATGTAACTCAGTTGGGCATCGACGGACTGACCTTTGGAGGTGGTGTACGATACACCGGATCGACCAGCGCATCAGGCATAGGTAAGCCAATACCCGGCTACACGCTTGTCGATGCAATGGTTCGCTATGAACTGACCAAAAACATTACCTTGTCATTGAATGCCACAAACCTCTTCAATGAAGAATACGCTGTCTGCGAATTTGCAAAGTGTCTTTACGGAGATGGCAGAGAGGTTATGGTGTCTTCCAGTTTCAAATGGTGACACCGCTTTAAGGGCTGTTGGGAATTCATGAGTAACGTCGGCTTCTAAGAATGATCCCCTATTTTCAACCGCGAGAGCAATGTTAGACCTGTGGTCAGGTCTTCCATACCAAGACCACCCAGACACAGCCGGATACCCGTCGCATTATCGTTTCGATCAGCACGAACGGCGTCCGGCTCTGTAACAACAACGCCAAGCGTCGCCGCTGCCTTTTCGAAGGCTTCCGCTTCCGTATGAGGCATTGGCAGCCACGCATGAAAAGCACAATCATCGGTTATGATTGTTCTGTTGTCGAAGAATGACCGGGCCAGTTTTGCCCTTTGCCGCGCCTCGGCACGCAAAGTACCCCTCACCGTTTCCATAACACCACTGGTAAACCACTCTTCGAGGAGCGCATAGTCTACTGGCGAAGAAGACAGTGGCAGCGCACGCAAGGCTTCCTCGGCATGCTCCTCCCAGCCTGAAGGCAAAACCAGAACGCCCAGTCGCAATCCTGGACTGAGTGACTTGGAGAGGCTCGTCACATGAAAGACGCGATCCGGTGCCAGGGTGACAAGTGGAGGAAGGTTGGGAGAGGCACCCAGTGTATAGACACCATCTTCAACAATCGGGACGTTTCGCTTGTTGCAGACGTCCACAATGTCCTTTCGCCGGTTTGCTCCCATAGAAATCGTCGTAGGATTATGAAGTGTGGGGGTCAGATAAACAAGGCGACGGCGCCCACTGTTCTCTTCTTCGCATAGCACCCGATCGAGATCATCCGGCACCATACCCTGGTCATCAATATCAACGCTCCGCATTGGATGGCCGCGATAGCGCGCAAGTGCAATAGCTCCCGAGTAACTGAGACGTTCTGTGACAATCAAACCATTGCCGCCGCACAGAATATCGAAAGCAAGCCAAAGTGCCTGCTGCCCGCTTCCAGCTAATATAATCCTCTTTGCGTCCGCCTCAATGCTCAGGCTTTCGAGCCAGCGCGCCAATAAACGCCGATGCTCATCATGGCCTGCTGGTGGGGGATAAAGATTGACGTGGGCTGAGTTTATTTTTCTGGAGATTGCAGAAAGTGTGCCGGCCAACAATCTGTCACTTAGCATAACAGGCAGCCGATTGACCGAGAAATCAATTGCAGGGCCCTTTCGTGATTCAAATACGGCGACGAATGTACCACTGCCCTTTACACTTCGCGCCAATCCGCGCCGTTCAAGCATCGCATAGGCTTTCGTAACTGTGCCTACTCCGAGGTTCAGTTTCCAGGCTAAATCCCGATGGGCAGGCAGTCTGTCGCCGCCAAGCAACTGCCCCGAGAGAATATCTTCAGACAAAGCTTCTACCAGCCTGTTTGCGGTTGTATTGCCATTATCTGAAAGACGAGGAGTCCATGGAGACTGAAGGCGCATGTTTGTAATCCGACAGAGTGCTCGATATAACACCGTTAGTACCGTCACAAGACATCATTGCAAACCGCTTTAAGCGGTTTAAATTCGATGAAAGAACACCGCAAAGCATTGCGAGTTTAATTGAGTACCAGTCAGAGACATTGGTTCCTTTAAAGCGGGCATGAACTGGTAGCAGGAACTGATTCGTTATGTGTGCTTTCCGGAAGATTTTGACGTAGAGTCAAGAACATGAGCCTCCCACCTACAGCAGGTACACCCAGCTGCGATTTCATGTTACCAGTCAAGAATATTTTCTGCGTAGAACTAAAATTGGGAATTCCATGAGAATTTACCCCGCTGTTATGTTCTAAAAATATTTACCCGCTTCGAAGGATGTGGTTTCCGGCGAATACGAGAGACGAAAATAGGTAGTATTATGCGATATTAAAACCGTCGCAGGTCCAGCAAAAGTACAACGGTTAAACAACAGGTAGTCGCACTCGAGGAGTCACGACCTTCGAATGACTGGATACAGTGGGCTCAAGTTTAGTCAAACTATCATCAGAAATGCGGAGTTTAATGATAACCACAGACAACACATTGTCTGTGGTTTCACGTCCTCATGTCCTGCCCACGGTTATAGCCCCCTTGCGGCAAGCTCATTATCCAATTCGGTTTGCACACGTGCTTCAAGCATTGGCAACTCTCTCTCTAACCGCCGAAGCGAAATCTGCGTGACATTTTGGAGATTAAAAAGATTAATGTGATTTTCTCCCTTCGATGAAGAAGGTTTTGCGAAGGGGATCTCTCCTGAAGCACCAGAAAACTCCAGATGTTCGTGGATATCATCAAGCCTTGGATGAACTATATTAAACGTCGAATTTTCATAAACAATGTTTTTAATAACAATCGTATCTCTAGCGTTTTTTACTTCAAGTCCATTGCAAACCGAGCAAGCTGCGACCAAGTTATTGGGATGAAAGCGAAACTCTGGGTGCAGAGAATCGGGAGCGATGTGGTCGCGCTCTACTCGGCGACGTGAATCGCGTCCCATTTTGAGTCCACAGTACGCGCACATGCCCGCCTGTGTAGCATCAAATATTTTATCCATTATTCTCTTGTATTCTTTAACTTTTTTCGCTCTGCTTTTCCATTTTCTGATATTGCAATCTGGGATTAGATCACTTGCGAGAATAATAATTGGAAGATTACGCATTGTTGAGAATCTCAGCGATCAATGGCATAACCTCAAGAACCACGGGAGCGCGCGCAGCCGCTGATTTTTGGAGCCTTAATTTTATTTCCAAAACCTCTTCCAATTGCCTTGTATTGAGCTTGGATTCGGTCCTTTGAGATTGCGATATTTCGATTATCCTTTGCACGTCTTTCAGCGCGTAATAGCTCGTTGCTGCATCGATTCCAAAAACAGAATAAAGTACTTGTTCCGATGGAAGGCCGTGCGGATCGAGTTCCATCGCCAAGAATTGCTTTCTTGCTCCTATCGAAGGTCTCATAGAGATAACTGATGAGTTCTTGGGTAGATTTGACACCAGCAGATTCGAGTGTGTTGCCATAACCACTGTGCAGCTATCGATAAATGGAACATTCCGATAGAGACCAGGAACATATTCCTGCTGCCGTTTCGGATGCAAGCTTACTTCTGGCTCATCTATCAATATTAATGATCGCGGTTCAATCTCTGAAACTAATCTAAGGTTTGTTCCTAATATTTGTTGATCTCCGCTACTTAGATCAGAAAATTTTACTTCGTTGCCATCTGATTTTTTTTTAAATAAAATTTCCGGATTCGTTATTACTTTAATATCTCTTAGAAATTCCATTCCTAAAATGTCGTTGGAAAATTTCCTATCAAGTAATTCAAATTTAATAAAATCATCATTACTTTTCGATAAACGTTGAACCGAACTCGCTCCGGCGCCTTCGATAAAACTGAATGCTTGAAATATAATATCATCATTCTTCGCTGAAAATATATCACTGTCAATCGAATTAACATTTCTTAAAGTGAACTGAAGTCTGCTACGAAAGCCTTCAAAATCATTAATACTCAAAAGTTCTTTGTCTCTAATTTTGAAACTTGCAGTTACACTTCTATCAAGTCCAACTGTTTGCAATGTATCAGATATCATATCTGCTCGAAGTGTATCCCTTGAAGCAATCCAAATACTTTTCATTATTTTCGACACCAGAGCACTTGTGCTCATCATATTGGTAGTTTGTCGCAGGCCTAAATAAACGTACCTGCTATCATCCGTTTGGATCTTGAACGGATAACGATCTGTCGGCAGGTGCGCGAAAGCAAGTACTTTGCGGGGCATAAAGCTCAAACTTGGTTGGATCAATCTTCGATCCAACATCATGGAAACATTATTTCCTTCAACAGATAAAATAATTTCTTTACTATCAATAATATACTTTATCGAAGAAAATTTTTGCTGCTGGTTTTTCTGTGATTTTCGGCGAGAGTGTTTATTCATTATTATTTCGAAAGCACGATCAAACAGATGCGCTATATTGAAAAGTACAGAACTCTTACCGGCTCCATTTTCCCCCACGATAATTGAGCACTTCACATCATAACTATCTGCTATGAAGTTTACAGTCGTAGTAGAGTTTTCGAACTGGATAAGTCTCAAAGTCACGCGCTAGGCCCCCATACTGACAATACATATCAACGTTGCTTGTTCAACGATTACGCGAAATCAATGTCTCAAATCAACATCGAAAAATAGCTAGACAGCGAACTAAACATCGTTCTCTACAACAGGCATACGCTGGTATAATTCGTAAGCGCGTCCCGCGCCCGCGTGTTCGCAAATGCTCCGTTGGGTGAAACGTTGAAATACATCGCTAAATACTGGGACGGCTTGTGCCTGTTTCTGCCTGACGGTCGCGTCGAGCTGGATAACAACAGCGTCGAAAGAACAATCCGGCCAATAGCATTGAGCAGAAAAAATGCATTATTCGCAGGTCATGAAGCAGGCGCTCATAACTGGGCTACAATCGCCTCACTGATCGAAACATGCAAACTCAATTCAGTCGATCCGCAGAAATGGCTGACCAGCACGCTCACTGCAATCGTCAATGGTCATTGGCAGAGCCACATTGACCAACTATTGCAGTAAGATGATACCGATAAGGTGTGATTGAGACACCGCTCTGATGTCCGTTATCAATGCTTTGGGCGCGAGGTGCAAGTTCGATGCGGCGACTTACGATCTGATCGACTGCGCCTCCCTTGCAACGGCCCACATGAAGCCACTCAGCTCGCGGGCAATGGCGGTACAAACGACCGTCGTTCGCTTTCCTCGTCTGATTAACGTTCGATACCGCGCAGTCAACCGGCTCTGAGCCTTCCATGCTATCTCCCGCACTTTCGGAGGCGCTTGCTCCATACGGTACACCTTCCTCGCGCCGACCTTCGGTGGATGGCGATATGTCCAGGCGCTCTCGACCAACATGTGCCGAACGCGCCCATTGCCCGCCTTGGTGATTGAGCCCCGTCTGACCGTCTCACCCGTTGATCGCTCACCCGGAACCAGGCCGAGATAGCCCATCAATTGGCGGGAGCTTTAAAAGCGGGTCACATCACCGACCTCTGTTGCATAGGTGACGGCAACGATCAAATCGACCCCTCGTAACGTCTGTAGAGCTCGAACGACGCGCGCGAGAGACCAGGTGGGGATAAACTCTTCAATGACCTTCTCCAGTCGTTCGACACGCTCCTTCGAGAGGCGAACTGCCTCGACCATTTCCTGCAAAGCGATCTGATGCGCGGGGTGATCGAAGTGTTGATCCTGCAGCCAGCACAGATATCGCATCGTCCAGCCCTTCTTTCGTGGATAGATGCGACTATGCTTGAGCTTAAAGGCACTTACCTGTTGCCGATGAACCCGTAATGTCTAGACAGCAGCAGCTCGAGCACGAACAAGGTCGCGCATAGCCTCATGGCCCTCGTCGGGGACCCACACTGCCGTAAGCTCGCCGGCCCTCAATAGCCGGGCGAGCGCGAGTGCGTCTCGACGGTTCGTCTTCACCCGGTCGCCAGGCTTCCTCGGGATCAATGACGGGGCAACAACCATGCATTTATGACCAAGGGATGGATCAGCCGATAGAGGCCATAACCGGTAGGTCCGGCTTCATAGCAGAAATGCACGTGATCAAACTTCGCGGCTATTCGCTGAATTATGCGGCGCATGCTGCCATCGGAGGCGTCAACCTCGCCGAAGTAGCGCACCTCTCCGTCCCGGCCAGATTCGGCAACAGCAATCGCATTCTTCAGCTTGGCGACATCAATTCCGACAAAAGCTTCTCTATAATCTGCCATGGCTCGTCCTCCTGTGATGAGGATCGGCTCGGCCCGTCCGAGCAAACCTCGGAAGACCAGTGTAGGGCGAGCCACCTCAGGCGCAAAGACGGACATACGGTCTTACTTTAATTCATTGATGAACAATCGCTTTCACAACAGGTATAATCTATTTTTATTCTAAAGTTGTCACCAGACCAAACCCAAAAGCATCATCGAAATTGCAACAGAGCCAATATTCGGTTTCGATTAACACCCTTTTCCAAAATGAACTGGTAAGACACACCTATGGTTGAAAAATCGTCGCCCGATGCCATTCCATAAACATCCGGTGTTTTTGTGTAAGACTCAAATGTTCCCGAAAGCGTAATGTTGATCGAGCTTCCAGAGTTAAACGCACCGAGAATTCTGGGCTTCCATCGTCATTAAACGTCACCAATCCTGTATCAAAAGCAGCATCCCAGAGCGCAGACAGCAGTAAACCATTATGTACATCAAGCCGCTCGGCATCGTTGTCACAATCCTTCCAAGGCTTGATGTGGGAGGCTCGGAGAAGCGCTTTGTCCGTAATACCCGTCAGAGGGCAACGCCCCTGCCAGTACGCCATCAGCCGCTCGCGAAAGATGTTTTGCCCGACCCGTTGAACGACGAGCCGTTCCGCTTCGGTCGTTTTCGGCAGACCCTTCGTCTGGTATAAGAACTCGTGTAGCGGCGCATCCGGAAGACTGACGGCAAGTTCATAAACGCGCGGCATCGCGGCATACAGCATAGCTAGATCGGCGAACCGATAGCGCGCAAGCCCCGGCCCTCCTCCTTCAATCGGCTCCAAACCAATCTCTGCGACGATACCGGGGTGATCGATCGCGACTACCCAGCCTCCCTTATTTTCGCGTGCGAGCCAGAGTGAGCCTTGCGCAGTTGTCGAGGTGTAGTGCCGCCAGCCGTTAAGCTCCTCATGTGGCCGCCGGAATCCGTTCTGAAATGCTACCTTGTCGCATTCCTGACGGATGACAAAGGACTGCGGCGACTCGATCATAAGAAGTCCATTGCAAAGAGCCGCGCTTCAGGCGGCGTCGATGAAAGTTTGAGCCGCAACGCAGGATGATCAAGCGTGATCTGCGAGGGCGCCGTTGTTGTCGTGACGATATACTGGAATGGGGGCGGACTTCCCTTTTTCTCCAAACTAAGAGCGAAATCAAAAAGATTGGCGTAGATTCCGGCGTCTAGGTCTGCTTCGCGTGGGCTGTCGTGGATAAGAAAGGACGGCATGTCGGCCTTACCATTCACAGACAGGATCATTGCGGCGAGATCGAAGGCTACGATTTTGAACGACTCGACAGCGGCCGTTGATAGTCCCGCGCCACGTTGCAGCAAAATTTCTGGATGAAGGCCGTTGCCATCGAGCTTCATTTTACCAAAACAGCCTTTAGGCATCAGTGTGGCGACGAGTTGCCCAAAAAGCCCCGCTAGATCACCGATTGCTGCCGCGGCACGCTCTCGCTCAAGCGCCGTCTTCTGCCGCGCCCCTTCTAGTTTTTTGTCGATGAGAGCTAGGCGTTGAGCTATCCCAACACGATCCTTCAACTGAAGGTCAAACCAAGTTGTCTCTCTTACGAGTTCGCTCGCTCGGTTGACTGCCATATTAGTCGCCGACATCTGCTGTTCGAGCTGAGCAAATGAACCATCGATCTGAGCGATCTCTCGGTCTAGTCGAAGAATCTCTCGGTCTAGTTTGTCGATTTCTGCTGGCAAAGCGAGCTGCTGGCGCTCTAGCTCCTTTATCTGTTGCTCGGCCAGCGCAATCCTTGACCGCACTTCGTCGAGGTTGCAACGTTCCAATGAGATGCCGCATCCATTGGCCGTCACTTCATCTATGTCGACGTGACAAATTGCACAGCGGACAATGACGCCTGTTTCCAGCCTCGCCTGCTCGGTTCCCTGTTCAGCGCGGGCGGCAGCAACCTGACTCGGAAGGCTATGCAATAGGGCTTTCTTCTCAGCTCTCGCGTCACTGCTCTTGTTCCGTTCGGATTGCAAAATTTGGCGTTTCTCGCGCAGCCCGTCGCCTGGTCTCTGACCTTTTGCGTGCTCAGCACCAACGGCCTTTGCCAGCACTTCATTCGCCTTGTCGATGAGTTCCTTGCGGACCAATTCCTCGGTCGGATCACGCTCCTTCGGGAAAGAAAGCCTTTCACAAAGCTCAGAAAACCGTTGGTTTTGAAACCAGTCGAGATGACCAAGCTTCTCGCGCAGTTTGTCCCGCTCACGCGTGAGAACTCTGGCCTCGGCGGTGGCCTGGATTTCGTCAGCGGAGAGCGCGCGGATAGCAAGGCGCACCACAGTCAGCTTTGTTTCAAGAGAGAGCTCCTGTGCAGGTGATCCTGAGCCGGATCGCTTGGACCGCCAATCAAACACGTCATCCAGCCGACACTCTTGATCGCGGGTGAGCCATGCGAGCAAGACGTCCCAAACTTGTTCTGCCTTCAAGTTTTCAGGAACCTGATCTCGGTAGCGGGTACAAAAGCTCTCCGAAATCATGGGGGCAATCGTCGGAGGTACGGTGGCCACCAGAAGCTCGTCAAAAGTTTCCTCAATGCGCTCCGCGCGGGAGGCGCGTGACGGTAGGTTCATGCCGAAAGGACGGGTAATCACCCAGCATTCGTCATCTATGATTATCTCCGCCCCAACAAAACCATTGGGCAGCTTCTGCTGCATGAGTGGTCGCTGTTCTTCGTGGGAGAAGTGCCGCTCACCCAGGCAGTATCGGATCAGACGGCAGAATGTTGTTTTGCCACTGCCGTGAGGTGTGGCGCCAGTCCCGTTCGTCGAGAGATCCGGCGACCAGACAATATTGACGCCGCGCCGAAGCGGAATGTCACGCAGCAAGGTCTGAGGGTCCTGCCAGAGCGCTATGCGTCGAACCCACAGCCTTGGTCCTTGCTGACCTTCCGGCAAGGTGAGCTCAATTTCGGCCGGCTGAAACAGATCAGGCTGCAACACGGCCCTCCCGGATGAATGGTAGGATAACCGCAGGAACCCGCGCCAATCCCTGATCGAGACTTATGCCTTTGAGCCGAGACCAAGCGAAAAGTGCGCGACCGACAGCAGGATCATTTGCATTCAAGGTTGATCGATCGAGCCTCTTGCCTGCGCCCCAGAGGGTACCGTCGCTGGAAACATCAAGCACGGCCGATGAAACGAGGGCATTGAATGCTGTACCCCATGCAACATTTGTTGGCGGAACGAGCTGGGTCACTTTGCTCGGGTGTGCCACGAGACGTTGCCACTCGCGACGATCTTCTTCAGACAGAAAGCCATCAAGGAGAGCAGGCTGCAGGCAGGCCAGCGCGGCCAGCCGGACGCGACGCACGTCGGAAGGTTCCGGCAGAATACCCACTAGAGCGCGAAGCTGGGTGCGCACCCTGTCGTGTTCGTTATTAGCTTGCGACCAAGCCCAAACTGCATCCGGTAATTGTCCGAGCGACGGAAGCTCGATCGGATGCGCAGCAGCAAATATTGCTTCGGCCGTACCAAGAGTGGCACTTCCGTCTCGCTCTAGCCGATCCCATGCTTCCTCGATCAACCGCTGGGTTCGGAACTCCTTGAACTCGCGGAGTTCAGCGTTTCGAAGTGCTTTGAAGGTTTCCACTCCACAGTCCAGACCAAGGATGTTGTCGGGATCGAGGATGTAGAGCATTTCCTGCTTCGACTGGCCGAATACGTCGCGAGCAACAAGAACGTCGATCTCAGCGGCAACGACCGCACGCTGTTCGGGGTCTTCGACGATTGCATCGGGTGCTTCTAGGATGCCTGCCTTCACCGCCTGTGCCCTGAACTCCTCCATCTCGTCGCCTACGGCACAGAGCGAACAGACGCGGCTCGCAATGGCAGCGGCTGACGGGGTACGCGCGAAGTCGCGCGGAAAGGGCAGGCTGTCCATGATCGTGTAGGACATCTTTAGTGCAACCTTCTTTCTTACCAAGAAGTCCATCACGATCGAGTTGGCGACCCCAAGCCAAAGCAAGTGGTCGCGTGGATCAGCAGACAAGATGATCGTTGGCACCTTGTCCCCGCAGATCACCCCCGGCGGGATGAGCGCTGCGGTAAGCGCTCGTTGGTTCGTCGGGCTGGCGACGTCGCCGAACCCGATACGATAGCGATAAACCCGGCCCCCTAGCTTTTCTGGGATCCGATCTTCGACGATGCGCCATTGCGGCTGAATACGCTTTTCTGCCAACCCAAAAGGGAAGTCGTGCCACTCTGCCGACCGTCCTCGGCCGGATACATAGCCCTTGGCACGGTAGTCGTAGGCGTCAATCATCCGGCCTTCGAATACGGGAAGGCCCTCAGCCCCCTCCGTGAACAGCTCACGGTTATTGCCCATGTGAGCTTCGGCCATGTAGTGACGATGCGGCAAGTCTTCGATGTCCGCCCCGAACTTAGGATAAAGGGCATACATTCGGGCGCAGATGTCGATTTCTGACTGTGCGGCAAATTCCATCACCGCGATCGCCTCCGGCGAGAACTCTTCGACCACGGAAACCGGGATACGCAACCCACCGCCGGTCATAAACTCCTGCAACTTCTGGCTGGAGTTGACGCGGAAGGCCGCATTGAACTGCTCGGTCCTGCCGCCCTTCCAGGCGACGTAGAGGCAGAACTTCATACGAGTATCGATCTTGTCGAACCAGATGCCCTTGGTGTTTTCGAACCCGGCGAGGTGCTCCAAACGAAAGGCCGTGAGCAGTTCCCGCCGGATTGCTGTCGCGTTCGCCCCGTTGTAAAGGCCCTCGGGCACGAACTGGGCGGCAACCCGGCCCCGTCGTGTTGCGGCAAGGGCGGTTTCGACGAACATGCGGTAGACGTTGAAATCCCCCTTGCCCAGATTGCCCTCGGCAAACAGGCGGTATCTACCACTCGACTTGATGAAATGGACGGCCGCGTAGAGGTCCGAGCAGTGCTGCTCCCACTGTGCAGCAAGCACAGGATTGCTTAGCAGTCGGCCATAAGCTTCTTCCTGTTCTTCGGGAGACATGTGCCGGATGTTCGGCTCGTAGACCGAGAAGAACTCCTTGTAATCCGGGCTCATCGTGTCCCAGGGCGGATTGCCCAGAACAACATCGAACCCGCCCTGCTCGATTATGTCGGGAAACTCCAGCGGCCAGTGAAAGGCGCGGGCGCGGCGCGCGGCCTTGGGCGCGTCCATCATCGCCTGCCGGATCTTGCCCTGATTGAGGGCCATCCACAGTTCCTCAGTCGTCGGCACGGTGCGGCTTGATGCCCCTGCCGGCGCGCTGCCCATCTTAGGCAGCAGGAAGGCCGCGACATAAAGGTCTGCCGCCGCCTTGGCGCGGACAAAGGTCTGCTCCTTGCGCAGTTCCTTGAACCGCTTGGCCTTGGCGCCAATTTGTTCCACCGTATCCTCGGGCAGATCGCGGAAGCCTGAAAAATCCAACGCCAGCGGTTTCATCGCGGGCATTGACGCTTGGCCAGTGCCGAAGTCGAACCCGCCTTGGCCAAGTGTCGCGGCTCGATTGGCCTGCAGATAGTAGCGCGCCGTATCCTTGTTGTCGCCCGTCAACGGCTTGTAGGCAGCATCGGGGATGCCGTCCTGCAGCACCTTCAGGTCGAACACCCCAAGCAGCGCGTCGCCGCAGCGGATCTGCGCGTCAAAGAAGCCGAGGGGAAGGCCGGGGTCCACCGTCTCAATCCAGAGCGCTACCTTGGTCAGCTCCACCGCCATTGGATTGCGGTCCACCCCGTGGATACAGCAGCGCGCGACATCGCGCAGCGCATGGCGGAAATCCGCGAGCGAGGGCGTGCCCTCGGCCCGGATGCGCGCGAGCCGCGTGGCGATGCGGCGGGCGGCGGCCAGCAGGAAGTGGCCCGATCCGCAGGCGGGGTCGATGACTGACAGTTTCAGTAGCGCCTTAGCGGGATCGCCCGCCTCGGCCTCGGTCTTGTCGAGGACGGGATCGAGAGCGGTGTCGAGCAGCGCCTGAACCAGGCTGTCGGGTGTGTAATAAGAGCCGGTGGTCTTGCGCTGGTTGCCCTTCTGCTCGGCCGCCTCGGAGGCGAAGACAAGCGTCTTGCCATCGTCGCCGAATTGCGGCTGCAGCTCGAGAAGGGATTCGTAGACGGAGCCCAATTCCTCGGTCTCCATCGCGCGCCAGTTGACCGGCACCATGCCGTTCTTGTCCGCGAGCCAAGAGAGGCGGTAGAGCGCCTCCATGAAGGCGCGGTTGCGCAGCGTGGCGGTTTCGAGGTGTGGTAGTCTGTCTTCCGCGAAGAGCCCGCCGAGAGCGGGCAGCGCGAGGGCCGGCTGGCCATGCGTGAGGGCGTGGAAGACGACCTTCACGCCCTCGTAGCGGTCATGGTGCTTGTCCCAGGTGGCGGCACGGTAGCATTGCTTGCGTAGCGACTGTAGTGAGTAACCTTCGGCGTAAAGGGTTCGCGCCTCCGGTTTTGCCTTGTCCGGATGAAGCAGGTTCCGGTCTTCGGCCACCATGAGGAAGATTAGGCGGTAAACAAGACGCAGGAGCTCGTTGAACCACGCAGTGAGGTTCACTTCGCCGGATTGCAATTTTGCCGCAAGATCTGGGTTGGCTTCGAGGAAGCCGGAGCCGAGAAGCTTGAGAGCATCCTTAACCTGGTATGCCAGGCGATCACGCGCAGCTTCACCTTCCTTGGAGCCGGCGTCGCGCCAACGTTCAAGGGGGCAATCGGTGGCGGGGGTCTCTGCTGCGCCAAAGCGGGAGCGGTGGATCAAGAGCCAGAGCACAGCGAAGGAGGCAATGTCCTCGTTCGTAAACATCTGGGCGAGATCCGCCTCGATGTATGCGGGTCTGGTCAGCGAGGCATTATCACGCATCAAGCGCAACTGCATGCCGTTGGTCACGATGCCCCACAGGGCATCGTCACTGTCGTTCAGGTAGTCCTGGAGCGCGAAGGCCGGGGAGCGCGACCGATCTGTCGAGAGCGTCGGACTGCGGCGATCGATCTGCTCTTGAGGAGGGACAACCACCATGGGCACACGGCCAGACGCCGACAAAGCAATAGGCGCCAACGCGGCCGTCAGGTCGTCGTAGCCGAAGGTTTCCTTGAAGAGACCAGAGATGAAGCGAGTTGTCGTTGCCGCCGATGGATGCTCTATCTTCGCGAAGGCGTCAAAATGTGATTGCCCAACACGGAAGGCTGTTGCGATTTCCTCGCGGATCTGCAGCCCCTTTCGAACGGCATAATCTTCGGGCGTCTGCTCTGGCGCCTGACGTTGATCGATCTTGGCGATCATTGCAGGAGCGATCAGGTTGCCTTCGAGGCTCAGCGATGGCCAAGCCGACATATCAGTGATGGTCTTGCGAGCCATGATTACACCTCCCCCGGAACGAGCACGAAGAGGCCAATGACATCTGGGGGAATAACAGGTTCGACACTGATACGAGACGTCGAACCAGCGGCGGCGCGAAGACGTCCATGATCTTCAACCAATTCGCCCGCACGCTTTCGAACAAAGCCGGCAATCGGACCTGTGAGGAGATCCGGCAGAGCAGCCCGTGCCGAGTTTATCATGCGATCTCGAGCAACAGGCGCCAAGTCTGCGGTCGCGGGAGAGGCGAGTAATTCTCGCGCCTCGCTGCCGGAAGCGATGAGGGTGTTGATTTCGAGGGCAACAAGCGCCGCTTCTTCCGCCAGCAAAAGGCGCTCGCGCCTTGCATGAACCGTCAGTTTGTAACGGATGCGCAGAAGCGCAACCCGCGTCATCTGAGTTACCGCGGCACTCGGCCAGGCGCCGACACGACCTATGCCCAGGTCCGGGAGCGATTCACTGTCCAGTGAGGCCTCAAGAAGGCTTTCTGCCAAGGAAGATGTCAGCGGGTGCGTTCTAGTCAGGAGGGATGTCCCTGACGGCGCTGGCTCCTGCAGTGCAAGCTTGATGGATCCTGTGAGGCCACGTTGTTCCAACGTTTCCTTCAGACTGGGCTGAAGAGCATGGACATGTGCAAGCTGCAACGACTTCTTCTTTTCCAGTGGAACTCCGAACCGCGACATGGCGCGCTCGACAAATTCAAGCGTCTCATCCGGTGACCCAAGCAGGGATTTGACCTTCTCCCATTCGGGGGCGACCTCACTGGGCTTCATGGCATTTTGCGCAAAACGAGCACGTGACCGCTTTTCGTTTTCGCTTGCGTCTCGCCACCGGGTCTCCATCACCTGGATGCCGTTGGTTAGCTGCAGGTCGAGGGTGAGCTGTTGTTGGACTCCGCCACCGCGGCGAAGCATCATCGCGGCCATCAACGCATCGGTGACCGGTCCCCGCTCATCTGGTAGAGGAACAGTGACTCCGGTCGCCTTTCGGATTTCCTCTGCTTTTCGGAGAATCACGTCGAGCACGGCGCCGTCGATCGCGCTATCGGGCGAAAACATCATGATCGACCGCACGAGCTCGGCAGGTTGGCCAAAGCGATCCACACGGCCTTCACGCTGTTGATGGCGTGTCGGATTCCAAGAGAGATCATAGTGGATCACCGTGTCGAACAGTTGCTGAAGGTTAATACCCTCCGACAGGCAGTCGGTAGCAACGAGAATGCGCTGCTCATCAGTGTCAGAATTCACGGCCACCATTTGCGCAACGCGATCGCGGCGTTCGTCCGGTGTGAGCTCTCCCGTCACGGCTTGCACGTTCAGCTTCGGGAAGGTTTTGCGGAGCCCTTCCTTCACGTGTTCCGCCGTCGCGAGGTAGCGGCAGAAAACGACAGGGTTCGCGCCTTCCTTGATCAAAGGCTTGAGGGCCTTGATGAGGGCGTTCAGCTTGGGATCATCCGCTGAAAGAAGTGTGCTGGCCTTATCAAGCAGGCCTTGGAGCGCGGGATCGTTGGAGAAGACGGTGTTTGGCTCGATGTCGACAGCGTCTTCGTCATCGCCATCCTCGTCATAGATCTGCGGCTCGAGGCGCTCATCTTCGTTGGACGCCCGATTTCGCAGCGCACTCATTGCCGCAGCAGGAGATGAGCCGACACACCGCATCAGTGCCAGCGTGCCCCAGAAGGCAAGACGACGATCCTTCTGCGTATCTCCCGCCCGAGAGACGACAGCGAAGCAATAATCGAGGACAGCCTCATGAAATGCTCGATGTTCGTCGTTCAGACGGTACGAGTATTCGGTGGTCTCGTGCTTCGGGAAGGCACGGTTTTCGTCCCACGCCCCCTCTATGAGATCGACGCGTCGCCGCTGAACGAATTGTCTGGCAAGGCGCTCCCGGTACTTTGGGTCATCAAAGTTCACGGTACCGAACTCCTGGTCGATCAACGACAGGAGCCGGGCGAATGCCTCTTCATCTCCGGAATGCGGTGTTGCGGTCAACAGGACCAGCCGACGCTCCGGATCGCGTGAAAGACCCTGCAGCAAGTCGAAGCGCTGCTGCCTCCCTTTATGCGTCCCCACGCAGGCATGGGCTTCATCTATGATCACGAAGTCTGGGCACGCCCTGGCAAAACCATCGCGACGCTTTTCTGCCTTGATGTAGTCGAGACTGACGACTGTGAAGGGGTAAGCATCGAACAAGGTCTGCGCCAACGGCAGATTTCGCTCCAGACGTACGGCCGTCCCGGAGGTGACGGCAACAGCGTCAATCCCGAACCTGTCCTTCAGCTCGATGATCCACTGATCAACGAGATGAGGTGGGCATAACACCGAAAAGGCGTCGACCTCACCACGATCCATGAGTTCGCGAAGAATCAGGCCCGCTTCGATCGTTTTGCCGATTCCGACGTCGTCAGCGATCAGTAGGCGCGGCACCTGTAGACGCAAAGCCATCAACAACGGAACGAGTTGGTAGCTGCGCGGCTCGAATGCGAGCTGCGCGGCCGAGCGAAACGGCCCCGCGCCGCGACGAAGGGTCAGCCGGAGCGAATCCGCAAGGAGTGCCGCCTTTGACTGAACAGTCGGGCGAGCATCGTCCGGCAGGTCAAAGCGAGCAGCTTCGACAGGCGTCAGTTCGAGATCCGGTGCGAGAACAACGATGTCGTTTTCGTTACCTGAGAGTGGGCGTAGAGCGAGGAGCCCCTCCCCAGGTGCCGGCAAAGCTACCCATTCCCGGCCGCGTGCTTTGATTAGGTCGCCAGGAGTAAAATTCAGTGTCATATCAACCTGCAAAATTCTTGATAAAACCGTCTGGTAGCCCTTCGGACGAAACTTCGGGCAAGCTGTATACAACCCAGCCCTTGCTCATCGCATCCGCCTTAGCTTCCGATGTCAGCTTTTTGGTTGACGCAGCAACCATACTTGCACGCCACGCAAACTCGAACTCGACGCCCCCGAAACGGGCGGGGATTGTATCGATCTGAGGAATGCCAGCGGCTCCGAACGCCTCAAGCCAAGGCGATACCACTGCGCCTGGTGCTGCCTTTGCCGCTCGGGAAATCTTTCCCCGACTCAGATCGATTAGGAACTGCGCAACTTGTGGGCTCGCGCGATTGATCAGCTCGTGGTCTGGCTGATTGAAGTAGGAGAGAAGGCAGCGATAGCAGCCACGTACGCAACTCCCATCCTCTTTCTTCTGCAGCAGATCTGCATCCCCCGCCGCAATCGCAGCATCTACATTTTCGAAATGCATCAAGCAGAGCGCCGTCTTGGCGACCTCATTGATTGCTCTTCCGTCGTCAATCAGGCGCGTAAGCACGCCGGCTCCGCCTTCGGTCGCCTCATAGGTGAGAATTGCTCGCCTGTTATCTCTCGCGGGCAACGGCTCACTTAGGATTTCACCTTCCTCGAGCTGGAAGACCACCTCTATCCCACGCAGCAATGCATATTGAACCGTTGCGATCGTTTCCGGCTCGTATTGTTCTGGCCTTTCAAAGCGGAGCAGCAAGGCATTCTTTCGGTCGCGAACGATTGGTACTATGCGGACCGGTTTCACCACATCCGGCGGCACATCCGTGTCACCATCCTCTCCGTCGGACTTCGCCCAGTAACCGGATCTGGGATCGATGTGGAAGCCGAAGACGGTCTGATCTTTTCGACGCTTCAGGCCCTTGTTCAAGCGGCTGATTTCGGCGCTATTGGCGTATTGAAGTGAAAGGAGCGACGTTTCTTCACAGACGAACTTGGCGTTGGTCACCTGGATCTGGCCATCCCTTTTCGGCCAGGAGAACACGGTCTGGATATCAAAGCCCTGCCTTACCCGTTCTTCATCGTTTGCCGTAATGCGCTCAGTCGGCGCCGCTTCGACATTGTCGATACGAAGCGTCTTCTTGATGGGGACCTCTCCAGCCATGTGATTGTCGCACCCGTGACAACGCTCCACTTCGCCTTCGTGGGACGCACCACAGTTGGAGCAAATGTAGATATCCTTGGTCGCCAACTCGGATCCATCGCCTTGGCGTACCTCGGGGGGCAGCTTAGCCTTCATAACCCGATAGGCACGGCCTTCATGGTATATCAGACTGCGCGGCCCGAACTCGGAAATGGCTAGAAAACGGGCCCTGGACAGGAATGTGCCGGTTTTCCCTTCACCGGGTACGAACGCGTACAGCGGTAGGCGTGGGAAATTGTACCCAGGCAGGAAGCCTTCCGTCGCGAGATACCGATACGAATAGAAATCGGATCCATTCGAGGCCTTGCCTTGTTCGAGGATTGCAATTTGATCCTGGGCTTGCATCTGCGCGGCCTTGATCTTGCGTCGGTCCGCTCCCGAGAGCCCAGTGATCTCCGAGCGCTTGTTCGCCTCGGCCAACTGCGTTCTTGCGGAGCTGTAGAGCTCACGCCAACGGTCAAATGCCCGATCAAATGCCTTCGGCGCGTTCATGGCCGTTTGAAGAACGAACGCGTCCGGATCTTCCATCCAGATTGGGGTCTTGCCACCATCGGACGCCAGAATCTGTTTCAGAACTCGCGTCATCGGATCGCGCGCGCCAGAGACAAGAGTAGACTTCGAAACTACCGCCAGAACCTCGTCCTTCAGCGGGAATTTATCGGCGTGAAGGTCTAGGATTTCAGGAATATCGGGGGAAAGCGCCAATTTCGCTTCCGCCAGCCAAACCGCATGAAGGTGCGACCGGACAAGTTCCTCATTCGTGATGTCAAGCGCGGGCGGCCGAACTACACCGGCCACCATATCATTGCGCCGTTCAAAGAAATACTGGTCGTGCGGAGATCCCGAAGCGCAGTACGTCACGACAACCGCCGCCTGCCCAGACCGTCCGGCACGTCCGGCGCGTTGTGCATAATTCGCAGGCGTGGGCGGTACGTTGCGGAGATACACCGCGTTCAATGCCGAAATGTCGACGCCGAGTTCCATCGTCGGGGAGCAGAATAGCGCTGGCAAAAACCGGTCGGTTTCGCCGGTTGCTCGAATTTCCGTGCGGTACTCCGAAGTCGCGAGATGTTGCATATCATCCTGTTCGAACCGGAACCGCCATTCACGCCATTCGCGCTGTTTCTGTGATACCTGCGCCGTATGTTCACGGCCCTCCAGGCCCCAGTAGGAACTACGCCCATCGGCAAAGTCGTTCGCGATCGCGGTGTAAAGGTCATGGAAGTATCGGTTGCCGCGCTGGCTTTCATCAGAAAGCGCGGGCCCGGGGACAAGCCGGACCGCGGATGGTGACAGGCGCCAACCTGTCACGTCACCATCAAGATCGACGGGCACAAGCAGCCCTTCATCGCTCAGGAAGGCAAACACTCCCTTCATGAACTCGTAGTACTCATCCTTGTTCAGCTTCACGCCTAGTACGGACTTCCGGTTCAGGAACCTTGCAATTCTGGAATTGGGGCCAGCTCGGAGAAGAGTTTGTTCTTCGCGAAGCGTGACCACATTCTTGCTACCGCCGCGCAGGACCAGAGAAGAGCGTGCTCTCGGCTTCTCCTTCTGGTCAATTGCCCACGGGGCCTGAAGAAGCATACGGGATTTCTGAGCCACACCATCGAGGAAGGTCAGGTCTAAGGCCTCGGTCTGAACAGCCAGGCCTTCGAGCATCGCAGACAATATAGCCTTGATAATAGCCTGCCGCTGATCGATGCCGAGATCGCCAAGGAGTGGATGGATGGCCATGAAGCGCTCGCGATCTTCCGAAAGTTCCTCAAGGCCGAGGAAATTAACATCGATCAGATTGAGAACAGACAGGCTGGGATTGGTGAAGCGCCATCCACGGCGTAGGTCCGTCCAGACACGATGGGCGAGCACTTTAGCGAGCGAACGCTGTGCGTCTTCACGGATAATGGCGCCAACATTTGCATCGAGAAGCCAATGCTGCCGAGCCTCCTTGTTGGCAGCGGTGAAACCAAGCGCCTTCACTACCTGAAGGCCGTACTCGTCTTCTGCAAGGCCTTCTGAGCCAGCGGAGATCACCGCGTGAAGAATGGCTCCGCGCAACAGACTTACGAACAAGAAGTCGTTGAAATGACCTGACTGCAGTGCGGCATCCTGACGGTTGTCGGTAAAGCCCAGCAGTTTGCGCTTCGTCACAGGTACGCCGCTGCCCGGTTTGTGCATCCACTCCAGGGCACTGGCCACGAGCAGTGTTGTCGCAGAACTCCGCCCTTCGCCAGAGAGCCCGGCAAGCTTGCTGCGTTCACGCATGCCTTGCGTGGGCTCGTCATGACAGCAAAGGCAGAAAGCAAACTTCCCTGGGATGAACCAGAAATCATTGCCGCCCGCTCCATGGCGGCCGTCTGCACCCACCGCATATGATATCGGGGTGCGCTTCTTACGATAGCCTCTCAGCCGCTCGATGCCATTCTTTTCCTCCCGCCAGCTCTCAGGGTAGCCCTCAAGCTCCCCGGTGAACTGAAAGTCACTATCGTCGACATTTACTGGGCAGAGATAGCCGGCAACCTCGTCGTCCTCAGTATCGAGCGGGGTGTCATCAATGCTTCGGGGAAGAAAATACAAATCCCCATCATCCTCGACCTTCGTCACTACATGGTATTCTTGACCACAGCTTCTGCAAAAACGGGTCGGATACAGGCGATTGCCAGGTGCATCCGGATCCTCAAGCTGCCCTTCAAATAAGATCCGCCGAGGTCTGTCTGTGAGTGTTGTAAATACCTCGCCTGCGCCCGAGATGAACCGATTGAGTTTGAAGGCTAGAAAAGCACCATCCTTTGTGCCTCCGCGCTCATTCTCAGGCAAGCTTATCCGGGTCAGGAACTTTTCGAGGTAGTCGCGGCAGATTTCGGCCTCGACCCCAGTGGCCGACGACAGCTTTTCGACAGCTTGTTCGAATGGGACCGGCTTTTTTCTACGAAGTTCAAGCCCGTCGTCCAATCCGAGCTCCAACTCCACCCACACCGAGAGCGGGTGGTGTTTCAAGGCCTCGTCGTCGAGTGTGTCCGGGAGGGACTGTGTTAAGATCTTGCTCAAGGCGCCAACAACGTGCTCAGCCTTCAAGGCATCATCGGTGGCACGCTGCAAAGACTCGTCGATGACCGCATCCGGGCCAATCTCAGCACCAAACAGTCGTGATGCGACGTTTGCGACAGCAACAGCACGGCTCTCATCCGATCCCTCGGATGCCATCGTCGCCGAGGTGCCGATGCAGATCGGTTCTTTGTCAGGAGAGCATCGATCTCGCAGACGCCGAACGAGAACTGCAACGTCAGCCCCCTGGCGTCCGCGGTAGGTGTGCAGTTCGTCCAGAATTATGAACTCGAGGCCGGATGCATTTGCGACTACTTGCGAGTCAAGATCGTCCTGCCGCGTCAGCAGCAACTCGGCCATCATGTAGTTGGTCAGGAGAATATCTGGCGGGCTGGCGGCAATTCGCTCACGCTCTTCTCGGCTTTCCTGACCTGTGTAACGCTTCACCACCGGCCTGAGGTTGTCGGGCAAACCAGAACCAGCGATGAACTTGTCAATTTCCTTCAGCTGGCTATTAGCCAGGGCGTTCATAGGATAGACGATGATTGCCGATGTCCGCCGCGGTTTTCCTGCGCGACGAGCACGGATAATTGCGTCGACAACCGGCACAAAGAAGCACAGGGATTTCCCCGAGCCTGTGCCGGTCGTGACAACGTAGCTCTTGCCCTGTTTCGCCTTCGCAATTGCTTCGGCTTGGTGACGATGGAAGCGAAGGGGTGTAGCTCCAAACCGGAAGACTTTGCCCGTACCCTCATCAAGGTCACCTGTGGCGACGAGTTCATCGACCGTCGGCCCAGCCATAAAGCGCGGATTGAGTGATAGGAGGGCATCAGGCCAAAATTTTCCAGCGTCGTACTGGGCGTCGATCTCGGACTTCAGGTCGGGCGCTCGAATAGTGCTGAATGAACGCGAAAACTGCTCGTAGGCACCAATTAGCTGATGATCAAATTCAAACGCTCTCATCAATTTCCCCCACCTGTTACGACACTTTGATCTTTATAGAATTACTTTTCAAGACCCGCGTCTTTCCCGCTTAAAAACGCGATCCAGCTTCCCCTTATCAGGGTGTGTCGCGAATAGCATTAATTGCGGATAGAAAAACGCACCGTCTGGTATACGAATTACAAGACGCCCCACGCTCGAAACCTCCCCCTGCCGGTCATTTCGCGTAAGCTGAGCTCTTCAACGAGGCGCAGTGCCGCACGGGGCGTGATATCGAGTTCTTTGGCGATGAGTCCTGTCGACACCAGCGGCCTCGCCAGCACCAGTTCAATCAGGCCTGGCAGATTGGAAGACGCGCGGCGGCCCGCAAGGCGCCGTTCAACACGGATGGTTTTCAGGCCGGTGTTGAAGGCCAGCAAATCCGCTTTGCTTGTCAACCCTTCGCGCCGCAGCCGGGAGGCCGCTAACAATCGCCCCAGCCACGGCGCCCGCTGCAACACGGCCAGCTCGTTCCAGGCATCGAGTGCCAGCATGGCCTGCAGCACCGACGGCAAAGCACTGAGCGGCCGCAACACGGTTTGCCATTCGTCAAGCCGCTCGTCCTCCTCCTAATCGGGATCACGGATCAGCGGATCGGTTTCCGGCTTCGGCAACCGCTGCGGCTGTTTCACCTTTGCCAGCACGTCGTCGGAGCGGGCCAGTAGCGCATCAATGGCGTCGAGAACAAGGCCGGGCAGCAACCGATCCTGCCTCCCCTCGCCGTCCCACTTCGGCAGATCATCCGCCGCCTTTTGCACCGCGGTGCTTTTGCTGTCGGCGACGATGCCACCATCCCCAAGAGATGCTGCAGGCCACGCCTGCCGCAGACTGCGCAAACCGTTTGGGCTCAATGCCCAGTCCGGCGGCTGTACCGCAATGCGCCGTCGGTTTTGCAACACATCACGGGCAATGGTCAGCGCGTGACTGGGCGAACGAATATCGCGCGCCGCGTAATGCAGGATCAGATCTTCCATTTCGACCAGCTCGCCGTCGAGCCACAAAGATGCGCAGGCATCGGAAAAATGAAACCGTTCGATCAGTCCTGTGCCAACGGGTGAATGCGCAAGACGCTCATCCAGACGCGCCAAGGCTTCGCTGGCGCGTGCCAATGGTGAAAGCAAGTGACTGGGGCAGATTTGGTGACGGTTCTTTTGTTTTTGAGTCAAAGTCAAGAACATAGCTATGCCTGGATGGTGCTCAATGCACGCATACATGCGCTGACTATCGGTCCAGATCATGGGTGAACAGCAACGGCTGCAATGGGGCCGTAAGCTGTCAGTCCGGTTCCAATGAACAAGGTCAATAAAGTAGACATCCACAGCGCATTCGAAACACGAACTACCGGTTCGAATCTCATCCGGCGGGCCATGCGGGATAGCGATGAGAACTATATCTACTCCATAGCCCTCTATAACCCTACCAAATAAGCATACGGACACAGCTGCGCTGCTTGGCACCCACCAGACGTCGCTTCCCCCATTCCAGTTTTCATTCGTTCTATACGCCGAGGTTAAAAGCGGTTATTTACAAGACATTTTACAGAAAATAGTTCATTGAAGAGCATCGCAATATTCGGTGATGGTGCGGATCGCTTGGGGGAGGATTCGATGAAGCTTACGCATTTGCGTATTTGCAACTTCAGATGCTTTGGGAGCGTCGCGACAGACATTACGTTAGATGACACAACGTTCATCCTCGGACCAAACGGCACTGGCAAGACCGCGGTGCTGCAGGCACTGGCGAGGATGTTCAGTCTCGATCCTGCGCTGCGCAAAATCAGAACCTCCGATTTCCACATTGCGGCCGATGAGGCGCCCGATGAGGCACCGGAAGAGCGCAAGCTCTGGATCGAAGCCGATTTCGAATTTCCGGAGCTCGAACTGGAAGATGCCGACATGCCCGCAGTGCCGGGCAATTTCGCCCATATGCTGATGGTAGATGACGACGAAGTTGTTCGCGTCCGTTTCCGCTTGGCGGCAACGCTTGATCAGGATGGCGATATCGAAGAGACCTTCACCTATGTAACCAAGATCGACGATGACGGGCTGCCGATCGAGGAAAGCCGGGCTTCCAAGCAAGATCGCAACGCCGTTCAGGTGCATTATCTACCTGCTCGCCGCGACCCGTCTGACCATATCTCCTATTCCGCCAATGCGTTGTTGGGCCGGGCATTGCGGGCGGCAGACTGGAGCCTCGAGCGCGAGGCGATCGGCGATCTCACAGCCCAGATTACCGCTGCCCTGACCGGCAACGCCGCCATCGAAGGAATCGGCGAGTCGCTGACCGAGATCTGGACCCAGCTTCACAAGGGCCAGTTCTTCGCCAGCCCCGCTGTCTCTTTCGCGCAGAGTGAGATCGACGCGCTGCTTCGCCATCTGAGCCTTACGTTCACGCCGGGACACGGCGAGCCCCTCGTCAATTTTTCGCGGCTGAGCGACGGTCAACAGTCACTACTGTATATCTCGCTGGTGCTCGCAATGCGCAAGATCAGCGACAAAGTGCTCGCCGGTGAGCTAGAAGGTTTTGACATCGACAAACTGCGGCCCGCTATCTTCACACTGATTGCCGTCGAAGAGCCGGAGAACAGCCTGTCGCCGCATTATTTGGGACGTGTCATCCGCGCGATCTCGGAATTTGCAGAAGGTCAGAACACACAGGCGTTGGTGGCAACACACGCGCCGTCGCTCCTTCGCCGTGTTGCGCCCGAGACCATCCGCTATCTACGGCTAGACGGCAATCGTCGAACGGTCATTGCTCGGGTCGTGCTCCCGCAAAATGAGGACGCGGCAAAATATGTGCGCGAAGGCGTACAGGCCTTTCCGGAACTGTATTTCTCGCGGTTTGTGATTCTGGGAGAAGGCGACAGTGAGGAGGTCGTACTCCCGCGACTGCTCGCTGCCCGTGGGATTCTCACTGATGATGCATCGATCTCGATTGTTCCCTTGGGCGGGCGCCACGTCAATCATTTCTGGCGGTTGCTGCATGGGCTCGGCATCCCGCACGTCACCCTGCTCGACCTCGACCTTGCTCGCTATCAGGGCGGCTGGGGCCGGATCAAATATGCCGCCAAGCAGCTCCTCAAATATGGCGATGTCGAAAACGCCGGCATTGATGAAGCCGATATTGCGGACATTCCGGCTTGGGACAGCGAACAGGGGCTGCTGATCGATGACGACGACTGGCTCGAATATTTCAAAGATCGAGGAGTCTTTTTTTCGTCGCCGCTCGATCTTGACTTCATGATGATCGAGGCGTTTGCCGAGGTATATCAAGTCGATGATGACGAACGTGAGGAACCAGACGACACCACGCTCAAGGCTGTCCTAGGCAAGAAGCACCAAACCGTCGCGGGCCAATATACCGACGAACAGCTTGAGCTGTTCGATGCCTATTACCATCGCTTTAAGCTTGGTAGCAAGCCGACTTGGCATATTCGGGCGATGGCCGTGCTCGACGATGCTGAGCTCGCGGCCGACATGCCTGCGGTCATTACCGCGCTGTTCGACCATGTCGAAACCGCACTGGAAAGCCTGCCGGAATGATCGCGGTCGAGCGATGGTCGCCCGCGGATGGATTGACGCTCGAGCCAAACGCGCTGGCCACCGCTACGGAGATCGCGCGCAATATGGTGCTGACCGCAGGCCCGGGTGCCGGCAAGACCGAGATGCTGGCGCAACGTGCCGACTTCCTGCTTCGCACGGGTACTTGCCGTTATCCGCGGCGGATTCTCGCTATTTCGTTCAAGACCGATGCCAGCCAGAATCTCAAGGCGCGCGTCCGCAAACGCTGCGGACCTGATCTGGCCGCGCGTTTCGACAGCCACACCTTCCATGCATTCGCCAAGCGGATCATCGATCGCTTTCGTCCGGTGCTTACCGGACGCGATGCGCTAGACCCGGAATATTCGATTGGCCCGCGCCGGGTACAGCACCAGTCCATCACCTTCGCCGACATGGTGCCGCTCGCTCATATGATCATCGAAGCCAGTCTCGTCGCGCGCAACGCGGTACGCCAGACCTACACCCATGTTTTCCTTGATGAATTCCAAGACTGTACGGCCGAGCAATATCGCCTGATACTCGCCTGTTTCGGAGGCACCTCAACAATCCTGACGGCGGTGGGCGATACCAAGCAAAGCATCATGGGCTGGGCCGGCGCGCTCGAGGGTATCTTCCAGACCTTTTCCGTTGCCTTCGATGCGCTGCCGCGCAATCTCTACCAGAATTTCCGATCCGCACCGGGGCTCCGCCGCATGCAGAATGCGATGGTCAAAGTGATGGATCCACCGGCCGCGCTCGACGATGCGGATATTGTCGGCGACGAGGGCGAGATCGGCATTCTTCGTTTCGACGATGACGGCGACGAAGCCGCGGGCCTGACCGAGCGGATCCGCGGCCTGATCGACGATGGCGTTGAGCCCTCGGAAATCGCGATCCTCGTCAGCAAACAGCAAAATCTCTATTGCCAGCGTCTCACGGCCGCATTCGAGGCAGCTGAGATCCCGTTTCGCCAAGAGGACAAGGAACAGGACTTAGCGTCGGAGCCGGTCGCCTGTCTGCTCATCGATTTTCTCCTGATCGCGAGCGGCTCGAGGCAACCCGCCGCCTATCGCCGCTTGCTAGATCTCGTTGTCTTCAACCACGGTTATGACGAGGAACGTGAATATCAGCTGCGCTCACGTTGGGATCGCTTCGTTACCGAAACCAAGCGGCAGATCGCGGCTTATGAGATCGATCTTCGACACATCAACGGCTTGCAAACTCTCGCTATGGCACTGACCGATGCGGTTGGCCGCGACAATCTCATCGCGCTGTCGCCGGATTATGCGTACGGCGGTCGCCTCGATCAACTGATCAACCAGGTACTCGAACGCGCGCATCTGCTGCTACAAAGCGGCGCGGATCCGACAACAGCCTTGGCCTCCTTTTCTGGCGACAGCGCTGTCCGCATCATGTCGGTGCACAAAAGCAAGGGTCTGGAGTTTGATACGGTCGTCATCCTAGGGGTCGAAGGCGAGACGTTCTGGGGAGAGCCGTCAGCGGAACGCGCAGCATATTTTGTCGGTATCTCCCGTGCAAAACAGCGGCTCTTGCTGACCGCGTGCCGCTACCGCGAACGCCCGGAGGGTGCGAAGCGGTGGACCGTCGAACGCCATGAGCACCAAGAATTTCTGGGCTACGCACCGAAATGAGATCAAGGCGTAGACTGCGGGAACAGAACAAGTTAAGAACGGAAACGGGGCACCCCCCCTGTTGCCTCGGGGTAGACCCCAAGCTAAGTGGATTCCATGCGTTATACCCAAGGACAAGTACGTGATCTTCTCGACCTGTCTGTCGACGGTTTCCGAACCTGGCGAGAGCTTATTCCCGCTTTGGTCGCTCATAAAGGGCACGGTCCGACCTTCACGCCCGGCGACGTTGTTGCCCTTGCGATCATCGGCGAGCTGGTGAAGGACTATGGTGTGCGGGTGGGGCTCATGACCGATCGTTTCGATCGCCTATTCGCAGCGTGCCGGGGGCAGTCCTGGGTTTCGCTCGAAACGTGTATCGTGATGTTTTCGCGTGACGGGATTCGTGTGGCTGACGCGTGCGCACCGCAGGTGTCAAGCGCAGATGCCGCCACTGCGATCATCATACCTTGCGCGCCGATTGTGGCGCGGCTGCGCACTGCGCTTGTCACATCAGAGGTCGAGCAGCAGCAAGGGTTTCTGCAGTTCCCTCCGACTGCAGTAGGCGCACGATGAAAGACTTCGCCCGACATGTCCTGGAGCAGACCGGTTACTTGGTTGAAGGCGGCGCCCCTGCCGAAGGCCTGATCTTGCCTGACTCTATTTTGGAGTCGGCTGGCGATGCCGCACGGCTGGGTCCGATCTTCACTCAAAACGATGCCAGCCTCGGCGCCGACGCGGTGTTCCGGGTAGGCACGTCTCCAGTCATCTTATTCAAGTCTGCCGATGCGACCGACGAAAGGGAGATCGACTGGCATCGGACCGCCTGGAATTTTGGTGTCGCACCGCTACTCTGGGTGACGACCCCACAATATGTGCGACTGTACAATGCCTATCAGCCCCCGGAGGAATATGCGAAACGGTCGCCACTGATCGCTGAATTCGCAATCGGCGACGCCTTGGTGTCGGCGATGAGGCAGATAGAAGAGGCGTGCGGTCGCCGTCATGTCGCAATGGGTTCGTTCTGGAAATCCGCACTCGCCCGCGACATCGACCGTCGGACGCGCATCGATAACGTCCTATTGGGCGAACTCGGCGAACTGTTGCGAACGCTGGTCAAGCGCGGGCTGAAGCCATCCCTGGCTCAGAAGCTCGTCGGTCGGTGTGTCTTCTTTCAGTATCTGGTCCACCGCGGGTATCTGACGGCAGCTGAACTTGAAAGCCACTTCGGTGCGCCCAACCTCTATTCTATCCTGTCGGACCTTGATAAGGCTTATGCGCTTTTTCGATGGATCCGGGCAACCTTCAACGGCGATCTCTTTCCGATCGAGGATGAGGCAAGCGAACGCGCGCAACTCAGCGAGAGCGACGATCCGATCGGTCCGCTTGCAGACTTTTTCGGCCACTTTAGCATCGTCGATGGCCAAGGGCGCCTCTTTCCTTTCCGTTTCGACGCCATTCCGGTCGAACTGATCAGCTCGATCTACGAGAAGTTCGTCCATATGTCCGAAACGGATGGATCTCCCAAGGCGGGGGTTCACTACACTCCGATCAACCTCGTCGATCTGGTGCTCGATCCCGTCTTCGAAGGACTGGAACCAGGGGCGCGAGTGCTCGATCCGGCTTGCGGGTCAGGAGTTTTCCTCGTGGAAAGCCTGCGCCGTCTCGTCTGGCTCCAGGCTCGCCATTCGCCGCTTACGCGGACCTTGATCCGCCAAACACTGCTCCAGCAAGTTCGCGGCGTGGATATCAGTCCTGCCGCGCTTTCTGTCGCGGCATTCAGTCTCTATCTCGCTCTGCTCGAACTGGATCCTGATCCCCCTCGAGGAATCGACGGGTTGAGCTGCCTCAAATTCGAACCGCTAATGGATAAGGTGCTGTTTGCCACGAGCACCTTCGAGCCCGGCCTTGAGACACGTCTGTTACCGAATGGCCACGATCAGCGCTTCGAAGTCATCGTCGGTAATCCACCTTGGACATGCAGCGCCGACGAAAAGGCTCTCGACCGCGAACTTGCGCGGGCATTCGATGACGAGGATGCAATTGATGAGGAGCTTACCGTCAGCGATATCACACCTGCCCTCGCTAATGACCTTCCCGGTCAACGGTCGGGAACAACCTATGCGCGGCTAAAAGGATTGCCGATTCCGCCGCGATCGACCGACTGGCCGTTTCTCTGGCGGTGCCGGGAACTGGGCGGCTCTGATACGCGGATCGCTCTGGTGTTGAAGGCGACTCCGTTCTTCAGTCAGGCTCCAGCAACGCATGCGGCCCGGGATGCCATCCTGCGTAGCTTTGAGAACGTGACCTTAGTCAATCTCTCACAGCTGCGGACGTCGCGGCTTTTCCAAGAATATGAAGGTGCTGCGGGAGACGGGAGCCAGAAGAAACGAGCGGCAGGGCCGGCAATGTTGTTTCTCTCTAACTGCTTGCCCGTCGACAAGGGATCGGTCGCGGTCTTGAACTTTCCATGGTCGTCGTCTTTCAATCGGACCGGAGTGTTCGAACTGCCGGCGGATCCGCCAAAGCTCCTCGATCTCGCCAGGCTCCAATCGCAACCGGGACTGGTAAAGGCTGCGACGTTTGGAACAAGTCGAGATGCGTGGTTCCTGGAACGCCTGTCGCGCAATCCACGCCTTGCTTCTTTCCAGGCATGGTGCGTCGCTGCCGATGTACCGGCGGGACGGGGACTGCGCGCCGGTTCCGGTATGGACGCTGCGCATCTACGCGGCCTGCCGCACGTTACCGCGCGGGACTTGAAAAAGGGACGCATTGCTATCGACCTTCCCATTTTCAATGATGAGGAGGTCAATCGATCGCGTGAGCCGGCGCTTTTCAAAGGGCCAGTCGTGCTTCTGCCAGAGGGGTCACTGACCGCCGCCCCACTCTACGGACGATACACCGCCGCGGTGGACAGGCGAGACCTCGCCTACAACAGTTCATTCGTCGGCGTGTCGTTCCATGACAAGCCCGCGGCGCTTGGTCGGGCCTTCGCCGCCATGATGCATTCACGCTTTGTCGCGCATCAGCTCGCCTTCACCGCTGGCACGTTGGGCGTCAAGCAGACGAAGGTTGAGGTCGTAGATCTCGAAGCTCTCTATCTACCTCTGTTCGAGAAGCTGTCTGAAGGTGACATAGCAGCGCTTGCGGGTGCCTATGATTGGCTTGCGGGCAACGAGGACGCGGACGACGTTCGCGATGCAGCTGCTCGTATTGATGAGATCATCGAGAATCTGGCGGGCCTGAACGAGGATGACAGAAGCCTTCTAGCCGATGCGGATCGGCGGACGCGCGCGATCTTCTTCGAAACCGAAACCGCGCGGCGGGCTATGGAAGCGGAACCAGTTGAGGCCGAACTCCGCCTTTATGCACACAACCTCTGCTCGGCTTTCAACGCGTTCGCGACAGAGCCTGAGGATGAACGCCTTTTCCCTGATCGATACACCCGGCTTACCCACGACGTGGTCGTTCTTCGTTTTGGACTGATCCAAGGCAAACCCGCGCAGGATACAGCGCTCAGTCTTGGGACGATGGAGGAGATGAGTGATGCTCCCCTTGAATTTCTCGGAGGTTCCGAGCTGCCATATCTGAAGCCATCCAAGTCGCTGCGGCTCTATGTCGGATCGTTCGCCTATGTCTTGAAACCTGCCCAATATCGGTGTTTCTCGCCAGCGGCTGGGCAGACCGATGCCGATCAAATTGTCTCGGATCTGATGAACCCGGCATTTCCGGCTGCCGAGTATGGTGCTGCGTGAGTATCCTGATCGAGCACCTTGCCCCGAGCGCGCTCGCTCGCCCTAACGGCTTTTACCGTGCCCGTCCCCAGGTATTGCGCGTCGTGCTTGAGACATTGGGACGCGCCCTCGATCAAACCGTCTCGATCGTGGGCGACGTGAGGCTGACTGAACCACGCTTCACGCGGCAACTCTTCCTTGATTTCGAACGGGCACGTGATGAAACTCCCGGTTCGCCGCGCTACGATATCACGCATCAGCCTGAGCTACCTATTGCAGGTGCGACAGGGGCGGTAGCCGAGCTAAGAAGGCTAGATTTTCGTCTCGTGTTCCTCCGGCAGATCGGCCGGACCGGCGATTATCTGTGCCTCGAATTCAAGTATTTAGACACCAATGATCGGAACACGGATCGCGAATACGTCGCCGAGGGTGTCGATCGGATCGTTATCGGCGACTACGCGCGCAACCATCCTTGGGCGATCATGGTTGGATTGGAGCGAACCGGTCCGCTCGAACGGACTTCTGGGAATATCGGGGCTCGGCTGACTGCCCGATATGGTGCTGGGATAGACTATCGATCTTCTGTCGAAATTGGGCTTCCGAACGCCTTCAAAAGCAATCACCTCCAGGCGAATGGCCCTCATCAAATTACAATAGTCCACGCCTACTACCTGCTTCAACCAACTATTTAATCAGGCACCTAAAGGTCGGACCGAAAAAGACGACGAGCTTTCGGCCTACCGCGGGTAATTCTTCCGCGTCCTTTCGGCCCTAATTTCGGTATTCAACTGCCTAAGTGCGGGGCTGTTGTCGCAAAATCGGCGGTGATTTGCTGTGAGAGGTTCTCACACGGTGGCATGTGAGAACCTGCCTTTTATCGTGCCATAGAGGGCTATCGGCGGGGCAACTTCCGCGAACCCGAAAATTCTGGTGCGGTGATCGGCGGCTATCGGCGGCAATATCGCGCAATCGGCGGTGTTTGGCGGACCGTGCGGGATTCGAACATATACACCGAAGTAATCGGTTGGGGCTCGGCTGCTACATAAGCAGTGTCGGCTTTTGGCAAATCTAAGTTGTCATTCGAACGGCAGGAATAGAGCGCAAAGCAGCCGTTGCAAGCTGGATAGTCGGCCGTCTGCTACCCACACCATAGCCGACAAATAGCGAAGTTCCGGTAGGCTGCGGCTTTATTGATGATCGCGAGCTTCATTCCATAGCGTGAGTGCTGTGCATCGTCGTGAACCCATCGCCCTCCCCGCATGATCTTGCTGATGCGCGCGACCGGATGCCGGAAAAGAAAAACGGCGTCAACGGATAGGTTGGCCCGATTTCCGATTCTCAAAAAACCGGCACTTCTCAGCTTTATCAAATTGTAATTATTAACTATTGCTTCTTCAATTCAACTTAAAATGACACTCAGTATGGTTACTGGGACATTAACTATGTTGGTCTCTGACCTTCGATAAGTATAGGTTATCGGATATGATATGTACGAGACACTTGTACGTGCTGTAAAACAATGGTATCAATGGCGTATGACCAATCCCGGAGGTCCCGATGCCCCAGACAAGCTACAAGATCAGCGAAGCCCGAAAGAATTTCGCCGAAGTCCTCGATCGCGCCAACCAGGGCGAAGAGATCGTCATCATGCGTGGCAACGAAGTTTACGCCCGCATCGGTCCGGCAGCGGACGGAGGCAAGCGCCCTTTTGGCCTGTTGCGCCATCGTGGCCTGCCCGACAACCTGTTCGATACAGCTGATGCGGAGCAGGCGGCGATCGATGCCGGAGACTGGAATGATGATACCGGCGTCTGGCAAGGCAAATCCAACAATAGCGAAAACACGCAATGAAAATCCTGCTCGACAGCCACGCCGTCTACTGGTGGACAATCGGTAGTGATCGCCTGTCCACGAAGGCACGATCACTGATCGAGGACAAGGCAAATGCTATCCTCGTCAGTGCGGTCACGTTCTATGAGCTGGACAACAAGATGCGCCTGAACAAGCTTGATCTCAAGCCCCAGGAACTGCGGGCAGCCGTCACGGAAAGCGGCCTGCAAACACTGGCCATCACCGATCTGCATGCCGAACTTGCAGCAAATTTTGATTGGGAACATCGCGATCCGTGGGACCGGATTCTTGCCGCTCAGGCGCGGCTTGAGCACTGCACTTTCATCTCGACGAATCTGGCGTTCGATGCGATTCTGCATGAGCGAGTCTGGTAAGGGCAGTAACGGTGAAGGTATTCGTGGACATTGCCGAGGCGGCGGAGCGATTTGACGAACTGATTGACTTCGTTTTGCGCGATGACGAGGTTATCATCTGTCGAGCTGGCGATCCTATTGCCGCGATCGTGCCAATTTCGCAGAACGGTCAGGGCACATGGGATGAAGTCCGGGCACTGGCGCTTAAGGGAAGGCCTGCAAACACGCACCAGAATTCGAACCACGATGAACTATATGACGAGAACGGACTGCCGAAATGAGCAGCTCGTCGTCAGGTTCGATTGAAAAACGCACCGAGACTTTAGATACGATAGCGGCCGTTCTGCCGCTGAACCGCCTCGACAGGCTCGTTGGGCTATTGACCGATCAGGATATCGAAACCCTGCGCCACCTCGTCAATGAAGGCATGGGCGAAAACACGTTGCGCGCGCTAACCTCGGATCTGGCCTATCTCGAAGCCTGGTCGATGGCCGCAACTGGCAGCCCCCTGCCTTTCCCGGCACCGGAAGCCCTGTTGCTGAAGTTCGTTGCGCATCATTTGTGGCGGCCGCAGCAACGGGAGATCGAACCCGATCATGGCATGCCGGCCAACGTGGAAACAGACCTGCGCCGACAAGGCTTTCTGCGGGTATCTGGACCGCATTCGCCTGCCACCGTCCGCCGTCGTCTGGCCAACTGGTCGACACTCACCCGTTGGCGCGGCCTGGAGGGTGCTTTTTCATCGCCGTCCGTCAAATCGGCAATCCGGCTTGCCGTGCGCGCCCTGAACCGGCCACGCAGCCGCAAGAGTGCCCATGCGATTACCGGCGATATTCTGGAAAAGCTGCTGGCAACCTGTTCCGGCGAGGATCTCACCGCCTTGCGGGATCGGGCTATCCTGATGGTAGCCTTTGCCTCAGGCGGGCGCAGACGCAGCGAAGTCGCTGGCTTGCGTGTAGAACAGCTTGTCAAACAGCCCCCCGTCACCGATGAGGACGGCTCTCCCCTCCCATCGCTCGGCATCCATCTCGGTCGCACCAAAACCAGTGGGGCCGGTCACGATGAAACTGTCTATCTGACCGGCCGACCCATCGAAGCCCTGACCCGCTGGCTGGAAGCAGCCAGGATCGACAAGGGCAGCGTGTTTCGAAAAGTTGATCGCTGGGGCAATGTGTCGGCTCGCGCACTTGAACCGAGCGCCGTCAACCGGATCGTCAAACAGCGCGCGCAAATGGCAGGGCTGGATGCCACAGAATTCTCCGCCCACGGCCTGCGCTCTGGCTATCTCACCGAAGCCGCCAATCGTGGCATTCCGCTGCCCGAAGCCATGGAACAATCGCGCCATCGCTCCGTGCAGCAAGCCTCCGATTATTATAACACTGCCAAGCGGCGCAGCGGGCGGGCGTCGCGGCTATTGAGCTGATCGCTCGACGTTCCACCTCTCCACATCTTTGCTGTTCTCGACAATGTGATACGGCATCTGCCGTATTGAAGTCGTTGCATTGCAGAGCTAGACGCGATGATGATATATAAGCCCCATCGCTGTGGGGCAGCGTTTTGGGGGCATTGATGGGACGGCAACCTACACTAACCAATTCTCCGCTTGCACTTTGTTCAAAGCGTCGGCGAAACTTAATGTGGCTCTCGACCGTTGCGGTCTGCACTTCGCTCAACTTACAATCTTCGGTTCACGCCGAAACCTGGGTCAACAATGGCACTTATCTTTGGGGGGAAGCCACTAACTGGCAAGAAGGGACTGTTCCCAATGCGCCAGGAGCAGTTGCGACGTTCATAGGAAATAATTGGCAAGGCTATTACAGCTACCTTGACGGGCAGCAATTCACGGTCGGCGAACTCAATATTTCTGGGTCGGAAAATGGAGGGTTTCTCTTCCAACATGGTACATTGGTACTATCCGATCCTGATGGAAGTGCCGCTATCCATGTTAGCACCAGCAACCCTTATACAGATTTCGGTGAATATTATCCCACTACAGTCGAACTCGCTTCCGCTACCTTAATCGATACATCTGATGCGGATGTCGAAACCCTGCGTCATCTCGTCAATGAAGGCATGGACCACAACACCGTGCGCGCCGAGTTCAGATCTGGCCTATCGCGAAGCATGGCCCATGGCCGAAACTGGCAGCCCCTGCCCCACCCGTTGCCCTGTTGCAGAAATTCGATGACCATCATCTCTGGCGACCTTAGGCAGCAGGAGATCGAACCCAATCATGGCAGGCCTACCAATGTTGAAGAAGAATTGCGTAAACTTGGGTTCTTGCGGGTATCCGGACCGCACGCATCAGCTTCCACGCCGCCTGGCCTACTGATCAACAAAGACTCGATGGTGCGGACAGAAGGGCACCTTTTCCTTACCAGCAATCAAATCCGCCATCCGTCTTGCCGTACGCGCCATCAATCAACCGCCAAGTCGCAAGAGTGCGAACGCCATCACCAGCGCTATTCTTACTAATCCCTTGGCGAACTGTTCTGATAAAACCTGACCGGCATTCGAGGCCGGCAGCGCTGACGATGGCATTTGCCTACGGTGGTCGTCGTTGCACCAAAATAGCAAGTATTCGAACAGAAGAAATTGTCGAGCAGGCACCTGTCACCGTGGAAGACGGCTCCGCCTCCACCAGCTCGGCATTCACCTCGGTTTCACCAAAACGACCGGGGGTCGATTACGATGATACCGTAACCTGACCGGGAGGCACGTTGAAGCAACTACGCGCTGGCTTGAAGCGGCAACGATTGAAAATAGCAGCGTGTTTGGCAGAATTGATCGCTGGGGAATGTATCCACACGGGCGTAAGAACCAATTGCCATGAATGCGATCGTCAAAAAGCGCGCACACATCGCGGGCATTGACGCAAATAAGTTTCGGCACATGGTCTGCGTGCTGGCGACCGAAGCCGCCAATCGCGACATTCCAGGCCGTAAGCCATGGAGTAATCCCGCCACTGCTCCGTTCAACAGGCTTCTTATTACAATAACAGTGCCAAACAGCGTAGCGGACGGGCATCGCGAAAGCTAGAGGTTAGCAACCCTGGTTGTGCCGTCACAGCACCCGGGTGCAGGTCCACAAATTTTCCAACAGCGCTTAGGAACAAATTTTTGAACTCATAAGAGAAGGACTCTTACTGACATCAATTGTGTAACAGAGTTTATCTCACCAAATAACCGGTCCTGGCCAAACTGAGAGGTGCGGTTACATTCAATCCTCTCGAACGAGACGAGGCATTTCAATAGGTACTAGCCAAGGGCGACCAATCGAGCGGCACTACCCTCTCTATAGGAGCCTCAACTAAGGATAATTCTAGAGGCTGCGGCAACTTACAGGCAACTCCGCGGCGTCATCGATTTTTGTCAGCCGTACTTTTTGCGATAAAACCTATTTTTTTCAATTATTTACTAGAATTGACCAAGTATGGGCGAGCCGCCCGGCACGCTTTGGCGGCTCAAGTAAGCCTATCCGTATTATTGTGTGTCATGCATGACAGTTCGTTAAATCGGACAGGACAATTTGCGGACAGTTTTACAGATGAGCCTTAGCTGGGTTTAAGCGGAACAAGCGAGCACAATCAGCAATCTCCCTTAGCTTTCCTATTGAGGGCTTAAAACGGCGATCGATCACCGGCGCTGCGCGTTTATCTCTCGAGAACAAAGATTGTTTGACCAACAAACGGATTCTTTACGCCAGGGAAGCGCCAGGCGCAGAGAGGTAGCGGACGTCAGCACTAAAAATAGCGCGGCTTTTATCAAGGCAGTTGTAGCGGTTTTAAAGCCAACGAGACTTCGCGCGCAGAAGAAGCGATAGACATTATTTGATAGAAAGCGATTGTCGGGTGAGCGTTAATCTTTCATTAACCTTAAACTCCTTGCAGAGCGGGCAGAATCGGAATTATAGTTGCGAAAATATGAATGCCGGGCGCTTTTTTGCGAAAGTGTCATAAGCAAGGACATTAGTTCTAAAAATGAACGAACACAATGCGAACCGTTTCGACCACGAAATTGCCAGTCAGGGCGCCAAGATTTCCGGTGCGCTCAACATGTTGCGCACGCAACAATATCCGCCTGACGCACGGAAGACCCTGCGTCGCTTTCAGCTTCCGGAGGTCGCCGATCTGATTGGCGTCACGCAATCGCATTTGCGGCAGTTGCACAGCGAAGGCAAAGGTCCCGAAATCGAGGTGGTTTCCGGTCGTCGGTACTATAGCGCAGAGCAGATGCTGGAATTGCGCTCCTATCTTGAAGAAAACAAGAAATCCGACAAGAGGATCTATCTGCCGCGCCGCAAGGCCAACGAGCCGCTGCAGATTCTTTCTGTGGTCAATTTCAAGGGCGGTTCCGGCAAGACAACGACATCGGCACATCTCGCGCAATATCTCGCCTTGACCGGGCACCGGGTGCTGGCGATTGATCTCGATCCGCAGGCTTCGCTCACATCGCTTTTCGGGATCCAGCCGGAGCTCGACGAAATTGCCTCGCTTTATGAAGCCTTGCGTTTTGACGAGGAAAGGAAGCCGATCGCCGATGTGGTGCAGTCAACCAACATTCCCAATCTGGATATCATTCCGGCAAACTTGCTGCTCCAGGAATATGAATATGACGTTCCGCTTGCCATCTCTGGACGAAAGGGCGAGGAGGGGCGGCTGTTTCACCTTCGGATCGTCAATGCGCTCAAGGAAATCGAAGACAACTACGATGTTGTAGTCATCGATTGCCCCCCCCAGCTCGGCTATCTCACAATTACCGCTCTGATGGCATCGACCGGCATCCTCATCACCATCCATCCGCAAATGCTCGATATCATGTCGATGTCGCAGTTCTTGCAGATGCTCGGCGGTATTATGACCTCGGTTGCAGACGCCGGCGCTGAAATCAGGGTCAAATGGTTTCGCTATCTCATTACCAGATTTGAACCCACAGACATCCCGCAGGCGCAGATGGTTGGTTTCATGCAATCGATGTTTGCTCAGAACATGTTGCGGAACCACGTTCTCAAGTCGACAGCGATTTCAGACGCGTCGATCAAGAAGCAGACCCTTTATGAGGTCGAGAAGGGTGATTTTGTGCGGTCGACCTATGAACGCGCAATGGAAAGCCTCAATGCCTCCAACGGTGAGGTCGCAGAACTCATCCATCAAACCTGGGGACGGAAATGATGAATTTGTCAGCCGTTTTTTTTGGTAAATTCTCTCCTATTTTCAGAGACTTATTCAAAATGAGCCTGGAGGACATCATCCATGTCGCGTAAGAACCCCTTTGCGAACCTTGATCTTTCTTCGATTAGCGGCACTGGCCCTGCGGCAAAGAGCGGTTATGGTATGACCGGCGCCGCTAAAACCGTTGTCCGCTCAATCGAGGAAATGGCAGAAAACACCAAGCGTCTTATGGATGGCGAGACGATTGTCGAGATTGAGCCGCAATTGCTTGACGTTTCTTTCGCCTCCGACCGGCTTTCGGACGAAGATGCCGAACTTCTTGCCCTGCAAGAGGCAATCAGGGATCATGGCCAGACCTCGCCTATTCTGGTGCGTCCAAATCCGCGTAATTCCGAACGTTATATGGTGGTGTTTGGTCATCGCCGTGCACGCGTTGCGATGAATTTGGGGGTGAAGGTCAAGGCGGTCGTCAAGAAACTTGATGATGTGGCATCGGCCATCGCGCAGGGACAGGAAAACTCGGCTCGTTCCAATCTCTCTTTTATTGAACGGGCTTATTTCGCTCAGAACCTGCTTTCCAGCGGCATGACGAAGGAGACAGTCAAGTCGGCCATCGGTATCGACGATGCGCTGCTGTCAAAGATGCTCAGCGTCATCGAGACGATCCCGTTGACGATGACCATGGCTTTGGGTGCCTCCAAGAAGATCGGTCGTGATAAATGGCTGTCGCTGCGCCAGCTCATTCTCAATCCGGCCTATCTGAATATCGCGCTTGAAAAAATCAACTCCGAAGCCTTCATGGCATTGCCAGAAGAAGACCGTTTCGACGCCCTGCACGACTATCTGAAGAAATATAGTGCCCGTTCGACAGCGAAAGCACCTGCCAAAGCGGTGATTGAGAAATCCTGGGCTTCCGATGATAAATCGGTGCGGTTTTCCATGAAACAGAAGCCAAAAAGCGTGGCGATTGAATTGACCAGCGCAGAAGCGCGGCCGTTCAGTGACTGGCTGTCAGGGAATATGGATCGGTTCTACCAAGAGTATAAAACTGCAAGAACGCAAAACAGCGGAGATTAACAGCAAAAGAAAAAGGCCCCCGATAACGTTGCCGTCATGGAAGCCTTCCTCAAGTTTGGTCGCTTAGAGAATCGCATTTCCATGAATCACTGTCAAGAGCGTTAGGCGTCAATTTGGCGGGCAGATTTCTTTTGCCTTGAGAAAGGTGAAGGTAAATGCACATTCAGGAGAATGTCACGTCCACGTTTCGTGGGCGAGGGGCTTCGTTTGCCCAAATGAAATTTGCT
This sequence comes from Brucella pseudogrignonensis, assembly GCF_002252525.1. Lineage (GTDB taxonomy): Bacteria > Pseudomonadota > Alphaproteobacteria > Rhizobiales > Rhizobiaceae > Brucella > Brucella pseudogrignonensis. The sequence continues at coordinate 235,836 of NZ_NNRM01000044.1, forward strand.
AGCCAGAAAGTTTCCCCTACCGGGACGGTCAATCGCTGGTTGGTCTATAGACATCTTTGCATCGCCAAGGCGACATTCGGCATCAATGATCGTTGCCTTGCTGTGTTGAATGCCTTGCTGTCCTTTTACCCGGAAAATGAACTGAGTGCCCGAAACGGTCTGGTGGTGTTTCCATCGAACCGGCAACTCGCGTTACGGGCGCATGGCATGCCGGAATCAACGCTGCGCCGTCATCTTGCGTCACTGCTTGATGCCGGGCTGATAATCCGACGCGACAGCCCCAACGGCAAACGTTACGCCCATAAGACAGATGCCGGAGAGATTGAGGAAGCCTTTGGCTTTTCCGTTGCTCCATTGCTGGAACGGGCTTCGGAAATTGCCAAAGTTGCTGAGGCCATTGTCGCCGACGCCAAGCATTTAAAGCGCACCAGGGAGCGTCTAACGCTCTGCCGCAGGGATTGCTTGCAGCTTCTCGACACTGCCGAACTGCTGGAGCAGGGCGATGTCCATCAGGCCTATCATGATCAATACCGGGCTATCGTTGATCGCATTCCACGCCGTGCGACTTGCGAGCAGTTGGACGCGATCTTCAACGAATTGTCCGTTCTTCGCGGCGAAATAGCTAACTGCATGAATTTTAACGATGATGCAGAAGAATTGAGCGTCAATCATGCTCATATTGAGCGGCAACATATTGAATCAGAACCTGAATCTCTTCTTAAAACTAATAAAGAGAATTTGTTTGATATTAAGAAAGAGCCAGTTCAATCATCGCAGCCTGGTCTCATTCCAGCCAAGGCGCGTCTACAGAATGTCGATGTTTCATTGGATCTCGTTCTACGAACCTGTCCCGACATTCATGATTATGCCACCACACCGATACGGTCCTGGCGTGAATTAAGCGATGCGTGTCATGTCGTGTCGAGCTTTCTGGGGATTGCGCAATCCGTCTATCGGGAGGCGCAGCTGTTTTTAGGGCAGGAGAGAACCTCTGCGATCATTGCGTGGCTCCTGCAGCGTATTGCTGGGATCCAGTCAGCAGGTGGTTATTTGCGGTTTCTCCTCAATAAAGCGAGGATCAGCGATTTGTCGGTTTCAAAACTGCTTCTGATGGATCCCGTCAAACAGATGCAGACGACAATGTGCAGGTGAAAACGCAACCCGGAATGAAATTATAGCAAGCCTGATGATCGCGGCTCTGCGTCCGGTCTGATCGCTGGGGCAAAACATAGAGAAATGCGCTTTATCAGTTGCTCGTCATTAGAGGACCGTCTCAATGAACGGGAGAAGGGGATGAACGCTGCATTAACTGACAGTATTGCTTAATTCACTATGGCTTTGTTAATTTATGGGAAAAGCAGGTAAATGAAATCTAATAGCGCATTTTGTTTCACAACATCGATGGCTGGGAAAGCCCCGGATTTCAAAGCATCACAAGCAAGGTCGTTGCGATCGGCCCGGGATGACAATAGTTCGCAATGACCGCCAATCTATCATCATAGATTCATCCTGAGCAAGACGGCGTTATGGCTTGATTGGAGCGGGGGAGGCCGGCTGCGAGCAAACCTGAGACAAGCTATCGCTGTTTCATGCGTGAAGCATAAAGGGTCTATGCTGCGGGTTGATTGCCGATGACGTGCAAAGCCGGAAAGAAAAGCCGCAGGGCTTTTGCCTTCCTGCACGTTATATGGCGAAGGTCCTGGGGAATTGCGCGCTGAAGAACCAAGCCCGCTTCCATGCGACGTTCGCGAGATCTCGGAGACGTGATAGGCCTTGGGCGCGATGCGGAAATGCCGAGAATCAGATAGGAAGCCGCTATGACAAAAGCGATAGATGATCCGCCATCCGCCCCTTTTTCTGATCACCTTGACCAAACAGCGCTTCTTCACCTGTTGGAGACGGCAGAAAGCACGCGCAAGCAGGCGTTATCCGCCAGTCTGTGTCTCGCCTTTGCGCTTGGCGCCAAGGTTTCGCAACTCAGCCTTTTCAATGTCGCGGTTATTGGGCCTTATGTGGCAGCGTTGATGATCGCAGGTTTATGCTGGGAATGTTCCAATCGACTTTGGCGTATGCGCGCATTAAAGCTCGTTGCACCTCAGATTGCCGCTTCGTTCGGGCAGACGTGTTTTTCAACCGGGTGGGAAGCGCTCGATATCGAGCAGTGGCTGAAGGATCAGTTCTCCTCAAGCGGTTCCAAGTCTACCTCCTGGCAAACAGCAGGACTTTATCGTGGCATCTCCTATCGTTGCAGCGAGCAGTCGATCTTTCATCCTCGTCTGAACAAGAGTGCTGGCAGAAGACCGCCAAGCTATCATTACTTGATAGAAATCTCCGTTCCTCTAAAGTTTGTCGGTTGTCTGGAAATTATCCCTCGTGCCGCCATCAGCAGCCTGTTTGACACGATCACCAGAGACGCCTTGAGATCGGACCAGCGTGTTCAAACCGGTGATCCGCAGTTTGATCAGGTCTTTTCTGTTCACGCGGACAAGGGTGCAAGCGTCTCTCAACTTCTCAGCCCCGCAGTCAGACAAATTTTCGTGGCGATCGCCAAGGAAAACCAATCGCCGAAACTCAAAGCGGGCTTTCGCAATGGTTGGTTTCATCTCGAGTTTCCAATCCCTGAGGAATCCTTCTCCAGCCTTTCTTTGCTGAGGCCTATGCCTGAACTGATAAGCTCAACCCAGCGGATCTGCTGGCAGCTGACTTTTGCACAGCGCTTGATCGATAGGTTCAGGGGGGATTATGGCGGACCGCTAGGTTGAGAGGATGCCAGAAAGTCTTGTACCAACGCGCATGGCCGGCGAAAAGAATTTGATCGCGGCGGCATTGCCAGGCCGTTTCATGCATCGCTCCGCCGGTCTCAACGGGTGCGCGCTTATAGATTGGTATCGAGCTTCGGTGTCATGACCTCAAACATTGGCATCGATGCCGCTCCGAGCGCTGCGGTAAATTGCCCGGTCTGTCCGCGCAGCACACGCGGCAGCATCCGGCCATTTCTATTGGCGACAGAGATAGGAAGTTGATCCATATGCAGGATGAGTGAATCGATCAAAGGGTCAGGCAGCATTCCGCCCAAAACGACGGTCTCTGGATCCAGAATATTTTCGATGATTGCGATCATCTGCGCGAGATGTTTCGCGGCGTCCGCGATCCAATCCAGGACCACGGGATTTTTGTCGCGCAACAGTTCCGAAAGCTTGTCGAAGCTGACATCGAAAAGCCCAGCATTGGATAGTCTTTCCTTGAGAACATGCACCGAGGAATAGGTTTCCAGGCAGCCATGCTGGCCACAGGAGCACGGCCGCCCGCCAGGCACGATGGAGATATGTCCTATTTCCCCGGCATTGCCGAAAGCCCCTCGAAAGGGCGCACCATCCTGGATCATGCCAAGGCCGATGCCAGCACCAAAATAGATCATCGCGAAGTTTGAAACGGCACGCCCCGCGCCAAACAGGCGTTCGCCGACGGCTGCGGCATTGGCATCATTTTCGACGATAACCGGCTCTGCGAAGGCTTGGCTCAATACATCTGCAGCATCGATGCCCGCCCAACCCGGCAAAGTGGTCGGGCCGACCGATGTCATACCCTCAATACCAAAAGGCCCCGGCATCACGACACCGATTCCGAGGAGACGGGCATCAAACTCTGTTTTGATCCGATCAATCTCGATGCGAAGCTGAGCACAGAGCGCGTCTGGACGCGTATCACCCATCAGATGCACTTGCTGTTTCCGTGGCACGCCTGACAGATCGAGAACCGTTGTCACAATATGGGTCGAACCCATTTCGATCCCGATGGTCATCGCTCCCGATGGATTGACAGCAAATTGGATAGGGGGTTGTCCGCGTCCTGTCTTCAATCGCCCAAGCTGCATCAGAAAATTCTCCGCGACCAATTCATCGACAATATTGGCGATGGCTTGCGCAGTCAGATGCGTCAAACGGGCGATATGCATGCGACCGACCGGGCCATGACGTCGAACGACATCCAGAACGACACGCCGATTATGGTCCCGGATTCGCTCAGGATTTTTACCAAGAGTGATCGGTTGCGTGTCCGCATGCGCTATAGCTGGTGAAGTTGTCGCCTTCGATTTCATACCTTCTCCCGAATGCTTCAAATTTGATAGCGCAGCTGACTTTTAACAGCAATATATTAATTCAACTAAATTATCTTATTGACAAATGTGTCGCAAAATAGAAGCCTAGCGCTGGGGCGAAGTCGCTCTGCCGACATTGATGGCAGTGTGCCGATCAGTCGACGGTGAGGATGCTGCGAAGAACGCAGCGATGGTGGAACCGGCAGGTCATTGACCTGCACATGCCTTGCTCGGGCGCCATAGGGGCTGAGCAATGGGAGGTCTTATGAAAATGGGTAAGTTGCTGCTTGCAGGTCTTGTGGCCGGTTTGAGCTCAATCGCAATCAATGCCGCACAGGCAGTTGAAATCGAATATTGGCAATATGTCTTTGAATCGCGCGTCAAGACGATTGACAAGCTGATCGAAAATTTCGAAAAAGCCAATCCTGACATCAAGGTCAAACAGGTCACGTTCCCTTACGACGATTATCAGACCCGTGTCATTGCTGCGAAGATGGCGGGCAAAAGTCCGGAGGTCATGCAGCTGTTCTACGGCTGGCTCGACAAGTTTGCCGCAGGAGGCATTCTGCAGCCGCTGCCGCAGGACGCATTTCCGCATGACAAGATCGAAAGCGAATTCTTCCCGATTGTCAGTGCAATGAAGCGCGGCGATGAATATTACGGCTTGCCGACCGCTGTGCGATCTCTGGCGCTGTTTTACAACAAGAAGCTTTTTGAAGAAGCGGGCCTTGATCCCAACAACCCACCGAAAAACCTGGATGAGTTGCTGGCCTATGCGCAGAAAGCCACGAAGCGCGATGCTTCCGGCAATCTGTTGAGCGAAGGCATCACCTTGGATATGCCGGGCCAGGATCTGCATTGGTGGCGCGAAGTGCTGGTACGCCAGTTCGGCGGCAAGCCATACAGCGATGATTATCGCAAGGTTGCCTATGACGACGCTGCCGGTGAAAAGGCTTTGCAGTTCTACACCGATCTTCAGACCAAATATAAGGTCGGTGAAGTGAAATTCATGGATGAAGGTCATGCAGCTTTCCGTTCCGGTAAAGCGGCAATGACGGTGGATGGTACCTTCCGTCTGGCAGCCTTCAACACCATCAAGGACTTCGAATGGGGCGTGACGGAGCTGCCAGCCAATGCCGAAGGCGTGCGTTCAAACTATGCCAGCTATTTTGCCAATGGCATCAGTGCGTCGGCAAAGGGCGAAAAGCTGGAAGCAGCCGCGAAGTTCCTCAACTACATCACCTCGCCTGAAGCCATGGAAATCTGGCTGAAGGGTGTTGGTGAATTGCCGGCCCGTCGTTCGGCCGCTTTGACGCAAGCCAATCTGGCGGATCCGGTTTATGGGCCATTCCTCAAAGGTCTGGAATATGCCCACACCACCATGTTCACCGATGAATTGAAGCAACGTCAGATCGTCGTCGACATGTCAAACCGCGTGATCCTGCAGAACCAGCCGGTTAAGGAATCTCTTGATGAAGCTGCCAAGGCTGAACAGGCCATTCTGGACACTGCGAAGTAGATGCGGTTCGGTTGGGCGGCTGTCACGGCCGCCCGCTTCCGATTTTCATCAGCTTTCACGCTGTTTTGAACAACAAGGCTCGAAGTCGAAAGCAATTGCTTGCGACCGTGGATGCAGAGCATCGCTGGCCGAAGGATTTATACTATGACCATGACGGCTGAACCCGACGATGGAGCGCGCAGAGCTTTCGCTTCGCGATTGACAGATCGCCTGTCGATGAAAACCAGACGATTGATCTGGGTATGGAGCTTTCTGGCTCTGCCCATTCTTTTCTATAGCGTCATCCGCTTCTATCCGACGATTGAGGCTTTCTGGTTATCATTCACCAACTGGGATCTGATGAGCCCGCCGGAATTCATCGGTATCGCCAACTATCAGAAGTTGTTTGCCGATCCCGAATTCTGGAAAGTGTTCAAGAACACCTTCATCTACCTGTTGGTGGGCACGCCTATCAGCCTGGTTCTGGCTTTTGTCATCGCTTATTATCTCGACCGTATCAGGCTGATGCACGGCTTCATTCGTGCGCTGTATTTCCTGCCCTATCTGACCACAGCCGCAGCAATGGCATGGGTATGGCGCTGGTTCTATCAGCCTGCGCCAATTGGCTTCATCAACAATATCCTGAGTTCTCTCGGTCTACCGCAACAAGGCTTTCTGCGCTCGGTTGATCAGGGGCTTTATGCTATCATGGCAACATCAATCTGGGCAGGACTTGGCTTCCAGATCATTATTTTCATGGCGGGCTTGCGTGCCATTCCCGGCACATTCTATGAGGCGGCGCGCATTGACGGTCTCGGAGAATGGGCGATCCTGCGCAAAATCACCATTCCGTTGCTAAAGCCAACCACCGTGTTTCTGGTGGTGTTCTCCTCAATCGGCTTCCTGCGTATTTTTGATCAGGTCTACAATATGACCACCAATGATCCTGGTGGGCCACTGGGATCGACCAAACCTCTCGTGCTGATGATCTATCAGACGGCATTCTCATCCTATGCGATGGGCTATGCGGCTGCGCAAACCATCATCCTCTTCATCATTCTGCTTTGCGTATCCCTGCTGCAGCTCTGGATTCTGAGGGAAAAGAAATGACCGTCCAAACCAAACCTCTCCCATTCCAGCATCTCAAGCCCGGGCGGATCGTCACATGGACTTTGCTGTTCATCGGCGGCCTGATCATGGTAACGCCGCTGGCATTCATGTTTTCCACCTCGTTGAAAACCGCCAGTCAGGTCTATGATCTTCGACTTATTCCCGCCGAACCGACGCTTCAGAACTATGCCACCATTCTTGCCGACGGGCGTTTTCTGCGCTGGTTCATGAATTCGATGATCGTGGCAGTGGTCGTGACCGCGTCCAACGTGTTTTTTGACAGTCTTGTCGGTTATACGCTGGCTAAATTTCAGTTCCGGGGCCGCTATTTCATCTTCCTGGCGATCCTCTCAACCTTGATGATCCCGACAGAAATGCTGGTCATCCCGTGGTATCTAATGTCGAGCAAACTTGGCTGGCTGGATAGTTATTGGGGCATCATGTTCCCCGGCATGATGACAGCCTTTGGCACCTTTCTGATGAAGCAGTTCTTTGAAGGCGTGCCAAATGATTTCCTCGAGGCCGCGCGCGTGGACGGGCTCAACGAATTCCAGATCTGGTGGAAAATTGCGATGCCGCTGGTCACACCGGCTCTGTCTGCTCTGGCGATCTTTACTTTCCTGGGCAATTGGACGGCATTTTTCTGGCCGCTGATCGTTTCCACCAGCCCTGAACTTTATACGTTGCCGGTGGGACTTTCGAGCTTCGCCGTTGAACAATCGATCCAATGGGAAATGATTATGACCGGGGCCGCTATTGCCACCCTGCCAACGCTGATCGTTTTCATGCTGCTACAACGCTACATCGTGCGGGGCGTCATGCTTGCAGGTCTGAAAGGTTGAACCATGTCCGAGCTTGATCCGAAATTAACCGACAGCAGTGTTTTTCCAGATCCGATCTACAAAGAAACCGTGTTGCGCCCTTTGTTCGACGGAGCCAAGACGCACCATGTCGATGGTTTCAGGCGCATTGATCGCGCCCATCTGGTGATGCTGGTTGAAACCGGCATTCTCGATCGCGATCAGGCGGCACAGATCGCCGGTGCGTTGCAAGCCATTGATCAGGAAATCAATCCGGCGCAATTGTGCTATACGGGGGAGGTTGAGGACTTCTTCTTCCTCATCGAGAAAGAACTAAAGGCCCGGATTGGTGCCGATATTGCAGGGCGTCTGCATACCGCACGCTCACGCAACGACATTGACCATACGCTGTTCAAACTCGGCTTGAAAAAGCGCATTGATGAATTGTTGAAGAAGTCACGGCATTTGCTGGACGTGCTGGTTGCGGCTGTTGAACGCGAACAGACAACATTGATCGTTGCCTATACCCATGGACAGCCGGCACAGCCAACCACATTCGGGCATTATCTTGCTGCGGCGACCGAAGTCCTCATCAGGGATATCGAACGGCTGGAAACCGCCCGCGCGATTGTGAACCAGTCTCCGATGGGGGCAGCAGCCATCACCACCTCCGGCTTTCCGATCGACCGCCAGCGCGTCTCGGAGCTGTTGGGCTTTGCTGCCCCCTTACAGAATTCCTACAGCTGTATCGCCGCAGTTGATTATGTCACCTCGACCTATTCCGCCCTGGAACTGATGTTCATTCATCTGGGAAGGCTCATTCAGGACTTCCAGTTCTGGACGAGCTTTGAAGTCGGGCAGATTTATGTGCCGAACGCCTTTGTGCAGATCTCCTCCATCATGCCGCAAAAGCGCAATCCGGTGCCGATTGAACATATGCGTCATTTGTCGAGCCAGACCATGGGGCGTGCGCGCACCGTGCTCGATGTGATGCACAATACGCCCTTCACGGATATGAACGACAGTGAGGGCGAAACCCAGCAGATGGGCTATGAGGCTTTCACGTCTGCTGGGCGCGTTCTGGATCTGCTGGCCGCATTCATTCAAGCCATCCGCATCGATCCCGCCCGCGTTGCGGAAAATATCCGTCGCTCCTGCATTACCATCACGGAACTGGCGGATTCGCTGGTGCGGATCGAGGATCTTTCCTTCCGTCAGGCGCACGAGATCGCCGCAAGCGTGGCGCGCGCGGTGGTGGCACAGGGCGGCGGCCTGGAGAAGGACGGCTTTGCGCCCTTCCTTGCGGCATTTGGTGAAGCGACCAGGCGCGAACCAAGCTTTGATCGGGCAAAATTTGAAGAACTGGTTTCACCGCAGCATTTCGTTGCGGTCCGTGACCGCCTGGGCGGTCCGGCACCGCAGCCGATGGGCGAAGCACTCGCTCGCTACCAGCGCGATGTTGTCGGTTTCGCGGCACGCGCTGCAGAGCACGAAGCTTATGAAGGCAGAGCCAATCAGGAACTTGATGAGAAATTCAGCGCAGTTGCGGAGACACGTTAATGGCAACCATTGAACTTGAGAAACTTGTCAAACGCTATGGCAAGGTCGAAGCGGTTCGCGAAATCGATTTGCAGATCGAAGACGGAGAATTTGTCGTTTTCGTTGGCCCTTCCGGCTGCGGTAAATCAACGACGCTGCGCATGATCGCTGGTCTGGAGGATATTTCCGCCGGAAAGCTGAAAATAGGCGGCGACGTGGTCAATGAACGCGATCCGAAGCAACGCAATATTGCGATGGTATTTCAAAATTATGCGATTTATCCGCATATGAGCGTGCGCCAGAATATTGGTTTCGGGCTTTACACCTCAAAACTTTCCAAGGCGGAAAAATCCAGACGTATCGAAGAGGTTGGTACCTCATTGGGACTGACAGCCTATCTGGATCGACGTCCAGCGGCGTTGTCCGGCGGACAGCGTCAACGCGTGGCGATTGGCCGTGCCATGGTGCGCAATCCGTCAGCCTTCCTGTTTGATGAACCCTTGTCCAATCTTGATGCGCAATTGCGTGCGCAGATGCGCATCGAAATCAAGCGCCTGCACCAGAGTCTCAAGACCACCACGGTCTATGTGACCCATGATCAGGTCGAAGCGATGACGATGGCTGATCGCATCGTGGTGATGCGCGATGGCCATATTCTACAGACTGGCACGCCGACAGAGCTTTATGAGCATCCGGTGGATGTGTTTACCGCGCGCTTCATCGGCAGCCCGTCGATGAACCTTCTCAAGGGCCGCCGCAGCGGCGAGACCGTGGAATTTGCTGGTGATGGCGACATGCTGATCGGTATCCGGCCACATGAATTGACGGTGGATGAAAACGGCACGGCTGGCGGGATATCCCTCCAAGGCATTGTCACGGCTGTCGAACCCCTGGGATCGGAAACACTTGTCCATCTTGATGTCGATGGCGCCGCGATCATTGCGACAGCACCGGGAAAAACCGTGCCAAAGTCTGGCGCAACGCTGCGCGTCTCTGCGCCGGTTGGCAGCCTGTATCTGTTCGATGCCAAGACAGAAAAGAGCCTCGGTCGTCTATAATGTCAAACACGTTCAAAACGCCTGCGGTCCTGAGCATAGGACGGATTTATTGCGACCTGATTTTCACAGGTCTGGAAGCATTGCCACAGCCAGGCCGCGAAGTATTCGCGGCTGATATGAAAATCGTCGCCGGAGGGGGGGCGTTCATTTCCGCCGCGCATTTCGCCCATGTGGGTCGGTCGGTTGCCCTGGTCGCGCGGCTGGGAACAGACAGCCTTTCACAGGGCTTGATGCCCGATCTGACAATGGAAGGTCTCGATCTGCGTTTCCTGGAAGTGTCCGATGAGGCGGGACCACAAGTCACGGTGGCGAGCGTTATCGGAGATGATCGTGCATTTCTGTCGCGTCGCGCGGGAACAGCACAGCCATCGACACTTGAAGAGGCGCTCCGCTGGGAAAGTGCAAAGCACCTGCATATCGCTGAATATGCCACATTGCATGAAATTCCCGATCTGATCAAAGAAGCCAAATCGACCGGTTTGACCGTGTCCCTCGATCCGAGCTGGGACGAGACTTTGATCTATAGCGCTGATTTCCTGAAAAATTGCGCGGGCGTCGATATTTTCCTGCCAAACAGCGCAGAAGCAGAAGCTTTGACGGGCGAGAGGGATGCCAGCAAAGCACTCGACATCCTGTCGCAACATTTTCCCGTCGTCGCACTGAAAGCTGGGGCCGAGGGAGCATGGGTCCGTGTGGCGGATACGGCCATGCACCTCCCTGCGGAAAAGGTCGAGGTTATAGACACCACCGGCGCTGGGGATGCCTTTAATGCTGGCTTCATTGATCGGTGGATTGATGGACGCTGTGCCTTGGACTGCCTGGAGGCTGGGGTTCAGCGTGGCAGCCTCGCGGTTCAGGCTCGCGGTGGCGCTTCCGCCCTGCAAGGCTAAACCACCACAAAGTTTAAATTTTCAAATGAGGGTTTCAATGGCTACGACATCTCTTATGCGCCAGGAAACGATGGAAGCGTCATCCGTGGTTTCTCGCCTGTTGAGCGCGGAAGCGGCGACAATCGACGAAATCAAGCGCATTTTCCGGCAGCGCGCCCCACGCGTGCTCACAACGGCTGCGCGTGGATCGTCGGATCATGCTGCGTCGTTCTTCAAGTATCTGTTTGAAATCAGTGTTGGATTGCCTGTGGCGTCGATTGGCCCCTCGGTCACCTCTGTTTACAATGCCCGCCTGCAATTGCAGGACGGCTTGCACTTCACAGTATCGCAATCGGGCGCGAGCCCAGACATCGTGGCATTGCAGAAAGCTGCCAAACAGGGAGGCGCCGTGACCGTTGCAGTGGTCAATGTGATCGATAGTCCCCTGGCCAACGATGCCGATATTGTTTTGAACCTTAACGCCGGCAAGGAACAAAGTGTTGCAGCGACAAAATCCTGCATCGCGGCTGCAGCGGCGCTAGCGGCCGTTACGGCGGCGATTACGGAGGATCAGTCGCTTGACCGCGCCTTGGCACGATTGCCGGAAGCGCTTGAACTGACGACCCATTCAACCATCGATCCCGCTGTGATTTCTCGTCTCGCAGCCATCAATGAAATCTATGCGGTTGGGCGCGGAACCGGCTTTGCGGTGGCATTGGAGGCAGCTCTGAAAGCCAAAGAGACCTGCGGCATCCATGCAGAAGCATTTTCGCTCGCTGAAGTGATGCACGGCCCGATCCGCCTCGTCCGCAGTGATTTCCCGATCCTGGCATTCCTCAATCAGGATGAAGCCTATAATGCAAGCCGGCAGGCTGTTGAAAGATTGGTCGGACTGGGGGCGGATGTCGTGGCAATTGGTGAAGGGTTTGTGCCGGAAAAAACCATTCGCACAGCTTACACCGGCAACAGTTTGCTGGATCCGATCGTCGGACTGGGGGCTTATTATCGATGCATTGAACAGGTAGCACAGGCCCGCGGGTTAAATCCTGACACACCAGTGAACCTTAGCAAGGTCACGGAAACGCTATAGATCGCACGAATGTTTTCGGACCTATTGCGGCGGTTGATGGCGAGAGTGTTGACTTATGCCGAAAACTCACCGCGCAGGGGCGGACGAAAACGTGGAATATAACTGAGGTCGGTTAATAATAAGTGGCTGACCGATCTCACTGAATTCCATATCCCGGATTAGGGTGCTCGATGCAGCCGTAGACACTGTTTCCGGTCCGATGACGGGCCTGGAGCGCAATAAATTCCTTTGCCCACCACCGCTCGCCGGGTCGGCTATTGTTCTTAGGAAGGCTGGAGAAAGAACTGTTTTACCTGCGTGATTGGTCCAACACGCCCAAGCAATTTATCAACGAAGGTGATTGCTGGATATGATGGTTTAGCTAGAAACGCATCATGATATCAACTGGCGCTCCACCCGGTTACGTAAACCGTCCTGAAACTTTGCCGTAAAAAAAGTCCAAGTTTTTATCCATATCCCTTTTAGATCATTGCCCGAGTCATTCAGGAAAGAGTGCGCCGATGGTTGCCTCCCCTGTAACCTGATAATCCCCACAACCCTGATCAAACCAGAAAAAGGATAGTAATTAAACTATTCATTCTTGGATATAAGTCGTTCAAAAACGCTTTTTGCGAACCCAAACTGTCTGGCTGTTCCGCGCCCGAGGGAGTTTTTTCCCATCGTTTGTGTCAGAATGCCGCGCTCAACGAGGTTGTCCATGGTCTCCAGGACTCCACCACGTGTCATACCTGTAATTTCTATAACAGATGCAAGCGTTAAAGGCTCATGTGCCTGATGCATCACATAGAGAACATTTAACATACCGATTTGTTTAATGCGCGACTGTGGTGTCTCATTAACGAGCGGCTTTTCCAGGATTTCCTGGATGCCAAAAAGAGGGAGCGCTTGGTTCTGTAACCGTTCGCTTATATTGCTTGCCATTTTCCTTAACTACTTATTGTTGAGAGAGTAAAGAACAGGATCGCACATTGTTTTTTTAGCGTTCCAAACAACAATTCGGGCGATGGGAGGCATGATGAACTTCTCTTTTGCCGTGCAATTGCACTCTTCGGTATGGGGCCGCTGTATCCTGGTTTTGGCCAGAAGAAATACGCGAATGATTGGGGGTATCAGTTTACCCTTTGCTTACCCAAGCTGAGTGGGACAATGCAATATACACGCCCCGGCTGTTAATACAAAACTATAGCGCCAACCTGCAGGAGGAAGTCACTTCTCACTTGTCGGAGTGTCGGATTTCGAACTTTGCTCACATGCTTATCTCCCATACTACTGCAGTGCAGCCCCGAACTTTCCGGATCAAATCGGGCGGCCAGCCCAATCAGGTCCGCGGTGGCCGCCGTGGTGTCCTAGTTCATTGTTCGCCAAATGCGGAGGAACTCGTCTGGGTGACACTGCGTGGCAATATCGTCGGTACAGGAATCACCTCTTTTCGCAAAGACCCCGATGATGGCGGCATCAGAAGCCCCACGGTTTGCGGCTGAATATGCGTGCGCTTTCGTGCCGGCAGCGCAGCTCCCGTCAGAGCCCAGTCCGGCTCTTGCCGGCTTAATTTCCTTGTTCCACCACGGACCCTTCCGATCAACCTCCTGCGAGGCCCGACTAACTAAGCGTACCGCCGCTCAAGGCTTCGCCATCGCGGGGATGGCGGTCCCGTCCGGACGCTGATGGTACCGGTCATCGTCTTCAGGGTCGGCAAAGATGAGTATGGCGTTCTTCCTGATGACGACCTCAAGGTCGATGCACTTTCCTGGTCCGGCGCTCGCGTGGTTCCCGCCGGGTTGATCGTCGTACCCACGATCGGACACCAAGGCTTGCCGCTGGATGCCCCCGCACGCACGGGCGCCTTTATCGGACGCTGACCCGGTGTGAAACGCAAGCCGAATGCTCGGTTGCCGGCGGCCTTCCTGATATCGCGCGACAGAGACGCAGCTTGATTTCAGCGCGTGGGTCAGCCTGGCCGGAAATGTCGCGAAGTTAGCGTTCGGACTTCCGAACCAAGCCCCGGTTTCGTTGCGGTCGAGGGACTATGGGTGCGATTCCTCGCCGGGGTCCAGGTCTTTGTTTAGCCTGACTGGAAGTCGGGAGGCTCATTTGCGAACGATCGCCATGCCTCGGGGATCACGCCGACGACGGAAACGCCGGTCTTCATTTAAGTTTTCACAAAGGCCAGGTCCACCTGCGTCCTCGATGTGACTGGTCTGACCGAAGGACGACCCCGCTTGCACGGGCTCTCAATCTTGTCCCGGCAACGGCCTTTGAGACTTTCTTCCCCTGACGGCTCCGCCGCCATTCCTCGCGTACCAAGAAAGTCTCTCCCGGCCGCCTTCCACTTCGTTCCAGCCATGTGGGTGCCGGTCGATCGCCTCCGGTCCATCGACCGTCATCGAGGTCGCGATGGGCGCGGCCCGAACAAAAAAGGAATAAGACACATGGCTACCATCGGCACCTTCGCTTCCACGGGCAACGGCTTCAGCGGTTCGATCAAGACCCTCAACCTCAACGTCAAGGCCAAGCTGGTCCGCATCGAAAACCCGTCCGACAGGGGACCCCACTTCCGCGTATTCTCCGGCAATGTCGATTATGCCGAGAACGGTATTATGCGGAGTGCCAGG
>NZ_NNRM01000045.1 GCF_002252525.1 Brucella pseudogrignonensis
GGCATTGCCGATGGCACAGTTGTTTCCGATATCAGTGGACATGATGGCATTCTTCGGCATTCCGGCCTGAATGGCACGCCATGCCTGTCGTGGAGACATGCGTTGTTTTTCGCGTTCGCGTGCGTCTGCATTCCATTGTGTGCCTGGATCATCATCTTCATGATCCATCGACGAAAGCTGCTGCAACCAAGCTGATTTGCGCTGATGGGTTAGTTGTTTGCGCTCGTTGCGACCAACATCTCCTGCATTGGCTCCAAGTTGATCGATGATCTGCTGCGCTACTTGTTTCGCATCTCCACAGATGCCGACCGTGATCTTTTTGGTAAGGCCAATACGGTCTGGGTTGATATCGACCTGAATGATCTTCGCGTCTTTTGGCCAATAATCGATACCGTAGCCGGGTAGGGTGGAAAACGGGTTAAGACGGGTACCAAGTGCCAGAACCACATCGGCCTTGGCGATCAACTCCATCGCTGCTTTCGAGCCATTATAACCAAGCGGCCCTACTGATAGTGGATGGCTACCGGGAAAGGCATCATTATGTTGGTAGCCACAGCAAACTGGTGCATCGAGCTTCTCGGCGAGAGCGATGGATTCCGCGATGGCGCCGCCGATAACAACACCCGCGCCGTTGAGAATAACGGGGAATTTTGCATCTGTAAGAAGCTTTGCGGCCTCCGTAATTGCATCGCGTCCGCCACTCGGTCGCTCGAGCCGTACAATTTGCGGCAGATCTACATCGATCACATGCGTCCAGAAATCACGCGGAATATTTATCTGTGCAGGTGCACAGCCGCGCCACGCCTTCTCGATGACACGGTTTAGCACTTCCGGGATACGGGATGGGTCGCGGACCTCTTCCTGATAGCAGACCATNCGCGCGTATAGCCGTCGCAGATCAGGGCCGCATTGGTCTCGTGCGCGCAATCCCAGAAGGCGATGCCCGCCTTTGGAAACAGGTCGGAAACCGGCATCATCGCAGAGCCGATAATCCCAAATGCATGTTCAATTCCATGCATTTGCAAGACCTTTACGAACGCTTCTTCCGTCGTCATCTTCATGGCGCATACCTTTCGCTTTTATTCAGAGAATTTCGTCTTTCAGGGCATACCAGCGGTACATGGCGCGCTGACCTATGCGCCGGAATGGCGTCAACATGCCGTAGCTCGGTAGTTCTGATGTGAAAATCGGTAGGTCCAGTCCCTGTCCGCGACCGGCCATCAATTGTGCAACTCGACGCCCCGCCTGCGCAGAATACATCACACCATTACCGCCGTAGCCCATGGCGTAATAGATTTCCTGCGTCGGATCGGGGCGGAAGATGCGAGGCATCATGTCATGACTGACATCAACCCAACCCCACCAGGAATAATCGACTTTAATGCCTGCCAATATCGGGAACTTCCGGTAGAGACCTGCGAGCAGCAAGTCATAATGCCGGGGGTTCGACGCATCTGCCCCCGTAATCGCACTGCGACTGCCAATCTGCATTCGCCCATCTGGCAAGAAGCGATAATAGTGGCGAAGTGTTCGGGTATCAGTCAGTGGGATTCCGGTCTTCGGGCCACAGGCGTCGATTTCTTCGGCCGTCAATGGGCGGGTTACCACTGAATTTGATAGTATCGGCATAAGCCGATGACGCGTAAACGGATGGAGCTCAGGCGACGTATAGCCAGCTGTCGCGAAACAAACCTGCCTCGCCTTTACAGTTCCGTTCGGAGTTTGGAGATGAAAAATATTTCCATTTTTGCGGCAGCTCAGCACCGGGCTTGCCACATGCACTTTTGCGCCGAGTTTGCGCGCAAGTTGCAGATAGCCGAAAGCAAGCTTGGCTGCATGTACACCAATGCCATCTGGCTCATACATGGCGCCACACGCTTCCTGATCGCGGATGAAGTCGCTGTGAATTTGATCACGGCTGACCATGCGGGTGCGATAGCCAAATACTTCATTGAGTAAGCGGGATTCTTTCTCCAGCGAAGGGATGACCTTGTCGCGATGCGCAATATATAGATGTCCGCCGTCTTGCGGATCACAGTCAATCTCTGGTTCGGCAATAAGTGCGCGGAAGAGATCGAAACCTTCTGCAATTTCCTTGTGAAGTTTTTTAGCGACGTCCACGCCCCAGCGCTCAATCCATTGCGAGCGTTTAAGCCGTCCCGCAGAGATTTGAGCCTGACCTCCATTGCGGGTACTGCACCCCCACGCAACCCCGTTGGCCTCCAGCACCACTGCTTTAATGCCATGATCGCGGGCGAGATGAATAGCAGCTGACAATCCTGTATATCCGGAACCAACAATGACGACATCAGCGTCGACATCGCCGTGAATGGGGCCGTCATCTTCTGGTGTCGGTCCAGCTGTGCCGATCCAATAAGTCGGTGCGTAGTCTCTGCCTTGACCGGGTGTCTTCGCGACCACCGGATCATAAGCAGGGTCGAATGGCTGCTTGTCGGAACGTTTATTGAGCGTGTGAGTATTCATGTGTCGGTCCTCCAAATCACCGACTGGCACAGGTGAGGCCTATGCAGTCAGCAAAGGCCGGTTTTTGCGGAATGCCTGTTTGCGGACGATCTTGCCGCCCCGCTGCGTAAAGAGATCGCAACCTTCTGCCTCAATGCGTGCACCGTTTGCATCAGTGCCGCGAAACGTCCACTCGGAAACGGCGCGATCTCCGCTCACGAAATGCCGATGACCGTCCCAGCTGGCATCCGACATTGTGGCCCAGACACCGGAAAACGCCTTGGCGATTGCCTCTTTGCCTTCGAGGCGGGTGCCATAAACTTCCTCACCACCAACGGTGTAGAACACGCAATCCTCTGCAAAAAATGTCATGATCGCGTCGATGTCATGTCGGTTAAAGGCGTCGAACAGGTCGGAAAATTGCTTTTCTGTGAGGTGCCCAGCGGACATTCTAATGCTCCTTGATCAATCTGCTACCTGTTCGGAAAATGCGTACAGCTTTCCCGTGGCGCGGCAGGACAGCTGCGCGATTATCGTAGAAGTTGGGGGGGGGGAGTGGTCGGGTTAAACGGTGTCTGTTGCCATCAAATTTTACCCTTCCAAGGAATAAGAACCTTCTCCATATAGCGGATGAGAAGATCGAAGGCGAAAGCGAACACACCTATGACGATGATACCCATGATGACGGTATCACTGGCAAGAAATTGGGCTGCATTGAGCACCATGAAGCCGAGTCCGCGATGGGCTGCTACCATTTCTGCTGCGACCAGCGTCGTCCAACCCACACCAATGCCGATCCGCATACCTGTGAAGATTTCCGGTAGTGCGGCTTTCATGATGACTTGCGTTATTACCTGCGTTCTCGATGCACCCATGGCGTAAGCCGCGTGGATCTGTTCAGTGGAGACAGAGCGAACGCCTGCTCTTGCTGCAATCGCCATTGGAGCGAAGATCGCAAGGAAGATGAGAAACACCTTCGGGAATTCACCGATGCCCAGCCATATGATGATCAGCGGCAAGTAGGCAAGCGGTGGAAGCGGGCGATAGAATTCAATAATCGGGTCAAGTACCCCGCGGCAGAAGCTGCTCATCCCCATCATGATACCGATCGGGATTGCAGTCACACAAGCGATGGCAAAAGCGCCAAGCACACGCCCTAAACTGGCAAGCGTATGTTCCACCAATGTCGAGTTCGCAACACCATCGGTCATGGCAATCACAAATTTATCATAGACTGCGAAGGGAGAAGGTAGAAAAAGCGGTTTCACCCAACCCATGCCCGTCACGAGGAACCAGACCCCCAGCAACAGGAGTGCTGTAACCAAACTGATGAAGCCACTGTTTCCGTCACCCGGAGCGCCGTAGACTTTACCGGGCTTGACTGGCCGTGCCCGAGTAAAAAACTCAAGCATGGGCCAGTTCCGGGTTTCCTGATGCACGTTCATCGCCATAGATAATCCCCAGAATTGTCTCACGCATCTTGATAAAGTCGGGACTGGATTTAACGACGCGCGCGTCACCGCATTCCAGAAAGCGCCGGTTAAAGTCCAGATCGTAAGTGTGAGTGATCCGTCCCGGGCGCGGCGACATGACAATGAGCCGCGAACCAAGAAACAAAGCTTCTTCGACGCTGTGAGTGATAAAGAAGAACATTTTATTGGTAACTTGCCATACCCGCAAAAGTAGTTCCTGGATGGTCTCACGAGTAAGAGCATCCAGTGCTGCCATCGGCTCATCCATAAGCAGCATGGCAGGATCGCAAGTGAGAGCACGAGCAATACCAACACGCTGCTGCATCCCGCCTGACAGTTGATAGATCTTGTGGTTGTGAAACTCTTGCAGACCGACCAGTGCTAGGTTTTTGGCAGCGCGCTCGCGGCGCTCCGCTTTAGGTACACCCTGAAGCTTAAGCCCAAACTCCGTATTATCGACCACATTGAGCCAGGGGAGAAGTGCGTGCTTTTGAAAGACAACCCCTCTGTCTGCGCCTGGCCCGCGAACAAGCCGCCCGCCTAGGGTGATCTCTCCCGCTGAGGGGATCATAAACCCAGCCATCAGATTGAGCAGAGTGGTTTTTCCACAACCAGACGCGCCAAGTGCTACGACAAAATCGCCGCTGTCGATCTGTAGATTGACGCCCTTGAGTGCAATCACGGCTTCTTCCACATACAGACCCGGATAGGTCAAACTGACATTCGATACGTTCAAGGTTTCCATAACGTCGCCTTTTGGGAACGAAGGAGTGGCCCCGGCAATACGGATCAATTGCAAACTTGAATTTGCAAAGTTGCGCGGAACCAGCTCAGTTCAACGACGGAGTCAAGCAGCCGTCGCTGGCGGAGTCGCTTGAATTACTTCACGTAATTACTTTGCGGCGGTTTCGGCAAAACTGCCATTTACATTGCCGCTATAATCATCCAGCGCTTTGTCTAGTTGTTTCTGATCAACAAGAAATTTCGCACTCTGAGTGATGGACTTCAGCGCACCGCTTTCTTTGCCTCCACCGAGCCAGGTCGGAGAAGCCTGTTCCTCCGCTGTCGGGAAAGACAACAGTTTGAGTGCGTCTGGTATGTCAGCAGCATTGCCACCGATTAGTTTGACCATACCTTTGACCTGCGCGGAATCTGCCGTCCATTGGTTGCCATTGGCCTTATAGTCCGCATAAGCATCCTTCAGTACTGTCGTGAAGGCGGTCATGAACTTAGGGTTTTCACTGGCGAAGTTTTTGTCCACCACAAGTCCGTCAAAAGTGGGTACGCTTTTCTCGCCTACTTCTTCGGAATTGGCGATTTCCTTGCCGGTTTTAAGAATTTCGGACAGTGCAGGCGGCCAGACATATGCCGCATCGATATCGCCGCGCTGCCATGCAGCAACAATCTGCGGCGGTGTCATGTTCAGAATTTCTGCATCACGCGGATTGATCTTCCAGATATCGCTCATGCCAACGAGGAGATGAAAATGCGAGGTGGAGACGAATGGTACACCGATCTTCTTACCCTTCAAGTCTTCCGGCTTTTCAATGCCGGAGCCCTCGCGCGCGACAAGTGCTTCCGATTTACCGATATTGTCGAGAATCCAGAAAAGCTCAAGCTCGACACCGCGTGTCGATGCTGCCGCGATACCCGTTGAACCGATCACGCCTATTGGCACGTTGCCGGACGCAAGTGCGGTAGAAATATCGCCGCCCGAAGCAAATTGTCGCCAGTCGATCTTATATCCAGCTTCTTTGGCCGCCGCGTCAAACTTCCCGTCTGCAATTGCAGTGAGAAATGGTCCGACGATTTGCTGATAGCCGACCACAACCGTGGTTTCAGCATAGGCTGCAGTTGTTGAAAACGCAGCAACAGCTGAAAATAATACCACCCGTTTTATGCTAGTAGAATAATTCATGGAGTTCCCCTTCCATTTTAAGAACCATGCCTGACTTTGTCATGACTGCTGGCGTTTTCCGCCAATCTTCAGTTCCGCACACAAACGATAGCCATGTCAGCAATTTTGACTTATATCCAGTTTGAATAGTCAATAAGTCCAGATTGCTGACTGAGATTCCTTCACCATGAAATCCCGGCTAGAATGCACTTTACAATCCAAAATTTTTTATTGGGAGAAATAGAAAGAAGAAACACTATTGTTGAGTTGGAACGAGATGCTGAAGAGCGATGTGATTTTCAGTATATTTGCTGATTTACTAATGGAGTGAGGCCTTGGGTTCTGTCTCGCCGACGATTTTCTTCATTGATGGCTTTCGAAGTACCGGATTACAGTCTCAAATTCGGGAAACAACAGTATCCGCTATTCTTTCTGGTGCTATCTTGCCCGGAGCGCGTATGCCGTCGACGCGAGGACTAGCAGATTATCTGAAAATATCGCGACTTACGGTTACATTGGCTTATCAGGAGCTTGTTTCGCAGGGCTATCTTGAAGTGCATTCGAGGAGTGCTTATCACGTAGCTATAGCACCTCCGATCAGTCGCCCAGATGAAGATTTTTTGCAGACGCCAAATACAGCGGTAGATTGGTCCTCCAAACTGCGGCCCGGTTTCAATATAGCGAAGACAATTCGAAAGCCTCTGGATTGGCGACGCTATCGTTACCCTTTTCTTTACGGGCAGATGGACCAGACATTATTTGATCTGGCTGCTTGGCGCGATTGCGCTCGTCGGGCCTTGGCGCGCGAGGATTTCATCCTTATGGCTGGCGACTTTGCAGCTGCTGACGATGTTGAACTCGTAAACTACATTAGGTCCCGTACTCTACCGAGCCGAGGTATCCGTGCAGAGCACGATGAAATATTGGTTACGGTTGGTGCGCAAAATGCACTTTGGATTATCAGTCATTTGCTTTTGACAAATCGCTCGCATGTCGTCTGCGAAAATCCAGGGCACCCTGATATTAGTGCGACACTTCATTTGACCGGAGCACAAGTAACTGCACTGAATGTTGATGAAGGTGGCTTGCCACCGGAATTGCTTCCGAATGGTATCGATGCAGTCTTTGTAACGCCGAGCCATCAGTCGCCAACCGCTGCGACAATGCCGCGAGCAAGGCGCATTTCTCTTCTGGAAGCAGCCGCAGAACGTGATTTCGTCATAGTCGAGGACGATTATGAATTCGAGATGAGCTTTCTTCAACCCCCGACACCCGCACTGAAATCGCTCGATCGATATGGCCGTGTTCTTTATGTAGGAAGCTTTTCAAAATCATTGTTTCCGGGCTTACGGCTCGGATATCTTGTGGCACCAGCGCCCGTTATTCGTGAAGCAAGAGCTTTGCGTGCACTGATGTTGCGGCACCCCCCGGGGCATTTGCAGCGAACCGCCGCTTATTTCCTAGCACTTGGCCATTACGATGCGGTTATTCATCGGATGCGTATTGAGTATCACAAACGCCATATAGTTATGATTGACGCGCTTGAACGTGAAGGTTTAAAGATTGCAGGTAAATCGGGTTTTGGCGGGACTGCCTTCTGGATAGAAGGCCCAGAAGGCATGGATGCCGACAAACTGGCACGCGATCTGCGCGAGGATGGTGTGCTCATCGAATCCGGTGCGCCATTCTTCTGGAGCGATGACAGGCCGTGTCGCTATTTCCGTATCGCGTATTCTTCCATTCCCATCAATCGCATCGCCGACGGTATTAAGCTCCTTGCCTCTCGAATGCGGCAAAACTCTTAGCCTAGCCTGGTTTTGGGGCCAGCCTCGTTCGTCGATACATGTCCATCCAGAGCTTTCAATCTCAGACCATAACAAGCTCTATGAACTTCGTGACTTGCTCTTTATCGATTGAAGGCCGATTGTTAATTCCGAAATGTTCACAAAATGAGGCTAGCAAGTTATGGCCATTATTAAAGCTTTTACGTCTATTGGCACCGTTATGGTGCTATCATTCACATTGGCCGGCTGCGTAAGTGAGTCATACTCATACGATGGCTATAGAGATTACGGCCCTTCGTACGGTGGGTACTACTCGGGATCAGCCATTACTTACCGTAATAACCCGAGATATGATTCACGATATTATCGTGATCGTCGCTACTACCGCTCAGATAGATGGCGAAATGACTCAGGTCGCCCAAGGCCCGAGCGTCGAGATGATTATGCCCGGCCTCCTGTGCAAAGACCAATTCAACGACCGGAACAGGTTCAGCGACCCGAGCAGCCTCGCGTTGTTGCGCCAAGAGGAAATGAACCAGGTTACACGCAATATTCGAATGGCATGCGTATTATAAAAAGAGAGTCGCAGAACTGAACTAAGCTGGCGATGACCAGAATATCTACAAACAACTATTTTTAGATGCTCTTGTTCAAAAAGCCCATCCGTAATTTATGTCATTACGGATGGGGTCCTATTACTCACTAAAGTTTAAAAACGAACGCGGAAGCCCAGAGTGCCCTTGTAGCTGTAACTGTCGGCGAAGCTCTGGAGGCTGGTATTGATCGAACCTTCGCCATAGATCGAATATTTATCACTGTTCCAGTTGTAGCTGCCACCTAAACCGATTCCGCCCCATAGACGTTCGTTCTGGCTGGCAAAACTCGTGCCGGAAACATCAACCTTTGTCTCTTCCAGGAACTCATAGTAGAGGTTTGCTATACCGTAGAGATAGGTTCTATCGATAAGACCATTGGCATTGTACCAAGAGTTCTGACGCTCAACAGATAGACCAATCCTGCCTTGGAGGCTCTCTCCGCGGTCGAGACTGACGCGGGCGTTGAAAGCATCGTTAAAGCTGTCGAAATTTATATTCGAATAAGTGAGCTGAGCCTGCGGGGTTACGGACCAACTCTGATCAATCGAAATGCGCTTACCGCTTTCCGCAGAGAAGGCATAGCCAAAGCCGTTATTGCTGTCCACCAATCCCATATTAGCGAGATTAGACGTCAGATCGCTATCATACCATGTTACCCGTGCCTGACCATCAAGATAGAAGCCGTTATCACCATACCAGGTGAGGGTTCCGCCAAAACCATAGCCATCTGTCGAGATATCGCCATTGCCATAGAGTGAGCTTGTCTTTGCTTTACCATGGGCATAATGGACACTCATGCCGCCGATCAACTTGCCGCTTTCTGTTTCGGCCAACATGCCGTCAAGTCCGGCTTGCAGTTTGAGTGTGTTGAAGCTGTAGTCCGTTCCGGAAGTTGAGAAACGCGGGTCGGAATTTGTATGAGCACCTTCAATGCGCCCCCATACTCCATTCCCCTCAATCAGAGAGCCAGCGTCTTGTGCTGGGGCATAGGGAGAACCAACCGGGTCAGCACCTTCTGCAAGCATAATATTCCCGGCATTACTCCAGTACCGGTTACCTACACGCTGTTGCATTGTTGGTAAGCCGTTTAGACCTAGAAGAAGCTGCGGATAGGCTTCATAACTCGGAACACCAGGCTGATATAGCGGGACTTCTTCGCCATCATCACCGTCGCCTCCGCCGGTTATTCCACCACCACCCGTTGGATCTTTGATCGTAGAACGCAGATACCAGTCGCCGTCATTCGGGTTAGATTTTCCGTTTTTGTAGAGCTGATAAGCATAAGCACCACCAACTACAGCAGGCGCTCCCTGGAATTGATAATCACCAAGTAGCGTGAACGTGGCGTTAGATGCACCAGTAATATCGACGATTTTGATACCTTCAACAGTCTGAGCACCACTTCCGCCGACATTCTTGACTGAAAGAACACCGCTTCCGCTTGTATTATCACCAATCAAAAGCCGATCGGTGATTGAACTGTCGTTGCCTAGCACCGTTCCGATTAGAACCGTACCGCCATTCGCGGTATAGTTGCCGGTGACGGTCAGCGTCGTACCTGGGTTCGGGCCAAGATCAACGATTCCGGAGTTGTTCAATGTTTTAAGTGACTGATTAAAGTCATTAAGAGCCAGAGTTCCCGTTTGTGCGACTTCAAAATCCGAATTGGAACTAAAAATGTTCGTTGCACCTGCTGCGAGTGTCCCAGCTTCGACAGAGGTCGTACCAGTATAAGTGCTCTGCTTGTTGAGAACTGTTACACCGGTACCGATCTGACGGACATTACCCGCGCCGGAAATTACACTGTCAAAGCTAAGTGCGTCAGATCTGTTGAATGCCAAAGTACCGTTATTGGCTATGTCGCCAACGATTGACCCTGACGTCCCTCCATCGCCGAGCTGAAGTAACCCCGATGCAATAGTGGTGCCACCTGAGTAGGCTCCTGTGCCAGTGAGAACAAGCGCACCTTCGCCCGTTTTGATCAGTGACCCGGTTCCGGCAATACTTCCCTGTTGTGCGAGTGTCGTACCTGTATCCGTTTCAATCGTCGCATTACCAGCACCGATGGTCGTGGAGCGATTCATTGAGATGTCAGCAGTTGAATGAAGTGTGCCGCCATCAATGCTAAGTTGACCAGATGCAGATCCCAGATTTGCGTCAGACGCGATCTGAACAACCCCTGCACTAATGGCTGTTCCGCCTGCATAAGTGTTGGTGCCATTCAGTACGAGCGTGCCCGTGCCGATCTTCGTCAAATTGCCGTCACCGGTCACAATACCATCGTAATCTAACTTCGTTGCGTTGGTCGTTTCGATTGTGCCACCAGCGGATTGCAGTTCAGTCGCCCGGTCGATTGTAAAGTCGGCTGTCGTTCGCAACGTGCCGCCATTAAAAGATACGTTGCCCGCTGCATCACCCAAATTACTGTTCTCTGCGACCTGAAGCACGCCGCCATTGATTGCGGTGCCCCCTGCATAGGTATTGGATGTTCCAAGGATAAGTGTGCCAAGATCAGTTTTGGTAAGTTGGGTATTTCCAGTGAGAACAGAGTTGATGGTAGCAGTGTAATCCACACCAGCTGCTGTACCATCGCCCACACGGATGATCGATGATGGCGAACCCACCAGCGTTATAGCATCACCGGTAATTACATAACCGTTGCTCGCGAACTGCATGCCTGATGCACGAACATTACCTGCACTGTTGTCAACTGTGACGGTTCCTGCCGTTGCCATGAAAATTGCAAACGCGTCATCCAGATATGGCGCATTGATCGCTCCGGTTGGCTCGGTCCAATTGATGTTGGCTCCACCCGAGCCCGAACTCTGCCATGTGCCGGTTCCGCCATTGACTGCACCATTTCCGATTGCGCCATTTGATGCAGGCCAGACATCCCAATAGGTCAGGTTCAACCCACTCGTGTTGACCAGATTGACCTGGTTGGCAACTGCCGTCTGAACGTAATAACCGCTAGCTGGGATAGTTCCGATTGTCAGACCATTATCAGTCAGCGTGCCGTCATAGCTGATAACGCGATAAACGCCTGGGTCAAACGACCCGCCGGGGGTAGCGACGACGTTGATTGTGCCGTCGAGGTTCAGATTTCCCTTAACTGTGGTGAGGTCGTTGAGAGGCCCACCGACCACGTTGGCTTGCCCGAAACTATATTCAAGCATTGAGCCGCTGCTTAGAGCGAGATCGCCGTTAACTGTGAGTTCTCCCGGTGCATCTCCAGCCCGACCTGGCGCAAGAGTGCCACCATTTTGCAAGGTAACATTGCCACCAATCGTACCTACACCACCGATCGTGGCGTCGTTCTCTACACTTGTTGGACCTGTCGCAGCGCTTTGATCGCCATTTACATAAAGCGCACCGCCAGTTACCGTCGTTGTATCACTATATGTATTGGCACCCTCAAGGTTCAACACACCAGCGCCTGTTTTGCTGAACCCGCCCGTGCCAGTAATGACTTGTGTGACGTTGGTCGTATTGCCATTGGTATCGAACGTGCCGCCACCGGCGTTTAGAACAATCGCACGGCTGTTTGCTAGATCAAAGGAAGAGTCGAAACGCAAAGCTCCGCCGTCAAATGTGAGGCCGCCATTCGCATTGCCAAGCGCGCTGTCAGCTGAAACAGCAATTGTACCTTCATTAATCCGTGTGCCGCCGGAATAAGTGTTTCCAGCCACCGTTGCCGGTGTCAAGGTAAGAACGCCTGTCCCTGTCTTTTCAACTGCGCCGGAGCCAACTATTTGACCGGTATAAGTGCCATCATCAGGCTGGGTGAAGCGAACAAGGCCATCATTCTGTACGTTGTTGATGTTGTTCACTGCGATGGTTTTAACTGGAAGGCTTTGCGCACGCGCTTCAAGCACACCATCTGGACGAACAATCACATTGCCAGTGTAATCGAGATTGTTGCCTGTCAGAGCCAGCGTTCCG
Source organism: Brucella pseudogrignonensis (assembly GCF_002252525.1). Classification (GTDB taxonomy): domain Bacteria; phylum Pseudomonadota; class Alphaproteobacteria; order Rhizobiales; family Rhizobiaceae; genus Brucella; species Brucella pseudogrignonensis. The sequence goes on from NZ_NNRM01000045.1 coordinate 12,155, forward strand.
TCGTTTACCGTAACAGTGGTAAATCCGGATAAGCTGCCGCTTACAGTCCATAGGCCGTCACCGTTTTTAGTCAAAGTGGTAAAATTTCTAAGTGCGCCTGCGAGTGTGTCGCTCGACCCTGAAATACCTTGAAGAATAAGGTCGTTAATACCACCGCCGCCGTTGATGTTACCCGTAACGACAGAGTTTGGTTCAAAAGTCAGTGTATCGTTGCCGCCTGCAAAGCTCAGATCGCCAATTACCTGAGCGCCAGTCCGGTTGATAAAGTTGATGCCAGCGCCGCCATTGGTGCCGATCACGCTGCCGCCGCCCAATTTTTGTATCGTTCCGTAATTGTCTACGGTATTTTTAGCGCCAATCGTTTGATCTTCGAACCAGATAGCGGCGCTGCTTTGACCCTGAATAAGACCACGATTGATAATCGTATTTCCAAAACCATGAACATTCACGGCTTCCGCACGAGTATTCGTGCCGTTTGAAATGACCTGTCCACCTTGTTCAATAATAAGCTGACCATTGCTGCCGAACTCAATTGTATTCGGCCCGGTACCGAACAAACCGGCCCCTGAAGGGTTAGACGTATTCGTAACACTGCCACCGTTTCGAACGGTAATAATACCGCCATCCCCAATACTTATAGCGTTTGAATTAGTTGTATTAATTTGCGCGCCGGACTGTACTTCCACAGATTTGTTATTGTCTGTACGCCCTGTTCCAACAGTAGCGGTCCACGTCGAAGGTGCGGCTGATGAGCATACCGTCGAGCTACCTGTAGTAGTACAGGCAGCGAGAGCTTGGGTCGGAACAATGAAAAGCGCTGTGGGAAGAAAGACAGTGAAGGCGAACGCGGAACAAGTGGAAAGAAGGGCGTATTTCCGGTGCAACATGCCGTACTCCTGAATCAGCTAATTTATAATTAGCTAACACAACCCAATACAATTTGGGGTAGCATATATGCAACATAGGGTAAGGTTTTTGCGATTGCGCGATTTTAAGTTGTGAAACCTTAGCGTTCCGGTTCAGTGCGGTATCAATTTTAAATAGTGCGTTCTGAGCGCATAAGATATTGGCATGGTTTATACCGGAAAAGGCGCTCCGCATTTGTTTCTACTACGGTATGATTTTGCAGCATAATCGCAATAACTTGCGTGGTTTTTGCGTTTATCGCTTCGGCCACCGATAACTCTCCCAGTATCACAAGTGCCGACGCTATAGGCGCAGAACCTTTCAATGTCGGACAGGCGACAATCGCGCTTGATGCGGAATTTAACTCGTCGGAGACTACACGGAAACTAATCCTACCCAAAGATCGAATTGGGCCAAATAACCACCATGACCGAGCTGGGGCTGTGCTTGTGCCACCGGCGTCAGGCAGCCTAAGGTAAGATGGCCAGCCAGATACTCAAATGCTTGCCATCGGCATCAACGCAAGCTCAAATATTGGTTTGAAAATTGGCAGCCTACTCGGAATTGCTGGCAATGACGGGGAGCAAAGGGAAAGGTGTATGCCACTTAAGCCGTGTCCAGTACGATCAAGGCAGAAGACACAGATCACCACGGCATTTTCGTCTAAAGTCAAAGTGGTAAAGCAGATCATGGTGGTTGTAAGCTTTTCGCCAGAGGCGGTGGTTCAAGTGATAAATAACCGGTAAATACTGTATTCTGATCTAAATCTCACCGCACAAAACCCATAAGTGGCTTATAAGCCTTATACGATTGGCTTTCGAAACCCTTCATTTAACTGGAGATTTAAATGATCAAGCTTGTTACGTTCACGTCCGTAGCCGTTACTATACTTTATACATCGGCGTTGGCGTCTGAGGTGAGCTCTATTGATGCTGTGACTCTGTCTTCAGGTGGCGTCGCGGAAATATCCAGAAAGCCTGTGGTTTCGAGTGATGGTAAGGTAGAAATCGAGGTTCCACTTGCTCAGGTTGATGACGTACTGAAAAGCTTGGTCCTTAAGGGTGGAAAGGGCGAGATTAAGAATATCTCTCTCGCTGGTCCAAGCCCGCTTGACGAGACTTTCAAGCAGCTTCCTTTTAAACAATCAGATTTGTCATCGGTTTCCAGCTTGCTGTCCTCAATTTCTGGTACTTCGGTAAGCGTCTCAAGCAATGGAAAGACTGTGAGAGGCAAAGTTTTGGGCGTAGAAACTGGTGCTATCGCCGACGGTGCAAAATTCTATCAGCTGACTGTGTTGGATCAAGATGAGAAGATCCAGACAATCAAACTTGGGGAAGATACTTCATTCACTGTCGATGATGCTGAAATGAAATCTAAGATTTTGGGCGCTGCAGCGTCCATCGAACGAAGTAAAAGTGATGGCTCACGTCGTATTCGGATTGCAGTCAGTGATCTCTCGGACACGGATACCCGTTTAGCTTATGTTGTTGCTTCCCCCATCTGGAAGACAGCCTATAGAGTTCTGACGCTACCTGACGGTAAAGCGCGGCTGCAGGCTTGGGCTGTATTAGAAAATGCGAGTGGCGAAGATTGGAAAGATGTTAAATTAACCCTGACATCTGCTGATCCTGTTACATTGAAGCAGCGTTTACACCAGATTTACTGGAAGGAGCGGGCGGAGGTCGCTGTAAATACAGCAACCGTTAATGCGTTCGAGGCGGACACTGGCAACCTGAATAACCGGCTGCGATCAATGCCTGCGAGTGAAAAAGCAGCAGTATTTGAGAATGATGAGCAGATGATGGATATGGCTCGTGTCCCGGCTCCTGCCATTAGTGGTTATGGCGGCAGTTCTGCGGCGGGAAGTCAGAACAGTGCAGTTGCGGCGGCCTCGGAGCATGATACGAGTGCGAGCTTCGCCCTGCCGGGTACATTCGATCTGACAAACGGCGACAGTTTGTCAGTACCAATAGCTGATGCGCAAATTGATGCTGAGATGGTTTCAATTTATCGTAGTGGCAACAACAGCGTCCACCCAATTGCCGCTATAATGCTGAAAAATTCATCCGACAATAGTTTGCCGGGTGGGATACTGACTGTTTACGACAGCCAGGCTGGTTATGTTGGAGATGCAGAGCTCTTAAGCCTTCCAAAGGATGATACTCGAATTGCGGCCTTTGCAACGGATCGCAAGGTGACGGTAACGCAAGAGCAGGAACCAACGAGACAGATCAACGATATAAAAGTGGTGGATGGCATCGCTCACATCTCGGAAAAGCTGCGTGAAACTACCACTTATCGCATCTCTGGTGCGCTGGATGGCGACAGAACAGTTGTCATCGAACATCCTAGTCGGGATGGCTGGTCTTTCTCTTCAGGTGCCGAAAGTGGAAGAACTGTATCCCATCGCCGTTTGAAAGCTTCCGTTAAAGCAGGGCAGGAGCGGTCTGTCGTTGCTGTGGATGAGCGAATTCAAAATGAACGCTATGGGTTAATTGATATCGATCCCGCTACACTTGTCAGCTGGTCCTCATCTGCCGCTGATAAGAATGTGGCGGACAAATTTACCAAACTTGCGAAAGCGCAACGGGAGAAAGTTGAAAAAGAGCGGCAACTTCAGAGTTCTGAGGAAAAGCTCCAGTCTCTTCAAGATGAACAAAATCGCATTCGCCAAAATATTGCAGCCGTACCGGAGAACAGCGATTTGAAAGGTAAATATCTTGCGATGCTTGATGAGAGCGAGACATCGATTGCGGAGGTGTTGAAAAAAAGAGAAACAGATCAGGCCGAAATTGATCGCTTCTCCCGAGACCTAAGAGAGCAGGTCCGAAATTTTTAAACCGCTCAGATCATCAGTGTATGTTTTGACGGTAGATCGCAAAGAATATGATCGCCATTAATGCGCCAATAGCGGCGAGCAGAAATGCTCGTCGTGCAGAAAAAGTATCTTTACTAATCATGCCGGTTACGGCGGCAATCGATGTCCATAAGATCAAGAAAGCCCAGAGTAGCAACGTGTAGACTGGCTTGGACAAATCATAGCCACCTCCACCAATGGAGGGTGAAGTGGGCGGGGTTGGGTTTAGCAACCAGTTAAGTGCGCCTGTCACCAAAACAAAAATGGCTATCCATATGTAGAATAGGCGTTTTGGCATCGTGTAAGGCTCGCTTCTGAAAACAGGGCACAGGATACACAAAAAGTCCGAGTTCAATAGGAAAAAGATCGACATTGGTCTTAATATCAAAAGTACATAATTCGACGGTCCTCATATAATGTCTAAAGAAATGGCCTGCCGATCAATGTGGCCAGAAGACTGGCCAGCACTTGCCTTTGAAAAACAAGTTCACGGTCAAATCGGTCCGGCCATCAGCCACAATGAAGCACAGTTAATATTGACACGGTATATGCGAGCGAGCTCGACGAAAGCTGAATGAACGGTCCATATGCGGCGCAAGCAAATCGACAAGGTTCACCGGTCCGAGGATGGCAGTTGCACCAGCCGTCGCAAGAGCGCAGAACGCGATGACGCCTCCTCTTGTAATGCAAATACCTACTCGTGCTTCATACCATGAGTACGCCGGCTCCTGGTCATCTCGATGGAGACTGGATTTTCCGGATCGTTTTGCAAGCGGATCACCAGAACAATCGCCTCATTGAGTAATCGTTTAATGACGACGTCGATTTCATAGGGGCTAAATCTAATGGGTTTATTCGATCAGTTGGAAATTCAATCGAGTTGAATATCCAACACTCTTTCGATCATTTCTGTTGCAAGTTTCACAAACATATCTGTGTTCTCGCGCGTTAAATCGAGGCAGGCTTCGATCCATATACCGTCCAGTATGGCATGCACGCAAATGGCGGCGCGTTCAATTTCTACAGGTGTGAGCGCTCGTTCTTCAGCTTTGAAAACTTCGGCGAGAAGCGGTTCAGTCGCCTGGCGGAGATTGGCGTAGCTTTCATCACGCACTGCCGTGATCAAAGGGTCGACGCGATTCTGGCTGATGAAGGTCGCCCAGAGCGATAACATTCTATAATCCGACGCCTGACCTTCAAGTGTTGCTTTGATGAATTGCAAGAGCCGCTGATGTGGCGTTCCTTCGTTTCCTCCCAGTATTTCCATACTAGATGCAGTGATCAACTCCATCGTCCTGCGATAGGCTTCGATGATGAGATTAGCTTTGTTTTCAAAATGATGGCGGATCAGCCCGTTCGTCACGCCCGCGCGCGCCGCAACCGCGCGCACGGTCGTCGCCTGAATGCCAAGCTCGGATATGCACTCCAATGTCGCTTCAATCAACTCGCGACGGCGTTCGCTTTCCGGGGCACGTTTGAACAGGCTCGGCATGAAACTAAGATTCTCCTTCGGAGGTTTATGTCGCACGTATGATCACAAAGGCAAAGTAGGGATGCGTCAAATTATGCACTTGCATAGCAATTATGCATCTGTATAGTTTTCATTATAAAACGACTGCCTAGGGAAAATTCCAACAAGGCAGCGGGGGAAATGCAGTCAAGGTGAGGAGCACTTTCGAAAGCTGAACCGTTCACCACAACTCACGTATTAATCCGTGAGCTGATGGCAAAATGCGTCCGCTTAATCGTCATGCGGATGTTTAGACGTCTCGGATCATGCTTTTGAAATTGAAAATTAATGACGGACACAAACATCGCGATTGCGGTCAAGGACTTACACAAACGTTTCGGTACGCTCGACGTCCTGAAAGGCGTTTCGCTCGAAGCCAATTCCGGTGATGTAGTCGCCATTATTGGTGGCAGCGGCTCAGGAAAATCCACACTTCTACGCTGCATCAATCTGCTCGAAATTCCAACTTCGGGATCAATCGCCATTCACGGTGAGCAGATCAAAATGCGCAATCGAAGCCACGGCATGGAGCCAGCCGACGCGCGGCAAGTACAGCGCATCCGTGCAAGCCTCGGCATGGTCTTCCAGAGTTTCAACCTCTGGCAGCATATGACTGTTCTGCAAAACGTGATTGAAGCGCCGGTTCACGTGTTTGGAGTTCCAAAAGACCAAGCCATCGCCGAAGCGGAAGTCATTTTGCGCCGTGTCGGGCTTTATGAGAAACGTGACGTCTATCCGGCTTTTATGTCCGGCGGTCAGCAGCAGCGCGCCGCAATAGCGCGCGCCGTCGCTATCCAGCCGCTGGCCATGTTGTTCGACGAGCCAACTTCCGCACTCGACCCGGAGCTGGTCGGCGAAGTGCTCTCAGTCATTCATGATCTTGCAAAAGAACATCGCACCATGATCCTCGTCACGCATGAGATGAAATTCGCCCGCAATGTCGCGACGAAGGTCGTGTTTCTGCATGGCGGACAGATCGAGGAACAAGGCCCACCTGAACAGATATTTGGCGAGCCGAAATCGGAGCGCCTGCGTAAATTCATCAGCTCAACGCATAGCTGAAGAACAAGCCGCAACACCAAGATTGCGGACACTATGGAACAACAAAACGGAGGAAATCATGAAGGCAATAATCAAGGCGTGTGCGGTAGCATTCTTAGCCGCGACGGCACTGGCACCCGCCGCACAAGCACAGACGATGAAGGTTGCATTTGGCGCAGAGCCTTATCCACCAATGTATTATCCGGACGCATCGGGCAAATGGCAAGGCTTTGAAATCGAACTCGCCGATGTCGTTTGTGAAGCAGCAGGGTTGAAATGCGAAACCGTGCCGATTGCATGGGATGGTATTATTCCGGCTCTGACCAGCGGCAAGGTCGATATGATCATGGGTTCCATGTCAATCACCGACGAACGCAAGAAGCGCGTCGATTTCTCCGACAAATATTACAAGATCCCGCCAATGATCATCACAGCCAAAGATGCGAAGTTCGACATCACGCCGGAAGGCATGGCGGACAAAGCGATCGGCGTTCAGGTTTCCACGACCCATCAGGCCTATGTCGATAAGTATTTTGTGCCAAAGGGCGCAACGCTGAAAGAATATCAGACGCAAGACGAAGCCAATAACGACCTCGCAGCCGGACGTCTCGATGCGGTCATGGCCGACAGCAGCGCGCTAAGCGACTTCCTCAATACAGATGTCGGCAAATCCTGCTGCGAAAGCAAAGGCACACCGGCTGACGACGTAGGCATTCTCGGTCAGGGCGTTGGGGTTGCCGTCCGCAAGGGCGAAGACGATCTGCGCGAAAAGCTCAATGTCGCGATCAAGACCATTCGTGAAAACGGTGAATATGATCGCGTGGCGAAGAAGTATTTCACCTTCGACGTTTTTGGCCAGTAAGTTCGTTTCAAGGCTGTTCACATGAACTCTGTCTTCCCCGCAATCGTCGACTGGAGCCTGCTTGCCTATGACCCACCGGGTTGGGGGCGTGCGCTGTTCTTCGGTCTGCTGAATACCTTGCAAATAGCCGTCTGCGGTTATCTGCTTGGGTTGCTGCTTGGCGTTTGCGGGGCAGCAGGGAAACTCTATGGCAGTCCTGTCATAAAAGATCTGCTCACAGTTTACACCACCGTCGTTCGCGGCATCCCCGAGCTGGTCCTGCTTCTGATCCTTTATTATGCTGGCACACAATTCCTCAACACAATCATGGCCAAGCTTGGCTATGGATCGGTCGATGTCAGCGGCCTTGTCGCTGGCATCATCGTGATCGGCCTGGTTCAGGGTGCCTATGCCACGGAAGTTATTCGCGGTGCCATCCTCGCCATCGCCCCCGGCCAGATCGAAGCCGGTCGCGCATTCGGCATGTCACCTATAAAAGTCATGCATCGCATTACCTTGCCAGCCATGCTGCCTTTTGCCATTCCGGGCCTCTCCAATTTGTGGCTGATCGCAACAAAAGACACTGCCCTTCTTGCTGTTGTTGGTTTTACCGAACTCACACTCGTCACACGTCAGGCGGCAGGTGCGACCAAGGCCTATATGCTGTTTTTCCTGACCGCAGGCGCGATCTATCTCGGCATCACACTGATTTCGACCGCGTTCCTGCGCGCTGTTGAGCGCCATTTCAAACGCGGTTTCCCGGAGGCACGATGAGATGGATATAAGCGCAACAACACCACGTTTCCCGGCTCTCCGTGACTGGCTCCAGCCTCACCGTATTGTATTACTGGCATTGCTTGTCATAGCCATTGGCCTTGCCGTCTATATGGGCGAATGGGACTGGATACCGCGCTATATGCCACGCATCATATCCGGCATTGGCGTCACCCTGTTCATGCTGTTTGGCAGTGTCATTATCGGCTTTATGCTGGCTGTTCCGCTCGGCATCGTGCAGGTCACCGGGCCTTGGTGGCTCAAAGCACCCGCGACCATATTCTGCACCGTGTTTCGCGGCACACCTCTCCTGTTGCAGCTCTGGCTGCTCTATTATGGGCTGGGTTCGCTCTTCCCGATGATCCCCGGAATACGCTCGTCATTCCTCTGGCCTTATTTGCGTGAAGCATGGCCCTACGGTCTCTTTGCGCTCACCATGTCCTTCGCAGCTTATGAAGGCGAGGTCATGCGCGGCGCATTTGCAGGCGTCCCTTCTGGCGAAATACAAGCCGGACGTGCCTTCGGCATGGGGCGTTTCAAAATCTTCCACCGCATCTGGTTTCCGCGCGCATTCTATCGCGCCCTACCAACGCTCGTTGGCGAAACCGTACTGCATCTCAAGGCAACGCCGCTCGTCGCGACAATCACCGTTATCGATATTTACGGCGTCATGACCAAGGTGCGGCAGGATACGCTTCTGACCTATGAACCGCTTTTCCTACTGGCCGCAATCTATCTCGCACTGACATGCATTCTTGTGCTTGGCATGGGCCGGATCGAGCGCCGCATACCGGTTAAAGGGGTTTGAGATAACCACTAATACCGACACGGTCTAACACAGAAACACCATTTCAAATCTAACCGGAAAAGACAGGCTCAAGCGGCCACTTTCCGGAACAATGGAACTATGCCCATGCGCGACCCACGTTACGATATTCTGTTCGAACCCATTAAAATCGGCCCGGTCACAGCGCCCAACCGTTTTTATCAGGTACCGCATTGCAGCGGCATGGGCCATCGCTACCCCGACGCCGACCGCCATATGCGCCGTATGAAAGCAGAAGGCGGCTGGGGCGTCATCGCCACGCAAGAAACGGAGATCCACCCGACCTCCGATATCACCCCGTCCAATCAGGGCAGGCTATGGGACGATAAGGATATTCCGCGCCTTATCCAGTTGACTGACGCCGTGCATGAGCATGGCAGCCTCGCAGCCATTCAGTTGGTGCATAATGGCATCCACATCGCCAACCGCCTGACGCGGCTTTCGCCGCTCGGACCATCCGACATTATGGTCGATGTGGAAGACCCAGTGCAGGCCCGCGCAATGGATAAAAGTGACATTGTGCAATTCCGCAAATGGCATCGCGATGCCGCATTGCGCGCAAAGCACGCGGGCTTTGACATCATCTATGTCTATGCCGGTCACGACATGACCCTGCTACAGCATTTTTTGCTGAAACGTTATAACAAACGCACCGATGAGTATGGCGGCAGCTTTGAAAATCGCCTTCGTCTTTTTCGTGAAGTGATTGCCGACACCCGCGATGCCGTTGGCGACAAATGTGCGATTGCAGTGCGCTTTGCGGTCGAGGAATTTTTAGGCGCGGACGGCCTGACCCATGATGGTGAGGGCCGCGACGTGATTGCCGCTCTCGCCGATGAACCCGATCTTTGGGATGTAAATCTCTCCAACTGGTCGAATGACAGCCAGACCTCACGCTTCTCGCAGGAAGGCTTTCAGGAAGACTACGTTTCGTTTGTGAAAAAGCTCACCTCGAAACCGGTTGTCGGTGTAGGGCGCTATACCTCGCCCGATGCGATGGTTCGCGCGATCAAGAAAGGCATTTTCGATATGATCGGCGCAGCGCGCCCATCAATTGCCGATCCTTTCCTGCCAGCAAAAATCCGCGATGGCCGCATTGACGATATCCGCGAATGCATTGGCTGCAATATCTGCACGGCAAGCGATAACACGGTCGCGCCAATGCGCTGCACTCAGAATCCAACCATTGGCGAAGAATGGCGCAAAGGCTGGCATCCGGAAATCATCCCAACTCTTGAAGACCAGCAATCCGTGCTCATCGTAGGCGGCGGTCCGACCGGGCTTGAAGCAGCGCGTGCCATGGCGCAACGCGGTGCCGATGTGATGCTGGCCGATGCGGCACAAGAATGGGGTGGTCGCGTTGCGCAGGAATGCCGCCTACCCGGCCTTGCCGCATGGGGCCGCGTGCGCGACTGGCGAATTGGCCAATTGCAGCAGGCACCCAATGCACAACTCTATCTCGATAGTCAGCTTAGCGCAGAAGACATTCTATCCTATGGCATCCCGCATGTAGCGATTGCCACAGGGGCACGCTGGCGTAACGATGGCATGGGTCGCGCCCATCGCGATCCACTCGATTATCTTGCTGAAGGCGCAACAATTGGCGTCAATGCGCTGCTCGAAAACGGTGTGAGCGCACTCACGAATGATGGCCCGGTCGTCGTGTTCGATGATGATCGGTACTATATGGCGAGTGTTCTGGCCGAGCTTATCGCCTCATCAGGACGTGCTGTGACTTTCGTTACCCCCGCCCCAATTGTCGCGCCCTGGACCGAACACACGCTCGAACAAAGCCGTGTGCAGCGCCGCCTGATCGAAAAGGGTATTGAAATTGTCCCGCTGCACCAGCTTGCCGGACGTACAAAAGATACGCTCGACATTGCCTGTTCTTATTCCGGTAAAACCCGCACAATCGACTGTGCCACACTGGTTCCGGTCACGTCACGCATACCAATAGATCAACTATGGCATGACCTCATCGCCATGAGAGACCAATGGGCCGATCATGGTCTGGAAACGGTTGAACGCATCGGCGATTGCCTCTCTCCCGGAATCATCGCCGCCGCAACTTATGCCGGACATGGTTATGCACGAAGCCGCAACAATCCCGCGACTGAAGACAATTACGATATCTATCGATAATCCCCGTTCATCGAGCATTTTAAAGCAGCGGAGTAGTAATGAAAGGCCGCCTTATGAAATCGTGAAGCTCTTATTTGGAAGTGCGATGACTATTCGTTTCGAGATTGGCGTATTCACGTTACCTAAATACTGTTGCAGGACGTCAATCGCCTACAATGCGTTGATCATGAATAGCAAAGAATCTGGGCGTAAGAATGTGAGATTGCGTTTGGTTCTATTCGAAGCGTTCTTTTGAACCAGCGAACTTGAAAATATATCGGACTTAATTGGGTTAATGAACGAAATATCCCCACAACCGGCAAGAAAATACGTTTGAAACTCCACCGAAAGTTGTTGACGTATTAGCGCTAACTTGTAATCTCAAGCGTAAAATAACTGGCGGCGGTTATGATATCGGGGCTCTGAAGAGCCGGGGGGATTCTCTTGTTTGAACTGCACAACGCAGCTAGCGCTTCCGTGCGCACAAAATCGTCTAACAGGAGTGCGACTGTCAAATGCGTCGCTCGCCGCTCGGCATTTCTGTTATGTACAGCCGCTATCTTGTCGGGGATTGAGCCGTCACACTCCCAAGCCGAGCCAGTACCTCAATCAGTCTGGAAGGGCGGAGTAAACTCTGACTGGTCCAACCCATTGAATTGGACTGGTGGCATACCGGATTCCACGATTTGGGCATTCCTTGGTGATCCTTCTCGTGGGAATCTGACCGCGATTGCCACTGGAACACAAGCATTTGCCGACAAGGTTACTATCAATCAAGGTAACGAGCTTGTAGTCGAGGGCGGCTCACTCAGAGTGTCGGATATTATTTCTATTTCGACCAGTAGCCTTGCGGGCGATCCACGAGGCTCTATGATTATTAAAGCAGGTGGTCATGTTGTAACCGATAGGCTCTTTGTAGCCGATGGTCGAAATCAAGGGTCTCTTACGGTCTCTGGAGGAGACGCGGTGCTGACTGTCAATCTCAGTCAGCCCAATAATGTGGACAATAGGTTTGTTGTCGGAGGGTGGGGCGATGGCGTTCTTCTTCTGAATAATGGCGGCACAATTAATGTCGGCGGGACGAACCCTCTTGAACTAGGCAACATATTTGGTGACCGCGAAGCGACAGGCGTTCTTAGCATTGGCCAAGGCGAGCTCTCAGGTACTATCAATGCCGCAGAAATCCACTTTAACACGAAAACATCGTGGATTGGCGCCGATTTTACTGATGCGATGACAATCGGTTCCAAGATAACCGGAACAGGTTATCTCATCAAGAATGGTACAGGAACGCTTACGCTCACGGGTATGAATACTTATAGTGGCACAACGACAATCCGTGGTGGAACACTGGCGCTCTCAGGACAGGGTCGAATTAACGCTTCATCCGCAGTCGTTGTGAACGGAATACTAGACGTGTCCGCGGCTGCTTCGGCCCAGATCAACAATCTTTCTGGCACGGGTACAGTCGTTCTTGGTGGCCGATCTTTGCTTATCAGCAACGCGGCAAGTACATTCAGCGGAAATATTTCAGGCACTGGTGGCATTAACATTAGCAGCGGAACACAGGTTCTGTCGGGCCAAAACAGTTTTACCGGCGGAGCAGGCATTTCGGCGGGTGCACGTCTTGAGATCGGTGATGGTGGATCAACGGGATCAATTGTAAGTAATGTAACCAATTATGGTACATTATCCTTTAATCGTGCTGATGAAATCACTTATGCAGGAATTGTCACTGGTCCAGGATCGTTTGAACAACTGGGAACAGGAAAGCTCATTCTGACTGGAACCAGCAGTTCGAGCGGCAATGTTCAAATCGCTAACGGTAGCACGTTGCAGCTGGGTAATGGCGGGACGACTGGTCTGATTGGTGGTACCAACTTCCCTGGTACTATAACCAATGATGGAACACTCATTTATGACCGTTCCAATACCTTGACATGGCGCGGCGCTTATAACGGAACGGGCGAGATTATTCAGGCAGGTACCGGAACACTGCTGTTAACCGGTGATAGTTCCGCCTTTGCAGGTAACACGACGGTCAAAAATGGTACGATGCTTGTCGGCAACAGCCTGGGGGCTGGAAAGCTTGGTGGAAATATTGCCGTCCTGAGTGGGGCAACACTCGGCGGATCGGGTTCTATTGGTTCGGGTGCCGGATCAGCGGTCAACATATCGTCTGGTGGAACACTTGCTGCCGGTAATTCAATCGGTACAATGAATATCAATGGTAATCTCAACCTTGCCACAGGTGGCAATCTTGGAGTGGAGATTGCTGGTGATGGATCAACCGATCTTGTTAACGTAACAGGAACGGCTACTATTGCTGGTAGTAATTTATACGTCACGGCAATTGACCCAGAAACCAGTTACCAAAATGGCCAAACCTATCGGGTCTTGAATGCGGACGTTGGCGTAAGTGGAGAGTTCTCCAATGCTGTGTCTCGTTCAGCATTCTTGAATTTTGGATTGAGCTATAATCCCAACAGCGTTGATCTGACGATCGCGCTCAATAATGGCGGAACAGACCCCGGCACACCCGAACCCCGGCCGCTCTTCAAGAGGGTAGCTGGCACTTCCAATCAATATGCAACGGCGTCAGCCTTGGATACGCTTGTCCAATCTGGCGCTTCGCTGGAACTCTACAATGATCTTCTGATGCTATCAGCAGACGAAGCACGCGGCAGCTTCGACAGTCTTTCCGGCGAGGTCTATGCGTCAACTGCCAGTGTTTTGATTGATCAGTCTCAGTTTGTTCGCGGGGCCATGAATAGTCGCCTGCAGCAAGCTTTCGGGGCGCGCGTAGCTGCCCCAATAGAGCAGCTGCCATTTTTTCCAGTGCCTAAGCCTGCTTCGTCGCAGGCTATTGAACAGGCTGCACCAAGAACTCCTGCCGTTCCACAGACGCCTTATTCTGCATGGGGATATGCTTTTGGAGCCTGGGGCGTTCTGGACGGAAACAAAAACACCGGCGATCTAAAGTCATCCGTTGGCGGTTTTGCGAGCGGTGTCGATGCAGCTGTTCTCGATACTTGGCGCATTGGTGTTTTGGCTGAATATAGCCGCTCAAGTTTCCGGGTGAATGATCGGTCTTCGTCCGGAAATAGTGATAATTATACCCTTGGAGCCTATGCGGGCTCACAGTGGTCGATTTCCGATAATGCAGCGCTGAATTTACGCTCAGGTCTAGCATATACATGGCATAATATTTCAATGAACCGCAGCATAGCTTTTCCCGGGGTAACAGACAGTCTAAGCAGTGATTACGATGCTTCCACTCTGCAGATTTTCGGGGAGTTGGGCTACCAGATGAAAGTGAATCGATCACTCCTTGAACCCTATGCTAATCTTGCCTTTGTGCGATTTAGGAGCGATGGGTTTGGTGAAGACGGTCTCACTGCGGCGGCACTCTCAGTTAACTCAGAAACAACCAACACCAGTTTCAGTACTTTGGGATTCCGTGCTTCTACTGACTTTGATATTGGTAATGTTCCGTTCACCGCGCGTGGGGATATCGGCTGGCGCCACGCCTTTGGGGATGTAACGCCTATATCGGCAGCTAGTTTTGTTGGGTCGGATGACTTTAGTGTGTCAGGGTCGCCGATCGCCAAAGACTTTGCGCTGTTGGAGGCTGGCTTTGACATTCCGCTCAACGACGCTGCTAAAATAGGGATCTCCTATAATGGTCAGTTTGGTACGGGCGCTGTGCAGAATGGAGTTAATGCGAGATTTAGTGTGGGGTTCTAAGCATCAAGCGCAGACCGTTAGCTAATCTTAGCTTACAGGGCTAACATACATGCCGGTTTTGTACTTGCGATAAAAAACAGCGTCAAAACAGAATGATAAATGTCTCTTAGAGGAATTCTCTGGGTGTCGATTTGTTGTTCTTTGGCAAGTCACAACGTTTCAGTTAACTAGTCAAGGCGATCTAGATCGTTACTAAAGATGTGTCTGGATAGTCAAAGCCTCGCCACTCTCCCGCTATTTTTCAGGCACGTCTGAGTGCGGGAGAGTCGATGTTTCTTGTATTTAAGTTGACCAATGCATAGTTATTGCGGAACGTCACCTGCTTTGGGAAGTTTTGCCCAATTAGCTAGAAAGTCGTCGCGGTTTTTGGCAGCATCAGCCTCGTCAAGTGTGAAGACCTTTACGTCGACAAGTTCAGGCAGTTCAACGAATTCAGATACTTTGATATCGTTGCGGCTTGGGCGACGGAACGCGACCTTCAATAGTTCTATTTGCGCTTCCTTGGAAAGCAAACTGTCGAGCGCCTTTTTAGCATTTTCTCCACTTGGCGCATTCTTGAACAAGCCGGCAAACTCCGGCGTCATAAACGTGCCTTCTGATGGGTAAACGAGGGATAATTCTTCCTGCCTGCCGTCGATTTAAGGCTAACCATCGCGGTCTTTCTGGCCTCAATATCCTGACCAATTCAATCGACGTAGCGCGCCTGTTCTCTGGGCGAGAAAGCAATACTTATCACCGTTATGAAGTCCATTTGCTATCCGGTGATGTTCGTCAAGATCCTCTGGAAACTTGGGGCGCATCCGCGATCAATGATATTCATCGCTATCGAGCAGATGTGGCTCTATTAGCCCCATGAGGTATTGACCCGGAGCTCGGTGCTATGAACCATTTTATCCAAGGCGCGGAAATAGCGCGTGCTATGGTGCGCAATTCAGCAAAAACCATCATACTGGCCGATCATTCCAAAATCGGTGCGCCAGCCCGTTCTGTGTTCTGCGCCATCAAGGAAATTTCACATCTGATCGTTGATAAGAAAGCGCGTGAGGCCCCTGATTTTTCGACTCTTGAGAAGTCGATATCTAGTGTCATTGTAAGCAAATAATCGTTATGAGAGGCTTACTAACCACTAAATGGCTCGATCTTAATGCGATTTCCAGAATACCGGTTGCAGAGAAATGTTCACGCTTAGGCAGTTACGCTATTTCATCGCATGTGCCGAGCAGGGTTCTGTTACGCGTGCCGCGCAATCGCTATCAATTTCCCAATCGTCTATCACAGAGGCGATCAAAGAACTTGAAGCTGATCTCAACGTTACCTTGTTTGAGCGTCATCCGCGTGGCTTGATCGTTACTCACAATGGCCATCAGTTTATGCGCCATGCGACCAAAATATTGGCTGATGTCTCTGACGCAAGACGCTCATTTTCAAGCAAGCAGGTGACTGAAAAAAGAACACTGCATCTCGGCGTCACATCACTGGTTGCGGGCTATGTTCTGTCTGATCTGCTGGCGCGCTATCGCAGAGCGTTTCCTGATGTGGAAGTGAGTGCAATTGAAGACAACGGTTCTTATCTGGAACACCTACTTATTGGCGGTGAACTCGATGTAGCGGTTGTGGTTATCTCAAGTCTTCGGGATCGAATGGCGCTTCATGCCGAAATTCTCGAAACATCGCCTTATCGGTTGTGGTTGCCGTTAGGGCACTCGCTTGTATCGGTTGACGGAATATCAATTGACGATGTGGCCAAAGAGCCTTTGATCATGCTCACTGTCGATGAAATCGAGGAAAATACTGGAAAGCTTCTCGCAGCGCTTGGGGCGAGGCCGCATGTGGCCTTCAGAACCCGTTCTGTTGAAGCAGTGCGTAGTTTGGTGGCAACCGGCGCTGGTGTAGCCCTGCTACCTGATCTCGTCTATCGCCCCTGGTCGCTTGAAGGGGACCGTATCGAAAGCCGAGATGTATCTGGTTCTCTGCCAATCGTGCAGATTGGAATGGTATGGCGAAAAGGCTCGAGTCTTCCTCAATCCGCTCGCGATTTTATTGGAATTGCAGAAGCAGCGCGTTCTGGAAGGCAACGCTAACACGGTCTGTGAGAAAAAGAATTCAATTAAACTGCTGTTCTAAACTGAAATTTCTTTAATAGAGTCGGCTTTAAGATGTGGGCTTGCTACATCAATCGGAAAAACCGATACCTGCTTTCTAGTAAATGAATTTGCGAATGTTTTTCGTTCAGATAACTTCATCTCCAAGGAACGAAAAGTCGAAAACGGCAAAATGGAGAGAGTAATGCGAACATGTTTCATGTGCCTTGATCAGCTAATGTTGTGAGCTGCATCTAGACGTCTTCATCGCTGCTCAGACAAGTTCTGCGATAATCCCAAACCCGGATCGATTTCATCCTCCATTCTCAGCCAGTGGAGCAGGCGAGGTCGTGCGCGGTTTTATATCCAGCTCAGATAAGTTCTGCTTTTCGTAGCCTCTTAGACGTCATGTCAAGAATAAACAACGGAAACAGACGTAATTTCTCCGGAGAATGTAATGGACTCAGAAATGCTTATCGGCTCCCAGTTTGAACTGGGAACAGAACATGAGGAACTTGTTCTCAATCCAAAAACCGGAGATGTTGTTCTGCATTTGGCTGAAGCATCATTGGGACAAGTCGACAAGGCTGTAGAGGCCGCGGAAAAAGCATTTCAATCCTGGTCTCGTACAACGCCTGCGGAACGCTCGGGTTATCTGCTTAAAATTGCAGACGCAGTCGAAAGAGATGCTGAGGGCTTTGCTGCACTCGAAGCATTGAATTGCGGTAAACCGTATCATGCAGTCTTGAGTGACGAAATACCTGCAGTTATTGATTGCTATCGCTATTTCGCAGGTGCTGTCCGTAACATGCAGGGGCCGATTGCTGCTGAATATCTCGCCGGACATACGTCCATGATTCGCCGCGATCCTGTGGGGATTGTTGGATCGATTGCTCCTTGGAACTATCCATTAATGATGATGGCCTGGAAGCTTGCTCCGGCTATTGCTGGTGGCAACACAGCTGTTTTCAAGCCATCAGAACAGACGCCTTTGACTGCATTGAAAATGGCTAAAGTGATGGCCGATATTCTGCCATCGGGCGTCGTGAACGTCGTACTTGGGCGCGGAGAAACTGTCGGAAACGCTCTTATCAATCACCCGTCAATCAACATGGTTTCCATTACAGGCGATGTTGCAACCGGTAAGAAGGTTTTGCAGGCAGCAGCAAAGTCAGTGAAGCGGACGCATCTTGAATTGGGAGGCAAGGCGCCCGTGATTGTTATGGCAGATGCCGATATTGATGCGGTCGTCGAAGGCATCAAAACATTCGGATTCTATAATGCCGGTCAGGATTGCACAGCTGCCTGTCGTATCTATGCCGACGCGCGGATCTACGATCGCCTTGTTGCGGATTTATCAGGTGCTGTTTCCAGCATTCGTTTCAATCTCGATGATGACGCACAAAATGAGATGGGACCGCTTATATCGCGTCGCCAACGTGATCGTGTAGATAGCTTTGTTGCACGGGCTCGTGAGAACACACATATCGAAATAACCGCAGGCGGTAAGCCTTCTGGAGAGAAGGGCTTCTTCTTTGAACCGACTGTGGTTGCCGGAGCGTTGCAGGACGATGAGATTGTCCGGCGTGAAGTCTTTGGTCCAGTGGTTTCGGTGACGCGCTTTGTCGACGAGGAACAGGCGATTTCGTGGGCCAATGACAGTGATTATGGCCTGGCGTCTTCCGTCTGGACCAAAGACATCAGCAAGGGCCTTAAAGCTGCAGCGCACCTGCAATATGGCTGCACCTGGATTAATACACATTTCATGCTGACCAATGAAATGCCGCATGGTGGTTTGAAACAATCCGGTTACGGCAAAGACATGTCTATCTACGCACTTGAGGACTATACCACTGTGCGTCATGTCATGATTGCTCACGGGTGATGCTATGACAAACACAGCTGAACAACTCCAAATTGATCGTTCTAAACTTGAAATCTCGAAGACCGATGTGGCCATCGAGATCAAGAACATGCACAAGTGGTACGGCGAGTTCCACGTTCTGCGTGACATCAACTTGAAGGTTATGCGTGGCGAACGCATCGTCGTTGCTGGTCCTTCGGGTTCCGGCAAGTCAACCATGATCCGTTGCGTTAATCGTCTGGAAGAACACCAGAAGGGCCAGATCATTGTTGATGGTATTGAGCTCACCAATGATCTCAAGAAGATCGACGAAGTGCGCCGCGAAGTCGGCATGGTGTTCCAGCACTTCAACCTCTTCCCGCATCTGACCATTTTGGAGAACTGCACGCTCGCACCGATCTGGGTTCGTAAAATGCCAAAGAAGCAGGCGGAAGAAATCGCGATGCACTATCTGGCACGCGTGAAAATTCCAGAGCAGGCCAACAAGTATCCGGGTCAGCTTTCAGGCGGTCAGCAGCAGCGTGTGGCAATTGCCCGCGCGCTCTGCATGAGCCCGAAAGTCATGCTGTTCGATGAGCCGACCTCGGCACTTGATCCGGAAATGGTCAAGGAAGTGCTTGATACAATGGTGAGCCTTGCTGCCGAAGGCATGACGATGATCTGCGTAACGCACGAAATGGGCTTTGCCCGTCAGGTCGCAAACCGCGTGATCTTTATGGATCAGGGCCAGATCGTTGAGCAGAATTCGCCGGCCGAGTTCTTCGACAACCCGCAGCATGAACGCACCAAGCTGTTCCTGAGCCAGATCCTGCACTGATCTAACAAATATAACCGCACCAACGGAGGGTAACTTGAATAAACTATTCGCAATCGCATCAGCGTCATTGTTTTTGTTTTCCGGAATGGCACATGCCGGTCCCACTCTGGACCGTGTAAATGAGAAAAAGGAAATGGTAGTCGCCACCAATGTTGGCTGGCCTCCACAGGGTTTCCTTGATGACAATAACGAACTTGTTGGGTTCGATATTGATGTAGCCAATGAAATCGGCAAGCGTTTGGGTGTTAAAGTCCGTTTTGAAACTCCTGAGTGGCCAACGCTAACCGGTGGTCACTGGCAGGGACGTTATGATGTTGGTGTCGGTTCAGTAACGCCAACCAAAGCACGCGCACAGGCTATCGACTTTGCTGGAATCTATTATTACAGCCCCTATGTGTATGTCGTACATAAGGACAGCAAAGCACATTCGACCGACGATCTGAACGGCAAGGTGATTGGGGTTGAAACCGGGACCACGTCTGAAGATTTCATCAACCGTCGCCTTGAAATTGATGCGCCTGATCTTCCGGCTTTTGAATACAAAGTAACTCCTGGCGAAGTTCGTACCTTTGAAGACTCCATGATGCCGTTTGACGACCTTCGCTTGGGCGATGGTGTGCGTTTGGATGCTATTATTGCACCAGAACAGACAGCTCAGACTGCTATCAAGAACGGCTATCCGGTTCGTGTTCTCGAAGGTGGTTATGCATTCCGCGAGCCGCTGGTTGTGATTGCAGAAAAAAATGATCCTGAATGGACTGCAAAGATCGGAGAAATCATCAAGCAGATGAAGGATGATGGAACCCTCGCAACGCTTACGACCAAGTGGTACGGCGCGGATTACAGCAAAGACTAATTGCTTCCGATAAAAACACATCAAGTTTCCCGATCAATTCATCATCAAACCCCGGCTTTGCCTTGCGAGGCAGGCCGGTTGTGAATTGAAAATGGAAAAAATCAATATATTCAGACTGGTAACAAGATGTCCTATCCTGACACGCATTACTTCAGAACCATGGCTGATATCAAAGAACGCGTAACCCTTGTTGGCAATGAGGAGTGTGAAACTCTCATTATTGGTGCTGGTCTTGCTGGTCTGACAACCGCGTTGGAACTGGTGCGGCAGGGACAGTCTGTTATCATTCTTGAAGCCATGAGTGTCGGCTTTGGTGCCTCGGGGCGCAATGGTGGTTTTGTCAGTCCCGGTTTTGCAACCGGTCATGATAAGATCGCTGCAACAGTCGGCGACGATGCTGCGAAAAAGCTCCACAGGCTCTCGGTAGAGGGCATGGAATTTGTTGGCGAAACAATTCGCGATCTTAATATCACGTCTGCAGATCCCAAGCATGGGCTGATCAGCGTACAGCGCTATGAAGATGCACCCGCTTTGCAGGCCGAAGTGGCGGAGGCAAAGAGAGACTTCAATTACCACCTTGAATTTATGTCGAGGGATGAAGTTCAGTCGGTGTTGAAGTCTGAACGTTATTATCAGGCCATTCGCGATCCCAAGGCGTTTCACATTCATCCACTCAATTATGCACGTGCTCTCGCTCAGGAAATCGAGCGTCTCGGTGGTAAGATTTATGAGAATTCCGCAGCGCAATCTATCGACGTTTCGAATGCGCAGAAAATGGTTCGAACAAGCCGAGGTTCAGTTCAGGCCAAAAATCTGGTGATCACCACAGGTGGTTATACAGGTGGGTTGAATAAGAAACTTCAACGATCCTATTTGCCGATAGCGACCTATGTCATGGTTTCTGAAGTTGCTCCTGATCTCATCAGCGAAGCTATCAAAACCCCAGCGGCGATCGGTGATAGTCGCAGAGCTGGCGATTATTACAGGCTCATTGAAGGTGGTAGGCGCGTATTGTGGGGTGGCCGCATAACAACCCGCGCCGCCTCAACTGAGGGGCTGGTGCGAGAGCTTCGTCATGAAATGACAAGCACCTATCCGCAACTGTCTGGACTCAAGACAGAACTCGCATGGTCTGGCCTGATGGCATATGCGCGCCACCTCATGCCCCAAATCGGAAAAATGCCGAGTGGAGTATGGTACTGCACGGCCTTTGGCGGTCATGGCCTGAACACCACCGCTATCGGTGGCAAGCTGGTGGCCGAAGGAATTCTTGGTACGACTGATCGTTACAAGAATTTTGAGCCTTTTGGCTTGGTCTGGGCAGGCGGTTACGCTGGTCTCGCCGTTGCTCAACTTACCTATTGGAAACTGCAGGCACAGGACAAGTGGCGAGAACGCTCCGCCTGATAAACTGCTTGCTTCTAAGTAAATTTATCCCCCCAGAACAAAAAGACATCCGTAAAGCCGATCGGCACAGGGTGCACACCGAATTGAAGGAGACCGTTCATGCTTGGACGATTCATTCTCAACTATCCGGATACAGCGCGCAGGCTTGGTGGCCTTGTGCTGTTCGCAATCACAATGGTGGCGCTCTATTCAATTGGCATTAGTGCACATTGGCTGGGTACAATAGTACCCCCGCTCGCAGAGTGGGTGAAGGAAAATCCCATTTTTGCGAGGGTTCTGTCGGCTTTTTCCATCTCTCTGATCCTGTTTCTGAACTGGAAACTGTTGAAGCGGCTATCGAGAAATCAGCAGGTTGTCGCGGTATGGACCGAACTCTTCGTCCTGCTGATGCTCTTCTTTTACTCGTTTGATCTGTCGTTCTCGTTTATCGCACGTAAGATCGGTTTCCTGATCACACAGGGAACGGTAACGACACTCTATATTTCCGCGATTTCCATCGTGATAGCGACCATCATTGCGCTTATCGGCGCGATAGCAAAGCTGTCGCAGAACGGTGTCATTTACGGTCTTTCGACGTTCTATACGTCGCTCTTTCGCGGTCTGCCGCTCCTGATGCAGATTTATATTATTTATCTTGGCTTGCCACAGATTGGTTACGTGATCGGTGCGATCCCTGCGGGCATCCTTGCGCTATCGCTCTGCTATGGCGCCTATATGACTGAAATTTTCCGTGCAGGTATTGAAAGCATTCCGCGCGGACAGAAGGAAGGTGCCACGGCACTTGGTCTCGGCTCGGCACAGACGATGTGGCTTGTCATTCTGCCGCAAGCCATGCGGATCATCATTCCACCAACAGGCAACCAGTTCATTGCGATGTTGAAGGACTCTTCGCTTGTTTCGGTGATCGGTGTTTGGGAGCTGATGTATGTTGCAAGAACTCAAGGCCAGACCGAGTTCAGACACATCGAAATGCTGATCACCGCTTCCATGATTTACTGGATGCTCTCCATCTCGTTCGAGTTTATTCAGTCCCGCATTGAGCGCTATTACGCCCGATATAATAAGCGATAAGTCGTGGCCAAACGTCGATGCGCCTTCTTTAAGGCGTGTCGTATGTCTCGCTCCGTCGAACCATTTTCTATTGGAAAGCCCTATGTCTGAAATGTCCCTTTTTTCGAAAGCTGAATTGCCTCGCCCGAGCCTTACAATTGAGGACGCTGCGGATATTCTTAGTTCAGTTTACGGGCTGAAGGGCGAATTGCGTGAGCTTGGTAGCCAGCAGGACCGGAACTTTAAGGTTGGCATTGCTGGTGAAAGCTATGTCCTCAAAATCAGCCGCAGCGAATATCCGCGCGTTGAACTCGAGGCGCAGAATGCGATTTTGCAGCATCTCGCTTCAAAACAGGACGATGGTTTCGATAGTTCATTTGTTATTCCCAAAGTCATCTCTTGCCGAAATGGCGAATTCATCGGTGCTGCTACCGTTGGAGCGGAAAATTATCATGTTCGTCTGCTGAGCTTTATCGAAGGCGAAACGCTGACGGCGCGCAAATATTTGAACGGCACTGCGATTGAAGCACTAGGTACCCTTGCAGGGAATGTCGCGTACGCTTTGGCAGATTTTTCGCATCCAGGCGCTGTGAAAAAATCACCGTGGGATCTGGCTTATGCTGAGGAGGCGATACCTTTCTTGCTGCAGGATAGTGATCCCAGCTCGGTTGCTGCCCCCATTATTGTGGCGATGAAACAGGTGCGAAAGCGGCTTGACCCTGTAAAGGCGGGGTTGCGTGTTCAGGTGATCCACCATGATATCACGGATGATAATGTTGTTGGCCGTAAAGAGATCTCGGGATCTGTCTTGCCTTATGCGGTAATTGATTTTGGGGATATGACGAAAAGCTGGCTGATTGCCGAGCTGGCGACAACATGTGCATCTTTGCTGCATCATGGAGACAGAGACCCTTTCTCGATTCTCCCTGCTGTGAAGGCGTTTCATGCCGTTTGTCCGTTGGAGAAAGAAGAGCTTGTCGCCCTCTGGCCTTTGATTGTCGCGCGCGCCTGCGTGTTGCTTGCAGCCTCGCATCAGCAACTTAGACTTGATCCGAGTAATAATTATGCAGCGGCCAATGCCGCACATGAACGGATCATCTTCGAGACAGCGACTTCAGTGCCATTCGAACTGATGGAAAAGGCAATATTCCTCGCGCTGAATATTGATCTCGAGGCCAAGCACCACGCCAATAGACAGTCTATCGTTCCGAGTTTCGATCTCAACTCTGCAACGCAAGTCGATCTTTCGATCGATAATTCCGGCTTCGTGGCTGGGAACTGGAATTCGAGCAATATAGAACAGCAAATTTTATTCGATGCCGCTCGTAAGACGGGATGTAGCCTGACGAGATATGGTGAGTATCGACTAACACGCACTCGGGTTAACAGCCGCACTGAACCAGAAAGCTTCGCACTGCATATTGCAGTTTGTCTCCCCGCAGGAACGGAAATAGTTGCGCCTTTCGATGGGAGTGCGGATTTTGCCGATGGGTCTCTCATTTTGCGAAATGGTGAGAGCAATCTGCATTTGAATGGCTTGGACATACGTGATGGATTAGCGCACTCGGTATCTTCGGGTGATGTGCTCGGTGTGGCTCGCAATGTTCAGGACGGCTTAGGCATCATTTACGTTCAACAGTCCGAAATTGTGTCTGATGCGCTGCCGCAATTCGCCAAACCATCGCAGGCTGCGGCATGGTCGGAACTTTGCCCATCTGCCGCAGGATTTCTCGGCTTATCTATCGACGCATCTTCAAAGGAACCCGCGTCACTGCTTGAGAAACGCTACAAAAGTCTTGCCGGTACACAGAAGCATTATTACGAAAATCCCCCGCAAATTGAGCGCGGCTGGAAAGAGCATTTGTTCGATACTGAGGGACGCGCATATCTCGATATGGTCAACAACGTGACCACTATCGGTCATGGCCACCCGCGCCTTGCAGAAAATGTTCATAGGCAGTGGTTGAAACTCAATACCAATTCGCGCTTTCACTATTCGGAAGTGGCTGATTTTTCGGAAAGACTTGCGGATTTGGCGCCGGATGGGTTGGATACTGTTTTTCTGGTCAATAGCGGCTCTGAAGCAAATGATCTGGCATTGAGACTTGCCTGGGCATGGTCGGGTCGTCGCAATATTGTTTCGTTACTTGAAGCATATCATGGCTGGACGGTGGGGAGCGATGCAGTTTCAACATCAACTGCCGATAATCCCAATGCTCTTGGAACGCGGCCGTCATGGGTGCATGCGGTGGTCTCTCCCAATACCTATCGCGGGAACATGACTGCCGGACAATATATTGGGACTGTGCTCGATAAGCTTTCTGCGCTCGATGCATCAGGCGAGGAGCTTGCCGGCTTCATCTGTGAACCGATCTACGGGAATGCGGGCGGAATTCCACTGCCCACCGGCTATCTGAAGAGGGTCTATCAAGAAATCAGATCGCGAGGCGGGCTTTGCATCGCTGATGAAGTGCAGGTTGGTTACGGCCGTACAGGTCATCATTTCTGGGGCTTTGAGCAACAGCAGGTTGTGCCGGACGTCATTACTATTGCAAAAGGCATGGGCAATGGACATCCACTTGGCGCAGTGATTACGCGCAAGGAAATTGCTGATGCGCTGGAAAAGGAAGGCTATTTCTTTTCCTCTGCCGGAGGCAGTCCAGTCTCGTCAGTCGTTGGAAATACTGTTCTCGACATTATGGAAGATGAACAACTTCAGGCCAATGCACGTAAGGTAGGCGATCATCTCAAGGGGCGTCTGCAAGGTCTGAAACAGCAATATTCATTGATAGGTGCTGTTCATGGTATGGGACTTTATATGGGGTTGGAGTTTGTCAGGGATCATGTTTCGTTGGAGCCTGCTACCGAAGAAACGATGGCTTTATGTGACCGATTGCTTGAACTTGGCATCATCATGCAGCCCACGGGTGACCACCTGAATATTTTCAAGATCAAACCCCCTCTTTGCCTCACGCGAGAAAGCGCTGATTACTTCGCGGATACGCTGGAATCGGTACTGCAAGAGGGATGGTAATAAGAAAAACATAAGTGCCGCCAATGGGCCTTCAATGCTGTTGGAGACGCTGTGGTGGCGGATGGTAAGCATATGGCAAAAACTATTTTGCCATATGCTGATATCGGAATTGATGTCAGAACTTGCGACTAAAAATGCTCTGGCCAATACTGATTTTGAACTTCCTACGAAATATTTTTCAGTGCTTCTGCTGCGTCACCATCGATTATAAGCCCATTGACGATGCCACTTTTAAGCAGCGCTTTAGCTGCCACTGCCTTTTCTTGACCAGCAATGAGTAGGACGACTTGAATTTTCTGCAGTTCTGAAAAGCCGAGGGCAATCGTACGTCGATTCATTTCGTGGTCAATTTGATGCCCGTCCTCATCGAAGAAGATGCCGTTTGTATCACCAATTGCGCCTGCAGCTCGAAGGCTTTCGAGTTCTGCTTTGCTCAACATGTTTTGGCGACGCAGCAGTGAATCCTCGGTCAACTCGCCGGCGCTGATGAAGCATACCGAGGCCGTCCGGGCTATTTCCATGGCATGGGCAACAGAGCGCTGAGAAATCAATACTTTTCGGTCCTCAGCAGAATCGGCGATAAATGGTACGGGTAGAAAAAAGCCCTGGCCACCTGTGCGTCGTGCGAGCATATGCACAACTTCGAACGGGTTATAAGCAGAGTTTGCTGTCAAAGACCCCATAACTGAGATGAAGCGCGCTTGTGGCGAACGCACACCCGCAAGTTGTAATGTCATCTGCTCGATAGTTCGACCCCAACCGGTTCCGATGGTCGCTTCCTGATTATCCGCGAGGAAGTCCTTTAGGTAAGTTGCTGCAGAAACGCCAACGGCACGAAAGGAAACCTGTTTGCGGATCTCGGATGCGGTGTCATCGTTTGCATCGAAGCCAAATGGCGGTGTCGAAATACAAAAATCGAGCTCATACCGCCGCATAAGTTCATTTTCCAAAGGCAATGTTCCTGCATTCTGATGGTCTATCGATATGCTGACAAGGCCGCTTTCTCTGGCCTCTCCGAGGATTTTATTGACGCGCGCACGCGTTAATCCCAGTCTTAAAGCAGTCGCCTCCTGGTTGAATCCTCCAACGTAATAGAGCCATGCCACGCGTACCATTAGGCTGTCTTCAGATTCACTCATTCGTCCCTCACTTCAATCACCGATCAAATTACAAATGTAATTCTATTTGACATTTGTAATTTGCCGACGCTTAATACCAAACATTCTGGCGGACAAGAGCGCGAAAGAGCGAACGGGTCAATTGGAATGCGGAGCTGAAGCATTAGCGGAATGAAAACATCTTTCTCTGGAGGAGCAGGGACCGATGGCGCGTATCGCGGCAGTTCAGGAGGAGTAGCAGGTCAGTGCGGGGCACGGCTTTTATTCGTGCATGAGGTCAAGTTCAACAATTTGAAGTTGCGCAGTGGATGCAACCACGCCGCTTCGGGGAGGAATGATGGGATCAGGATTTATCAAGAAAACTGTTGCTGTTGCAGCCATGGCCGTGCTGATGGGCACCGCTAGCGCATCGGCGACGAATGTTGCCTGGGTGCATTCCAATGCTGCCGCGCAGTCTGAGCAACGCGCCAAGGCGGGTTTCGACGCCTGGCTGAAGGATACCAATAAAGATTGGAATATCAGTGTGCTGGATAGCGGTGGTTCAGGCGAGCGTACCGCTTCTAATATTCAGGATGCAGCATCGCGCGGCGTTGATGCAATAATCGTGAGCATGTCCGACTTGCGTGCATCGCGTGCCGCTATCGATTCAGCTGTTGCCGCGAAAATTCCGGTCTTCGCGATCGACAGCGGACAGGTTGATGGCGTTCTCGTCGATGTCACCACCAATAATTGGGCAATGTCAGCGAGTGTATCGCCTTATCTGCTCAATGAAATGGGTGGTAAGGGCAATCTCATCTTCTTGCGTATGGCAGAACATCACGGCACGCGTAAGCGTGGTGATATCATGGCTACGGTGTTGAAAGAGTATCCGGAAGTGAAGATCCTTGCGGAGCACAACATCGATTATACCGCTTTCTTTGAAGACACGACCAGTTCCATGCAGGACTATGCTTCGCGGTTTGGTGAAGAAATCAATGCGGTTTGGGCTCCATGGGATGAACCAGCGCAGGCGGCAATCAACTCTCTGAATGCGGCTGGTCTTAAGAATGTCAAAGTCATTGGTATCGATGGCCATCCGCAAGCAATCGAGGAAGTCTGCAAGCCGGATAGCCTTATGATTGCAACGGTTTCCCAGCCTTTTGAAAAGATGGGCGCACAGACCGGTGAATGGATAGAAAGCATCGTCGTGAAAAAGGAAGATGCGGCAACGGTTATTCCGTCCAAGACCGTCTATCTCGATGCTCCGCTTGTTACAAAGCAGAACTGCAAGGACTTCCTCCCGAAGAAGTAGCTCCCCCAAGCCTGCAACTGGCCGGAACGAGACCGTTCTGCGTTCCGGCCTCTTTTAACTTGATACTTTAATTCGCGGGAGTTCTTCGATGGCCGTGAGCCTTTCGCAGATCGTCATGTCCTATCCTGGAACGCTGGCACTAGATCAGGTCAGTGCGGAATTCCGGTTTGATGAGGTACATGGCCTGATCGGAGAAAATGGTGCGGGAAAGACAACTCTTGTCAGCATTCTCGGTGGTAGTAAAAGCCCGACCTCTGGTAACATTACGATTGATGGTACTGAGGTTAAGCTGGCAAGCGCAGGTGATGCGCTTCGCAAAGGTATTGCGCATGTTTCGCAAGAAGGTAGCCTCGTTCCCGGATTGACTGGTGCGCAGAACATTCTATTGGGCGACGAGCCGCGCATGGGACTTGGCGTTATCGATAAACGAAAGCTTATCGTGCGGGCTGATGAATTGCTCAGGCGCTGGTTTCCGCAGGTGTCGATCGATCTCGATCAGCAGGTCGATATGCTGCCGATGGCAGATCAGAAAATTATCGAAATTGTGCGGGCTCTTCGCGGCAATGTTCGCCTGCTTATTCTTGATGAACCCACGGCAACATTGCCCGCGCGTGAAAAAGAAAGCCTTTGGCAGATCATCAAGACCTTACCGCAGCAAGGCGTTGGCATTGTACTGATCAGCCATTTTCTCTCTGAGATCAAAGCGCTGAGTGACCGTATAACTGTTCTTCGTGATGGAAGGCATGTAGCAACACTAGAGGCGGAAAATTCAAGTGAAGCACAACTTATAGACCTGATGCTTCAGCGTTCGGGCGGTAAGAGTGCTGCCGAGCAGGATGTCAGGCAAACACGCAACCTCGGCCCAGTGGTTATGGAAGTCAGCGACTGGCAGGCTGGTGGCGTGAGTGTCGATAATTTCGCCATCCGTTCCGGTGAGATTGTCGGGCTTATTGGCTTGACGGGGGCAGGGCATTTTGGCTTTGCGCGGTCGCTTTACACAGCAAGTGGGCAGACCGCCGGAACCTGTCGTTTTGATGGCACTTCCATCACCAGAGTTGATGCGAGAACCATGCAGAAGAAGGGCGTGGCGCTTGTGCCCGACCATCGCATGGAAAATGCACTGATTGGCGATTGGGATGTGCGCGAAAATCTTGCGATGGTCCACCCATCATACGCAACTTTGGGCGGCACGGGCGTATTGTCCATGCGCCGCGAGGCGAGCGAAGCGGACCGCACAATGCAGTTGATGAACGTCAAGGCACATTCACGAAGCCAGTTTGTGAAAGACCTGAGCGGTGGCAACAAACAAAAGGTTTCGATTGGCAAGCGGCTTTACGGCGCTGACGATCATTACCGGTTGATGATCTTCATCGAACCTACAGAGGGAGTGGATATCGGCGCCAAGCGCGAGATTCATGCGCAGATGCGCAGACTTGCCGAAAAAGGGATAGCCATTCTCGTAACCTCTTCCGACCTTCTGGAAATAGCCGACGTGGCAGACCGCGTCATCCCATTCGTGAATGGCAAGCCCGGTCCACAGATTGAGCGCAGCGCATTCTCAGAAGCGAAATTTATTGCCGCAATGGCAGGAGTTACCCAATGAATGCCCGATCTTCAGCGGTCTCACCGCAATCATCCCGTCATGCCCAGAGCTTCGGTAAAAAGCTCAAAGGCGAGTGGCTGCTGAAATACAGTACGCTCTTTGTGCTTTTCCTATTGTTTGCGGGCTTTTCACTGACCGTTGACCGCTTCCTCACGGCAAACAATCTGCTCAATATTATCCAGCAGATTTCGATGCTTACCATCGTTGGTGCAGGCCTGACATTTGGCTTTGCAGCGCGAGAAATGGACCTTTCGGTCGGTTATATGGTTGGTATGGCAGGCATTCTGGTACCGCTGATGCTGGTTGCCGGATTTCCGTTGCCAGTTGCTTTGCTTGCTGGTCTTGGTGCCGGTCTGGTCGTCGGTTCGGTCAATGCCGCACTGGTTACGCTGGTGGGGGTTCCGTCACTGATCGCCACGCTTGCGATTGGCTCTATTCTCTACGGTATCAATTTTCTGATGACGGGCGGACGAGCAATTTATGGCGGGCTTCCTGCAAGTTATCTCTGGCTTGGCCAGGGACAACTCTTTGGCATCCCGGTGCTTGCCTATGCCATGGTGATTGTTGTTTTCGTGGCCTGGTTCCTGATGGAGCGAACCGTTTTCGGTCGTTACATTTATGCGGTGGGCGGAAATCTTAAAGCAGCGGAGCTTTCTGGCGTGAATGGTCGCTTCTATCGCGCTGCCGCTCTTGTGGTCTGCTCAATTTTTGCAGCTGTTGCAGGTGCGCTTCTTGCAGCGCGCTTGGGGTCCGGTCAGCCCAATGCAGGCGAACGTTATCTGCTTGATGGTCTTGCTACAGTATTTATTGGAATGACCATGTTCCGTCCGGGTACTGCAACAATTGCAGGGACCTTCTTCGGCGCGCTTTTCATCGGCGTCATCAATAACGGCCTTAACCTTATTGGCATGGACACATACATCCAGAGCATCGTGAAGGGCCTTATCATTCTCGTGGCGGTCGCAGTCGTTTCGCGAACCACCAAACTGAAGCTCCTTTGAGGAACTGCGTTAGGCATTGAACCAAACATCATGAAAAACTTGAAACAGACAAGTCTGTCGGAGGCGCGCGTGCAAAATCCGAGTAACTCTAATCTTCTCGAACTATACCGGACGATGCGGCGTATCCGCACCTTTGAAGAACGCGTTGGTGAATTGTTCGTACGTGGCCAGACGGCGGGTTCGATGCTTCACCTTTCCATTGGTGAAGAGGCAGCCGCTGCCGGTGTATGTGCTGCTATGCAGCCGCAGGACACTTTCACAACCCATCATCGCGGCCATGGTATTTTTCTTGCGCGCGGTGCTGATCCCAAACAAATGATGGCGGAAATCGGCGGCAAGGAAACCGGTTACTGCCATGGTAAGGGTGGTTCCATGCATATTGCCGACATGGCGCTTGGACATCTTGGCGCCAATGCCATTGTTGGTGGTGGTATTCCATCCGTTGTTGGCGCAGGCCTTTCCAGCAAGTACCTCAAGAAAAACTCTGTCTCTATCGCCTTTTTTGGCGATGGTGCGATGCAGCAGGGCATTCTCTATGAGAGCATGAATATGGCAGCGCTTTGGGGCCTGCCGGTCGTGTTTGTTTGCATCAACAATCAATATGGCATGGGCACGCGTGTTGATCAGGCGACAGCCAATACAGCGTTTGACCAGCGCGCGCATGCATTCGGTCTTAACGGTGCAGTCGTGGATGGTATTGATGTTGAAGAAGTAAAAAGCGTTGCGCAGGGACTGATTGATGATGCTCGCCTTGGCAAGCCAGGTTTCCTGTCAGTGACCTGCTACCGTTTCTTTGGTCATGCGCGCATGGACAAGAGTCCATATCGCGCGGAAGCGGAAGAGACAGAAGGTCGGAAAAAAGATCCGGTAAAGTTCACACGGGATAGGCTGATTTCGGAAGGTTTGGCACCAGAAACTGACCTCGACGCGATGGATAGTGGCATCACGGCCGAAATGGATGCGACTATTGATTTTACCGTGGAATCCAAAGCGCCTCCACTCACTTCCATGTTCAGAGATGTCTATGCGGTTGGCGAACCAGAGCCGGAACCCGTCCGCACTCGTATTGATCGCGTACTTTCCAGGGATGAAGCATAATGGTTGCCATGACTTACCGCGATGCGCTGCGTAAGGCGCTGGATGATGCCATGGCTGAAGACAACACCATTGTTGTGATCGGTGAAGAAGTGGGCCGTTATGGTGGTGCCTACGGCGTTACAAAAGACTTGATCGGTAAATATGGAGCGGACCGGCTTATCGACACACCGATTTCCGAGCCAGCAATTATTGGTGCAGCCGTGGGTGCAGCAATGACCGGGCTGCGTCCTGTTGCTGAACTGATGTATATCGATTTCCTTGGCATGACGATGGATCAGCTTGCCAATCAGGCTGCCAAAATCCGCTATATGTTTGGCGGACAGATTGGCGTGCCGATGGTTCTTCGCACGCAAGGTGGCACCGGTCGTTCGGCAGGCGCGCAGCATTCACAAAGTCTGGAAGCATGGATCATGCATACGCCGGGCCTTCGGCTTGCGATGCCTGCGACTGTACAGGATGCCTATCATCTGCTGCGCCAGAGCCTCACGAAACCTGATCCGGTGGTCTTCATTGAGCACAAAGCGCTGTATACTCGCAAGGAAGAGGTCGACCTTGATGCAGAGCCGCTGGAATGGGGCAAGGCAGCAGTACGGCGTACAGGTAAGGATCTCGTTATCGTCACTTATTCGCGCCAACTGCACTACGCGATGGATGCGGCTGAAAAACTTGCTTCCAAGGGTATTGAAGCGACGGTTATAGATCTTCGTACGCTCAACCCGCTCGATTTTGACACGGTGCGCGAACACGTTGAGCGTGTCGGCAAGGCCATGGTTGTATCCGAAGGCGTGATGACGGCGGGTGTAGCAGCAGAGCTTTCGGCACGCATTACGGAAGAGTGCTTCGATTATCTCGAACAGCCTGTCGTGCGGGTGGCGGGTGAAGACATTCCAATTTCAGTCTCGCAGGATCTGGAAGCCGGAAGTGTGCCGACAGCAGACCTGATCCGTTCGGTCGCAGAGAGAATGCTGTCATGACAGAACGTATTCTCAAAATGCCACGTCTGGGTGAAACGATGGAAGAAGGCAAGATTGTCGGCTTTCTCGTGAATCCCGGCGATAGTTTCAAACGTGGCGATTCAATCATCGAGATCGAAACAGACAAAACCGTTGCAGAGTTTCCAGCTCTTGGGGACGGTACACTGCATGAGTGGATCGGATCTGTTGGAGATCATGTGGTGGTTGGTGCGCCGCTGGCGCGTATCGACATAGGCGTTGGTCCCGACTGGACGGATGAGGGCGGTGAAAGCACACCTGTTTCGGAAGAGTCCACTGACGATTTTGTTGTAACTGAGCTGGATATGCCCCGCCTCGGGGAAACGATGGAAGAGGGGCGCATTGTC
The DNA here is from genome assembly GCF_002252525.1 of Brucella pseudogrignonensis. GTDB lineage: Bacteria > Pseudomonadota > Alphaproteobacteria > Rhizobiales > Rhizobiaceae > Brucella > Brucella pseudogrignonensis. The sequence goes on from NZ_NNRM01000045.1 coordinate 45,337, forward strand.
CGTTGGCTAAAGGCTGCAGGCGATAGCTTCGAGCGTGGCGAAGCCGTTCTCGAAATTGAAACAGACAAGACGGTCGCAGAATTTCCTGCGCTGGTCGGCGGTAAGATCGTCGAAATCCTGCGTCAGAAAGGCGACATGGTAACGGTTGGCGGCGCTATAGCTCGCATCGAGGTTGCCGGATGCCCCCGCCGTTGAAACAGTTGCAGCATCAGCTGTGCCAATAGTGTCTAGCGCAGCTGTTGCAAGACAAGCGGGAAGGGATAAGCGTGTTCGTGCGACACCCCTTGCACGCCGGATAGCGCGTGACAAAGGCATCGATATCCAACTTCTATCCGGTACTGGTCGCAGGGGGCGTATTGAAAAAGAGGACGTACTCGCTGCCTCCGGTAATACTCTGCCAAAAGGTGATATACAGTTTGTCGAACTTGGACGTGGGCGCGTTGCCTATAGCGACCAGGGTTCAAAGGATGCGCCGACCTTCCTGCTTCTGCATGGATTTTCTGGAGATCGCACCACATGGAGTGGTATCGCTTCAGGTTTGCGCCGGGCAAATTTCCGCGTTATTGCGCCCGATCTTCCCGCGCATGGTCTGACAACGATTGAAGCGGGGCATATCGATCAACTAAGCGATTTTCTCTCGGAGTTTCTCGACGCATTGTCCGTTAAGAACGTTCATGTAGTCGCTCACTCCCTAGGCGCTCTTGCAGCAACGGAGTTTGCACAGACCCATGCTCAGCGTGTTTCGGGGCTAACGCTTATTGCGCCAGCTGGTCTTGGTTCCGAAATCGATGCAAGTTTCATTTCCGGCATGGCGAATGCCACGACAGCTGGTGAGGTGACGCATCTGCTCAGGCGCGTTGCGGCCAAACCTGTTGAGCTTTCGCCCGAACTTGCGGCCGACTTTGCGCGCACAATGAGCAAAGGCCGTCTCAAGGCACTTGCGGAAACCATTATCGGATCATCAGGGCAACGTATCGATATTATCACATCACTGGATAAGCTTTTGCGTTCAATGTCCGTGAGAGTTCTTGTTGGTCTTCAAGACCGCATTATCCCGTGGCAGCAGGTGACATCGTTGCCACCTTCAGCGAGTGTCCATTTCTTCGCTCAATCCGGCCATATGCCGCAATGGGATCAAACGAAAGATGTGCTGGATCTCATCTTGAGCTCTACAGGAGAGGCCGATGACTGATGTAAAAGCAAAACTCAAAGAAGCTCAATCACGGCTTGGTGCTTTTGCCAAGGCAACGCCCGAGCTCATGTCAGGCTTTGCCAAGGTCAGCAAGACAGCAACTGCTGCGGGTCGTTTCTCCTCCGCTCAACGTGAGTTGATTGCGGTGAGCATTGCTGTCGCCAAAGGGTGCGAGGACTGCATTCTATATCATGTCGATGCCGCTATCCGCCATGGTGCAGCAGAAGTGGAACTGCTCGAAGCATTGGAAGTAGCTGTCGAAATGGGAGGCGGTCCAGCAGTTATGTATGCGGGCAAAGCACTCGAGGCATTTCGCAATTTGAGTTGAGTTTAGGGCAAAGCAAAGGTTGGAGGCGCTTTTGCATTTGCTTCGGGAGGAATTGAATGGCTTATTTTCTCACCGCCGACGGAGGCACGGAAAGTATCCGCGCGCGGGTTTACGATTTGTCGGGCGTATGCCTTGCCAGTGCTGCAGTTCCATATGAAACCAAGTTTTCCAGCGGTGCACGAGCTGAACAAAATCCAGAAGATTGGTGGAGCTCCTTCGTTCAGGCCGCACGCAAAGCGATATCAGAATCCGCAATTGATCCGGCTGCGATCGAAGCGATAACGCTTGCCACAACAAGCTGCACGGTTGTTGCGCTCGACGCTGACGGAAAGCCTCTGCGTCCATCGATTATCTGGATGGATGTTCGCGCTAGCTCAGAAGCGGAAGCTGTATTGGCGACGGGCGATCAGGCGCTCAAAGCCAATGGCGGTGGCCAAGGGCCTGTCTCGGCGGAATGGATGATCCCCAAGGCACTCTGGATTGCACGCAATGAGCCGGAGATTTTCGCGAAGGCCGAAACGATCTGCGAGTATCAGGATTTTATGACTTTGCGCCTGACTGGCGAAAAAGCAGCAAGTCTCAACAACGCGTCGCTGCGCTGGCATTATTCGACTGATCGTGGCGGGTTCCCCACGACGATGCTGCAAAAACTGGGGCTTGAAACCTTATTGCATAAATGGCCATCGCGCGTGGTCGCGCCGGGCGAGGTAGTCGGTACGCTTTGTACGTCCGCCGCCTCCGAACTTGGTCTCAGCCAGACGGTGAAACTGGTTCAGGGTGGGGCTGATGCACTGATTGGCATGATCGGCCTTGGTGTTGCCAAACCCGGTCAACTTGCTCTGATAACCGGGTCGTCGCATCTGCAGTTTGGTGTTTCGGACAAACCACTCCATGCCCCCGGCATTTGGGGGAGTTACCCGGATATGCTCTATCCGGGGCGCTACGTGATTGAAGGTGGCCAAACATCAACCGGTTCGATTATCGCATGGCTGGGCCGCATGATGAACGGTACAATGGATATGGAAGCATTGAACCGTAAGGCTGCGGCTCTTGAGCCGGGGGCGGACGGACTTCTGGTGCAAGACCATTTTCAGGGCAATCGCACGCCTTATACTGATGCCCTGTCGCGTGGGGCAATTGTCGGTCTGACACTTGCACATGAGCCGCATCATATTTTCCGGGCAATCATGGAAGGCATCAGTTTTGGTACTCGCGCAATTCTCGATGCCATGGGAGATGCTGGTTATCGCGGACAGGAAATCACCGTTGGCGGCGGAGCAAGTGCCTCTCCGCTCTGGTTGCAGATACATGCTGATACGGCTGGCTTGCCTGTTTGTGTGCCGCAGTCACGCGATGCGCCATCGGTGGGAGCTGCGGTTTTGGCGGCCCATGGTGCGGGATATTTCGCCACTATCGATGACGGAATCGCCGCGATGGTGAAGCCCGGAACGCGTATAGAACCGCGTCCGCGCGAAGCAGCGATCTATAACGAGATTTACCAGCAGTATCGCGCTTTGTACCCGGCGCTGAAATCTGTTCACGCGGCCTGAAATCAATTGGGGAGAGACCATTGCTCAGGGATTTCGAACTTACAGATAAGCTTGCAGTCATTACCGGTGGAGCCAAAGGCATAGGCCGCGCTATTGCGCAGTTGTTCGTTGAAGCGGGAGCAACTGTTATCATAACCGATCGTGATGAAGCGGCAGGTAAGGCGGCTGTTGCAGAGCTCAACACGTTAAGAGCTGCCTCGGCTAGTCTTTATATCCTTGATGTAACGGACAAGGATGCAGTCGAACGCACTGCAGAAGCTATTTCCCGCCAAAATGGTTGTCCGCATATATTGGTGAATAATGCGGGCATCGTCAAAAATGCCCCGGTCGCCGAAACTGCGGAAGCTGACTGGCGAGCCGTAATCGATGTCAATTTAAATGGCGTATTCTTCTGTGCGCAGGCGTTCGGAAAGCGTATGGCTGCAGCCGGCCGTGGTGCGATCGTCAATATTTCATCCATGTGCGGTGAGATCGTTGTCTATCCGCAGCCGCAGGTCGCGTATAATGCTGCTAAGGCAGGTGTTAATCTCATCACCAAATCGCTTGCAGTCGAATGGGCAAAGCATGGCGTGCGCGCAAACGCGGTCGCGCCCGGCTATACGGCGACTGAGCTCACTCTTGCAGGTTGCAGCAACGAAGAGTGGTTTTCGAAATGGCTTGCCATGACACCCCAGGGACGGCTCGGCGAACCGCGTGAAATCGCAAATGCTGTTCTGTTTCTCGCATCCGATGCGGCGAGCTTCGTAACCGGCACGGTGTTGACCGTTGATGGCGGCTATACTGCCCTTTAATTTCTGGAGGATGAAATGACCGAACAGGCAAAAATAGCACTGGTTACAGGTGCCAGTCGTGGAATTGGACGTGCGATCGCTGTTGGTATGGCCAAACGCGGTTTTGATATAGCCATCAACGATATTGAACGTCAGAAAGATGCAATGCAGGACGTTGCAAAAGAAATAGAAGCGAGTGGTCGCCGCGTCTTAACTGTCTATGCCGATGTTAGTAATAAAACCGACGTTGAAACCATGGTTCAGAAGACGGTTGAAAAGTTTGGCCGCATCGATGCTGTCGTGAACAATGCAGGTATCCTGATTGCAAGCGACGTCGAACATCTTAAAGAAGAACATTGGGACAGCGTTCTTGATGTGAATGCCAAGGGCACATTTCTGGTTGTTCAGGCCGTGTTACCATTTATGAAGAAACAGAATTACGGTCGTATCGTGAATATCGCATCGATTGGCGGCAAGCATGGCGCGCCGGAACAAGCACATTATTCTGCCTCAAAGGCTGCTGTTATGGGTTTCACGCGCGTATTGGCGCAAGAGGTTGGAACGTTCGGTATCACTGCAAATTGCATTTGCCCCGGCATAATACTCACCGATATGGGCCGCGTTAATCTAGACGATATTGCGGTGCGCGAGACATGGCAGGAAAAAACAGCCATGCGACGGATCGGTGATCCTGAAGATGTAGTAGGGCCGGTTGCATTTCTCGCTTCGGATGATGCAGCTTTTGTTACCGGGCAAAGCCTGAATGTCGATGGCGGTATCGTGCTGAGCTAGCAGCGCTGCTGAAAACACCGATTAATTGCTGTCTGTGTGTTGGCGCTTAGCGAATAATGTTTGGCGGCGATATTTTACGCAAAGACTCAATTATATCGGGGCGCTGCTCTGCAACGGTTGCGACAATTGCTTCGGAAAGAGCGAAAATTGCCGAAGGCGAATTCGGCAAAAAGTCGCTTGTCGCGGTAGCATAAAGCACGACATCTGCCAAAGATGCGAGTGGCGATGTCGGGCTGTCCGTTAAAACCAATATCTTTGCATGTTTGGCGCGCGCAGCTTTTGTAAGCTCCAACGTGCTCTGAGAATATCTAGGAATGGATATGGCGATCACCACATCGTTCTTACTTATGGAGTTGATGATATTGCTTGAATAAGAGCTGGCACCGCGTAGCAGTGCGTTGGTGACGCTTTTTTCAGTATAAAGCGCCAACCCCTCTTCGAGATATGCGGCGGCGTAGTGACTGGCTCCGGTTCCAAGAATAATAATTCGTTGGGCCTGGAGTATGGACTGGATAAATTCGTCAGATGAGGTCTGATCAATATTTGATATGGTATCCTGCAGCTTTTCAACACTATCGATAAGCTGGCGGTGCAACGTCGATGTTTTACCAAGAGAGCCGAGATCATTTCCTTGAGAGTTGTGTTTATTGCCCGGAACTGCCTGGAAATCAGAAACGATCTTTTCTCGGAATTCACTGAAACCGCCATAGCCAGCTGTTCTGACGAAACGCGTAATTGTGGCTGTTGAGCTGCCGCTAGCCTCAGCCACACCTTCAATTGACATGGCGACTACATCCAGAGGTCGCGTCAACACAAAATCCGCGATCTTCTGATGCGACTTGCTGAGAGACGGATAAACCTCTGCTATTCGCTGCGCAAATTCGGACTTGGGACTCAAAGTGTTGGCCATCGATAATTTCCGCCGTTGACGTCTAGAAATTTTCATATAATCTAAAAATGAAAATAATCACATCAAAAAGATGTTTACTCCAAGGGAACGAATATAATTATGTACAAAACGCTCTTGATAGCTAGCCTTTTTGCGACCACGGTTTTAGGCGGCGCTGCAACTGCTCAGACCCTTAAAGTCGCGCTTTCATCAGAAGCGACCGCTGTTGATCCGCATTACCATGATCTCACCCCGAATAATGCGCTCGCTGCGCATATTTTTGATAGCCTGACGCGTCAGGATGAGAAGCAGAAATTGCACCCGGCTCTGGCTGAATCCTGGGAGAATGATGGAAAAAACAAGTGGACCTTCAAGCTGCGTGAAGGTGTTACCTTCTCCGATGGAACGCCATTTACTGCCGATGATGTTGTTTTTACCTTTTGTCGGACACTAAAGAACGAAACCGCTGTTTCAGGTTCATTTGCTGATATCACGGCGAATTTCGAATCTGTAGAAGCACCTGATGCCAAAACTCTGATTATTACGACAAAGGTTCCTGAGCCGCTGCTTGCGACCTTCATGGGCACAGTGGGTATTTTAAGTTCTTCGATTGTTGACCATGGCAAGATCACATTCGACCCAGCCAACAATTGCGGTGTTACCAGTGCCTGGCCTGTTGTTGGTGATTTCAACGATGGCAAAAAGACGATCGGAACCGGGCCTTATAAGCTCAAGAATTATGTTAAAGGTTCTGCGATCGAGCTTGAACGCAATGACAAATATTGGGGCGAAAAGGAGCCATGGGAAAGTGTTCGATTCGTTCCTGTTCCTAATGCTGGAACGCGATTGGCTGGCCTGCTTGCCGGCGATTATGATCTTGTCGAAAACCCGGCAGCGCGTGATTTGACGCGTATCAAGGATGATAAGCGCTTCGTTGCAGAAGTTACCCCGACCACCCGCGTAATCTATTACCAGCTTGATGTTGGTCGTGCGCAAAGCCCTTTTGTGAAATCTGCCGACGGAAAAAATCCTTTGCAGGATGTGCGTGTGCGTGAAGCCATGTCGCTTGCAATTGACCGCAAAGCGATCATCGCCCGCCTGATGGACGGCGCCGCAGAACAGGCAAACGAATTCCTGCCAAAGGGCATGTTCGGCACATTGCTAGATGCGCCCGAACTTCGTTACGATCCAGCTGCTGCGAAAAAGCTGCTTGCCGAAGCGGGTTATCCGGACGGGTTCCAACTAACTATTTCAACGACCAATGATCGTTACATCAATGACAGCCAGATCACACAAGCCGTTGCACAATATCTGACCCAGATCGGCATTAAAACCGATGTGGACGCGATGACACGCGCGCTCTATTTCCCACGTCGTTCAAAGAAAGAACTTAGCGTTGCGATCGGTGGGTGGGCGTCGACCAGCGGCGAAGCATCATCATTCCTGCGTCAGTGGCCTGCATCTCCAAATGAAGCGGGTACAATGGGTGGCTCCAACTATGGTGATTACAAAAACCCTGCTTTCGACAAGCTGATTTATGAAGCTGTGGAAACAATGGATGACGACAAGCGCTCATCATTGTTGCAGCAGGCAACCACCGAAGTGCTTAAGGATTATGCTTTCATTCCACTGCACTTTGAAAGTGGCATCTGGGCACATAAAGCGGACATCAGCTTTACCGGTCGGTCTGACCAGTTCACGCTCGCAATGTCCGCAAAGCCAGCGAAGTAAATCTCTTCGTTAAGCATCATTCGGGTAAAATGTGATGACTGCATATGCTTTGCAGCGCTTGATCCAAAGCGCTCTGGTGCTGCTCGCCGTTTCGGTTGCCGTTTTCTTTGCCATCTATGGCATTGGGGATCCGATTGAGCTGCTTGTTCCACCGCAGGTCAGCGCCGCCGAAAGGCTGGCGCTGGTCAAAAGACTGGGGCTCGATTTGCCCGTCTGGCAGCAATATTTCACTTTCCTGGGCAATGCCTTGAGGGGTGATCTGGGTACATCCTTTGTGCATGGTGTGCCGGTTGTATCGCTAATCCTGGGTCGGCTTCCTGCTACCTTGGAGCTGGTGCTCCTGTCTATGACCTGTGCGACAATCGTCAGCGTCCCTCTTGGTCTATATGCGGGTCTCAATACAGAAAGTCGTTTCTCGCGCATTGTTATGGCTGGAACGGTCATCGGTTTTTCTCTTCCCAGTTTCTGGAAGGGAATGATGCTCATCCTGTTGTTCAGCGTGGTTCTTGGCTGGCTTCCGACTGCTGGACGAGGCGAGACTGTTGATATTCTGGGGTTCCATACCAGCCTGTTTACCCTTGATGGCTTGCGCCATCTCATTTTGCCAACGCTTAACCTCGCTATTCCAACATCAGCTCTGCTGGTGCGCCTTGTTGCAGCTGGAACTGCAGAAGCGACAACCCAGGACTATGTCAAATTCGCCCGTGCCAAGGGAGTGCGCCGTAAGCGCATCGTCTTCCGACATATCATGCGCAATATTCTCATTCCTGTCGTGACCGTTGCAGGCATTGAGTTTGGTAGTCTGGTGGCTTTCTCCACCATAACTGAAACCGTATTCTCGTGGCCGGGGATGGGCAAACTCCTAATCGATAGTATCTACCAACTCGATCGTCCCGTTGTCGTAGCTTACGTCATGCTCGCAACGTTGCTCTTTGTCGGCGTCAACTTCCTCGTGGACGTTCTATATGCGGCACTTGATCCGAGGGTGAAGCTTTCGGGAGAGATGGTATGACGAAACCGAACGTTCCCCATTTTGCCAATACACCTTTGCGTAAGCAGGTGCTCAAGCGCATCCGCAATAAGCCAACTATGCGTGGGGCAGCTATTCTGCTTGCATGTCTCGTTATCCTTGCGATTTTGGCGCCGTTCATCACCGTTCAGAACCCCTATGATCTTTCTTCCTTGAGTGTGATGGATAATCGCCTCCCACCTGGTTCATCCAGCATGACCGGTATGACCTACTGGCTTGGTACGGATGCGCAAGGGCGCGATATGGTCAGTGCAATTCTCTATGGTCTACGCACAAGTTTGCTGGTCGGGTTATTGTCCACTCTGGGGGCGATGATTATTGGTGTGACTGCTGGATTGTTTGCAGCCCAGATTGGTGGCTTCGTCGACACGATCATCATGCGCTTTGTCGATTTCATGCTTGGCTTTCCCTCGATCCTTGTCGCGCTTGTACTTCTGGCTTCAGTGGGGCGCGGAATAGATAAGGTGATTTTCGCCATTATCGTGGTTCAATGGGCGCAATATGCGCGCTTAATGCGCGCCTCCGCCATGGTCGAACGGCGCAAGGAATATATTGAGGCTGCTGTCAATTTCGGGTTGCCTACACGCCATATCATGTTGGCGCACCTCCTGCCGAACTCGGTCGGGTCTGTTCTTGTCATGTCCACAATCAGTATTGCAGGTGCCATAACATTAGAGGCCACCCTGTCATTTTTAGGTGTTGGTGTCCCCGTAACCCAGCCTTCACTTGGACTTTTGATTGCCAATGGCTTCGAGTATCTGCTGTCCGGTGAATACTGGATTGCAGTGTTCCCCGGTATCGCCCTGGTCCTTCTGATTATTTCGCTGAACTTCGTGGGCGATCGTGTTCGCCGCAGCTTCAATGTGAGGGCCAACGCATGACAGCGCTTCTTGATATTCAGGGGCTGCGGACTGTCTTTCATTTGCTCGGCGGTGCCTGGTCTGCAGTTGACGGAATTGATCTCAAAGTGGAGCGTGGCGAGATCTTATGCCTGGTGGGTGAGTCAGGTTCCGGAAAGTCCGTTACAGGCTTTTCCATCGTTCAACTGATCGATGCCCCCGGCGAGATTGTCGAAGGTAAGATACTCTTCAATGGATCCGATCTTCGTATGGTTTCGGACGAAGAATTGCGTTCGCTGCGCGGCGACCGCATTGCCATGATCTTTCAAGATCCGCTTTCCACGCTCAACCCTGTTCTTACTGTCGGAGAACAGATGCTTGAGGCAATTTTCGAGCATCGCAATTGTAGTCGTGAAAAAGCGCGCATAGAAGCGATGGATGCTCTGACAAGAGTTGGCATTTCTTCACCAGAAGCGCGGCTCAAACAATATCCGCATGAGTTTTCAGGCGGGATGCGTCAGCGCGTGGCGATTGCCATAGCCTTGCTTAATAGCCCTGACCTTATCATTGCCGATGAGCCAACTACCGCATTGGACGTCACCATACAAAGTCAGATCCTTTATGAGGTTCAGAAGCTTGCGCGCCAAACAGGAACAGCAGTCTTGTGGATTACGCACGATCTGGCTGTCGTCGCCGAGTTGGCTGATCGCGTTGCGGTCATGTATGCGGGGCAGATTGTTGAGAGCGGTTCGGTGGATGATGTGCTCGATAATCCCATGCATCCCTACACACTTGGCCTGTTGAGTTCTTCAACCGGCATGGTTCAGCCGGGCGAGCGCCTTCACCAAATCAATGGAAATGCACCCCGGATTGATGCACGACCATCGGGATGTCCGTTTAGAACGCGTTGTGATCGCGTTATCGACGTTTGCACAACGATTTATCCGGAAAAGCAGCATCTAAGTGATCATAGCTTCCGTTGCCACAACCCGGTTGCGACCCTGGAGGTAATCTCGTGAGCGACATTCTGTTCGAGATGAAGGGTGTGCGTAAATATTTTGAATCCAGAGCAACGACTGCGGAAAGACTACTCAGTCTTGCCGGTAAAAAGCAGCCAAATCGGCTTTTGCGTGCTGTTGATGGTGTTGATCTCAGTGTCCGGCAAGGTGAGGTTCTTGGGCTGGTAGGAGAATCTGGTTGCGGTAAGTCTACGTTGGCGCGCATGGCGACCGGCATCCATAAGCCGACTGCTGGCAACGTCATTTACAGGGACAAAAACGTCGCCGACTTACGGAACCGGGAAAAGCTCGACTTCCTGCTTAAAGTGCAGATGATTTTTCAGGACCCATTCGCATCGCTTGATCCAAGAATGAAGGTTCATGAGATTGTTGCAGAAGCGCTGAAGGTTCACAAACTAGCGCCAAAAAACCAGATATCTGGAATGGTAGACCGCGCACTGGAAGAGGTCGGTCTTGATATCGCTTATCGCGAACGCTATCCGCATCAATTTTCCGGTGGTCAGCGACAGCGTATCGGCATTGCGCGTGCGCTCGCTGTCAAACCGGATTTTCTTGTTTGCGATGAGCCTGTTTCTGCGCTCGACGTTTCTATCCAGGCGCAGGTCATCAACCTATTTATGGATCTGCGTGACCGATACGGCCTGACATATCTTTTTGTCAGTCATGATCTGGGTGTGGTTCGTCACATAAGCGACCGTATTGCGATCATGTATCTTGGCCGAATTGTTGAGATCGGCTCAGCCGCTGACATTTTTGCCAATCCAGCACATCCCTATAGCGCCGCGTTGTTGAATGCTAGCCCGTCTGTCAAACGGCGTAAGCGCAATTTTGAGCCGCTGAAGGGTGATTTACCTTCTCCACTTGCACCACCCAGCGGCTGTCCTTTCCACCCGCGCTGCGCACAGGCCATGTCCGTGTGCCGTGACCATCGTCCCGAGCTTAAAGAAGTCACCTCTCGTCAAAGTGTGGCGTGCCATTTGCATAATCTGGAGTTTCAATGATTACCTCTTCGCTTAATCCAGAAGTCGGGAGAAGCGTTTTGCCTTTTCTCGACAGGTTTCACCCTGATCGCCCATTGGAGGTAAACTTCTACCGACCAGCACACTATAAGCCGGGCAATCCTGTGGTTATTGTGCAGCATGGAATGCTACGCAACGGTGATGAGTACCGGGATTTCTGGATAGCTGCTGCTGAAAAACACGGGCTATTGATTGCTGCGCCAACCTTCTCGGATGCAGCGTTCCCGATGGCTGAAAGCTATAATAATGGGCTTGTTTTAGATTCGGTTGGACGGGTTCGTGACCAGCAGGAATGGTTGTATGGGGTTCCTGCTCGGGTGTTTGCTGCATTGAAAGCATCTGGAGCAACCGACCAGGACAGCGCTTACCTTTATGGCCATTCCGCAGGTGGACAATTTGCACATCGCCTGCTCGCAACACAGCCGACTTACCCTTTTTGTGCGGTCATCGCTGCAAACCCGGGTTGGTATACATTGCCAGATATGGAGCGATCCTTTCCTGAAGGGATGGGGGGAGTTGGTTTGTCCGATGAACAACTCGCGCGCTGGTTTGCCTATCCAATGCACATATTTGCTGGCGATCAGGATATCGTTGAAGACGATCCGAACCTTCCGTCTCAGCCCGAAGCATTAGCGCAAGGGCCTTCACGTTTTAAGCGCGCGCATTTTGTATATGCTTTTGCGATGGCGCAGGCCAAAAAGCGTGACCTGCCTTTCAATTGGAAACTAATAGACATTCAAGGTGTCGGTCATGACGGCGCTGCAATGTCTCGGGCTGCTGCAGCCTTTTGGTTTGAAGACAGAATTCCGCCTGCAAGTGAACTTGTTTTTGATGACGCAGCGCAGCTCTAGAAGCAGAAGTTGGAATGTGTGATGAATGCAAATAATCGAATAGACCTCTGGCAAAAAGTCGATGATGAAAAAGAACGACTAATCGAGCTGAGTGATCGCGTTTGGGGCATGCCGGAGGTGTGCTATACAGAATTTCGTTCCATGGCCGAACATAAAGCGGAGCTTCTGCATCATGGCTTTCGCGTCACGGAAGGGGTAGCAGACATTCCAACCTCCGTTATCGGTGAGGCGGGGCAGGGCGGACCAGTTATCGCATTTCTAGGCGAGTTTGATGCGCTTCCCGGTCTCAGCCAAGAGGCAGGCGTGGCCGAGTGCAGACCGTTGGAAGTTGGCGGCCATGGCCATGGCTGTGGGCATAATCTTCTTGGTTCTGGCGCTATGCTAGCCGCAATTGCGCTCAAGAATTACCTTGCCGAGAAAGGCATTGCTGGGCGCGTACGCTATTATGGTTGCCCTGCAGAAGAGGGTGGCGCGGCGAAAACCTTTATGGTTCGTTCAGGCGCATTCGACGACGTGGATGTTGCGATCTCATGGCACCCTTACAGTTTCTGGGAAGTTGCGCCAGCACTTTCTCTCGCGAACACGCGTGCAGATTTCACGTTCAAAGGGCGTGCAGCCCATGCCGCAGCTGCACCCCATTTGGGGCGCAGTGCGCTTGACGCGCTTGAGCTGATGAGCGTCGGCGTCAATTATATGCGCGAGCATATGCCATCTGACGCGCGAGTCCACTCTGCAATTCTTGATACAGGTGGTATTGCGCCGAATGTTGTCCAAGCAAATGCGCGTGTTCGATATTCAATCCGCGCAATGGAATTGCAGGACATGCATGATCTTGTTCATCGTGTGCATAAGATTGCGCAGGGTGCAGCCATGATGACTGAGACAACCGTCGAGATGAAAATAGTAAGCGCGGTATCCAATACGTTGGATAATAAGCCGCTGGAACACGCGCTCCACACGGCTATGGATGAATTGGGCGTACCCGATTTTGACAGTCAAGATCGTGCCTTTGCCCGTGAAATTCGGAAAACTTTCTCTGAAAAGGACATAGCCTCGGTCTATAAAGCGATAGGTTTGCCAATCACCGATGAGCCGCTCGCAAACTTCTTAACCCCCGAGAACACCAATCGTAAGCCATTCATCGGGTCGACTGATATAGGTGATGTGAGCTGGGTTGTCCCGACGGTTCAGGTACATGCCCCGACAGTCGCCATCGGCACGCCCTTTCATACGTGGCAGATTGTTGCCCAAGGTAAATCACCGGCAGCCCATAAGGCGATGGTGCATGCAGCAAAAGCGATGGCTGTTACTGGACTGAATGTAATAACCGACCCGCTTTTGTTGAAAAATGCGAAAGCAGCGTTGGCAGAACATACGTCCAGAACACCCTACATTTCCCCGCTTGGTTCGGATGTCTCGCCACCATTGGATATGTCACGCGGATAGGTTCTGTCCAAACTCGCAGGGCGATTGGAAATGAATGGTGGTTTTGATGGCTGTGCGGGAGACGATAAAAGTAATCGCTGGTTATCATGCAAAAAACAATTACAGGGCAAGTCCATTGCCCCGTAATCTCCGTAAAATATAGAATGTCAAAGCGATCCCGAGTGCAGAGAGTACGGTTGCCAGTGTGAAAAGATCGGCATATCCAAATTTATCTGCAAGATAACCAGCCACCGAGGAACCAACAAGATAAATCAGCAGTTCGGCACAGGCGAGGATTGTGAAATCCGTGCCTGGCTGGTCGGAGGAAGATGCTTTCATGAACAGCGAGTAGATTGCGACCAGTTCCATATAGCGCAGAAAGGTTTGGATTGCTGACACAGTCATAGCAATCGTCACACCCGGCCAGATTTCTGCAGCATTGAAGCTGAAAGCAAGGAAGCAGAGGCTGCGCAATAATCCAAGCAGAATGAGCGCTGAGAAAAGCCCTGTCCAGCGGATCAGCAGCGCGGCCAAAACAGCTCCAATCATACCAGCAGTCGCAGCGGCAGCTCCAGAAAGATAGCCAATCCACGATAACGGCAGCCCGATATCCACGAGATAGCTGCCTTCCATCCCCCTTACCATGCCTTCGCTCGCCCGATAGGTCAGGGCAAAGCAAAGGATGAGCCACGCGTTCGGCTGCTGGAAGAAACGTTTCAGGCTTGCGCGCGGCTTTTCCCGAGACTGCTTCTGATCACTTGTTTCTTGCATCCAGAACCCTGCCAGAAGTGGCAGGAGTGAAAGAGCGGAAACGATGAAAATCGTTGGACGCCAGCCGATCTTGTGGAAGAGAACCAGTGCCAGCGTGCCACCCACGATGACACCAAGCGCAACTGCCCCGGCCTGAATTGCATTGCCGGTGGCACGTGTTTTATCGTTAAGATGACGCACAGCATAGCCGTCGGTCGCAATGTCCTGCAAAGAGGAGAGAAGCGTTATACATAGGCAGATCGCAAATAGCGCACCCGCCTGTTGCGGTTCTACGAAAGCCATACAAGCAATGCCGAAAGAGACAAGAAGCTGAGTAACAACGACCCAGCTTCGCCGGTGCCCCCAGCTTGCGATCAGCGGATAGCGATCCACCAGCGGTGCGATCGCGAATTTTGCGATCAGGGGTATCATCAGGAGATAGAAAAGCCCGATAGCCGTGCGCGAGGCACCGCTTTCGCGCATCAGTGGGGGCAATGCCACCAATAGAAGATAGGTCGGGATGCCCTGCGCGAGATAAAGCCCTCCGAGAACGGTATAAAGGCGCGCGTTGGCGCCTTTAGTCTTTGTCGGTAGCATGTCTTGTTGTGCGATCATCAGAAGTTTTTGCTCAAAGCGAGGGCGAAAGTCCTGCCGCGGCCCTTGTAGTCGAAGATTTCTTCAGGTGCGAGTGCCCCATAAAGTGCTTTGGCCCGTGACCCCCAGACAGTGTTATATTCCTTGTTGAACAGGTTGTGCACACCGAAATTCACTGTCATGTCGGCCTTTTCAACGTGATAAGAGCCGATGAGATCAAACAGCGTGTAACCTTCGATCTTGTAACCGGAGTTGTCTCCCAGATCGAAGACGTGCTGACCTTGTAAGCGCAGATTAAGTGTTTCATTGCCCCAGCCTATATGGCCACCGAGTTTGGAAACGCTGGCAGAGCCGATCGTATCCTTGACCCAGTCACCATCCTGATCAACTTCGGTACGTACCCATTGACCCAGAATGCCTACATCGAAGCCATGATTAAGTTTCATGCCCGCTTTGCCTTCGATGCCATAGACCCGACGTTCATTATCCTCAAGTTCGACTGCCAGTGTAGTACGATTGAGTACAATGGAGCGATCGGAGGTGGAGTAGAAGCCTGCAGCCTCCAGATTATAGGTGCCATCATCAAGACGGTAGCCGATTTCGAAGGAATTGGTTTTGATCGCTTCAAGAGCAGAATTTGCAACATTCACGCCACTTAGCAACGTGTAATGGCCACCCGACAACGAGTAGGCACCATAACCATAGTACTTTGCCGGATCGGGCAGCTCAAAGCCCTGGCTGAAATTTGCATAGACCTGCTGTGTATTGGTCAGGCTATAGGTTGCGCCGGCGTTGAATAAGAAGGCGTCGTAATCGACCGAGCCGCCCGGAATTGAATCGGCAGAGGTCGCTGTCCCGTTGAGAATAGCGATCTGTTGCGCCGCGCCAACAAAGTCGCCAACTTCCGTTTTGGTGTACTGATAGCGCACGCCGCCATTGAAGGTAAGACGGTCTGTTGCTTCATAGGAGGCCTCTACGAAGCCAGCAAAGGTGGTAACCTCAATTTTTGGATAAAGGCCGGTAATGCCTGCTGTCTGAAAGTCCATCGCGCCGCTTTGCAGTGCCTTGCTCATATTGAAGATATGTTGGTTTGAAGAAAGTGAATCTCTATCAGCATCAACACCGTAGGTAACACGCAATCCGTCAAGCGGCTCGGAGATGAGTGCGGCCTTCATGCCATAATAATCTGTGTCCTGCGCGCTGCCGTAAAAGTAGGTCGAGCTTGGGAACGGATGAAAGTTGATCTTCTCGCTGCGATAGAAGCCTTGCAAGAGTAACTGCTGGCCGAAGAAGTCATTATCCGTATAGGTCGCATTTAACATAGACCGGCGTGTGCGCGGGTTGAAATCCGAATTATAGCCATCTCGCGTTTCGATGAGGCTTGGATTGCGCAGTCCAGCCAGAAATTGCCCGAAGTAAACGCTGTAATCGGATTTCTGCTCGGAGTTAAAGTATTGTCCGCTGACCTCCAGCCGTCTGTCTGGGTCAAACTGGAAACCTGCGCTGCCCATAAGATCGATACGTCGGTTGAAAGCCGTCGAAGTTTGGGTGATGTCAGGCACAACCATTGTACCATCGGCGTCGTAAAACGCACCACTACGGTTACCTGCCAGCGACAATCGGGCGTCCCATGTTTCGCTGTTATAAGTGACAGCTGCTGCGCCGTTGCGATCCAGGTCATTGCCAGCGCGGAATCCGCTTTCTATGCCTGCCGTGATCTCGCCATGCAAACCGTCCGGCGCGTCCTTGCCTTTTTTGGTGATGATATTGATGATGCCGCCGGTGGCATTGCCGCCATAGAGCGACGTCGCACCAGAAAGAACTTCGATCCGTTCTATGTTGAATGGATCGATAGAATCAAACTGACGGCTCAGTCCGCTGGCAGAATTCATCGATATCCCGTCGATGAGCACCAGGGCGGTGCGTCCGCGCAGGTTTTGCCCATACGAGGTGCGTGACCCTCGGCTGACCGGATCAAAGCTTGGTATTTCCTGAGCCAAAATCTGTTGGATGGTTTCGCCTGAACGCGCGCGCATCTGGATCTGTTGTGCTTCAACAACATAGACGGTGCGGGCCGTCTCTGAAATCTGCTGTCCACCGCGGCTCCCGGTAATCGTGATGGCGTTCAGTACCGTCACTTTGCCGGTCTCAGTCTCCGTTTCGGTCGCTGTTTGCGCCAATGCTTGTGCAGCGACGCTGCCGGCCGCCACCAAGGCGACAACCGAAATCCCGAGATATTTGTTGTGCATGAATTTCTCCAAGGACATGAGCAACGCTGTATGTGCCCTTCGTCCAGTATTTTCTAAAGAGGACTATTCTCATCATGTTTAATTCATTAAAAGACGGATAGCTTGGAGACGAGCGAACCGGGAATGGATTAAAGCGAACCTTGAAGAGTTTTTGCACTGGATATGATGGGAACTGTTAAACCACAAAAATTCGGCAGCGCAGCCTCAAGGGCGACAGATGGGTTGAAGCCCTGCCTTAAGATCCTGCGAGATATGATTGGTATGCCTTCGGTCTCACCGGTTCAGGGTGATCTGTCAAAGGTGCGCGGACTATTTTGGAACCATGGATCGCTGGCGCTTACCACGATCTATTTTCCGCTGATCCACACACGTCTTTCGGCGCCGGGCTCTCGGGATTCAGGCGTCATAATTCTGCGTGCAATGAGTGGTCCGGTTCAAGTGGAGCAGGGACAAATCCGGCTTGATCTAGCAAAAGGCGATGCCATTTTTATGCCATCGGATGTGCCACTTTCGTTAAGCCTTCCGGAGGGAGGGCGTTTGGATTGCGCTTATCTGCCATCGGCGGCCATCACTCAAATCAAGGCAGAAGTTTCCTGTTTATTTTGGCAACCGCTCCCTATCACCTATCTGCCTTTTCAACTGCTGGTGACCTATGCGGGTTATCTCTTGCAGCAGGAATATCAGACCGAAAGCGACGCCGAGATTATGGTCAATCACTTTTACGAGTTACTACCCATACTGGCAGCAAACCTGAAGGCAGGAAGTAAACAACGGGTTTTGACAGGGCGCATGGGGGCTATAAAAGCTAGGATTGATGCCCGGATCATGGATGCGGGCTTCTCGATAATGGAGCTTGCACAGTCTGAGGGGATAACTGCGCGTGCTATCCAGAAGCTGTTTAAACGAGAGAATACCACATTCTCTCGTTATCTGCTTGAACGCAGGCTTGATACGGCGAAGTCTGCAATATTGCATAATGATACATCTGCCATAGCGAAAATTGCTTATGGTGTCGGATTTGATGATCCAGCTTATTTCAGCAGGGCGTTTCGCAATTATTACGGCGTCAGCCCATCTGATTTAAGGCGTCAAATCGCGCGCAGCGTATCGGGGTAACGGCCATCGTTACGAGTAATCCGCGATCATGATCGTAGTTAAGCGGATGCGCGTTTTAGCTTTAGAACAATTCGACCGAAGCGCATAATACTTATAATAATAAATATTCAATTATCAGGACTGTAATTTCTTGTTCAGCAGTTAGTATATCTGCAGACCGGCTTTTACTGCATTTTGTATCGGCTGAAAATGGCTTTCAATGGATCAAGGCAATACCGAAGAACGGCAATAGCTCTTTCTAAAGCTCGAGACTTAGGCTCACTTTGGTTCCGAAGCGGGTCCGTCAAAAGCCATAAAAGCACAATAGAGATACTGTGTTGCTTTAAGATTTTGATTTTGTATTTAAAAATGGTGCCGCTTAGCAGACTCGAACTGCTGACCCCATCATTACGAATGATGTGCTCTACCAACTGAGCTAAAGCGGCCCGGAACTAACGTTCCATATCCTCGAAAGGATATCGATCAATTATGACCGAACGGTGCGCTGATAACCAATAGCATCAAGGAAAGCAAGGTCCAAAACGAACATTCTGCATGTTTGTCTCAGACCTTTTCAAATGATCCGCTCTCCGTGCATCAATCTTGGGGCAGGGCGCGTCAGGCGCCCTGATGGATGCGGCTGCGAGCCGCAACATATTCGCGTTCGAGCCGGTCAACGAGTTTGGCTGCAGGCTCGATTTCTTTCACAGCCGCGATTCCTTGTCCGCAGCCCCAGATGTCTTTCCAGGCTTTGGCGCCTTCCTGATGTGCTTTGTCGAAATCCATTTTCGATGGATCAGCTTCGGGAAGATTGTCAGGATCAAGGCCGGAGCCTGCAATTGATGGTTTGAGGTAGTTGCCAGAAATGCCTGTAAAATAGTTGGAATAGACAATGTCGGACGAATTGGAATCCACAATCATCTGCTTGTAGCCGTCAGATGCACGGGCTTCTGTGGTCGCGATGAATGGAGAGCCAATATAAGCCAGGTCCGCTCCCATCGCTTGAGCGGCAAGAATTGCGCCGCCATTGGCAATCGCGCCTGAAAGCAGTAGCGGCCCATCAAACCATTCGCGGATTTCCTGAACGAGTGCGAAAGGGGAAAGTGCGCCTGCATGTCCGCCTGCGCCAGCGGCGACAGCGATAAGACCGTCAGCGCCTTTACGGATTGCTGAATTGGCGTGGCGGTTGTTGATGATATCGTGAAGCACGATGCCGCCATAGGAGTGGATTGCTGCATTGACTTCTGGCACCGCGCCAAGCGACGAGATGACGATCGGCACCTTGTATTTCACGCAAAGGCCAAGGTCGTGTTCGAGCCGCTTGTTGGAGCGGTGTACGATCTGGTTGACCGCGAAAGGTGCAGCCGGACGATCCGGATTCTTGGCGTCATAGGTGGCCAGGTCTTCGGTGATTTCGGCCAGCCATTCGTCAAGCTGTGCTTCGGGGCGTGCGTTCAATGCGGGAAACGAGCCGACGACGCCTGCTTTGCATTGTGCAAGCACCAATGCCGGATTGGAAATGATAAACAGTGGCGCTCCGACCACGGGAATGCGCAGCCTGCTTTTCAAAATATCCGGCAATGCCATTTCATCCTCCACAAAATTGACGTTTCCGTAAACGTAATAGTTTTAACATGGCTTTTGCCGACGGCAACATGAAAATTAGGAGAGAATCAGACGGAAAATTAAATGTCTGAACCGGTCTCGCAGTCAAAGGTCGGGGGAAAATCACGGTTAAAGTTAAGATTTGGTAACTTTGACAGTTCCTAAGTCTAGCCAAAATGCGGTTCAAACAGCTAAATGCCTTGATTCAGACGTTAATTTCGCTGAGGCTCATGTAAGCATCTGTGTCCGAAAGACCCAGACAGAATACGGAAACCAAGGAAGAGCGGCCCTTTGGAAAGTATCGAACGCGCAATTAGAAATGCATTTGCAAAGGCAGATGCACATAATCCAGCTACCCGCCAGCGTATCTACGAGGCTGCGTGGGGGGCGCATGAACGCGCGCTGACGACAAATACTGCACTGAGTGAAGAACAGAAAAAGCAGCGTCGCCAGAAAATCAAAGACGCGATTTCCGATATTGAAGCTGAGTTCAAAACAGGGCAGGCCGCGTCTCGGCAGGAACCTAGTTTGGATGCCCCATCTTCGTCTGATCCGCTTCTGGGCGATGATGTCTATCAAGCTGGGCCTGCGCTCGATACCGCAGATATCCGAACCTCTTCCAAGAAGGGCAAGCGAGCTTCGGCCGATCTCGGCTATGAAGCAGGTGTTTCGCGCAAGGATCGCAAGAAGAAGAAGCGTTCGCCGCTTGTAAGTGTCGGTATCCCGGTTATGGTTATCGTCATTCTGGGGCTGATTGGCTTTTCGCTCTACAACAGCTTTGCAGATTTCACGCGAGGCAACGGCTCAAGCCCGCTTTTGACTGACAACAGCATGGCACCGATCAAGGAAGGCGAAGACCCGGAAGGGCGCACCTGGATCAATATTTTCACGCCTGCGGATGCGACACGCATGTCTGTTCAGGGCCGCGCAACAGCTGAGATCAAGCGCGAGGGCACCAACAGTTTCGCGCGGGTTCAGACTTCGGGTGCAAACGACAGTGTGACCTTTGATGTCGGTGAGGGCGTTCTTAATCAGCTTGCTGGCAAGAAAGCGACTTTCGACATTGTTGCGCGCAGTGATGATGGCAAAACCACACAGATGTCGGTCAATTGCGATTTCGCGGGTCTCGGGGATTGTGGCCGCAGACGCTATGATGTCCGCGATTCTGTCAGTGATTTCCTGTTCGATCAGGAGTTTCAGGCAGGTCAATCAGCTGGACGTGCAGGCAAGATCACGATCAATTCCGATCTGAGCGGTTCCGGCAAGGCTGTGGATATTTACGCAATCCGCGTCACGACTGCGGTTGCCGAATAATCAACTCAGCAGCTTTTCAAGTGTTTCAAGCCGGTCTGCTTCGCGGGGCGGCTTGTCCCAGCGCAGTCGCGAGAAGCGGGGAAAGCGCATTGCGACACCGGATTTGTGTCGGGTTGAGCGGTTGAGCCCTTCAAAGGCGACCTCCACGACCAATCCATGATCCGGTTCCGCGCGAACGGAACGCACCGGGCCAAAACGCTCAATCGTGTTTTCGCGCACGAATTTGTCGAGAAGCTTCAATTCCTCGTCGGTGAAACCGAAATAGGCTTTTCCGACGGGTACGAGCATGGGGTCTTCTTCGGGGCCGGTCCAAACCGCGAAAGTGAAGTCCGAATAGTAGCTTGAGCGTTTGCCGTGGCCACGCTGTGCATAGACCACCACCGCATCCACTGTGAACGGATCGCGTTTCCATTTGAACCATGGCCCTTTCGGGCGCCCCGGCACATAGGCGCTGTCATGCCGTTTGAGCATAAGGCCTTCGATCACCGGATGTGGTGGGTTAAGACGCAATTTCGCTAGTTCGTCGAAGTCTGAAAACTGAAGCACTGGCGACAAATCAAACCGGCGCTTGTCGAGCTTTTCGACGAATTGAGCGAGCCGCGCTCGTCGTTCCGAGAAGGGTAGCGACCGCAAATCTTCGCCCGACTGCTGCGTGCCATCGTGCAGAAGGTCGTATGCGCGGATGAAGGCCGGATATTCGCGCAACTGTTTGGCCGTCACCGTTTTGCGATTAAGCCGCTGCTGCAAATCAGAAAAGGTTGCGGTTTCGATGCCCGTTTCGCCGTGATGGCCTACCAACAATTCGCCATCAATCGAGCCTTCGAAATCCATGGCCTCCAACACATCGGGAAAAGTGCCGGAAATGTCGTCGCCAGTGCGCGAATAAAGCCGCCGCACGCCATTTTCTGCAACGGCCTGCACACGAATACCATCCCATTTCCATTCGGCGCTATAGGCTAATGGATCAAGTGCTGGAATCTCGGCCTCATCCAGTGCCGTGGCAAGCATGACGGGCCGAAATGGCGCGTCGGCAGTGGCTGCAGGTTTGGGGCCATGGCCTTCAAGCCATGCAAACAGCGCTGTGAAGGGTTGCGTCTGTCCGTGCCAAAGTTCTTCGATTTCAACGACATCCACGCCGCCAAAATCTGCCAGTGCCTGTTTGGCTAGACGGGCGGAAACGCCAATGCGTAAGCCACCTGTTACAAGTTTCAAAAGAGCATAGCGCTCTGATATGCCAAGCAGGTCGAGCCAGCCAGCCACGAGCAACGGCCCCTCACGGCGCGAGGCGTTTTGCAATTCATGCACGACGACGCTGAGCGGCAGGTTGGCACCCGCCGGGGTTTCGTTCGGGCCAGGCCAGATCAGCGAAATCGTTTCGGCAAGATCACCGACATAATCATAGGAATAGGCAAAAAGCGTCGGATCACTGCGCTCGGCAATCAGCGCCCGCAGCATGGCAGGCTTGACGCTCTGCAATTCCAGATCACGGGTGATGGCGGCAAGTGCAAGGCCACGATCTGGATCGGGTGTGGTGCGGAAATAATCGACCAGCAGGCGCAATTTGCCATTGCGTTGCGGCGTGAGGACAAGGCGGTCGAGAAGTTCAGCAAAAGCACGCATCAATCGCCCTCATCTTCGTAGCCGACGAGATGGAGCGGGCGCGCGGGGATGTTTTGCAGCTCGCACCAACGCACGAGTGCTTCTTCACGCCCATGCGTCACCCAGACTTCCGCAGGTTTTATCTCGCTGATCGTTGCGGTCAGCTCATCCCAGTCGCAGTGATCAGATATGATAAGTGGCAACTCGACACCGCGCTGTTTTGCGCGCTGGCGGATACGCATCCAGCCAGAAGCAAAGGCGGGCAATGGGTCGGGAAAACGCCGTGCCCAGCGGTCGGAAAAGGCCGAGGGCGGTCCAACCACGATCTTTCCAGCAAAATCGGGCGAGGCTTCGCCACGTTCAAGCGTTGCAGGCTCCAGCGGACCAAGATCGATGCCCTGGGTCTGATAATAATCGCAAAGCTTTTGCAGGCCGCCGTGAATATAGATCGGCTCGTCATAGCCTGCATCGCGAATGAGCTTGATAACCCTCTGGGCTTTGCCGAGCGAGTAAGCACCTACCAGATGCGCGCGTTCAGGAAACTGTGAGAGTGACTTCAGCAAAGTCGCAATTTCATGACCCGCTTCGGGATGGCGAAATACAGGAAGCGCAAAGGTCGCTTCGGTGATGAACACATCACAGGCAACAGGCTCAAAGGGCGTGCAGGTCGGATCGGCGGCACGCTTGTAATCACCTGACGCGACAATTCGTGAGCCGTCCTTTTCGACTGCAATTTGCGCCGAACCAAGCACATGGCCTGCCGGGTGGAAGCTGACAGTGACACCGTTTACATTCAGCACCGCGCTTAAATCAGCGGTTTGTGTGCTGCCTGCAAAATCTGCACCATAGCGGATAGCCATGATGTCGAGTGTCTGTTGCGTCGCAAGAACATGGGCATGTCCGGCGCGTGCATGATCGGAATGTCCGTGGGTGATCAGCGCGCGATCAACAGGCCGCACCGGATCAATGTAAAAATCGCCGGGCGGGCAGTAAAGACCTCTGGGTGTGGAACGCAGCAACTCGTCAAAACGCATGATTTATTAGATAGGTCAGCAACTTCCTGCTGGAAAGAGTGCGTAAAGTGAACTGCTGACAAAATGAGAACAAAAGTGAACAAACATCTTGGCGACGACCCTTGCCCGCATTAGATTGGGTGTGTGACGCTGAACCTGACACCCACTTCTGAGACCGCTGCCTTTCATCTGCCAGACCGTTTTGTAAAATGGTTTGCAGAAAAGGGCTGGTCGCCGCGCGCCCATCAGCTGGAGCTGCTTTCACGCGCTGAACAGGGGCAGTCCACGCTGCTGATCGCGCCCACAGGTGCTGGTAAAACACTCGCAGGTTTTCTGCCTGCGTTGGTCGATCTGGAGCGAATGCGTAATAAAGTGGGAACCGGTTCTCCGTCCAGGGTTGCGCCTAAAACAAAACAAGGTGTTCACACTTTATATATTTCGCCGCTAAAGGCACTTGCGGTCGATATTCACCGAAATCTGACCATACCTGTCGAGGAAATGGGGCTCGACATTACGATTGAGACCCGGACTGGCGATACACCTGCACATAAACGTCAGCGCCAGAAGCTTGTGCCGCCTGACATTCTGCTGACGACGCCGGAACAGCTTGCACTTCTGATTGCCTCAAAAGGGGCAGAGCAGTTTTTCAAGGGCTTGCGTTATGTGGTGCTGGATGAGCTGCACTCGCTGGTCATTTCCAAACGCGGTCATTTGCTGGCGCTGGGGCTTGCGCGTTTGCGCCGACTGCAACCACAATTGCAAACCATTGGACTGTCGGCAACTGTGGCGCAGCCTGACGAATTGCGTCGCTGGTTGGTCGAACAGGATGGCACAGAGCCGAAATCCGGTCTGGTCACGGTTGATGGTGGGGCCAAGCCTGAAATTACGATTCTCGATTCAGAGGAGCGGGTGCCGTGGGCAGGGCATTCCTCCCGCTATGCCATACCGGATATTTATGAGGCGGTCCGCGCCCATCGCACGACGCTGCTGTTCGTCAATACGCGCAGTCAGGCAGAGATGCTGTTTCAGGAGCTCTGGCGCGTCAACGAGGATACGTTGCCAATCGCCCTGCATCATGGCTCGCTTGATGCCGGCCAGCGCCGCAAGGTGGAACAGGCGATGGCTGCCAACACATTGCGTGCCGTGGTTGCCACCTCGACGCTTGATCTCGGCATCGACTGGGGCGACGTCGATCTGGTCATTCATGTCGGTGCGCCAAAGGGGGCGAGCCGTCTTGCGCAGCGTATCGGTCGCGCCAATCACCGTATGGATGAGCCGAGCCGCGCCATTCTTGTGCCTGCCAATCGTTTCGAGGTGATGGAGTGTAGGGCAGCACTCGACGCCAACTATCTCGGCGCACAGGATACGCCGCCGCTGATCGATGGCGCGCTGGATGTGCTGGCACAGCATGTGCTGGGCATGGCCTGTGCCGAGCCTTTCAACGCCGATCAGCTTTATCGGGAAGTGCAGAGTGCTGCGCCCTATTCAAATCTCTCGCGCGAAACCTTTGATCAAATTCTCGATTTTGTGGCAACTGGCGGCTATGCGCTCAAGACCTATGAGCGCTTTGCCAAAATCCGCAAGACTGTCGATGGCACATGGCGGGTTTCTAACCCGCGCATCGCTCAGCAATATCGCCTTAACATCGGCACGATCGTTGAAGCGCCGGAGCTGAATGTCCGGCTCACGCGTGGCGGTAAGGGAGCTAATGCCCGTGCCGTTGGAAGGGGCGGGCGTGTTCTGGGTCGCATCGAGGAATATTTCCTCGAAACGCTGACGCCGGGCGACACATTCCTGTTCGCAGGCAAGGTGCTGCGGTTTGAAGGCATTCGTGAGAACGAATGCATCGCTTCCAATGCTGCGGGACAGGACGCTAAAATACCGGTTTATGCTGGCGGTAAATTCCCGCTTTCCACCTATCTCGCATCGCAGGTACGCGCGATGCTGGCAGATCGTTCGCGCTGGCCGTTTCTGCCGCAACAGGTGCGCGAATGGCTGGAAGTGCAGGCATTCAAGTCGGTCCTGCCGCGTGAAGACGAGTTGCTGATCGAGACTTTCCCCAAAGGTGGGCGTTTCTATATGGTCGCCTATCCTTTTGAGGGCAGGCTTGCGCATCAGACGCTCGGCATGTTGCTCACCCGTCGTCTTGAGCGCATGGGGGCGCATCCTCTTGGGTTTGTCGCCACCGATTATTCGCTGGGGCTGTGGGGCCTCAAAGACATGGGCGCGATGATCGGGTCAGGCAAATTAAGCCTTAAACGGCTGTTCGATGAAGACATGCTGGGTGACGACCTCGAAGCCTGGCTTGATGAAAGCTATCTTCTGAAGCGCACCTTCCGCAATTGTGCCGTGATTTCGGGGCTTATCGAGCGACGGCATCCGGGGCAGGAGAAGACAGGCCGTCAGGTGACGGTCTCGACCGACCTCATCTATGATGTGCTGAGAACCCACGAACCGGACCATATTTTGCTACAGGCAACGCGTGCCGATGCTGCGACCGGGCTTCTGGATATCAAGCGTCTTGGCGACATGCTGGCGCGTGTGAAGGGTCATCTACTGCATAAGCCGCTGGACCGTATTTCGCCGTTGGCGCTGCCTGTGATGCTTGAAATCGGCCGCGAGCGTGTGGCTGGTGAAGGTGATGAAATGCTGCTTGAAGAAGCAGCCGATGATCTGATCAGAGAAGCGATAGGATGAGTACAGCAGTCTGGGGAAATGGAGAGGCTTATAGTCTGGCGCATGCGGAATTGCGCGGTGTTGCGACGATCTATGATCCGTGCGGCGCGCTTTTCCTGCCGGACCTGCATATGCTGGTCGTTTCCGATCTGCATCTTGAAAAAGGTTCGTCTTTTGCCCGACGTGGCCAGCTCATACCACCTTATGATACGGCCGCGACGCTCGATATGCTGGCTGCTGTCATCGCGCGTTATCAGCCGCGAACCGTTATCAGCCTTGGCGACAGTTTTCACGATGCAAAGGCCAGCGAGCGGTTGCCGTCGTTATATGCGATCCGTCTCAAATCGTTGATTGACCGCCGGGACTGGTTCTGGATCACCGGCAACCATGATCCTGATAGCCCCGCTGACTTGCCCGGCGACTGTGTTGAGGAACTTGCAATCGGAACGCTGACTTTCCGGCATGAGCCATCGCGCATAGAAGCGAAGGGTGAGGTGGCAGGTCATCTTCACCCGGCAGCGCGCATCGTCCGGCGAGGACGGTCGGTTCGGCGTCCATGTTTTGCAAGCGACGGCGAAAGGCTGATCATGCCTGCATTTGGTGCTTATACAGGAGCGCTCAATGTGCTGGATCGTGCGTTTCGCGGGCTGTTCGTCGATGCAAGCCTGCGCGCCTATATGCTGGGGCAGGGTAAGATTTATCCGATTGCACATGGTGCGCTGGTTGGCGGCTGAGGCATTTTACGGGCACAGGATTCCGAAAAACGATCCCCGCTTTTCGGGATGCGCATTAATCTTTTCTGAACAGAATACGCCCGGCCCAGCCTGTAAAGACAGCCAGGAACACGGCAAACAAGCCGTAATAGAAGCTGTATTTATGGGCCGCATCATAGATGCTTTGCTCGACACCGGCTTTCACGATTTCAAGGCTTGCATTGGCTTCGCGCAGGAAAACACCATTGCGAAACAACAAAGCCCGCGCCTTGTGACGTCCAACCGGCACATTGGCCGAGAGGTTCAGCGTTGCGCGAAACAGGGTGCGTGAGAGAAACTCAACGCCGCCAATGCGCTGGCTATAAAGGCCTTGCCGCATTTTCATCTCACGCAATTCGTTTCCGAATTTGGGGATGTTGCCTGAGAGGCTGGATGGGTCTTCCGGTCGAAGGTAGAAATTGCGCACACCAACCGAAAGCTGACGGTAAAGCTTTTCTTCTGCGATGTCCTGCAGATTGCGGGTTGATGCGAGCGAGTAGGACAGCGGTACGCCGAGGAAGGTTTCGGAATCCGCATTCACCCAGACACCGAGATAGCGTTCCTTCTTACGCACGACCAGATCGCGCGAAGGGCCTTGCAGCACGACGATAATGTCGTAGCGGCCCTGACGCTGAATCAATGGATCGGCATTGTCAAGCGCGCCGAAAATCGTGAGATCTGTGCCGCCGAAATTGGAAGTAATGGCAATTGTTTCGGTCGAAAGGCCGATTTCGATTGTTTCTTCAGAGGGGTTCTGCAACTGCGGCACGCCGTTGCCATCGCCGCTTGAATTGGTCTGGGCAGTTGCTGCCGTAACGCTAAAAAATAATGCAGATATGAGCGTGAGTTTCCTCATGTCACATATCCGCAATTGAAATCGAGAACAGATTGTCAGGCCGTACGAAAAGGCCGAAAGCGAGACGCAGCCCCACCGCAAGAACCAGCAGTGCCAGCAACAGGCGCAGCTGTTCACCGCGCAGTTTCTGTCCGGCACGCGCACCATATTGCGCACCGATCACGCCGCCAAGCATCAGCAGGAACGCCAGCACAATGTCGATGGACTGATTGGTCGTTGCCTGCATGACCGTGGTAAAAGCCGTAACGAAAGTGATCTGAAACAGCGACGTGCCGACAACAACATTGGTCGGTACATGCAGCAGATAGATCAGTGCGGGCACCATGATGAAGCCGCCACCGACACCCATTACAGATGACAACAAGCCGATGAAAAAACCGATGCCGAGCACTGGAATGATGCTGACATAGATGGTTGAAGCGCGGAACCGCATCTTGAACGGTAGCTTGTGTATCCACGTATGCTGGCCCGGGCGGCGGATTGCGCCTGCCTGTCCTTTTTTCACACGGCGCAGCGCGCGCACACTTTCAACCAGCATCAATCCACCGACCGTGCCCAGAAAGAAGACGTAAAGGATCGAAACAATCAGATCGAGCTGACCGAGATCGCGCAGCCAGGAGAAAACAAAGATACCGAGCAATGATCCAACGATACCGCCCGCAACCAGAAACAGCCCGAGCTTGATATCAAGCGTTCGTCGTTTGAAATGCGCTAACGCGCCGGAAACCGACGAAGCGATGACCTGATTGGCGCCGGTTGCAACGGCAATGGCCGGTGGAATGTTATAAAAGATCAGCAGCGGTGTGATGAGAAATCCGCCGCCCACGCCGAACAATCCCGACAGAAAGCCCACGGCAGCGCCCATGCCGAGCAGAACCAGCATGTTGACCGACAATTCCGCAATGGGAAGGTAAATACCCAATTCCGAACCCGGTTTTCACAACGCACAACACGCAGCCCTTTGCGGTCGCGCTATGCCGCAAGGTCTGTCTCGCTTCCGTTAAAACATGGCCTCATTCAGTTGAATCAGATCATTGCTCTAACAGTTTGATTTGCCGCGCATCTTGTCCGAAAACCATCTCACACATTTCGGAATGCGCTCCTAACGGTCTTGCTCTTTCAGCAAGGCGAAGTCAAACCCAGATTGAGATTAGAGTTACTTTGACAAATGATGTGGGATGAAAATGGCACATTGTTGTTTGCGAACAACAAAGTTGTCACCAGGTTTGCCACAAATGCTTCACATTATGGCTGCGAAAACCGCTATTCTATATGTCCCTGACGGTTGCTGAGAATGATCGAAATATGGTCTTTCGGCGTTATGACTGCATAAGTCGATGATGGATAGAATTGCGCTCTTATCGAAATGTGGTTCGATATCTTGTTATCGACAAGGCTGCCGTTTTTGATCACATAAAGATAGGAATTGGTGATACTGGCTCCATAAGAACCGGCGAATTTGCTATTCGATGTAAAGCCGAAAGAGCTTGCGCCTTCCGAATAATATTCGCCGTTCGTGACAAGCCAGTCATCGGTCGGATTTGAACGTGACATTGCTGTTTTTTTGCCGTCTGGCGTCGAAAAATTCAGATTGAACGATAGCGCTATGAAAATATTCTTGAGTTCCGTTGTTCCGGAAAAGACCTTGAACAACGACTTGTAGGGATGAAAATCGTCGGCCTGTATGAATTGTCGTTCCGGCGATGAGATTTCAAAGTCAATCGCGTCGCCTTGAAAGCCTTTGATGTCTTTGTCGAGCGCAAGAGGAATTTTGGCAATAATGCCGTTTTCCATTTCATTATTGACGTGCAGCAACATTATACGGCCCCCGGTTTACTGGTCAGATAATAAACCCTTGGGAATAAATTCAACCTGCTACTTCTCGCAGAACGACGCAACTTCTGTGTATAAAACTGCGCTGGTCCATATTCGTTGTTTGGCAGGGCAGGCATAACAAAAAAGCGCCAGAACATTATTCCGGCGCTCTGATTATCTATTTAACGGCATCTTTAATTGAAAACCGTTTCACAATTTTCGGGATGCGCTTTAATCATTGCTAATAAAGGACTTTGTGAAGTCTATTTATTCTTTTCAAGAAGAAGCTGCACAAGCTGCTGATTTACTTCGCCCGTTGGCTCCTGGCCATTTGCCTTCTGAATTTCAGCGATGGCATTGCGGGTTTTATTTCCCATCACGCCGTCGGCGCTTCCCACATCATAGCCATTCTTCTGAAGGATGAGCTGAATGTTACGGACCGCCTTTTTCATATCGACAGGAGCTTGAGCGACTGGTTCGCCATCCGACCAGTTTTGCGGAATGGTGAGCGCGTTGGCAGCCTCATTCATTGGCTTGGCCTTCCAGAGCTCGACAGAGCCCTTCGCACGTTCAAGCTGATCTGGCTTAAGAGCTGCACCAATCTGATCGCGCTTGTCAGCCGCATCCTTGTCACCAGCCTTGGCAGCAAGCGCAAACCACTTATAGCTTTCTTCCAGATTAACCGGCGTCCCAAGGCCTTGAGCTGCGAGAATACCAAGATTGTATTGGCTGTCCTTCACGCCGAGTTCTGCCGCTTCGTTAAACCAGCGAACGGCAGACGTATTATCAGGCTTACCGTTGGCACCGGAGGCAAACAGTACGGCGAGGTTATGCATCGCGTTTGCATTGCCCTGTTTTGCGGCCTGCTGATACCAGTCGATTGCCTTGTTGAGATCGCGGGGCATACCAAGCCCCTTCTCATTCATGTTGCCCATGCGATAAAGCGCAGGTGCAAAATCTTTGCCAGCTGACTGCTCATACCACTTTGCAGCTTCAGCGTAGTCTTCTTTAACGCCACGGCCTTCCATGTAGCGATTGCCGATTTCAAACAATGCGCGGGCGTCGCCCGTCATTGCTGCTTCGCGCAAGGGGGCAGGGCCAGCATCGTCAGGCACATCGATTGCTGTTGCTTCGGGTTCCTGTGCAGGCGTCGTGTCGGAGATGGCCTCTTCGTGCTGCTCAATTGCAGGCTGCGGAGTAGTCAGGCTGCTCTGCTGCTGTGGCTTGGCAATTGTGGTTTCAGGCACCACAACTTCCGGCATTGGCTGCATTGCTGGGGCCGGTGTCTCAGTTTTCGCGGGTGCGATTGAGGCTGTTGTGCCCTTGTCGATTGCTGGCGTCTCGGTCTTTGCCGTCAATTCTGTCTGCTGGCTTTCTTCGAGGAAGACCGAGCCAACCTGCAAGCCAGCAATGGCAAGCATGATCGCACCGATTGCCAGCAGTATCGGCTTGCGCTGACGGTTAAAGAGACTGCTGATCGATCCCTTCTTTTTGTCGGTATCGCTTTCCTGCTGCGCTTCAAGCTTGCTGGATTCTTCGGCCGCTTGCTGAGCTGCACGACGTGCCACGCTGATCAAATCCGCCTTGCGGCTGGTTTCTGTCTTGGCTGTGTCCTGCTGGCTTCGCTCTTCACGAACACGCTTCATAATCGTGTTCAGATCAAGCACGCTGTCATTGTCTGGCTGGACGGAATCGAGCGAAGCGCTGAGTTCCGGTTCCTGGCGTGCTTTTGGCGTAAGCTTTGCAAGCTTTTCGCTTGCCACCGGCGCATCGATTGCCGGGCTGGCTGGCTTGTCTGTCTTCTCTACTGCCACCGATGGGAAAGACTGTGGTGCCGCTGAAAACGGATTAACAACTGGCTTTGTCTTGGCCACTGCTGGCTGAGGTAGATGGGGCTGTGTTTCGATCTGCTGTTCCAGATTGGACAGGCGATCAACGACTTTAACCAGCGTTTCATGAACAGCTTCAAAAGTCTTACCGTTACGCTCATCGGCATTGCGGGCAAGCGTTTCGAGCGACTTGATATCATTGGCAAGTTGCGTAGCAATCGCCGTGTCGTTCTGCGAACCATGCTTGAGTACATGCGCAACGGCTGTTTCTGCCGCTTCGCGTGCTGCATCCAGAACAGTTTCACGATTGTCAGCGATGGAGCGCTCAATGGAATCCAGGCGCGGCTTCAATTCGGCCAGTTCGGCTGAAGGCTTGTTGAGCTGGCGAGCGATGTTTGCAATCTGGTTTTCCAGACCGCGAATGGCTTCGCGCTCAGCGTGGGCAACTTCTTCAGTCTGTGGGGTCTGCAGCAGGCTCAACGAAATTTGCTGCGAGATGTCGTCGAGACGACCTTCAATCGCATGGAGCATACCGCCTTCGGCGTAATGGCTCGCATATTGCGCATCAAGGCGCTTGGTCAGTTCCTTGAAGCGATTGTCGATCTTATCAAGAACAGCGGGATTTGGTTCATGCGCGAGCTTTTCTGCTGCTGCCAGCTTCTGATCGATAGCCGACAGACGGACTTCAACACTGTGATAGTCCGACTGGCTCAAATTCTCCATAACCTTGCCGACTTGATGGGCAAGGAGGTTGATCTGCTGTGCGAGCTGATCAATGGCCTGCTCAGGCAACTGCGATCCTTCGCTCAGTGCATCGATGCGTTGCGAGAGCTCGCCAAGGCGGCGAAACAGTGTGTCCGCATTCTGTTCGGCGACCGAATTATCCAGTTGATGTGTCAGTTCGTTCAGGCGCTGTTCGATGCGCTCAAGACGTAATGTTTCTTCGCGATCTGAGTGCGGATGACGATTGGCAGCGATCACAGCCCGGCTTATTTCATCAAGACGGCTGTCGATCTGGCGCAATGTATTGTTTTCCGACCGCGGTGCGCGTGGCTCTTCGCGCATTTCAGCGAAACGGGGAGCTAGGGGCATGGAGGGGCGGGCATCGTATTGTTCAGCCCGGTTCTGCTCTTCTGTAAGGCGGCGCAGATGTTCTGCAATCTCCGCAAGGCCGGTGATGTGCTTTTCAGCCTTTGGCTCAGGCGAGCGTGGATGGGGTGCTGCGTTTCCAATATGACCGAGACGCTTTTCCAGTTCCGCCAAAGTGTTGTGCAATTCGTTCATAGCGCTCGACTTCGGCGCGATAGGCGCATGGCGCTCGCGCAAGGCGTTAAGCTCGTCAATGATGGAACGTGAACCGGATGCCTGGTGGTTGTTTGCCATGTGAAATCACTTTTCCAAAAATAGAAACAGCCGAGAGCCGAATTCACCAATGAGTCGAAGCCATATTTGCTGAGGCTATATTCTTACAAACGTGGTAAACAAGTTATTAAAATCTATCATCGATTGCATAAAAACAGCCTCCTTTGGGGAGGCTGCGATTGTTTTAAGTTTCAGAAAAATAGGGATTATTCGGCGACAAGTACTGTGCGTGGACGCAAGGTAAGTGCAAGCGCGAGAAACAGCAGGCAGGCAACCGTGACGAAGACCGGGAGGCCGTGTGTCAAATATTGCTGCGCGATGCCTGCAAAGAGCGGGCCGATCAGTGCGCCGACGCCCCACATGAGGCCCATGCTGGCATAAATGCCCACAAGCTGCGCGCCTTTGAACTGACTGCCGACAACGCTCAGCATGATTGTGTAAATGCCGACAAATGCGCCACCCCACACAAACAGCAACGTGTAGGTGAGCCATGGCAGGGTGAGGGCCCATGGCCAGATCGCGGCTCCCGCAGCAGACAAGCCTGCAAGGATGATGAGAAGTGTCTGGCGGCTCATGCGGTCGCCCAGAAAGCCGATTGGAATCTGCAGTACAATCGCACCGAACATCATCACCGACATAAGCTGTGTCGCCTGATTTTCACTCCAGCCAAGATCGACGGCATAAAGCGGCAGGAACGACAGGCCTGCAGATTCAATCGCTGCATTGAGTACGGTTGCTGCAAGCGCGACAGGTGCAAGTGCCAGATAATGCAGCGGGCTTCCGTGCGGTTTGTCGGTGATCGGCGGCGCACTAACCTTTGGGTTGGCGATTAAGAGCGCTGCAAGAAGGGCAAGGACTGAACCAACGAGATAAGGCAGGAAGCCGCTTGAGCCGACAATCGAGAGAATGAGCGGTCCAAGCGCAAAGCCAAGCGACAATGCCGCTGTATAGATGCCCATGGTCTTCGAGCGGTTCTCATCGGTGCTCAGCGAGTTGAGCCAGGTTTCAGAAACCACGAACAGGGTTTCAGATGCGGCGCCTAACAGAATACGCAGCGGAAACCACAGCCAGATCAACGGAACTGCGGGAAATAGGCCCAGCAGGACTGCAGCCGCAGCAAGTGCGACAATCACCAGCGACCGCATTCCAAGCCACGCGCTCAGTCGCGGCAAAAGGAATGCCATGCAAAGCACGCCGACGGCGTGCATGGCCGCGTTGGCGCCAATGATTGCTTCGCTGAAGCCCATCTCATCAAGATCAAGAGCGATAAGTGCAGCGCTTAGGCTGTAGGTCAGGCCGAAGATCATCGCAGTGCTGGTGACTGCAGTGCGCGAGAGCATAACGTTGGAAGGAGCGTGTTCTGTGGTCACTGTGATGATCCGGACGAGCTTGATACTGAAAATACTTAGATATCAAGAAGAGTGGGAACTCAACTACTTAGGAAAAATCTTTCAGCATCATCATGAATATTGTTGAATCAATCGTTCTTGGGCTAAAGCTCATATCTGTCGCCAGAGGAGATGAATGTGAGCCAGCTAACCTATAACACTGTAGCCCGCTGCCCATCGGTGGAGGAATATTTGCATCTTCGTGCGGTGGCGGGCCTTAGCCCCTTCACGAAAGCCGCCGCTGCCAAAGGGCTCGAAGGCACGGTCTATTCTGTACTTGTTTTGCACGATGGCTCTGCAATCGGAATGGGTCGGTTGATCGGGGATGGCGGTTGCTTTTTTCAGGTGGTGGATATTGCCGTTGAGCCGCAACATCAGGGGCGAGGCTTGGGCAAAGCCATCATGAGCGCCATCATGAACTATGTTAATACCGAACTTCCGTCTTCTGCCTATGTAAGCCTGATTGCTGATGTGCCAGCGAATAAGCTTTATGAGCAATTCGGCTTTAATGAAACTGCGCCACGATCCCTTGGAATGGCTTATCGCGTGAAGTCAGGGGCGTAATCGTCACTTTGCCGATCAGGGGCGCGGTCCGACAACAACATGATTGTTTGATCCTTTTCAATCGTTTATGCCTCACTTATTCGGAGGATCTTATGAAATCTTTATTCACGTCTGCATTTGTATCGGTTTTGGTTCTCGCATCCAGCTCGGCCTATGCTTTGGATGCTCAGAAAGATTGCTCCACGTTGAAGCAGGTCATCAAAGAATCGAAGATAAACTTCAAGAATGTTACAGCTGATGCAGCTCCCCAGGATGTGGATGTTTATCCATCAAAGCTCACATTAACCGGCAGCAATTCTTGCCGTGTTGTTCTGCGCACGAGCGTATCTTCGGTCAGCTGGTCGTGCGTTGTTGAAGATACGACCGTGAAAGCGGTTGCAGCTTTCGTTTCGAAATGCGTGGGCAAGCCTGAAACCCCTGATGCGGCGTATCAGAGGTCTGGCGCTAAAATCTTCCGTTTAAAGCCGCAGGTTCCCGCCGAGATCATTGTTTCGGAACTGGATCGCGGGAATATTGCCCTGCAAGTCAAAGCGCTGCAGAAGAAATAGCATCGGCCGGCCGTGCGAACAGGCGCTCAGGTCTATCGTGTTCAAAGTTGCATTGATGCTTGCCGCGACGTCGCAAGGAATCCGTCGACAAAATCGATGGTTTCGTCACCGCTTCTTAGACCGAGATGAATGCTTTTCTGAATTCCCGTTTTGCCGATCCTGACGGGGTGAACGCCGAGTGTCTTTGCTTCTTGGCGCACCAGCCAGTTTGGAATGGCGCTGACGCCGCGGCCTGCCGCAACAAGTTGCAGCATCATTTCCGTAGTCTCGACATTTCGATGGTGCCGTGGGCGGCAATTGGCAGGCACCAGAAATTGCGTAAAGACATCAAGCCTTTCTGGTGGTACGGGATAAGTGAATAGGGTTTCCTCCAGCAAATTGGCAGGCTCTGCATTGTCCAGAAGCGATAAAGGATGACCGTCAGGAACGGCAAGCACGAGCTCGTAGTCGAACACTGGCACATAACGGATGCCGGAGGTCTCAATCGGATCTGGCGTAATCAGAATGTCGATTTCGTATCCCGTCAATGCTGCAACGCCGCCGGATGCAAATGATGTCGTTAGTTCCAGATCAACATCCGGCCATTCCACCAGGAAAGGCTTTGTTACACCCATCAGCCATTGATGGCAGGGATGACATTCCATCCCAATCCTGAGGGAGCCTCGCTGCCCGTAGCGATAATCTGATAAGACATCCTCCGCCCTTTCGATCTGTGGCAGAATGCGGTGTGCAAGTGTCACAATATAGCGTCCAGCCTCGGTGAGACGAAGATTGCGGCCATTCTTCTCCCACATGGCCACGCCATAGCGTTCTTCTAGCTTACGGATGGTGTGACTAAGCGCCGACTGTGTAACGTTCAGCTTTTCCGCCGCCGCCGTCAGGCTTCCCATGCGATCAACTTCGCGCAGGATTGACAGATGTTGTCTGTCCAGCATGATTATTTCCGCCTTCACTCATCTGTACTTGTCACCAGTACAGCCATCAAATTTCAGCTGGGCGGTGAAATGGCGCAGAAACGACGGCACGGAATACCGGTCGCGAAAGCGGCACTCCGGGACACCCCGCCCGTGAACGTTATCTGACGTGGCAGGTCTCCTGGCTCACGGGTAATCGCTCTCGTCCGTCTTCCCGGGGTAGACCCAGTGACAAAATTGGACGTTTGCTAACCGCTTACAGTTGCGGGGGCAGCTCCGGCGTTTGACCGAATTCCCTCTTAGCTACGGATTTAAATCCGCAGAACCACGACAGTGAACCAATGTCCTATGCCAACTGTCCGGTCAAGCCTTTCGGCCCATGGCTCATAACAATTGCGTCAAGCATTCATATTCGGGTGCGGTGTTCTGTCAAAGTCGGCCTAATCCGCCAACTTATGAACGTGGCTCATGCTTGTATGAAATGAAATCAATTTTAATCGTTCAACGCCTTCGGCATAAGAGGTTTAACGCTCTTATCCGAAGTCCGTATCAATACAGACTTTGCAGAAGGCCTGAGTAGAAATAGAAACTAAAGAAAGCAAAGACATCAAAGTGAATTTAAATCATAGATTGGGATGTCATGTCGCGATGAATAGAGATTTTACATTCAACATTAAGAGTATTTGCTTTGATGAGGATTACCATCCCTCAGAAAATACTCGTATCACGACCAACTTTGCTAATTTGGCGAGAGGTAACAATCGCCAAGAAAACCTGCGCAATGCACTCAGGATGATTGACAATCGTTTCAACGCTCTGGCGCATTGGGATAACCCGGAAGGCCATCGGTATTCGGTCGAACTGGAAATCATTTCGGTTGAAATGAATATTGGTGCTGAAAGCAAGAACGATGCTTTCCCGGTGATTGAAATATTGAAAACCAATATCATGGATCGCAAGTCCGACGAGCGCATTGAGGGCATTGTCGGGAATAACTTCTCGTCCTACGTGCGAGATTACGACTTCAGCGTATTATTGCCAAAGCATAATAAGAATCGGCTTGAATTCAGCACGCCTGACAACTTCGGCGAATTGCATGGAAACCTCTTTAAATGTTTCCTAAATTCAAATGCTTATAAAGAGAACTTCAGTAAGCCGCCTGTAATATGTCTGAGTGCTTCAAGCAGCAAGACCTATCGTCGAACTGAAAATCAACACCCCGTATTAGGGGTTGAATACGAGCAGAACGAGTTCTCTTCGACTGATCAATACTTCAAAAAAATGGGATTGGAGGTTCGATTTTTCATGCCTCCGAATAGTGTTGCGCCTTTGGCTTTCTATTTTATCGGCGATTTGCTTGCCGATTATACCAATCTTGAGCTGATCGGAACCATCAGTACGATGGAGACTTTCCAGAAGATCTATCGGCCCGAGATTTACAACGCCAACTCTGCGGCGGGCGCCTGCTATCAACCGGATTTGAAGCATCAGGACTATTCGCTGACACGAATTGTCTACGACCGCGAAGAGCGTAGCCGGTTGGCTGTCGAACAGGGCAAGTTTGCGGACGAGCACTTCATCAAACCATACAAGACCCTTCTTGAGGAATGGTTTGCCAATAGCGTTCATTGACGAACCAAAACACAAGGTTGCCTAGAATGAAACCACTGTTGCCCACCTCAACGGCTGGCAGCTTGCCAAAACCAATCTGGCTTGCACAACCCGAGAAACTTTGGTCACCCTGGAAATTGCAGGATGAGGAATTAGCTGCTGGCAAACAGGACGCTCTGCGTTTGTCGCTGGACGACCAACAACAGGCAGGCATTGATATTGTCAGCGACGGCGAGCAGACGCGCCAACATTTTGTCACGACCTTCATTGAGCATCTCAGCGGTGTCGACTTCGAGAAGCGCGAGACCGTCCGAATTCGCAATCGCTATGACGCAAGTGTGCCGACAGTTGTCGGCGCCATCTCACGTCCAAAACCTGTTTTTGTCGAAGATGCCAAATTCTTGCGTCAGCAGACGAAGCAGCCCATCAAATGGGCTTTGCCGGGTCCCATGACCATGATTGATACGCTCTATGATGCTCATTATAAAAGCCGCGAAAAGCTGGCCTGGGAATTTGCCAAAGTCCTCAATGAAGAAGCCAAGGAGTTGGAGGCTGCTGGTGTCGATATCATCCAGTTCGACGAGCCGGCATTCAATGTTTTCTTCGATGAGGTAAACGACTGGGGCGTTGCAACGCTGGAAAAAGCAATGGAGG
Source organism: Brucella pseudogrignonensis (assembly GCF_002252525.1). Classification (GTDB taxonomy): domain Bacteria; phylum Pseudomonadota; class Alphaproteobacteria; order Rhizobiales; family Rhizobiaceae; genus Brucella; species Brucella pseudogrignonensis. The sequence goes on from NZ_NNRM01000045.1 coordinate 83,960, forward strand.
GACTTCAGTGTGAAACTGCTGTCCATATTTGCTATGGCTACGGTATCAAGGCCAACACCGACTGGAAGCAAACTCTCGGATCAGAATGGAGGCAATATGAAGAAACCTTCCCAAAACTGCAGAAATCCAGTGTCGATCTGATCTCTCTCGAATGCCATAATTCGCATGTTCCAATCGACTTGATCGAACTCATTCGAGGTAAAAAGGTTATGGTAGGGGCCATTGATGTGGCCAATAACGCGATCGAGACCCCTGAGGAAGTTGCCAATACTCTGCGGAAAGCACTGCAATTCGTGGATGCCGACAAGCTCTATCCCTGCACGAACTGTGGAATGGCGCCTTTGTCTCGTCGGGTGGCAACGGGCAAGCTGAAGGCTTTAACTGCGGGTGCTGAAATTATCAGAAGAGAGCTTTCGGCTTAGTTGTGGCTGGGCAGCAGGAGGCCGACATGAATATGGTGGAACGCCGGTTCCACATTGTAGATAAAGCCACGTTTCGTAATGGCATGTCACGGCTGGGTTCGGCGGTAAGTGTCACCAGCACAAAGTTCGGCGGGAAGCGTTACGGCTTTACCGCCTCCGCTGTCTGCAGTGTCAGCGACACTCCAGCGACACTGCTTGTCTGCCTTAATCGGGAGAGCTCGTGTTTTCATGCCTTTGAGAACGCGCGCTATTTCTGCGTCAACACATTGATGCCCGGCCAGGAGGATATCTCGAACCACTTCGGTGGTAAGACGTCGGTGGAGGACCGGTTCGCCTATGGGGAATGGGTGGAGGGACTCACTGGAGTTCCGGTCCTTGCCAGTGCTTCGGTCAGCTTTGAGTGCGAATTAACAAATGCCGTCGATGAGGCCACACACCGCATCCTTTTTGGGCGCGTAATCGATATTCGTGAGAATGAAAAACAAGCAGCGCTGCTCTATTGTATGCGTCGCTACCTCAGTGTTTAGGCAATCAACCGACCTTCACTCCAGAACGGTTAAAGGGCAGATCGTTTACAAACAGGTGTCGCGACATTGAGATCAGTTGGCCAGCAGCGCTTGCATCGCTAACCGCTGCCCGCTTCAATTAAGATACTGCCGAAACAAATTCCGACGCGCGATCAGCTTGGGAATAACATTCCCGCAAGCACGGAAACCAGTTCAGACCATCTGGCAGCAATATCGAGCCTCGTTCAGTATGCCAGACTCCGTTATCCTCGATTGCGCATTGCTCCTTGATCATCGGCGGGTGAACAAGTTTCCTATTTTAAGAATCCTTGCAAATTTTGACGAAATGGCCTGCAGAAGAGGACGCTTCTGGCCCATGATTAGATTCACAATTTGGCAGAACCATCACAACGAATGGTCCACCAAAGCGCAAGATTAACCCGATAGACGTCTATAATTCACCGAAAATCGGCAGCGCACAAACAAGTGTAATTTTTGACGTTTACGGAAACGTCAAAGTGCGCTAGTTTCGGCTCGGAATTGGAGTCTCGTCATCAATTTCAGAGCGGCGAGAGCTTCAAAAGTAGCAAAACTGGCTGGTTTTTTGAATTTTTAACCCCATTTTTGTTGCGAAGGGCATGATGTCACGCATTTGAGCATTTGCTGTGACAATCATTCTGAAAGCATATCTTCCTTGGAGGGGAAGCCCGTCCGGGGATCGCGATATGCGAGAGAATAAAACTAAAGCGCGCCGCGCTTTAGATGCAGGTGGGAGCCTGTTCCGCTTCATGCGGAGCCGAGCGGGTAATTGATTTGGAGGATTTCGATGCCGAGCTATCGCGCGCCAGTTGAGGATACAAATTTCGTTCTCAATGACGTTCTGAATTATCAGCGTTATAACAATCTGCCGGGTTTTGCCGATGCATCACCCGATGTCGTCGAGGCGATCTTGTCCGAAGGCGCGAAGCTTGCCGAAGGCACGCTGTTTCCGGTCAACCATACCGGCGATCAGGAAGGCTGCGCCCGTGCATCTGATGGTTCGGTGAAAACGCCAAAGGGTTTCAAAGCAGCTTATGACCAGTATCGCGAAGGCGGTTGGCTTGGTCTGGCGGTGCCTGAGCAATATGGCGGGCAGGGGCTTCCTTATCTGCTGCATACAGCGGTTGGCGAATATATGTCGTCTGCCAATATGGCGCTCACCATGTATCCGGGCCTGACGCAGGGCGCGATTGCAGCGATCCTTACCCATGGAACGGATGAGCAGAAAGACACCTATCTGCCAAAGATGGTGGAAGGCACATGGACTGGCACCATGAACCTGACCGAGCCGCATTGCGGCACGGATTTGGGTCTGCTGCGTTCAACGGCGACACCACAGGAAGATGGTTCCTACAAGATTTCCGGCCAGAAGATTTTCATCTCGGCTGGCGAACATGACATGTCGGAAAACATCATCCATCTGGTGCTGGCTCGTATCGACGGCGCACCGGAAGGTGTGAAAGGCATTTCGCTGTTCATCGTGCCAAAGTTCATTCTGGATGCTGATGGCAATCCGGGAGAGCGCAATGGCGTGTCGTGTGGTTCCATCGAAGAGAAGATGGGCATCCACGGCAATGCAACCTGCGTGATGAACTATGACGATGCGACCGGCTTCCTGATTGGCGAGGCACACAAAGGCCTGCGCGCCATGTTCACCATGATGAATGAAGCGCGTCTCGGTGTAGCTTTGCAGGGGCTTTCGATTGCCGAAACTGCTTATCAGAACGCCGCGATCTATGCGCGTGAGCGTATTCAGGGCCGTGCGCTTTCAGGTGCGGCAGCACCTGACAAGAAGGCCGATCCTATCATTGTGCATCCGGATATCCGCCGCAACCTTATGAATATCCGCGCCTTCAATGAAGCCGGTCGTGCGCTTATCCTCTGGACTGCGCTCAATTCCGATATTGCCCATCGCTCTGGCGATGAAGCAGAGCGTCAGGCGGCTGACGATCTGGTTGGCCTGCTGACGCCGGTGCTAAAAGGCGTTCTGACCGACAAGGGCTTTGAACATGCTGTCATGGCGCAGCAGGTGTTCGGCGGTCACGGCTATATCGAAGAACATGGCATGAGCCAATATGTGCGCGATGCGCGTATTGCCATGATCTATGAAGGTGCCAACGGCATTCAGGCGCTTGATCTGGTTGGCCGCAAGCTGGCGCTGAATGGTGGTCGTGCGATCACTGCTTTCTTCAAAGAAGTGGGCGAGTTCTGCGAAACCAACCGCGAAAATGAAAAGCTCTCATTCTTCACTAAGCATCTGAAGAAGGGCGTCAACGATCTTCAAGCTGCAACCATGTGGCTGATGCAGAACGCGATGGCAAAGCCCGACAATGCTGGTGCGGCATCGAATGATTACATGCATCTCTTTGGTCTGGTGGCGCTTGGTTACATGTGGGCGCGCATGGCGAAGGTTGCCGAAGAAAAGCTGGCATCGGGCGAAGGCAATAAGGCCTATCTTGAAGCAAAGCTTGTCACAGCGCGCTACTACTTCGAGCGGATCATGCCGGAAAGTGTGGCCCATCTCGCGCGCATCCAGTCGGGTGCGGATAGCATGATGGCGCTTAACGCAGACGCATTTTGAGTTAGAGATCAGGCTAAGTTTTCGAACTTAGCGGGAAGGAGAAAAAATGGCTGAGGCTTATATTTACGATCACGTCCGCACACCGCGCGGACGTGGCAAGAAAGACGGTAGCCTGCATGAAGTGCCTGCCGTTCGTCTGGGCGCGAAGGTTCTGGAATCCTTGCGCGACCGCAACGGCATCGACACGGCGAAGGTCGATGACATTATTTTCGGCTGCGTTGATCCTGTCGGCGAAGCAGGAGCTGTCATCCCGCGCTCATCGGCTTTTGAAGCGGGTTACGACTTCAAGGCGCCGGGAATGCAGATTTCGCGCTTCTGCGCATCTGGTCTTGATGCCATCAATCTCGCTGCTGCCAAGGTTGCGTTCGGTGCCGACGATCTGGTGATTGCTGGTGGCGTTGAAAGCATGTCCCGCGTCGGCATGGGCATGTCGGGCGGTGCCTGGTACATGGACCCATCTGTTGGCTTTCCGGGCTTTTTCATGCCGCAGGGCGTCTCCGCCGATCTGATTGCCACGAAATACGGCTTCTCGCGCGATGACGTTGATGCTTATGCAGTCGAAAGCCAGAAGCGCGCCGCCAAGTCGTGGGAAAAGGGTTATTTCAAGAATTCGGTCATTCCGATCAAGGATCAGAACGGCCTCACCATTCTTGACCATGACGAGCATATGCGTCCCGGCACTGATATGCAGGCGCTTGGCCAGCTCAACCCATCCTTCGTGATGCCCGGCGAAATGGGCGGCTTCAATGCTGTTGGCATTCAGGCGCATCCAGAAGTCGAAACCATCAATCACGTTCACCACGCCGGTAATTCGTCTGGTATCGTTGATGGTGCAGCAGGCGTTCTCGTTGGCTCGAAGAAGGCTGGCAAAGCCTTTGATATCAAGCCGCGCGCGCGTATCCGTGCTTTTGCCAATATCGGTTCTGAACCAGCCCTTATGCTGACTGGCCCGGTTGATGTAACGGAAAAGTTGCTCAAACAGGCCAAGATGAAGCTTTCGGACATTGATCTGTTCGAGTTGAACGAAGCCTTCGCTGCCGTGGTTCTGCGTTACATGCAGGCTTTTGACATTCCGCACGACAAGATCAACGTCAATGGCGGCGCGATTGCGCTTGGCCACCCGCTGGGTGCAACCGGTGCCATGATCCTCGGCACGGTGCTGGATGAATTGGAACGCCGCGACCTCAACACCGCACTGGTCACTTTGTGCATCGGTGCCGGCATGGGTACGGCCACGATCATCGAGCGCGTGTAAGGGGAGGAGGCGAATAATGGCTTATGTAAATTTCAAAGTTGAAACCGACACAGATGGCATCGCTCTCGTCACATGGGACATGCCTGAAAAGTCGATGAATGTTTTCACCGTCGATGCGATGCAGGAACTGAATGCCATCATCGACGCGACGACCGCTGACGAAAAGGTCAAGGGCGTGGTTATCACGTCCGGCAAAGACACGTTCTCCGGTGGCGCAGACCTGACCATGCTCGAAGGCATGTTCAAGGAATTCCAGAAGCAAAAGGCAAAGGACAAGCAGGCTGCTGTCCAGTCATTGTTCGACAATGTAGGTCGTATGGGCGGACTGTTCCGCAAGCTGGAAACCTCGGGCAAGCCATGGGTTTCGGCCATTAATGGCACCTGCATGGGCGGCGCGTTTGAAATGTCGCTCGCTTGCCATGCTCGCGTAGCATCCGATGCACCGGGCGTGAAGATGGGTCTGCCGGAAGTGAAAGTCGGTCTGTTTCCGGGTGCTGGCGGCACGCAGCGCGTTCCGCGCCTTGCCAACCAGCAGGACGCTTTGCAGATGATGACGACCGGCTCAAGCCTGACGGCGCAGCGCGCCAAGGCGATGGGTCTTGTCACTGAAGTAGCACCTGCCAAAAAGCTCGTTGAAACCGCCAAGAAGCTTATCAAGGGTGGTCTCAAGCCGGTTCAGCCATGGGATGAAAAAGGCTTCAAGCTGCCGGGCGGCGCGATCTATTCTGCTGCTGGTGCAAATCTCTGGCCTGCTGCAACCGCTATTCTGCGTCGCGAAACCTCCGGCAATTATCCGGCGGCGCTCGCTATCCTGAAATCGGTTTATGAAGGCCTTCTGGTTCCATTCGATACCGGCCTTAAGATCGAACAGCGCTATTTCACTGAAATCCTTCAGACGACCGAAGCGGGCATGATGATCCGTTCGCTCTTTGTGTCGCTGCAGGAATTGAACAAGGGCGCACGTCGCCCGGTTGAAGAAAAGCCAACCAAGTTCAAGAAGATCGGTGTGATTGGCGCTGGCTTCATGGGGGCAGGCATTGCCTATGTGACGGCCAAGGCTGGCATTCCGGTGGTGTTGATCGATCGCGATCAGGAATCTGCCGATAAGGGCAAGGCGCATACGGCTGATCTTATCATCAAGGAAATGCAGAAGGGCCGTGCCACGGAAGCCGACAAGGAAACACTTCTGTCGCTCATCACCGCAACGCCTGACTATGCGCTGCTTGAAGGTGCCGATCTGGTGATCGAAGCCGTGTTTGAGGACCGCGAAGTCAAGCGTGTGGCGACCGAAAAGGCTGAGGAAGTGCTGAAAACTTCTGCGGTCTTTGCGTCCAATACCTCGACCTTGCCAATCACTGGCCTTGCGAAAGTCTCCAAACGTCCAAAGAACTTCATCGGCATCCACTTCTTCTCGCCAGTCGATAAGATGATGCTGGTGGAAGTGATCCTGGGCAAGAAGACGTCCGACAAGGCATTGGCAGTAGCCCTTGATTATGTTCGTGCGATCAAGAAGACGCCGATTGTCGTTAACGACACGCGTGGTTTCTACGTCAATCGTTGCGTGCTGCGCTATATGTCGGAAGCCTACAACATGCTTGTTGAAGGTGTCCCGGCTGCGATGATCGAAAATGCCGCCCGTATGGCCGGTATGCCGGTTGGCCCGCTTGCGCTCAACGACGAAACGGCAATCGATCTCTCGCAAAAAATCCTCAAGGCCACACTTGCCGATCTTGGCGAAAAGGCCGTTGATCCGCGTCATGTGGAGCTGGTGGACAAGCTCGTCAATGAGTTTGACCGTAAGGGCCGCAAGAACGGCAAGGGCTTCTACGAATATCCAGCCAAGCCTGCCAAGAAGCATCTCTGGGCCGGTCTGAAAGACCTCTATCCGCAGCAGAACCCGGATAAAATTGACGTGAAGGAGCTGAAAGAGCGCTTCCTCGTGACGATCGCTCTGGAAGCTGCACGCGTGATGGAAGAGGGTATCGTTACCGACCCGCGTGAAGCCGATGTCGGCTCCATTCTGGCCTTTGGTTTTGCACCTTATACTGGCGGTACGCTTTCTTATATCGATGGCATGGGAGCGAAGAAATTCGTCAAGCTTGCCAAGGAGTTGCAGCGCCAATACGGCCAACAGTTCAAGGTACCGAAGCTGCTCCTTGATATGGCAGAGAATGGCGAAAGCTTTTATCAGCGATTCAACCCATATAAGGGCGAGGCCAAGAAAGCAGCGTGATCTGCTATTTCCATTAGCTATTAAAAATACGCGCGGCATTCCGATGTCGCGCGTTTTTATTTATGAATAAGAAAATTTTCCCTGTAAAATAGCACATCTTGCGTAAAATCAGGTTTTCAGCTAGGTTTGGCACAATATAGGATGGATGATTAGGTTTAAAATCCTCTTTGGCGGGTTATAGCAATGTTTTCTCATGATAGCGTATGGGCTGCGATCGATGCCTTGGCAGAACGCAATTCTTTAAGTGCGTCCGGTCTTGCGCGCCGTGCAGGGCTTGATCCGACCACTTTCAATAAATCCAAGCGGTATGCCTCTGATGGACGCGCACGTTGGCCATCGACGGAATCGCTGGCTAAAGTCATGGAAGCGACGGGCGCAACATTCGATGAGTTGACCCGGCTCATTCGTGGCGAAGCCTCGACGCCTAATTATGGTGACTATTTGCAGGAGCCGAGCGCTATTCCTCTGCTTGGCATGGCAGAAGCAGGCGGGGGGGGCTATTTTGATGATGCTGGTTTCCCTGCAGGCCAGGGCTGGGATGTCGTGCAGTTTCCAGCCGCACCCACCGATAATGTTTATGCGCTGGAAGTTTCTGGCGACTCCATGTTGCCGCTTTATCGTGATGGCGATACGCTGGTTGTAGCACCCAATGCACCGGTTCGCCGCGGCGACCGCGTGGTTGTTCGTACCAAAGACGGAGAGGTTATGGCTAAAATCCTGCATCGCCAGACACCGCGTACGATTGAACTTCACTCGTTCAATCCAGAATTTCCAAACCGTTCCTTTGAGACCAAGGATGTCGAGTGGATCGCCCGTATTCTATGGGCGAGTCAGTAATGGCAAAACAGCAGACAAAGAGCCATGCACGCATTGTTTTTGGTGTTTTCGCAGGCATAACCGGGGCCATTCTTGTGGCCGCATTTGTCGCGCCGTTTTATGGCGCGCTTGACCGCCCGATCACTGTTGTCGAAAGTGGCGACGGTCAAAGCAAACCGGAAGCGGGTTCGGGCAATGGAATTGTCGTCGAGCAGTTCGATTATAACGAGCCTGATAAGGACACAGGAGCAGATAATCCTGCGGCGCCAGAGACACCGGTTCCAGAAGCTGCGCCAAACACTAATGAGCAGAACTCTGCCAGTCAGAGTGGTCAAAGCGGATCGCAGCAGGATGGACTGGAGCGCGAGCCTGCGCGCCCACCTCTGAGTGATCTGGGGCTGGCCTCAACGCCAAAACCACCAGAGCCGCCAGCACCTGCCGCATCTGTAGACGAGGGCGAGCCGATGCAGCTTTTGCAGCGTCCTGTTGCAATTGCCGCGGGTAAGCTCGAGAGCCAGGGCAGGACTGTTGATCTGCAGGGTATAGAACCCATGCCAATTGAACAAACCTGTCAGTCGTCCTCTGGTGAAAGCTGGCTTTGTGGCATGCAGGCGCGCACGGCGTTTCGGCAATGGTTGCGGGCGCGTGCAGTCATGTGTCGTTTGCCACAAAATGACAGTGGTGCTGCTGTTTCAACGCAGTGCAGTGTTGGCAATGAAGATCCCGCACAGTGGTTGGTTGCCAATGGTTGGGCGAAAGCTGTCGCGGGCGGTGCCTATCAGGAAGCAGGGCAAAAAGCCGAAGACAATCGTTTGGGTATCTTCGGGAACAAGCCTGATGCATCCCTTCAAAGTCTGGAGCCTGATAATGGTGGGGCGTTGGAGAATCCTTCTCCGCTCGCACCACAGACGGAACCAGTGCCGACTTCGCCGTCACCACAGCAAGGCGAGTTTCCTCCGGCGCCCACAGTACCCGCTCCAGCAAACTGAGTTATAGCTTTGCCAGCAGAAGTGCGAAGCGCCTCCGCAAGGAAATCAGTTCGCCGGACTGATTTCTTCTCTTGCTGCTTCTGAAGCCTGCGATCTGCTTATGTCCCGACCACGGCTTTCTGTTCCTGTCTCAAAGGCTTCCTGAGTGGGATCGTGATCACAGCGAGACATGAGATAACAAGTACCACGCCAAACCAACCCATCAGCGGCAAACGCTCGCCTACAATGATTATGGCCAGTATCGCAGCGACTACCGGTTCGATCAGTGTGATAGTTGTCGCCATGCTGGCCGGAATACGCGCAAGACCGATCCCAAAGCAGACGTAGCCAAGAAACATTGGCACAATAGCCATATAGATGCCGACTGCTGCATTGTTCCATGACGCCAGAAATGGACCGCCGGCCACTATCAAAACCGGCATAAGTAATAATCCGCCGAGCCCGAATGTAGCGCCCATGGCAACAGAGGACCGAACGCCATTGAGCATCATGCGGCGCGCTGTCCATGAATAAAGCGCATATGTGAGGCCACCAAGAAGTCCCAGACAAATGCCTGTAATAACGGAGCTATTTGTTTCTATAGCTGCATGGTCTGCACCTTCTGCGACCGTAATCAAGACGATCCCGATCAGTCCAATCAAAGCGCCCACGAGCCATTGACGCGAAAGGCGTGAGCCGTCGAACAGATATTCGATGAGAGCGGAAAGCAGTGGTGCCGAGCCGATGGTGACGACCGTTCCGATTGTGACACCAGCCATCCGCATGGATGCGTAAAAAGCCAGTGGGTAAATGGCAACCGCAAGCCCACCTAAAACAAGAAGCGCCCATTGCTTATTCAGAAGGGACAAGCTGCGCACAATCCCGCGCCCGGCGAGTAGAGCTTGTAACAAGCCTCCGATCCCCATGGCTGCGGCACCGATTGCAACTGCACTGACTTCGGGCGCGAAAGTGGCAGCAGTGCCAGTCGTTCCCCATACAACGGATGAGAAGAGAACGGCAGACACACCAATTGTGTAATCACGGGATGAATTGCTCACAATGCCTCCAGCATATCAGAGACGATTGCACGGGCATCTTGAACGCAGCCGCTATTACCTTCGAGACCTGCCCTTGAGATTGATCCCTCAAGCAGAAAAGACATATGTCTTGCGAGTGCAGCAGCATGATCGGGGGCGTCGGGCAGAAGCTCTGTCAAATGCGTGACGAGTAGCGCCTCAACCTCTCTTTTGTGATGTTTGACTGCCTGCCGCCCAATATCGTCTGCGGCTAGTTCTGCCGCAGCATTGAGCAGGCCGCAGCCGCGAAAGCCGCGTTCATATTCATGCTCGGCATGGTCCTGATAGGCGTCAAAAACGGCAAGAACTCTGCCTTTGGCCGTCGCCGCATGTTCCAATCGTGCATGATAAAGGCCTAACCATTCGGCATGTCGTGCTTCGAGATACTGGTTTACCAGATCAGCTTTCGAGGCGAAGTTGTTGTAAAGGCTCTTCTTTGCAACGCCCGCTCTTTCAACAATAGCGTCAATACCGGTGCCACCGACACCGTTATTATAAAAAAGAACAGCAGCGGCTTTGAGCAGCTTGTCGCGCGCACTCTCCGATGGAGCTTTTTCGATACTCATAGTCCTGCCTCGTCAGTAGTTAGGTCGTACTACCTACTAACGAGGATTGAGTCAACGGAGCTGATTTTGACCAAGGGCAAACGCGTCGAGCGCCATCCGCATTTCATTCGTTGAGAGCGGGCCGCCATGGCCTTCCGTTTCGATAACGCACAGCCGACTTGCAGGCCATGTTTGATGGAGCTTCCATGCGGTTATCACAGGGCTGCTGAAGTCCCTGCGTCCGCAAATCAGAAACGCTGGAATATGTGCGATCCGGCCCATATTCGCCAGAATTTCAGCGCCATTGCGAAGGAAGCCGTCATTGGCCCAGTAATGCGTAACAAGCGTTGCGAAGGCCAGGCCTTGCAGATCACAGAAACGGCTTTCGATTGGTGTCCAATTGGGATCAAGCGAGATATGCGTCGATTCCCAGGCATTCCAATTCTGCGCGGCCTGCAAGCGTTCTTCCAGACTGCCATTGGCAAGCCGTCTCGCATAGGCCTCAACAACCCGCTCACCCGCGCACCTTGAAGAGGCTTTCTCGAACTGTTCCCATTCTTCCGGAAAAAGGCATCCAACGCCTTCGGTGATCCAGTTCACTTCCTCACGGCTCGTGGTCGTGACGGCAACGAGTGCCAATTCAGTCACCCGGTCGGGATGCGCTTGTGCGTAGGCGAGCGCAAGCGTAGCACCCCATGATGAACCTGCGATCAGCCAGGCATTGACGCGAAGATGATTTCTGACTGTTTCAATATCTTCAATCAGCGTCTGGGTCGTATTGAGATGAAGCTGGTCGAGATCATCAATCACCAGCGGACGACTGCGCCCGCAACCGCGCTGGTCAATGCCGATGATAAGGTATTTTTCGGGATTAAAGCGCTGCCGATAGCTGCCCGTGCGCAAGCCGCTTCCCGGCCCGCCATGAAGATAAAGCGCTGGCTTTCCTTCCGGATTGCCCGATGCCTCCCAATAGATTTCATTGCCGTTTGATACAGCCAGCAGGCCTTTGGCGAAGGGGTCGCATTGGGGGTAGATCATTTCTGCTCCGGCTAGAGCGGCTCGCATTTAATCGTAGTCATTGCGCTTGCTCTATCTCTATATTTTTGCGCATGTCGTTTCCGGAAAACCGGTTCCCACTTTTCCGCGACATGCTTAAAGACCGGGCATAAAAAAGCCTCACCCGGTACGATTCCGGGTGAGGCTTCGCATAAAAATATCAAGCGCTTATGACAAGGTGCCAGCAAGAGCCTTCTGAATGAGTGCGCGGGTTTCATCGATGCCATAAAGAGCAACGAATGAACCAAAGCGTGGGCCGCGTTCCTGACCGATCAGCACTTCATAGAGCATCTGGAAGAAGGAAACCGATACGCCCGGACCACCTTCAGGGCTCTTCTTGGTGTGATCCTGATAACGCTCGATTGCACGGGCAACGTCCAGAATGGCGTTCTGGATGTCGGTGCCATCAGTACCGGCAGGCAGCGTTGCAAGCTTGGCATCAAGGCCTTCCAGTGCTGCGCGTTCGACATCATCCGGCGTGCGGAACTGCTTGGTTGGCTTGACGAAATCATTGAAGTAGCGGATCGCATAGCCAACGAGTGCGTCGAGTTCCGGATTGTTTTCCGGTGTAACACCCGGCACATGGCGCGAGATGAAGCCCCAGAGAACGCTTGGGTTTTCTGCATTCGATGCGCTCACCAGATTGAGCATCAGCGCGAATGTAACCGGCAGTTCAACCTTTGGCGGATTGCCGTAATGGATGTGCCAGACCGGATTGTTCAGTCGGTCTTTCCACTCCTGACGGTTATAAGCCGAGAGATAGGTGAAATATTCGTCCACGGCCTTCGGGATCACGTCGAAATAGAGCTTCTTCGCGGTCTTTGGCTTCTGGAAGTTATAGAGTGCAAGGCTTTCAGTTGGCGCATAGGCCAGCCATTCGTCAATCGCGATGCCGTTGCCCTTCGACTTCGAAATCTTCTGGCCGATCTGGTCGAGGAAGAGTTCGTAAACAAAATGCTCCGGCGCGCGACCGCCCAGAATTTCGCAGATGCGGTCATAAATGCCCGCATTGGTCTGGTGATCTTTGCCGAACATTTCAAAATCGACGCCGAGCGCTGCCCAGCGCATACCGAAATCCGGCTTCCATTGCAGCTTCACATTGCCGCCGGTGACAGGCAGCGTGGTTTCAACGCCATCTTCATCGTCAAAGGTAATGGTGCCAGCCTTGGCATCCACGCTTTTCATCGGCACGTAAAGCACGCGGCCAGACTTTGGCGAGATCGGCAGGAACGGGCTGTAGGTCGCCTGACGCTCTTCGCCGAGTGTAGGCAGCATCACCTTCATGATGTCGTCGTAGCGCTCGACAGCTTTCAACAGCACGGCATCGAACTTGCCAGACTTGTAGTACTCGGTCGCGCTCGCAAATTCGTAATCAAAGCCGAAAGTATCGAGGAATCGGCAGAGCATTGCGTTATTATGTTCGGCAAAGCTCTTGTATTCGCCGCCAAACGGGTTTGGCACGGCTGAAAGCGGCAGTTGCAGATATGGCTCAAGGGCTGACTTATCCGGAACATTGTCCGGGATCTTGCGCATCCCGTCGAGATCGTCCGAGAAGCAGATCAGGCGCGTCTTGACCTTGTCTTCCGTCAGAATGCGGAAAGCGTGCCGCACCATCGAAGTGCGTGCGACCTCGCCGAACGTACCGATATGCGGCAGGCCCGATGGTCCATAGCCGGTTTCAAAGATCACGGTTTCAGGGAACCCGGTCTTCTCATAGCGCTTGAGGATTTTCTTTGCCTCTTCAAAAGGCCACGATTTCGCTTCCGCAGCCGCCGCGGTCAGTTCCGGGGTCAGCGTAATTTCGGGAAGACGGTGCGAAGTCATGATTTTATCCTGATGTCCTGTGAAGGGCTTTATTTGTTGAAATCTTTTACACTGAAACGTGTCATTGCTCTATGGCGCGGTGGAACTCACACGTCAATCTTTGCCGCGGCAATTCCGACCGAATTTCCTTGCGCAAGTCTTACAGGCTCCCTAATTTTCTTGGAAATTAGCCGAAACTATGATTCCGGTGAGACGATGCAGGAGCATTCGATGAAAAATATTTCGCCGCAGGACGCGCTCGTTTACATCATGGTGACGACTTCCGCCGCAGATACAACCATGACTGATGCAGAGCTGGCGTCGATCAGCAATGTGGTGTCGCGCCTTCCAGTTTTTCAGGGCTTTGATGCTGCGAGATTGCCAAAGCTGGCGAGTGATTGCCTCGAAATGCTTTCTTATGACGACGGTCTGGAGCGCATTCTCGATCTTGCGCATGATGCAATGCCGGAAAAGCTTTACGACACAGCCTATGCACTGGCGGTTGAAGTGGCGGCGGCTGACCTGCATGTCGAGCAGGAAGAGCTTGAGTTTCTTCAGATGCTTCGTGATCGCTGGGCACTGGATGAGCTGACCGTTGCAGCCATTGAGCGCAGTGCGCGTGTGCGTTTCCGCAAGCTTTGAATTAGAGATTGTGATTGAAAACGGGCGGGGTAAATCCCGCCCGCAGCATAAGTTAGTCTGGCTTAGCAGACGACAGGAACGCGCCGTGCTTTGCGCCATTCAAGTGCTGTCCGCATCATATGGGCAGCTTCGGCGAATGTGGCATTGTCTTTCCAGCGTTCCGTATGAATAAGATTTGACGGAACGATATCCCTCAATGCTTCAAGCGTATGGCGAGGGACTGTATCGGTGCAGCGCCACAAGCGACGGAAAACGACGCTGATACGCGTGATCTTACCATTGATTGCTACGACTGGTTCGGCCGTTTCAAGATTCCAGTCTTCATAAGCATCCACTGCGTCCTGAAATGCGTGATGCAAATAGATCGGTGCATGACCGTCATGAAGTGGGGGCAGCAAACTAGACATTTCTGTTTCCTCTCTTCCAATGGTGGTTCAGCTACAGGCACTTACGGAACTTTAGAGCGTCGTTCGCCCTCCTGGGCACATAAAGGTTGCTCTAATACTCTCACACAGGACTCCGCAAATGCGGTTCAAAAGAGCTGATCTCGGCTCTTCAACTGTGTGCCGTATCAATTTCTCCTCACGAAATACGACAACACATAATTAACCATGATCTATGCAAGGGAGGGTGTTTGGCAAGGAGAAAATTTCTTTAAACGAGCCGGAAGGGGAAAATCAGTTCGCTTCCCTTAAGACGGTCAACATTGCTTTTGACCGCTGTTTTGTGGGATTTTCGGGCTTATTTGAAAATGACATTCATTCGAAAAAGAGAAACAGTTTTCGATATTTATTGCCACTGTGACAGGATTTTCCCTGCAATTCGCTGAGGCCCGGTGTAGACAAATACAAAGGGAATTGAATTTCAGGGGCAGCAATATGGCTCGGTTTATTGCATCACGCAGGGCATTTCTGATTGGTTCGACATCGCTTGCGGCTTTGCCGCTGTTACCCCGTTGGGCGCGGGCCGAAGACACTCCGCAAAAAGGTGGGCGACTGGTCGTTGCCGCAGATTCCGAGCCACGCAATCTCAATCCGGCCATTGTCGCTTCCAACGGCGTTTTCTTCGTGGCGAGCAAGGTAATCGAGCCTTTGGCCGAAGCTTCCTTCGACGGTGAAAACGGTCTGGAGCCGCGCCTTGCAATCAGTTGGGAAGGTTCTGGTGACGGTCTGACCGCAACCTTCCGCCTGCGTGATGGCGTCAAATGGCATGACGGTAAGCCCTTCACATCCGCAGACGTTGCTTTTTCGGCGTTGCAGGTCTGGAAACCGCTGCAAAATCTCGGCCGCGTGGTGTTCAAGGCCTTGGAGAGAGTCGAAACGCCGGATGAGCATACGGCAGTTTTCCACTTCAGCGAACCAACACCGTTTCAGCTTATTCGCAATGCGCTGCCTGCGCTGACCGCAGTGCTGCCGAAGCATGTGTTTGAGGGCACGGATATTGCCGCCAATCCCGCCAATGAGAAGCTGATTGGCACTGGCCCATTCCAATATGCCGAGCACAAGACCGGTGAATATTATCGCCTTGCGAAAAATGAAGATTATTGGGGCGAGGGCGAGCCTTATCTCGATGAAATCATCTATCGTGTGCTGCCGGATCGTGCTGCCGCAGCAGGTGCGCTGGAAGCCGAGGAAATTGACCTTGCTGCGTTTTCCGCCGTGCCTCTGGCTGATCTCGACCGCATTTCAAAAGTGCCGGGGATCAGTGTCATTTCCAAAGGCTATGAAGCGCTGACATATCAGCTGGTCGTCGAAATCAATCATCGCCGCAAGGAACTCTCAGACCTTAAAGTTCGTCAGGCAATCGCTCACGCGATTGATCGCGATTTCGTCGTGAAGACGATTTTTCTGGGCTATGCCAAGCCTTCGACTGGGCCAGTTCCGCAATATGACAGCCAGTTTTATACCGGCGATGTTGCCGCTTATCCTTTCGATGTGGTGAAGGCCAATGCGCTGCTGGATGAGGCGGGTTATAAGCGCGGCAAGGACGGGACGCGCTTTGCACTGAAGCTGCTGCCAGCCCCATATTTCAACGAAACCAAGCAGTTTGGCGATTATCTGCGGCAGGCGTTGGCGGAAATCGGCATTGATGCGCGTATCGTCAACAATGATTCAGCAGCACATCAAAAGGCAGTCTATACCGATCACGATTTTGATCTCGCCATCGCACCGACCGTCTATCGCGGCGACCCCGCAATTTCGACGACTATTCTGGTGGAAAGCGGGATTGCAGCAGGTGTGCCGTTCTCCAATCAGGGTGGTTATGCCAATGCGGAATTGGACGCGGTGATTGCCAAGGCTGCACATGAAATTGACGAGGAAAAGCGCACCGCGCTTTATCAACAGTTCCAGCAACTGGTCGAAGCTGATCTGCCGCTCATCAATGTGGCGGAATGGGGCTTTATCACGGTTGCCAATGAGCGTGTTAAGAATGTCTCCAACAATCCGCGCTGGGCAGTTTCCAACTGGGCAGATGTGTTTATTGCACAGTGACGAAATATTGTGACGAAGCGTTGCTTTGATTGTACGCTCGCGGCGTGGCGCAGATTCTAACCCTTTTCAGGAAACGTCTGATCAGCAGCATGATTGTGCTGCTGATTGTTATTATTGGCTGTTTTTTGATGTTGGAAACAGCACCGGGCGATGCTGTTGATGCCTATGCGGTAAGCTTCGGCGGTGATGCGAATGCCATTGCTGAAATGCGCGCTCGCTGGGGGCTGGATCAATCCGTTTGGCACAGGTTGACTGCCTATCTTGCTGCACTTTTGCAGGGCAATCTTGGTTGGTCGGTCAGTTTCAATCGCCCCATTCTCGATGTCATTCTTGAGCGCCTTCCCAATACGCTTTTGCTGATGGGCGCTGCGACGGCGCTGTCTTTCGCGGTCGGTTCGGCTCTGGGGATTGTCGCAGGCGCAAGACCGGGAAGCTTTCGCGATCGTTTCCTGTCGGTTGCCTCGCTTGTACTCTATGCAATTCCCGGTTTCTGGCTGGCACTTGTGCTGGTCATCCTGTTTTCAATCCGGCTGCGCTGGCTGCCTTCAAGCGGCATTGAGACCATTGCTTCCGGCAAGGAAGGTCTGGCGCGTGGGCTTGATATAGCGCGTCATCTCCTGCTGCCGGTGGTCTCGCTGGCGCTGATTTATCTGGCCCTTTATCTGCGTGTGATGCGCGCTTCCATGGCTGACATCTGGCGTATGGATTTCGTCCGCGCACTGAAAGCGCGAGGCATATCACGCCCGCGCATTGTGCTGAGTCATGTGGCGCGTAACGCGCTCTCGCCGCTTGTCACCATGCTTGGGCTGCAAGCTGCTTCCATGCTGGGTGGCAGCGTGGTGATTGAAAGCGTCTTTGCAGTTCCCGGCCTTGGAAGGCTCGCACAGGAGGCGGTCGCCAGCCGCGATACGCCTTTGCTGCTGGGCGTCATTTTGACGAGTGCCATCATGGTGATTGCCGTCAATTTTGTCGTCGATCTTCTCTATCTCTGGCTTGATCCGCGCATATCTGCGGGAAAGGTCCGGCCATGAGTGGGATGAGACGTTACTTCGGATCTGGCGAGGGCGTTGCAGGCGCGATTATTCTGCTCGTGCTTATCGCAGCAGCGCTTTTTGCACCGCTGCTCTTTCCCGGCGATCCGCTGCGTATTGTTGCAACGCCGATGCTTGCGCCATTCGACAATGCATCCTTTCCACTCGGAACAGACAGGCTGGGTCGTGATGTGCTGGCCGAGCTTTTCCATGCGAGTCGTACATCGCTGGTCGTAGGGCTGGCCGCAGCGACTGCATCTATTTTGATTGGCAGCATTGTCGGTACACTCTCAGGTTTCGCGGGTGGTCTGGTCGATGAAGTGCTGATGCGCATCACGGAAGCTTTTCAGACTGTGCCGGGCTTTCTGCTGGCGCTGGCACTGGTCAGCATAGCCGGGCCCTCGCTGCCGATCTTGGTTGCGGCGATAGCGCTTTCAAGCTGGACGCAGGCTGCACGCCTTACGCGCGGGCAGGTGTTGTCGATCCGTGAGCGCGATTATGTAGCGTCAGCCCACGTTATCGGTATGCACCCGTTGGAAATTGCTTTCCGGCAAATCCTGCCCAATGCCTTGCCGCCCGTGCTGGCGCTTGTGCCGGTGATTGTCGCCTCTGCAATTCTGATTGAAGCAGCGTTGTCATTTCTGGGGCTTGGTGATCCCAATCGCGTGACATGGGGCGGCATGATTGCCGAAGGCCGCACGGTTTTACGCTCTGCGCCTTGGTTGTCCATTCTGCCCGGACTTGCGCTGGCTTTGACCGTTGTTGGTGTCTATCTCGCGGGTGAAGGCATCACGCAGGCTGCATCGCGGCGCGAGGTGCAGGCATGAGCGTGCTCGCCCATATTGAAAACCTCGGCGTGCGCTATGGCAGCGATACAGCGCTTAACAATCTTAATCTCGATATAGATACCGGTGAAACGCTTGCCATTATCGGTGAAAGCGGTTCCGGAAAAAGCACATTGGCGTTGGCCCTTGCGGGCCTGCTGCCAGCCAATGCTCGCGTTTCAGGCTCGATCCAATGGCCGAATGGAGAACCAAGGCCGGGCCGTGATGTGGGCTTTGTGTTTCAGGATCCGGCTTCAAGTTTCGATCCCTCGATGCGCGTTGGTGCGCAACTGGTTGAGACAATCCGTGCCCACGAAAACATTGATCGTCATGCGGCAAAAGATAAGGCGCTCAAGCTGTTAGCGCGCGTTCAGATAGCAGAGCCTAATTCAAGTTTTTCGCGCTATCCGCATCAGTTTTCCGGTGGGCAGAAACAGCGTATCGCTATAGCTCTTGCCATCGCAGCCAACCCCAAACTGCTGATTGCGGACGAGCCAACCAGTGCGCTCGATACCATTGTGCAACAAGAAATTGTAGCACTGCTGCGCGCCTTGGTTCAGGCTGACGGCATGACGCTGATCTTCATCACACATGATATTGCGCTGGCTTCCAATCTGGCGGATCGTATTGCCGTGTTCCGTCATGGCGAACTGGTGGAGAGCGGTCCGGCGCGTGCGATCATAGCAAACCCAAAGAGCGATTATACAAAAGCGCTGATTGCAGCCGTTCCCAAGCTGGAGCCGCAACATGGATAGGACTTTGTTGCAGGCGACTGACTTGACCGTGCGTTATGGCGAGAAGCTGGCGCTGGATCATGTAAATCTTGAGATTGCAGCAGGTGAAACGCTGGCGCTGGTCGGGCCTTCCGGCAGTGGTAAATCCACATTGGCGCGCGCACTTCTAAGGCTGCATTCGCTTGAATCCGGTTTTATCCAGTTTGAGAATGAGAATTGGCTTGCGCTCAAAGGCAGCAAACTAAGAAAGCGTCGCGCACGGATGCAGATGGTGTTTCAAGATCCGCTTTCGGCATTCAATCCACGCGCAACGGTGCATGATCTGCTCAGCGAACCGCTGCGCATTCATGGGATAAGACGCGATATTTCCGAGCTTTTGCAAAAGGTTGGCCTTGATCCCAAGTTGAGCAAACGCGGAGTGCATGAGATTTCCGGTGGCCAGCGTCAGCGGGTGGGAATTGCGCGGGCCTTTGCAACAACACCGACGCTCATCGTTCTGGATGAAGCGGTGTCGGCGCTCGATGTGACGGTGCGTGGCTCTATTCTGAAATTATTGAAGGAAATACAGAAGGCCGAACGCACGGCCTATCTCTTCATCACGCATGATCTGGCGGTTGCTGCACAAATGGCCGATCGGATTGCTGTGATGGAACGCGGGCGAATTGTCGAATGCCGCCCGGCGCGGGAGTTAATCGCGGCACCGCAAGCGCCTGTTACAAAGGCGCTTATCGATGCGGTGCCGAAAATATCGACTTAGGCTTTTCCAAGCTCAATCGAACGCTTGCGTGCCGCGTCAACAGCTTCGGCCACCAGATTCTTGAGGCGATCTTCACCCATTAAGACGTTCAGTGCTGCGGCAGTTGTGCCGTTGGGGCTTGTAACCTGCTCGCGCAGCTTGGTTGGGCTGTCGCTGCTTGCGGCAGCCAATGCACCTGCTCCCATGACGGTCTGCATGGCAAGAAGCGCTGCCGTTTCGCGCGGCAGGCCAGCGGTCACACCAGCATCGGTCAGCGCTTCAATGAAGTGGAAAACATAAGCAGGGCCGGAGCCGGAAACGGCAGTCACGGCATCCATTTGTGCTTCATCGTCGATGCTTGCGACCTTGCCAGATGTTTTGAGCAGGCTCTTTACGAAAGCAGCGTCGTCATCGCGGACATTGGCATTCTTATAGGTGACAAGCATTCCCTTGCCGATTGCGGCAGGCGTGTTTGGCATACAACGCATGATTTTTGCATCGCTGCCCAGGTGCTGTTCGAAGAATGAAACCGGAATGCCAGCAGCCACGCTGACAAAGGTAGCATTCGGTGCAAAGCGCTTATAGGCAGGCAATACATCGCCCATGACTTGCGGCTTGACGGCAACCAGCACCATGCGCGGATTGAGATCATCGGAGAGGGAGTCGGCGCTTGAGCAGGCATTTACACCTGCAAGCGCTGCGCGGCTCTGAAGGGCTTCGGAAGGTTCAACCACATGCACATTCTCGGATTGTAAAATGCCGCTGTCGAGCCAGCCTTTGAGCATGGCAAAGCCCATATTACCGCAACCGACGAGAATGACTGTATCTTGCATGAGAAAGTTCCACCTTCATGAATCGAGTGTTTAAGCACTGTCGTTTGTTGGGTCCGATATAGCCCTCCATAAACACAAACCGCAAGGCGCGAAGGCAAAAACTCTGGAGAAGAGACAGGCTTTAATGTTTCAAACTTGCAATCAATTCTTTGTTGAACAGATGCTGTTTTATGGATAGGTCTCTTTCTGGAAAATAGTTACGACCTAATAAAATCTGTTGTAAATCATTGCTTTAAAAGGTGAGCAAATGCTTGGAAAAGCTTTCCATATCGTGCGTGTGGCTACAATTGCAGCCGGTGTTATGACCGCAGGTGCAGCCGTCGCCGAAACGCCAAACGGTCCGGAATGGGCCGTTAAGGAAATCAGCAAGCTGTCCGATGCTGATCTTGTTATTTCGTCACCCGCAGGCAAAGCACTTATGGATAAGCTGGCTCCTGATCACGACAAAGCTTGTGGCAAGCCAGATGAAAATCGCCCGGACTTTGACGAGTATTGCTCATGGGTCTTCAACAATGAAGAGGCCGATTTTGATGTCCTTTTCGGCATTAAAGATGGCAAGATCGTCAGCGTCGTAGCGTCAACTGTGCCTGAAAATAACGATGTATGGGTATGCGGACCGACCAAAAAAGATATTCCTGAGAGCGACTTGCAGACATGCAATGTGCGTTCAGCTGATGAAAAGAGCCGTGCGCATTGGTCGGAAAGCTGGGAAAGCTTCCTGAACTCGATCAACTAATGCTTAGTAACTAAGCGCAGGCTTTTGTTATTCATAATAAGTGGCGCTGACGTAAGTTGGCGCCACTTTCTTTTTATAATTTTATTGTGATTTATTGATTGCTTACTCTTTATGTTCCAAGATGCGGTGCACATTGCATTGAGGGGAACAATGGATCCGGCATTAACGACTGGCGTGCCACCTGCGGAAGCTTTCACGCATGTTCGCATCATCATCGGCATTATTCTTGGTCTTTGCGTATCCCGCCTTCTGACGGGTTTCGCGCGTTTCATCCAGCATCCAGGCAAGCAGAAAATCTACCCGGTTCATCTGGGCTGGGTGGCTTTCATTCTGCTTTCCGTCATCCATTTCTGGTGGTTCGAGTTTAGCCTGCGCACCATTCCGCTATGGACGTTCGAGAAATATTTCTTCGTCATTTTCTATGCCGGGCTTTATTTCCTGCTCTGCACGCTGCTCTTTCCCGACAGCATGGAAGAATATACCGGCTATCGCGATTATTTCCTCTCGCGGCGAAAATGGTTCTTCGGCATTCTCGCGCTGGTTTACGTCGCTGATGTCATCGATACGCTAATCAAAGGCATGGAGCACTATAACCTTTACGGGATCGAATACCCAATTCGTGTCGGTGCGCTGATCGCGGGCAGTCTCATAGCGATGTTCACCGATAACCGGCGCTATCATGCGATCTTTGTCAGCGTCGCGCTCCTCTATGAAATAGCCTTCACGCTCCGGCATTTTGCGACTTTATCCTGAAACTTGCCTTTTCTGAGATTGTCATCTCAGTCGATGACGCTTATTGGCATGTTTTCAGGATCAAGGCGCTGTATCCCAAGGCATCGCCTGTTTAAAACGGAGCATTCGATATGGCCCAATTGATCGATGGCAAGAAGCTCGCCGAGGATGTGGTTTCCACGGTGAAGCGTGAGACCGAAAAGCTCGTTAGTGCGACCGGCGTTGTGCCGGGCATCGCAGTGGTGATTGTCGGTGAAGATCCGGCAAGCCAGGTTTATGTCGCCTCTAAGGGCAAGAAAGCCAAGGAATGCGGCTTTGTTTCCGTTCAGCACGATTTGACTGAGAATGCTTCTGAGCAGGAGCTTCTCGATCTCATCGACAGCCTGAATAACGATCCTGCCATCCACGGTATTCTGGTGCAGCTGCCGCTGCCAAAGCACATCGATTCAGGTCGCGTGATCCAGACAATCTCGCCAGAAAAAGACGTTGACGGCTTCCATTTCATCAATGTGGGCAAGCTTGGCACCGGCGAAGTCGACACGGCTTTTGTTCCATGTACGCCAGCTGGCGCAATGATTATGATCGAGCGCATTCATGGCCGTGATCTGTCGGGCCTTAATGCCGTTGTGATTGGTCGTTCCAATATCGTTGGCAAGCCGATGTTCAACCTTCTGCTCGCAGCCAATGCAACAGTAACCGTAGCACATAGCCGTACTAAGGACCTGCCAGCGATTGCCCGCACCGCCGACATTCTGGTTGCGGCTGTAGGTCGTCCGCAGATGGTCAAAGGCGACTGGGTCAAGCCGGGAGCAACAGTGATCGATGTTGGTATCAATCGCATCCCTGCACCTGAAAAGGGCGAAGGCAAGACACGTCTAGTTGGCGATGTCGATTTTGCGGATGCGGAAAAGGTGGCAGGTGCCATTACGCCGGTTCCGGGTGGCGTTGGTCCGATGACCATCGCTATGCTGATGGCCAACACTTTGACGGCTGCTTGCCGCAGTGTTGACTTCGAAAAGCCAGTATTTTGACACAATTGAGAGGCGTTTTTTGCGCCTTTTTGTGAGTTTTCGTCAGTTTAAGAGGCAAAGCGGCATAAAAACCGCTTTGCCTTATTTTTAACACGTCAGATTTCAGAAGACCGAAGCGCCTTCGTCAGCTCGCCCGGCGATGTTGCGGAAAGCGCGGAAAAGTTCGCGTCCCATGCCATGTTCATTGGCTGAAAGATCGGGGCACTGTTCGATACGTTCATCAAGGAGCGCATCACTGATGAGAACGTCCAGAGTACCGTTCACGGCATCAAGACGAACAATATCGCCGGTGCGGATTTTCCCAATTGCGCCACCATCGAGTGCTTCCGGCGTCACATGGATGGCAGACGGCACCTTGCCGGACGCGCCGGAAAGACGACCATCGGTAACAAGCGCCACGCGCTGTCCGCGATCCTGCAAAATACCGAGCACCGTCATCAGTTTGTGCAGTTCGGGCATACCATTGGCTTTCGGCCCCTGATAACGCACAACTGCGATAAAGTCGCCGGTCAGGTCTCCAGCCTTGAAGGCCGCCTGCAATTCGGCCTGATCGTTGAAGACTTTCGCTGTCGCTTCAATGACATGGCGCTCCGGCTTGACGGCTGAAACCTTGATGATCGCATTGCCAATATTGCCGGTTAGAACCTTGATGCCACCGCTTGGCTGGAAGGGCGAGCCGATCTTTGCCAGCACCTTGTCGTCGCCACTCTTTTCAGGAACGGGCTCGCGAACAACCGTGCCATTTTGCCCGAGCTTTGGCTCAATCGCATAAGGGCGCAGGCCTTCACCCCAAACGGTGCGAACATCTTCATGCAAAATGCCGCCATCGAGCAATTCGCGGATCAAAAAGCCCATACCGCCCGCAGCATGAAAATGGTTCACATCGGCAAGACCGTTTGGATAAACGCGCGCCAGCAAAGGCACCACGTCTGAAATCTCCGAAATGTCCTGCCACGTCAGTTTGATACCGGCGGCGGCTGCCATCGCAATCAGATGGATCGTGTGATTGGTCGAGCCGCCAGTGGCGTTTAACCCAATGATACCATTGACGAAAGACCGCTCGTCGAGCATCTCGCCTACAGGCGTATATTCATTGCCACAAGCCGTAATCGCCAGCGCGCGCTTGGCAGCTTCGCGGGTCAGTGCGTCGCGCAATGGCGTGCCGGGATTGACGAAGGATGAGCCGGGCAAATGCAGCCCCATGATCTCCATCAGCATCTGATTGGAATTGGCCGTGCCATAGAAAGTGCAGGTGCCGGGGCCATGATAGGATTTTGACTCGGATTCGAGCAATTCCGCGCGACCAACCTTGCCTTCTGCATAAAGCTGACGGGTCTTTGCTTTCTCGTCATTCGGCAGACCGCTTGTCATCGGCCCGGCCGGAATGAAGACCGCTGGCAAATGTCCAAAGGTGAGGGCGCCGACGATCAGCCCCGGTACGATCTTGTCGCAAACGCCGAGATAGACCGCAGCGTCGAACATATCATGCGACAGGCCGACGGCTGCTGCCATGGCAATGACTTCGCGGGAGAACAGCGAAAGCTCCATCCCGGCAAAGCCTTGCGTAACGCCATCGCACATTGCAGGCACGCCGCCCGCAACCTGCGCCACGCCGCCTGCTTCGCGCGCGGCTGTGCGGATCAGCTCCGGATAGGTTTCAAACGGCTGATGGGCCGAAAGCATATCATTGTAAGCGGTAATAATGCCGAGGTTTGGTACGACATCGGCGGTCAGAGCCGCCTTGTCATTCGGGCCGCAGGCGGCAAAACCGTGGGCGAGATTGGCGCATCCAAGGATCGAGCGATGCGGCTTGCGAAAAGCCGCCTCGCGAACGCGCCCAATATAGGCTTCGCGGGTCGGTTTCGAGCGCTCAATGATACGCTCGGTAATGGCTTTGATGCGGGTATGCGCAGTCTGCGTCGTCATGGGTATCACCTGCTGAAATATTGCCAGGCTTGCCTGTGGCTAATTATAAAACCCACAGTCCCAAACGCAAACTGCTGCGTTCGATGGGACTGTTAGCTCGTCCAGTAGAGTTGTATCGGCTTGCGCGCGTGACGGAACACGGCGCGAACCGGCATTTCATTTTCGTCGTCGTTGGCAAGTGCTTTCTCAAGCGTTGCCTGCTTGGCAGCGCCTTCGATATGCAGAACAAGCATGTCCGCTTCCACCAACAGCGGCAAAGTCAGTGTCAGACGCTTTTCGCCTGCGCCTTCCGCATGAATTGGCAGAACGACGGCTTTGGTCTTGGGATCGATTGCCTGATCAAGCCTGTCAGCATTCGGGAAGAACGAAGCTGTGTGGCCATCATTGCCCATACCAAGCACAACAACATCAAACGGGCGACGCAATGCATCGATGCGATTTGCTGCTGCAAGTGCTGCGGTTTCTGCGGTCGCTGCCGGATTATAGAGGCCCACAAACTTCGCAACGCCTGCATGATCGCGCAACAGGTGGTCGCGCACCAGCTTTTCGTTGGAACGCTCGCTGGTTGGTGCAACAAAACGCTCATCGACGAGCGTGATTGTAACAAGCGTCCAGTCGATCATCTTGCGGGACAGGATGTCGAACAGCTTGAGCGGCGTTGTGCCGCCGGAAACAGCGATTGTCGCTTGCCCCCGCTCAGCGATAGCGGCAGCCAGCTTGTCCGCAATCGCTTCAGAAAGCGACTGTGCCAATTCCGTTCCGCTGGTAAAATCGTGCCGTTCGATGCTCATGCCATACCTTTCAAGTCAGGACAGAGCGAGCACCCCCTACCAGGTATTCGCGCTCGCTCTTTCTTTTTGGCACAAAGACTGATCCGGAAATGTCTGTCAACGTCTCCGGGTCTTTGCTTTATCAGCTTTCGTGCCAGGTCCGTCCGTCACGCTCGATAAGAGCGATTGAAGACGACGGACCCCATGTGCCTGACGTGTAGCCCTGAACCTGCTGGTTGTTCACATCCCAACCCTTGAGAATAGGGTCAACCCAGCGCCATGCAGCTTCAACTTCGTCGCGTCGCATGAACAGGGTCTGGTTGCCACGAACAACGTCCATGATCAGGCGTTCATATGCATCCGGGTTACGTTCATTGAACGACTCGGCGAAGCTCATGTCGAGCGGAACGTGACGAAGACGCATTCCGCCCGGACCTGGATCCTTAATCATCAGCCACTGCTTCACACCTTCATCAGGCTGCAGACGGATGACGAGCTGGTTGGCGACGACCTTGCCAGCATTTTCGCCGAAGATCGAATGCGGGATCGGCTTGAAGGTGACGACGATTTCCGAAACGCGCGATGCAAGACGCTTGCCCGTACGCATGTAGAAAGGAACGCCAGCCCAACGCCAGTTGTCGATTTCAGCCTTCAGCGCAACAAAGGTTTCGGTGTTGCTGTCGTCGCTGCCGAGATCTTCGAGATAGCCCTTAACAGGGCCGCCTGCGGATGCACCAGCGCGGTACTGACCGCGAACCGTAACGTCTTCGACATTGGCCGTGGTGATTGGCTTCAGCGAACGCAGCACCTTGACCTTTTCGTCATGCACGGCATCTGCTTCGAGCGACGAAGGCGGCTCCATGGCGACGAGGCAGAGAAGCTGCAGAATATGGTTCTGCACCATATCGCGAAGCGCGCCTGCGGTGTTGTAATAGCCTGCACGGCCTTCAAGGCCGACGGCTTCGGCAACCGTGATCTGCACATGATCGATATGTGCGGAATTCCACAGTGGCTCATAAAGAGCATTGGCAAAGCGCAGAGCCATAAGGTTCTGAACAGTTTCCTTGCCCAGATAATGGTCGATACGGAAAATCTGGTCTTCGCGGAAAACGCTGCCGATGGTGTCGTTCAGCGCATTGGCGGATTCAAGATCGCGGCCAATCGGCTTTTCTACGATAATGCGCGTGTCGCGGGTGATAAGGCCATGCGACTTGAGGCGGCTTGCAATATCGCCAAACAGCGTCGGGCTTACGGCCAGATAGAATGCGCGAATCTTTTCAGGCTTCTTGCCAATGGCATCTTTCAGAGCGGCCCAGCCGTCTTCCGACTTCGCATCGACTGCAACATAGGTAAGGCGAGCAATGAAAGTCTCGACTTCCTTGGCGTCGATTTCAGAAGCTTTGACATGCTCGTTGATCGCATCGCGGGCAAACTTGCGATATTCCTCATCGGTCATGGCGCTGCGCGAAGCACCGATGATGCGCGTCGGCTCACTGAGCTGACCTGCACGCTGGCGCTGATAAAGCGCAGGAATCAGTTTGCGCTCGGCAAGATCGCCGGAACCGCCGAAAACGATACAATCGAAGGGCTCTACCGGTATTATCTGGCTGGTCATATATTGCTCTCTTCCACTTCTGACGCAAATCACTGTGCTATAGCATCTGCCCAAAAATCGGAATCGATTTTTGGAAAGCACGATGCGTAGACTGAATAATTTAGAGCGTCCTTTGTACGCCCAAGAGGGCGTACGGCGCTCTAATTGCAGATTGCGATTTTCGTGCAGCCTTTGTCTATAATCTAATCGATTTAAATTCAACCGTCCAATATAACATTCTCGCGAATGTTGCCAATTACAGCTGTCTTTGCATTCCGGTTAACCGCATATGCATAGATGACATGTTCAACATAGAGCCATATTCAGGCATGAACACAGCTGTGCTGAACAAAGTTTTTAATGGTTTGACGGGCGGATCATATCTCTCATCCGCAAAAGGAGAATGACATGAAGAGGCTGCAGGATAAGGTTGCGATCATCACAGGTGCGGGATCGGGTTTCGGTTCTGCCATAGCGCGCCGATTTGCAGCCGAAGGTGCAAAAGTCGTGCTGGCTGATGTCAATGTGAAGCGCCTTGAAGACGAGCTAGCCGATATTGGCGAGAATGCATTGTCTGTGCAGGCTGATGTTTCGCGCAAGGATGATATGGAGCGGCTGGCGCGTGCGGCATTCGACAAGTTCGGTCGTATCGACATCATGGTCAACAATGCCGGTTTTACGCATCGTAACATGCCTTTGACGGAGGTAGATGAGCATAATTTCGATCTCATCAATGCGGTCAACATGAAGGCGATTTATTATTCGACATTGCTTGTCGCGCCGATCATGGAACACCAGGGCAGCGGCGTCATCATCAATACCGCATCGGCGATGGCCAATCGTCCACGCAAGGGCCTCACATGGTTTGCTGCTTCCAAAGGCTGGGTTGTCAGCGCCACCAAGGCGATGGCGCTTGAACTTGCTGAGAAGAATATCCGCGTCAACTGCATCTGCCCCGCCGAAAGCGAGGGTGAGGCTCTCGGGTTGTTCCTGGCGGAAGACACACCGAAGGCGCGTGAAGGTCTGAAAGCCACCATTCCGCTTGGCCGTTTCTCCAAACCGGAAGATGTGGCGGAAGCCGCACTCTTCCTGGCATCGGATGCATCATCGATGGTGACTGGAACCGCGCTTAGCGTCGATGGCGGGTATTCGATCTAGAGCATTTCCGGTTTTTATTAATCGTTGGAAATGCTCTATTTATTCGTACTTCCGCGCATCTTGTTCCGAAAACCGCTTCGCACTTTTCGGGACGCGCTCTAATAACCCGCTTCGCTCAGGAAGTCATTGAATATGGCTTCCAGTTTTTCATGGCGTGCCGCCGCCATCTGGCTTCCGGTTTCAGTTTTGAAGCCGGAAGCAAGTTTGAAAAGCTTGGTGCGGAAGTGATCCAGCGCATAGTTTTTATCATCCAGCGGGCGATTTTCGGCCATCGGATCGTTGCTGTCATAAAGTGCGCTGCCCATGCGCCCTGCAATATAAAAGCAGCGCGCGGCACCAATCACACCAATCGCATCCAGCCGGTCCGCATCCTGCAATATCTTTGCCTCAAGCGTGCGCGTCTCTATATTGGCCGAAAAGCTGTGTGCCTCGATCACATGGGCGGTGGCAGCAATACGTTCTTCATTCCATCCAAGCTCACGCAGGAGATTGGACGCTTTTTCAGCGGCCAGTCCTGATGCGCGATGGCGATCTGGCGAATTCTTTTCGACGCTGACACAATCATGGAGCAGGGCGGCGGCGAAGAGTATTTCCGCATCGCCGCCTTCCGACTTTTGAATTGCAGCAGCATTTTTCCATACGCGCGCAATGTGGGACAGATCATGCGAGCCGTCGGCTTTTGCCTCCAGGGCGTGCGGCAGAAGCTGTTCTGCCAGTGCATCGAAGGGCGCGAATGGTTGGAATGTCATGTCAGGCTTTCAAAAAGGACTCAATTGATGGGTGTACCTATTCCCGCCATACGTCAGTTCTGTGAAGCCCTGCGTAAAACCATCCAGTTATAAAGCGCGCCCATCGCCATCAAGAGACAGGTGCCGATAAACACCCACGGCATACCCATGCGTCCGCCGACAAAGCCACCGGCGACCGGACCCGCAACCTGTCCGACATATTGCGCCGAAACAGAGAGGCCAAGCACGCTGCCTGCAACACGGTCAGGGACATTGTGCCGGATGACGCTGCTGATGCAGGGTAAAAGGCCGCCGAGCGCCAAGCCCATCAGGAAGCGTAAACCGATCAGCTGCCAGGCTTCGGTTACGAAAGCCTGCGGAATCAGCAGGATTGCGGCAATCGCCAAAGCGCCAGTGATAACGCGGGTATGGCCGATACGATCTGCCAGACGGCCAAGACGCGAGGCCGACAGGATGCTGCCGAGCGCTGCCGCAGCCATCACGACACCGGAAATCAGAGTGACCTTGGTCTGGTCATCCATCAGCTGCATCACATAGACGGTGATGATCGGTTCGATCGACATATTGGCGAACATCAACAACATACCGGTCGCAAGCATGGCAATGACGGGTCTGCGGTCGGGAACTGCTGCCCATATCGATTGCTTCTTTTGTTCCTTGTTTCGCTTGGGCGGTTTACGATCTTCGCGGATCAGAAATGTTGTTGCAAGGAAGGTCAGGAAGATCACGCTGCCAGCCAGCCAGAAGGTTGCGCGGATGCCTATCAGCGGTGGAAGCGCGCCACCCAGCAGAGGGCCAGCTAGATTGCCTGCCATGATGCCGGCAGAAAGTGCGCCGAGCGCCCAGCCGGTCTTATCCTTTGGTGTCTGGGTTGCGACGAGGATCATGGAGCCGGACGAATAGCCGCCTGCAATGCCGACGAACAGGCGGAGTGCGACGAGCTGCCAGATATCTGTGACCATGCCCATCAGCGACATGGCAATAGCCATGCCAAGGCTCGCCCGGATCAGCATCAGCTTGCGGCCATAAAGATCGCCGAGCTTGCCCCAGAATGGAGCTACAATTGCGGCTGCGAGAAAGGTCGCGCCATAGGCAATGCCTGACCACTGCACGATAGCGGCATGATCGGCGACGCCCAGTTGTTCGACATAAAGCGGTAGGAACGGCAGAAGCAGCGACATGGCAACAAGCGTGGTGAACGAACCGATCAGGCAGATGAGAAGGTTCTGCTTCCAGTAGCGCTCGTGAATTTCGTCTGCGACGGTCGTGTTTTTCGCATCCGCGTTGATTGTGGCCTTGCCGCCGCTTGTGGCGTGCTGGGTGCTCATGCTGTGTTCCGTGTTTTTATGCGTGATTGCATTGTATGCCATTTTGGGATACCAAAACGGAATACACACATGCGCCTGTCCTGACGGCTTGTCAATCAGTCGCGCGCCAGAATTATTGAGGGTCCAATGTCACAGATGCGTCAAGTCGAAGAACAGCTACGCGATATGATCCTCGGGCTTGAACTGGGGCCGGGTGAGCGGCTGACTGAACGCTGGATCGAAGCGCAGTTTAATGCTTCGCGCACGCCGATCCGCGCAGCGCTTTTGCGTCTTGAGGCGGAAGGGCTTGTGGGGCGGGAAGGGCGCGGTTGGACTGTTTCACCGATCAATCTTGCGGAGATTGAACAGATCGGCGTTTATCGTGAAGCGCTGGAGATAGCCGCCCTCAATGTCACTTGCGCGCTGGAAGATCGCAGTGGCGTGGAGGCGATTGCCGAAATGCTCAACAGTTGCGATGCCACAAGCACACGCGAGGAGTGGCATCGTGTGGGTATGGATTTTCACATCGAACTCGCGCGACTTTCAGGCAATGAATTTCTGAGCCGTGGTGTTCGCGATGCCATGCAGCGGCTGTCACGGGCGCGCTGGCTTGAAGTGCGCGACGCGGACGCGCTTGCGCGTGCGTGGCAGCAGCATCGCGCAATTCTTGATGCCGTGCGGGAAGGAGATGCGTCGCAAGCGACAGCTCTGATGACATCGCATCTTGGAGGAAGCCGGTCGCGCCTGATCGATAATCTGCGCGAGGACCGGCGAGGTTTGAAAGCGCGCGGCTTTGCGGTGGTTAGCGGCTAAAAGCATTTCCAGAAAAAGTGCGAAGAGGTTTTGCTGGAAATGCGTAAAAACAGATAACTTTCACCATTCAGGCAGCTTGTGTCCGTCACGGTCAAAGCGGGAAGGTCGTCCTTCCTTAATGCCCACATCACGCAGCAGATATTCCGGCGAATTTTCGCTGATGACGTAATGGCTCGGCTTCCGCTTAAACAAGCGTGCAATCCACGCACGCAGGCCGGAAGACGCTATTTTTTCAGGGCAAACAACGGCAATCGCTGATGAGTTGATTTCAACGTCACGCATGGTCGATCTCGATTTTTCTAAGTTTAGGGCCGAGTGGGAAGTTCGGCTGTCGATTAAATTCTGCCTATGCTTATGACGGAAAAACGCGTTGTTTTCCAATCGAACGTCGATTATGATGCATAAGGAGAACTTATGTATTATGACGTCGCCCTTACCGCCGCTCTCAGCCATTCGTGTTTTTGAATCTGCTTCCCGTCATGCGAGCTTTACGCGGGCTGCGGAAGAGCTTGGAATGACTCAGGCTGCCGTCAGCTATCAGATAAAATTGCTGGAAGAGCGTGTCGGCGCACCGCTGTTTCTGCGAAAGCCGCGCCAGGTGGAATTGACCGAACTGGGCAAGCGTCTCGCTCCTGCCATCAATGATGCTTTTGAAACCATGCGGGCCGCCTTTGCATCGGCACGCGAAGATACACAGGGCGTTTTGACGATCAGCGCTGTGGTGACTTTTGCGGCAAACTGGCTCGTGCAGCGGTTGGGATCGTTTCAGATGCGGCACCCCGCGCTGGCCGTGCGGCTGGATACATCGAACGATATGGTCGATTTCGCAACCTCAAATGTCGATATGGCCATACGCAGCGGGCGAGGTGAATGGCCCGGTATGATCTCGCATGAGCTGATTAAAGCGCAGTTTTCACCAATGCTTAGTCCGAAGCTTATTGAATCTGTCGGCGGTATTAAAGAACCTGCTGATCTGTTGCGTCTTCGCGCCGTTGACCCCACCGATCCATGGTGGAACATCTGGTACAAGGCTGCTGGAATTGAAAATCCGGACATCAAGGGCAACGCATTCAGCCGGTATGGCGCGCAGCATTTGGAAGGTCGTGCCGCTGCAGCCGGGCAGGGCGTGGGTATCCTGACGCCCGCGTTTCATGCGGCTGAACTGGCATCAGGGCAATTGATCCAACCCTTTGATCTTCTATGTGATGATGGACAGGCCTATTGGTTGGTCTATCCCAAAGCGCGAAAGAACATGCCCAAAGTCCGGGCTTTTCGTGAGTGGATTTTGGGTGAACTAAGTTAAGTCTTGCAGACGAATACCAAGGTCCTCGATTTCCGTATCTGCGAAAACCTCAATGCCATGGCTGCGAAGAAGAGTGGCGGTGACACCCGCACCAGAATGCTTCTGGCCGATGAATTTGCCATCATAGATCGTACGACTGCCGCAAGACGGGCTACCATCGATTAACAGAGCAAAGCGGCAATCATTTGCTTGTGCCACGGCTAGCGCGGCCTGAGCACCGGCGACAAATTGTGCGGTTACATCGCCGCCGGTTTCTTCAATGACACGGCCTTTTCCGGAAAGAACGGATTCACCATCGCCTCCCGCAGCGATTTCTGCAGGGAGGCGCGGCACGCTGAATCCCGCCATCAATTCGGGGCAAACTGTCACGAGTCGTCCCTCGGCACGCCACTTATCGACAAGTGGATGTGCAAGCGGCTTTGCCGATCCGTTGTAACGGACCGGATGACCCGCAAGGCAGGCGCTGATCAGTATTTTGCCGCTCATGGTGTGAACCTTTGATTATGGATGCGGATTGGGGAAACCGTGCCGCTCGGCAAGAACTGCGAGAATAGCGTCCTTGTCCGAAACGAAAGCATTGCCTTCATTCTCGCCGGCCTGATGGACCGAGCGATCACCTTTCGTCAATATGAACAAAGGTAATGACTGGTTTTCTTCCCCTACAAGCGCGATGACTTCATGCCTTGGGCGCGGCCAGGCGACCCGCTTGATGTCGAGGTCTTTCCCGAGTTCGGGAAAGGAAGCCAGAACCCCTTCCATCAAGGCACAATGCTCGCAATAGAATTTTTGTCCGGGATAGGCCGGGTCTTCAAACCTCGGCTGCAAAAGGTAAAGTGTATCGCGATTCATGATTTCAACTTCCATCATTGCTTTGGAACAGGACGCCATACAGCAGAGTTCCTTAAACGTGAATCAGTTTAAGACAAAATTATGCCGTAAATATAAAGTGTTAGATCGACCGTTATGCGTCCAAAAGGGCGCATAACGGTCGATCTAGTCATGCTTGAGAGACTCGGCTGAGTTCTTCATTCAGATTAGCAGCCAGTTCAAAAAAGCGCTGACGAATTTGCGGCGCAAAGTCATTTGCACGTTCGATGGCATGGAAAACCTCCGGCGCATCATGGCGCACCATGCCGACGGCCTGCATAATGAGATCGAAGCTCTTCGTCGTCATACGCGTTGGCAATGGCTCCATCTGCACCAGCACTTTAGCGATCAGATGCGTGAGCCCCTGAACCATGGCCGCATCGCGATCATGGTCTTCGGGCGTTGTCATAATCACATCAAGCGCCAGTTGCTTGCGCAAGAATGCGCCGATGCGAAGCGCTTGCGTGCCGCGAACCGGACAAATGGCAATCTTCAGACCAGCGATCCCGTTGCGTGCGCTTTGCGGACCAAACAACGGATGCGTGGCGACAATATCGACATGATCCGGCAGGCCTTTGAGCATGATATTGGTGGGACCAACCTTCACCGATCCGACATCCATAACCAGCGCGCCGGGCCGCAGATGCGGCGCGATAGCTCTGACAACGCCTTCAAGGGTTGATACTGGTGTTGCCAGAATAACGATGTCGCAACCGGCTGCATCTTCGATTGTCGCAAGTGTTACGGAGAGAGCGCCTGCAACATTATCCAGTCTTGCGACAGGATCATAAGCATACAGCCGGTAATATGGGCTGAGGTAACGGGCGATAAGCTGCCCGAATGCACCAAAGCCGATAATGCCGATTGTTTTATGCTGATGATTTTCGTCGAAAGACATAGACTGACCTCTGAATGGCTGGATCGCCAGAGGCACCGTCTTCAAACTAAACCGCTGGCAATGCAGCGGTTGAACTATGACAAAGCAAAACCACCGCTATATGAGCGGGGCGTAATAAGACCGGGTGTTGATGAGCGCTTTAATCATGGTGCCTTGCTATTCCTGCCGGGACGCATTGTCAATCACTTGAATGCGCCCCGGCGTTCAATCGTTCAAAGGTTGCTCACGCCGCCGTCGACCTGAATTTCCGAACCGACAACGAAGGTCGATTCATCAGAGGCAAGAAACACCGCAGCTTTCGCAAGCTCAACGGGCTTGCCCATCCGTCCAATTGGCACGAGCTTGCGTATATCCGCACGCAAGGCTTCTTCTTCATCGGCAGCAAGTCCCAGCTTGCCAAAAGCCGGCGTTTCAGTCGGGCCGGGGCTCAGACCATTTACACGAATGCCGCGATCGACAAGCTCGCCGGAAAGTGTCCGTGCGAGCGAAAGAATCCCCGCCTTGCTGGCAGCATAGACACTGCTTTGCGGTAAGCCGATATGTGCGCTGGCCGATCCGCACAGGATGACGGATGAGGGATTGGCAAGAAGTGGTAGCAACGCTTTGATGAGAAAGAATGGCCCTTTGAGATTGATCGCCATCAGGCGGTCATAGGCCTCTTCGGAAAAGTCCTGCAGCGGGCTATGAGTGACGTCGCCCGCATTTATATAAAGGGCATCAAGGCGCGGCCATTGTTCTGCAAGCGTCTTTGCAAGCTGCTCCTGTGCCGCAACATCTCCTGAATCACTTCGGATTTTGAGAACACTGTCAGGCAGCTCGCGAGCAGCCGAGTCCAGACCTTCCGCCTTGCGGCCTGTAATGGCCACGGTCGCCCCTTCAAGGGCGAACTGTCTGGCTGTTTCAAGCCCGATACCGCTCGTACCGCCTGTAATAAGCGTATATTTTCCTTCGAGACGACCCATAATTCACCTTTCTGCAGCCGAAGCATTTTCGCTTCCGGGAGAAAGGACATTGTGTCCATTAGTATCCAATGTATAGTAGGCACCAATTTGGTACTAAAGGAATAATTTTCCAATCTGGAGATCACGTCCATGGGTGACATATCGAGTGAGGTGTCCACCGACAGTCGGTGCCCCATGGTTGATTTCGTCAATCTGATTGCTGGAAAATGGGCGATACCGATCCTGTATCGGCTGATCGTTACGGATGGTCCCATCCGTTTTGGTGAATTGCAGCGTGCTGTCGCGCCGATCACCCAGAAAGAACTGACGCGGCAGCGGTGGGTTCTAGTTTGAAGTGCGACTTGCAAATGATAACAAT
>NZ_NNRM01000046.1 GCF_002252525.1 Brucella pseudogrignonensis
CGCTTCAAGCGAAACAGTCGGGAAAGCCTCTGCTTTACTCGCAGCCAACTGTGCGACCGCCTCTTCTTTTTCAGCCTTGGCCTGCAGCATCGCCGGAACCTGATCCCAATCGGGTGCTGCAATGTCACAAGATTTGCCAAGCCACGAAGGAACGTCCGAGGATGGGTTTGCGCTTCCTCCCCCAATCATCGCAGCAAGCACAACCTGCCAGCGATTGAGTTCCGACTGATATTGAAACTGTGTCGCCATCGCCGCTTCTACACGCGCATCGGCCTGAACCTTGTCGGACATGGTGCTTGCACCCTTGTCCGTTCGCTCATTCACCAGACCCGCAATGCGCTTAACACCCTCGACCTGCTCCTGTGCCAGAGCCGAAAGCTTTCGATAGCGCTGGACCTCGACAACCGCACTGGCAGTGTCCCTTGACAGATTATCAACGGCAAGCAGCATACGGGCCTGATTGATTTCCTTGCCAGCACGCTCGGTATCAACCGCGCTCGAAACCTTGCCAAAATCATAAAGCAATTGAGAAGCGGCAACATTGAACTGTGGGCGCCAGCCTTCGCGATTATTGCTCTGATAGCCCGAATTCACACCGGCATTGAGCTTGGGGTAATAACCGGCCTGCGCCGCCCTGATCCGTTCGTCGGCCTGATAAATACGGTCTGAAGCTTCATTGATGGTTGGATGCCAGCCGACAGCGCGACGGACCGCGGTTTCCATTGTAAGGGAACCACGGTCCGACACCTTGGGAGTGCTGGCGCTTGTCACGTTTGCCCTGTCAACAGCAGGTACGGGGGCTGAACCCGCCATTGACAGGGGCCGTGAGGCCTCGGTGTTTTTTGACTGCGTCAGCGTCTTCTCGCCCAAAGCAAGATTGTTTGCAGACATCTGGCACGCAGCCAAAAGGCATGAAGTAAACGTTATGGTCGCGAAACGTCTTAAAACCAGAATTTTTCGCATTTATTATCCATTATAACCGGCAATAAGGCCGGTGATCTGTCATCTGAACCTCCGCCGCCAAAGAACTCAGCGGCGAAGGGTGGAAGCTGATAGATCAGACAGTATGTGTCGTATGAAGATCGTCCTCCTGCGTGAGCGGATCTGGCACCAGATGTCCGAGCGGATCATCCACTGAGGCCGTTTCCTCGACTGGAGACGTACCCAGACCCGTGTCAGATGTCTGTGTGGCACTGTCATCGCTGGACGGCTGGTCATTGCTTGACGGCAATGTCACTTCACCACTGCCATCATCGAGCAATATGCCCTCTGTCAGGCTATGCTGAGCTGGGGTTTCGCCAGCATCTGCATCCGAGTCTCCGTTCTCATTTACAATTGGTGCAAGTTCGTGCATCGGAATTACATCGGCGTCAGATGCAGACAACTCAAAGGCAATGTTTACGGGATTACCGAAATTCTCTTCACCTTGGAGCGTTCCGTTGATAGCAACGGTAAGGCTCGCTTCTTCAAGCCGACCATCTACCTCAACCTGATAGTAGAATGTGTCTGTCGACGTTCCGAACGTTGCCCGGTCATCAGGTGTATAGGTATAAGTCCCATCGGAATTGATCAGCAGTGATCCGAACGACCCTGTCACTGTAAGAGATCCTCCGGTCAGAACTTCGGTGAAATCGATACCATCAGTCGATATCGACAAAGAACTCGGTTCGACATTCAGAAGATCATTTTCAAACAAATCGCCGTTTGCACTGTAGACCTGACTTTGGACGAACTCATCCAGATGATTGATCTCAGATTCAACGCCAACCGTAACACTCCCAGCAACAGACACCACGCTGAAGTTTAGTGCCGTACGCACGCGATAGTCGCCTTCAGGAATACCCGAGACCAATATTTCACCATTGCCCCCGATGCCTAACAAGCTTAACAGCTGGGAAGTATTGTAAGTCGCGTAAGGTACCCAATTGTTTCCTCCAGTGTTTACGTCAATGAAAACAGTAACGCCACTGCCAAGCGCAAGCAGGCTGCCGGTGTTGATACTCAGAGTGACGTCTTGTGTCGTGTTGGCGTCAACTTCGAAACTTTGACCTATTAGTGAGCCGGTTGGTAAGACAGGTACACCCGCGAGCACCGCGGTCCAGGAATAACTCAGAGCATTGGGAATATCGATACCGTCCGTGACGAGATAGTCGTATTCGATACCGGCTTGCGCTGTATCTGCTGCCAATCTCGCACCGTCGATCTCGACGGAAAGATTCGCTTCCGCTGTATTGATGCCATCCGAAATCGTGTAGGTGAACGTGTCTGTCTGCCCAACCGACTCCGGAGTTCCGTTTGGTGTATAGGTATAGCTACCGTCCGACTGGAGAATCAAGGTTCCATAAAGGCCTTGAATGGTTGCCCCATCTGGGCCTATCTCGACAATATCTCCTTCACTGTTGACGACCTGTGTCACTTGCGTTCCTGGCACAACACTGTCTTGGCCAGCTTCACCCTCAACGCCACCGTCTGGATCAATGACATTACCACTAATAGGGGCGTTTCCATTCGCGAAAGTATGTTCGGTTAGGATAGCTGTGACAGACGTATCCTGAAGGAGCGTCAACGTGTTGCTAAGCAATGCGTCCGCGACCGCGCCCAAAACTTGATCCAGAGCAGAAGTAAGTCCCAGATTTGCTAAGGCCGTCGAAAGAACTTCAACGAGCTGTCCCGCGCCTAGAGCATCGACGGTGCCCAAAGTAACTTCCAATACGCCTCTGACCGCCACTCCCAGAACCGGACCAAGCGCGTCTTCCACGGCATCCAATACCAGCGCCTGATTTTCCTCGCCCAGAACAACGCCACCCTGTCCAAGTTCTTCCAGCGATACTCCATTACCGTCAGCGTCCAGCAAGGTACCAAGAGCACTTTCACCTTTTCGAACTACGACTGTGTAATTACCTGGCGCAAGTCCAGTGAAGTTGGCCGTGAGCGTGTTGTCGCTGGTTAGTCCAAGGATGGTTATGCCGGCAATATCTCCAATCAGTGGATCATTCCCAGTTGTAGCAACCGCCACAAGATTGCCGTTCGCGTCATAAAGTTCGATATTGAATGCGTCTGCGACCGCAATCAGAGCTGTCTGTGTGACAGTTATTGAAAGATCGCCAGTCGAACCTGCGGCGACAGTCACAGGTATACCATTGGTCGGCGTGCCAGTATCCAACAATCCGAGCACTTCGAGGCTTTCGTCGCTTATCGGAGGCTGGGTAGTTGATGTCCGGCTTCCCAGATTCGCTGTTGCGTCATCGTCAGCCGCAGCAATATCGATAACCGATATTGCTCCAAGAGAAGCGTTCTCGCTAACATTGTCTGCAGTGTCATACTGCCTAACAAGCACCTGACCGTCCTCGTAGTCTCCTGCAGAGACCTGGAAATTGTTGCCTACTCCGTTCTGCCAGGTCTCGCCTCCATCCGTTGAGAACTCCCATCTTCCGCCGTCTTCGAGCCCATCAATGGAAACAGTTCCATCACTGGTTATTCCATCGCCCGAAATTCCCGTATCGTTGACGAGTTCGACGGCGAGCGGTTCCGGAGCAAGCGTGTCCGGAAGTACTGCTGGGGTGCCTGTGGATTCGTTGTCAGCACCATCTGTCAGCGTGACAGAGACTTCCTGGCCATTGCTTGGTTCCAGCACAAACGTCGCCGTACCCTCATCGGAGAGAGGAACGGTGCCTATAACTCCACCTTCTTTATTGTAAACTGTAGCAGTGCTGTTCGGCTCACCGGTAATGGTGAGCGTGCGACCGTCCTCACCGACAGTAACGCCAGGCGCGTCAGGGGCATCTGCATCCGCGTCTGCATCTGCATCCGCGTCTGCGTCTGCATCGGCGTCCGCGTCCGCATCCGCGTCTGCATCAGCGTCTGCATCTGCATCTGCATCTGAATCGGCGTCCGCATCGGCGTCTGCATCTGCATCAGCATCGGCGTCCGAATCTGCATCGGCATCATTGTCATCTCGAGAGCTTCCGCCTCCTGAACCGGCCGCTATGGCAGCGCCGATCGCACCCAAACCTGCCAGCCCGAGCAGGACCGGACCGAAGTCCCCACCACCTCCAGCAAGCTGATCCGCCGTTTGAATCTCGGAGAAATCAAAATCGGCCAGACCATCACTATGGTTCCCAGCCCAGAGTTTTCCATCATCATCCTGCAGAACAAGATCGTTATCTTCGCCATTCTGATAATGAATGTAGAAATGTACAATTCGAATTGTTTCGCCATTGTGCAGCCGAATAAGTAAATCGTCGCCAACGCGCTGATATTCAGCGATAGCATTAGGATTCAACGAGATTTTTACGATGCTGGGACCTGAAAGGGTAATCTCATTACCGCTGACGCTGCGAGAGCTCCCGCTCGCCTTATTCGTAACGATTGCAACCATGGCTCTTTCCTCAATCCGAAACTGAGCTTCGAGGGTCCGTGTCCATAGCTTTCAGGCTATTCTGAAATAAGTGCGATCTGACGAATTATGAAATTACATGGATATCGGTCAATTAAACACACGAGCCTGATCAGCTCATGACAAAATAGTCGCCAGCCACCACTTCACCACAATAGTTACTGAAACCACCCCTCAAAGACTATTTATACCCATTCGCAGAATTCCTGCGGGATTGAACCAAGTCTATGCAATTCGCAACAATTCTTGACTGATCCTGACAGAAGAGCAAATAAAATTGGCTTTTTCTATCATCTCAAAGCGCTACTAGGCACAAGAATCAAATCTGCTCCAAAGCCGCCAAACATAAGTCTCTTTCATCTTTTTAATGTCGGATCTGGCGCACGGCTCTTACAACCAATAAAGATATTTTTGGAAGTACTGTATTCAGTGTTAGATGACAGAGTGAGATGGTCAGTTTATTCGGCATTTATTCACACGGCCGAATTGCAGTGGTTTACTGTCATGTCGTAATTTTTTGGACATAATTGATCAATGCAAAATTTTCACTCATATTTATACTCGAGGTATGTTGCTTGAGATATACTTTTTCTTCGGTTTCTTGAACTTATGAAGGGTCATGGGGCGTGTGACCCCGCGGGAACTGACCGAAACGGTCCGATTGCGCTTTGAAAACGAGACACTCGTTGATCAGCTCAAAAGTGAACGGGACAGAGTGGCAGCTGCCGATCGCGCAAAGACGCGCTTCCTAGCAGCTGCTAGTCACGATCTCCGGCAGCCGGTACATGCACTTGGCCTCTTCAATTCCACCTTGGCAGCACTCGCAGGCAGAGGAAATGTCAACGGCGCCGACGCTGCTAATATTGCTGGAAAGATCAGAAACGTCGTCGCCAATCTAAGCTATCTGCTCAACGCATTGCTCGATGTTTTACGCCTCGACGCCCAGATTGTGACGCCCAATCGCGAATCCATCTCGATTGGCGAATTACAGGATAATCTTCACAGCGAATGTGCGGGCCTTGCCGAAAGCAAAGGTCTTCGATTGAGAATGGTCCGATGTGACCTTCATACAGACAGCGACCCCATGATGCTGCGGCAGACAATAGCCAATCTGATCGCCAACGCCATTCGCTACACGACAAGCGGAGGCATACTCTTTGGCTGTCGTCTCAGAGACAGTAATATCGAAATTCAGGTCTATCACACCGGGCTCGGTATCGCCGAAAACCAGCACGAAACAGTGTTTGAAGAATTCGTGCAGCTGCATATTCCTGAACGTGACCGCGACAAAGGACTGGGACTCGGCCTGTGTCGATTGTGAAACGCACAGCAGAGCTGCTCGGTCATCCAATCCGGCTTTGCTCGCAACCCGGCAAAGGATCGATGTTTTCAATCGTCGTACCGCTTGTCGTTGACCAGCGCCAACCGAAGAAGCCTGCCAGAAGCCCGCTTCAGACGGGTGGAAACATTTTCATTATTGATGACGAAAGCACCGTTCTTGATGCACTCACGGGGCTTGTCGACGTTTGGGGGTACCGAGCCTATGCGGGGCGCAACGCTGACGAAACATATGCCGCTTGGCAGGCTGATAAAACAGCGAAACCTTCTCAAGCAGACCTTGTCATCGTAGATTACCGCCTCGAGGGCGGCATGATAGGAACACAGGCCGCACGCAGATTGTTCGATCAGTTTGGATACGAGCTGCCAGTGACCATCCTCACCGGCGATACATCGCCTGAATGGCTGCGTGAAGCCTCCGCGAGCGGTTATATGCTGCTTATAAGCCGATTGATCCCGCCGAATTGCTGCAGGCTATCCAGAAGCCGGTATAAAACAGCGTTCTTTCAACCTTTAATCCGTGAGACTGCTCTATCGTACGAAAAATAATCAGAGCCTGGCTTGAAACCGCAAAATCGTTTCCTAAGTGATAGCCAGTGGACCGGGCCCCTCTGGCGGTTTTTCCAAACCGTGATGTCGGCCACTTCGAGCAAGCTCGAGGTCAGCCCGGTAAACCCCAGCCGACCTTGTTAGATTTGAACAGAGGTTGGATATGGAAATCTTTACTTCACTCTTTATGGGAACACCGGTCTGGATGTGGCTGGTGTTTATCGGCATCGTTCTGGCTTTGCTGGTGCTCGATCTTGGCGTCTTCAACAAGGAGGACCATGAGATCGAAATCGGCGAAAGCCTGAAAATGTCGGCTTTCTACATCACACTCGGACTGGCCTTTTCCAGCTTTGTCTGGTGGCAGATGAGCAGCGAGGCCACGGCGCAATATCTCACCGCATTCGTGGTCGAGAAAACGCTGGCTCTCGACAATATCTTCGTTATCGCGCTGATATTCAGCTTCTTCGCAATCCCGCGCAAATATCAGCACCGCGTCCTTTTCTGGGGTATTCTCGGTGTTATCGTGTTGCGCGGCATCATGATCGGCCTCGGCGCCACAATCGTCGCAAACTACCACTGGGTTCTGTATCTCTTTGCGGTCTTCCTCATCATCACCGGCATCAAGATGCTGTTTTCGGGTGAAGATGATGAACCGGATATGAGCCGAAACCCGCTGCTGCGCTTTGCCCGTAAGCACATGCGTGTCACGGATGAACTGCACGGCAATGCCTTCTTCGTACGGTTGAAAGACAGTGCAACCGGCAAGATGGTACGCTTCGCAACGCCACTATTCCTGGCGCTCATCATGATCGAAGTGGCGGATCTGATCTTCGCTGTAGACTCCGTTCCGGCAGTCTTCACGATCACCACCGATCCCTTCATCGTTTACACATCGAATATCTTCGCAATTCTTGGCCTGAGAGCGCTGTTCTTTGCCCTGTCAGCCATCCTGCATCGCTTCGCCTATCTTAAATATGCACTGTCGATCCTGCTGATCTTCATCGGCTCCAAGATGTTCATTGCGGATCTGATGGGCTGGGAAAAATTCCCACCGTCCTGGTCGCTCGGCATTACGTTTGCGATCCTTGGTGCAGGCATTGTCATATCGCTTGTAAAAACCAAAGACGCAGAAAAGTCTGTCAGCCATCATCAGTCATAAGACTGCCAAACAAACATATCAGCCCGGCGCCTCTGGTCCGGGCTGATTTCAAGATCAGTAAATGATCTCCACCCCTGCTCTTTCCAGCGCTGCATAAACCGCACTGGGTGGTGGCTGATCCGTGATAACCAGATCAATGCCCGATGTTGGCAGGATCGAAAACTTGTCCGATCTTTGCAGCGCCGTATGGCTCGCCAGCACGACGAATTTTCTTGTCTGGCGGCGCACCACTTGCGCGAGCTGAAGATGCCTGTCTGACGGCCCAAGTAATCCACGCTGCACATCAAAGCCGCTTGCCCCCATGAAGGCGATATCGAAAACACGACGCGAGATGATTTCCATCGCCTCAAAACCGAAGGAAGCACGGGAATGTTTGTCGAATTGCCCGCCGCAAAGCGTAAGATCAGTCTGTCCGCCCATCGACAAGACGATCATGATGTCGACCATCAGCGATGTGGCGATGATCGGTGGTTCGTGACGCGCCTCCCAAGCGGTGGCCAAGGCGGTTGAACCGCCGCTGAAAAATACCGACATACCCGGTTTAAGCAGTCCGTGGGCAAGCCGGGCAATTCGCTCCTTGGCTTCACGATCGGCGCCGATACGCAAGTCGATATGCGGCAGCCCCTTTGCCGTGACGGCACGCGCGCCGCCATGAACGCGCATCGCTTGCCCCCTCTCCTCCAACGAAGCGAGGTCTCGTCTGATGGTTTCTTCTGAAACCGAGAATATACCCGCCAGTTCCGTGCAGGTGGTGTCGCCCTGTCTGATGAGACGATCACGGATTCGATCCTGCCGATCCGAGGGCCGA
Organism: Brucella pseudogrignonensis; assembly: GCF_002252525.1. Classification (GTDB taxonomy): domain Bacteria; phylum Pseudomonadota; class Alphaproteobacteria; order Rhizobiales; family Rhizobiaceae; genus Brucella; species Brucella pseudogrignonensis. The sequence continues at coordinate 8,251 of NZ_NNRM01000046.1, forward strand.
AGAGGTCTTTGTGCCATTTTGAGGTCATGCCATTGTTACGTCGCGGCAGACCTAACGAACTTACCTCACAGGAATACGACAAAATCTCACCAAAACGGTCATTAAACGGGCAAATAGCGCAAGAGCCGGTCGAAACTCACAATTCGCATGTCATTCACGCCCGATAGTTTGTGCCCAAATCGGACACAGGAGTGACGGACATGGTTGAACTTTCAAGGCGCAGTTTTCTGACAGCCTCCGCTGCATTGGCAGCCACAAGCACCTTTGGTATTTCTTCGGCTTTTTCCGCCGACGCCAAAATTGAAATCTCCAGCATCTGGGGACCGGACAAGCCATTTCAGAAAGTCGTAGACGCTTTCAACGCACTGAAGACCGGCGTCACCGTCACCAACCGCTTCGATGGCGATTATGAAACAGCGACTGCCAAGGCACTTGCCGGTATCGCTGCAGGCAAGCCGCCAGCAATCATGGTAACGGGCTGGAAGTTCGGCTATTTCGCACGCCGCACCCTTGGTGCCCGTGATCTCAACGAAATCGATTCAACCAAGGCAAAGGCCATCATTGCGAATTTTGTTCCTTCGCTGATGCCGCTGGTCACCATCGACGATGCCGTGATTGGCCTGCCATGGGCAATGTCCACGCCAATCACCTTCATCAACAGCGCTCTTTGGGCGGAAGCCGGTCTTGATCCAAACCTTCCGGAATATCCGGATACAGATTGGCTCTATAAGGCTGCACGCACGCTTGATGAAAAGCTCAAGGGCAAACATGCCACCTACCGGTCAGCACTGGCTCTTTCCAACAATGAATGGACCAGCCAGTCCTTCATTCAGAATGCCGGTGGCTACATCATCGATCCCGAAGGTAAGCTTGCGCTTAACAGCGATGAGGCTGCAAAGGGTATGGAACTTTTCTGCCAGCCAGCCCATCAGGGGCTCTGGACTCCCGTCAGCGGCAAAGAGCAGGATGCCGCTTTTGAAGCTGGCGCGCTTGCGATCTGCACCACAAGTTCGACACGCGCTGCCAGCTTCCCGTTTGGTAATGCCAAGGCAATCACCGCTCGCTTCCCCGGCATTCCGGGCCATGCCCGTAACATGAACAGCGGCGGAAACTTCCTCGCTGTCTATGCAAAGAATGACGAACAGGCCAAGGCTTCGCTTGCGTTCCTTGAATTCTGCGCCTCGCCTGAGGGTCAGAAGATCTGGTCGGAAGTTGGCTATCTCAACACATCCGTTCACGATATTCCGCTGATTAACGACTTCATGAAACCTGCTGCGGGTCAGCTTACCGATGGTTTGACTGCCGAAACCATCTGGCCGGGCAAGCGCGGTCTTGAAGGCCAGAACATCTGGCGCAAATGGGTATCACGCATGTTGCTGAAAGAAACGGATATCAAATCCGGCCTCAAATCGGCTCATGACGAACTTGCAACCGTGCTGGTGGATGCCTGACGCGAAATGTCGAAACCTCTGTTTGCAAAGCTGGCTCCGTGGATTTTCGCGGGGCCAGCCGTCCTTTCCGTCATTGTTTTCCTTTATGGCCCGATCATCGCCTCGGCGGTTCTGTCGGTTGTTGACTGGAACCTGCTTTCAACCGATGTCAGCTTTGTTGGGCTCGACAATTACAAAAGCTTGTTTGCCGACGCCGATTTCCGGCTCGCAGCCTGGAACACGGTGCTTTACTGCATCATTCTCGTTCCGGCGCAGATTATTCTACCGCTGATTATCGCTGTGATGATCCATGCGGTGCAGGGCTCCAAGCTCGAACGCATCTATCGCGGCGCTTTCTTCCTGCCGACCATCCTCGCCTATTCTGTTGCAGGCGTTGCCTGGTCGTGGCTGCTTAATCCGGTCAACGGGCTTTTCAACGAAGTTCTCGTCTGGTTCGGATTGCCGACATCCATGTGGCATCTCGATCCGGATCTCGCACTCTTATCTGTATCGGTCGTCACGTTCTGGAAAAGCTTCGGCCTCAACATGCTGTTGTGGATTGCAGCGCTTGCCAATGTTCCGCAGTCTTTGCGCGAAGCGTCGCGACTGGATGGTGCTGGCGCATGGCGGCGCTTTTTCACCATCGAACTGCCGCTGATTACACCGACCGCTTTTTTCATTTCGGTCACAACCGTATTTTCGGTGCTTGACGATATTGTCGGCGTTGTTGACGTTCTGACGGGTGGCGGACCAGCGGGCAGAAGCTCCAATCTGCTTTATTTCCTCTGGCAGCAGGGCCTACAGTTCTTCCAGTTTGGCAGAGCAAGTGCAGTGGCCATGATCATCATCGTGGCAGTCCTTCTCATCACCTGGGCGCAGTTCCGCTTCGGCGAAAAGCGGGTGCATTATCAATGACTGCAAATTCTCTCAGCGCCACGCTCCAGCGTGGTACACTTCATATTCTTCTCATTGTGCTGTCGCTCATCACGCTGTTTCCACTGTTGTGGATGGTGACATCTGCATTCACACCAAACGAACTGATTGCGCAGAAGGCGCTGCGGTTCTGGCCCGAGCAGATCACCTTATCGAACTTCCAGCTTGCAGCGGATCGTTATCCGATCTGGTGGTGGCTGTTTAACTCCGTGGTGACATCGGCTGCCATTACACTAGGCAAACTCATCATCAGCCTGCCTGCGGGCTATGCTTTTGCCCGAATGAAATTTCGCGGCAAACAGTTCCTGTTCTGGGTGGTGATTGCCACCATGTCCTTTCCGACGGTTCTCGCGATCATTCCCACCTATATCGCGGTGGTGAAGATACAGGCCTTCGATACCTATTGGGCCATGATCATCCCTTCGATCCCCTATATCGGCTTTTACGTCTTCTATTTCAGGCAGTCGTTCCGCTCGCTTCCCGACGAAATGTTTGAAGCAGCACGCATTGATGGTTGCGGTATCTGGAAACAGTTCAAGGATGTGGCCATACCCAACGTGCTGCCAGCCATTGCAGCCCTTTCCGTGATTTCTTTCATGGGCGCGTGGAACATCTACCTTTGGGGGCAACTCGTCCTCGAAGACACCGGCCGAAAGACACTCACCACGGGCATTGCCATGTTTGCTGATGTGGACGGCGCTGAAACCCCATGGGGACCACTGATGGCGACCAGCCTTCTCTCCGTATTACCCGTACTCGGCATGTTTCTTCTGGCGCAACGTTACATCGTTGAAGCATTCTCTGCCGGCACAGGAGAGAAATAATGGCGCGTGTTCTGGTAATCGCACATCTCAACCATGATCGGATCTGGGAGCTGGACGGGCCACTCAAATCCGGCTCCCGCGTTTCGTGGGGAAAGCGTGAGACAAGGCTCGGTGGCGGTGGGTATTTCACCGGCTCACCATTTCTGGCGCTGGGGCATGAGGTGGCGCTGGTCAGCTCGCTTGGCAATGATGCGCTTGGTGATACAGCCCGCTCTGAGCTCTCAGAACTCGGCTTCGACATGCAGCATGTTTACAAGCGAGATAGCGGCACTCACATCACCGATATTCTGCTTGAGCCTTCAGGCGAACGCACGATTTTAACACCGAGCCAGGGACCGATGCGATTGTTCCGGCTTGATGGCGATGTCAAAGCAGATGCTGCCTATATCAATTGCTTCAACCCAGATGCGACGATCCTTAAAGCGCTCGATTCAATAGGTTTGGTGGCGTCTCAGTTTCCCTTATCTGAGACCTCCGTGCCGCGACCAGCGGATATCATGATCGGCTCAAAAGGCGATTTTCCGGAGTTGGATGACAATGCGCTCTGGCGCAAAGCACAGCATTTCTGCGGTTCCCGCCTGAAGCATCTCGTGATGACCGACGGTGCGCGCGCCATCACCATTCATGATGGCGAGCAAATAAGGAATGTCACCCCCATGAAACGCGCTGTCGTCAAAAACACGATCGGCGCGGGCGACCATTTCAGCGCCAATCTCGTATCCGCGCTGCTTGCGGGAGCAGCGATTGAAGATGCCGCGCGCAATGCCAGCAAAGCAACCGCCGATTGGCTGGAACAGCGGGATCAGGAAAAGTATTAAGCGCTTTGGTCCTGTGTTGAAATCTCAAATTTGAAGATGCAAAGCGCATGACATTTCGCTTTGCGGAAATGGAGAAAAATGGCCGGTATCATCATGAAGGACCTCAAGAAGGTCTATGCTGGTGGAGTGGAAGCCGTGAAAGGCGTATCCATCGATATCCGTGCAGGTGAATTTATCGTTCTGGTGGGTCCGTCAGGCTGCGGAAAATCAACGCTGCTGCGTATGGTTGCTGGTCTTGAAGAGATTTCAGGTGGTGAAGTCAGCATTGGCGGACGCATCGTCAACGAGGTTGAACCTGCTGATCGTGACATCGCAATGGTGTTCCAGAACTATGCGCTCTATCCACATATGAGCGTCTATAATAATATGGCCTATGGCCTGCGCAACCGCAAAACACCCAAGGTCGAAATCGAAACACGCGTGGCGGAAGCCGCCCGTATGCTGGAGATCGAACCGTTTCTTGATCGCAAACCGAAAGCATTGTCGGGCGGTCAGCGCCAGCGCGTTGCCATGGGGCGCGCAATCGTGCGCAAGCCTTCCGTCTTCCTTTTTGACGAACCACTATCCAATCTCGATGCCAAATTACGCGTCACCATGCGTGGTGAAATCAAGCGACTGCAAAGGCGGCTGGGCACAACCTCGCTCTATGTAACGCATGACCAGCTCGAAGCCATGACCCTCGCGCATCGTCTTGTCGTGTTGAACAAGGGCAGTATCGAGCAGATCGGAACCCCGCTTGAGGTTTATCACAATCCGGCCTCGACTTTTGTCGCGAGCTTTATCGGCTCACCAGCCATGAACCTCCTCAATGCCCGGCTCGACGGCAACCGTCTGATGATCAATGAAGCTGTTCTGCAACTTTCAGGCAGTCTTCCCTCATCCAGTCCGCTCACAGTGGGGATCAGACCGGAGGATCTCGTTCTGGCGCAGAACGGTGTGAATGCACTTAGTTTCACACTCGATCATGTCGAAGAACTCGGCGCCCAACGCCTCGTTCATGGTATGGTTGGCGAGCAGCGGATAACCGCAGCCTTTCCGCCTCACATCCCGATCAGCGCTCATATGCAATTGACGGCAGCCACCGATAAGCTGCATTTTTTCAGCGCAGACACCGGCAAGCGGCTGATTACAGCCGCAAGTCCGGTTGTTTCGCAGAAAACATCAGGCCTGTCGCTCGTCTGAGGTCAGATGTGCAAACAGGCTCCTTGCCAGAGGCGTTAACGTCGTTTCATCTCGCACACAGACTGCCAGCTGGCGTGTAGCCCAACTGTCGGAGAGCTTGATGATCGCTATCGAAGAAGATCGCCGGAAACGCCGCGCCGCCGTTTCCGGTATGACGGCAACGCCCACGCCTTCGCCCGCCATCCGGCAGATACCCTCAAAGGTCCGCAACCTGATACGCGTTTTAAGCCGCAGGCCGATTTTCAGAGCCTGTGCATCGATGTGATCCTGTAATGCGCCTGTACCGAGCGCGATAAAGTGCTGGTCGAGCAATTCGTCGAGCCGGACGCTGTTGCGTAGGGCAAGCGGATGATCCCGCGCGCTGATCAGCACCAGTCGATCAATGGCAAAGGGTTGCAGATGCAATCCGCTGGTATCGACGGCATCGGACAGAATACCGATTTCAGCAAAACCTCCGGCGATACTTCTGGCAATTTGAATGCTCTGGCGCTCTTTCAGGTCGATATCGGCCTGAGGGTTGCGTGCGAGCCAGGGAGAAAGCCGCGCCGGAAGAAACTCCGTCATCGCAGCAGTATTGGCCAGAACGCGGATTGTCCCGCGCAGGCCTTTTGCATATTCGCCAAGTTCGCCCCGCATCTGCGCGATCTGATGCAGGATCGCGCGCGCATGATGGACCAGCGCATCGCCAGCTTCGGTCGTCGTGATGCCGCGTCGTCCACGTTCAAGCAACATCACTTCGCTGAGCGTTTCCATATCACGCAGCCTCTCACTGGCCGCCGCCAGCGAAAGGCCAACATCGGCGGCACCATGGGTGATACTGCCGGCATCTACCACAGCGAGAAACAAGCGAAGATCAGTCAGGTCAAAGCGCATAAGGCAAGACTATCGCATAATTAGGCTTCGGACCAGCCGAAGCCATGTTGCGGAACTTCCACATTGTTCCAGTGCCTGAGATGGTCCATGCAAAGCCATGTTTGATTTATCAACGACACTGATATTGACGATTGCAGCCACGTTCTTTGCTGCCGGTATTGTCAAAGGCATCACCGGCATGGGCTTGCCGACACTGGCGATGGGCGTGCTGGGCAGCCTGATCTCACCACTTGCAGCGGCAAGCCTGCTGCTGGTGCCGTCTTTCACGACCAATGTCTGGCAGATGATTGCCGGACCAAATTCGGTCGCGCTGGTCAAACGGTTATGGCCGATGATGCTGGCAATGATTGTCGGCACAATGCTTGGTGTTTCCTGGCTGACGAAGGGTGATACCACTATCACGACCGGTACACTGGGTGCCTGTCTCAGCCTGTATGCAGCCTTCACACTGCTGGCACATCCCTTCAAGGTCCCTCAGAAGCTTGAGACCTGGTTGTCACCGGTCGTAGGCGCGATCACAGGCTTTATTGCCGGAGCGACCGGCGTGTTTGTGATTCCGGCAGTACCGTATCTGCAAGCACTTGGACTTGAAAAAGACGAACTCGTTCAAGCGCTCGGCCTGTCCTTCACCATATCGACAATCGCTTTGGCTTTAGGGCTCGGGGTTCAAGGAGCGCTGGTTTTTGATCAACTCGCAATCTCCACTATGGCGATTGTTCCGGCACTCGCTGGAATGTGGGCCGGACAAGTTATTCGCAGGAAAATCAGTCCCGTCATGTTCAGACGCGGCTTTCTGATCTGTCTGCTGCTGCTTGGTTTGGAAATGTTGCTGCGACCACTTTTTTAGATCATGAACGCAAAGCAGATGCCGGGCTCATGCGCAGCGTCATCAACGCCGGAACCAGCGAAACTACCGCTGCAACAGCAATAAAGCCAATAGCAAGCCAGACATCGCTCATCGCAAATTCCACCGGCATCCTGACTGCTGTTGTTGCGGTGAGCCATGATGTGATGGCCCGCGCTGCCGCATAGCCGATTGCCAGCCCAAGAAAGATTCCAAGCAGCAGCAGGAAAAACAACTCGCCCCAGACAATCGCCACGATGGAGCGAACCGGCGCACCAAGCGCCCGCAGCGCACCGATCTGACGTTTTCGCGCGCCTATATGCATGACCGCAACCAACAACAAGGCGAAGACCACAATCACCTGCGTACCAATGGCGATACCAAGCAGCAGGCTGCGGGCATCTCCCAACGTTGAATAGAGCCTTGTGAGAACCTCTGCCGGGAAGATCGCCAATGTGCGATCAGAACGATATTCCTGCCGCAGCCGATAGGCATCCGCAATGGTCTTTGGTTTTACAAGAATAGCCGGAACACCGGGGCTATCGGCATCGAAAGTCTCGTCAAGCGGCGCATTGACGTCGATTTCGTGATCATGGTCATGTGGCTTTTCATTGATCAGCACACCAAATCCGTTACCCGGCTTTTCAGCATGGTCGTCATGCTCGTGTTCTTCATGAGCTTCCATGCCATGCAGCTGCCAGACAGTGCGAATGGGAACCAGAATGGACCGATCCCATGCAGTGCCGGTCGGGGCCATTTTGCCAGCTACATGATAGCTGACCTCGGTATGTGCATGTCCGCCGGTCTCAGCCGTACCATGCATTGGATTGACTTTAGCCCCGACAGCTAGATCGACTGCCGAACCGATAATTGCCTCGCCCAGACGTGCGAACATCGTGCCTTCGGCAAGCTGCGGTGACAGGGCGGAAACAAGCTCGGTTGTCGTGCCGACAATGGGAAAGCCCATCGCGCTATCGCCAAAGCCTATGGGTGCTGCGAAGGCCACGCGCTTGTCATTGGCAAGTTTGCCCAGCATCGCACCCGACATCAGCGGCAGAGGCGACGGCTGCAAAAAAACCGACGAAAGTGTGAGCTGCGTGTCACTTCCTGCAGCACCGATCACAAGGTCAAGCTTGTCAGATGCCCGCGCCGTCCCAAGCCGCACAGCCCGTTCCTGTAAGGTTACGACCGAACTTAATGCAACTGACAAAGCCAGCAGAACGATGATGGCGACGGCACCACTCCAGAAACGGCGCAGATCGGCAAGAATGAATGCGATCATGACAATTCCATCTCCGCGCTGTCGCTTGCAATCCTTCCGCCTTCAAGGCGAATGCGGCGCTGCAGATATTGCATCAGCTGCGGATCATGCGTGACGACAACCAATGTCGCCTTTTCTTCGGTCGCAAGCCGCACCAGAAGCTCGGCAACATCGGCACCGGTTTTCTGATCAAGACTTGCTGTCGGTTCATCGGCCACGATCACGCCGGGCTTAGAAAGAAGCGCACGCGCGATAGCAACGCGCTGCATCTCACCGCGCGACAGCGTTTCGATATGTTGATCGGGGCGGGTTATTCCGACTGTTTGAAGCAATTGAAGCGCGCGTGCGCGATCATCAGCCTTCACCCCAAAACTCAACTTGAGCGGCAATAGCACATTGGACAGTGCGGAAAGGCCGGGAAACAAGTGAAAATCCTGCATCACCAGACCGATGTTGCGCGCACGAAACGCATCGCGCCTGAAAGAAGACAGGCTGCTGATTGCCGTTTCGCCCCACACTACTTTGCCGGCTTTCACAGGTTCGAGACCCGTTATAGCGTTGACCAGCGTACTTTTCCCCGAGCCGGAGGCACCGGTAATTGCCAGATGACCACCTGCAACCAGACTAAACTTTTCAATGGAAAGCACAGGGAGAGCCAACCCCGGAAAGCGCACTTCCAGATCGGTAATATCGAGCGACAGGCCCGATGGCTTGGCAAGCATCATCATCAGACCGTTTTGAAAGAAGCATCACGCAGACGAAGCTGACTGACGAAGCCCGTTTCAGGGTCTGTCCATGAACCATATTCCAGCGTGCCGCGCGTCAGAATTGGCGCATTGAACTGCACGAATGTCTGTTTGGATGCCAGATAAACAACCATGATATTGTCGGGCCAATCGGAATCCGACGAGCAGAATGGGCAGATCGACATCGGAATTTCGGTCAGAACAAAGAAATTGGCTTCAGCCTTGAGTGGCGGTGCCATGAACCCGCTGATTGCCACCTCCTTGCCGGAAGCATTTTTGACCTGATCGGAAAACTCCAGACCCAGCACGCCAAAACTTTTATACAGATTGTCAAAGCCAAGCTGCTCTGCGGCTTGTGCCCTGTTTGCAATGCACATCAAAGGCGCAGTTGCCAATGCACCAAGCATGAGTTGCCTGCGATTGAAATGCAGTCCTGTGCGCATCTTGCCCTCCTGAAGAGAAGTGGACAGGCAGAAAACCCGCCTGCCCTTGATCAAACGAAGATTACTCAGACTTTGCCTTGCCGAGCGCAAACGTGTCAGCAAGCACACGGTAAACATCGCTCTGTTCCATATAGCCGCGCAGACCCTCGGAACCTGGACCCGTTGCCTGAAGAACAACGTCATCGACCGCGTGAACGCCGGTGTCATCTTCCTTAGGGATGTTGCCCTGAACGAAGACTGCGCCCGGAACATCCTTGTAAGCCTCATTGGCTACATATTCGCCCTTCTCGTTCTTAACGGCTGGCACGAAGGCGCCATCCATTTTTGGACGGAAGGTTTCGTAATGATCCGGGCCGTTATTGGCGGCGAGGAACAGACGACGCGAAACATCGATGCGATCCGGATAACCGTCGCCATTGGTGTCTTCGTAATTCGGGAAACCGGCGGCATCGTAAGTGCCAACCTTTTCGCGCATTTCATCGCCCGGCTTTTCATCATCGACTGTACCAATGATGGCAACGCCATGGGTATGATCGCCGGTGACGATAATCATCGTGTCCGGGTTCTTTTCGGCAAATTCGCGGGCAACGCCAACGGCCTTGTCGAACTCGATGGTTTCGACCAGCGCGCGATCCCAATCAAGCGGATGGCTCATCTTATCAACCGATGCGCCTTCAACCATCAGGAAGAAGCCTTCCGGATTCTTGGAGAGCTTTTCGAGTGCGGTCTTGGTCATTTCCACCAGACCTGGCTGGTTCGGGAACTTGTCAACCGTGCCTTTCTTGAGGAACTCACGATCAAGCGTCACATCGAGGTTGCCGGTATGGAAAAGACCGAGCAGCTTGTCCTGATTGGACTCACCCGATGCAGCAAGCTCGTCCTTGCTTGTGACCAGCGCATATCCGGCATCCTTGAACAGCTGGATATAATCCTTGTCGTCCTTGCGCTTGGAACCCGGAACGTCCTTGGCGAGGAAGTAAGCAGAACCGCCACCAAGAATAACGTCAGGCTTCACGTCATACATCATGCCGACAATATCAGCCTTGTCGGAACGCTTGCGCGTATGTGCGACCAGCGCGGCTGGTGTCGCGTCCTGAAGTTCGGATGTCGAAACAATGCCGATGGACTTCTTGGTTTCACGACGCATTGCTTCTGCAATGGTTTCAACCTTCGGGTCGTCCTGGCTGTCAGGTGTACGATCGGCATAAACGCCAAGTGCATTCACGCGTGACTTATGACCCGTCATATAAGCCGACATGGTGTTGGCACTGTCGGTCGCAATCGAATGGGTCGACGACGTGCCGATGAAAGCAACAGGTGGAATATCATCCATGTTGAGGCGGCCATTGGCCTTACCCTCAGTCATGCCCTTCGACATGATGCGCGCGCCGGTGCGGTGCGCAACCGAAAGACCGTCAGCGATCAGGAAGATGATGTTCTTGGCTTTGGCTTCATTGCCGGTCGCATAGACATCCCAATTGACAGACTTGGTTTCGTCGCCAGCAGAAACTTCAACCTTGTAATCGCCAGCCTTGCCGATTTTCAGGCCGCGCAGAATAAGAGCAGAGCCCAGAACCTTATCTTCTGCGCCCTTTTCTTCAGCGGTAAACTCGGCTTTGCTGCCAAATACAGCTTCATAGTCCTGTCCATTGACGGTGACTTTCACGTCCTCTGGCTTAACGACCTTATCGAACTCAACCTTGAAATCGAATGGCGAATTGACAAGGATTGTCGCCCGGTCAATCGGATAGACGGTTGCAGCACCAGCCGCAGTCGTCAGCATGGTTGCTGAGGCGAGAGCAAGAAGCAGTTTGCGCATATCAGAAATCCCCACTGTGTAATGCGTGTGAGGGTCAGATAAGAAAGCTAGATGACACTGGTATAACAGTTTGCCGATTAATTGGTAAAACTTGCTTTGCCGGCTATTGAGAGGGCAACTCCCCTTTTGAACAAATAGTTTGCGGCTCACAAGAATAACTTATTCGATCCATCTCATTGTTTATAAATAATAATTTTCCAAAAAATCTGGTATTCATGCAGGTGTAAAAAACTTGAGCTAATTGTCTGCGGATCAATCAGACAGGTGACATATGATACGCAAAACGCTCTCGATCATTCCATTGACCGCACTTATGCTCAGCACAGCCCTGCCTGTCTTTGCGCAAGACAAAGTGCCCGCTTTGGTCGGCGAGTTTGTTCTGCCTATCGGCCTGAAACTCAATGGCATTGAGTTTGGCGGCATTTCCGGCCTTGATTACGATCCGGCCCAAAATGTCTATTATGCGATTTCCGATGACCGTTCAGAAAAGGCACCTGCCCGTTTCTACAAGCTTAAACTTGATATCGACGCATCCGGCATTCACGGGCTGGATATTCTGGAAACCAACACCCTGCTTGATGCCGAAGGAAAGCTTTTTGCAATCAAGGATGTCGATGCGGAAAGCATTCGCTTCAACCCTGAAAGCCAGACGCTTTACTGGTCCAGCGAAGGCGACCGCAAAGGCAAGCCTTCTGGTCGTGAAATGAAGCTCGATGGAAGCTTTGTTCGTGAATTCAAACTGCCGGAAGCCTATTTGCCAGATGAGAATAAAACGCGTGGCACGCGAAACAACCTGGCTTTTGAAAGTCTCGCCATCACAGCCGACGGCAAGACGCTGCTTGCAGGCACTGAAAATGCTCTGGCTCAGGATGGTGAGATTGCCAGGTTTGATAAAGGCAGCAAGTCGCGCATCATCTCCTTCGATATCGCAACGGGCGAAGCAACCGCCGAGCATGTCTATGAAACTGATCCGGTTTTCGCAAAGGCAACGCTGCCACCTTTCTGGAACGACAATGGATTAAGCGAGTTCATGACGGATGGGCCGAATCTTCTCACTGTGGAGCGAAGCTACGCTCACGGTGTGGGCAACCGGATCAGCATTTATCGCGCATCCTTCGAAGGTGCGACTGATGTGAACGGCAAATCATCGCTTGAGGGGATCGCAGCCACACCGATGAAGAAAGAACTCTTGCTGCGTCTTGATGAGGGAACGTTCGGCCTCGATATCGACAATATCGAATCCATCACATGGGGTCCGGAAATTGATGGTGCGAAAACGCTGGTGATCGCGTCCGACAATAATTTCAATGCCGACCAGTTTACCCAGTTCGTCGTCATCAAGCTTCCATAGCAGCTGTCATCAAACCTTAATCGTGATGATAATCACCCGTCACAGGGCCCCTTTAAGGACCATTGCGTTTGTTTTCGCAATTTAGGGGGTCCCTTATGCGCCTTGGTTATCTTCTCGCTTCCATTGCCACGATTGCTATGACGTCTCCGGCCATGGCTGAAGAGACATTCACCGCTAAACTGGCAGGTCACGCCTATCTGCCAGCTCTGACGCTGATAACACCGCCTGCCGATGCACCCCGCGACGCCTGGGTTTCCGGCAAGTTCACCGGCAAGGCACGCAATGACAAGCCAATGAGCGTCATGGGCGATGTCGGCAAGGCCTATGGCAGCCACACCACCGGCATCTCGCTTCCCTTCATCGGCCAGCCGGTACAGGGCATGTCAGGTTTCGCGATGAACCGCGCAGCCGATGGCAGCATTTTCACACTGACCGACAACGGTTTTGGCACCAAGGCCAACAGCCCGGATGCACTGCTGTTCTTCCACCGCATGAAGCCTGATTTTGAAACCGGCAAGGTTGAGCGCGTGGAATCGGTATTTATGCGCGATCCCGACAAGAAAGTGCCGTTCCGCATCGCTTATGAAGGCACCGATGGCCGTTACCTGACGGGTGCGGATTTTGACCCGGAAAGCATTCAGTATCTCAATGACGAGATCTGGATTGGTGATGAGTTTGGCCCTTACATCATTCGCGCTGGTCTCGATGGTCGCGTGAAAGCCGTCTATCCAACCATGCTCGATGGTAAGCAGCTGACAGGACCGGATACACCGGGCATCGTCGTGCCAGCCGTTGCCGGCAAGGATTATCGCGTTCAGCGTTCGGGCGGTTATGAAGGCATGGCATTGCAGCCAAAGACCAACCAGCTCTGGGCCATGCTTGAAAAGCCGCTTTTTGACGACAGCGGCAAGCCGGAAGGCGATTTCCTGCGCGTCATCACTTTCGACACCGGCAAGGGCGAATGGACCGGTAATAGCTACCGTTTCCGTTTGGCTGAAGGCGCAACCGCTATCGGCGATTTCAACTTTATCGACGACACCCGTGCGCTGGTCATCGAGCGTGACAATGGCGAAGGCGATCCAAGCCTTGAATGCAAGACCGACGATCTTTCGGCCTGCTACCCGCTGCCAGCCAAGGTCAAGAACATCGTTCTCGTCGATACATCGAAGATCGACGCAGACGGCTACATCCATCGTATCGGTCATATCAATCTGATGGACATTCAGGACCCTGACAACAAGGCAATCCTGAAGACCGCAGCAGCACGCGACCTCAAGGGCAAGTTTACCTTCCCGTTCTTCACCATTGAAGACGTGATGCGCGTTGACGATACGCATATCCTGATCGCCAATGACAATAACCTGCCATTCTCGGGCGGTCGCCAGATCGGCGAAGCTGCCAATAACGAGTTTATCCTGCTCGAAGTCGCAGATTTCCTAAACGCCAAGTAAGTCTCGTTCTGAATCACTGGCGGGCACTGCATATTGCAGTGCCCGCTTGCGCATTCTGCAAAATAAAGACATTGCTCAGCTCCATAGTCGGCAGACAGCGAAGAGCAGAGAAGCAGAATGACCGTTAGAGAGATCGTCAAATTTCCGGATGCAGCTTTGCGTGCAGCAGCAGCACCTGTCACCGTCTTTGATAATGATCTGCGTCTTCTCGCACAGGATCTGCTCGACACGCTGCGCGCAGCACCCGGCATCGGCATCACAGCTCCGCATATCGGCGTTCTGACGCGTGTTGTGGTGCTTGAGCTTTCCGGCCCCGGCAGCGCCAAGACCTATATCAATCCTGAAATCACCTGGGCTTCCGATGAGAAAATCCGTCATCAGGAAGGGAGCGTCTCCATACCAGGAGTGGTGGACGATGTTGAAAGACATGCCCGCATTCATCTGCATTATCAGGATATCGATGGCAAGGAGCTGACTGAAGAATCCGATGGCCTGCTCTCTGTGTGCCATCAACACGAGATTGACCAGCTCGACGGCATTTTCTGGCTTCAGCGCCTTTCAAAACTCAAGCGCGATCGCCTTATCAAGCGCTATCAAAAGCTTTTAAAGTAAAAACGAAAATCAGCAATTCAGCGAAAGTTTTCGCAGTCGTCTGGCCGGAATAGATGCAGTTCCCCAATCTGAAACGCTGATCCGGAACACGAGAGCGTGTTGCGGTTGATTGTATCCGCTGCGCTCGCTCTATCTCTTTGTTCTTGTGCATGTCGTTATCGGTTCGTAGCGAGATTAAGAAATCAGTCCAGTGGACTGATTTCTCCGCGCAGGCGGTTCCCATTTTTCAGCGAGCCTGTTGCTCGCGCCGATATCTCAGGCAGCCTTAGCCACCTGGCTGGCAGTTCATATTGGTGAATGCTGTGAGCTCGTTCTTGTTCTCACTGAAGCCGAAAGCTTTGACGGTGAGCTTGCCAATCATCGTATCGTTGCACAGCATGATTGAGGTCGGCTTTTTACCTGCAAGCGTCATATCGCAAATACCACCGAAGCTTTCATTTCCGTTATCGTTCTGCGTTCCGATTAAGAGATCGCATTTCAGCTTTGCGGCAATACCCAGCTGGGTCAGATCTTTCGCAAATTCATCGCTGCGTTCTGATATCTCTTTTGCATCAGTGATATCGCGCACATTTATTGTTTCGGCAGCCACTGGCGCAGTCAAGAAAATCAAACCGGCAGTCATTAAGCTCGCCAATCGGAAATACATGTTTTCGTCTCCTAAGCTGTAATCAGAACTGAATTCGCAGAACAGTTTATCAATACAATCACTTTGCCCGCGTCCAGCCCCTATATGAATTATGGTGAACCCATCGGGCAAGGTTATATCTCATCAGCACTTACCCAAGCTTGCGGTAAGCAGGAAGCCACCAGCTGTTGCAAAGGACAAGATACGGTTTTTCGTTCCGTTACGCCTACGAAACGGAACATTTGACCAGCGCTCTATCTGTTTGAAAAAGATGGCACTATGTCGATTTAATAAACCTAAAGGAGACTATTGTTTAGCGACTCTGATGGTCGCGGTAGAGGTCTTTTTCCTCTTCCGGATGAGTGATGGAGTATCTGAATCAGCACGTCCTCACTGTTAGGCACTATAGGGCGATTTAGTTAAGAATGTCTACGTCTAACCGCAGAAAAGCGCTCAATCCCGATTTCAACCGCTTAATCATCAGGCAGCCGTTTCACGACTGACTACCTCTGCCTTAAGCCTTCCCGATCCGCCCGGCAGAAATAGAGCCGCACCGTAATGTTTGCCGAGCACACAAAACGTTTGCTTTCCATATAATGTCTCAAGATCAAGTCTGTCCCACTCCTAACCGTCGGCAAGGCACAGCACTCGCTTTTAAAGCTGAGCTTTCAGAAGCGATTGCAGATCTGAGAGACAGCTGATCTCGGCGCAGCTTGAGAGCGGAACCAGTCGTTCAAGAAACTCTGAAACGCGCAACGTCCATATCTTATCAAATCAAATGATGTCTGTCGGCCAGCTTTGTGAATCTACCCCGCTCTCCGACACGCGAGCGACCAGCGCACCGGATCAGCCAATATGAGGTTTTACTGCCAGGGAGATAGAAGACCGATTCTCCCACAAGTATTGTTACTCTCTTCAGCAATCTTGCTTGAATGCGAGAGGGAATCTCATAATTTCAGACCACAAGCCTGAATAGACTGCCGTCTATTATCCTTAATTCTCTTTATATTCAGGCAGATAGGATGTTTTCGATTCGTCTGGACTATGATTCAGGACAGGCAAACCTGGGGCGCTAACCATTTGTTAATATACGCCCCTTGCAGCAAAATAAGAATCGGACATAATGACGGTATTTAGACGGTATTAGTTCCAGTGCCGTCACTAGGGATCCCAAGTCTATGAATATCGCAAATAAAGCAGAGCAAGTGTCGTTCGACGACATGATATTGACGCAAGGGCGAGAGATCTCGCGCAAGCTCAATCTGCTGCGTCATGAAAACTTCCCGCCAGATGCGCGCAAGAACTTGCGTCAGTTTTCCATGGCCGAAGCTGCTTACTTCCTTGGTGTATCTCCGAGCAATCTCAAGAAGCTTCATCTGGAAGGCAAGGGCGTTGAGCCGATCATCCTTTCGGGTGGACGTCGCGCTTATACAATCGAACAGCTGCAGGAACTGCGCCAGTGGCTCGATCAGAACGGTCGTGCTGAAGTGAAGCGCTATGTTCCACATCGCCGTGGCAATGATAAATTGCAGGTTATCGGCGTTGTGAATTTCAAAGGCGGTTCCGGCAAGACGACGACTGCCGCACATTTGGCGCAGCATCTCGCCCTCACCGGCCATCGCGTGCTTGCCATCGATCTCGATCCTCAGGCGTCACTGTCAGCTCTGCACGGTATTCAGCCTGAGCTTGATGAATTTCCATCGCTCTATGAAGCTGTTCGCTATGACGAACAACGCAAGTCGATCCGCGAAATCATTCGCAAGACCAATTTCCCTGGTCTCGACATCATCCCAGCAATGCTGGAGCTGCAGGAATATGAATATGACACACCGCTTGCAATGCAGAATGGTGGCGAAGGCAAAACCTTCTGGAACCGCATTGCGGTTGCTCTTGCTGAGGTGGATGCCGATTATGATGTTGTCGTCATTGATTGCCCGCCGCAGCTTGGCTATCTGACGCTGACCGCTCTCTCGGCCGCCACATCGGTTCTCATCACGGTTCATCCGCAGATGCTCGATCTTATGTCGATGTCGCAGTTCCTGCTTATGCTGGGCGATATTCTCAAGACAGTTCGTCAGGCTGGTGGCGCAGTTCAGCTCGATTGGTTCCGCTATCTGATCACGCGCTACGAACCGACCGATGTTCCTCAGGCGCAGATGGTTGGCTTCATGCAAAGCATGTTGGCATCGCACATGCTCAAACATCAGATGCTGAAATCAACCGCCATATCGGATGCGGGTCTTACCAAGCAGACACTGTATGAAGTTGAGCGCTCTTCCATGAACCGCGGAACTTATGATCGCGCTATGGAAGCCTTGGAAGGCGTTAATTCGGAAATTCGTGGGCTTATTCATGAGGCCTGGGGTCGATAGACGGCAGTCTAATTCGGAAAATATGGAATAAAATCAGGCTTATGACTGGTTTAAGGATAAGATAATGGCACGGAAGAACATTTTTCAGAGCGTAATGCAGACCGAAGAAGCGGAAGAAAAGTCCGTTTCGCCGGTCGAAAATGTTTCGCGCCGTTTTGGTGCTGCAAAGTCTTTGTCTGCATCTATCGATGAACTTGCCAAGCAGGCTTCTCAGAAGCTCGATGGTGAAGCCATCGTTGAACTTGATCCTGCCGTTCTTGATGCATCTTTCATCGCTGATCGCCTGCCTGAAGCGGATGATCAGGAATATGCCGAGCTGCTGGAAGCTGTTCGCGAACGTGGACAGGATAGTCCTATTCTTGTGCGCCCTCACCCGGAGACCAGCGGTCGCTATATGATCGTCTTTGGCCATCGTCGTGCAAAGGTTGCTCGTGAGCTTGGCATCAAGGTCAAGGCTGTCATCAAGCCATTGGCTGATCTTGAGCATATTCTGAGCCAGGGTCAGGAAAACTCTGCGCGCGCCAATCTCAGCTTCATAGAGCGTGTTCTGTTTGCCGCTCGGCTTGAGGAACTGCAATATAGCCGCGAAGCCATTCAGGCCGCTCTTTCTATCGATTATCAAACATTGTCGAAGATGTTGACCATTCCACGCGCTATCTCAGAAGAGATGCTCGTGGCTATCGGACCAGCAAAAGGCATTGGTCGTGATCGCTGGCTTGAACTGCGCAAGCTGATTGAGATGCCTGGCAAAGCAGATGCTGCGCGTGAACTGATGGATACTGATGCATTCAAGGCAGCACAGTCGAGCACGCGCTTTGAACAGCTTTATGGTTACCTGAAAGGTTCAAACCAGAAGAAGCCGGTTACGAAGGCCGCTTCGCGTACTGGTTCGACCTGGAATGCCGCTGACAAGAGCGTCAGCGCAACCATCAAACAGAATGGCAAGACAGCAACGCTGGCGCTCGGTGCAGCCAATGGACCGCGTTTTGCCGAATGGATTTCGCGTAATCTGGATACGCTTTATGCGTCATTCAGCAACGACGAGAAGTGAGTAAGCGTACTGGGTGAGGGAACTTATCCTCGCCTGTCCTGCGTAACGTATAAAAGTGGAAGAGTGCAGGTGGTGGTCATCTGCATAATTTGACGAAGAGGAAACAGCAGCAAAAGAAAAAGGCCCCCAAACGTCGCCGCGTGGAAGCCCTTCTCATTGGTTTAGCAGCTAGAGAATCGCAAATTCACGAATCACTGTCAAGTGTATTTAGCGTCATTTTGGCGGGTGGATTTCTTTTGCCTTGTGGAAGGTGAAAGAAAATGGAGTCTCAATTCGGCCTGACGCCATTTGGCAGTCAGCGGATGACGCATGCCTTGTTGGCAGTGCATCAAAAAGCGAAAGAAATCCCTCAGGGAGCAGCCGCAGATAAGTGGCAGCTTCATCGTTGGCTGTGTGAAGGCAAGAATATCATTGGCATCAGTGATCGTTCTTTGGCTGTACTATCAGCCTTGCTGTCATTTTATCCTGAAAATACGCTGGTCGAATCCGGCGCTTTGGTCGTGTTTCCATCAAACAAGCAGCTGGCCTTGCGTGCGCATGGTATGGCCGATGCAACATTGCGTCGTCATCTCGCAGCGCTGGTCGAAGCTGGTATCATTACCCGTCAGGACAGCCCGAACGGCAAACGCTATGCCCGTCGCAGCAAAACCGGCGAGTTAAAGGTTGCATTTGGTTTCTCTCTCGCGCCGCTTCTTATCCGTGCGTCCGAGTTTGAAGCTGCAGCTGAACAAGTCAAAGCCGAAAAGGCTGCTCTGCGTGAGATCCGCGAACAGCTCACTTTGCTGCGCCGCGACATTTCAAAGCTGCTCGAATTTGCAATCGAAGCATCGCTTCCTGGTCCTTGGGATGAACTGAAAGTCGAGTTCCGTGCAGTTGTCGACAGCATTCCTCGTCGTGCAGAGATGCAGGAACTGGCTATATTGGTCGCAAAACTGCAGGATATTCATGCTTCTGTTGATAAGGCTTTGAATAATAATCAAAAAGTTCAAAATCTGAGCGACAATGAATCCCAAAATGAGCGGCAGCTTAATGAATCAAAACCAGATTCCCATTTTGATAACGACGTTGCAAATTCGAACAACAGCGCGATTACAACACTGACGAACAGCGCTTACGAAACGCACGAAACCACTATTTCTCTCGATCTGGTTCTCAGAGCATGTCCAGAGATTGGTGCTTACGCATCAGCTCCTATCAGCCATTGGGAACATTTGATCGCAACAGCAGAGAAAGTAAGAGGTTTTATCGGTATCGATACCAAACTCTATGAGATGGCTCTGAAGATGCTTGGAAGACAGAATACGGCTATCACAATTGCCTATCTGCTCCAGCGTTATAACGATATTCGCTCTGTAAGTGGCTATCTTCGGATTCTCACGGAAAAGGCTGCTGAAGACGCGTTTTCTGTAAAAGCTCTCATGATCAGCGCCCTGCATATTCAGCAACGACAACGACAACTATCCTGATGACCTCCTGAAACAAGGCTTTTGAAGGAATGAGGCACAGTCAGTCCGTTGAAACTTAACAAAGGGTTAACTTTCGTAAACGGTCATGGCAGCATAAACGAGGGCTGAGAGGGCAATTCGAAGGCAGGCGTTTGCAAAGCTTTTGACGAAATGAAACCTAAAAAGCGCAGGAAACTCAATTCCATACGCTCTGAAGGCTTAAGGCAGTTTTCTTCACTCAAGGCTACTCCACCAACTCGGCATAGACGAGATAACGAAGTGGGCCTTGTGTAACGGCATCAAAGGGATAACAGGTCGCTAGAATCAGGTTTGAGCCGGAAGCGTGAATATCGATCTGGGCTTCATCCCAGCGGGTGACGGTCATCTGAGTGGCGCGATAAGTGAATATCTTACCGTCATCCCGGGTGATGCGAATGAGATCGCCTTTCTCGACGTCTTTGAGAAAAGCAAAATGTGTGTCGCGATGTGCTGCATAGACGGCTGTTCCGGTCTCACCGGCCTTTGGTGTGTTCTGTAAATGGCCGGGACCAAAAGCGAGAGCCTGTCCGCTTGCGCCATTAAGAGCAATTGCTGATGCAGCCAGTCGTGGCGCTTCGATACGGGCTACCGGCCAGGTATCGGCCCAGCTCCACGGTTTGACTTTATCACCTGATGCGATGCTTTGCGTGAAAGCCCGCTCCAGAAGGATTTGTGCTGCATATGCTTTTGCGTGAATCCAAAGACCCTGGCCAAAAAGAACAAGACCACAGACCATCACGGCAACAGACAGAAGGGTGAGGGGGGAGCGCAACAAGGCGCGCTCCTTTGTCTTTGTATTTTGAGCGATAAAGATACTCATCATGCATTCCCCCTGCGGCGTGAGAACCAGAAGATCAGGAAACCGATGAAAAGAACGCCCAGACCTTGCAGCATATTAAGTGTTGCCGGTGTTGCAGTTTGCGGCAGAGGCGTTGCAGGTGCCGGAACGCTCGGCATATTGACACGCTCCTGAGTGCGAACCTTGATCTGGTCCTGCCCGGCATCTGCATGGTCAAGCACGCTGCGTTCTGCACGAATGCCAAACAAAGTCTCGAAATCCCATCCGACAGGAAGTTCCAAAGGAATATCAGCACGGGTGAGGGGTGTGTTTGCAGGACGTGCTGGCGTCTGATCGACAGCGACAAGACTTGTGAGACGTGTCACCAGATGGTGTTCCAATGCCAGATTGAGGATACGCGTGTCGGCTGCCAAGACTGAAATCTTGCCGAGCTTCATGTCCACTTCCGCATCATCGATTTTGCGACGAGCCCAAATTTTCGAAATGCCTTCCGCGGGGCTTGCTGCATCAAGTGACAGGGTGATCGTCCAGGGACGGCTTCCAACTGTACCTTGAACTGTAATGGTGCCAGTTGCATTTTTTGTACGGGCAGCAATCACCAACGGTTCGCCATGATAGATATCCGGTACAATGCCGGGTGCCAGATTGGCGCCTTCCTGTGAGAAATTGACCTTTAGATCGGTGACAGCAGGATTCTGCAGCTTATCGAAGAGTTCACGCATACGCTGTTCCAGCTCTTCAGAAGAACCGATATGTGTGAAGGTGCCGCGACCAAGTTCCGATGCCTTGCTCATCAGGTAAGTATTGGGTGCTGAACCGATGCCGACCATGAAGAGGCGCGAGCGGTCACGGCGCGAAGCGATGACATCGAACATCTGCTGTTCGTTGCTGATTTCGCCATCAGTCAGGAACACGATCTGGCGCAAACCATCTTTCTGGTGGCTGTCATCAAGAGCCGCGTGCAGTGCGGGCAGCATTTCTGTTCCGCCGACAGCTTCGAGGCTGGCAACATACTGGCGGGCATCATTGATATTCTGCTGTGTGGCATCGACGGAATCCTCAAAGAATTTGGTCAGCGTGTCGTCAAAGCGAATGACATTGAAACGGTCGCCGGGATTAAGATGCGAGAGGCCATAATCGAGACTGGCTTTGGCCTGTGTCATCGATGTGCCACCCATTGAACCTGAATTATCGATGACGAAGACGATCTCACGCGATTGCGATGCATTGGTTTTGGCAAGCTTAGGGGTCACATAGGCAAGCACATAGTCCTCATTGCCGACCCGTTCACGAAACAGCCCGACATTCGGCATATCCGTTTGGGCTGCTTGCCATTCAAGGACGAAGTCACGATCCGCTGTGGCTTTTCCATCGAGAACGATTTTGGCTGTCTGCTCGTTCTGTCGGTCAATTCGCACAGGATGATAAAGGCTCTTGATATCGGTTGCGGGAAAACCGGGTTTGAGATCGACCGTGATCGTTACCGGATTGATACGCTCCTCACCGGGTATGATGAGAGGTGTTTCAATTGCGCTGTTGTCCGGGCCGGGCGCTGGTCGCGTTTTAGGCTGTCCCCAACCAGCGGAAAGATCAGCGCTTTGTTCGATCGGATCGCTATTTTCAGGATTATAACGCGGCGCCACAACAAGCGGCAGGCGCAGAGAAAAGCGATTGTCGCTGAGACGCACAGCCTGCTGATATTCGATCTGGATGACGACTTTCTCGCGCGGACCCAGATTGGCGACAGCATTGGTGAAGATGTTTGGCCGCTGCTGCTCGATGAGCGCAGCCTTCTTGCCTTCGCTCTTGGCTTTCTCGTAGATTTCGCGTGCGGCCTGCTTTTCCTTGATGTCGGCAACGATAACCCGGTCACCCACAATCATTTTCAGGGAATAGACCGCGCTGTCTTCTGGCAGCGGGAAAACATAGAGCCCTTCAACCCAGCCATTGGTCGGATTTTCAAAAATCTGGCTTAGGCGGGCGCGGGCGGTTGGGCCGCTGACATCGATATTGTAATCAGTGCTGATGCGTGGAGCCTCGACATACTGACCTTCTTTGCTGCCTTGCAGCAGAAGGCTTCCGCTTTGTACTGCATTCGGCGTCAGATAGGCCGGCGTCTCAGCACGGGCCGAAGCCACGTTGAGAAGCGAAAGAACAACAGCAAGAATTGGCAGTATCAGCATGTTCACAAACCAGATGAGTTTGCAGAACTGCGAGAGGCTGATTGCCCTTCCGCTGCGATGAGAGTGTCTGATGGCAGGCGACATGATGCGCTCCTGTATCTATCGGATAACTGGAGACAATTTTTGCCAGAGCGGTGTTTTAGTGCCAGCGTAAGCTTTCCCAAGTTTTATCCGGACTTTGCCGCAAGCCACCTTGCCGGTTCCGCTTATGTGTGGAATTGTGAAGAGAAGTACGGATTCAGGAAGTTCTCATGTCTCAGCAAGATGCGGTTTTGCCCGATCAGATGAATAGCCGTGTCGCTGAACGTGTGCGTGAGGAGATCGCGCGGCGCAGAATTTCCCGTCAGCATCTGGCGGATGAGGCGCGCATCAGCCTATCGACGCTTGAAAAAGCATTGTCAGGACATCGACCTTTCACGCTTGCCACCATAATCCGGCTTGAGCAGGCCATGGGATTTGAATTGCGCGATCAGCTGGAAACGGAGAAGCCAAAGCCAGCCGCACCGCATGGACATGCCGCAGAAGAACTGGGTGCTTATTCGCGTGCTGCCGTCTCATGGCTTGAAGGGACCTTCCTCACGCTTCGTCCTTCCTTCGGCAATCGATCCGATATTTTCGCTTATTGTACAGATATCAGCTGGGATGCCGAAAATACCCATCTGAAGTTTGAAGAGCGCGAGCGCACCGATACGTCTTTTTCGCAGCATGGACGTGTTTCTGTTCCGCACCTCTCAGGCCATGTTTATCTTGTAACCAATACGTCTGGCCAATACCGGATGGCGGTTCTGTCGCGCCCAAGCATCGCAGGTGAAATGTACGGCATTCTCACGACATTGCGAGCAGGGCAGGGCGCGCAACTGACACCTGTATCGGTGCCTTTGGTGCTTATACCGATGAAGGTTTTTGAAACGCCAGTCTTTGGGCGGGTCACAGCTGCTGATCAGGCCTATGACCAATATTCGCGCTTTATCAGCAAGACTCTTGGCGATGGTTATGCAAGTTTTGTGACATCGGAATAGATGAATAAACAGTCTTACTTTGCCTATTCTATTTACTACTAATATGTCTGATTTAACAGCGTGATTTGCGTCTATTCCTCTTAAAATATTGAAATAGCAACAAATTATAGCGAGAATATTTCCTTAATTATGTTCAAATAACCGCCTTGCCTAATATATAAAATACCTCATTATTATTTTGCTGCCGCTGGCTGCAAAATGGAGAGGGATAATGAAGCATCGCGTAATTGGTCCTGCCTTTGTAACGTTTCTTTCAAGTACAGCCATTATTACAATCAGTAGTTTTATACTGAAAGCAGACCCGGCCTTGGCGGCCTGTTCATTTTCTCCCACACTTGGCGACGATACCTATATTTGCGATAGCGGCACATCTGCGACCGGGCTGACCGATATAAATGGCAATAACACTTTGCTGTTGCCTGCAGGCGGAACGGGTACAGTCAACGGCAACGTGACCTTCGGCGCAGGCACGGACCGGATCGAAGTTCATTCAGGCACGATTGCAGGCAATGTGGTTCAGGGTTACGGAGCGGATGCATTCGTCATTTCGGGCGGCACCGTCACCGGCAATATCCAGCAGGGCAGCGGCATTGATGATTTCCGCATGACGGGCGGCGAGATCGGATCACTCAATCAGGGTGATGCGCTTGATACGTTCTTTATGTCGGGGGGCCGGATTGTCGATGCCTTCGACGATGGCGATTACGCCGTCATGACCGACGGCCGTATCGGTCGCGTCAACATGAAGCTCGACAACAATTACTTCAATATGTCCGGCGGCACCATCGATCGCAATCTGGTGGCCGGTTTCGGTGATGATACGATCATCCTCTCCAATGGCATGATCGGCGGCAATATCAGCGTCAGCGGCGGCACCGATAGCGTGACGATTACCGGTGGTACGGTTGCGGGCGATATTCTTCTGAGCTTCGGCAATGATCAGTTTAACTGGAATGGCGGCGGGATCGTCTATGGAAATATTGATCTGGGGGCCGACAACGATACTGCGGTTCTCACCAATCTGACAGACGCCAATATCGGCGCGACCAAGCGCCTGACAGGCGGCGAGGGCGTTGATGCACTGACTTTCAACAATGTCAAAACCGGCAAGGTTGCCCGCTTTGACAGTTGGGAGACGATCAACCTCACCAATGATACGCGGCTGACTTTTGACACGACCCTGACGCTTGGCGACGCCGGGACAGGCACCGGAACGCTGAATGTCGATGCCAGCAGCACGATCTATGGCGGTTCGGCACAAAGTGGCATCAATGCCTTTTCGGCCAGCCAGCTCGCTTCTGTCGTCAATGCCGGTCGTATCGATCTGACCAATGGTGGCTCAAGCACGAGCGACACATTTACGATCAAGGGCAACTATACCGGCCAGAACGGTCTTCTCTTCGTCGATACTGTGCTTGGCGCGGATGCTTCACCATCAGGCAAGCTGGTCATCGATACGGGAAATGCGTCCGGCTCGACCGGTATTGTTGTCAATAATGTGGGCGGGGCGGGCGCTTCGACCGTTTCAGATGGCATTATGGTTGTGCAGGCGCTCAACGGTGCCACGACCACAAACGGTGCCTTCGCGCTTAATGGCCGCGTTGCAGCTGGTGCTTACGAGTATTTCCTCTTCAGAGGCGGCGTGTCTGCCAATACGAATGAAAACTGGTATCTGCGTTCGACGCTGGTCAGCGGCAGTCAGCCTGCGCCTGTGGTTCCCGACCAGAATCTGACACCGGAAGCGCCGGAAAATACGGCTCCGCCGCCAGCTTTGGAGCAGCCGCCGGCGACCCTGCCGGTCGATCCGAACGATCCCGATCCGGAAGATACCTCTTCTCCTGTGACGGAAAATTCGCCTGAGCCTGAAGCGCCACCTGCACCGCCAGCCGCAGAAGCGGCCAATCCGCCCGCCAGTTCCAGCGGACAATCTGCAATCCCGCAAATAGGCTTTGAAGGTGCTGTTCCCCCATCACCGGGTGCCACGCGCGTCGAGGGCGATGTCGTTCCGCTTTATCGTGTCGAGGTGCCGGTCTATTCGGCTTTGCCGCCTGTCGCGCATCATCTGGCATTGACCACACTCGGCACATTCCACGAGCGTCGTGGCGAGCAGGATCTCCTGAAAAGCGGCGGCTATCTGCCTGCGACCTGGGCTCGTCTGTTCGGTCAGGACATTGATATGAAGTGGCGCGGCACGGTTGCGCCGGGCCTTGATGGCAGACTCTTTGGCATTCAGGCAGGTCAGGACCTGTGGGGCCGCGAAACGGAGAGCGGCCATTCCGACCGCTTTGGCCTCTTCTTTGGCTATGCGCGGGTAACGGGTGATATTACGGGCCAGGCCTTGGGCTGGAATGATCTGGCCGTCGGCGATCTTGAAGTGACCGGCACCAGCTTCGGCGGCTACTGGACACATATCGGCCCGCAAGGCTGGTATCTCGATGCCGTGCTGATGGGCACATGGTATGGCGGCGATGCCAATTCCAATGAAGGGCAGGGCATCGATGTCGATGGCCATGGTGTTACGGCTTCGCTGGAAGGTGGCTATCCGATTGCGCTAAGCGAAAGCTGGACATTGGAGCCACAGGCGCAGCTTATCTGGCAGAGCCTTTCGCTGGATGATCAGGCGGACCGGTACTCTTCGATTTCCTTCGATTCCGATAATGCCTGGACGGGGCGCATCGGTATGCGACTGCAAGGTGCCGAGGACACATCTATCGGTAAGCTGCGTCCATATCTGAAAGCCAATCTGTGGCAGAATTTTTCCTCCGATCAGACTGTGCGCTTTGCGACCGATCCGATTGTTACCGACCTGAAAGGCACTTCGCTGGAGGTTGGCGGCGGTCTGACCCTCGATATAACCGAAAAGGCCAGCCTTTATGCGACTGCCGATTACACCACTAATCTTGGTGGTGAGCGCAGCCGTATCTGGGAAGGTAATATCGGTTTGAATGTGAAGTGGTGAAATTTCAGTCGTCACCATTTCTGAACTGATGTGTGCAGCTTTGTTAACCGACTTGCTGCGGTCACATCCGCGTGATAATTGCGTCTCCTGCCAATTCTAAAGCATGTCACCCAAAAGTGGGAACCGGTTTTGGGATAATGACATGCTTGAAAATAGAGACTTAAAGCGTGTCGCATGGACCAGATATAATATGTCACGCTTTAGGAGTACGCCGTGGAACGACTGATCGAACGCAGCCTTTTCGCCAGTCGCTGGCTGATGGCACCCATGTATATTGGCCTTGCTATGGCGCTGGTCATTCTGGTGTGGGTTTTCATCGTTGAGCTGTGGCGCTTTGCCATGATCGTCCCGTCAATGACGGTCAATGATGCGGTTCTGGGCGTGCTGGCGCTGATCGATCTCAGCCTTGCTGCCAATCTTCTGATGATCGTGATCTTTGCAGGCTACGAAAACTTCGTCAGCCGCATGGATCTCGCTGATCACAAGGATCGTCCTGATTGGCAGGGTGAAGTCGATTTCTCGGCGCTGAAGCTCAAGCTCGTCGCCTCCATCGTGGCGATTTCCGGTATTCATCTTCTCAAAGTGTTTATGGATGTCGCCAAATACTCCGCTGATCACATCAAATGGATGGTCGTCATTCATCTGGTTTTTGTGATTTCCGGCGTGCTTCTGGCCGCAATGGACTGGATTGCCAATCACGGCAAGACGCTTAAAAAGTCCAAGGTATCGAAAATCCAGGCCTAATCATGCAGTGATTGCGTCGGCTTCGCGCAGGCGATAGCCGACGCCTGTTTCCGTCAGAATATAATGCGGCTGATCAGGAGATTTCTCGATTTTCTGGCGCAGCTGGCGGACATAGATGCGCAGATATTGCACATCGGCCGCCGGTCCCCACACATGGCTCAGAATATATTGATGCGTCAGCACCTTGCCGGCGTGCTGCACAAGCAGACGCAGGATTTCATATTCCTTGGGCGAGAGCTTTATCTCCGCATCATCAAGCTTCACGATGCGCCTGACCAGATCGACCGATAAACCACCGCTCTGAAAAACCGGTTTCTCGCCCTGCTGGTGCAGTTTATGGCGCAGCGCCACCCGCGTCCGTGCAGCCAGTTCCTTCATGCCAAAAGGCTTGGCTACATAATCGTCCGCACCTGTTTCAAGTGCGCGCACAATGCCTGCCTCATCGGTACGGCTTGAAAGGATGAGGACTGGCAGTGTCAGTCCCCGTTCGCGCCACAGACGCAGAAGTTCGTGGCCGTCCGTATCGGGCAAGCCAAGGTCGAGCAGAACAAGATCGGGCTTTTCGCTCTCAAGCAACAGGTCTGCTTCGCGCGCATTGGCCGCTTCAATGATCGTATAACCTTCGGTCGTAAGCCCCACCCGCAGTAATTTGCGAATTGGTGGCTCGTCATCGACGACCAGAATTTTCGGCTTTGGATCGTTCATGAGTTCCTGTCTATCTCTTGAACCGGCAGCGGTATGGTTATCGTAAAACGGGCGCCGGAACCCTCAACCCTGTTTCCGGCCCGAATAGTTCCACCCATTGCTTCTGTGAAGCCGCGGGCAATGGAAAGGCCCAAGCCCGTTCCTGCCTGTACGTGATCACCCTTGCGAACGCGATAGAATGTATCGAAAACCCGTTCAAGATCGATATCGGGAATACCGGGACCATGATCACTGATTTCAAGCACCACATGACCACGCTCGACATGCGCTTCAAGCACGATTTCTGATCCCTGCGGCGCATATTTTGCGGCATTATCGAGAAGATTGAACAATACCTGCTCAAACAAGACCGCATCAAGCCGCAGCATGGGAAGATCGGCTGCGACCGCCACCTGAAGCTTGTGATGCGCGAGAATCTTGACCGCGCGATGCAGCGCTGCTCCCACAATATCGCCGAGATAATGTAGCGACAGATTGGGTTCCATGGCACCTGATTCAATGCGTGTCATATCAAGCAGATTGGCGATGAAGCGGTTCAGCCGTTCGGATTGCTCGACAATGGTCGATAGCAATTCGGTGCGGTCGCCTTCGGGCAGCGAAACGGAATAGTCGCGCAATGTGGTGGCGGCCCCCATGATGCCCGCAAGTGGTGTTTTAAGATCGTGCGATATGGAGGTGAGAAGCGCCGAGCGGAGCTTGTCTGCCTCTGCGGCAAGCTTGGCGCGTTCAACATCGCCCACAAGCTGCACACGCTCGATGGCAATGGCTGCCTGATCACTGAGCGCTTCAAAAAGTCTCTGCTGTTCGGGTGTCAGGATTGGCCCCTGCCGATCATTATCGAGCCCGATCACGCCGACAGACGTGCGCGCTGTCTTGAGCGGCAGATAAAGCCGCTTGGCGCCAGGCAGCGTATCCGCACCCCGACCGGCTGGCAGTTCATGTTCCCAAGCCCAGTGAGCTGCAGCAATATCGGCATCGACAAGACTGTCATCGGGCGGGTAGCCCGCGCGAACCGCAATGCTTTCACCTTCGGGAAGCAGGATGACAACGCGCACTTTCAGCATCGAGGCGATCTGAAAGGCGGTTGCCCAGAGCACATCATCGAGCGAACCAGTTCCCGCCAGCTTCTTGCTGAAAAGATAAAGATCCTCAGTCATGTTTGCGCGCTGCCGTGCCGCTGCTGCCTGACGCTGCACGCGGCTTGCCAGATTACTGGCGACAAAGCTGACAAGCAGAAAGAACGAAAGCGCCACCACGCTTTCTGGGTCTGCGATAGACAGCGTGTAGAGCGGCGAGAGGAAGAAGAAGTTATAGGCAAATGCGCTTAACACCGACACGAACAGCGCTGGCCAAAGACCGAGCGTGACCGCAACGCCAAGAACGCCTACAACGAAAACCAGAGCGATGCTTCGCACATCCAAAAACTGGTCGAGCAGAAGCCCGACACCAAGCGCGCAGGCCGTGACCAGTGAGGCGGCGAGATAAGGCTTGATGTTGAAGGCGCTCGGTTGACTTGCGGTTTTGACACCACGCATCGTCCCCGCTTTGTCGCGGTCGGCAGTCGAGGTGATATGAACATCGATCGCGCCTGAATGACGGATAAGATCATGCCCGACAGAGCCTTCGATTGCCTCGCGCCAGCGCGATTTTGCCGATTTTCCGGCAACGATATGCGTGTAATTATGGGTTGAGGCGTAACGCACCAAATCTTCGGCAATATTCTGGCCGGGAATAATCACGGTTTCGCCGCCAAGCCTTTCGGCCAGGCGCATGGTTGCCGAAATCCGGTCTTTTGCTTCATCGGACAGATTAGCCGAACGCGGCGTTTCAATGTGAATTGCAGCCCAGGGCGCCCGCATCCGATCGGCAAGCCGCCGCGCATAGCGCACCAATGAAGCACTGCTTGTGCGCTGGTCGATGGCAACCAGAACACGATCACCCGCAGCCCATGGCCCTTCAATGGCATGTGCCCGCATATGGGTCAGCAATTGTTCGTCAACCCGCTGCGCGGTGCGGCGAAGTGCAAGTTCGCGCAGGGCAGTCAGATTGCCGGGAGAAAAATAGTTGCGGATCGCACGCTTGGCGGTTTTCGGCAGATAGATCTTGCCCTGGTCAAGCCGCTTGATGAGATCGTCCGGTGTGAGATCAATCAGCTCGATATCATCGGCCCGGTCGATAATACTGTCGGGCACGGTTTCGCGTACGCGGATGCGGGTAATCTGCGCCACCACATCATTGAGGCTTTCGACATGCTGAATATTGAGCGTGGTATAAACATCGATCCCGCGCGCCAGAATTTCCTCGACATCCTGATAGCGCTTGGGATGACGGCTGCCCGGTGCATTGGTGTGGGCCAGCTCATCCACCAGAACCAGTTGCGGCTGCCTTTTTAGGATGGCATCGATATCCATCTCATCGAGCTGGTGGCCATGATAGGACACCGGCTTGCGGTCGATGATCTCAAGCCCATCGACAAGCGCTTCCGTTTCCTGTCGCCCATGCGTCTCGACAATGCCGATCACCACATCAACGCCGTCCGCTTTGCGCGCACGTCCCGACATCAGCATTTCATAGGTCTTGCCGACGCCGGGTGCTGCTCCCAGAAATATCTTGAGACGGCCGCGCGTTTCGCGCTCTGCCTGTTCAAGCAGCGCATCGGGGGAAGGCCTCATATCGCCAAGGCGAAGATCGTCCGATACCAAGCGTTGTTCCTCAAAATGAGAAGGCAGCGGGCAAGCCCGCCGGTAGAGCGGTTTCATTTTTAGCAGAATCGTTGAAACCGCTCTATTTCTTTGTTTTCACGCATTATCCACCACAAAACCGCGATGCACTTTTGCTGGAAATGCTTTGATCTACTCTAGTTAATCCCGGTTCTGTCCAGAACAAGATTAAGCTTGAGCACATTGACCACGGGCTCACCAAGGAAACCAAGCTCGCGCTGCTCGATCTGCTGTTCGACGATGCCGCGAAGGCTCGCTTCATCAAGCCCGCGCGCTTTGGCAACGCGAGGCACCTGAAAAAGAGCAGCTTGTGGTGAGATATGCGGATCAAGCCCGCTTGCCGATGTTGTGACGAGATCAATCGGCACTTCGGCATTGGGTGTACCCAGCCGCAATGCGTCGGCATCGGCTTTGATGCGTGCAATCAGTGCCGGATTGGTTGGCCCAAGATTGAAGCCACCCGAGCTTGCAGCATCATAACCTTCTTTGCCAGCCGCAGAAGGGCGGCCATGGAAATAGCGGTCGCCTGCAAATTTCTGGCCGATCAGTTCAGAACCTATCACCTTGCCATCCTTTTCGATGAGGCTGCCATTGGCCTGTTGCGGAAAGATGGCTTGCGCAAGCCCGGTCATGCCAAGCGGATAAATCAGCCCTGTGATGACAGTAAGAGCAACGATCATGACGAGTGCTGGACGCAGTTGTTTCAACATTTTCTTGTTCCTTAAACCAGGCCGAGGGCGACGATGGCCATATCAATGACCTTGATGCCGATGAACGGAACAATGACGCCGCCGAGGCCGTAGATCAGAAGATTGCGCGACAGCAGTGCGCCTGCGCCGACAGGCTTATAAGCAACGCCCTTCAGCGAAAGCGGGATCAGCGCGACAATGATGAGTGCGTTGAAGATGATCGCCGAGAGGATCGCGCTTTGTGGGGTTGCAAGCCCCATGATGTTGAGCGCGCCAAGCTGCGGATAAAAGGCGAGAAACATCGCGGGAATGATTGCAAAGTACTTGGCAATGTCATTGGCAATCGAGAAAGTTGTGAGTGCGCCGCGCGTCATCAGCAATTGCTTGCCGATCTCAACAATCTCGATGAGCTTGGTTGGATCGCTATCGAGATCGACCATATTCCCGGCCTCGCGTGCGGCAACCGTACCCGTATTCATGGCAACGCCGACATCGGCCTGCGCCAGGGCTGGCGCGTCATTGGTGCCGTCGCCGCACATCGCCACAAGCTTGCCCTTGGCCTGTTCCTGCCGGATAAGCTCAAGCTTGTTTTCTGGCGTTGCCTGCGCCAGAAAATCATCGACGCCTGCTTCTGCAGCAATCGCCGCCGCCGTCATCGGATTGTCGCCAGTAATCATCACTGTGCGGATACCCATGCGGCGCAATTCAGTGAAACGCTCGCGGATGCCGCCCTTGACGATATCCTTGAGGTGAATGACGCCAAGCAGGCGTCCATCCTTGCTGACTGCCAAAGGCGTTCCGCCGGTTTTGGCGATTGTGTCGGCAATGGCTTGCAATTCATGAACGGTCTTTTCATCCGATGTTGCATGTTTGAGCACGGCATCAACCGCGCCCTTGCGGATCGACGACCCGTCAACATCGACACCGCTCATCCGGCTTTGCGCCGTGAAAGGCACGAAGATCGCATTCAGGCTCTGCATATCGCGGCCGCGCATGTCGTATTTTTCCTTGGCAAGAACGACGATGGAGCGGCCTTCTGGCGTTTCGTCGGCAAGCGAGGCCAATTGTGCGGCATCGGCAAGGGCCAGTTCATTCACGCCGCTAACCGGCATGAAGGCTGTGGCCTGACGATTGCCGAGCGTGATTGTGCCGGTCTTGTCGAGCAAAAGCGTGTCAACGTCACCGGCAGCTTCCACCGCACGGCCAGACATCGCAAGCACATTGAAGCGCACCAGACGGTCCATGCCGGCGATGCCGATTGCCGACAAAAGTGCGCCGATTGTGGTCGGGATCAGGGTGACGAAAAGGGCAACCAGCACGATGACGGGAATATAACCGCCCGCATAGGAGGCAAAGCTCGGAATTGTCACCACAGCCAGAACGAAGATCAGCGTCATGCCTGCAAGCAGAATGTTGAGCGCGATTTCATTTGGCGTCTTCTGGCGTTCAGCCCCTTCGACAAGGCTGATCATTTTGTCGATGAAAGTCGAGCCCTGAGCCGCTGTGATGCGGACCTTGATCCAGTCAGACAGAACCTGCGTACCGCCGGTGACAGCAGAGCGGTCGCCGCCCGATTCACGAATGACCGGAGCGGATTCACCTGTGATGGCTGCTTCGTTGACGGAAGCCACACCTTCGATGACTTCGCCGTCGGATGGAATGATATCGCCTGCTTCAACGATCACCATATCGCCGACCTTGAGGCTTGTGCCAGGTACGGTCGTAAAGTCTTTCTGGCCTATATCACGAAGCAGTTTGGCCTGGGTTTCCGTGCGGGTGCGGCGCAGGGATTCCGCCTGTGCCTTGCCACGACCTTCGGCAACAGCTTCGGCAAAATTGGCAAACAGTACCGTGAACCAGAGCCACAGCACGATCTGGAACGAAAAGCCGATATCGGCTCCGCTGGTCGCAACATCCTTCAACAGAAGAACAGTTGTAAGCATGGAGACCACAGCCACCACGAACATCACCGGATTGCGTGCAAGGCTTTTGGGATTAAGCTTGCGAAAAGCGTCACCAATGGCGGGAAGGAGGATGCGCGCATCAAGGATGCTGGCCTTAACGACTTTGGCGGATTGGGACTTGCTCATAGGGAACTCCAGAAAAGCGGACCCAGAAATTCTGCAGCAAGTACGATCATCAGCACTGCTGCGAGGATGAGGAGAATGAGGTTTGATGGGCTATGCATTAGAATGTTTGCCCGTTGATCAGCGCGAGATGTTCAGCCACAGGTCCGAGCGCCAGTGCGGGGAAGAAGATCAGACCACCCACAACGAGAATGACACCGATCAGCAGACCGACGAAAAGCGGTCCATGGGTCGGGAATGTCCCGGCAGATTCGGGTGCTGCCTTCTTGGCAACCAGTGAGCCTGCAATTGCCAGTGCCGGAACGATGACCAGAAAGCGGCCCATCAGCATCGCAAGACCGATGGTGATGTTGTACCAGGGCGTGTTGCCCGAGAGGCCGCCAAAGGCCGAACCGTTATTGGCGGTGCCCGACGTATAGGCATAAAGGATTTCCGAGAAGCCATGCGGTCCGGGATTCGCTATCGAGCTTAGACCTGCCGGAATGACTGTGGCGATTGCCGTAAAGCCAAGGATCGAAAGCGGCAGGCAGAGAACGGCGAGCATGGCCATCTTCACCTCTTTTGCCTCGATTTTCTTGCCCAGATATTCCGGTGTGCGTCCGACCATCAGACCAGCCACGAAGATTGCCACGACAACAAACAGGATGATGCCGTAGAAGCCTGCGCCCACGCCGCCGATAATGATTTCACCCAGCATCATGTTGATCATGGGGATCATGCCGCCAAGCGCCATCATGCTGTCATGCATGACAATGACTGCGCCACAGGAGGCGGCTGTCGTCACCACTGCAAATAGCGCCGACATGGTAATGCCGAAGCGGGTTTCCTTGCCTTCCATATTGCCGCCATCAATGCCAAGCGCATGGATGAGTGGATTGCCCGCAGCTTCTGCCCAGTAGCAAATGGCAACACCGGCCACAAAGAGCACGCCCATCGCAGCGAAAATCGCCCAGCCCTGCTTTTCATTGCCGACCATGCGGCCAAACACATTGGTAAGGCCTGCACCGATGGCAAAAATCGCTACCATCTGGATCATGTTCGAAATGGCATCGGGATTTTCAAATGGATGCGCGGAATTGGCATTGAAGAAGCCGCCGCCATTGGTGCCGAGCATCTTGATGGCAAGCTGAGAAGCGACCGGACCAAGCGCTATGACCTGACGCGCGCCTTCAAGCGTGGTGGCTTCGACATAAGAGCCGAGCGTCTGCGGTACACCGAGCGCCACAAAAGCAAGCGTCATGACCACACAAATCGGCAGCAGGATATAGAGCGTGCAGCGTGTGAGGTCACACCAGAAATTGCCCAGCGTCTTCATCGATTTGCGCGAGAAGGCGCGGATAAGCGCAATGGCAATGGCCACACCCGTTGCAGCCGAAACGAAGTTCTGGACCGTAAGACCTGCCATCTGGGTGAGATAGGACATGGTGCTTTCGCCACCATAGTTCTGCCAGTTGGTGTTGGTCACAAAACTTGTTGCCGTGTTGAAGGCGAGATCGGCGGGCACATTGCTCATGCCCATCGGGTTGAAAGGCAGGGAACCTTGCGCGCGCTGCAGAAAATAAAGCAGCAGAAAGCCTGCAAGATTGAACAGCAGCATGGCGGCTGCATAGCTCGTCCAGTGCTGCTCCTCACGCTCGCTTGTTCCTGCCAGACGATAAAGTCCCCGTTCGATGGGAACGAGGACAGGCGACAGAAACGTGCGCTCGCCATTGAAAACGCGCGTCATATAGCTGCCAAGCGGCTTTATGAGCGCGATGATGATCCCGCAAAAGATGAGGATCTGTATCCATCCATTGATTGTCATGGTTTTTCCCAAGCCTGATTAGAGCGCGTTTCGATCTGATTGAAACAGATCCACGCTCTAAATCTTTGGTTTAACGCACATCGTATCTGAAATTGGCTTCCCACTTTTCGGGGGGCGCTCTAGGCTCAAATAGGCTGCTTATTCAGAACCGTTCCGGACGAATGAGCGCGTAAAGAAGGTAGGCGGCAACGAAAGCCGCAACCAAGGCGCCTGCGATATATTCAATCAGCATGGCGGGTTCCTCAAAGCCTCTCGCAAAGGCGCAAATAGCCAAACAGCATTGCGAAGAAAGCGATGCCGATACCAAGAACGGCAATATCCATTGTCATTTTGAATGCCCTGTCGCGATTGCCTCATGGGCTGAATGCCTATGGGGCTCTCTGTTTCCACAGCAGGGATTATGCTGCCGCAGCCCATAGGGTTTCGAGAGAGGGGAAAAGGCTGAAAAATAAAAAAGTCATATATGTTTTGACGTCAGGCAGGTGACAACAAAAAAACGCGCCGCTGGTCGCGACGCGTTTTGACTTTCAATTTTGCGATGTATCTTATGGGTTCAGATCATCAAAGGCCCGGGTAATCGCATCTTTCGGGCTTTTGCTGGCAATCAGGCTTGCCAGAAGGATCCGCGCCTGACCGGGACGCAAAGTCTGCGAATGCACAGCACCGGCTGCAACCAGATCATGGCCGCCACCACCGCCGCCGTAACCCGGCACCAGAACGCCGGCTGGAACGCGGCTTGAAACCACCACCGGGATATTGTTTTTCGTACACTCTTTCACGGCTGCAACGATTGTCGCATTGGCATTGCCAGAGCCAAGAGCTGCCAGCACAATGCCGTGGCTTTGAGCCTGAATGCTCGCCCGAAGATGCAGGTCATCACAACCCGGATGAATGGCAACAATATCGACCCGTGTTGCGCTGACCGATGCGGGCAGGCGGATAGCATCCGGTCTTTCCAGATCGCGCACCGATCGGAAAGCATCGGCGTGGTCACTGCTGAACTTGAATGCGCCCCATGCAGGCACGATCCTGCCTCCAAAGGCGATCAAGACGCCTTTCTTGGCATTGGCCGGGTCTGTTGCAAGATTGATTGCAGTCGTCAGATTGGATGGACCATCCGCATCGGGATGATCGGCAGTGAACTGCGCGCCGGTGAAAATCACCGGCTTGGAAAGATGGTGTTGCAGATGAACGAGCAGGGCCGTTTCTTCCATGGCATCCGTGCCATGCAGCACCACAACACCATGAATTTCAGGATCTGCAATCTGCGCTGCAACCGCATCGGAGATAGTCTGCATATCGATCAGTGTCAGGCTGGATGAATCCTTAGCCATCAGATCGATGGGGCGCAGCTGCGCCCCGACATCGCCAAGGGTCGCAAGCAGATCGTCACCATTGAGCGTCGGCGTGGCTGCGCCATCTTCCCCGCGCTTGCTTGCAATAGTTCCACCGGTGGCGATAACCGCCACCAATGGTTTGAATTGCGAATTACTCACTCTGCCCCTCAATCAGCTGTTTTTTGCGTCTCAGCTGCGCGTTCTGCCGCCAGACGATAGATTCGGTCACGCAGACCATACCAGCCAATAACCAGTGCGGGTACAATGATAATCAGCGAGCCGATGGTGTAGGAGCCAACCGGATAGTCTGCCGCCATCAGAACCAGAACGCCAAACAGGAAGAACAGCGTCAGGATGCCGGTATATGGCGCGCCGAACATACGAAATTCCGGACGGGCGATCTCGCCTTTGCGCGCGAGATACCACAGCTTGAGCTGGCACAGGATGATCACGCCCCAGGCGGTGATGATGCCCAGCGAAGCAAGGTTCAGCGCGATTTCAAAAGCTGCGGCAGGCACAACAGCATTCAGTGCAACGCCAATCGCGGTGACGACTGCGGTAACAGCAATGCCGCCATAAGGGACGCCGCTCTTGTTCATCTTGGCAAGTGCCGCCGGAGCAGAACCCGAAACAGCCATCGAGTGCAGAATGCGTCCGGTGGAATAAAGACCGGCATTCAGCGATGACAAAACCGCAGTCAGCACGACGAGGTTCATGATGATATCCGCACCCTGAACGCCGATCTTGCTGAAGAAGGTCACAAACGGGCTTTCACCAGCCGAATAGAGCGTATGCGGCAGCAGAAGGGTGAGCAGCAGAACCGAGCCGACATAAAAGACCAGCAGGCGGAAGACGACTGTTTTAATCGCGCCCGGCATGATCTTGCGTGGGTCTTCGGTTTCACCAGCCGTGGTGCCGATCAGCTCGATTGAGGCATAGGCGAAGACGACGCCTTGTATGATTACAAGGGCAGGCAGGATACCGTTCGGGAAGAAACCGCCGCTTTCACGAATGAGATGGAAACCCGGCTGATGGCCATCGATCGGGGTGCCGGACACGACGAAATAAATGCCGACAGCAAGGAAAATTACCAGCGACAGCACTTTGATAAGGCTGAACCAGAATTCCAGTTCACCGAAAACCTTGACCGAGAGCAGGTTCATCGACAGCACGAGGACGAGCGCGGTCATCGCAAACATCCACTGGTCGATCCCTTCGAGCCAGGGCACATAATGCTTGAAGAAATTCATGTAGAGGGCGACAGCAGTCACGTCTGCAATTGATGTCATTGCCCAGTTGAGCCAGTACATCCAGCCAGCCGCAAAGGCCATTTTCTCGCCGTAGAATTCACGGGCATAGGAGACGAAGGAGCCGGAGCTCGGCCGATGCATAATCAGCTCGCCAAGGGCGCGCAGCACCAGAAATGCGAAAAAGCCACAGACGGCATAAACGAACACAAGCGACGGGCCAGCCTGAACCAGACGTCCGCCTGCACCCAGAAACAGACCCGTTCCGATTGCTCCCCCGATGGCAATCATCTGGATCTGACGCGGCTTCAGCGCTTTGTGATAGCCGCGGTCTTCTTCTGTGAAGACTTCGCGTTCTGCCGGTGTGGCTTTGATAAATTCCGTTGTCATCGCTCCTCCCTGAGAGCTCAGTTTTGAATAAAGGCTATAGCTTTACGCAGTACCCGCAACGAAGAACGGCATTTTTGAAACAGTCAGATACATGGAGCTCGCGCACGGCCCGGCAATGCATCTTTTGTTTTAATTGAAAGCATTGTTGAGAAAAGAAACCTCACCACCCCAAGGGTGAGCAGGCTTCCGAACATGCTTCAATTCGTTCCCATTGCATTTTTCTGTAAAGCTGCATGACAGATTTAATTGCGGCTTTAACGCATATCAGAAAACACGAGTCAAGTTCACAAGTGTGTTGACGCTTGTCTCAAGGAGGAGTAACCGAATTAAATCTGTCATGCTGTCAGACAGATTTAACGTTTCGAGTTCAGGAGGACAAAGTGGTCGGGACGCGCGTTGAACATGATCTGCTTGGTGCAAAGGAGGTGCCCGCAGATGCTTACTGGGGCGTCCATACGGCGCGAGCAGTGGATAATTTTCAGATTACAGGCGTCAGCATCGGACGCTATCCCTACCTCGTGCGCGGCCTGACCTTCGTCAAAGAAGCCGCAGCGCTGGCCAATCATGAGCTCGGCCTGTTGAGCCGCCAGCATCTGGATGCGATTGTGAGTGCCTGCCGCGAAATCCGTGATGGCGCATTGCACGATCAGTTCGTGGTTGATGTCATTCAGGGCGGTGCGGGCACATCCACCAACATGAATGCAAACGAGGTTATCGCCAATCGTGCGCTGGAATTGCTCGGGCATGAAAAGGGCGATTACGCGCATCTGCATCCCAACGACCATGTCAATCTCAGCCAGTCGACCAATGATGCCTATCCGACCGCAATTAATGTCGGCCTGATTGAATCCATTGATGAGCTGGCCGATTGTATGGAAATTCTTCAGGCATCGTTTGAGCGTAAAGCGCGCGAATTCGACAAGATGCTGAAGGTCGGGCGCACACAGCTTCAGGATGCGGTTCCGATGACACTGGGTCAGGAGTTTCGCACCTTTGCAGTGATGCTTGGCGAAGATCGCCTGCGGCTGCTTGAATCGGCAAAGCTTCTGCACGAAATCAATCTAGGCGCCACGGCAATCGGCACCGGGCTTAATGCGCCGAAAGGCTATGCAGCGCTTGCCTGTGAGCATCTTTCGCGACTGACAGGTCGCCCGCTGGTCACGGCCAGCGATCTGATTGAAGCAACGCAGGATCCAGGTGCTTTCGTGCATCTTTCAGGCGTTTTGAAGCGCGTTGCGGTCAAGCTTTCCAAGACCTGCAACGATCTGCGGCTTTTGTCGTCCGGTCCGCGTGCCGGTATCGGCGAAATCAACCTGCCAGCCGTTCAGGCAGGCTCCAGCATCATGCCGGGCAAGATCAATCCGGTGATCCCGGAAGTGGTCAATCAGGTGGCTTTTGCGGTCATCGGCAGCGACATCACGATCACCATGGCAGCCGAAGGCGGTCAGTTGCAGTTGAATGCTTTTGAGCCGATCATCGTGCGCTCACTATCGGAAAGCATCAGCCATCTGGGTGCTGCCTGCCGCATTCTTGCAGAACGTTGTGTGGATGGCATTACCGCCAATCCGGAAATCATGGCGCGGCGCGTGGAGGAATCCATCGGTCTTGCCACAGCGCTTAATCCGCTGATCGGATATTATGCGGCGACCAAAGTTGCGCAGGAAGCGCTTGCCACCGGTCAGACAGTGCCGGAGGTCGTGCTTGCGCAGGGCCATATGACAGTGGAACAATTGCAGCAGGCGCTGAAGCCTGAGCAGCTTGCCAATCTGGCGATTGAAGCCTGAGCCTGAAGCGCATCGGACATTCAGTCTGATGCGCTTTTTTCTTTCGCCATAATGGTTGTGACAGCCAGCTTCACCTGACCGAGATGGCTCTGCATGGCCAGACGCGCCTGTTCTTCCGAGCCACTCTTTATCGCTTCGGCAATCTGGCGATGCTCGATGTTGGAAGCCTCGCGGCGACCGGCCATGAGATTGACGAGTTCAGACTGGCGGGAAAGCGCTACGCGGGCATCAGCAACGATTTTTGCAAACATGGCATTGCCGGAAGCAGACGCTATCACGCTGTGAAATTCGGTGTCGAGCAGTACCCATTTATGCGGATCGGTCTGCTTTTCCATGCGGTCGCAGAGATCAATGAGTTTTGCCATCTGATCATCCGTGTGGCGGATTGCGGCCCATCCGGCTGCAGGCACTTCGATGAAGGGGCGGGCCTCGATCAGATCGCGCGCCGAATAGCCGCCATAGCTCAGTTCCGGGCCGGGAGATGTTTTAAGCACATAAGTCCCGCTTCCGGTGCGGGTATGGGTGAGGCCAAGCGTTTGCAGCGAGCGCAATGCCTCGCGCACGATCGGGCGACTGACGCTATATTTTTCAGCGAGCTGAGCTTCCGAGGGCAGGCGGGTTCCGACCGAAAGTCGACCGCTTGCGATGGCTGAGCGAATATCTTCAAAGACGATTTCCGCAGCACTTTTCCGGCTTACCGGACTGGAATCTGCTAGCCATTCAGTGACCACCCAAAACTCTCCCGCTTTTTAGCAACCTGTCTAACAGCTAGGCAATTTATGACGGCAGGGCAACAGCTGTTTCGTACAAGACCGGGTTTAAGCAGAACTAAGAGCATGTCTCCAAAAACGGGGAACCCGTTTTGGGCGACATGCTAGCGTTTGAGGGCGTGATAGCGACCGTGATGATAGACGAGCGGTTCACCTTCGCCGCTGACAATCCTGAGCGAGCGACCGATGATGATGGCGTGGGTATGACGCTCAATGATCTCTTCAACTTCGCAATCGATGGAAGCAAGCGCGCCTTTCAGGGCCAGCGCGCCGCTTTCAAGCGCATACCATTCCGCACCCTCATAGCGCGCCGCACCTTTCTCGCCATTCCGGCCTGCAAAACGGTCGGCCACAGCCTGCTGCTCGCCCGAAAGAATGTTGAGGCAAAAGCGGCGTTCGGCATTGATTGTCGGCCAGACCGAGGCAGTCAGATTGATATTGACGATGATTGTCGGCGGTTCGACCGAAAGAGCAGTCGCAGAAGTCACGGTTGCGCCGCTTCTGGCGTCGCCGGTTCCTGTCGTGAGGACGCTGATGCCGGCAGCAAGCTGTCGCATCGCAGCTTTCAATTCATCCGCCGTGGCCGTGTTGGGGATTAAATCGAGCGCTGCAGAGTTCAGTCTGTTGGGATGTGCCATCAATCATGCCAACCGGAAACCTTGGGAGCGCTTCCGGCCTTTTGTTTGGGGGATATAAATATTGCAGCCGCACCGTATGCTTGGGGGAGGAGGGCGATGCGGCTACTGTCTTTATGTATGCTTTATTTCAGGCCGAGCAATATTGAGATGATCACGTAATGTCGAGCCCGTATGTTCTGACTGTTGATTGAGCCGATGCTAAAAGAAGTCTTGTCTGATCAGGTTTGTCCTGTATCAGAGTCTATTCGGAAGTTCAGATACGAATCCAGCTATCCAGTTTTGGATAAATTGGTAAGTTCTGATCTGGAGAGCGTGCGGGTCCGGGTCGACGACAACCGCGCGGGATGAGGGACAACTACAGAAGAGTGACACTCATGTCTGATCGGTTTAATCGGCTGATACTGGCCTTTACGACTGCGTTCTGCCTTGCGACATCATTCGGATCGTCCTCCGGTGCCAATGCCGCCGAAACACGGCGCATCGAGACAACACAGGATGCAGATTATTTCGGCTTCGATCTGAGAACCGAAAAGAATGTCTCGCTTGAGCAATGCAAAAGCGTTTGCCTCGGCGATAATTCCTGTCTGGCCTTCACTTATAATCCCAAGGTCAAATGGTGCTTTCTGAAAGCCGATTTCAACAAGCTCAATGAGTCTGTCGGCTCCATTGCCGGCAAGGTTGTGACGGAAGCAAAGGCTGCCAAGGGCAAAGATCTTGGCGCCGCACCTGCTATCTCGTTCTTTGCCGCCAATCTGATTGACGAAGCCCGTCGTCTCAAGCGCGAAATCGGCGGCCTTGAAAGCTCCGACAGCCTGCGCGATCTGCGCAATGAAGCAGGCGCTGCTGGCATGAATGGCGATCCGCGCACGGCAATGGAAAAATTCCGACTGGCTGCCAGCATGTCGCCGGACGAAAGCGAAATCTGGGCCGGATATGCGCTGTCAGCGCTTGCGACCGAGCCGTCCAATGGTCAGGAACGCTCCAAGTTCCAGCGCGATGCGACGTCGGCCTCGTGGTTTGCCTACCAGACCTCACGCACCAAGGATGAGCGCGCGCAAGCGCTTGCCGTCATGGCGCAGGCACTCGAAAAGCGCGATGCATCGCGCCCGGCTCTGCAGGCTTATGAAGCGAGCCTTGATCTCGTCAATTCCGCATCCGTTCGTGACGCCTATGAAGATCTGAAGGCCCGCAAAGGCTTCCGCATCGTCAATAATACGGTCGATAATGACAATGCCGCGCCGCGCATCTGCGCGCAGTTCTCGGAAGAACTGGTGAAAAGCGGTGTCGATTATTCGAGCTTCGTTACACTTGATAATGGCGCGCCAAAAGCTGTTGACGCCAAGGACCGCCAGATTTGCGTCGAGGGTCTGGAACATGGCCGCAATTATACGGTGACTTTTCGTCAGGGTTTGCCATCGGCTGTTGGCGAAGTGCTGCCAGCTCCGGTCAATCTTTCGATCTATGTGCAGGACCGCGCGCCATCGGTGCGCTTTACCGGCGACAGCTTCGTGCTGCCTGCGAAAGCCCGTCGCGGCATTCCGCTGGTCAGCGTCAATTTGAGTACAGCCAAGGTCAAGCTCTATCGCGTCGGCGACCGTTCGCTGGCACAGCTTCTCTCCGGCTATCAGTTCCTGCGCCAGTTGGACAGCTACGACATCAGCACGGTTTCCGATCAGATGGGTGCGCCTGTCTGGGAAGGTGAGATCGAGGTTGCAGGCAATGAGCTGAATAAGGAAGCAACGACCAGTTTCCCGGTTGATGAAGCACTGCCGGAACGCAAGCCCGGCGTCTATGTGCTGACCGCTGAACCTCTGGTTCAGAAGTCCGATGATGAATATGGCACCAAGGCAACGCAGTGGTTTGTCGTCTCCGACATCGGCCTTTCGACCTATACCGGACAGGACGGCATCAATGTGTTTGCCCGTTCGCTGGAAAGCGCAGAGCCGCTTAAAGGCGTGAAGCTGACGCTGC
Organism: Brucella pseudogrignonensis; assembly: GCF_002252525.1. Classification (GTDB taxonomy): domain Bacteria; phylum Pseudomonadota; class Alphaproteobacteria; order Rhizobiales; family Rhizobiaceae; genus Brucella; species Brucella pseudogrignonensis. Next base: position 52,216 of record NZ_NNRM01000046.1, read on the forward strand.
TTGCACGCAACAATGAAGTGCTGGGCGAAGCGACCACCGACAGCGATGGCCGTGCGACGTTTACGCCGGGACTGACACGCGGCACAGACGGCATGGTGCCAGCGGTGCTGATGGCAAGTAGCGATGATGAGGATTTCACATTCCTCGATATGGCGCGCGCCGGTTTCGATCTTTCCGATCGTGGTGTGACGGGCCGTGCTGTGCCGAAAGCGCTTGATCTTTATGCATGGACAGAGCGCGGTATCTACCGCGCGGGCGAAGTTGTGCATGTAGGCGCGCTAGCGCGTGACGACACCGCAACCGCAATCGATGATCTGCCGCTCACCTTCATCTTCACGCGTCCCGATGGCGTGGAAGATCGCCGTCTTGTTTCCGACAGCAAACTGGCCGGTGGTCATGCCATCGACCTGACCTTGCCGTCGAACGCCATGCGCGGCACCTGGAACGTTTCGGTCTATACCGATCCCAAGCAGCCAGCGATTGCCACGCAGATGTTCCTGGTTGAAGATTTCGTGCCGGACCGGATCGAGTTCGATCTGACGTCTGACAAGCCGGAAATCGCTGTTGGCGAAACCGCCAATATCACCGTGGACGGTCGTTTCCTCTATGGTGCGCCTGCCGCCGGTCTTGCGCTTGAAGGCGAAGTCACACTTTCGACCAAGCGTCAGTGGGACCGCTTCAAGGGCTATTATTTCGGCCTCGCCGATGAAGAACAGGGCGAAGCCACGCGCCTGCCGCTCGATGGCCTGTCAAAAGTCGATGACAACGGCAAGGCGACTTTCCCGGTTACAGTCGATGAAATGCCGTCAACAACGCGCCTCGTAAATGCAGCCGTGACCGTTCGTATGCGTGAAACCGGCGGTCGTGCGGTTGAGCGTAAAATCGATGTGGCCATTCAGCCGGAAACCGATCTCATCGGCATTCGCCCGGATTTTGCTGGCGATGAAGTTCCGCAGGGCGGCACTGCAAAGTTCAGCCTGATCGCCTCTGACAGCAAGGGTGATCGCAAGGCGCTTGATGGCGCACAATGGTCGCTGGTCAAGATCGAGCGTAATTATCAGTGGTATCGCAGTGGCAACAGCTGGAACTATGAGCCGGTCACTTTCACCAAGGCGATTGCCAACGGCAAGATTGACCTTGCAACCGATAGCGAGGCTGAAATCAGTCTGCCGGTCGATTGGGGCCGTTACCGTCTGGAAATCGAAACAGCTGATGCTGCGGGCCCGGCCACAAGCTATGAATTCGATGCGGGCTGGTTTGTCAGCTCAACCTCGACCGAAACGCCGGACGGGCTCGAAATCGCGCTCGACAAGGAACATTATGCGGTAGGTGACACGGCAGAACTGAAAATCTCCCCGCGTTTTGCGGGTGAGTTGCTCATCACCATTGGTGCGGAGAAGCTGCTTAAGACAATCACCGCAAGCGTGCCGGAAGGTGGCACGACCATCGATATTCCGGTGGGTGAGGATTGGGGTGCGGGCGCCTATGTTACGGCAACGCTGTTCCGTCCGGGTGAGGCTATTGAAAGTCGTATGCCTGCGCGTGCGATTGGTCTTAAATGGCTGAAGGTCGATCCTGCCGACAAGCAGCTTGCAGTCACGCTGACCCCGCCTGAAGAGATCACACCGCGTTCCACACTTTCCATCCCGGTTTCGGTTGAAAATGCGGGTGGCGAACAGGCCTATGTCATCGTCGCGGCAGTCGATGTCGGCATTCTCAATCTGACACGCTATCAGCCGCCGAACCCTGAAAACTGGTTCTTCGGCCAGCGTCAGCTGGGCCTTGAAATGCGCGATATGTATGGTCGCCTGATCGATGGTTCGCTCGGCGTCACCGGCAAGCTGCGCACAGGTGGCGATGGTGGCAATATGGCAGCGGAAGGCAGCCCGCCCACCGAAAAGCTGGTTGCGCTGTTCTCCGGTCCGGTTGAACTGGATAGCGACGGCAAGGCAACAATCACTTTCGACATACCGCAGTTCAACGGTACCGCGCGCGTCATGGCGGTAGCATGGACCAAGAAGGCTGTTGGCCATGCGGTGACCGATGTCATCATCCGCGATCCTGTGGTGATCACCGCTGGTCTGCCACGCTTCATGGCCCCCGGCGATCAGGCCAATATCCGCTTCGATATTGCCAATACGGATGCACCGGACGGCGATTATCGTGTGAGCCTTGAGACCACCGATAATCTCGGTATTGAGGTTGGCTCCTACCCTGAAAGCATTGCGCTTAAAGGTGGCAAACGACAGTCGATCACCGTTCCACTCAATGCTGTGGCCACGGGTGCGGGTGGTGTGACGATCCGGCTTTCCAACGATGCAGGCCTCAATGTTGAGCAGGCTTTGGCATTGCCGGTGCGTTCGGTCGATCTGCCGGTCACGAGCCGCCATGTCGTCAATCTCACGGCCAATGGTGGAAGTGTGCGAGTCGATGGCGGACTTCTGTCTGAAAGCCTGCTTGATGGTGCTTTTGTCAGCGTTGGTGTAACGCGAAGTGCCGCATTTGATGTGCCAGCATTGTTGATGGCGCTCGACCGCTATCCTTATGGCTGCACAGAGCAGACCACCAGCCGCGCACTGCCGCTGCTTTATTTGAGCGAAATGGCTGCAGGTACGGAAGCGGCAGCGGGTCTGGAAAGTCAGGAAGAACTTAAAAAGCGCGTACAGGATTCCATCTTCCGCTTGCTCAACAACCAGTCTTCGAGCGGTTCGTTTGGCCTCTGGTCGCCGGGGTCGGGTGATCTCTGGATGGATGCCTATGTGACCGACTTCCTGACGCGTGCCCGCGAAAAGGGCTATGACGTGCCGCAGCAGGCGATGCTGTCCGCACTTTCCAATCTGCAAAATGCGCTCGGCTATACCACCGACGTCAAGGAACGTGGCAACGACATTGCCTATGCGCTCTATGTTCTGGCACGCAACAAGAAGGCTTCAGTTGGCGATCTGCGTTACTTTGCCGATACCCAGCTTGAAAACTTTGCAAGCCCGATGGCCGTTGCCCAGCTTGGTGCAGCACTTGCTCTTTATGGTGATCAGCCGCGGTCAGAACGCGTGTTCAATGCGTCGCTCCAGCTCGCAACCAGCCAGTCCAGCTATGACTATAATCGCTCCGATTATGGTTCGCCGCTGCGTGATGGCGCGGCAATGCTGGCTCTTGCGTCGGAGACCAAGCCTGCGCCGAAAGTGCTGCCATCGCTGATTACGCTGGTCGAGTTCCAGCGCGAAAAGGCACGTTATCTCAGCACGCAGGATCAGGCATGGATGCTGCTTGCAGCACGCGGGCTTCAGGATGACAATGGTGCAATCAGCCTCGACATCAATGGCACAGCGCATCAGGGCGCGTTCTCCGAGCGTCTCAATGGCGCAGCCCTTGAAACGCAGCCGCTGGTCGTCACCAACAAGGGGCAGGGTTCGGTTGATGCGGTCGTCACGGCTGTTGCAGCACCTGCTCAGTCACTGCCTGCGGGTGGAGAAGGTTTCAACATCGAGCGCACTTATTATACGCTTGATGGCGGGCCGGCCAATGTCACCGGGGTCAATCAGAATGAGCGATATGTCGTTGTTCTGAAAATCGACGATCAGCAGGAATGGCAGTCGCGTCTGCTTGTGACCGATCTGCTGCCAGCTGGTTTCGAGATCGACAATCCGGGTCTTGTTTCCAGTGCCGATCTTGGCAATTTCCCATGGCTTGAAAGTACACAGGCAGCGCATCTCGAATTTCGCAATGATCGTTTTGTGGCCGCTTTCGACCGCTCTGCAGGCGAGAAGAAGCCGATTACGCTCGCTTATGTGGTGCGTGCGGTAACGCCCGGTCTTTACACCCATCCGGCAGCAACGGTTGAGGATATGTATCGTCCGCAATTTGCAGCGCGCACGGCGACAAGCATGATGGAGGTGGCTGCACCGTAAGCCATGATCCCGAAAAGTGGGAGCCGGTTTTCGGACAAGATCATGGCCAAACAAATGAAAAGGCGTTGGAAAATAGCGATTGGCGGTGCCGCGTTTCTCGGCATCGCTGCACTCGGAACCGTGGTCGGGCTTGACTGGCTCGACCGCGCCTATCCTCCGCCTTTGCCGGAACGGCTAACCATTTCCACCGAAGTTATGGATCGCGACGGCGCTTTGCTGCGCGCCTATGCAACACCGGACGGCTATTGGCGTTTGAATACCCGCATTGAAGATGTCGATCCGAAATTCGTGAAAATGCTGATCGCCTATGAGGACAAGCGTTTTTACGATCATGGCGGCATTGATTTCACGGCACTTCTTCGGGCCGCGTATCAGCTTGCAGGGAGCGGCCGTATTGTTTCCGGCGGTTCCACACTTTCCATGCAGCTTGCACGCCTTATCGAGCCGCGCGAAAGCCGCAGCTTCGGCTCCAAGTTCCGGCAGCTGGCGCGTGCAGTTCAAATTGAGCGACGGCTGAGCAAGTCTGAAATTCTCGAACGTTATCTGACACTCGCGCCCTATGGTGGCAATCTGGAGGGCGTACGGTCGGCATCGTTAGCCTATTTTGGCAAAGAGCCACTGCGCCTCACCATATCGGAAGCAGCGCTTCTTGTGGCTTTGCCGCAATTGCCGGAGCGCCGCCGGCCGGATCGCGAGATGGAGAACGCGGTTGCTGCGCGGGATCGCGTTCTAAAACGCATGGTTTCGTCTGATGTTTTCACGAGCGAAGAAGCCGAGCGTGCATCGCGTGAGCGCATATCCGCGACGCGTCATCCCTTGCCTTCATTGGCCGCTCACTTTGCCGATCTCGCTTTGAAACAGGCGCCGACCGAGGCCCGGCATCAGCTGACGCTTAAGAAGTCGGTGCAGGCTGGGCTTGAAGTTGTGGCACGCGAAGCTGCTGCGAAGCTTGGGCCAAAAGTATCGGTCGCCATGGTGCTGGCCGACAGTCGCAATGGCAATATTCTGGGTGAGATTGGCTCCGCTGATTATTTCGATGGCAAGCGGCAGGGCTGGATCGACATGACCCGCGCCGTGCGCTCGCCGGGTTCAACGCTCAAGCCCTTTATCTATGGGCTGGCCTTCGAGCAGGGACTGATTGCGCAGGAGACCATCATCGAGGACCGCCCGCAGGATTTTGCGGGCTATCGTCCGCGCAATTTCGATATGAGCTATCAGGGCGATGTCAGCATCCGTCAGGCGCTGCAAATGTCGCTGAATGTGCCGACAATCAGCTTGCTCGATGCAATTGGCCCTGCACGGCTCACCACGCGTATTCGACAGGCGGCGGTTAATCTGCAATTGCCGAAAGGTGAAGCGCCGGGACTGGCTATCGGCCTTGGTGGCGCGGGCATCAGCCTGCGCGATCTGGTGCAGCTCTATACTGGCCTTGCCAATGGCGGGCGAGGGGCAGCCCTTCGTGACGGCACCGAAGGTTCAGAACCTGTTCAGCCATCGGCTCCTATTCTGAGCGAGCAGGCATCGTGGCAGATTGGCGATATTCTGGCCGGTGTCGTGCCGCCGCAAGGTGCGAAACGTCTCGGCCTCGCTTACAAGACCGGCACGTCCTATGGCTATCGCGATGCTTGGTCGGTCGGTTATGACGGGCGTTATGTGTTGGGTGTCTGGGTCGGGCGTGCCGATGGCGGCTCGGTGCCGGGCCTTGCCGGTTATGTTTCGGCAGCGCCCATCCTGTTTGAAGCCTTTGTGCGTTCGGGCGTTGCTTCTGTGCCGTTACCGCGTGCGCCTGCTGGCGCATTTCGCACAGCACGCGCCGATCTTCCTGTAACGCAGATACGCTTTTCATCGAGCAGCGATCCGCTGCCGCTTCTCAAAGCCACGATTGAGCCTGCACCGCGCATCGTGTTTCCACCGGATGGCGCGCATGTCGAACTGAAAGCCCTGACCGATAATGCCTCGCCGCTGGTTCTGAAATTACAGGGTGGACGCGCTCCGTTTCGCTGGCTTGCCAATGGCAAACCCATTTCCAAACCCAACCGCCGCCGCACGGCCACATGGCTGCCGGATGGCACCGGCTATTCCACACTGACTGTTGTTGATGCAGGCGGACGCGCTGCCAGTGTGAAGATTTTCATTGAGTGAGGCTGCCACACAGTCTGCTCTGGGCAGAATAATTGATAGTTGGAGATGTTAATGCGTTTTCGTCCTTTTCTGCTGGCTTTAGCTCTTTCCTTGCCAGTGCTGTCTCAAACCGCTCCGGCACAAGCCGCCGACAAGTGCGTTGCCGATGCGATCATAAAGGCAAAGCAGCTCCTGCTTCTGCACAGCGACGATGACGATCGTGCAGAAATCGATGAACCTACTTTCAAGAAAACCGGTACGATCAAAGCTCTGCGCGGCAAAGGCAAATTCGATGTCATCGAAGGTCTCGGCTATGTCTATAAGGGCGAATATCGCCTGCGCCTTTATTATGCGGACATCGGCGGCGATTGTGTTTTGATGGGGCAGGAAGTGCTCGAATATTCTGACCCGTTTTCCTGATTTTTGTGGGAGATCCATTTATGAAAAAGCCTTTCATAACAGCACTTTCGATTGTTCTCGCCTCCGCATCCATGTCTTTTGCTGCAGGCAATCAGGCAGAGGCTCCAGCAGGTGCCACGTCATGCGCGTTCAGTGCATGGACAAACGGTGAAAAGCCCTTAATTGAAGTCCGCGAAACGCCATCTGCTGACGCCAAAATTTTGGGCCATATACCGACCGGCTCCAAAACCGGAGAAACGGAATATGCCTACAGCATCGGCTTTGATGTGCTTGAAACCCGCGATGGCTGGCTGAAGATCGCCAATGCAAGCGATGCCTATAATGAAGAAAGCGACGATTACGTCCCGCGTGAGTTCTACAAGGGTGAAGGCTGGATCAAATCGGACGAAGCGAAAGTCGGCATTCAGTCGGCCCGCGGCTTTCTGAAACCCGACCCTCAAAGTGAGCGGCTACTTGATATTGGCAGTGACTGGCTGACGGAAATGGGCAGGATCAACAACATCCTCGCCTGTCACGAGGATTGGGTGCTGTTGGATTACACGGTGCTGCGCAAGCGCATGGCTGGCGAAGAGCTGGTAGACCTTGCCAGCAATGACCAAAGAACCGGACGCGCCTGGTTCAGAGGTCTGTGTTCCAATGCAGAAACCACTTGCGATATGAAATCGGTTGATCAGTAATTTCGGGTATTTGATATGAATTTGAAACACTCTGCTCTGCGTCTTTCCGTATTGGCTGCTCTTTGCGCTTTGTCCGCACCGGCATTGGCCATTGATTGCAGCAAGGCACAAACGCCAAGCGAAAAGCTGATCTGCTCAAGCAAAACGCTCCAGAAAGCCGATAGCAAATTGAATAAGACCTATTCGGCAACGCTCAAATCTGCGCCCGACGAGGAAATCCGCAATATGCTGGTGGCAAGCCAGAAACGCTGGATTGCTGCGCGTGACAAGGCGCTGGATGGTGTTGTTGGCGAACCCGATAGCGTGCCGGACGGTAAAAGTGCGGTGCAGATTGCCAACAGCATGATTGCCGAACGCATTGAGCGGCTTGAGGAAAAGGGCAAGATGAGCCTCATTGAAGTGGCGCGCACCCAGCGGGCTTTCCTCAAGCAGTTCAGCGGTGGCGACTATGCTGGCTATGAGACATCCTGCGATATGCTGCCACCTGACCAGATCTATAACTGCTTTCCAACGCGCCATTATCAGAATGGTGATCGCGTGTGCAGCGTTGAGGAATATTGGGCGACCAATACCGGTTATATGAAGCGCTATATTGCCGATATCGTCGATGGCAAACCAAAGCTGATCGCCAGCTGTTCATTCAATGGCGACGACAACACTTGCCCCACGACGAGCGGAGAAGGCCAAAGCTGGAACGTGAAGCCGGAAGCGCAGCCCACACTCTACAGTTCAAAACCAGAGCAGAAACTTGACGGCGAAGTCATCGATAGCGACGACTATGACTGGCTCAAGACCTGCCTGACGGACAAGAGCTTTCCACTTGCTGATCCGACGCGGTCAGGGGCAAGTGAGTAGAGCGCTCACGATATAGCGGCCTGCAATTCGGTCTGGCGGGAAGAGGTTTGGCTTTCCGCCGACCTCATCTCAAGGCGATATTTGCGATAGGCGACAAAGCCTGAAAGGTAGTGTTCCACATCGTCGATGCGCACGCGAAATGCGTGGTGGCGAATGAAGAAGCTGCCGGTAATTTTTTGGGGGTTGGCATAGAACATTGCCAATTCAGGCCAGAAATGGCCGTTCAGCAGATGATGCGCGCGGCGCTCCAGTGCGAAATAGAACTTTTTCAGATCAACCCCGGCCAGCAACGGTGCGAGCTTTGGATCAGCCTCGATCCGGCTGACCATTTGTTGCGCTGCCATCATCAGTTCGAGCAGCGTCGGGAATGTCGTGATGCGGTTGCTGACGAAATCCAGATAATCCGCAAAGTTACGAATGCCGAATTCGTAATATTTCTGTTCCGGCCGATAACGGGTCAATTCATTGACGGCATAGGAAAGCCAATGGTCATGCGCCTCCCAGTGATTGGCTTCGATGAAATGGTGAAACGCCTTTTCCACTGCTTCCAGCCAGCGTGCATCGCGGGTCAGCGAGTATAGCCGCATCAGCCCGAACGCGGCTTCCCCATCATAATAGATGATGCGGAAGGGCTCCTTAATGCTCAGCGACGGATAATTGAGCACATGGTTGAATTTTCCGCTCTGCTGATCCTGCATATGCACGATGCCGAGTGCGAGTTTCTCCAGCAAAGGCAGGTATCGGTCGGTGCCGGTCAATTCGCTATATTTAACCAGTGCCAGCAGGCAGACGGCGTTGCCGCCCAGCTTGATTTCACCATTCTCTTCCGTCAGGAACGCCAGATCTTTGCCGTCCTGATTTACAGTCTTGATGAGCTTGTCGGTGAGATGTTGAAGCCCGCGCTCAATCGCATCTATCAACGCCTGATCTTTGGTGACTTCCCAGGATTCAAGCATTGCATAAAGCGTGCTTGTGTGGCGGAGCGTGTTGTAGGTTTTGATCTCATTGTCGAAGCACGGATGCCAGCCATAGATAAAGCGCCCGTCCTCGCGCACCTGCGTTTCGAGAAAATGGCTGCCGCGTTCGATCAGCCCGTCAATATCAGCGATATTCAACATTTCGATCGTTCTGCGACCGGTGTTCGGACCGGCTCCGGGGATCGAATGGACCTCATCGTCTTCGTCGGTGGTAAAAAGCGCCTGCGTCGAGAAGACATGAAACTTCTCAACATCGGCAACCGAAATTTTGTCGAACCCACGCGCGCGCTTGGCATAGCGGTTGAAGTTCGCTTCATTGAGAGTTGCAGTGGCAACCGACGGGCCGCCATAGAGCATGGCATTGCCATTCAGTTCTGTTTCAAGAAACGCTGTTTGAAAACGTTCATCAAGGGAGATGCCATAACGGAAATAGTTCCGTTTGACCTGCTGAAGACGCCTGATGAGCTCCGCTTTATCGATTTCTTCGGCGCTTTCCACCCAATCGACCCGCAACCATTTGGGTTCCATCCCTGATTTGGTGATGATTTGCCGTAGCTTCTCCAGCCCTGCGTTCCAGCAGTCTTTAAAGCTTCCTGCTGTGACGGTCAGTGTTTGCGCACGCGATTGCGTGTCTGTGAAAGAAAAGAAAAGAATAAAAGGGGGAGTTTTTCCGATCAGCGGTTGGATATCTCGTTCAAGGTTCTGATGAACACGCGAAATCATGTTCTGCAGCTTGTCTGATACCATGCCGAAACCTCCCAATGTGTTTCACATCACTCCCAGATCTTATTTATGCTCGGGCAAAGTATTGATGGTCAAGCTTGATAAGTGGGCGTTTCACTCCGGTTTTCCGTATTTGTGTATGGTGTGCTCGGTGGCATGGAAGTTTCCTGCAACCGACGCTATGTTCGGCGGCAATTGCAATCGTGGAGAACTCCATTGAAGATTTTCATTTTCGGCAGCGTGAACGTCGATGTCAGCGCCCGTATGGCAGCACTGCCGCGTCCCGGCCAGACACTTAACGCGTCCGGCTACGGCATTGGTCTTGGTGGCAAAGGTGCCAATCAGGCGGTTGCCGCGGCAAAGCTTGGCGGCGATATTCGTTTCGTCGGTGCGGTCGGCAACGATGCCTTTGGCCAACTCGCTGTCAAGGAAATGCAGCAGTTCGGTCTTAACACCGCTGGTGTTAAAATGATTGATGGTGTCGATACCGGCATTGCAATCATTCAGGTCGAAGAAGCCGGGCAGAACACGATTGTTGTTTGCGCCGGTGCCAATGCGAATTGGGCGGCATCCGATATTGATGCCTATGCGTCTGATATTGCGAAAGCCAAAATCACGCTGTTGCAGCGTGAAGTCCCGCATGAAGCCAATCTTGCTGTTGCAAAGGCTGTAAAAGCTGCTGGCGGCACCGTGCTGCTCGATCCGGCTCCGGTTGGCGATGCAAGCCGCATGGCCGATCTGATTTCGTTGAGCGAGATCATCTCGCCCAACGAAACCGAAGCCGCTGAAATAACCGGCATTGAACCAACCGATATTGCATCGGCGGAAGCTGCTGCCCGCAAACTTCTCGAACGCGGTCCGAAGATCGTTATCGTGAAGCTTGGTGGTCGCGGCTCATTGCTTGTGACAGCTGATGAGGTCAAGCACTTTGAACCGTTCAAGGTGAAGGTGGTCGATACGGTTGCCGCTGGCGACAGTTTCAATGGTGGCTTTGCCGTTGCTTATTCGCAGGGTCAGTCGCTGCATGATTGCGTGCGCTTCGCGTCTGCTTCCGGTGCGATTGCGGTGACGCGCGTTGGCGCCGGATCTGCTGCGCCGACCGCTCACGAAGTGGCGCAACTTTTGCAGAATAATCAGTAAGACTGCAAAAAATCCAATAAAACGCTGAGGCAAAAAAGCCGCAAGATTGTGAATCCTGCGGCTTTTTTATGGCAATTATGTGGCTTTGAGCGTGTTTAGAGCGTTGCGAGACGCTCGGTCAGCAGCGTGAAGAAACCATCCGCATCAACATCCTTGATGAAGAGTGCGTTCTTTGGACGATCAGTAACTTCCCACCAATCGACGACTGTTTCACCGATGGTCAGTTCCGAATTGATCTCGATTTCCACATTGCAATGACGGCCTGAGTAAAGTTCAGGCTTCAGCAGATAGGCCATGACGTTCGGGTCATGCAGCGGGCCACCATCGGTGCCGTATTTTGCTTCATCATAGCGCTCGAAGAATTCAAGCCATGCAGCAACCACTTCGCCGACATGCGTACCGAGGCCACGAATGGCTGCGATGCGCTTCTCGGTGGTCAGCACCTTGTGCGTGACATCGAGTGGCATCATGGTGATTTGAATGCCTGATTTGAACACAACTGCGGCTGCATGTGGATCGACATAGATGTTGAACTCAGCCGATGGCGTGATGTTGCCGCCCTCGAAATAGCCGCCGCCCATCAGCACGATTTCCTTGACGCGTTCAGCGATCTTCGGCTCGCGGATGAGTGCTGAGGCGATGTTGGTAAGCGGGCCAAGCGGGCAGAGAGTGACAGTGCCAGCTTCTTCCTTCATCAGTGTTTCGATAATGAAATCAACGCCATGCTGCGCCTGGAGCGGCATAGTAGGTGCGGGCAGATCATAACCATCAAGACCGGTCTTGCCATGGACATTTTCAGCGGTCACGAGCGGGCGCACCAATGGACGGATGGAGCCTGCAAATACTTTTGTGTCCGGCTTTTTCGCAACTTCACAGATGGTGCGGGTATTGATTTCAGTGCGAGCCAGCGGGCCGTTGCCAGCAACGGCGGTGATGCCGAGAATGTCGAGCTCAGGGCTTGCGAGTGCCAGAAGAATGGCGACTGCATCGTCCTGACCGGGATCGGTATCGATAATGATTTTACGGGCCATGATGTGTTCCTAATAGGGGATTTTAAAGAGCGTTGCGCGCTGCACTAACCGTCTGGTCGACAAGCGCATCGAATGAGATTTTCGCCGGGCGGCGCATATAGGTGACGATATCGTCGGCGAGGAGTGGCTTTGACCAGCGTTCTGCAATAATGCCGGGGCCGTGCTGGATGGCGATCATGCTCAGAATCTGCGCGGCATTGCAGTCAACGTCATGGCCGATGCCGCAGACGATTTCCAGCGTCTGGTCGAAGTCACCTTCGCCGAACCAGAGCGCCACAACTTGTGCCGCGGCATTTGGCGTGACGTGAATCCAGTTATACTCGGCATATTCGGCGTCGCATTTTGCCCAGGCGTCCTGCCAGTTTTCTGTTGTATTACAGGCATTAAGCGCGAAGGCGAGAACCGCACCATATTCCGTGTCGGTCGAGAAAAGCTCTGCGGTTGAGACGAGCAATTCGCGCGTGTTTTGAACCGCGAAGGCGCGGGCCGCCATGACGGCATTGAAAACTTCGCCCAGGATTCCGTTTCCGGCGTGGGAGATTTCCGCATCCATCCAGGCAAGGCGGGCAGCTTCACGCGCACGTCCCGGCACAACCATGCCGCAGATTGTGCCGCGCATCTGAGCGCCGATCCATTCATCGAACGGATTGTCGGACGTGCCGGTTTCAGGCGCCGTGAGGCCGCGACGCATATTGGAAAGGGCGATTGCCTCCGCCGACCAGCCAAGCGGGATCAGCGACGTCCAGCGTTCGGCAATGTCGGCGCTGGTCACAGAAGAACCCTTCTCGCCAAAGGCTTCCAGAAAGGCGATCTCAAAGGTGATGTCGTCATTATAGGTGTTGGGCTCGCGCACATAATCGCGGATCGGACCGAAAACCTCCATGATGTTCTCAGCCGTATAGCCCTCAAGTGCTGTGCCAGCCGCAGCGCCCACCAGCTGCGCCATCCATGCGCCCGCGGTACGGTCGCGGAAATCATCAGACTGGATAGGATAAGCCACATCGTCCGGCCACTTCACGCTCGCGTCAAACACTTCCCATGATGCAAAGCGGATGGTTTTCTGCGATGGATGCTCGGGATCGGGCTTTGCCGCGCGCATCAGCATACGCAAACGCATATCGATGCGATAAAGCGTTTCAAAATCAGAGCGCTCCAGTGCTGCAAGCCCGTCGCGCAGAAGCTCTGCATAGGGTGCCAGCACATAGCCCTTGTTTTCAAGCGATTGCAGCGCACCGGCCATCAGGCATTCGGGTGCTGCTGAACCCGGCACATTGCTTTTCCAGAACATGGCCATGAGATCGTCCTGCGCCTTCATGACGGCGCTTGCGTCCCATGTCTGCTCTTCTGCCGTGCGTATAACAGGCTTCGTGTCGCGCAGCAGATCGCGTGTCAGCTCCCAGGCTTTCATGTTTTTCTCGTTTTCATGCATTTCAGGATTTCTTCAACTGTCTTGCACGCCGCTGTCTTCTTGCGGCATGTACCGTCAGCACCACAACGGGCACGAGATAAGGGATCATCTGCATCAGCTCGAACGGCAGTCCAAGGCTTTGCAGGGTGATTGCCAGCGATTCCGCTGCAGCCAGCACAAGACTTGCGACCAGCGTTCCCCACGCCGTTCCCTGCCCCATCACTTCGGCTGCAATGGCGATGAAGCCACGACCAGCGGTCATGTTCTGGCCGAACCAAGTGACATAGCCGAGTGAGAGATAGGCGCCTGCAGCACCGCCAAAGATGCCAGAAAGTATAAGCGCCTGCATCTGAACGCGTCCGGTGTGAATGCCTGCAGCGCGCGCGGATTTGGGATCAACACCCGTTGCGCGCAGATGAAGGCCGAACCGCGTCCGCATCATCAGAAGGCTGACGGCCGGAACAGCCAGCAATGCAACAAAGCTCAGGATATGGATATTGCCGATATAAGGAATGCTGAGGCTTGGCAACGCCCCGCTTTTCAACGCGCCCGACATGCCCTTGTCGCCAGTGGCAACGAAAAGCCCCAGCGTCGTGCCTGCTGCCGCGGCAATATTGAGCGCGATGCCGGTCATGATGAGATCGGTGCCGAGCTTGTTGACAGACAGCGACATCAACCAGCCGAGAAAGGCGCCGACTATAAGGGCCGCAAGGAGACCGATGGCCGGGCTTCCCGTCGCCGCACTTGCGAGAACCGCAATCAGCGCTGCAATCAGCATCATGCCTTCCATGCCGATATTCAGCACGCCTGCACGGTCAGAAATCATCACGCCGAGCGCTGCCAGCAAAAGTGGCGTGCCGACACGCAGAATGGTGGCGATGAACGCCGGATCGAGGATTTGTGCGAGAACTGCGCTCATGACTGCTCTCCTTCACGATTGCGCAGGTTTCGGATCACACGCAGCACGGTTGGATGGTTGTGAATGACGCTTGCCGTGGCACCAACCATGATAGCGGCGGTGACAAGGCCCACAACTTCGGTCGGGATATTCATGTTGCGGGCGAGAAGATCGCCGCCAACCTGAACAAACCCAAGGAACAAAGCTGCCGGAATGAGCAGGAATGGGTTTTCGCGGCCAAGGATGGCAACCACCAGCCCCGTCCAGCCGTAACCGGGCAGGTCGAGCCATGCGAAGCGGTTATGCAAGCCCAAAACTTCGAGCGCACCGGCCATGCCTGCCACCAGACCACCAACGATCTGCGCGCGCATGATGATGCCCTTGAGCGGCAGGCCCAGATGATTTGCAAATCCGGGACTGGAGCCTGCAATGCGGATATTGAGACCGGAACGTGTCCAGTAAAGCCAGATGCCACCTGCGATACAGGCGAGAATGGCAATGATCGAACCGCTGTTAAGCCGCGTGCCTGCCAGAAGCCGGTCGAGCTTTGCTTCGGGTGGAATGCGCATGGACATCATACCACCCGCAGCCGGGTCGCGAATGACATAATTGAGCACGAACAGCCCAAGAAACAGGAAGGCGTAGTTGAGAACCAGTGACGTTACCATTTCAGATGCGCCGAAACGCAGGCGCAGCGCTGCGGGGATCGTGCAGGCAAAGCTGCCCGCAACCGCACCGCACAAAATGGCAACCGGCAGCGAGAACCAACCAAGCGACGGCAGAAGAACGGCTCCCGCAACAGCACCCAGTCCACCAAGATAAAAGCCGCTTTCAGCACCCAGATTAAACAGGCCGGAACGGAAGAGAATGGTGATGGCAAGGCCCGTCAGCATGATCGGGGTTGCAGCTTCCACCACATTGCCCATGTGGCGAATGCTGCCAAATGGTCCGAGGAAGAAGGTCTTGAGCACACCTGCCGGATTATCCTGCATCAAGGCCAATGGCACGAGCAGCAGCGCCATGATGACGCCGATCACCAGCACGGTCAGAAAGAAGGGAATAAGATAGGATATAAATCTACGCATCAGGCTGCATCTCGCGTGCCCAGCATATAAGGTCCAAGGACCGCTGGAGTAATACGGGGTCCGTTTCTGAGAACGGCAACTATGCGACCATTGAAGAACACGACGATGCGATCGCTCAACCGCAGCAATTCATCAAGATCGGCGCTGACGAGAAGCACAGCACAACCACCTTGCGCCACTTCATCGATGCGTCGATGCAGGAAGGCTGCTGCTGAAACATCAATGCCGCGTGTTGGCTGATCGGCGATCAGGAATTTCGGTTTGGTGGCAAGTTCGCGCGCAGCGATAAGCTTCTGCGCATTGCCGCCCGACAGCGAGTCGAGCCTTTCGGTGATCGCACCTGCACGCACCGAATATTGTTTAATCATGCCGCTGACACGCGCTTTGATCGCGCTCCATCGCAGGAAAGGGCCGAAATCAGTGTCGCGGTTTCCGTCCGTGCCGGCAATCGTGTTTTCAGCCAGAGACAGGCCCGGCGCACCGCCTTGTGAAAAGCGGTCGGCAGGCAGATAGGCCAGGCCTTTTTTGCGCCAGCTGGCCGTGTCGGCAGTGCCCATATCTGCGCCGTTAAGGGTGATTGCACCTTGAGATGCGCGCATCAGACCAGACAATGCGGAAACGAGTCCGCGCTGGCCACTGCCATCAACACCGGCTACACCGACGATTTCGCCTTCGCCAATGGTGAGGTTTACATCGCGGATACGGTCGGCAGGGTCGAGGGCTTCAATGGTGACGCCCTTCATTTCAAGGACTGTTTGCGTCGCATTCAGCTTGTGCGCGCGTTCCGGAATTTCGACCGCGTGGCCCATCACCATCTGCATGATGGCATCGTCCGGCACATCAGCGAGCTTTTCGGTTCCTGCAACTGCGCCTGCGCGCAAGACCGTGACGCTTTCAGCCAGCTCGCGCACTTCATTGAGCTTATGAGAAATGAAGAGAATGGTGATGCCTTCATCACGCAGTGCTTTCAGCCTGCGCATCAACTCTTCAATTTCGGGCGGCGAAAGAACGGCGGTCGGCTCATCCAGGATCAAGAGCCGTGTGCGACGCGCCAGCGCCTTGAGGATTTCGATCTTCTGCTGGGCTGCAACCGAAAGCGTACCAGTGATCGCATCCGGATCCGCGTGCAGATCATAATGCTGCATCAGCTCTTCGACCGATTTACGCGCGCTCACACGGTCGATAAACCCGCCTTTTACCGGCTCATGGCCGAGAATGATATTTTCGGTGACGGTCAGTGTCGGCACCAGCGAGAAATGCTGATGCACCATGCCGATACCTCGGGCGCTGGCATCTTCCGGCGACCATGATGAGATCGTCTGGCCGTCGATCACGATCTCGCCTGCGGTGGCATTTTCGATGCCGAACAGGATTTTCATGAGCGTGGATTTGCCTGCACCGTTCTCGCCGCAAATGGCGTGGATCGAACCGGCGCGGATCGAAAACGACACATCGCGCAGTGCAACCGTTCCGTTCGGATAGACCTTGCTCACATTTCGGAAGGCGACGATTGCATCGCCGCCTTCAATGTTTTCAGCTTGTTTTTCCACGATTATGGACGAACCTTTTTGCGGATCGCATTGAGATCTTCGGTGCTCATGCCAAATGCGGTTGGGACCGTGACCTTGCCTTCGGAGATTTCATCGGAGGCCTTCTTGATGGCGTCCTTCATTTCCTGCGTGGCCATGGAAGCCATGTTGCCATCCTGCACGATGCCGACAGCGCCTTCCTTCAGGCCAAGTGCTTCAGCCTTGCCGAATGGAAGATTGCCTTCCTTGAAGCGGTCATAGGCTTGCAGAAGGCTGACATCGACATTCTTCAACACGGAGCTGACGACCTGCTTGGCCATTGCCGGATCACTGTCCTTGAAGATGGCTTCCTGATCGGAATCAACGCCCAGAACGTACTTGCCGGTTTCTTTTGCAGCCGAAAGCTGACCAAGGCCGGTCTGCGAGGCAACGACGAAGCCGAGCGATACACCCGAACGATACTGCGCGAGGCCAAGTTCCTTGCCCTTTGCCGCATCCATGAAGGAGCCTGCATAGGAGATCGCGATTTTGGTGTCCGGCTCAATTGCCTGCACGCCAGCAATATAGCCAACGAGGAAGTCATTGATGACCGGAATATCCATGCCGCCAAGGAAGCCGAGATTCTTGCCAGTATCGCCGAGCTTGCCGTCCTTCAGGAGCGAAGCCGCCAGCATCCCGCCGAGATAGGAACCTTCGTTCTGCTTGTACTGGATCGAATAAACGTTGTCGTAGCCGCCTTCTTCATAAGGCACGCTTGCATCATAGAGGACGTATTTCTTGTCCGGATATTGCTGCGCAACGGAGCCTACGGTTTCCGACATCTGGTAGGTGCCGCCGATGATGAGATCCCAGTCCTGTTCGGATGCATCGAGGAAGACCGGTTCCCACTTGGTCGGATCATCACCGATTTCGAGAATCTTGGTTTCGACGTCGTCGCCATATTTGTCCTTGATCATCTTCATGCCATTGGCAGCGGAATCGAAGAAGGATTTATCGCCGAGCGCGCCATTGATGATGAGCAGGATCTTGTCTTGAGCCTGTGCTGCCGTGGTGGCAACTGTGCCCATCGCCGTGGATCCGGCGAGAGCGAGAGCAAGATGAAACATTCCCCGTCTGGTGAACTTGAACACAACAGAACTCCATTTTTACATCAATAAAGAGATGGAATTTCTGCTTAGGGCTTTTCGCCTCGTTCTACAGATCCCCCACACTTGCCCGATCAAACGATGCTGGCAAGTGCAAGTCAATCTCCAATTTCGGGGGCATCTGTGGACAAGATAAGGCTATTGCGTGGAATGCTGTTATAGCGTTCGATTATTTCACGAATGCCTGACTGGGGTGACGTAAAGCCGGGTCAAAAGGGTTGAGTTTCTCGGAAATAGCGGCTGCTTCACGCTGCAAAAGTTCCGTGATCGTGTGCTGACGTTTTTCTGTTAATCGTGAGGCCAGCGTGCCGATGCTGAGTGCCGCCACCGCTTCGCCGCTGCGATTAAGCACCGGAACACCCAAGCCCGCCATGCCATCAATCATGTTGAAGTTGAAGGTGGATGCGCCGGTTTCGCGCACTTCCGCTATCATGATGCGAAGATCAACCTCGTCAATTGTGGCCTTGTCCAGGATGCGGGGCATGTTGAAACGGATGATCGCCTCGCGCTCTTCTTCCGGCAGAAAGGACAGAATGGCAAGGCTGCCCTGGCCGATGCCAAGTGGCACCTTGCCACCGATATCGCCAGTATAAGAGCGGATCGGAAACGGCCCTTCCACGCGATCAAGACAGACCGCATCGAAATTGCTGCGCACAAGCAGGAAGACCGTATCATTGAAGGTGGTTGAAAGTCGCAAGAGGGAAGGGCGGGCGAGGCTCAGAATTCCATCGCGCTGACGAGCTTGCGCTGCCATGGCGAAAAACTCCAGCGACAGACGATAGGCTTTCTTGTCGGGAAGCTGCTCGACAAGGTTTTCCGCAATCAGCGTCTTGAGCAAACGATGGGCCGAAGGCTGGCTTAACTCAAGCTCGCGCGCCAGATCGATTAACCGCACGCCGTCATCCGTGCTGGCTGCCAGACCTTTCAGAATATGAATTGCCTTCACCAGACTTGAGTTAAGCGCGGCACCAGATTTCATATTCTCTGATATATCATCCATAAAATTGCTTCCAAATTCTGCATTTTGAAAGAAATATATAATTTCTTCCGAAATTGAAAATTATAATTTGTAATCGTTCAAAATTTTCTGCCATTTAAAATCCGTCGCCAATGGGAAGGTCCGGCAAGGTATCCAGAGGATGCCGTAAGCGGGTCGGCGGTTTTAACTTGAAGTAAGGGGAACGCCACGGTTGCATCAGTGACCGGACAAACACGCGTTCAAACGACCCAAGTCTGATCAGCGCTTGATGCGCGGTCGAGCCGCTCCCGCCAGCTAGCCCTATCGAAGAGGCGACGTGAGACAACATCACGGCGCTTCCGCTCCCCCGCAAATTCAGGCGGAAGTCATGCCGAGAGGGAGATGCAATGAGCTTTTTGACCCTTTCCGGAATTTCCCGCCACTACGGCAAGTTCGCGGCTGTCGACAATTTCAATCTGACGATTGAAAAGGGCGAGTTCATTTCGCTTCTCGGCCCTTCTGGCTGTGGCAAGACCACGACCTTGCAGATGATCGCCGGTCTGGTGCCGCCAACGGCGGGCACGATCACCCTTGATGGCCGCGAAATTACGCGCCTTGCGCCAGCCAAGCGCGAATTGGGCGTCGTTTTCCAGAGCTATGCACTGTTCCCGCATATGACGGTTGCGCAGAATGTGAGCTTCGGCCTTGAAATGCGCAATGTTCCAAAGGCAGAGCGCGAAAAGCGCGTTCGCGACGTGCTGGAACTGGTGCATTTGGGCGCACTTGCGGATCGTTATCCGCGTGAAATGTCGGGCGGTCAGCGTCAGCGTGTGGCCATTGCGCGTGCGCTGGTCATCAATCCGCCGGTTCTGCTGCTCGATGAGCCGCTCTCCAATCTTGATGCGCAGCTGCGTGAAGAAATGCAGTTTGAACTGCGCCGCATCCAGCGCACCGTTGGTATCACCACGATAATGGTAACGCATGATCAGGCCGAAGCGCTTTCGATCAGCGACCGCATCGTGGTCATGGAAAAGGGCCTGATTACACAGGTCGATGCGCCATATAAGCTCTATGAGCACCCGCATAACCACTTCATTTCCAACTTCGTCGGCAAGTCGAACTTCCTGAAAGCGCGCGCCGAGGGTGACGTCATTTCGCTGGCCGATACGGCCATCCGGTTTCCGGCTCCAGCGCAGGAAGGCGGAAAGAAGGTATCGGGCGAGCTGTCCGTCTTCATCCGTCCTGAAAAGGTGCAGCTTGTTGCAGCAGACGAAGGCCATATCGCAGGTGAAGTCTCGACCCGCTATTTCATGGGTGCGCAATGGTTGCTCGGTGTTACAACGCCAGCAGGCCAGCTTTCGGTCGCCCTGCCTAATCTCGGCAACCCGCCGCCGGCTGAAGGCACGGCAGTTGGTCTGAGCTGGAACCATGACGATTGCCGCATCCTCACCGCAGGGGTGAACTAAGCATGTCGGCTGTCACCTCACAGGATCAAAACGCTTCGGCCAAAGAGCGGCGCAATCTGCTCCCGCTTTTTCTGGTCGGACCTTCGACGCTTCTCTTTTTCGCGCTGGTGCTGCTGCCGCTCGGTCTCACCGTGCTGCTGTCGTTCAATAGCTATAGCTACGACAAGGGCATCGAGGACGTCTACACGCTTGCCAATTATACGCAGGTTCTCAAAGACCCGTATTATCTCGCAATCTTCTGGCGCACGCTCAAACTGGCATTGATCACAACTGTCATCACGGTGCTGATCGGTGTGCCCGAGGCCTATATTCTTTCGAACATGCGCAAGCCATGGCGCTCGATCTTCCTGCTGGTGATCATTGGCCCGCTTCTGGTCTCGGTCGTGGTCCGCACATTCGGCTGGAGCATGTTGCTGGGGCGCAATGGCCTTGTAAACAGCGTGCTCGACATGGTCGGTCTGCCGACCACGCAGATCCTTTACAGCGAAACAGCCATTGTCATCGGTCTGGTGCATATCATGCTGCCATTCATGGTGATCCCGGTGTGGACTGTTCTGCAGAAGCTCGACCCGTCGGTGGAAGCAGCAGCGCTGACGCTTGGTGCATCGCGCCTGACAGCGCTTCGCCGCGTGGTGTTTCCGCAGGCAGTTTTAGGCATCCTGTCGGGTAGCCTCATCGTGTTTGCGCTTTCGGCCAGCTCCTTTGCCATTCCGGGTCTGCTTGGTGGACGTCGTCTGAAAATGGCGGCAACCGTCGTCTATGACGAATTCCTGATCGAGCTGAACTGGCCGCTGGGTGCTGCCATCGCCATCATCGTTCTGGTCGCCAACCTTGTGATCATGATCGCCTATAATCGCATGCTCGAAGGGCAAGCGAAAAAGAAGCTGGGGTAACGGCCATGGTCAAGAACGGTCCTTTCGCTCTATTCTTCCACACGCTGATCGTCATCTTCATGCTGGCGCCAATGGTGGTGGTGTGTTTGGTGGCTTTCACGCCGGAAAACACGCTGTCCATGCCGTGGAACGGTCTTTCGCTTCGCTGGTTCCAGGCGGTTTTCGCGCATAATGACTTCATGACGGCTTTTGGCAACAGTCTGAAGCTTGCTCTGTTCTCAGCAACCCTTTCAACGGCGCTGGCCGTGCCGTCAGGCCTTGCAATTGCACAATATGCGTTCCGTGGCCGCGATGCGCTCAACGCGCTGTTCCTGTCGCCACTGATTATCCCGCATCTGGTTCTGGGCGTTGCGTTCCTGCGTCTTTTCACGTTGATGGGTTTCACCGGCACATTTGGCTGGCTGGTGGCTGCACATACGATTGTCGTCACGCCTTATGCGCTGCGCCTTATCCTTGCTTCGCTTGGCAGCATGGATCGCAATGCGGAAAACGCGGCACGCACTCTGGGTGCTGGCGAATGGACTGTGTTCCGTCGCATCACTCTGCCACTGTTGCTGCCGGGTCTCTCGGGTGGCTGGCTGCTCGCCTTCATCAATTCGTTTGACGAATTGACCATGTCGATCTTCGTCACTTCGCCGTCCACGGTTACGCTGCCGGTCCGCATGTATATGTATGCAAGTGAATCCATCGATCCGATGATGGCGGCTGTGTCGGCCCTGATGATCCTCGTTGCCACCGTGACCATGATTATTATCGATCGTATGTTCGGTCTCGACCGACTGCTGGTGGGTAAAGGCTAAGCAGGCAGATCATGACATTCCCGGTTTCGCCTGCCGCGGCTCAGTTCCGCAGACGGTATCGGCTGACTGAGCAGCCGATCAGCTTCTCGCTCGACGGCGTGCCTTTTGAGGGCCGCCGTGGCGATACCGTGTTGACCGCCATTCTCTCGGTGCAGGGAAAGCTGCGTCATACGGAATTTACCGGAGAACCGCGTGCGGGCTTCTGCCTGATCGGCGCGTGTCAGGATTGTCATGTGATGACTGCCGAGGGCTATAAGCTTCGTGCCTGCACCACGCTTCTGGAAGACGGCATGGCTTTTGTAACGGAGCCAGCACTATGAGCGCGTTGCGCAATCCGGTTATTGTTGGCGCTGGTCCCGCAGGCATTCGCGCTGCCGAAACGCTGGTCAAAGCGGGTCTTAAGCCCATCGTGCTTGATGAAGGCTTTCGTTCAGGTGGCCAGATTTATCGCCGACCGCCTTTCGATGATGGCCGCAGCTATAAAGCGCGCTATGGATCGGAAGCGCATAAGGCCGAAGCGCTGCACAAGACGTTTGACACGTTGCGCGGCGCAATCGATTATCGCCCGGAAACGCTCGTCTGGAATATCACGCGCGGCGAGGGCGATCGTCTTGATCTTCTGACCAACGGCTCGCATAGCCAGCTGGCCTATAGCCATCTCATCCTCGCAACCGGCGCGACCGACCGTGTTCTGCCGTTTAAAGGCTGGACCAAGCCGGGCGTCTACACGCTGGGTGCATCGCAGACGGCGCTCAAAGCGCAAGGCTGCACAGTTGGCGAACGCGTGGTATTCATGGGTTCAGGCCCGCTGCTTTATCTGGTGGCCTGGCAGTATCATCATGCAGGTGCGAAGGTCGTAGCAGTTCTCGACACTGCACCCTTCACCTCCAAGTTTCATCTGGCACATCTTGCGCTTTATGCGCCGCGCATTGTGGCGCTCGGCGCTTATTATGGTCTGCGTCTCAAGCTTGGTGGCGTGCCGATCCATTATAATGTCCGGCCGGATGAAGTTCTGGGCGAAGGCCATGTTGAAGGCATTCGCTTTCGCACGGGCAAGCACGTTCGCGAGGCTCAGTGCGATGCGCTGGCTTATGGTTTTGCTCTGCGTCCTGAAACCCAGCTTGCCGATCTCGCCGGTTGCGAATTCCGCTTTGAAGAACGCGACCGCGCATGGCTTCCTGCAGCAGACAGGCTTGGCCGTTCAAGCCGCGAAGGTGTTTATGTGGCGGGTGACGGTGCAGGTATTGCTGGTGCCGATGCTGCTGAAATTCGCGGATCATTGGCCGCGATTGCATTGCTCCGCGACATGGGCCTGCCGTTTGACGAAGACACGGAACGCGGGCTTCTCACAAAGCTCGATCATATCTATCGCGAGCGCCTGATCGTCGAAAAAGCCTTCCCGTTCCCGCGCGACTGGTTCGACACGATTGCAGGCGATGTCACCCTTTGCCGTTGTGAAGAAATTGCGGTGCGTGATGCGAAGGCAGTCATCGGCGAAGGTGATACGCGTGAGATCAACCGGCTCAAAGCGCTTACCCGTGTCGGCATGGGCCGTTGTCAGGGGCGTATGTGTACCGCTGCCGCCGCAGAACTTCTGGCGTCGATGCAGGACAAAACGCCTGCAGAATTCGGGCGTATCCGTGCTCAGGCACCGGTCAAGCCGATCCCGCTCGGCTTTGGCGCTCCGGCCAAGGAAGGCGCTTCGTCATGACCAGACAACTCCAGGCGGATGCGGTTATTATTGGCGGCGGGATTGTCGGCGGATCGGCGGCGCTTTTCATGCGTCAGGCCGGATTGTCGGTCATTCTGCTCGACAAGGGCTTTTGCGGTGCGCAGGCAAGCGGCGTCAATTATGGCGGCGTTCGCAGGCAGGGCCGCGCGCCGGAACAGCTGCCGCTTGCACAGCGTTCGCACAAATTGTGGGCGCGTCTGCCGGAACTGATCGGTATCGATGGCGAATATAACCGCAGTGGACATTTGAAGCTTGCCCGCACTGAAGCGCATTTCGCCAAGCTAGAAGCCTATGCAGCAAGAGTGAAGCCGCTCGGTCTCGATGTTGAGCTGATCGGCGGCAATGCCGTGCGCGAACGTTTCCCTTGGCTTCCGGGCGATGTTGCAGGTGCTTCGCTTTGTGCGGAAGATGGCAATGCCAATCCGCGACTGGTTTCGCCTGCTTTTGCCCGCGCCGCACAGGCTGCAGGTGCAACCGTGCTGGAAAACACACCGGTCATCGAAGTGCATGAAACCGGCGATGGTTTTGCCATTCTGGCCGGCGAGGGCATCGAAATCCGCTCGCGCCTTCTGTTCAATTGCGCGGGTGCCTGGTCGGATCGGTTTGCAGCCTCATTCGGTGAGCCGGTACCGTTGACGCGGATTTATCCCACAATGGTTGTGACCGAGCCGATGCCGTTTCGCTTGCCGATGAGCCTTGGCGAAGAAGGCGGTGGTTTCTACGGCCGTCAGGTCACGCGCGGCAATTATGTCATGGGTGGCGGACGCGGTACGCCGCTTGAAAACCCGGATTTTTCGCGGCCATCGGTCAATGCGGCGTCCTCGGTAATGCTGCGCGCAATCGAATTGTTTCCGCATCTCCAACATGCACAGGTGATCCGTTTCTGGTCAGGAACAGAAGCTGAAATGCCGGATGATAATCCGGTGATCGGGCCAAGCAGCCGGGTCAAGAACCTTTATCACGCCTTTGGTTTTAATGGCGCCGGTTTCCAGACCGGACCGGCAGTCGGCGCGGTCCTCGCAGACCTTGCGCTCAAGGGCGAGACAGAAACACCCATCGATGCATTTTCGATCAACCGTTTTACTTCAACCAATACCAATCTTAACATGGAAGGGAACTAAGCATGAAAAATCAACATATTACCGCCATGGCGGCAATGGCACTCGGCCTGTCTACAGCTTTTGTATCGGGCGCGTCGGCTGAAACCAAGACGCTCTATATTGGCATGAATGGCGGCAACATGGAGCGCGCCTATACCGAGCACGTTCTGCCGGAATTTGAAAAAGCCAACAACGTCAAGGTCGTCGTGGTACCGGGCACTTCGGCTGATATTCTGGCCAAGGCAACCGCGCAGAAAGACAAGCCACAGATGCATGTCATGCTGCTCGATGACGGCGTCATGGTGCGTGCGATCAATGGCGGTCTTTGCCAGAAAATTTCTGATGATCCGGTTCTTGCCGACATTCAGCCAGCTGCACGTCTGAAGGACGATATGGCAATCGGCGTTGATATGGGCATGACCGGCATTGCCTATAACAAAAAGCTGTTCGACGAAAAGGGCTGGGCAGCTCCAACATCGTGGATGGATTTCGCCGACGAAAAATATGCGAATGCCGTTGTGTTCCAGTCGGCTTCCGCCTCGACTTTCGGTCTCCATGCATTCCTGATGTTCAACCGCATTCAGGGTGGTGACGACAAGAACCTCGAACCAGGTTTTGAAAAGTTCCCGGACACCATCGGCAAGAACGTTCTGGAATTCATCCCGTCATCGGCCAAGATTTCGGAAATGGTTCAGACCGGCGAAGCAGCGATCTTCCCGCTGACCCCAACCGGTGTAAACAACCTGAAGGACAAGGGCATTCCGGTTGAATATGCACAGCCAAAGGAAGGTTCCGTCATTCTCGCAGTGACCGAATGCGTTCTTGCAGGCAACAGCGAACCTGAACTGAGCCAGAAGCTCGCCCATTACCTGCTTTCCGCTGATGCGCAGAGCAAGGCGCTTGATCATGGCAATGTCATTCCATCGAACCTGAAGGCAAAAGCCGGTTCGCCAGATGCACAGGCCAAGCTCGACGCATTTAATGGCTACATGAAGACAGCCAACACGCTTGATTGGGATGCTGTCAACGAAGGCCGTCAGCAACTCAACAGCCGCTGGAACCGCACAATCGAAAAGTAAGATTGTTTTCTGATTGAAAGAAAAGCCGCAGAGTGATCTGCGGCTTTTTTTTTTTTTTTTATGCTGTGGCTTTTGCCTTTTGCGTTCGAGCAGATTGCCAGACCAACGGCACAAGAATGAGAGCGACTGCCGGGAAGATCAGCCAGTTGATGGTCTCCCAACCAGATGAATGCAGCAGCGATCCGGCGAAGAAGGATGCGCAGGCAACCGTTCCGAAGACGAAGAAGTCGTTCGCGCCCTGTGCTTTGCCGCGTTCTTCCGGCGTGTGACAATCGGCAACCATCGCGGTTGCGCCGATGAAGCCAAAATTCCACCCGATGCCGAGCAGGATCAGCGAGACCCAGAAATGGGTGAGATCAAGGCCCGAGAGCGCAACGATTGCCGACAAGCCAATAATCAGCAAGCCCATAGCGGTCACGCGTTCCTTGCCGAAACGGGTGATCAACATGCCGGTGAAAAAGCTTGGCGCAAACATTGCCAGCACATGCCACTGGATACCCAGTGCTGCATGATCGACCGAATGGCCGTGACCAACCATGGCGATAGGGGCGGCTGTCATCACAAATGTCATCAGACCGTAGGAGACAACACCAGCAGCCAAAGCCAGCATGTAGCGCCGGTTCAGCAAAATTTCTTTGAGCGGGCGGCCATTATCGGCAGCATTGCTGGATTTCGCAGCCTTTGGTGACCGGAACAACATAAGGACGGGAATTGCCAGCAGGGCAAGGACTGCCTGGCTCAGGAAGCTGCCCGCATAGGGCGTTGCCGGCAATGCGTCTCGTGTCCAGATAACAAGCTGCGGTCCTATGATTGCGGCGATCAGGCCACCAACCATGACCCATGAAATAGCGCGTGCTTTAAGAGCGCCTGTTGCGGCATCGGTTGCGGCAAAACGATAGCTCTGCACATAAGCGGCATAAAAGCCGGCAATGAATGTACCAAAACAGAAGATGACGAAAGACGCCGAAAAAATGCCAAGGGCCGCAATGAGGCCTGCAGCCATGCCGAAACATGCGCCCAGCAGATAGCCGTTGCGACGACCAAAGGACCGCATGACAAAGGCTGCAGGCAGGGTGCCTGCTGCAAGACCAAGATTGAACAGGCTGACCGGCAGCGTAACCAGCGCCGGATCGGAAGAAAGCTGCTGGCCGACCAGACCGCCCAGCGAAATGATAATCGGCGGGCTTGCTGCACCCAGCGCCTGCGCGGCAGTCAGCACAAAGATATTGCGTCTGGCGATAGTCTGGTCGGTCATGTCGTGTACTTCTTCATCGTCGCTTATGCAGTTGCCTTCAGTACCCAGCTAATCAACCACTGGTATCTGAAAATGTTTGCAGATCACCGCCATCACCTGCTGCGCTATATCGCTTTCCACACGATACCAGATCGTCTGCCCGTCACGGCGTCCGGCAATAATGCCCTCGCGTCGTAACAAAGCCAGATGTTGTGAAACCGTGGAATCCCGCAAGCCGATCAGCTCGGCAAGCTGTCCCACAGACTTCTCACCCCCGTGCAACCGGCAAAGGATCATGAGCCGGTGATTGTTGGCGATTGATTTGAGGAATTCACTTGCCTCGTCGGCCGCGAGGTGGGTTTTTACGCCCGGGTCGATTGGGTCAGTTTTGTTCATAACTACGTATCTACGAAACTATGAAGATATAGTCAATAATGCTCGAAGAGATGCAAATCGGGGAATTTCGTTCCGCTTCGCAGGTTCGTTCTCACCGATATTGAAAGGGCTTCTGCTCGCCACCATCATATTGTAGCCTGTGCCCATTGTGTTGGCTGGTTGGGCTTGGAGTCGTCGTGCGCATAGCTGTATTGAGTGTTGTTTTCGGTTTTCTGTTTTCGGGCGCGGCTCTTACAGAACAAGCCCATGCAGAAGACGACTGGAAGGCCATTGAAACCATAAAACCTTATGCAATTTCTGGCCGCACCGGTCCGCAGCTTTATGAATCCATCGGCGAGCGTGGCCCAAAGGCGGGAAAATCCCGCGTGATTGCACACACGACCTTTGTTCTGACCTGGGATCGCAAATTCGACAATTCCAACAATGGCTGCACGATTGTTTCGGCAAAGCCAAAACTGAAAATCACCTATACGCTGCCAAAGCCATCGCAGAAGCTTTCCTCTCCGGTGAAGGAAAACTGGGAGCGCTTTTATGATGGCATCTACAAGCATGAACTTGTGCATGGCGATACGGCCAAGGACATGACGCGCGAGATTGTCCGCACAACTATAGGGCTTTCCATTCCGAACGATCCGAAATGCCAGAAAATGCGGCGCGAGCTGATCAACCGTATCAATGCGCTGGTCGCTGTTCAGCGTCAGCAGGGCCGTGATTTCGACCGTGTTGAAATGGGATCGGGCGGCAATGTCGAACAGCTTATTTTAGCGCTCGTAAACGGCGGATAGCTCAGGCCGGTTTCCCGCGACAGGCTTTACGCAGCGCTGTCGCCATCATGTTGACGAGGGCAGGACGCACCTCGTCAGAATTGCGGGTTTTCAGATCGCAATCGGATTTAACCATAGCCGGTATCGGAAAGCTGTCTGAGGGCAAGCCACTAAAAACCAGCCAACTCACCGACATGGGGTAAATGCCACTTCATCCCATATTATATAAAGAAATATTTATGTGTTTATATAGAAATAAGCCCTCACCTATTTGTTAGTCGAAAGTACTAAGTGCATAAAACCAGGATCGGATGGCTTGTTTAAGAGAAATCGAATAAAAACAGATAATTAAGGGGTCATAGCGTAATCTTCGTGATTGCGTGCAATGTCAATTGATATGGCTCTGCGGGGGGACTCATGTTAACGGTGCGACTATTGGGCTGGTTAAACGGTCGGATATCTGAGCTAGATATCTGATTTCACTGATAAAAAAGAGTGGGGTTTAGCCGAATCCTCAACGGCGATTATTCGCATTCTCGCCTTGAGGGGGCAGGATATGTTCGTATGAGTTTCAGATATCCATGGCAGAGACTGGCTTTATTACCGCGCTTCGGTAAGCAGATTATTCTTCTGTTTAGCGACTGCATCTTGCTGTTGCTGAGTGCCTATCTCGCTTTTGTCATGCGTCTTGGTTTCGTTTTCGTCCCGACGCAAACACAGATTTTCCTGATTGCCATTGCTCCGGCTCTGGCGATACCTGTTTTCATTCGTTTTGGTCTTTATCGGGCAATTATACGATATCTGGCTGAGCGCGCTATCTGGCCGATTTTTCAGGCAACAGCCATTGCCGCGCTCTTCTGGGTGGCGCTGGTGTTCCTTATGGAATCTTATGGCGGCGCTGGTCTGCCGCGTTCAGTCCCGCTTCTTTATTGGCTACTGAGCACGGTTCTCATTTCTGCCAGCCGTTTTGGCGCCAAATGGCTGTTGCGCAGCGCTGAAACCAATAAGTCCTATTCAAGCACAGCTTTAATCATCGGCGTGGGTGAACCTGGGCGGCAGCTGGCAACCGCACTTAGAAGCCATAGCGACACGCATGTCATTGGCTTCGTCGATCCTACCGGCAATCTCAGCGGCATGGATATCATTGGCCTTCGTGTTTACGACATTGCGGCAATACCACGTTTAATCGAGAATTTCGGCGTTCGTCAGGTCGTCATATCCGAACCGGAAATCGATCAAAAGCAACGCCAGGAACTGGCGCGTCTGCTCGGTCGCCTTCCGGTAAGCACCCGTATCCTGCCGCCTATTGCTGATCTGACAGCAGGCAAATATCTGGTCAGTGCGCTGCGCAATGTCGAAATCGACGATCTGCTCGGTCGTTCGCCTGTGCCGCCTGATGTCGATCTTCTGCGTGAGGTTGTTGACGGCCGACGCATTATGGTGACAGGTGCAGGTGGCTCGATCGGCAGCCAGCTGTGCCGCACGATTGCACAATGGAATCCCAGCTGCATTGTGTTGTTTGAATCGAGCGAATTTGCGCTTTATCAGATTGAGCGACAGTTACGGCAGATCGCACAATGCGATGTCATTCCGGTGCTCGGCACGGTCGCAAATCAGCAATGTGTTGAAAAAGCTATCCGCATTCATGCCGTTGATACGGTCTATCATTGTGCGGCCTATAAGCATGTTCCGCTGGTCGAGCAGAACCCGCTTGTCGGCATCTATAACAATGTGTTTGGCACGTTGAATGTTGCCGCAGCAGCTTTTGAGACAGATGTTGAGCGCATGGTGCTGATATCGTCTGACAAGGCTGTGCGCCCAACGAATGTCATGGG
Organism: Brucella pseudogrignonensis; assembly: GCF_002252525.1. Taxonomy (GTDB): domain Bacteria; phylum Pseudomonadota; class Alphaproteobacteria; order Rhizobiales; family Rhizobiaceae; genus Brucella; species Brucella pseudogrignonensis. The sequence goes on from NZ_NNRM01000046.1 coordinate 82,390, forward strand.
CGCGACCAAGCGCTGGGCCGAGCTGGTGGTCTATTATTACGGGACGCTTGCTGAAAAGGCCGGGCGCAATAAGACATTCTATTCAGTACGCTTCGGCAATGTTTTGGGCTCCAATGGTTCGGTTGTGCCGCTTTTTCGCGAACAGATCGCTAATGGCGGACCTGTAACGCTCACGCATGAAGATATGACCCGCTATTTCATGTCGATTAAAGAGGCTGCGGAACTGATTGTGCAGTCCGGAGCGATTGCTAAATCCGGCGATACAGTTCTTCTTGAGATGGGTGATCCGGTCAAGGTTCGCGATCTGGCAGAAAATATGATCCTGCTCGCTGGCCTTACTGTGCGTAACGCCGATAATCCTGATGGTGATATTGCGATCGAGGTCACAGGCATTCGTGAAGGCGAGAAGATGTATGAAGAGCTCTTCTACGATCCTTCGCAGGCTCAAACCACGCGTCATCCAAAGATCATGCGTGCGCCAAAGGGCCAGAAAGTTGCCGTGGACGTTCCGAAAAGTCTGGATGCTTTGAGGGCTTCGATGGAGACCGAAGATGTGGCCGCGATTCGCAAAGTGCTTTTTGAAGTTATAACTTTCTGAACCGGCCGCGGAAATCAAGCAGCAGCAATAGAACGGCGACTACAGCGACGAGCAGAAATATGATCTGCGAAAGCGCATGGTCAAAAACCATGATTGCGGCCGCACAGCCTATCAGGATGACATTGAGCATTGCGACGTGGCTCACCACTTTAAGCACGCTCCAGCCTGCCCGCTTGGCGACCTGATAGGCGTGCTTTGAATGCGCCTTCAAAATGTTCTCGCCCGCCAGGCCTCGCAAAATGATCGTCGTCCCAGCATCCAGCACGTAATAGAGCGGCGGGATGAGCGCGACAATGATATGTGTTTCGCGTGCCAATAATAACAGCACCGTGCCAGCGATGAGGCCGAGTGGAAAGCTACCGGAATCGCCCAGAAAAATACTTGCTGGTGGGCGATTGAAGACGGCGAAGCCCAGAAGACCACCAGCCGCTATCGCAGCAATTGAGCCGCTTTCCATGCCTGAGAGCCGGAAAGCTGTCAGCAGCGCGATTCCCGCGAGAGGCACACCGATGCCTGCAACAGTCATCCAATCGAGACCGTCCATGAAGTTTGTGACATTGATGGCGGCTACAAGCGTGATGACGATCAGCATCATTTCCAGCCAATGCGGCAGCAGATCAGGAAGCAGTCGGAAGTCTGCACCCAGACCATAAGCGACGAGGCAGGCGGCAACGAACTGTGAGCCAAACCGCGTTGAAACGGAAAGATCGAAACGGTCGTCTAGCCCGCCGATGATCCAGAGCAACAAGCACGCTCCAGACAGACACAGAACGAGATCGATGGTCAGTCCCAGATCGGTGCCAAACATCAAAAGCGAGATCAGGATGGCCGGGATGAGAGCAAGGCCACCGATCTGCCGTGCAGCCACGCTGTGGTTTGAACGCGCATTAAAGCCTGCTGCGAGAAAACCCGCAGGCAACAGTTTCGATAGAAGATAGAGGCCCACGCCGCAAAGAACGGCGCTTGAAAGGAAGGAAACGAGCAGCAGGATCATTGCGACAACCGATCAATGTGGAATTCTCCAATCCGATTACCAGCTTTCAGGGCTTGCGCAAATCCCGCCCGTGCCCGAATTCGGCAAACGCGCCGGCATTTATCCCCAGCCCTTATGCAGCATGTTGTAAAGCCTGACAGAATCCGTCAATAGACGATTGCACTTGGCGCAGGGAGCGGCTATAAGCCCGCGCAATCGATCTCTTTGATCCGATTTGTTGGGGCGTAGCCAAGCGGTAAGGCACCGGTTTTTGGTACCGGCATTCCCTGGTTCGAATCCAGGCGCCCCAGCCAAGAATAATAAATAAAACCATTTGTTACTGAGCTATCTATTGTATACCTAAATGGCGCCGCCGGTTGGTATAGACGTATCAGCGCCCGGTCTTCCACAAACTGTTTCGGAAGCTCAGCTTTTTTGATGTCATCGAGAGTACGTTGAACTCCACTCCCGAGGATGCCATACATTGGTCTAGCTTTTTGATGGCACACCCAGCACCGAACTCTTTCATACCACCATTTCTCGGATCTGGACCGCATTCGTCCTGTTGCCGGATCGTTCCATGACGCTAAAGCTCGTGTGGCCACACTGGTACGTTCGCTTCACGCCGACGTCGGTGGTCCAGATAAATCAAGCGGAATGTTGGTTCGCTGCGCTGAGGCGAAAACAATTGCAGCGCAGGCTACACCTCTTTTGTGGCGATGGAGTTCCACGGAGAGGATGATACGATCCATCTCTTCGATGGCGACCTCCGTCGTCGTTGGAGGTCTCTGTCCTTCCTTTGGAACCAACCACGTTCCATCGGTTTGGGATCTTACGACCAGATGTTAGACAGGGACGGACTAAGACACACTATCAGTAGCAATTTGTGCGCTGGCAGTTTAACGATACGATATGGATGTTTGGATGTTGGACGTCTTATGAAGCGCAAAAACCTGTTGAGCCGCGACGCAGTAGCGTGTTACCCCTTCCTGAACAACGTTTTTACAAGTCTAGCCGTAATCTCAAAAAGGCCATTGCCAAATAATCCAAAGCATGTGAGGTAGTTTCACTCAATATAGACGCTCGCCATCTGGTTAAGTACGGGGTTGAACCTCAATTTGCTCCAGGGCAAGCAGTTACACCTATTGATGAAATTTACGCATAACCCTCGTTGTCTCCTGTTGCACTGAGCCGAGCCACCCCACGTCGCTGCATAACGGTTCCGCCCGTGACCTCGGCTATTACCGCCCTTGCCGCTCTGATAATCAACGAGCATAAGAATCGAAATTGTCCGGGACACGGCTTTCGAGATGCAAGGACAAGATCGAAATCATTTATCGAGCTCTTAGCTGAAAGTGAAGATGTGCGCCCAATGTCGACATCTAGCACTTCATCGCAACGGCGGTCTCGGTAAGACAATGACCGAGGGTTAAATCCCTCTTCAATGAGTGGTGCTGTAATCATACCGACACAAATATCTAAGTGCGGGATCAATAGTATTGTAATTTGTCTATGATCTCATGTAGCACTCCGGATAACGCTTGATCAGGTGGCAGGTCAATGCGATATCGGCTGGAATTAGAGGCGCGTAGGTGTAACGAGTTGTTTCACTTGCTGCGATTGAGGTGAGGTTATGTGAGATGTCTATATCCTGGCGTGCAGAAGCTCTGTTTAGTTTTTTTTCCCGGCGATTAACTTGGTTGCGAAACGGAATTGTCGCATGGGCGACACTCAAATCCGGTTCAAGGCCGACGCGCGCTGGGCGCAAGCTACTCGCTCACGCAATACTATGGATCCGACTCAGGCCAAGAATAGCCAATTATGTGACAAAGGTTATTCAAAAATACCCGCGTGTTGAGCGCAGGCTGCGCGCGATACAAACAGCTTATTATGAAGATGCTAGAGAAGTGAGTTTTCGTGCGGCACGATCGATAAATCATCGTGTATCGTTATCACCACGAGGGCGTGTCATCCTAGATGATATAAAGAATAGTAAGAGATGAGTTACTGAAATGAGAATTCTATTTGATTTGCAGGCGTTGCAGACTGAAAGTAGGTTTCGCGGAATTGGTCGTTATGCAAAATCGCTGATCGATAGCTTGGTTCGGACATCTGGTAATCATCAGATGATTTTTGTTATCAGTGACCTTTTTCCTGAGACGGTCGAACCGTTGAAAGCATATTTTGAAGAGCTGGATGCCGGTGAACTCGTACTGTTTAGTGGGGTAGCTGGTGTCCGTGCTATGGAAATAGAGACTGTTCCAAATAGACTTGTACAAGAGAGAATTTACTCAACTTTTATTGCTGACCTCAAGCCCGATGTCTTATTGATACTTAGCCCTTTTGAAGGTTACGTCGACGATGCGATCCGACCCGTTAATTTGGAAGGTTTTTTGGTTGGTGGGCTTATTCATGATCTTATACCGCTTGTACAGAAAAATATTTATCTTGATCCAAACCCGCGTTACAGTAATTTTTATATGGATACGCTATTAGGCGTTAAAAATTTTGACTTCTTTCTTACAAATTCAGACAATACGAAACAGGAATTACTTCAGCATTGCCATTTGAATCCAGATGTTGTGATTAATATTGACGGGGCTCCGGAACCGTTTTTCGAATTTGATGATGATAAAGACGAGATTCATGAAATAATAGATGGTAAGTATATTCTTTATTCCGGAGGCGGAGATCCGAGAAAAAATTTACCCAGATTGATTAGTGCTTACTCTAAGCTGCCAATTGATGTGCAGAGAGAATATAAAATTGTGTTTGCTGGACGTTTATCACCGGGCGAGCAACATGTACTAGTTGAGCAATGTTCAAGGAACGGTCTTTCTGAAGAGCAAGCTATATTTACTGGGTATGTTTCTGATCGGGCGTTAAGGCAATTGTACTCACATTGTAGCTTGTTTATATTCCCCTCTTATCACGAGGGGCTTGGGTTGCCAGTACTCGAAGCAATGAAATGCGGTGCCCCAGTAATCGTGGCTAACGCTGCTGCTTTGCCTGCTTTGGTGGATTTCGACGGGGCTCTATTCGATCCCTTCGATGTTCTTTCGATATGTGACAAAATTAAGGAGGCTCTGACGAATGAGGAGCTTCGGCGCGCACTTATCGAAAATGCCATCACTCGTTGTTCCATTTACACTTGGGAACGTTCCGCTGGGCTGGCCTTAGGGGCACTAAACAGTTTGACCGATGTCAAAGATGTAAATTTCGAAGAATATAGTATTTTGCGTGATAATCGGTACGCAGCTCTAATCGAATTCATAGGTCAAAAAATTGCAGATGACCCAGATCTCGAAAAGAGTCATCTTCTGCAATGGTCGCAACAAATTGCGAATAATCAAACAACAGCGCGTCGGGTAGTGAGATCCTCATGGCCGATAGCTGAATCGTCTAACTGGCGATTAGAGGGGCCTTTTGACAGCACATATAGTTTAGCTCTTGTCAACCGCGAGATTGCTCGGGCGTTAGAAGTCAACGGCAATCGCGTTTCTCTGCATTCGACTGAGGGCCTTGGTGACTTTGAACCAAACGCGCAATTTTTAAGGAAGCACCCGGACTTAAAGCAGCTCTACGACCGAAGCAAGACATACAATGTTTTTGCGAATGACGTTCAGAGCAGAAACATTTACCCGCCGCGTGTATCTGATATGCGTGGTAAAATTAATATGTTACATAATTATGCTTGGGAGGAGAGTGGATTTCCTTCACAATGGGTAGATCAGTTCAATGACTATCTCGACGGTATCGCATGTGTATCCAACCATGTACGAAGCCTCCTCATAAGCAATGGTGTAGCTCTACCACTTTCAGTTACTGGTAATGGCGTCGACCATTGGGAGAAAGTCGTTTCCGATAAAGAGATATCATTCGAAGGTAGGGAATTCAAATTCTTACATGTTTCATCGTGCTTCCCTCGCAAGGGCATAGATCTATTATTGGAGGCCTTCGGCTTTGCTTTCTCTATTAAAGATAATGTATCTTTAATAATAAAGACCTTTCCAAATCCTCACAATGATGTGCGAGCACAATTGAATCGGCATAGATCACGGAATCCGCTTTATCCGCATGTGATAATTTTAGAGGAAGATTTGCAAGAGTCTCAGTTAAAGGCACTCTATGAAGCTTGTGATGTCTTGGTTTGTCCGAGTTTCGCTGAGGGCTTCGGTTTGCCGTTGGCAGAGGCGATGCTTTCGGGTGTACCTGTCATCACAACTGCGTGGGGCGGACAAATGGATTTTTGTTCAACAGAAACCGCATGGCTCTTGGACTATGATTTCAAACTCGCCAAATCGCATATCGATCTGCCGGATTCCGTATGGGCTGTGCCAAAAACGTGCGCGATTGTCAATGCAATGAAAGAGGCATACGCTAGTTCGGCTGAGGAGCGCTCATTGAAAGCTGAGCTGGGAAAGGCGCTCCTCCTAAAACGGTTCCGGTGGCAGCACGTCGCACACAGGCTGAGTCAGTCAATCAAGGACTTAGGCCTAGCGCAAAAGAAAAATGAACCCCGAGTAGGTTGGGTCACTACCTGGGATACGAAATGTGGCATAGCAACGTATTCAGAACACCTTTTGGAATATTGGCCAGGACAGGTATCGATATTCGCTAGAAAGGATGGCCAACGCATCCGCAACGATGGTCGCGATGTGCAATTCACTTGGCGTGATGATAATCAAGATAATCTTGGCGAAACCCAGACATCGATAGATGACCATAATATAGATGTAATAGTAATTCAGTTTAACTACGGTTTTTTCAACTTCAAGAGCTTTTCGAATTTCATAGAACGGAATCATTTTTTGGGTCGAAAGATAATTGTCGTCCTCCATTCGACGACTGACCCGGTCCAAACACCAGAAAAAAAGCTTGAGAACCTCGTTCCAGCGCTGAAACTTTGTGATCGTTTGCTTGTACACGGGTGTAGCGATCTTAATCGACTAAAGACATACGGTTTGGTCGAGAATGTCGCAATTTTTCCTCATGGTATCTTAGATTTTGAAGGGTCGGCAAATTCTGCTTATAATCGAACTGATAAAGACGCATTTACGGTGGCGACTTACGGTTTTTTTCTACCACATAAAGGACTAATCGAAACTATTCAGGCATTTGATTTATTGAGAGAGAAAGGGGCTAACGTCAAACTCAATATGTTGAATGCTCAGTTCCCCGCTCCTATTTCAGCTTCTTTAATCCGGGAAGCTCAATCTATGATACGGGGTAAGTTGGACGATGTCGTATCTCTAACAACTGATTTTTTATCAGACCGCGAAAGTTTGGAACAATTATCTGCAGCCGATCTGATTTTGTACCCTTATCAGAACACTGCGGAGTCGGCGAGTGGTGCAGTTCGGTATGGGTTAGCAGTAAATAAACCTGTAGCGGTCTCGCCAGCACCAATATTTGATGATGTGAATGATGTTGTTTTCCAACTTCCAGGAACAAATCCGGAAGCAATAGCGAATGGTGTCATTGCGTTGCGGGAAAGTATTCGAACTGGAGACGATTTATTTCTTAAAAAATCTGCATGCGCGTCACGTTGGTGTGATTCCCATCGATATTCGTATGTATCGAAAAGATTGTACAATATCGTGCGTGGTCTCTGGATCAATGGCTGAGATTTATTGTTTGGGGTCGATAAGTGAAAATTGGCGTCGATGGTCGAAACTTAATTCATAACTTGAGCGGTATAGGTAGATACGTTTGGCAGATGTGTAGAGCTCTGTCGGAAAGGGGGCACTCGATAACTATCTACATGCCAGCCCCCCCTAACCATTCGATACAAGAAGCTCAAGGCATCCAAATCAAGGTGTCAAAGGCAAATGGAGCTTTTAGACGCACACTCTGGAGTGCCACGAGACTCGCTAGGATGGCCAATCTGGATGAATTAGATCTCTTTTGGGGACCCGCACATCGACTGCCGAGCGGACTTCATAAGAATACAGCTCGCGTTGTCACCGTACACGATATGGTTTGGCGCCGAGCAAGTGAGACTATGCATTGGCAAACTTGGCTTGGCGAACTACTTTTTATGAACACTGCTATAAAGAACGCAGACTCAATAGTTACCGTATCGGACGCAACACTGAAGGATGTAAGTTATTACTATCCCGCGACGTCCGGTAAGCTTCACTTAGTTTATCCTGGTATCACGAATCTCGGTCTAATTAGAGATACTGACATGGAAAGATTCGGGATAGATAGACCATTTGCTCTATTCGTCGGAACATTAGAGCCGAGGAAAAACCTTAACCGTTTATTGGAAGCATATAGCTTACTCGGAAGTAATCTGAGAAAGGATATTTTGTTGGTCCTTGCTGGTGGGCAGGGTTGGGGGATGGGGCGACTATCTGATATAGTGCAAAAATATAATGTTCAGGACACAGTAAGGATAACAGGTTACGTTAGCGACAGAGAATTATCGCAACTATACTGTGAAGCACGGTTTTTAATAATGCCGTCACTGTACGAAGGTTTCGGTTTGCCAATAATTGAAGCTCAGCAGTACGGCACACCTGTTATATCGTCAATTCTATCGTCTATGCCTGAGGTAACAGGCGCTGGGGGAATTCTCGTTAATCCCCTAAATACAAAGGAAATAGCGCTGGCAATCCACCAGCTGTCGACAGACAGGGCTTTGCATGCGGAGTTGAGCGCCAGAGCGAAACTGAACTCCCTGAGGTTTTCGTGGAAGGAAGCAGCTGTTAAGGTAGAAAAAATATTTGAAGAAAGTATAGTTAAAAGGCGAAAAGAGGGATACTAGAGCGTTCCCTGACTGATTGAATCAGATGGCTTTGGAAAGCGGTCAATTTTGATTCAAGCTATCTGCCGATGGAGGGCGGAAGATATGTCGCGAGCCCTTTCAATTGATCTTCGTATACGTGTAGGTGCCGCCGTTGACGGCGCCGCATCGCATCGAGAGGCTGCTGAATTTTTCGGCGCGTACGCGCCGGTATCCGTAACGTCGTGGTAATCCCCCCGTTTTTAACGTGGCTCGTCAGTAGAATTCACGTGAGCGATGGGGTGGACGCTCCCACTCAACGGCATCTTTGTGCCAAGATGGTTGCGTTGGAACCATTCGTAGGGAGAGCGACCATGGAAAAAATTAGCATAATCGGCCTGGATTTGGCCAAGAGCATAATTCAAGTTCACGGTGCCAGTGCTGATGGGGCCGTTCTGTTTCGTCGAAAAATTTCAAGCAAGAAGTTGCTTGCCTTTCTCTCGGATGTTGATCCTTGCATCGTGGCTATGGAAGCATGTGCCGGAAGCCACTATTGGGGCCGCGAGATTGCCCGTCTCGGGCATCGAGTAAAGTTGATCGCACCAATCTACGTCAAGCCTTTTGTGAAACGACAGAAGAACGATGCGGCTGATGCGGAAGCCATCTGCGAAGCCGCAATGCGACCGACTATGCGTTTTGTAGCAGTCAAAAGCGAAGAAAAGCAGGCCGCGGCGACAGTGTTCAAGGTACGTGACCTTCTGGTGCGACAGAAGACCCAAATCATCAATGCTCTGCGCGGACTTATGGCAGAGTTCGGAGTTACTGTTCCACAAGGCCCTTCGCACGTCGGTATTCTGATCAGCTACGTCGAAGACGATAGCTCGAGCCTGACGGATGCGGCACGTGCGCCTTGCCTGGCACTGATTTCAACATTGCGGGCTCTCATCGATAAGGTTCGAGAGCTTGATCTGGAGATTGGTCGAAGGGCTCGGCACGATGATGTTGCCAAGCGGCTCATGAGCATTCCCGGGGTTGGTCCTGTCATCGCAACAGCGCTCGAAGCTTTAGCGCCGCCAGCTGAGACATTTACACGAGGTCGAGATTTCTCCGCGTGGATGGGTTTGACACCGCGACAGCATTCGTCAGGCGGCAAAGCCCGCCTTGGCAAGACCTCGAAGATGGGGCAGCGAGATCTTCGACGACTGTTGATCATTGGCGCATCAGCCGTTGTTCGCTGGGCGTCAAGGCGCGGCGCGGTTGAAGATTCCTGGTTGTCGCGCATGATCGGCAAAAAGCCGCCTATGCTGATTACGGTGGCACTCGCAAACCGAATGGGGCGCATTGCGTGGGCGCTTATGACAAACGGAGGTTGCTACGAGGAAAAGAGGTTGGCAGCATAGATCGGCTCTGGCGGAGAGGGTTTCTCATCTGCCATTGCGAGTGTAGGCAGGTCGAACGAAGGATATGGACAAACGGTCACGACGGGATTAGGAAAACCAGTTCTGCCGGACGGCACCTTGAGTGCGCGTGAGCGTGTTGGACCTGATCTGCGAACTCCCATATGGGCCCGCGACATGATAAGGTCGCAACGAGAGGCCGGACACACGTCAGCACCCGACCAATGTTCAAGAATGAGTGAAGATTTTGCTTGCATTCGAGGGAGCGTCCACACACGTCCGGTGAAGGATGGCAAGGATTTGCGGTTCGCTGAATCTGCTCGTCTTCATCAAAATCTCCTCAATCATATAGCCCGAGAAAATTCTACTTTTGAAGTCCGTTATTTGGCGGGGGATTACCGTAGCAATCGGGCCGTTACCCGCCCCCGGATCCGACGATACTCCCCTTTATGCCTGGCTTCATCCATGTCTACAAGCAGGCATCAACCCGATCTCCATTCATCGCGGTTCGCTCCTATGAATGAAGGAGCTTATCTCGCGGCATCATCTACAAAAGAAAAGGAGCGGTGTTCGTCGCGCTCACCTTTAACCGACTGAAAATTGAGAGATAGAACATTGCGGACACCAAACTCCCCACAGATCAAGCTTTACATCTTGTGAAGGAAATTCAACGCTAAACCTCGCGCCCCCAGCCACGTAATCCACGATTTCATCCGTAAGGAGCTGACCGAATTGTTTAGGGTTCCTTTTGAAGGTTCCAATGCCTGCAATAACGCCATACTCTCCTGGAGCCAGCAGGTTATCAAACTCGAATTCTATTACGTCCAGCGGGCTGCTGGTCCGAGACTTAAGTACCACATCGCTTGTAAGCGAGTTAAAATGAAGAAGCTGCCTACCTGAGCTATCGGTAATTCCCAACGTCAATCCACAGTCTGGAGGCAATTTCTCAAACACACGATAAAAAATCCGCACACGAAGTCGCTCCTTAAACGAGACGGTGTCAGTTTCAGCCCCTTCACGGTTTATTATTGATATATCAACGATTTGCGCTTCACCGCTTCCAGACCTTAAATCACTAACTCGCTGTTCAAAGAGACGATGACGATTGTCATTGTACTTCACCTCAGAAGAAGCAAGGGTGGCGTCAACAATAGTTGGAAGGTTCTCGTCAACTGGCTGGGGTTCGATTCCAGAATGGATCATTCTACGAAAGACGTCTGCTTGATAAGCGGCACCGACTTCAGAGGAGGATCCTTCCATACGCACAAGCCCATGGTCCATCCATAGCCCTGTAGTACAAAGTGCGCGAACTGAATCTGCTGCATGTGTCACGTAAATAAAAGAGGTTCCATCATCTAATAGAGCCTTTATTTTCTGCAAACACTTATTCTGAAAATAAGCGTCTCCGACGCTTAAGGCTTCGTCTACGATTAGTATATCCGGTTTAACATAAACAGCACAAGAAAAACCCAATCGGACAGCCATGCCACTGCTGTATGTTTTTACGGGATGCTTGACAGCCTCTCTCAACTCACTGAACGCTACAATTTTGGGTAGTGCAATCTCGATTTCCTCACGAGACATGCCGTGCAATAGACAATACTGGCGAATGTTCTCGACGCCGGTCAACTCTCCATTAAAACCCGCACCCAATTCCAATAAGGCTGAAATACGCCCAGATGTTTCAACTGTTCCAGCAGTCGGCGTAAGAACGCCAGCTAGCACCTTCAACAGAGTGCTTTTTCCGCTGCCGTTACTGCCAACTATACCTAACCTGCCGCCCTTCGGAAGAACGAATGAGACATTCCGCAACGCTGCGGTTTCGTTAGAGCGAACACGCCGCCCCCCGGACAGTAATTCCATCAACCGGTCGCGTGGGGTAGAATATGTCTTGTAGACTTTAGATACATTCTGGAAAACCACTGCGTTAGAGCTGGTCGTCATAAATTTTATCCCTGGATAATGCACGTTATAATACGTCCGAAAACCCGGGCCGTAGCTTTTTAAAGCTCCAAATCCCGAAAATAAAGATGCCAAAGCATGCAATAATACTTAAAATCAATCCATGCCATGTTCCCAACCCATGTCCAAAAACAGAGTATCTTGCAAACTCAACCAAATAATAGAAGGGGTTCAAGTCGGCGATCAGGACTTGTGCCCAAATTACCCCACTATCGCGGACGAGGGTCGCTGGATAAAGAATGGGCGTCATCCAAAAAAGTATATTCACCGCAACGGGTATTATCTGTTCCATGTCTGGTATATATACCGAAATTGCGGATATCAAATAAGAAAAACCTATAGTCAAGAGTAGGCAAGAAAGCCAAACTAAGCCATAGATTGGTAAAAATTCCCAAGTTGGTGTGACTCTAAATATAGACATCAATAAAACCACAATAAAAACAATAACCAACTGCGATATAAATGCAGATGCGAGTGGAATTAATGGTAAAACCCGAACCGGGAAAGATATCTTGTTTATAAGATAGCTATATTGCTTAAGAATTCCGGTGCTTCTTATGACTACTTCAGAAAAGAAGCTCCAGAGTGTAAAAGGGACGAAATAAAACAAAGAAAACGGGATGTCTCCATAATGGACGCCCATTCGTCCTCGCATCAGGATGGAAAAGACGAAAACATTAATGACGGCATACAGTAATGGAACCCCGATTGTCCAAACAATTCCGGCATACGAGCTAGCATATCTATTTCTTACATCTCGCAAAGCGAGCATCCAAGCTAGTCGTAAACTATTTTTTATCTCATTTTTTAGCATTTTATATCCAGTTTTGTACGCCGACCATATAATTCCAGAGCTTTCAATAAATCACGTCTTATACTGTTGGGGGAATAGTGGCTAATGTGAGATATGGCGTCCCTTACGTATCGGGAATAACCTCCATCACCGCTTCGCCAGTCGGGCGAACTAACCTTCAATAATAAAGAAGAAATTGCTTCTGTTAGTAATACGGTGTTTCCGGTAGCCACTAGGCTTCCCAATCCACCACAAACTTCTGGAACATTGCTGTTGTCATAAGAAACAACAAGACAACCTGCTGATATCGCTTCAAGGATTGGGACGCAAAATCCCTCGTGATACGTTGGAAGCACAAATATATCAGCCTCCGCCAATATCTTGTGCTTAGCATCATTCGATGCATTTCCGTGAATATTAAATAGTATCTTGTCCTTAGCTTTTGAATGAATCTTTTCAATGTTCGCTTTTAGTCTATCGAAAACTATCTCATCTGAGAATTTTAGGTTTCCGATCAAATCGACTTGCAAAACAAGCTCAATATTTCCGCTTACGATGTTGTTTAAAGATTTTATTAAATCGTCAATTCCCTTGGATTGAACAAATCGACCGACAAAAGCTATACGTATAATATTGTCATGGAAACTCGGCTTTGTTGACGGAGGATAATCAGGTATATCTATGGAAAGTGGCACTACCGTGTTATCTGTATTGATTCCAGCACTCCGCAAAACCCCCTGGTTAACCTTGCTGCAACAGATTATCTTGTCGGCAAATCGCATATTATGCATTTGAGCGATGCTACGGTCAATTATTTGGTGCGCAGAGGGTGGCAAATATGCCTTTGGAGTAATATTATGAAAGATGACATATTTCTTTGACATTTTGTTGGCTGAAAATATTGCGTTGAAGAGTTCGTGATATACGCCAAAATGAAAAACGATCAGATCGCTGCTTTGAAAATGGGGGTGGAGTATAATTTCTCCAACAGATTTGACCAATGTGTGTGGAACTTCGGCGTAATCGCAGGCAAATGCAAAAAGGACGACCTCATTGGAAGCCTTCTCTCGCACCCACTTAATCTCTTGAACAATAGCGTTAGAGATGGCGTCATTCGCGACGCACACCGAATTAATATATGATATTTTCATAGTGTTGCCCGATGGAGATAGAATACTTATTGCTCTTCTTCTTTTCGGCTTATAGCCATTCTATATAGACCAATTGACGCCACGGCCATCTTATCGGCGGTAAATCTGCTTTCGTATATCTCACGACCAGCCGATCCCATCGTCTGACGTAAATCTTTGTTATCGATAAGAGTTTGAAGAGCTTCGGTAAGCATGATGACATTATTAGTTTCTATCAGATAACCATTCAATTTATCTATGACTATCTCTGGAATGCCGCCAACATTCGTGCCAATGACCGGCTTTCCTGCTCGCATTGCTTCCAAGAATATTAAACCAAATGATTCAAATCTGCTCGGTGCTACAAAGATATCACATGATTGGTAAGCCTCTATTAAGCTATCCTCTGTCACTTTTCCTTCAAATACCACTTGATCGAACCAAGAGTAATTTTGATACGCTTGGGTGAACTGCTCCATATATGTCTTGTGGTCGCAATTAAGAAGCGAGTTGTCGCCAATGATCCTGACGCAGATGTCGGAATTGTTCTCGAGGATGCCTTGTAAAGAGCTCAGGAGGATGTCTATTCCTTTTCGGGCCTCCAATCGGCCAACAAATAGTATTTCAATATGATTTCTGTCTTCATTCTGTATGAAACCATGCTGTAGACTTACTTCGGACAAACCGTGTGGAATGACGAGAATTCCATCCGGATTGAACTTGAATTCATAGGCGTTTTCTATTTCAGTCACGATCGCTCTACTGTTAGCCCGGACCGCATCCGACCGTGTCATCAACAGTTTCTCCGTAGCGAGCATTGTTAAGCCGAATTCCTCCATCCATTTCTTGTCATAGGCTTTCTCGGGGTGACTGTTTAGCCAGAAGTGCATTGTAGTGTGCAAGCTGGTGACCAGCGGCCATTTTCCATCTGATAGAAAAGCAATACCTTCGCAGTCCCATATGGGCGCTTCAACTACATCAATCGGGCGGTGCGTTTGAATTCGTTCGACTTCTTCAAGAGCGGTAGCCGACCAATCCCAAATATTTTTCGGAATGGCGGCGAGTTCCGGATCAACGCTTGGTTCGTATTGTTTAGTCAGAATTCGGTGTACCCAAACCCCGTCTTCGAAGTCGACTCGATTTATATCGTAACTTTGCGTTACGACGTGAACAATGTTTCCGTTCCGTGCGAGTGATTGTGCGAGATCACGTGTAAATATTGCGATGCCCCCGCCGTACTCGGGTGGGAAATCTCTTGAAATGAGAACAATATTCTTAGCGCTCGATGTCCCATTAACTCCAAATTTTAGAAACGCTCCGTCGTATTGTGCCAATGATGCGTCAGTTATAAATTTTCGATTTGGTTCAATTTGCAGTCCTCTTCGCAAACCAATTTCCAATGCTTTGCTAACATCAATTGAAAATTGCTCTGCATCACTAGACGAGAGGAGCCCTTCGCCCTCACACCACAGAACGTCCCTTTTCTGATCAACAATGAAGTTATTTATCTCTTCAAGGGCTATATCGATAGAGTGGAATTCAAGACTGTGCTTGAGTATGAAGTAAACTTTATTCTTAACGATTGGGAATCTATTTCTTGTGGCTTTATTCTCTCCACGAATGTTACTCGGAGCATACTTGTGATGCACATATGCATTAGGCAGTTGAGTGATAAGATATCCTGCATCAACGATCCGGATACAGAGATCTGTTTCGTCGAGAAAGTACTCATACTCTTCGTCAAATCCACCGATGTGCAATAGTACATTCCGTCTGAACGAAGAGTTGCAGCCCAATAGATGAGGAATATTATAACTTTTAGGAAAGGAATACTGAGGCGTTGCGCTAATCGCTGACAGATCAGCATTTCCGAACCGGTCAACTGTGCAATACTTATACTGGAAATTATATCCCGTATGGTCGTAGACAAATCCGCCGGCCGCACCAACCGAAGGATCGCTGTATGCGGCTGTAAGTTGTTCCAGCCACTCTGGTTCCGGTATAGCATCATCGTCTAAGAATGCGATTATATCTCCTCGAGCCATGGAGATCCCGATGTTTCGAGACATCGATAAGTTAGCCGTCGGACAATCAGCAATACGTACTTTATCACGCCACCGAGATAAAACTTCCTGTGTGTTATCGATGGATGGACCGTTCACCACAACAACTTCGAAATCTCCACGGTATCTCAGCCAAACTAAGCTTTGGAGCGTCTTCTCCAAAACAGAACTGCGGTTTAAAGTGTTAATAACTATCGATACACTAGGGGTAATCATGGTTTCTTCGCCTGAAATTCCATTTCGTAGCACGATCCATTGCGTCGTTTTACGGCTAACCAACGAATATCTGTGAAACCAGCATTAGCTAGGAGTTCTTCAACTTGAGATGGAACGAACATATTGAAATGAAAATCGCCATCATAGTCTTGGCCACCAAACATTACCTCTCTAAGAGAGTCATAAGGATAGCTACCATTCATATATTCACTCATCATTGATTGAGCATCCGGCACAACGGCGTGAAACGATCCGCCGTTTTTCAGAATTCTGAACCAATGAGGTAGTAGCTCTCTCTTCAGCTGTTCTTGGGGAAAATGCTCCATAAGATGGGCAGAGAAAATTTCCTCTACAGAGCCTTCTTCAAATGGTAGATCATCAACTTCTGATACAAGGTCAACACCATCGAGTGCTCGACGATCCACATTAATGTAGCCATCTAACGGAATATGGCCACATCCCAAATTCAACTTAAGTAAGGTTGACTGGGCCTCTATTAACTTCTCTTCATTTATTATCTTTGTTTCAGCCTTGATTTCACTTTGATTTGGTGAACTGGCTCCGTACCGCATCTCAAACATTAATTCTCTTCGAACGAATTCAACGCGTCCCAGTAGGAATGCAACTGACTCTGATAATCCAGAAATCTTATTGTCGGTATCCTTCTGTTTACTGCTTATATCTCCTTCCAAGGTTTGAATGAGAGATTTTTCTGTTTGATCTGAGTAATTATCTTCCTTATGGTTCAGTCTTTGCTGTATTTCATTTATCTCTCTCTGCATTGCCCTGAGAGAGACGGGTACAGACTTGATCAGATTATTCTTATCGTTATCGGACGTACCTTGCCTCTGATTGATATCAGCTACAACTTCCAGAAGTTGTGGTATTTGGCCCTTTTCGAAATGCTCAAGCTTTTCGTGCAAATGCATAAGCATTTGCTTGTTCATATCCATTCTATCGGAATAAGAGTCGCGCACTTCGGGTAGCCGGATTACAGCTACTCCTATTCGGATGAATCTTCCAACAACAGGCCAATCGGCCATGGCTCTCGCAGCTTTTCTTATGCGTGTTTTAATCATACGTGCAACTTCTAGTGGATGGATTGGATGACACAGCTCTCAGTCCGTTGGGCGTTATGCATAGAGTGTGGTTACTCATATAGGAGAGCATCATTTTAGTCCATAAGTAAGCGATCCCTATAGCGTTGTGTTCTCCTCCTCCAGGTTTTCAGCCGTTTGGCTTTCGGCGCTTCCATGCTTCCGAACTTCGACTTCCATTTGTAGATGCTGGCATGGCGGACGCCGTGTTAGGGGCAAAGCTCCGAGACCGGTGTACCCCCCATCGTGCTTTTTCTGAATGCCGATGATCTAATCTTCTGTGAAACGGTCGGGTTTTATTCTCTGGTCCTCCAAATTGACGTGCTCACGTTGAATTAGGTCATTCAGAACTAGAATTTTTCACTTATAATCCCTTATCTGGGAGAAGGAGCTTTCCTTGAAAGCATCAAAGTTTTCGGAAGCGCAGATTGCATTCGTTTTGAAGCAGCTACGTCGTAGACTCATAAACTGATGCACCAGATGCGCACGGCGATCAGTTTGACAGCAGCGAGGAAGTTGGCCGGATTTTTGTCGTAACGCGTTGCGATGCCACGATAGTGCTTGATGCGGTTAAAGAAGCGTTCGACCAGATTTCTCTGGCGATAAACCCATGGCGAGAAGGCAAAGATCTCGCGGCGATTGGATTTGGGTGGAATGTTTGCCCATGCTTTTAGTTCTGCGGCTTTTTCCGGATGCCATCAGTATCGTAAGCTTTGTCAGCAAGCAGCGTGCCGCCTTCTTTGATGCACGCCATGAGACCTTCAGCCTGCGAGCAATCAGCAACCTGACCACCCGTCAGGCAAAGATTGATCGGACGGCCTTCTGCATCAACAATTGCGTGGATTTTGCTTGTGAGGCCGCCCCGGGAACGTCCCATGCAACCATCGTCGGTATCCCCTTTTTTCCTGTGGCTTCGTGCTGGTGAACACGAACACAGGTGCTGTCGATCATAACGATATCACCGTCATAGGCCTGAGAGACGGCCTCCAGCAATCGATCCCAGACACCAGCACGTCGCCAACGAACGAACCGGTTGTAGCAGGTCGTTGCAACACCATAGCGCTCAGGGATTTCGGACCATGATGACCCGGTGCGAAACCGCCACAGAATACCATTGAGCACCATGCGATCATCAACGCGGGGCACGCCACGCGGTTTGCATGGCAACAGCGGCGCAATAATCGACCATTCCCGTTCTGTCAGTTCATAGCGGCGACGTGACATCAAGCTCCTCCAAATCCGAGCCCGTTGAATCACTAGTCTATTCAAATAGCTAGTCTATTTATGAGTGCACGACCTAGGAAATGGGCGGGGTTCTTGTCATAGCGTGTGGCAGTACCACGATGGTGTTTGAGGCGACTAAAGAACCGCTCGACCAGATTTCTCGGACGATATACTCTTGGCGAGAACGCGAAGATGTCCTTCCGGTGGATTTTGGGTGGAGTATTGGCCCAGATTTTCCGCCCTACTGCTGTCTTCCGGATCGCATCGGTATCGTAGGCTCTACCCGCAAGCATCGTGCCGTCTGCCTTGATACGTTCAATGAGACCCTCGGGCTCACAGCAATCGGCAACCTGTCCGCCAGTCAGGCAAAGATTGAACAGGCGGCCTTCTGCATAACGATCGTGTGAATCTTGCTTGCGAGGGCGCTGCGCGAACGTCTAGGCAAACCATCGTCGTATCACCCATTTTCCTGTAGCTCCATGCTGATGAACACGAACAGAGGTGATATCGATCATCACGATGTCGCCATCATAGGCCTCAGAGACAGCCTCGAGCAACCGATCTCAGATACCAGCACCACGCCCGTGAAAGAACCGATTGTAGAAGATTGCTGCAATACCATAGCGTTCAGGGATTTTGGACCACGACGAGCCAGTCTGCCCCCCAGCATCCCGTTGAGAACCATGCGGTCATCAACCCGTGGAACTCCGGGTGCCCAGCACGGCGACCGGGTGTAACCATCGACCACTCTCGTTCTGTGAGCTCAAAGGGGCGTTGTGACATCAAATATGTCCAAATCCGAGGCCTTTGAATCACTAATTTATTCAAATAACTAGACTATTTATGAGTGCACGGCTAGCCCAGTTTCCCTAAAGGAGGCAGAAGGTTGAACAATCGGATGGTTCGAGAAGAATAATCCAACTGAATAATATCCATGAACATTTCCTATAGCAAAATTATCTATTTGAAATAGATCGCTATCGGATATAGCAACCTTTTGGTTAGGTAGATATCCATGTTCCCCTTTGGGATGATTACAGCGAGTGGTAGTAATGCAAGTAGCATTTGGAACCTCCGGGTTAAGAGGACCAGCGATTGAATTTACTGAAGAGCTTTGCGCGGCTTATGTCGGTTCATTCTTAGAAAACATGTCACATCGTTTCAAAATGCGTGAGGTTTATGTAGCTGCAGATCTTCGAGAATCTAGCCCAAGTATTGCTATGTCATGTTTAAAAGCAATCGATTTGCAAGGGAAGAAGGCGATTTGGGTTGGTAACGTTCCAACCCCTGCACTCGCTGCTTACGCAATGGCTCGTAATTCGCCGGCAATAATGATAACGGGAAGTCATATCCCAGAAGCATACAACGGTATTAAATTCTATAGACCAGATGGTGAGTTCCTCAAGGAAGACGAATCTCCCGTACGTTCGCTAGCGAATGAGTTGTTAAGTAAGGGCAATATTGAGCAATCAGGTTCTCTAAGTTTACCTGAGCCCATTGCTGATCCTGCAGAAGAGTATGTTAGCCGTTTTCTCGATTCCTTTGGTCGCGATGCCCTGGCCGGAATGAAAATAGGTATCGATCTTCATTCCGCCGTGGGGCGGGATCTTCTCGTTCGCATATTTGAAGGCCTTGGCGCGGAGGTTCGTCCATTTCATAGAATGGAACGATTCGTTGCCGTTGATACAGAAGCGCTGGATCCCGCTGACTTGGAGAGGTCGCGCGAATTTATTGTTGAGCACGGACTAGATGCCGTGGTGTCGACGGACGGTGATGGTGACCGACCTCTCGTCATTGATGATCAGGGAAAGCAGGTGAATGGAGATATACTGGGTATTCTGACAGCCCGGTATCTCGGTGCGAAAACTGTAGTTACGCCACTCAGTACGACAAGTGCTTTGGAAGAAAGCGGCTGGTTCGAAAATATTCGGAGAACACGGATTGGATCGCCCTATGTCGTGGCTGAAATGGCGTGTGCAGATGTTCATCCTGTCGTTGGTTTTGAGGCAAATGGCGGGTTTTTACTCGGCGATGATGTGATATTGAAGTCTGGCCTATTGCGCCGCCTGCCGACCCGTGATTCCGTTTTGCCAGCTGTGGCGGTTCTGGCGCAGGCGAAAGAGCAGGGCATGCGGTTGAGCCAAATGGTTGCGACACTTCCCTCCCGCTTCATGAAGGCTGATCGAGTCAAGGAAGTTCCTGCAGATCGCGCTATTCCATTTTTGCGCGCTATAGAAACGTCACAATCTTTCCGTTCTAGTTTCTCCTCCTTGATTGCCGCGCCGGAATCAATATCGACTGTGGACGGCGTGCGCATGGCGTTTGCGAATGGCGATACGGTTCATTTTCGCCAGTCGGGCAATGCGCCGGAAATGCGGATTTACGTGGAAACGGATTCCGGGGAAAAGACCGAACGGATTTTGAGTGGGTTGATCGCAAAGCTTGCTGAGACAATCTAAGACCTGCTCTTCGAAAGGAAGTTAAATTGCGTGAAATGTTGATCAGGCCAGTTGTGTTGGCAGGCGGGAAGGGTACGAGACTGTGGCCAATGTCGCGCTCTCGACGTCCAAAACAGTTTCTGGCTCTGACTGGCGAACTCAGCCTATTCCAGATGACACTGAAACGGTTGTCTGACCCGAAGCGCTATTCCAAGCCGATCATTATAACGAACGCAGACTATCGGTTTCTGGTGGCGGAACAGGCACTGGAATGTGGTGTCGAACTTTCAGACGTTATTCTGGAACCGGTCGCCCGTAACACGGCACCAGCCATTGCTGCTGCAGCGCTGATTGCTGCAAAAGATGAGCCGACATTGATCCATGTCGTGGCGTCGGACCACAATATTGAGTTGGACGATGCCTATTTTCAGGCCGTTGATACGGCCAGCAATGCCGCTCGCGTGGGCCGCCTTGCCACTTTTGGGATTACGCCGATTGAACCGGCGACTGGTTTCGGTTACATCGAAGCTGGCGAGCTGGAAGAAAGCGGAGCCTGCGCGATCAAGCGTTTCGTAGAAAAGCCGAAAGAAGAAGTCGCCCGCGAGATGCTCGCGAAAGGTGGCTTCTACTGGAACTCGGGGATGTTCCTGTTCCGCTCGGATGTTTTCCTGGACGAATGCAAGCGCCATGCACCGTCAGTGTATGAGGCTGCGGAGGCTTCAGTTTCTGCTGCACATCGCGATCTCGACTTCGTCCGCTTGGATAGTACAGAGTTCGAAAAGGCTCCCGATATTTCTGTCGATTATGCAATTTTCGAGAAAACAAAGCTCGCTTCGGTCGTCCCGTCTCCGATCCGCTGGTCGGACCTCGGATCATGGGATGCTGTCTGGAAGGAAAGCAAACAGGATCAGGCGGGTAACGTTGCACGTGGACCGGTCAGTCTTCACAACACCAATAATTCACTGGTCTTGTCCGAAGGCGTCCATGTTGCGGTCAACGGTGTCGATGATCTGACGATTGTAGCCTCGGAAGATGCGCTCTATGTCGGCAAGCTCTCTGAAGCACAAGGTGTAGGCATGATCGTAAAGGCGCTGATGAAGCAGCCCGCCACGGCAAAGCTCGCCGAGGAACACCGAACTATTTATCGCCCATGGGGCGGGTATACTCACCTGCTTTCGGGTGATCGGTTTCAGGTAAAGCGTCTTTTCATCAAGCCGGGCAAACAGCTTTCTTTACAAAAGCATCACCACCGTTCTGAGCATTGGGTGGTCGTGCGCGGCGTGGCTGAAATTGTAATCGATGACAAAAGTCTTTTCCTGTCGGAGAATGAATCCACTTACATCTCGCAGGGGGCAGTGCACCGAGTTTCGAATCCCGGGAAAATCCTGCTTGAACTGATTGAGGTTCAGACCGGAGCTTATTTGGGTGAGGATGATATCGTACGCTTTGAAGACGATTTCGGGCGCGTTTGATCGTATCAATATTTCGTGACGAAGGCCAGACGATGAATGATGTGATTTCTAGACTTCAGGGGGACGTGGAGCGCTTGTCGTTGTGGTTACACAACGATGCTCTGCCTCTCTGGCTGTCTGCCGGTGTGGATGCACCGAGCAATGGTTTTTTTGAACGTGTGGGGCAAAACGGTGTCGCTACAGCTGCGGACAATCGGCGTTCGCGTGTTCATCCGAGACAGATTTATTGTTTCGCAAAGGCTGGTGCCATGGGCTGGCCAGGCGCATGGGAGCAGACTGTCGAATCCGGAATAGACTATTATGATCGTGTTTACCGCCGGGAAGACGGATTTTACGGCAGTCTGGCCACTCAGAATGGCGAGATGATCGATCATACATTTGATCTCTACAATCAGGCATTCTCCGTTTTCGCCGCCGCACAGATCGCTGTATCCATCCCGCATCGGTTCGATGAGATGCGGCAACGGGCGCTCGGCCTGATGAATGCGCTGATTGCCGATTATCATCATCCACTTGGCGGCTTTGAGGAAGCGAACCCGCCTAAGTTGCCCTTGTGCTCCAATCCGCATATGCATTTGTTCGAGGCCATGCTTGCGTGGGAAGTAGTGGATCCAGATACATCATTCTGGTCGACATATGCCGATGAGATCGCCAACCTTGCCCTCATGAAGTTCATTGATGGCAAGACCGGCGCTTTACGCGAATTCTTCGATCATGATTGGCGGCCATATCCGGGTGAAAAGGGTAGGGTGGTCGAGCCCGGTCATCAATTTGAATGGTCTTGGCTAATGGGCCAATGGGCTGATCGACGGCAGAACGGCGACGCATTGAAAGCCGCCAAACGCTTGTTCCAGGTTGCGATTGATTATGGCATTTGCGCGCAGCGCAAAGTCGCTATCATGAGTCTTTATGACGATTTTTCCATTCATGATAGTCTTGCACGGCTCTGGCCGCAGACTGAATGGATAAAATCTTCGCTGCTTTTCGCTTCTCTGAGTGAGGGAGAAGAACGGGCTTATTATCTGCAATCCGCCGTGCATGCCATGGATGCCTTGCGACCTTTTCTCGGCACGCCGATCAAAGGTTTATGGTACGACAAATGGCCGGAAGGCGGTGCGCTTCTCGATGAACCCGCTCCAGCCTCGACTTTTTACCATATTCTTTGCGCCTGCTATGAAGCGGAAAAAACGATATCAGCCCTTTAACGGGGGTACATAGCAGCCTGGATATACATCGCAAATATACGCTTCCTCACACGGCGTATCGCAAGAGCCTGATATCATTACATTCATTATGATTCAGGCTCTGAGAAGATGAACGATCAGATGTGCAGAGACGTGTATATTTGTAGTGGAGAAACATGCGAGTTCTGCATTTTTTTAAGACCTATTGGCCAGATACATTTGGCGGTATCGAGCGCACTATTCATGCCATTGTGAAGGGCTCTGACGAACACGGCATCGCGTCGGATGTTTTGTCTCTGAGTGCTAAGCCGCAAGAAAATACGCGAAGCTTCGATGGTCACATGGCTTATAAAGCCAAACTCGATATCGAATTTGCTTCGACGGGGTTATCACGCGACGTGTTTTCGCGGTTCCGTGAATTAAGCAACAGGGCCGATATTATTCATTATCATTTCCCCTGGCCGATGAGCGATATCGTTCATGTGGGACTGCGTCCAGACAGGCCCACCATCGTGACCTATCATTCTGATATCGTAAAGCAGCGGATGCTCCTGCAGGTCTATCGTCCCTTGATGAATCGCTTTCTGGGCAGTGTAGACAGGATAGTGGCTACGTCGCCCAATTACCTTGCCACCAGCGAGGTTTTGCAGCGTTTCAGAGATAAGACAACAGTTATACCGCTTGGTCTGGACGAAGCTGACTATCCTCGCGCTGGTGAAACCAGCAAAGCGCTCTGGCGTGAAAGGTTTCCTCGGCCCTTTTTCCTGTTTGTCGGTGTACTGCGTTATTACAAAGGATTGAGGACATTACTGGCAGCGGCGCGCAGTTCGAATGTCGATATAGTCATCGTGGGTGACGGCCCCATGAGGTCACAACTCATGGATTACGTGAAAGAGCACAGTCTTGCCCATGTTCATTTCGCGGGTGCGTTGCCAGATTCCGATAAGACTGCCCTTCTCGAATTGAGTTCCGGTCTGGTCTTTCCGTCACATCTGCGATCCGAAGCATTCGGTTTGTCGCTGGTGGAAGCATCCATGTTCGGGAAACCCATGATTTCATGCGAAATTGGCACCGGAACAAGCTACGTTAATCAGAACGGGCAGACGGGAATCGTTGTGCCTCCGCAGGATCCAGAAGCATTGTCAAGAGCCATGCAGACAATTGCTAACGATGGAGAATTAGCGCAAACATTTGGATCGAATGCCAGAAAGCGTTATGTCGAACATTTCACGGCTGATAAAATGGCGCTAGAATATGTGAAGAATTATACATCTTTGGCGCGATAAGGTAAGGTTGTTACTACCCTCTGGACGAGATTTACTGGTGCCGTTTCCGATACCCTGTACCTTCATATAAATGAAGATAGTGATGGAGCGTAGATGAAAGGCATTATCCTAGCCGGTGGCAGTGGTACGCGTCTTTATCCCTTGACGATAGCTGTTTCGAAACAACTCCTTCCGATCTATGATAAGCCGATGATCTATTACCCGCTGAGCGTACTCATGCTCGCGGGTATCAGGGATGTTCTGATCATTTCGACGCCGCATGATTTGCCCCTTTTCCAAAAGCTGCTTGGGGATGGCAGTGAGTTTGGCATGAGTTTTTCTTTTGCGGAACAGTCGCAACCCAACGGTCTGGCGGAGGCCTTCATCATCGGTCGCCATTTTATCGGCAACGACAATGTGGCTATGATTCTTGGCGATAATATCTATTTTGGCGATGGCCTGTCCCATCTATGCGGAAGCGCTGCGCGCAATACCAAGGGCGGCTCGGTTTTTGCCTATCGGGTGGAAGATCCGCAGCGTTATGGTGTTGTCGAGTTCGACCGGGCTACAGGTAAGGCAATATCGATTGAGGAAAAACCTAGTCGACCGAAGTCCTCATGGGCAGTCACGGGGCTCTATTTTTACGATAATGATGTTGTGGATATTGCCGCTTCGCTCAAACCTTCTGCACGCGGTGAACTGGAAATTACGGCAGTCAACAATATCTACCTTCAGCGCGGAGATTTGACGGTCAGACAGTTAGGACGGGGTTATGCCTGGCTTGATACTGGCACGCATGAAAGCTTGCAGGACGCATCGTCCTTTGTGCGCACAATCGAAAAACGGCAAGGTATCAAGATTGCTTGCCCCGAGGAAATCGGGTTCGAGAAGGGCTGGATCAATGGCGATGCCGTTCTTGAACGGGCGGAAAAACTTGGGCAGACCGAATATGCTGCCTATCTGCGTCGTCGTGTTGAGGAAATTGGAAGCGAACGATGATCGCTCGTCCGTTGGAACTTGATGGTGTTCTGGAAATTATTCCGCGAAAAATTGGCGATGATCGTGGGTTCTTTTCGGAAGCCTATAATGCCAAAACGGTTGGTGCTGCTGGGATCAGTCTACACTTCGTGCAGGACAATCATTCGTTTTCTGCGGCGAAAGGCGTTCTGCGTGGTCTTCATTATCAGTTGCCGCCCTATACGCAGGACAAGTTGGTGCGTGTGATACGGGGAGCTATCCTCGATGTGGCGGTCGACATACGCAAAAGCTCTCCGACTTTTGGTAAGTGGATGTCACTGGAAGTCTCGGAAAAAAAATGGAACCAGATTCTGGTGCCGAAAGGTTTCGCACACGGCTTCATAACACTCGTTGAGAATACCGAGGTTATCTACAAGGTTACTGACTATTATGCACCTGCGCATGATCGCACGATAAGATTCGATGATCCGGCTATTGGCATTGATTGGCCTATATCGCCTTCCGAAGTTCAACTCTCGGAGAAGGATCGGAACGCACCGCTTCTGGCCGACGCAGAAGTTTTTGCTTGAGGAAGCAGATGAACATTCTTATTACAGGTGGTGCAGGTTTCATTGGTTCTGCAGTATGTCGCCATTTAGCCGTTGATCCAAAGGTCAATGTTATCAATATCGACAAGCTAACCTATGCTGGTAATTTAGCTTCGCTGCGTCAGATTGAAAACCATCCCAATTACAGCTTTCTTCAGGCGGACATCTGCGATGACACTGGCGTTCTGGAAGCGTTGCGTGCCAATGATATCGATATTGTCATGCATCTGGCTGCTGAAAGCCATGTAGATCGCTCTATTGATGGTCCGGCCGCATTTATTGAAACCAATATTATCGGTACCTTCCGACTGCTGAATGCTGCTCTCGCTTACTGGCGTGAGCTGCCGGAACCGCGCAAGTCGGCGTTCCGGTTTCACCATATTTCGACGGATGAAGTGTTTGGCGATTTGCCATTTGATAGCGGCATCTTCACAGAAGAAACTCCGTATCAGCCGTCGTCGCCCTATTCGGCTTCGAAAGCTGCATCCGATCATCTGGTTCGTGCCTGGCATGAAACTTATGGCTTGCCGGTGGTGCTCTCTAATTGCTCAAACAATTATGGCCCGTTCCATTTCCCTGAAAAGCTGATCCCGCTTGTTATTCTTAATGCGCTCGATGAGAAGCCTTTGCCGGTTTACGGTGCAGGTGCGAATGTGCGTGACTGGCTCTATGTTGAGGATCATGCACGCGCGCTGGCTTTGGTCGCGACCACAGGCAAACTGGGCGAGAGCTACAACATTGGCGGACGCGCGGAACGCACCAATTTGAACGTTGTTGAGACAATCTGCGCCATTCTCGACAAGAAGCGTCTGCGTGCAAATGGCAAGAGCTATGCCGATCTGATTACCTTTGTGACAGATCGCCCCGGCCATGATCGCCGTTATGCGATTGATGCATCGAAGATCGAGCGCGAACTGGGCTGGAAGCAGCAGGAAACATTTGAAACGGGCCTGGATAAGACCATTCAGTGGTATCTCGATAATGCATGGTGGTGGGAACCGATCCGCAGCGGAAATTATGCGGGCGAACGGCTTGGCAGTACTGTTTCGAAAGAGACAAAAGCATGAGAATCGTTGTAACCGGGCGCGAAGGACAGGTTGTCCAGAGTCTTCTGGAGAAAGCATCCCGGCGATCTGATCTGGAAGTGATTGCGCTTGGTCGTCCGGAACTGAATTTGGCGAAACCTGAGGCGGTGCGCAGCGTCGTTGAGGCGCTCGAGCCCGACCTCGTCGTCTCCGCTGCCGCTTATACTGCTGTCGATCTGGCTGAGGATGAAGCAGAATTGGCGTTCGCGGTAAATGCGGGAGGCGCTCAAGCAGTTGCGGAAGCAGCAAAGGCTTGTGGTGTTCCTGTCATACACATATCGACTGATTACGTTTTCGCAGGTGATGCCAGCGAACCCTATGTGGAAACAGATATTACGGGTCCCCAAGGTGTCTATGGAAGCACCAAGCTTGAAGGTGAGCGTCTGGTTGCGCAAGCCAATCCAAAACACATCATTCTAAGAACGGCTTGGGTTTACAGCCCTTTCGGCAAGAATTTCGTCAAGACGGTGCTCAAGCTCGCAGAGACGCGCGATGCGCTCTCGGTTGTGTCCGACCAATGGGGTAATCCAACCAGTGCACTCGATATCGCCGACGCGATTATCCAAGTAGCGGACCATATGGCGGCAGTGCCTGGCTTCTCCGCTTATGGTGTTTATCACTTGGTTGGTACAGGCGACACGAACTGGAGCGGCTTTGCACGCGCTATATTTAATGAGAGTGCCGAATTTGGTGGACCCACGGCTACTGTTACAGACATTGCAACAGCTGATTATCCGACCAAGGCGGTGCGTCCAGCCAACTCGCGACTGTCGACTGCGAAATTCCAGGAAGTGTTCAACTGGTCTGCGCCTCACTGGCGATCGTCAATACGGGATGTTGTAACCAGACTGGTTTAGCGTCTCTGGCGGAAATAATTTCCGCCTATGCCTGCCCCTTGACGGCGTGCGCCAACTGTAGCACAAACCTATGACACATTCGGCGATTATGAAAAATGATTTATTGAATTCATTGAGAAATTTGACTTGGCTGGGAATCCAGGCGTCTGACCGAAAATCGCGACTTGCCTGATTAGCTCCCGCTAAAATTTGTTAACACTATTCACAAACGAGATATTCTTTATCTCCTACACAGCCGGTTCAAGTGACCTTAAAGGGTGAAGTTCTTCAAAAGTCTCTAGCGATTGGGAATTTTAGTGCTTCCAACGTAACTAACCGAATATTACCAAGGACACGTTTTGCGTTCAACGGGCCGCTTCAGATTTTCAGATGAATAGTAACCTTTCGGCATCTGTCGGCCATTGTGTGGCATCTTTCGCTAAGCTTTCGGCATTAATTAATGAGGCGCTTTCGACGCAACGCCATAATGCGGCGTGATGCTGCTGCATTCAGCGCTGCGAGGAAGAACATCACCGACGAGATCGTAACCTCATGCAGCAATGGATTATGCAACATGCCATAGCTGCCACAAACCACCACAAAGTAAATCAAGGCTCGGCGCATAGCCCAACTATCGGAGTTGCGCCAAAGATGCACAAAAATCGAGAGGAACGCCGCAAACATAAAAAACAATCCGATGATGCCATCGTTCAGCAATTCATCGAGCACAGTATTATGGACGTGGCGAAAACCTTGCATTAGCGAAGCTTGCTCTCCAGCTTGCGCCCGGACTACGTCCATTTTCGTATAAGCACCAACCCCCGCTATCGGATTCTGCTCGATAACCTTTGCAGCACTCGTCCACATGACTTCGCGGATATCTGCCGAAATTTTATCTTCCCATTGCGAGCTGTCACCACTGTCGTAGTATTCGACCATCCCCGCAAAACGTTTGGAGATAATATCACCAACAGGTCCTACAACGACAAGAGCCGCGAGAGCGGCCACCATGGCTGCATAAGCAGCTCCCTGTTGTCGAATACTAAAGCGTTTGAGGAAGAATATGACTTCGATCGCTGCAAAAACCGGCAGCACAACAATAACTGCCCGCGTTTCCGACGCCAGAACAGAAACCAAACCCAAAATCAGCCAATGAGGGCCGTTTGGAAGATAGCGATGAGTTTTGCCAATTGGAATAGCGGCTGAAATAGCTGCCACGCCTGCGACAAAGGCAAAGACCGCCTCATTGCCACCAACACCAATCCGCCCACCCTCAGCGAATACAAGGTAAATAACCGCAAGGACGGCCATAATGACACCGACACGCGATCCTAGCACATAGGCCCGAAGAGGGTTCCGAACCAGCAGCATTCCGGGACCTGCAAAGGCGAATACCGTGATCAAAAGCGTGTAGCCAATTTGTCTGTTGTTAGCGAACGGCTCTCCACGGAACAGAATGAGGCCTAAAGACCAACCAGCATAAAGTAGAATGAATATGTAGAACTTCTTAGCAAATAGACGGGTCGCTGCGTGACGAGCAAAACTGAGATAGATACCAATGCATGAAAATACAAAAAGAATGATTGGGCCCAATCCTAATCGGATGGGCATCGCTGCAGATGCAACGCCTAGAACCCAATGGTCCACCCGCCGGCGGAGAAGAAAAGATTTTTTTAGAAATGCCACTGATCTCTCTTTCATTGTTTCAGGATTCTTAACAGGGGTTCGACCAGTGACACGCAACTTAAGATGGATTCAATTTAGTCATAATTGCATTAATACATTTCCATCAAGACGCAAACCGTTCTATCGTTTTGCCGGCACAGCGTTTATCCTGCCATTGGCTTGTATATACACTGCTTATAATTGCTGCAAAAAATCCTTACGAGCGAATGTGGCAGCCCGGTTGCGAGTTACGCCAGCGTCGATGTTTCAGCCAACTTTTTTAGAATCTGAACGCGAGCGGTTGGCTCACCGCAGATCGTACCAAAAACAAAGCTTATATCCACAAGCTTGTCCTGCGCTTGGCTTGGTACTGCTTTAACTCGGTGAAACTAACGCAAAGCTGAGACGAAAATTGGTGTGGCTTATACCTAGTGCAGTACGATGCCCAAATCTGTCCGGCTTTTAAACGCAAACTAGTGAGGACAACTTACGCAACCAGTGATCTGTGGCAAAACCATCAACACGCTGCGTCGATGCTAGCGTAGCTGCGCTATAACCGGATCGACGTGAGCGTTCCTTCGCGGGAATTCTGATCGCCCCAAGGAGCGGGGACGACATTCCCTGGTTTAATTTGCAAGCAGCGCCAACGTCTGCCCATCGCCCACCAACGCGAAATCGGCAGCCTCTCGGTGCCATGCATCAGCCGAACGGGTGGTAGAAGAAGGCCACGAAGATCAATAGAAAGGGTCATCGACATATCCGCAACCTCCGTCGCAGATGTGAATCAAAAAGAGATAAAATCCCGCTGAGGCACTCAAAAAGAGCAACGATATAGTGCCAGAAATTTTACAAATAAAGTGATAAAAATTTATTGAGTTAAACTACTAGTCTCACATTCGAATTTGTTCGAATACATTTCGAGCGAACTCAAACTGTGTGGCTGTCCCACGCCCCATTGAGTCCTTTCTCAAAGTCTCTGTCAGAATGCCGGGTTGAACGATCTGGTCCATCGCTTCAAGAATTCCACCGCGCGTCATCCCGGTAATTTTTACGACAGATGCGAGTGTCAAGGGCTCGTGTGACTGATTCCTTGTGGGCATCGTATTCTGAAGCTGGAATTAAACATACTAGAAAAAGATAGTATAATAATCTATATTTTGCAAACGTTGAGGACTGTTTACGACTTAGTCCGTCTTCCGAGAACGGTGCAAGGCGGGGAGCCGCGATTGGTGTGCGAAGTGATATCCGGCGCTCGCGCGACGTGTGAGGGCAGATTGGAGACTTACGTGACGATGATGTTCATAAGAGCGCAAGTAATCAGCAGAGGTGCAGGGCGCAGCGTTGTTTCAGCTGCAGCTTATCGTCATCGCGCCCGAATGTTTGACGAACGGTCTGGAACCTCATTCAGCTTCCGTGATGGCACCAACGAACTCAAGCATGAAGAGATAGCACTGCCGGAGGAGATCCCCGCATGGTTAAGATCAGCAGTCGTCGGCAAAAGTGTTACTGCAGCAAGCGAGGCGTTATGGAATGCCGTCGATGCATATGAGACGCGTGTGGATGCACAACTCGCACGTGAGCTGATCATCGCGCTCCCGGAGGAATTGACGCGGTCGGAGAACATAGCTCTGGTCCAGGAATTTGTCAGGGATAATCTGACTTCAAAAGGCATGATTGCTGACTGGGTTTATCACGATAAGGACGGCAATCCTCACATCCACCTAATGACCGCATTGCGACCGCTGACTGAGGATGGATTTGGGCGAAAAAACGTTCCGGTACTGGGGGCGGATGGCAGACCGCTACGTGTCATAAAGCCGGATCGACCGGATGGGAAGATAGTTTACAAGCTTTGGGCTGGCGACAAGGAGACGATGAAGGCATGGAAGATCGCATGGGCGGAAACAGCCAACCGGTATCTCTCGCTTGCTGGCCATGACATTCGTCTTGATGGACGCTCCTATGCCGAACAGGGCCTGGAGGGAATTGCGCAGAAACATATTGGACCGCAGAAAGCGGCGCTCAAGCGTAAGGGTGTAGAATTGTATTCCAATCCAGCCGAACTTGCCCGTCGGCAAAATATAGTTGATCGGCTCATGGTCAATCCTGGCTTGTTGCTAAAACAACTCGCCAACGAGCGCTCGACCTTTCATGAAAAGGATATCGCCAGGGTGTTGCACCGTTATGTTGATGATCCATCCGATTATGCCAACATCCGTGCGCGGTTAATGGCGTTGGACAATCTCGTGTTATTGAAGTCGCAGCAAGTGGATTCGCAGACCGGAAAGGTCACCGAACCCGCAATATTCACTACGCGCGAAATCCTGCGTATAGAATATGACATGGCGCGCTCTGCGGAGGCCCTTTCAAAGCGCAAGGGGTTTGGGATTGCTGACGCGAGGATTGATAGGGCTGTTCGGAGCTTTGAAAAGGCTGATCCGAAAAAGCCTTTGGTGCTTTATCGTGAACAGATTGATGCCGTCCGCCATATTCTCGGGGAGAAGGGTATTGCAGCTGTTGTCGGACTTGCCGGTGCTGGCAAGACGACATTGCTTTGCGTCGCACGCAGTGCCTGGGAAGGGGAGCATCGCCGTGTATTTGGCGCGGCACTTTCCGGCAAGGCTGCTGAGGGGCTGGAGGATAGTTCCGGCATAAAATCACGAACCCTTGCCTCGTGGGAACATGCCTGGGAGAATGGTCGCGACCTTCTTAAGCAAGGCGACGTAATGATCGTTGATGAAGCGGGTATGGTATCCTCGCAACAAATGTCGCGTGTGTTGAAGGCGACTGAGAGTGCGGGGGCGAAGGTGGTGCTGGTCGGCGATGCGATGCAGCTTCAGCCTATCCAGGCGGGGGCTGCTTTCCGGGCAATAACTGAACAAATTGGATTTGCTGAGCTTTCGGATGTTCGCCGTCAGCGGCAAGTATGGGCACGCGACGCATCAAAACTGCTAGCCCAAGGCAAGATCAGGGAGGGGTTGGAAGCTTATGCAGAGAACGGCCATATATTCGAAGCCAAGAGACGTAGTGAAGCCATAGAGCGTATCGTTGCCGATTGGAGTGAGGCGCGACAACAGGCAATTACGAAGGCTGCTGCTGAGCGAAATGGGGGATCACTCCACGGCCACGAAATGCTCGTACTTGCCCATACCAATGAAGATGTAAAGCGGCTTAATTCATCCCTGCGTAATGTGGTGAAGAGGGAAGGCGCGTTAAAGGATGTTCGAAAATTCCGCACCGAGCGGGGTATCCGCGAGTTTGGCTGTGGGGATCGGATCATTTTTCTTGAAAATTCCCGGTTTTTTGAAAAGCATGCTCCACACTCTGATCCACAATATGTCAAAAATGGCATGCTTGGAACAGTTGTTTCTACCGGCAACAAACAAGGTTCTCCGCTCCTTACGATCCGTCTGGACGATGGGAGCTCGGTGGTCCTCAGTGAAAACAGTTATCGCAATATTGACCATGGTTATGCAGTGACTATCCATAAATCTCAAGGGTCGACAGTTGATCGTGCCTTTGTGCTCGCAACCGGCATGATGGATCAGCATCTGACCTATGTGTCGATGACCCGCCATCGCGATCGTGCTGATATTTATGCGGCACGAGAAGATTTCGAAATGAATGCGGAATGGTGGAGGAAATCCCGTGTGGACTATGGATTGGGGATAGCAGGAGAACTGGTTGAAACCGGCTTGGCAAAGTTTGGGCATCAAAATGAGCGAAGTGAGCAAAGCCCCTATGCCGATGTGAAGACGAATGACGGGACAGTACATCGGCTCTGGGGCGTCAGCCTGCCCCAGGCACTGTCCGCCGGAGGCGTATCGGAAGGCGATAAGGTCCTTTTGAAGAAAGATGGCGTTGAAATCGTCAAGGTCAAAATCCCTGTCATAGATAAGGAAACCGGCCAAAAGAGTTTCGAGGAACGCCAGGTCGAGCGAAACGTTTGGACCGCAAAACAGCTAGAAACTGCAGCATTAAGATTGGCACGAATCGAGCGCGAAAGCCACCGCCCGGAACTGTTCGGGCAATTGGTTGAACGGCTCAGTCGCTCTGGTGCGAAAACCACAACGCTCGATTTCGAAAATGACGCTGGTTATCGCGCGCATGCACATGATTTTGCCCGCCGGCGTGGTATCGACACGCTTGCCAGAGGTGTAGCGAGCATAGAAGAGCGCGTCGGACAAAAACTGGCGTGGCTTGATAACAAGCGCGGACAAGTGACAAAGCTCTGGGACCGGGCAAATATTGCACTCGGCATGGCGATAGAGGTCGCCAAGAGCATCTCCTATGATGAGAAGCGTTGGCAAACCGAAATTCGTGGTGCGCAATCGAATGTTGCTGCAAGAAAAGACCGCTTGGAGATGGCTGCAGCCTCCGACAGACTTGAACCAAGGCATGAAAGATGCGCGATGCCGCCAATGCTTTCGGGGATCCAACAGTTTAATATACCGCTTGAAGAAGAGGCTCGAAGTAGGGCAGTCGCCATGGCCCAGTATATACAAAATCGCGCAGCGTTGATTAGAACAGCAGCACAAATTTGGCTTGATCCAGCGGGTGCTGCAAGTCAGATCGAAGATTTAATCCTTAAGGGCATATCTGGCGAGCGGATCGCTGCGGCTGTCTCAAATGAACCCGAAGCTTACGGCGAACTGCGCGGTTCTGGACGCATAATGCATAAATTATTGGCTGGCGGAAGAGAGCGAAAGAAAGCTATCAGGGCCGTTAACGAGGCGGAAAGCCGCATTACATCGCTCGCAGCTTTCTACAAAACTGCTCTCGAAAGCAAGCTCGAGGTTATTTCCGAAGAGCGGCGACGAATGGGAATTGCCATTCCGGGAATATCGGCGGCGGCTGAAGACACATTGCGTCAACTTTCGGCTGAGATTGAAAGTAAGAACACCAAGATCGACATTGTCGCAAGCTCATTCGATGCTGGAATCTGGCAGGAATTTACCCGTGTCAGTCGTGCGCTCGATCTCAGGTTCGGGCGAGATGCAATGTTACGCGGTGAGAAGTCGATCGTCGACGCCATACCTAAACCACAGCGCCCAGCATTTGAAGAGATGCAAAAGCGCCTCAAATTATTGCAGCAGATCGTTCGAATGGGAAACGTTGGGCAAATAGTTGCGGAGCGCCAGCGTCGAAACCTGGAACGCGGGCAGAGCATTCAGCGCTAAATTTTAATTAAAATAGCATTAGGCATTACGAAGGCATTGTTCTCGCTGCAATTGGACTATGAAGCCCATTATTCCGATGAATGTGCTTCGGGTGTGTGATTAGAAGTCAATACAATCAATTTAGTGAACCAGCGATCAAGAAAATCCTGGTTTTTCTTCAGAATAGCCCAGAGAATTTATTTTTTTGTGGGCCAGCGTTTACATATATCTTTGAAAAGCAAAGTTCGCGCTTATCTAGCGTGTTCAAATCAAGTCAACCCTTAGTCCCTGTTTCGCATAGATCTATTCCCGCTAGCAAGAGAAACCAAATACCATGGCACGTTACGAGATCAGAGGCTTCGACGCGC
Source organism: Brucella pseudogrignonensis (assembly GCF_002252525.1). Taxonomy (GTDB): domain Bacteria; phylum Pseudomonadota; class Alphaproteobacteria; order Rhizobiales; family Rhizobiaceae; genus Brucella; species Brucella pseudogrignonensis. Next base: position 117,610 of record NZ_NNRM01000046.1, read on the forward strand.
AGGCGAAGACCGTTCGCGGTTGGACTAAGTATCGCGCGTCCGTCGTCAAATTTTATAATCGTATCGCGGTCTGAAAATTCGACTAATATTATGTAAGCCCGGTATTTTTCGCAGAAAAGCTTACTAATCTCCTCGGGTTTCGTTGTTGTGACGAGCGCTTCGGTGTTGTGTTTATATTTTGGATCATTCATGAAAAGACTCCAACGCCCTTTTTCCAATAAACGGAAGTTTTGACGGGTTGGAACAGTCAATTGCATATTACGGTGACCGTAAAACGTGAATGATCTTCTTATAATACGACGGTCCACGCAACTAATGCATGCTCCAACTACCTATGTGCTTGCTAAGCTATCTCATGGAATAGACATGATGGTATATCCCCTTAATTTCGGGTATCGTTTCCAAACCCAAGTAAGCTATAGAATTACTCTTCACATTATGTTTGGCAGTACCACTAAGATAGAATTTCTGACCCACCTTGAGGGGCGTCGACGCTCCAGTGCAGTGTATATGCCTGCGACTCATAACGAGCGCTGGAAGATTGACGCCACCGATAATCTGGTCGCCCATCGTAATCGCATTGCGCCTAACCAGTTGTTGAAGTGGGCGAACTTGCTTCACAGGTTGCATTGGTCGCAACGGCAGCGGTATAGGAGGTTGTCCCTCCCCCGAATAGCTGGTGTTGCAGGGCTCAGCTGATGGAATCACGGCGTCCCGGCGGCAGTAATAAAATTGAAGGCAGATTGTGAATGGAGTGCATGAATTCGCTAAACCCAAGGAGCCACTGCTGCACTTAATCTCGCTGCCGAAGTATGCTTGCGATAAAATCGTTATTCGAGACGCTACGACGTAGACTCATAAACTAATGCACCAGATGCGGATAGCGATGAGTTTGACAGCTGCCAGGAAATTGGCGGGGTTCTTGTCGTAACGCGTTGCGATACCGCGATAGTGTTTGATGCGGTTGAAGAACCGCTCGACCAGATTTCTCTGACGATAAACCCACGGTGAGAACGACAAGACGCCCGTGCGGTTGGATTTGGGTGGAATATTGGCCCATATTTTTTGGTCTGCTGCCGTCTTGCGGATGGCATCGGTATCATAGGCCTTGTCTGCAAGCAGCGTGCCGCCTTCTTTAACACACGCCATGAGGCCCTCAGCCTGAGAGCAGTCAGCAACCTGGCCACCCGTCAGGCAAAAATTGATCGGACGGCCTTGCGCATCAACAATTGCGTGGATTTTGCTTGTGAGGCCGCCACGGGAACGTCCCATGCAACCATCGTCGGCATCCCTTTTTTTCCTGTGGCTCCGTGCTGGTGAACACGGACACAGGTGCTGTCGATCATCACGATGTCACCGTCATAGGCCTCCGAGACGGCCTCCAGTAACCGATCCCAGACACCGGCACGTCGCCAGCGAACGAACCGGTTGTAACAGGTCGTTGCAACACCATAGCGTTCAGGGATTTCCGACCACGATGAGCCAGTGCGGAACCGCCATAGTATGCCATTGAGAACCATGCGATCGTCAACCCGAGGCACACCACGAGGTTTGCTGGGCAACAGCAGCTCAATAATCGACCATTCCCGGTCTGTCAGCTCATAGCGGCGACGTGACATCAAACACCTCCAATTTTGAGGCCATTTGAATCACTAATCCTTTCAAATAACTAGTCTCTTTATGAGTGTACGACCTAGTGTCGCCCGATCATATATCGTGGCGCGAACAACACGCGCCCTTTCCAAAGCCCGCGGGAGACCTCCGCTTCCCGGCGCCGATCTTAATGCTCAGATCAAAGCGATTATTTAAGAAATGTCCACCTATGGCCAGCGGCAGCGTTCACGCAATTCCGCGGCGCAAAGACCCGCGAACAAGGCTGTTAGTCGCCAAATTGCAAGTGGATTTATGCACTGATAGAGCAATATGATTTGCTTCTGGGGGCTATGCTGGAACCACCGGGAACGCAGCATGACGGCCGAGTCACGGATGTACCCTCCATTGCCAGATAGTGCACTCATATGAAGAAATTACGTGCGACAACTAAGAAAAAGTCAGCATTGCTTCTTCGCTAGACTGTGGTAATTGGGATGATCCGCACGACAAGCAAAGTTTTGCCCCCACATGTTTGATCATCAAATCTTCTGGCCACTGTATTACTCGCCGGAAGCAGGAGTTCTGCAAAAGGTCAGTGGTATCGCAGCGCTTCATACGTGGGAGTTCTTTGCTTGGTCACATCACGTTTTTCAATCACGGTGCCATCATCAGCCGGTTGCTCTCTTGCGGTGGTAGACGGGCTAACGGGTGCAAATCAAGAATTGTTTGATCAACTCTCTTGGGCGTTTCTCGCTTCCAAATCATTGCTAACTTCTCGGAAGACCGCCTTTGAAAGAGAGTGAGTACAAAAATAAAGTGGTTTCCGAATAATGTCCTTGCGGCTGTGGCTCGTTCATTTTGAAGGAACAGATAACAAGACAGGTGGGCAACCGTGTTTCCTTCTCAAACAGATTCCGTAAAACGTATTCCGATCCTGCCATGTTTGTCGACTTTCAGGAATTCAACGCCAGCTGCTTCCAGCACTCTTTGCACGTGTAGAACAGTGCTTTCCTTAAGATTCTCTCCTCGCTCCAAGCGAACAATTGTGTTGGTTGACATATTAGTCAATTTTGCCAAGTCCAGAACGCTAAGCTTCAATGCCGCTCTCGCCACGCGACACTGAGCGGCACTCATCAACATAATCGCCATAATATGTTCATTTCTATTGATCTGGAAACGATCTGTGAGTATGCTGTCAACGTTCCGACGGTCGCCCCGAGTGTTGGAACCACGCGGAGCGACCTAACCACAACCCGGCTTATGGGAGCTCAGGTCATGGCTGATTCTGACAATAGCACGACTTTGCCTTTCGTCACCCGCAGGAAATTAATTTCGCGCGGAGCATTTCCTTCTGAGGCTTCAGCGAAACACACAATCGAAAAGGAAATATTCCCTGATCCGGTACTGGCGCTCTGGCATCAGTGGCAGGAAGCTCACCTTTCAATGAAAGGTCATGCAGATACTGCGCACTCTCTGGAACAGCAACTGGCTGAAACTGTAGATTACCCTTCCGCCATAATTGCACTGGCCAACGGCGAGACCGTGACCGCATATTCGATTGCCGCAATCCGTGACATACTGAAAGACGCGCCAGATGAAAACACAGCTTGTGCCAAAGCAGAAGCAGAGTTTACCGCCCATAAGCTGCGGTGGGAACAGGCTGAACGGGAAATTGGCTATTCCGCTGCAGTGCGCGCCGAACACGAGGCAGCAGACGAGGCCACTCGCATCCTCAATGTCATGGCTATAACGTACTCTAAGTCATTAGCCGGCGTTGAAGCGAAACTTGACGCTATCGTCAGGGAAGGCAGTCTTTGGCACGATTCGTCAGAATTTCCGTGGCTCCAAATGCGCTCGCTGCTCAGTGATGTAATGCATTTGAGGGCGTATTACTATGGTGGTTCAGAGTCATGAAAAGCATCCGACGCAGACTCGAGCTGACACCCTCTTCTAGTGAGACGCTCATTGAACGGGTTGACCATTTGGCGCTTAGCGCACGCTTGGAACTCATCAGAGTTGTGAAAATACTATTCGAAGAATTTGATGCTGCGCAAACGGGAAAAGTTTCTGAGAAAAAGACAGGAGGACTCATCCTTAAACTTATTCTTTTCGACTTTCCTGAGGATAAACGTCATACTCGCGACGGACGCAGCGAAAGCCTGAATAGCGGCAATGCAGGCAAGTTTCACGCAGATTTCAAATTACTGATCATCGTGAATTCGGAATTCTTCGTGAGTCCGCGTATTTGGAAACGAGCTGAAGAACGTATTTCTCGCGAAATAAAAGTTACTGGCAACTTGTCCACTCAAATTAATTTCTTAGTCCACTCCATTATATACATCAATGATCACCTCGCTAACGGTAATCCATTTTTCGTTCAATTGGTTCAGAGTGGGTACATGATTTATGAGGCGCCCGGATCACTCCTGGTAGAACCACCGCCTGCAGACCCCGAATTCGCCAGGAAAGAAATGCGACGCGATTTCTGCCACTGGTTTTCAAGTGCCAGTCGTCGCATCGAACTGGCCGGAGAAGCGTTCGAGCGGGGATTTTATAGAGAGGCGGCTTTCGACTTGCACCAATCTGTTGAAAGGCTTTATCATTGTGTGTTGGGTGTCAAGACAATGTACAATCCGAAATCTCACCGGCTGGCCTTCCTGAGGTCACACGCAGAACGGATCGCACCTCGGTTGACTAACGTCTGGTGCGACGGCACCGGTTTTGCAAAACGCTGCTTTGATCGACTTGATCGGGCATACATAGGTGCCCGCTACTCACGAACCTATGAGATCACTCGCGAGGAGCTGCTATTGATCACTGCTGGGGTAAAAGCTTTGCAAGAAGCTGTGGAGGCAACTTGCCTCGAACATCTTAGCAAACTTTAGTTAGTCAGGTGCTCAGATTCCTCGGCCTCTGATACGAATGAACACAATCGCCTTCTGATTGGAGCCTACCTCGACCGTTATGCTTATTGTAGTTTCAAACGATTAGGTAAAAGACCGAGCTAGCAGCCGGAATCGTAAAAAACCTGACTATATCAGTCTTTTGCGATGCGCACGGTGAGGAGGCGGATGTTTGCCATGTAGACATAGGTTAAGCAGATGAGAGGGTCTCTAAATCTTAGCAAGTCTTCGGCAACGTCCCAGACCTACAGATATCCGCTCGACTATCAATCGAAGTGGTAAAAGTTTAGAACCCTCAGCGGGCTCGGGTTTTTGGACCATTTCCAGCGTAAACTTTGCGAGTTTTTCCCAGCTTGTCTATGAGCTTGGGTACTCCGTATCCACTATCTGCAAAGATACGCCGTAACCAAAGTCGACTTTCGTGCATGTCTTTCAAGACATCAGGTGCATTATCACTCTCCTCAATACCCGCAGAATGGGCCAAAAGATTGACCATCAAGCCGAGTGTATAAACCACAATATGACGCTTGCTCGCTTTGATCTTTTCCCGCATCAAAGCCCCATGTTTCGCCACTTTCCGTGGCTTTTACTGATTAAGTATCGTTAAAGTCAGTGGTGGTACTCGCTGCTTGGCGGTCAGCTGGCGTCTTGTCATCACGAGCGCGTTGTTGATCGTACGATGCATCCTTCATCTCGCCATCGATAGAAGTATTTTTGCAACTTGGAAAATGCTAAGACGTTCCTTGGCAAAACCCGTCATACGCGACCTGATGAGGAAATATGGAGCAGCGCATTTACCACCTCACGCAAATCTGACTTGCGAGGGAGATTGCGGCTTGGAGCAGCTATCGTCGGTTTGATGGAAGCACATTCCGTATGTGTTAAAACGATTGCATAACGGGCATTGTGACGTCGATCTTGCTTCCGAGCTTGTACAGTGCAAGCCATCACGATTTCTCTCGAATACGAGCAATCCGATTGAATCATAACTACTGAAATCGTGTAAGTATCACCGAGCAGGCGTTAAAAACCTATCCTTGACCACCATATGGTAAAGCTTATTCTTGATCAATTAGAAGCGTTAGGTGTTGCAAAATTGCTTCTGCTCTACCTTCAAAATTTCAACGCCTGTTAGCAACGCCGCGAAATCGTTGAAACAATTTGTAAATAATATATTGAGCGATTCACTCAACTTTTAGCCAGCAAGTCCCAATAGGCAAGCCAGCGAACATGCAACGCCTATTTCGGGGATACTATGCTGGGGACTCTATCTTTCCAAAACACGATCAACCATCGTTGGTTGAAAGCTCTTTCCGCCTCTGTTGCGCTGTTGGCTGCGATGCCGGCTCACGCACAGACTGCGCCTGAAAAGAATGCCGTAAAGCAGAGCCAGAACACCGAGGGCGAAAGCGCTGAAGTGATAGGGCTGCAGACAATCACACTTTCAGCGGAGCGCGCGGCCAAAAACCTGCTTGATGTTCCAATGTCCATCAGCGTGATTGATCGTGACACGCTCGACCGCCATCAGGTGCGTGATATTCAGGATATGGTGCGCTATGAGCCGGGCGTAAGTGTTGATCGTCAGACATCGCTCACCAATCCTTTTGGACAGCTCAACAGTTTCAATATTCGCGGTGTGGGCGGCAACCGTGTGCAAATTCTGGTCGATGTGCGCGTGTTCAGGAGCGTACCACCGATGGCAGCCGTGATTTTGTCGATCCGTTTAATATGAAATCGGTTGAGATCACACGCGGACCGAACTCGGTTCTATGGGGTGCAGATGCGTTGGGCGGCGTCGTGTTTTTCAGGACGCTTGATGCCGACGATCTTCTGGATGGTACCAAGCCATGGGCTGTCGAAACCAAATTCAGCTATGACAGCTTCGACAAATCGTTCCGCAAACAGATCACCGGTGCGGCCGAAGCCGGAGACTTTACGGTTCTCGGCAGTTTCGGACATATGAGCTCGTCCGAGCCCGATATGCGTAAGGCACGGGCCGATGGCGGGAGCTGGGGTTGTCCGCGTGAGTCTATCTGGCCTTGCAACAAAGCATTTCCGATGGATACCGACGCTTATAACGGCTTGATGAAACTTCAGTGGAATCCGTCTGCCGATCATGAATTCAAGCTGACGGGCGAGTGGTTTGAGCGGAATACCGATGTCGATCAGAAGTATGATTCCGGTGCTGCCAATCCGCTTTATGCAAGCATGCCCGCTTATTACAGTTTCTATTATCAAAACGAGAGCTGGGATCGTTCGCTGAAAATGCAGCGCGCTCGCTTTGCTTTGGATCATCGCTGGACCGTCGGCGCGTCCTGGCTGGATGAGGTGAAGTGGAACATTTCCTATTCACCGCAGAAGCGCGATACGACCAGCACTCAGATCCGCAATTACTCGCTTCTGGCAACGCCGCGACGTGAAAAGCGTATTCAGATCCGCAATTATAGCGAGGATTTTCTACAGGCTGACGTTCAGCTGACATCGTCATTTGATCTTGGTCAGACCAGCCATAAAGTCATCTATGGTTTTGCGGGCGATATCACCAAAAGCAATTATGATGGTGATAATATCACCACCAATCTCAACACGGGTGTAACGACGGTTACGCCGCGGCAGGGTTTCAATTTCCCGAAAGTCGATACGATTCGTGCGGACTTTTATGTTCAGGACGAAATCAAGCTGCTGGATGAACGTTTGACGCTGACACCTGGCTTGCGTCTGGCAACCTATTCCCTCGATCCGACCAAGGATGATGGCTATGTTTCGCTTGATGGGTTTGAGCCGGAAAAGATGGATGAAACCCGTCTGATCAAGCGTCTCGGTGCGATTTATAAGCTCGACGATACCTATTCGGTATTCGCCTCCTATGGGGAGGGCTTCAAAATGCCAACGGCTCAGCAGCTCTTTGTTTCGTCCACCTCTATCGGCGCAACGAGCATGGTTGAGGTCATTCCAAACCCGAACCTGAAGCCGGAATTTGTGCGTAGCTATGAAGCTGGTCTGCGTGGCGAATTTAATCGAGGCTATTTCAGCGCGTCCACATTCTATTCGGACTACAAGGACTTTATCCGTGGCTTGCAGCGCGTTCCGGGGGAAGCAGATAAATACACCTCCGGCAACGTGGAAAGCGTGAAGGTCTGGGGTATCGAGTTCGGGGGCGAATACGAGGTCTACAACAACGTTTTCGCCAATGCGGCGCTTTCTTATATGCGTGGCGATCAGCGCGTGGACGCCGGATCTGAGAAGACGCCGTTTGATGGTGCGTCGCCACTCACAACCGTTCTCGGCCTGCGTTATATCATTCCGGACTGGAACCTTGAAACCGAGTTTGTTGGAACTTTTGCATCCGGTGTGAAGCGCCGTGCCGATGAAGATGCCTTCAAACCGTCGAGCTACACGGTGTTTGATGCCTACGCGAAATGGTCTCCAACCAAGCAAATTGATGTGAATTTCGGTGTCGAGAACATCTTCGACAAGCGCTATTTCCCAAATACGCTGACAGGTTATGCCAATTCGCCAGAGACGTCCTCGGTCGCCAATGTCAATCCGCTTGAGATGCAGGTTGCGCCAGGCCGTACCTTCAAGGTTGGCGCCACGATGCGTTTCTGATCGCCATTGATGATCAACATGCCGGGGCAGGTTTAAAGCTGCTCCGGCTTTCTCATGTCAGTATCGGTTGATTATGTTCACTGTGCTTAAACAATTTTGGCAGCTGCTCAAATATTGCAATTCCGGCGAGGGGAAAGTCCTCGGCTGGCTGCTTCTGGCTTTGATATTCGCACTTGATTTCATAGGCATTTATCTTGGCGTCAAGTTAATCGGTTGGACCGCTGCGTTCTACAACGCGGTTGAACAAAAAAATGCAGCTGAGACACTGGCGCAACTTGGCGTTTTTGGACTGATCGTAACAGGAAACACCCTGATTTACCTGTTTGGCTATTATGCGAACGGGTGGTTAGAAATACGATGGCGCGAGCGCCTGACCAATGTCGCACTATCAACTTGGTTCAGTAATAAGGCTTATTGGCACTTGGGTTTGAAAGGTGGGCAAGACAGTAAAACCCCCGACAATCCAGATCAGCGCATTTCCGAAGATTGCGCCTTGTTTGTAAAATACACGCTTGCGGAAGGTGTGGGTCTTATAACACGCTTGGTAGGCTTGTTCTCTTACGTTGCTGTCCTCGCGGGATTGGCGACCTTTTCCCTTAGTTTTTCAATCGCTGGCTTTCATGTAGAAGTGCCACGATACATGCTTTGGGCACCATTCGCCTATGTTGGTCTTTCATCAATCTTGACCCATATGTTTGGCCGCCGCCTCAAAGCAACTTTTGTCGAGCAGCAGAAGAAGGAAGCAGATTTTCGTTTCGGAATGGCGCATATACGCCAGAACGCGGGTGAAATTGCTGTTTTGAACGGTGAGGAAGCAGAGCGAAAATTCTTGGACAGGCGATTTGTCGGTGTTCGGTCCAACTGGTTTCGTCTTATTGGCAGACAGACACTGCTCGGTGTTTTCACACGCCCTTATAATTCTACTATCTTGCGAATTCCGATGTTTCTGGCGCTACCGGGTTATTTTACCGGAGCAGTAAACTTTGGCGGTTTGATGCAATTGGGTACAGCTTCGCAGCAAGTTGCAACCACATTGTCATGGTTCATCTTCCGGTATCACGTTCTTGCTGAGCTCGTATCCGCAATAACGCGCCTGTCCAACTTCCTGAATGCCGCCAACAACGCGGGTAATCGAAGGGAACTTGCTGTTGCAGGGCCCGCGCATTCATCGCTCCAGTTGCGTGATGTCGCGCTGAAGACACCAGAGGGGCAGGATTTGTTGAAAATTTCGGATCTCGATATCGAACCGGGTAAAACTGTCTGGTTGCGAGGTCGTTCGGGATTGGGAAAGACGACATTGCTTCGGCTTATTGCCGGCGCGTGGAATTTTGCGAGCGGCACGCTCCACCGCCCTGACGCGACAATGCTGGTGCTTTCACAAAAGCCCTATATGCCGAATGCACCTCTCCACGATGCGGTAGCCTATCCGCTTTTTGCGGAAAAGTTTGACCAAGCCGAAATTGCGACGGCCCTGGAAAAGGTCGGCTTGTCGAAACTCTCACTTCCCGCAGCATCGACGCAGCAGATTGCGCCGGGAACGCTATCTGGTGGCGAGATGCAAAGGCTTGCCCTTGCTCGCGCCTTGTTAATGAAGCCAGAATGGCTCTTTCTCGATGAGGCGACGAGTGCGCTGGATAAGTCTTCTGAAACCGAGTTGCTCGATCTCCTGCGACGTGAGCTTCCCAATTCGACCATCGTTATTCTGGCTCACCGGGAGCCGGGCAATCTATCAATCGACAGCGTGATCGATCTTGAAGCGTTTGGCGCGGCCCAAACGCGCAAGCAAGCACCTGTCCCACAAACTGCATGAGGAAATTATGAGCGAACAACCGATCCGCGTGAAACTTTTAGCCGATTCGGCTGATGTTCTGAAGACGCTGCCCTCAATGGGCAAGCTTATGATCAACTCCAAAAGTGGCGGCGCGACACATGAGCGTATCGGTGTCGTGGAGCAGGTTGAGGTTCGTGACGGCTGGATTTATTTCTCAGGTAGCGAGCATCATTCGCGCATCGATCTTTCGGCAATTGCCTCGCTGATTGCTGATCGCAGCAGTGTGATGCAGGAGAAGGTCTATCCCCGTATCGATCTTCTTGCTGAAGATGAGAGTGTGGTCGGCAGCGTGATCGGCTTTGATGGTGCGGAACCGTTCGATCAGGCTCTGAATGGCTTTGCGTTCTCGGCTCTTCCACCCAAAGACAAAGATCGCGGTACTGGCGAAGCGCTGCAAGTCGGTGATGATGAACCCGGTTTGAAGCCTTTTGCGGCAGCTCAGCGCAATAAGGCGGAGGTGCGCATTGCGCTCGACTTGCCAGCCTTCAAGCAGGAATGGTCGGGCGAAATGCCGGACGTGCGTCCGTCCCGCGGCTTTATCAATGTGATGAAACCGGACTTTCATCTGCATCTCAAAGCGGGCCACGTTGCTTCGTGGCATGAGGTAGAAGAAGGGGATGAGTATCGCTTCTACGCTCTCAATGAGACGGGCCAGCAAACGGGTCTCGTCGTGTCGGGCAAAAAGGATGCGTTTCGATGAGCTTAGAGCCTTTATCGGTACAAGCCGGGCAATGGATTGATTCAATATCGCCAGAAGTTCGCACGCATCAATCGGTTATGCATGAAATGGCCAAGAAGCGCGTTGTGCTTCTCGGCGAACAGCATGATCGGCACGATATTCATCGCTGGCAGGTGAATGTTTCTGCGTCTCTTCTTGCTCTTCGCGATGAGCTTGCCGTCGGCTTTGAGATGTTTCCGAGAAGAATTCAGCCAGTGCTTGATGAATGGGTGGCAGGCAAGCTCGAGGCCGAGGAGTTTCTGGAGAAAGCTGAATGGGGCAAGGTCTGGGGCTTTGATGCAGATCTTTACTGGCCGCTTTTCCACTTCTGCCGCGAGTTTAACGTCAAGTTGCTGGCGCTTAATTGTCGCCGCGATCTCGTGACCCGTGTTGGCAAAGAAGGCTGGGAAGCGATTGCGGAAGAAGATCGTGATGGCCTGACCCCGGCACGTCCGGCGAGCCTTGCGCATCGCGAACATCTTTTGCGTCTGACCAATGGCGGGCCGCCGGTCATGCAGGGAAAATCAGCCGACGCACCGGAGTTTGACCGCTTTGTTCGGGCGCAGCAAACCTGGGATCGGGCCTTTGCCTGCAACATCGCGGCATATCTCGAAGAAAAGCCCGAAGCGCTTGTCGTCGGCATCATTGGGCGTGGGCATATGGAATATGGCTTCGGTACACCAGATCAGCTTGATGATTTGGGTATCGGAGAAGTTGGCGTTCTCTTGACCGAATATGTTGGTGAGACGTTTGAAAAGGTAAGCCAATCCGATATTGCTGACGCGGTTTTCGGATTGCAGGGATAGGTTTTAACGTCTTTCCCGGTCACGCGGCTGATAAGAATGATCGGTGCTTTCAAGGGTAAAAGATCTAACATTGAGGATCATGAAAATGAAAAATCAAACGAGTTTGCGGCTGTTCATGATGCTTGGTTCTTTGCTGACCGCGACGTCCTACAGTTTGCCATCCGTTGCGCAGACAGGGCCTCGTGTTACGGCACCAGCCGCACCATCTGAGGCGGAAGCGCCTCAGATTATCAATCAGGCTGAATGGCAAAGCGCTGTCGTCCGCATCCTCCGACGTTATGGGGTTCTTCTGTCGCGCGAACTGCGCCCTCTTGAACTGGATGGTGTTTTCAAACCGAAGATCAGCTTTTATCTGGCGCCGGATGGAACCGTCTCTGATGTCGAGCTCGTGGAAAGTTCAGGCGACGATCTCGTCGATGCTGCAGCATTGAAAGTTCCGACCGCTGGTGCAGCTTTTCCACCTTTCACGCCAGATATGCCAAGCGACAAGCCCAAGAAGCTCATCGCTCCATTTGAAGTGCATCTGAGCAAGCCAGAACCCGACGAGCCTAAAACCAGTGATCCGGCCAAGCCGCAATAAGCGTCAAGCCACCTTTAATTCTCCGATTGGCAGACCGGTGTCGGTCATTTTGTTATCGACACCATTTTCATCGAGAAACTGCTTCATTTCGGCATAGGTCTCAAACCAAGCGCGGTTGTATTTGTCGAATAATGACTGGTCCCAGTAATCTTCCAAACGGAATTGCTTGTCACTGAAAACATCATAGCTTGGGATTTTATAGGTTTCGGCAAATTCCGCTGTTCGGCTGTCATAAGTGAAATAGATCGATGGAATGCCGTTAGCGAGCGCCATCAGATTTCCGTGCAGGCGATAGCCCAGAACCAATTGCTGCTTGCGCACAAATTCCTCGTAGTCGGCAACAACATCCGAATAGAACATGCGATGCCGATAAAGATTTTCGATTGTGTCATCGAAATACCAGTCAGCGGTCCAGCGATGCGCCTTGAGGGCGGCGATAGCCTCTTCTTTTTGTTCAGCCGTGCCGAACACCATCTTTTTTTCTTCAATCTCGCCCTGTGCCATGAGCGTTACGTCAAAGCGCTCGGCCATTGTGCGGATCAGATCGCGATGCCGGGTCAGATATTGTTCAATATCTTGTGCGTAAGCCGGTGAAACCTCGCGCCGCACGGTAACACCAACCTGGCTCACTTCCTCAAGCGGCGGCAGTTTGATGCGCAGATGCTGATTGTTACGGCGAAACGCCGTCGGGCAACCGATGATACGGACATTCTGAATTCCGATATCGTTGAGAACCTGAGCCGTATAAGCCCCACGCACGCCAACAGAGACGGTTGAATCGGCGATCATGCGCAGCACCGCCTTTGTTTCCTCTGACAGCTGAATTTCACCGCGCACCGGTGCTTGTGCGCCAACACCAAAAGCGATGACGGGCAGCTTTAGTCGCTGCAAAACAGGGATCGTATCGCGCCAGTTCATATCCTTGTTTATGTAGTTCGAGCCACGCAGGATCACATAATCATATTCTTCCCGCAGCTGATCGATTTTCTCCGGTGAGAAATTGGTGATCGGCAGCTCGGAAGCTTTCTCGTAATTCATCAGCTTCAGCGAAGATTCAAAAACAAAGGCGTCGCCGATATTGTGATAGTGATTGATGCTGCCCTGCACGTCGGTATGACGATACCAGCGGACATTGTCGTGATCGTACACTTCTCCTGCGGGGATCATGACGAGGGCGCGTGCCATAGGCTATTCCTTCTTTTGTAACAGATACAGGCGAGCCAGGCTCAGCTGGCCTGTGAAAGTACGGTTGTATCCACGGCAGGCTTTAGCCTGCGCGGATGGGCTTCCCGCAACTGGTGATAAAGATCGAGGTGCTCTCTTGCACAATCGACATAATGAACAGGCTTGCGAATGGATTGATGAAGACGGTTCCAGATATTCGGATCGCTCAGCACTTCAGTAAAACGATCAGCCAGATCTTCGGCGCTTCGCACGCGAAAATGCAGGCCGTCCTCGCCATCACGAATTTTTTCGGCCATGCCGCCAATGTTCGAGCAAATGACAGGGCGGCGATGATGCAATGCTTCCTGAATGACGATAGGTGAATTTTCCCACCAGATCGAAGGCATCACAACCCAGTCCACCGACTGCATAAGCCGCGGCATTTCAGCATTCTGATAGGCGCCGTAAAAGCGGACACGCGGTCCTGCTTCTTCAATGAGCTTCTGCATTCGTGCCTGAAATGCCGGCGGTTGCTTTTCGAGATTACCGCCAAAGATCATCAGGCGGGAATCCTCGCCCCATACCTGTTCGGGAACGCGTGACACCGCATCGACAAGCACATCGATGCCTTTGAATGGATTAATCTGCCCGAAAAAGGCAAAGCGACTGCGCCGTGGGTCCGGTCCCGTAAGCTCGCGCGGCGGCGTTGTCTGTGTGATCGCGATCCCGTTTTCGATCACTGCCATTTTCTGAGCATTTATACCCCATTCGCGATAGCGGTTTGCCAGAAACTCGCTGGGCGATACGAAAGCGTCTGCCAGTTCCAGCATCCCGCGCACGAAACGTTCGCGCTTTAAAAAGCGGGCAGGCGGTATCTGCGGGAAGCAGGCGTGACAATCAATTGGCGAGGCTTCATTGCAGAGCTTCGAGGTGCCAGCTTTTACCATCTGCCCGTCATTGTTGCAGATCGAGAGGAACTCGTGAAACGTCACCAGAATGATGCGATCCGGCAATGTCTCGCGAATGGCATAAAGCGTTTCGAGGCCGAGGCCGAGTACGTGGTGAAAGTGAATGATATCCGGGTCGAAATCGCGCACAAACCTCAGCAGATCCCGGCGGATTTCGTCGGTGTTTTTGTTTGAAAGATAGAAGTGATCATACTCGTCTGCATGAAAGAGAATTTCATCGCTTGCGCGACGCATACTCATCAGCGCAGTCGTCCCATGCCGCGGGATTGGGTGTGCCGCGCGTGCCAGATAGACTGACTGCACGCCGGGAATGGTGTTTAAGCCCTTGTGCAGATTATAGGATGCAATTTCACCACCGCCGAGTGAGATCGACGGATGGGCGTGGGAAATGACCAGAACGCGGAGCTTCTCGCTCATACGGGTTCCTCCATTTGTACTTTGCGCTTGCCAGCGAGAATGGCCGACCACCGGGCGTCGAAAACCTGGCGGTCGATCCGTTCGATTAAAGCAATCGTTGAAGCCTTGTCGGTGACAGAAGTATCATCTGCACCAAGCATCTGGGCTGATGGCAGCCAATAGGAACGCAGGCCCGATTGTTTGAGCTTCAGCCCAAGGTCCAGGCCCTTTTCATGGGTGCCGAGATAGCCTCGTGTGAAGCCACCGGCAGAAAACAATGCTTCGCGCGGCATGATGCAGCATTCAAAGGTTGCCGTTGCCACTTCGGTCAGCGACATGCCGGATATGGCGTCGATCGGATAGCCCGCATAACGACTGATGAGGGCGCGATCCGATTGTGGTCCTGCAACCCACGTCCCTGCCCAGCGGATTGAATCATCTTCATAGGCAAGGGTTGGAGAGAGCACACAGTCTTTATGGGTTTCATACGCAGTGACCAGCTTGTTGAGCCAGCCAGCCTTTCGCGGCAGCAGGGAGCCTGCCAGAAAGACAACCTGATCGGTGGTGACAGTGCGTGCGCCGACTTCCAGTGCGTCATAAAGATCTTCAGAGCCATTGGCCGAAACAAGTCGAATGCGTAAGCGATAGAAATCAGCCAGCCGTCTGATCTGAACGCCGACGCGGTCTATGATTTCAGTTGCTGCTGCGATCACAATCGGTGCTATTCGCGTTTCAGGATCAAGGGCAAGCAGCGCGAGCAATGGCTCGATCTCTTCGACACGCTCGTCAATCCCGATGATGATTGCTGGCCCCATTGCATCTTCAAATGGTCCCAGATCAACCACACCGAATACTTCAGGTGCGGGGCGGGTAACGCCACGCAGCAGCGGCACCAGCTGCTGATCGACGATGTGGCGCAATGCCCAGGCGTTGGGGTCCGTTGCGCGAAGCTGCCGCACGATTGCATCGCGCGAGGTCACACGCGTCGGCGTCAGCGGAAAGAAGGCACGCCGCCCGTCGCTGATGGAGAGCTCTAGGTAGAAGGGTGAGGTACTGTCACCATCAAGTTCCGCAGCAAATGCCACAAAGCCATGAGCATGTCTGCTAGGGTCAAGGCCAGCATTGAACGGGGGTTGATTGTCAAACTCACGCGTCACATCCGGGCGATCAATGCGCGTCCATGTTGTGTCGATCTGGATCTCTCCACGATGACGACGCAGTTTTACACCCTCGACGTGGCTGTCGGGATCAAGAAGCCAGCCTGCAACAAGAAGGCCACTGCCTTCAACGCGGAAAACATTGTCGATGCCGATCCGGACCGGAAACGGGAGGGCCGAAACAGTATCGGTGCCGTCAAAGCGATTGGCTGCCGAACGCAGCCTTAACAAAATATCGGTTGAGCTTCTAACGCGCGGCAGAATCGCGCGGATATGGGCCGGCGTCTCGCGGGAACCGGACAAAAGCCTGCGATCATAGACTTCTGTAAACCGCCAGCCGCGCCTGCCGCGAAACAGAATTCGCTCAATATCATTGGCTTCAACCGGCTCATTGGAGAGCAGCAGCCCGGCAAAACCGGATGCCTGTTCGTTGAGGTCAGGGCGGGCGAAAACACTGATCGCACATTCGGCGAGCGACGAATTTTTGCCGCTGATAAGTAGTCGCGTGACACTGGGCGTCAAATCCTGCGCCCAGCCCTGAACGAAAATCTCGCCTTCGTCGCTGGCGCCGATCAATTCGATACAGCCATCCGAACGCGCTCCAGCTTGTAAAAGAACGGTGATCGCTGAAAGCTTCTTCCGGCTGATTGGCCCTGAAATCAGACCTTCGACGAGCTCGTCAATGACGCCGGGCAGAGCTGAACCCGACAGATCGGCAATCATTGCAACAAAATCCGCAATGGAGGCGGATCGTGAGGCAAAGTTATAGCGCCCCACCTTGGCCCGGTGCTGGAACATGATTGTTTTGAGCACGCCACGGCGCAGCACATTGGTCGGAACAATTGCCACAAAACCGTGCGTTCCGGCAGGCGAAGGTTCTTTTAGCGGCCAGGTAATGAGGTTTGTTTTCACACTCATTGCAGGGTCGCCATTCAGAAAGGCCGTAACCTGATCATTGGTCGCGCTGCCAATACCCAGCACTAAAACCAGCGTGTCCTCAATCACACTGCCGACCACCATTTCACCCTCCATCATCATGGGTGGGCGATCAGGTGTTCGGGGCTGTTTTGGAGCCGAATTTGGACGTTCGTCTTGCACCATACGGCTTGTCCTTACGGCATGACTGCAAGCGTCAGAAGCGCGCCTGCGACAAAGCCGGTCAAAACGGCGGCCAGTACGAAAAGTACCTTGATGTCACCGCTGCTTCTCTTGCGCACGTCTTCCATGCGTTGTTCAAGGCCTGCCACCACGCCATCCATCCGCATGATATGAACATCAAGCTCGGTCATGCGCTGGTGAAGATCGGTGCGCAGCGCATCAACCGAACCGGCAATATCGAGAAGCTCTGCCGGTGCCGCATTGCCGGAACTGTCGATGGTGGGCGCTGCGCGCTGCAATGAACGCTGGTTGACCTGCAATTGCCGCTGTGCAGCCATCAGCATATCGAGTTTATCGAGAATGCGGGTCATCGGTGCTGCGATGAGCGCTTCAGCTGCCTGCTCATCAGGCTTTGGAACGCGCAGCTTTTGCTCATTGCCTGCGGCATTGGCTGCAACGACCACCAGATCGCCAGCGCGGGCTGCAGCAAATTGCGGCAGCATCACTTCGAAAGCGTGCAGCCCATCGCCAATGCCATTGCGCTTGAGGTCTGGTCGCTCTTTGTCGGCAGGTGCTTCGGCAATGGGCTTGTCGTCCAACAGAACGCGAATGATGAGCCGCTCAGTCGGATAGGACGGATCAAATGCCCAGCCGTAAAGGCGTCCTTCTTCAATAGCGTCAACGCGTCCTTTCATGGCTTCAGTCCTTTGAGCTGTCGGCGAAGCGCTCTGTGCTTCAACCGGCTTTTGTGCCCCTTCGGATGGAATTTTGGTCGCGATGTTCATGATCTACCTCTCATGCTGCCTCGACACGGGCCGCGCGCAAGGATCCAATCAGATCGAGATAGCGTGCTGCGGTGGTGTCGATGGTGTCCGGGTGCCGCGCGTTTTCGCCAAGCGACTGGCGCAGCTCCGGGTTTTCCGCCATGCGTCGCATTGCTTGGGCGAGCGCCAGCGGATCATTGGGCGGGACGGTGAGACCATTGATGCCATCAGTGATCATCTCGGCCATTCCACCAATATTGCTGCAGATGACGGGACGGTTCTGTCCCTGTGCTTCCTGAATGACGAGTGGAGCGTTTTCCCACCAGATCGAAGGCATGATGGCGCAATCCACGGATTGGATGAGTTGCGCGATATCCTCGCGGCGGTAAGCACCACGCCGCTGCACAACAGGAGATGTCTGGGCAAAAAGCTCATCGATTTCGCTAACAAAGCTCTCGCTCTGAAAGGGAGCTGCTCCATGAACACGGAGCTCGAAATCAAATCCCTCGGCAATGAGCAGCTTTGCGGCCTCAAGCAGAACCGTTGCACCCTTCCACGGGTTGAGATTGCCAAAATAGCCAAAGGTCGACTTGGCCCGCTCATGCGAAACAGCCGTTGATCTTGGACGTTCCGGCTGACCATTGGGGATGACCTGAATGCGATCATCGGCAAGGCCCCATTCTACATAGCGCTGTTTAAGAAACGCACTTGGGGACACGAAGGCATCGACTGTGCTCAGCAGCGATTTGATGTGCCGCTCACGAAGCACAAATTTATCCAGCGCAATATCTTTGAAACAAGCGTGGCAGCGGTCTGGACTTGCCCCATGACAAAGTTCTTTGCCGGTGGTGCGAACCATCAGCCCGTCATGATGACAGATAGGGTAATAATCGTGCAGCGTCAGGACAATCCGGCAATTAGGCAGTGTGCGGCGCACGATATGGGGGAATTCTGCGCCCAAAAGTAGCAGATGATGCAGGTGCACAATGTCGGGCCTGAAGTCACGCAGCAGTTCAACAATATCCGGCACAATGCCGTATAGGTCGATCTGGCTCATATAGAAGCGATCAAAGTGCCCGGACCACAGCAGAATTTCATCGCCGCCATTGCCGATGCTCTGAAAACTCGTGCCCGGACGCGCTTCGCGATGCACCTTGTTGGTTGCACCTAAAAACATCGCTTCACATCCTGCCCGCTGATAGGCGCGGAACAGATCATGGGCGAAAATTTCCGTTCCGCCGGGGTGCAGCGAAGGATGATTGTGGGCTGCGATGAGAACGCGCGGGGCCATCAGGCGGCACCTCCGCGCGAGGCAATGAAGATATCCTGATAGTGATCGGCTTCGATGCCGCGCCAATGTCCAAAGGATTTTGTTTGTAGCTCCAGCTTGGCACCTGCAAGCGCACGATCCAGAAAGCCGTTTTCAAAGCCGACCGCCGCAAGGGGCGGAAGTTCCGGCAAAAACCAGCAAGGGCCGGTTCCATGACGTTCAAAGGAGAGGCGCTTGTCGCGCTTGCCGTGCCGGTCGCGAGCGGCAATGTCGTCCACGACAAAGGCAGTCATGAACAGTTTGCCACCAGGTGCTAGGACGCGCGAAATCTGTTCCAGATAGGATTTTACCTCGTCAGGCGGCAAATGCGTGACCACTGAAGTCATGATGACGAAGTCGAAGCTCTTATCCGCAAAAGGCAATGTGAGGGTCAGACCGCTCACGCTTCCTTTTGGATTATAAAGATCATGGGCAATGTCGAGATGACGGAACTCGAAATTGGGATAGCGCGCAGTGATGTTCTGGCGACACCAGTTAACGCCACCGACCACAGGATCAATACCGGCATAGCGTGCCTTCGCCGTGTCGAGATATTGGGTCAGTGGTACGGCCATGCGGCCAATCCCCGAACCGATATCCAACACCCGTGAATCAGGCCTCAGCCCGCCCTTGCGGATGAAATGACCAAGGAACTCGGCACCCACGGCGCGATAATCGCCGTCTCCGACGAACACGCTGTTCGGGTCGGGTGAGGGCAGAAACCGGTTCTTCAAAACAGATTGTATCAGCCAGTCAATCTGTTCTTCGGGTATTGCTGGTTTGGCTTCAGGTTCTGGCTGTTTCAGCATTACCACTTCCGTCAAGCGGCGCTCCTTTCAGATTTTGCCACGATCACATTTGAGGGCATTGAGAGCTGCATCTCGTCGTGTTGCGGGGCCATCAATTCACTGATTTCTTCGTTCCAGCGCTGCGTGTGCAGCCAGGAATTATATTGGCTGGCAAGGCCGCGCATATAATCCGCGCTGCGGCGGATTGAGCGGCGCTCGAAATGGTAGAGCGCAACGCTTGGCTCGTAGTAAATCTGGAAACCGAGCTGGCGAATTTTCAGGCACAGGTCGCTGTCTTCGTAATCGCCGATGACGTAGTCTTCACTGTAACCGCCTACCAGATCAAAGATGTCCTTACGGGTAATCAGGCACGCACCGGTAACGCCCGGAACATCACGCCCACGGCGCGCAGGCGCATAATTGCCCGGCATACCCTTGTGGTAGTGATGATTGAGCCAGATGCCCTGTCGATCGCGGGCGAAATAAAGCCCGGCATGTTGCAGAGAGCCATCTTCAAACAAAAGGCGCGGGCCGATTGCACCGAGCTTCGGCTCATCGAATAGCGGCTGGATCAGCTGCTGCAACCAACCATGTTCGGAAGGCACCACATCCGAATTGAGCATAACAATTGTTGTGCCTGTGGCTATGCTTGCGCCCGCATTGCAGGCACGCGCATAGCCGCCATTGCGGTTCATGATTGCTAGCTTGAACGGCATATCATGAAGGATGTTGAGGCCGCCCAGCATATGCTCCGTGTCATCCTGAATTTCAGGTGAATCGAGCACGAAGATAAATTCAGCATTGGCCATCAGCCAGGGATCAGTTGCCATCGATGAAAACTGAAACCGCAGGAAATCGAGATTGCGGTAAAGCGGGATGACGATAGAGGCCAAAGGAGAAGCAGGCGTCTCGCCAAATTCTTTGACTTCCGTGATGCGCACCGTTGCGCCGATTTTCTTTTCAACTTCTGTGAGTGCGGGGGCGAGAATCTGCTCAAAAACATGCGGTCGCGCCTGTTGTGGCGGGACGGAACGCAAGATCCGCATTCGTTGCGCGGATGGTTCAAAAGGTTGTGGCGCAGGCACCAGTGGCGCTGTGCTGCCCGACGTAAGTCGCATCTGAAAACGCGGCTGCAGCAATGGGCCAAGGTTTTTTGCCGATGGCAACCACGCAACAAAGCCTGTCACGTCCCTTTGTGGAGCATCCTCACGCTTGGCAATTTTGCCTGCAAACTTATGGAAATAAGGCTTGAGCGACTGAGCACTGCCGCCTTCAGGCAAATATTCGATATCGGCCAGCATGGCCGAAGGATCATGCATCCAGCCACCGACGATCAGGCCCCCATCCAATGCCAGCGCCAGATCGATTTCGGCTGTCGGCTGAGAAGCAGATTGTGCAATTTGACGGACAGGCAGCGGCGAGCGCGTCTGTAAATCAATGGCAACGGCGGTCCCTGCCGCATTGATTTTGCCCAGCTGGCGAACCAGAAACTCCCGCAAAGCACCGTTACTCTGCCATTTGCTCCACCATTTGGTGAAGTTGTTCTGTTCTGCCGTTCGGGTTGCCATCTTGCGCACCGCGACACCCTTCTGCCCGCTTAGTACAAGCAGGAGCGATGAAGGCAGATCCTGCGGAGCTTCAACCAGAAGATGGCAGGCCTGCCAGGCATTGCGGCCCTGCTGACCAAGCACAAATCGCGGCGGGATGACCATGACGCTGCCCGGCGTTATGCCGTAAATGGCAGAGATTTCGCCGAGCATCGGATCGACGGCTGTTTCGAGAAGATGATGCCCGGAAACAGGTTCACCACAATGCTGTGCTTCCCGGGGTTCCGGCGTTAACGCGAAAGTTAGCTCGCGCACGAGGGATGCGAATGCCTGATTTCGCGTCAGCCGGAACGTGCTGCGCCAGGTTGTGAGGATATTGGTCAGCAGCTTGATATGGCCGGGCAAAGTGAGATCACTGACGACATGATTGACATCGAATGCTGCAAGCTCATTGGCCGGATAAAGGATTGCTTGTGCCGTAGGTCCCAATGAACCCGCACTCAGCGATAATTCGATTGGTTCGGGTCCGGTCCGCATGGCCCAGAACATGCGCATCCCACCATTTTCCAGCGGAATGCCAACACTGAGCAGCGGGACGGGCTGGACAGGCGTTTCCAGCGTGCATTTGTTTGTGGAGCGAGCCGGGCCGGGAACATCCCAGATGACCACAGCCACGTCGGCGCATAGACGGCAAATGGAGAGGTTCTCGGTTTTGCTTTCAGTGTCCGCCGAATGGTCGAGGTTCAATGTGAGCGCCCTTTCATTCTTGTTGGAAATGCAGGGCCAGAAGCAGCGCTAACGAGGCTGGGTCGGGCCAAAAATCGAGATTGAAAAGAATTAAAGAAGGAACGTGCCCGGCGGGAGGATGCCGGGCACGCACTCAATCGTTTAATCAGTGGACAGTGAAATACTGGTCGGGATGAGCCTGTATATCTTCTGCACTGGTGTTCACGAGGGTAACGGTGTCGCCATTGCCGAGATCGACAACGACATTGCCACCAACCTGTGTGACACGGTCTGCGAGGTCATCCGCCGAATTGACATCAAGGCCATTGATGCCCTGCTGGATCTGAAGGATGTCTTCGCCTGGGTTGAAGTCAAGGATGACGTCGTTTCCGCCGCCGCCATTGAACAAGAAGACGTCGCTACCGGCACCGCCGATAAGGATATCATCTCCAGCACCGCCATCAAGGATGTCGTTGCCGTCGCCGCCCAAGAGAATGTCATTCCCTTCGCCGCCGAAGAGAAGATCCGAGCCTGCACCGCCCTGAAGAACATCTTCTCCAGCGCCGCCAAACAGCACATCGTTCCCATCGCCGCCGCTTAGGACGTCGTTTCCTGCATCACCGAACAGAATGTCATTTCCGTTTCCGCCGAAAAGGAGGTCATCACCATTTCCGCCGAAGAGGATGTCATTCCCGTCATCGCCGAAGATGGTGTCATTGCCATCACCTCCGAATACGAGATCATCACCGCCATGAGCGCGGATGAAATCGTCAAAGCGGGAACCGAACAACACGTCGTCGTAGGCGCCGCCTTCTAAAGTGGCCATCTGCTTCTCCTTGTGTTCCTGTATGGGTTACAAAAAGGCCGGGAATAAACCGACCATCATGCTTGTAGTAGTTTGCGCCGCATCAATAAGGATTGCAACACTATTAATTGTTGCAATTTTGGCATCCGTAAGTAACAAATTATTACGAATAATTTATATTACAGTTTTGTAAACACAATTATGATGTATATTTAATATCATTATAATTTCTATTTAGATTATATTTAAATCCAATTTACTTCAAAATTTGAACCGGATCGGTTCGAACAAAAAAATTAATATATTTCAATATGATGAAGCCGCGCATGTCGGAACATGCGCGGCGCGGGTATTTTCAGCGTATTCAACCTATGGATGATTTATATTATAGAATACTCTTTCGTTACGTTTCACGACTATCCGGCTGTTGTTGTGTTAAGCACGCAGCCGGATGCAGTTTAATCTTCGCGGAATGCGCGATTGAGACTGTCGGTAATCGGCGACACGAGATAGTCGATTGCGCGGCGGTCTTTGTGAACGATGATGATTTCTGCAGGCATACCGGGATAAAGCCGTGCAGTTGGATTGGCGACAATCGCCTCAGGCGTAATTTCAGCGCGGGCGACGAAATAAGCCGTATCTGTCTTTTCGTCGAGCGACTGGTCGGCGGCGATATAGGTCAGTCTGCCGTCGAGCGGTGGCATTGAGCGCTGGTTGTAAGCTGTCAGTTTGATTTGCGCGCTTGCCCCCACAGAAATACTATCGATATCGCGTGGGCTGATCTTCATTTCCACCACCATGGGTTCGTTTTCCGGTACGATATCCATGATCGGTTCACCTGGAGCCACAACGCCGCCAGGCGTCCGCAGCCGGATATTGGCAACAATGCCCTGTTGTGGCGAATTGACCTCGACACGGCGCATGACATCCTTGGCTGCCACGATCCTTTCTTGCACATCGGACAATTCGACCTGACTTGATGTAATCTCGCCGGCGATTTCCGACTGAAGGTCGCTTTCAATCGCGCTCAGTGCAAATTCGGCACCGGCTTTTGCCTGTCCAGCCTTTGCCTTGTCGCCAGCATATTCACCGCGATCACCGGAAAGCTGGCTCAAACGTGTATCGATTTCAGTGAGTTTTGATTTCTGCGCGAAGCCTTTCTCAACAAGACTTGCGATAGCATTGCGCTGTTCAGTAATCAGTTCGATCTGGCGATCAGTCGCGGAAATCTGTGAAGTCGAAGCCTTTTCCTGCTCGGTATATTGCTCAATGGTTTTTTGCTGAATGTCGATTTTGCTCAGCTTCTGGGCGAGGCGCTTCTGAAAAAAGATGTTCTCTGCGCGAACGGCGTTTTCAGCATTCTCGCCACCTTCAGCAAATTTTTCAGGAAAGGTGATTTCCTTTGCACCAGACTGCTCGGCACGCAGGCGCGCAAGTTTTGCAATCAGGCCGATCCGACGGCTTTCGAGAGATTGAAGTTCGGATCGCGCCTTTGTTGCATCGAGCCTGACTAACGGCTGACCAACTTTGACGACATCGCCTTCCTGCACCAGTAGCCGATCAAGAATGCCGCCTTCGAGATGGCTGATCGTTTTGCGTTTGGAATCAACAATAACCGTACCCAGTGCCACAGCCGCACTGCCAAGATTGGCGGAATAGGCCCAGGCAAAAAAGCCACCAAAGGCAACGCCGATTGTTGCAAGCCCTGCGATAATCAGCCCGCGCAGCGGCGATTTCATATCTTCCTGTTCGATATCATGCGCCCATTCTGGCTTAACAGAGCCAAATCGGGTCAACGACTTGTTGTCGGATGATTCTGCACGCGGGGCGAGCAGGCTGGAAACACGACGCGTAATAACGGATTTGCCCATCATGCGCTTGCTGCTCCCATTTTAGGGCCAGTCGTGGCCGGGGTGAGTGTGGAGACCACATCGGTTCGTGGGCCGAATTGCGAAATCCGACCGTTTTCGAGCACCAGCAGCTTGTCTGCGACCTGCATGATAGACGGCCGATGTGCGATCATGATGACAATGGCACCGTCGCCGCGCGCGTGTTCGATGGCCCGCATCAGGGCGCGTTCGCCGACCGCATCAAGGTTCGAGTTCGGCTCGTCCAATACGATGATGCGCGGACGGTTATAGAGGCAGCGTGCCAATCCGATACGCTGGCGCTGACCGCCCGAAAGCGTCAGTCGTCCGTCACCCACAGGTGTATCATAACCAAGTGGCATACGCCCGATCATCTCGTGCACATCAGCAAGGCGTGCGGCTTCCAATACGCGCTGCGGATCGCTGTCACCCATGCGGGCGATGTTGTCTTTGATCGTGCCGTCGAGCAGCGAAACCGATTGCGGCAGATAGCCGGCGATTTCGCCAAAAGAGCCGCGTTCCCAGAGATAGACATTGTTGCCATCCAGGAAAACACCGCCGGACGTGGGCTTAACGATACCGATCAGCAAGCGTGCAAGCGTAGACTTGCCTGCAGCCGAAGGTCCGACGACGCCAAGCACTTCGCCCGGTGAGATCGAAAACGAAATGCCTTTGATGATTGGCACATCGACGCCGGGTGCCGCATAGATCAGCTTGTCGACAACCAGATCACCGTTGGGGCGGGGGGTTGGCATTGTCTGACGTACAGCAAGGTTTTCGGAAAGCAGGGATTTAACGCGTTTCCAGCTTGCAATTGCGCTGACCCACTGACGCCAGTTCTCAACAATCCGGTCAAATGGCATCAACAGGCGACCGATGATGATGCTGGTAGCGATCATTGCGCCCGGCGTGATCTCCTGCTGCATCGCTAATAGCGTACCGGCGCCAAGTGAGCCGATCTGCACGATGAAGCGTGCCGTTCGCGCAATGGATGACATAGCACGGGCTCGTGTTCCGCCGAGATCAAGCACTTCAAGCGCCTGCATCTGCATGGTGCGCCAGCGGCGCGCCAAAGCGGGCAACATGCCCATGGCTTCAATGGCTTCCGCATGACGCAGGCTGCTGCCGATTTTGGCGACAGCCTCGACATTGGCCTGATTGGCTTCCTGTATGAGATTGCGGGTCAAAAGATCGGTCAGCACACCACAGGCAACCAGAATGATGACTGCGACCAGACCGATCAGGCCGAGCATTGGATGCAGCATGAACAGCACACCAAGGAAGATCGGCGACCAAGCCGCATCAAGCGGCGCATTGATGGCGGGTGAGGTTAGAAAGCTGCGCAGTTCAGTGAGATCGCGCAGCGTTTGGGTTGCTTTTGGCAGGCCTTGGTTGACCGATGCCTGCACGGCCGCAGTCAGCACTGCCAAGTTTAGCCGGCGAACGAGTGCGCTGCCCATAGCCTGAAACGAAAGTGCCCGAATGTATTCCAGAACACCGAATACGAGCATCGCACCCACGGCCAGAATCGTCAGCATGGTCAGTGTGTCCATGCTTCGGCTGTTCAGCACCCTATCATGAACCTGCAACATATAGAGGGGCACAGTGAGTTGTAGCAAATTGATACAGGCACTCAAAAGCACCGCATAAAGCAGGCCTGACAGGAAAACGCGCCGAGCCTTGAAAATAAGGCTTTTGGACGTAGTTACAGAATCGTCGGGCCTTTTTTTATCCGCTGGGCTCTTGCCAACTGGATTGTTTTCGCGAGTATCATTCATACGCGATCTGCCTTGTAATGGTCACAGGTGGCGGATATCCCTAAAAAGTGTGGTCTAGTTCTCAAGATCAGTAAAGTAATACTGCAGAGAATGTGACAGAAAAAAGTTTTTATGGCGGGGAAATGTGAAAGGAGCCAAATAAATATAACTGCAAATTTCTTCAAAATTTGAAGTAAAATTGAAAAATGGAGAGCTAAAGATGCAAAAACTTCTGCACGAGGGAGTGGAAGTCGAGACATCAGTCGATAGATTTACTTCCGTCGACTTTCCTGAAGTTACCGCCGAAAAACAGGAACGCAGACATCCGGTTCATACAGTTGTAATTACCCATTTCGAGCTGGCCCGGATGATAGAAAGAGTGAATCGTCGCTTTGTAAGCCTTCTGAAAACGGAGCTTACCAAGTTGGGCGTGGAAGACGTTGGCCCAGCACAGACCTTGGTTCTGATGGCTATTGGCGATGTCGAGCTCACTGTGGGTGAACTATTGGATCGCGGGCACTATGTCGGTTCCAACATTTCCTATTATCTTAAACAACTTACAGACGGCGGGTATGTCGATCGCGTTGCCTCTCAGAGGGATAAAAGATCGGCTCGTATTCGTCTGACTGACAAGGGTGAACGGCTGTGTACGAGCTTGCGAAATGCCAGCAGAACCTACAGCCATGTGCTTGCCCGCGACGACGACGATCTTCGAAATCTCGAGATCGCATACCAGACTCTGCACCGGCTTGAGCTCGTGTGGGGCAATGCCGCGCGTTATGGCATTTGATGCTGAATCGCGGTTTTTCGACCGATAACCGGACACTTTTTGTGACATGCGTATAGCTTTTGTGCACAGGCGCGGTTTCGGCCAGTTTGCTGCGTTAGCCGAGAATCTGGCTACCAGTGGACATGATGTCAGCCTGATTTGTGAGACAGTGGACCGTCGCCTCCCAGCGGTCCGCGTCATCCGCCACCGAGTAGAATCTGGTCCTCGCCCAAATGGGGCGATGGCCAGATATCTGGAAATACCCGATCATCATACGAGGATCGGGTATCGGGTGGCTGAAACCCTGGAATCCATGGCACGTCATGGCCAAGCGCCCGACATTGTGATCGGTCACATCGGTTGGGGCAGTATGATGTTCGTGAAAGACGTACTGCCCACCACACCCGCGCTGGGTTACTGCGAATTCTTCTATCGCGCGCATGGCGCGGATGTCGGCTTTGCGCCTGATGACAGACCGGATATGGAAACGCGAAAGCGGCTGCGCCTGCGAAATATGGCCCAGCTTGTTACGCTCGACGGTATTGATGGCGGTTTCAGCCCCACGCACTGGCAGAAGAGCCTTTACCCCAAATCTGCCCAGAAGCGGATTGCGGTCGTGCATGAGGGCGTGGATACGAAATTGTTCTATCCAGACCGGCACGCTTCAATTGAGCTGCCGGGCGGGCGCGTGCTCAAGGCAGGTGAATCCCGGGTGATTACATTTGTTGCGCGTGATCTCGAGCCCTACCGAGGTTTCCCTGAGGCACTGGAAGCAGCGCAAAAAGTTATCCGGCAAAATAACGACGCAATATTCGTGTTTGTTGGTGGAGATGGAGTGAGCTACGGCACGCCGCCGCCGGGTGGTGGTTCGTGGCGCGATTATCTGCTTCGTGAAACCGAGTTGCCACCGGACCGGGTTGTTTTCCCTGGCACCATTTCCCATGCGCAGCTGCGCAAACTCTACCAGATATCCACTGCCCATATCTATCTCACCTATCCGTTTGTGTTGTCCTGGTCCGTCATTGAAGCCATGGCATGTGGTGCGCTGATCATAGGCTCTGATACGCCACCGGTCCGCGAGGTGATCCGGGCAGGGAAAAACGGCCTTCTCGTACCATTTTACGATACCGACATATTGGCGGAAACGATTCTGAACGTGCTTCGAGATCCCGATGCGTGCCTGCCGATGCGTGCTGCTGCACGCAGAACAGTGGAAACGCGCTTTCGGTTGTCGGAATGTTTACAACAGCAAAAAACCTTGATCGAAGCAGTATTAGATGGCCGATGAGTGTTATGTGGCAACAATCGGGCATACAAGGCCAAATTATATAATATAAAACCCCGTATTTCTGCGTGTTTAAGCGCTGTATTCAATATGTTTTCATATTGTTTCAAATTTTGAATTAAATAGCTTCCAAATATTCGTAATATTATCATATAGTCTTCGCTATATTATTGTTGACAATACATAGTCAGTATTTTCTCATTGAGAGTAGAAGCCAAACCTCCCAAGTTGGCTCTTAGACAATGGATGATTATGTTGAGCACACCACTTCCAGCGATCTCGGCGCGGAAAACCCGCCGTTATGCCATTGCTTCAATGCGTGATCGTGAAGCGTTGGAATCGACTTCTCTCGGCGAACTGACAGCTTTCGTTGAAGGAGACGGCAAGCGTCTGCGTCTGGCCAATACATTTCCACTCGTTGCCGTTGCCGCTTCCGATGAGGGCGCAAAAGAACTCAATGGCGTCCTGCAGCAGCTTTACCGGATGCGCACCATTCCTGAAGTCCCTGTCGTGCGCGTTGATGAGGCGTCCCCTGAAACCATACCGCTTCTCGTATCGCAGCTGCTTGAAAACGGCCTCGACCGGCTTGTCGGCCATGTGAGCAAAGTGCATGCCGAGCTTGCGATGCTGCGTCGTGAACGCGAAACGATGTTCGAAAATTATCGCGCTATCGAGGATGCCTTTCACGCCCGCAACTGGGATTCCTCTACAGAGATTTTCAGCCATGCGCCTTTGGTTGATCCAAAGGATGAAGGTTTTGCACGCTTGCTGCGTGAATCGGAAATCGAACAGCTCTTTCCAGTTTCAAGCTATGCCGTCTCGGGCTTTGCCCTGCATTTCCGCGACATGCCTGCCAATCGCAACGGACAGCTGATCGTAACGCTCGATTATCTGGAGAATGGCGAAGGCATTGCCGAATGGCTCGTGCCTTATGCCACGCTTCATTCGGAATGGAATTTCTTCTCGCTGCCTAAGGCTTGCGATGGTAGCCACCGGACCCTGCGTCTGCGAATTTCCGCGACCGGCGGTGTGCCACCAGAACTCTCGTTGGGCAATGTGATTGCCAATGAACGCTATGCGGCTCGTGCCCGCATCCCGCATGGCGATCTCGATATGCGTCCGCTGGCACTTCGTATTTTTACGGGGCTTCCGGGCGTTCGGCCAGCATCATTGCCCAACGCAATTGTGCCGACATCGCTCATCAATGGTCGCAAGGTTGATGATTATCGCCTGCCGATTGAATTGCTGCGCAATGTCGCCAATGTTTCCGTTACCCCCCTGACGCCGGATTTCCCAACCGTGCGGTTTCTTGAACATGAGGATGCAATCGGCTGCCATCCACTTGAGGAAGGTATTACGGCCGCTGCCATCCGCCGGGTTGTTGCCCCCGGTACGGTCCGGATATCAGCGCGTGCCGTGATCGACCACCCTGAGGGACAGCCATGCGTGGCCGGTTTGCTGCTGGTCAATCTCGCTTCCGATGTGAAGGAAGAGATCGACGCGATCGCCAATATGGACCGCCGGCGCGCACAGGTCTTGTTCAGTGGCTGGTCGGAAGTGGCTCCCAATCGTCCGATCGATATCAATTTCATGCTCGAAGAGCCGATTGATCGCACGATGGATCTGATCGTGCTCAGCAAGGCTGCAGGTGATTCAGTCGACTTTTCCTGGTTGAAGATTTTCAACTTCCGCCTGGTCAAGCACATCGAAGCCGCAAGCCCCGTTCAGGAATTAGCCAAAGAGGTTGCGAATGTACGATAGATCGAGAGATTTGATCGTCGTTGCCATGCCGCTTTATGGCCATGCGGCGCTTGCGCTTGAGGCGCTTGAAACCCTTCTTGCCTCGGAAACGGTTTTCCGTACCCAGATCGTCGTCTCCGTCGATGGTGATCCGCGTCGCGAAGTTTTCGACAGTCTGGCGCTTTATGCGGCCGCACATCCCAATATTCATGTCATTTTCGGAGAGAATGCCGGCCCCGGTGGCGCACGCAACCGCGCGGTCGATTATATTCTTGAAGAGATGTCGGATGTGAAGGCCGTCTATTTCGTAGATGCCGATAATCGGGTGCAACCGCAAACTATCGACACGCTTTATCGCAAGCTTCTCGCAAGCAATGCCGGTTGGGTTTACACCAATATCGACACGTTTTCAGTCAATTGGCGCGCGCATTATGGTGATAGTTATTCGCGGCTTATTCACTGCATTACTGACAATATCTGCGATACCGGCTCAATGATTTCAGCGGAAGTGTTCCGCAGCGGCGTGCGCTTTGACGACGACCGGCAGAACGGTTTTGAAGACTGGGAATTCTGGCTTTCGGCCATCGAAGCGGGTTTCGTCGGAACGCCATGCCATGACACCGGATTCGAATATCGCCTGCGGGCTGAGAGCCGTTTCAAGGAAGCCAATCGCGACCGCTCCGGCTCCATCAATTTTCTCCGCAAACGACATAAGGCGCTGTTTCGTCGCCCGACGCTTGTGGGTTTCGAGCATGAGGAATGTCCACGCTATGGCGTGATCCGTGCAGGCGAGGGAACAGTCAGTCTTTTTACTGATCTTAGCCTTGGCACGACTGATCTTAAATTTGATGATGCCATCCGCGCATTTTGGGGTAGCGTTTCCGAGCCGGATAATTTTCACTTCCCGCCATTTCTTGCTTCATCCAACACCGAAACTTTGAAGCTTCTGGCGCGGTCGCGGCTGTTGCCAAACATCCTGTCTCGGCTTGAGAGGCTTTCTGAACAGGCGAATATCGTCTTTGTTGAACTGACCAATGTTGAAGACGAGCGACGTATCGACACAGAAATCATGCCTTCCGGCACGCGCCAGCCCCATGCGGATCTGATTTTCGTCTCGACGAAACTGATCAAAGACATCATCGAAAACGATGCGCTGGATTGGTTTGCGTCATTGGGTACGCAGCAATTATGGCCCACCTCGGCGCGCATGAAAGTCCGCTTCCCATTTCCGCGCGTTCGTCAGCGCAGGGCGCTTTCCCGCCCCGAACAGTCGATGCTCAATCTGGTGACATCGATTGCGACAAGCCCGCTCAAACAAAGTGCCGCCATGCGCTGGACATGGCGTCCACGTCGTCTGCCAGCGCTTTCAGAAATGTATCAGGTGTTACGCGATGAAATGGGCGGTGGACCAGTTCTGCCGCTTGCGCATAACATCGCAAGAAAGAAGACGGCTGCAGTTCTGGTGCCCAATGCCTCCTTTGGGGGAGCAGAGAAGGTGGCGTATGCGGCTGGTCGTGAGTTGAAGAACCAGGGATTTGAAACGCATCTGTTCGTGCTTGGCAATGAGCGCATGGATGTGCTCGACGAGTTCGATCAATCGTTCGACTATTTGCACTTCTGGAAAGACGGTATTCCTGCGTGGGGCGACACAAACCGCTTCCTTGGGCAGGATTTCATAACCGAAGATCATCCGCTTGATTGGGGCATCCTGCGCGGGCAACTCTCCGGTTTCGATCTCGTGGTCAACAATCACGTCATGGCAGCGCATCCATTAATGGGCAAGCTGCGTTCGGAAGGCACACGCACGGCCTGTTATCTGCATGTGGTGGACGAAACCGTCTTCCGCAGGCAAGCGGGCCAACCCTATGCGGCGATTGCTTTTGAACACGCTTATGACGCGTTTCTCACCTGTTCAGATCAGTTGAAAATCTATCTGCACAGCTTTGGCGTGCCGTTTGAAAAAGTATTCTCGGTGCCTAATGGTGCGAGCTTCTCCATTGATTCAAAGCTGCGTGCGCAGGTAACGGCCGCGCGTAAACAGATACGCAAGGGTGAGCCGTTTCGGATGCTTTATATGGGTCGACTTGATCGCCAAAAGGGGATCGACCGGTTACATGACGCAATCGTCAAGCTCAAAGAGCAGGGCATTTTGTTTGAAGCGCAAGCCATCGGTGGAGAAATCCTTTCCGACGATCCAAGTGCATCTTGGATGACGCGTCTCAAAGATGCGGGCGTGAAGGTCTCGCCACCGGTCTTCGACGGCAGAGATATCGCAAACCATCTCGCCTGGGCGGATGTGCTTTTGATGCCGTCGCGCTGGGAAGGCGCACCGCTGATGATTGCCGAAGCCCAG
This sequence comes from Brucella pseudogrignonensis, assembly GCF_002252525.1. GTDB lineage: Bacteria > Pseudomonadota > Alphaproteobacteria > Rhizobiales > Rhizobiaceae > Brucella > Brucella pseudogrignonensis. The sequence goes on from NZ_NNRM01000046.1 coordinate 150,144, forward strand.
CAGCTCGGCTGTGTGCCGGTTGCAACTGCGGTGGGTGCTGTCGATGAGCTGATCAATCATGGTCGCGACGGCATCTTAATCCGCAATGGCAATGATGCGCAGATCGTGGCCGATATGACGCGCATTCTCACCATTCTCGCGCAGGATCGCGAAGCCCTGATGCGTACGGCTGAAGGCGCATTGGCGTCAGCCGCTCACCGTACCTGGGGCGCTGCTTTCTCCGAATTTACCGATTGGGCCAATGAAATAAGCCCGGTCTATCCGAAATCCCGGTCCTCCCAGCCGGACGTTGCAGACGATGCCAGCACGATTGCCGTTTTCCCCGGCCGTGCAGTTGCCTGATTATACCAGAAAGGTCGACCTATGAGCCGCCCAACCAACCCACGAATTCTTGTCACCGGCATTCCGAGCCATCTGACACGTCTCATTGACCGCGCAGATAAAGCGCAGGTCTACTATTCGGAAAAGCAGAAGGATTCAGAATCCAGGGACAATTTTATCCAGGAACTGAAAAACATCTCCAATACCGGAAATTATCTGATCGGCGAGGGCGCAATGACGGCCCTTCTGCCGTCAGCCAAGCATATTCCGTTCTGGCATCTTTATAATTGCGTGAACAATGGAACAGGTGTCGAGGAGATCAACAAGGAGTTCGATATCTGCGTCTTCACTTGCGCAAACCTTCTGCGTAAAGGCCTGTCGGCAGATGCGGAAGCGCTGGTTTTATCCAAGCTCGATATGCCGGTGGTTATGCTCGGCATTGGTATCCAGAACCGCCCTGATATTGAAGGCGAAGACGGTTTGCCTGCTGGCACGAAGAAGCTTCTCGAAGTGCTTAAATCCCGCGAGCATTATTTCCTTACCCGCGGTGAAAATGCAGCCGGCTATCTTCGCGACCAAGGTTTTTCCTATGTGCGTCCGGTTGGTTGCCCGTCGCTTTATTTCCGTCCTGATAATATGCGCAAGGCCATTACGCGTCTGCCGCAGGTCAAAGTGGGTGAAGGCCGCACAGTTTTCACAGGTTATATGGGCGCAGAACTTGAAACCATCGGCGACATGAATGCGCTGAGTTCGGACGACGGTCGTTCAGCCTATGTGGTTCAGGATGAGCTTTTGCATTTCGATATGCAGCTTGAATCGGACGCCAATGGCCGCGCCTATGACTCAACCACCGGCGAGCTGGTGGGACCGCTGACCTACAAAGGTTCAAGCGATCTGAAGAAGAAGCTCAGCGTTCACGCTTTCCTTGACACCAATCAATGGCGTGCCTGGTGCTCGACGATGGACTTCTCATTCGGTCGTCGCTTCCACGGAAATATCATTTCCATGCAGGCGGGCGTACCAAGCCTTATGGTCGCCGTTGATGACCGTATGCGTGAAATGCTCAATTTCTCCGGTCTGCCAAAGATCGATGCCCGTGATCTCAATGCAGCCAACGACCGGCGCGCATTCGTGAGTGATCATATCGCAGCAATGAACATTCCTGATGTGGTTGAAAAATACTCGGCTCGCGAACGCAATTTCCGAAGCGTGCTTTCAGACATCGGCATTGGGGCATCGCACGCCTAATCCAAATCCAGCAATTTTCTTTAATTAAGCGAAGATGGATCACCATGCGCATAATGATTACCGGCATTCCGTCCTATTTGATGCGGACCGTCGAAAGCGTTTCGGGTGCGAGTGTTAAACACCGCCCTTATTTCGAGCCCATCCGCACCAAAAAGGATGTGATCGACCAGGTCAAAAAGATTGCCAATACTGGCAATTACCTTATTGGTGAAGGCGCTGCCAATGCCGTCCGCGGCCATGATGTGACCTATGTTCCGTTCTGGCATCTGGCCAACAGCCTCAATTCACCTGACACCTATGCAAAGCTCAATGAAAGCTTTGATCTCTGCCTGTTTGCATCGGCAAATCTTTTGCGTCCCGGTTATGCCGCAACAACCGAATCCTTCGTCTTTGAAAAGCTGAACATGCCGATTGTCGTCATGGGCATCGGCATTCAGAAGAAGGAAAATCTGAAAGCCGAGTTGCCGGAAGGCACGCGCCGGTTTTTAGAAATTCTGCGCCGCAAGGAAAGTTTCTTCCTCACGCGCGGGCATTTTACGGAAGCGTTTCTGAAAGATGCGGGCATGAAATATGTCCGCCCGACGGGCTGCCCTTCGCTCTACTATCGACCAGAGCAGATGAAGCTATCGCTGAGTCGTCTTGCTGATCCGAGCCTCGCGGATGCGCAAAAAATTTCATTCGGCGGCTATCTCGGCAGTGTGGCCGATACGATTGTCGATGCCCATGCGCTGCTCGAAAAAGACAGCGTTGCAAGCTATGTCATTCAGGACGAGGTGATCGTCTATAATATGAACATCGCAGGCGAAGATCATGCGCAAGCTTTCGATGAGGCTGCAAGCCGCATCACCGCACCTGTCGACTACAAACACATGGAAAAGTGGCAGCGCAAAAACGAGCTGCTGGTGTTTTTCGATACGCATAAGTGGCGCAGCTGGATTTCCAGTCAGGATTTCGGTTTAAGCCGTCGTTTCCACGGCACGATCATCGGTATGCAGTCGGGTGTTCCGGGACTGATGATCGCGGTCGATGACCGAATGCGAGAAATGCTCGGCTTCGTCGGCTTTCCACATATTGATGCAAGCGTCTGGAACCGTGAACCGCAGAAGAAGGCCTATCTGCGCGACTTCCTTTCCAAGATCGATGTGCCTGCTGCCATCAATCGCTATTCGGAATGTGAAGCCAATTTCAACGGCGCACTCAAGGATATCGGGATAAGATGATGCCAAGCTGCAAGAGCATCACGGGCAAAATGGTGGTGATGATAGCGCTTGTGGGCGCTTTGTCGTTGGCTCTCCAGCCCCAAAATGCTCTTGCCGATACGCGCTTCGGCGTCAACCGGGTCAATATGGCCTGGCTCAAGCCAGCCGAGCGTGAGCAGATTTTCGATCAGATGGTGGATAATGGCGTGGTGGCAGTTCGGCTGTCCCTCACGCGACCGGTGGATCAGAGTATCGATGCGGTGCGTCTTGCTCATGAAAAAGGTTTGGCCATCCTGCTCGAAATCTCGCTCAATAACGCGGATTTCTATCCTGAAGGAACGAAGCCTCGTTCCGGTCGCGGGCGCATCTGCGATATGTACCGGCTTTCAGATATATCGCCGGATCGCTTTCAGCAGGCGATCGCAGATGCCTTGCAAAAGATTGATGCACTTGGGGTGCCACTGGTTGCTGTGGAACCCGGCAATGAGATCAATTGGGGTGCCTATAATGGCGATCTTGCCATTTTACCCAAGGAAAAGATGAAAACCGCACGTTCTTTGGATGAGATGGAAGAACTGCCTTTGGTCGAAAAGGGTGCAGAAAAATACGTCGAACTTCTGCGCATTGTCAGGACGGAGCTGGCAAAGACCAAGCACAGCGCTAAAGCAAAAGTTGTATCTGCGGGTTTGTCCGATATTCCTTTCATTGATGCCGATCGGCGCGGAATAGACAGCGTTGATCCAGCCGTCTTTACGGATCTTCTCAAGAAATATGGTCTCAATGATGTGGCCGACGGCTACGGCATTCACATTTATCCGGGCAGCAGCGGCTCACCGGCTGCGCGCGCGAAACACATCGCCAGTGCGCTGTCTTTCTGCGGTGGTGCCGATGGCAAGCCGTGCTGGATCACAGAATGGGGCTTTGCGAATACCTCCAAAGCCTGCCCGGCCAATGATAACAACCGCGAACAGCTGGTCGAGAAGGCACGCGATCGGTTTCGTCAGATGATGGATAGTGGCCAGATCGCAGCCGCTTATTATTTTGATTGGGATGCAAGCACTTACGGTGTGTGGCGTTGTGGTTCGCTGACGCCGGCAGGCCAAGCTGCAACGGTGACGAAATGAAGCTCAAGACTGTAATCATCGGTGGTTCAAACACCGTCATGCTGCCCGGCTATCTACCGACCCTTCTGGGGACGATGGCAAAACGCGGCGTGGAGCTGGACATTGTTGCTGATCTTGCCGTGGGCGGCACCACGAGCGCGCTTGGCCTTTATCAGCTCAAGCAGTTTGAACAGCTCGAGGATTGCGAGCTGCTGCTGATCGAATATGCGATCAATGATGCCTTTGTTTACGGTGATGAACGGCGTCCGTTTCGCCATTGGGCACGATTTTATGAAGGGATCATTCGTTACGCGCTGGAACGCAATCCAAACCTGCGGGTCGCAACGCTTGTATTTGGCGCACGCAATGGCTCATTCCTGAATTCTGTTCCTTCAATTGATGCGGGCATCAATTATATATCGCAATGGTATGGCACCATTTCAGTCGATGTTTCGCGGATGCTGATGCAGCAATATGGCCGTGATGTCGTAAGCAATCCGGCTTTCTATCTCGATCAGGGTCATTATGCGCGCCCTGTTTCAACGACGATTGTAGCCAACTTGATCGCTGATGTTCTCGAACCAGCTTTGTCTATGCAGCATCGCCCAAAAGCGCTGCCATTTGCTATTGATCCCGACCACTTCGCCAATGCACGCGCCTTGAGCGGCGAACAGCTTTGCAAGCGGTTAGGACGCGTGCCAATTCAGTATAGCAACCGCCGCTTTTCAATTTCCGCGCTCGATCTCGGTGCAGACAGAATGCGCTTTGAGGTTGATAACGGCCAACTGCTCGCGCTTGGTTATGTTTGTGATCCCCGTATTCCGCCGCTTGATGTCGCAATCGGCGAGGAGGTCCATCGCGCCGCCATGATGAAGGGTGGTGTGCGCGACGGAACCTATAAATTCCTCGTTTCGATGCTGAGCTTCGAGTTCCTGTACGGGACAAAATTGCTGGAAGCACGCGGGAATGTATCGCTTATCATGTCCGGTGCCGATGAAGGCACCGAGCATAAGCTTCATGTTCCAAAAGACAGCACCCACCATGAAGCACTGCCTGCGGAACCAGTTCTGCCGATCACCGGCATTCTATTTTCAGGTAATCTCAAGACGATGACGCTTGAGAAAAAGACCCCTGCCATACCAATTATCGCAGAAGCCGCTCAGTAATTAAGTTCAGTAATATTAAGATAAATAATTAGGCCGCCCGGTTTGATAATGCCAGGGCACAGTCTCTCCACGCACTTACCGCAGTTCCCTGCGTCACATTTTCTACAACAATATGCTTTCCATCGAATACACCGGATGCAATCCAGTGACGTGCTTCTCGCTGATATACATCGATCGTAATACCCAGCTGTTCTACTTTGGCTTCTGCCAGCATATATTTTGCTCCACGAATGATGAATCTTGGGCGAAGGTCGCAATATAGACCAAATCCACGACAATCCGATGTCACGTTTGTGCTACCGGATTGTGAATGGCACTTTCAGTGCAAAACAAACTTCCATTATGGAATATTGGTTCCCAGTTGCGGAAACAAACATTCAATAAAACGCGCAGCTGTCGGCTGCGGTTCATGATTTGCAAGGCCAGGACGCTCGTTCGCTTCGATGAACACATATTCTGGTGTTTCGGGTGACTTCACCATGAAATCAATACCCACAACCGGAATATCAATAGCGCGTGCTGCCTTGCACGCAGCATCAACCAATGTCGGTTCCACGATAGTCGTTACATCGTGGATCGTGCCACCGGTATGAAGGTTGGCTGCTTTACGAACGGTAATTTCACGTCTGTCTGTAAGCACGTCATCTAGTATCAGACCTTGCTGCTCAAGACAACGCTTTGTCTCGGCATCAACCGGAATGCGGCTTTCACCGCCCGTTGCAGCCATACGGCGGCGTGATTGAACTTCGATGAGGCGTCTGATCGTTGATTTGCCGTCGCCGATCACGCGTGGCGGACGACGCACCGCGGCGGCAACCAGCTTGTAATCGATAATCACCAGTCGCAGATCTTCACCTTCAAAACAGGCTTCGAGCAACACCTGATTGCAAACCTCTCGCGCTTGCTTGATGGCGGCACGCAAGTCTTTCATCGTGGTGACACCGACAGAAATCCCGCGACCCTGTTCGCCGCGCGCGGGCTTCACAACCAGCTTCTGATGTTTGGCAAGAAAGGCTTCCAGCGTTTCATCATCTGCATCGGCTGCGATTTGCTCAGGCACGCTCAGACCGGCTTTTGCGACGGTGCGGCGGGTGACGGCCTTGTCGTCACAGATTGACATGGCGACACCGGATGTCATTTCAGAAAGACTTTCGCGGCAATGGATCGAGCGTCCGCCATGGGAGAGGCGGAAGAAGCCGCCTTCCGCGTCGGTTATATCCACATGCACGCCGCGACGCAGCGCTTCGTCCACAATGAGACGGGCGTAAGGATTGAGCGCATCAAGGGAGTTGATCGGCTGGGCGAAAAACTTCTCATTGATCGCGTTTTTGCGTTTGATCGCAAAAAGCGGGACGCGACGAAACTTCAGCTTCTCATAGAGGCGGATTGCATTGTCATTGTCGTACAGCACCGACAGATCGACATGGTTGAGCCCACGCGCCTGAAAATGCTCGGCCAGTTTGCGAACCAGCTTCTCACCAATGCCGGGCTGGCGTGCCTGCGGGTGCACTGCCAGACACCAGAGCGAACCGCCCTGATCAGGATCATTGAACAGGCGCTGGTGATTAATTCCGGTGACTGTCCCGACTATTTCGCCCGTCGCATCATCCTGCGCGACGAAATAGGTGACGGCACGGTTATCGCGTTCTGATGAGAAGAAATCAGCCCGCAACTGGACCATGCCACAGGCGGCATAGACGGCATTGATGCCATCCGCGTCAATTTCCGATACCGCGCGACGAATGGTGATGCCGCGTGTGCGACGCCCACCGGCGCGGTAATTGGACAGTTCAAGCCGGTAGGTGTGCGATGGATCGAGAAAGATCTCCTGCGGTGCCTGCGATAGAAGCACATGCGGATCGCTGACATAAAACAGGATATCACGGCTTAAAGGAGCCTCAGCGCGCAATGCTTCGATGATCCCTTCATTGCTCTCGAACGTCTGTGCGAAAAGCAACCGCCCCCAACCGCAGTCGAGCACGATATTGCGGTTGGCGGAACGTTCATCTTCCTGCGCGTGACCGTGCAGATGCTCCTGATAAAAGCCCGCACTTTCGGGTGTGCGCAGTCGCGTGAGCCTGTGCGAGAAAGCATTTCTGCCCCTTGCTTTCTGCCGGGTCATTTCAACCTCACCTGTCTTTTTCATTTTGGGCCTCCCAACCTCATGCTTCCTGAGTTTGAAGCCACATTTCGAGCAGTCCGGCCTGCCAAAGCTCCGAGCCGCGCAAAGGGGTGATGTGTTCGGAAGGGTTCGCGAACAACCGGTCGAGATAATCGCGCTGGAAAAGCCCGCGTTCGCGTGCTTTCTGCGATGACAAAGCATCGCGCAGCATGTCGAGATAGGGGCCAGCGATATATTTAAGCTGCGGCACCGGGAAGTAACCCTTCTTGCGGTCGATCACCTCGCTTGGCACAACCTTGCGGGCGACATCCTTCAGAATGCCCTTGCCGCCATCCCGCAGCTTTTCTTCTGGCGGCATACGCGCTGCAAGTTCCACGAGCTCATGGTCGAGAAACGGCACGCGGGCTTCCAGACCCCAGGCCATCGTCATGTTATCGACGCGTTTGACGGGGTCATCGACCAGCATGATATTGCTGTCGAGACGAAGTGCGCGGTCAACGGGTGTATCAGCGCCATCGCGCAATAAATGCTCTTCGATGAGTTCGCGGCTATAGTCGCGATTTGTCATCCAGTCGGGCGACAGCTGGGTTTTAAGCACATCATGCGAGCGGTCACAGAATGCCTTGGCATAATCGCTGACCACATCGTTGGAGTCCACCAGTGGCGGATACCAGTGATAGCCCGCAAAGACCTCATCGGCACCCTGACCGGATTGCACGACCTTGATATGTTTGGAAACTTCCTTCGACAGCAGATAAAAGCCGACATTGTCGTAGGAAACCATTGGTTCCGACATGGCGGCAATCGTGCCTGGAAGCGCATCCATCAAATCAGAACTTGGCACAAAAATCTTGTGATGATCGGTGCCGAAATGCTTGGCAATCAGATCGGAATAGACGAACTCGTCGCCTTTTTCGCCGTTGGCTTCTTCAAAGCCGACCGAGAAGCTCATGAGGCCGGTCTGACCTGCTTCGGCAAGAAGGCCGACAATCAGGCTCGAATCCACACCACCTGACAGAAGAACGCCAACCGGCACGTCAGAAATCATGCGGCGTTTGACGGCAACGCGCAGCATATCGAGGAGCTGTTCCTGCCAGTCTTCACGGCTGATAGTGCTGTCGCCAGCCAGACGGCTATGCGGCGGCTGCCAATAGATGCGATCACGAAATTCGCCGTTGGCCTGATAAACACGGATCGTTGCCGCAGGCAGCTTGCGCACACCGTTATAGATGGTGCGCGGCGGCGGAACCACGGCGTGGAAGCTCATATAATTATGAAGTGCCGCGCGGTCGATTGAGGTATCGACACCGCCAGCCTTCACAAGTGCAGGCAGCGACGAGGCAAAGCGCAGCGCGCCGCTTACCTCTGCCAGATAAAGCGGTTTGATGCCAAAACGGTCGCGGGCAAAGATCAGTCTGCCGGTATCGCGCTCATGGATGGCAAAGGCGAACATGCCGTAAAAGCGGGAAACACATTCCTCGCCCCAGGCGTGCCATGCCTTTATGATGACTTCTGTGTCTCCATCAGAAAAGAAGCGGTAGCCCTTGGCTTCGAGCTCAGCGCGCAATTCGCGGAAATTGTAAATGCACCCGTTGAAGACAACGCTTATGCCAAGATCGGCGTCAATCATGGGCTGCTGGGATTTCTCCGACAGATCGAGAATTCTCAATCGCCGGTGTCCAAAGCCGACATTGCCACGCACAACGATGCCAGAAGCGTCTGGCCCTCTGGGGGCAAGAATGTCTGCCATTTTCGAGATTGCCGAAACCGACGGTGTCGCACCGTCGAACCTGACTTCTCCGCAAATTCCACACATAAAAAGGGTCAAAACCTCCATGATCAAACACAACAAGCAAGGCCGTCGCATGAGTTATGGCGGCGGCCTGCATATTGGCTAATGCACGCACGCCGGGATGGTTCCGAAATTTCTGATTTTTATGCGCTTGATGCTTTTTTCAGTTCGTTTTCTTTGGAAAGCATGTATTTTTCGGCGGAAATCATATGTTCTAGCGCGATTTTACGTGCATCTTCGGCCCTGTTTTCCATCAGTGCTGTCAAAAGGCGATGCTGAAAAAGCAGGCCTTCTTCGCGGGATGCGGGTGTGGGATCGGCATAGATTGAGCGGGCAACAGGCATGTTGCGCAGCAGATTATGCGTTAGACCACACATGAAGCCCAGGAGCCGGTCCGGGCAGAGTTGTGCGAGCTGTGTATGAAAATCCAGCTCTGCCACACGCTGCTGAAACTGGTCGTCCAGATTGGTCGGAGGGCGGTCGTAAAACCGCATCGTGCTCTCCAGTTTCGTAAGATCTTCATTGCTCAATCTGCCGGCAAGGGATGCGGCGATTTCAGGCTCCAGCAGCTTGCGTAGGGAATAGATTTCCTGAAGGCTTGGCTGGTCAAAGAAGAAATAATTGCCGAGCATTTCCATCGCATGTTGCGCAGATGGTTCAGCAACGAAAACACCGCCACCGGGACCGGTGCGGGTGAAGAGCAGGCCTTGGGTTTCTAGCGCCTTCATCGCCTCGCGCACAGTACCTTTGGCCGCCTTGAACTGGTCGATCAGGTCTTTTTCCTGCGGCAGCCGATCACCGGGTTTGAGACGGTCCATCTGGATCACGTCTTTGATACGGTCAGCAATGACCTCAGGCCGCCGCTTTGATTTGGTCAGCGAAGCATTGTCCGATTTGCTGCGGCTGTTCCGGGCCATACCTTGCTACTCTCTTTTCATACGCGGCGCGCTGTCTATCAGCTGACGTGTATAGGCATGTTGTGGCTTCGCAAAAAGGTCCTCGGCGGTCGCTTCCTCGACGATTTCCCCATAATACATGACGGCAACGCGGTCGCTGATGGCTTCCACTACCGCAAGATCATGGCTGATGAAGAGATAGGACAGGCCGAACTGCTGTTTAAGCTCATCGAGCAGCAGCAGCACCTGCGCCTGAACGGAGACATCAAGCGCACTTACCGGCTCATCCAGCACAATGATTTCGGCATTTGCTGCAAGTGTGCGGGCAATGGCGATACGCTGAGCCTGCCCGCCGGAAAACTCATGCGGGTAGCGCAGAAGAGTATCTTTTGGCATCTGAACGGCATCGAGCAGTTCTTCCATACGCTTTTGGCGCTTTTGACTATCAAGCTCACCGAGCAGCTTCAGGGGTGTTGCCAGTATCTGCCGGATGGTCTTGCGCGGATTGAGCGACGCCACGGGGTCCTGAAACACATATTGGATCACTTTGCCAAAAGCCCGCGGACCAGAGCGGCGAAGTGCGCTGGCATCCTGTCCGGCGATTTTCATCGTGCCCTCGCTCGGCTCTGTCAGCCCCACCAGCATTCGCGCCAGCGTGCTTTTTCCCGAGCCGCTTTCGCCTACGATTGCCAATGTTTCGCCGCGCGCGAGATTGAGCGACACAGACTTGACCGCTTCAACAGCATGGCGCTGTTTGCCGAAAAATGTGCGTCCGCCACCAAAGGTTTTGCTCAGATTGTGGACACTGATTGCAGCCTGGCTCATGTGGCGGCCTCCGTCTGTTTGCGACTGAACAGCTTTGCCACGCGCTCATAGAAGTCCTTGCCGTGGCCAAGTTCTGGCACGCAGGCAATCAGCCGCCTGGTATAGCTGTGTTGCGGGTTGGCGAGCACCTCTCTGGCGGTCCCGGTCTCGACGATCACCCCGTCTTTCATGACGGCAACGCGATCGCAGATTTCGGAAACGACGCCAAAGTCATGAGTAATGAACAAAAGCGCCATGCCGCGTTCGCGCTGGAGATCGCGTAAAAGCTCAAGAATGCGCGCCTGTACGGTCACATCAAGTGCGGTGGTCGGCTCGTCGGCGATTATGATGTCGGGATCATTTGCAAGTGCCATGGCTATGCCGACACGTTGACGCTGACCGCCTGAAAGCTGGTGCGGGTAATGATCTGCACGCTCCTTTGCATCCGGGATACCCACTTTCTCCAGCAAGGCGATGGCTTCTGCCCGGCGTTCGGATGCGCTGATCGATTTGTGCGCTGCGATTGCCTCCTCGACCTGTTTGCCGATTGAGTACATCGGGTGCAGCGTGGTCAACGGATCTTGAAATACATAGGCGACCTTGCTGCCGCGCGTGGCGGTCAGTTCGGTTTCTGTCATGTCGAGTACGTCTTCGCCGTCAAGATAGATGGCACCGTTGCGGATCAATCCAGGCGGTGAGGCCACCAGCCCCATGATGGAAAGTGCGGTAACGCTTTTGCCTGAGCCGCTTTCGCCAATCAGGCCAAGACATTCACCGCGATTGAGATGCAGGGAAACACTGTTGACCGCAGGCGTGTAGTTGCCATTGTTGACGAAGCCTGTTTCGAGCTTTTCGACCGCGAGGGCTGCATCCAGCATCCTCGTCTTGGGCGCGGTTCTGTTCTTGGCGATTGCCGTTACCGAGCCGGGGCGGGCAAGGGCACCGGAGCGCAAACGGGGATCAAGCACATCGCGGATTCCGTCGCCCAGTACATTGAGGCTGATGACAATCAGAAAGATCATCAGGCCCGGCACGATGGAAACATGCGGTGCCGTGAACATCTGCGCGCGGCCTTCACCGAGCATCGAGCCAAGATCAGCCTGTGGCGGCTGCGCACCAAGACCCAGAAAGCTGAGGCCTGCCGTTTCAAGGATCATCCAGCCTGCCGTGGTTGACATGGTGATGACGATGACCGGCAACACATTGGGCAACACTTCGGTAAGCAGGATTGAAATGTGCCCTTTGCCGGAAAGCCGGGCAGCATCCACAAACTCGCGATTGGCAAGGCCGAGTGCTGTGCCGCGCACATTACGTGCAAAGAACGGGATATTGACCACGGCAATTGCATAAAGCGCATTCATCAATCCCGGTCCCAGCGCTGCAACGATTGCAAGAGCCAGCAGGATATAGGGGAAGGCCATCAGCATATCGATGCCGCGCATCATAAGGTTGTCGGTGCGCCCGCCTGCATAGCCTGCGACGATGCCGATAGCCGAGCCGATCACGGCGGCAATCAGCGTGGCTGCAAAGCCAACCGCGACCGAGACGCGTGCGCCCCAGAGAAGGCGGCTCAGAATATCGCGTCCAAGCTGGTCTGTGCCCAGCAGATGACCTGCAGAAAAGACCGGTTGCAGCCGGTTTGCGGGTGCTGTCGCATCCGGGTTGGGTAATGGCAGGATTGGCACGAGTATTATCAGCACGCAGATGAGCGCGAGCAGAAAAAAGCCAAAAGCTGCCAAACGATTGCTCATCAGCAGACGCCATGATGACAGGCGCGCAGGAGCGGCTGGGGTGTAGGTTTCCGAAAGGGCGCTCATGTGCGTATCCTCGGATCAAGCATGGTCTGAAGGACATCGGCGAGCAGATTGAACAGCACATAGCTGGCTGCCACGATCAGCACGCCGCCCTGCACAAGCAGGATGTCGCGGGTCGAAATTGCCTTCACAAGCATGGCGCCGATACCGGGCCATTGAAACACCGTCTCGATATAGACCGCACCGCCCAGCACGAAGCCTGCCTGAATGCCGATGACGGGAATGACACTGACAAGGGCTGCACGAAAGGCGTGGCCGTAAATCACGCGACGCTCATTGAGCCCTTTGGCGCGTGCGGTGCGGATATAATCCTGACGCAGCACTTCAAGCATTGCGCCGCGCGTCAACCGGGCAATCACACCGGCAGCAACGACGGCAAGCGTCGATGCTGGCAGGATCAGATGCCAGATCAGATCCTTGAGATCGCCGCCGCCATAGACTGCATACATGCCTGATGCCGGAAGTATGCGCCAATGCACTGCGAAGAGATAGATCAGCAGAAGGCCAAGCCAGAATGACGGGATCGAAATGCCTGCCAGAACGATGAAGGTGATGGTGCGATCTGCCCAGCCAAACTGACGAACAGCTGAGACAATGCCTGCGAAAAGTCCGAAGATCGAACAGAGCACGAGAGCAACGCCCGCCAGAATAAGCGTTGCCTGAAAGCGTTCCAGCACCTCATCGAGAACAGGACGATTAAGCACGAAGGAGCGACCGAAATCGCCGTGCAACAGATTGCCGATCCAGATGAAATATTGCTGGACCAGTGGCTTGTCGAGGCCGAGATCACGATTGATACGCTCGACATTTTCCGGCGTCGCATAAGAGCCGAGCAGGGCTGTGGCGGTATCGCCGGGAATTGATGCCATCACCAGAAAGACGATGATGGACAGCCCGAAAAGTACGGGAACGACTGCAATGAGCCGCTTGAAGATATAGGCTGGCATTGGCCCTCCTCCGCTTCATCTGGGGCGCATTTGGTGCAAAATCGGGTTTCGCTTCTGCTTAAAATGCGCAAGTAAAATTGCGCCAGCGGCCCTAGAGCGCCGTGCGTCCAATTGGGCGCACAAAGGACGCTCTAACTTATTGAATCTACGCATCGTGCTTTTTAAAAATCGAATACGATTTTTGGGCCGATGCTGTAACCTCTGGCGCAAAGCTTCATTGTTTGGTCACATCTTTGAGATGCAGCAGGAATGACGGCTGGAGCTTGAAGCCCTGAACTGGAGCTGTTGTGACAGCATTCTGTTTCCAATTGGCAACAAAGAGCCATGGCGCATCGTCGTGCACGATAGACTGGATCTCGCCATAAAGCTTGCCGCGCTCTGCCTGATCGGTCGATGTACGCGCCTTGGTCAGCAATTCATCGACTTTCGGATTGGAATAATAGCCCGAGTTAAAGCCGCCTTTGTCCGGCAGGGCTTCGGTGCGAAGCGTGAGAAATGGAACCGTGTCCGGATCATTGGTCATCCATGCCATTTCTGCCATGTCTGCCTTGCCATCGAGACCGGAATTCACGCGACCAAGAAAGGTGTTCCACTCGTAGGTTTCAATCTTCACCTTGAAGCCGACGGCCTGAAGATCAGCCTGAATAGCTGCGCCCATATTGATCGGATCAAGCATCCCCGAGCCACCTTCTGTCACATAGAAAGTGAGTTCAGGATTGGTAGCTCCTGCTTCCTTTAAAAGCGCCTTGGCTTTTTCCGGATCGTAAGGATAAGGCTCGGTTTTATCATCAACCCAGTTGAATGCAGGTGGCACGGGACCGGCCGCGACAGTTGCAGAACCTTGCAGGACATTATCGACCAGACCCTGTTTGTTGACTGCATAATTTGCAGCCTGACGAACTTTCTTGTCGGCGAACGGTCCGCTTTTGGTGTTGAGAATGCTGAACCAGACATGCGGTCCCGCCTGTTCTGCGACAGCGAAATTTGCATCCTGCTTGAAGGTTGCGAGATTATCCGGCGGCACCTCAACCATGATATCGATGCCACCTGCCATCATTTCAGCAACGCGCGTATTTGCGTCGGTGATGGGACGGAAAACAATCGCGTTCAAGGTCGGAGCCTTATCCCAGTAGTCGGGATTACGCTCGACCACCACGCGCTGGCCAGACTGCCATTCGGCAAATTTGAATGGGCCGGTGCCCGACGGATGGCGACCAAATTCAGTGCCATATTGTTCGACCGCGGCTGGCGAAACGATCAGGCCGGTCGGATAGGCGAGGTTAGACAGGAAGGGCGCGAAAGGCTCTTTCAGCTTGAACTCGACGGTGTTTGCATCGACCGCAATGACGCTTTCAATGGATTCAAAGTTGAAGGAGAGGGGGAACGGGCCGGTATTGTAGAACGGATGATCCTTGTTCAGCATCCGCTCGAAGTTGAATTTAACCGCTTCCGCGTTGAAATCCGAACCGTCATGGAATTTCACGCCCTGTCTCAGCTTGAATGTATAGGTTTTGCCATCGTCTGAAATGGTCCAGCTTTCAGCAAGCGCCGGCTCGATTTCCAGCGTGCCATCCTTATAGCGGACCAGACCGTCATAGATGTTCACAAGGATGCGGAAATCATTGGTTGCCGTGACCGTGTGTGGGTCAAGCGATTGCGGTTCAGCAATCTGCCCGACGATCAGAACATCGGGCGGTGTCTGCGCGCCAGCGTGAAATGTCGCTGAAGCCAGAACCAGAGTGGCCGCTGTCAAAACGGCGCGAAATAACCTCTTCATCAGCGGTTCCTTTCGTTTGGCCATATCTGCCTGCAAATCTGTCAGGATATAATTTATAGGGAGGAAATGACGTATATCAACAAATTATCATAATTAATTTGCGTGGCCGCGCCCGCTTTACGCTTTTGGGGACGCGCTCAAAAAAAGGCGGGATGATCCCGCCTTCAAATTCTCTGTGCTGTTTTCAGCTATTCCGTCGGGCTGTCTTCAGGCCTCAGGTCCTGCTCGGCCGTGGTCGATGTCTGATGCGTGAAGCCCTTGAGACCCTTGGTGGTTTCCTCGGCATCGCGCTTGATCTCAACCTCGCTCATTGCATAGTGAACAGTGAGCTTTGCAATCGATGTGAGTGCGCTCAAATGAATGCGTTCATAGCCATGCGAGGCATCGACACCGAAGGTTAGAAGCGCGGTGCGAACATCGTGACCGGCCTCTACCGCAGATGCCGCGTCAGAGCGATAATAGCGGAAAATGTCCTTCTGCACCGGGATATCGTGCTCGCCGCAAAGCTCGTAAAGCTTCTTCGTCAGATGATAATCGAAAGGTCCGGTCTGGTCGGCCATGGCGAGTGTTACGCCAAATTCGGACGAATTCTGACCCGGCGCTGTGGTGCCATTATCGATGGCGACCAGAGACGCAATATCCGGCACAACGGCTGCAGAAGCGCCGACGCCGACTTCTTCGCCTATGGTGAATATCCAGTACGTATCGACCGGCGTTTCGACATCGAGCCGCTGCATGGCTTCGAGCGATGCCAGCATGATTGCAACGCCTGCCTTGTCATCAAGATGGCGCGAGACGATGAAGCCATTATCGATGAATTCCGGCATGGGATCGACGGCAACAATGTCGCCAACATCAATGCCGAGCTCAATGAGGTCTTCCTTGTTGCGGGCAAGCGCATCGACGCGCAACTCGATATAGGTCCAGCCAACGGGAAGCGTATCCACTTCTTCATTGAAGGTGTGGCCCGACGCTTTTAGCGGCAGGATCGAGCCGCGATAGGTACCTTTGGAAGAGAAGATTGAAACGCGCGCACCTTCTGCAAAGCGTGCCGACCAGTTGCCGATTGAAACAAGCTCAAGCCGCCCGTTGGATTTGAGATATTTGACCTGTGCGCCGAGCGTATCGACATGGGAGACGATACCGCGCGCGGGTTTTCTCGATTTGCCGCTGCGGCGTGCGCGGATCGCCCCGCGTCGCGTCAGGATGACTTCAAGGCCGAGGCGCTCCAGTTCGCGTGCAACGAAATGCACCGCCTCATCTGTGAAGCCGGTTGGACTTGGGATTGCCAGGAGCGCGCCCAGTTTTTCGAGGAGATAATTTTGATCAATCGCAATATTTGTCATGGTCAGGTAATCTACGGCCCCGATAATCAACGTCAACCTTGCGGGTAGATTTAAAGTTAAATCCCGATGGGAACTGAGTTCTGCAACGTCTACGCGTGAGCTTTTTCTAAAGTTTATTTTAAGGATGGTCTAATTTCGCGATAATTTCAGCATGTTAAGCATTGGCTTCCAGCCTTGAGTTGTGTAATTTCGCGCAAACAACGGGGGCGTTGATTTGCTGCTTGGGGACATTCATCCTGATGATAAAGCTGCGTACCAACGGGGATCGGTGGTTTGTTGCGCTCGTCGCTTGTTTAGGCATCGCCATAACAATTCTTTTAGGGCAGCTGGAACTGGTTCGGCTCGCTTACATTCGCCTTAACGAATACAGGGACAATCTCTTGTCCCATTCGGTAAATGTCACACAATCTGGCAGAAATACGCTTGCAGTGGTGAATAGCACCATGCAGGAATTCTGCTCGGATGAAAATCTGACCGAGCTGCGACTGCTGGCATATAAGGCGCATTATCTGCGCGATATTGGCCGCGTTTTAAACAATCGCATTGTTTGTACTGCTTTATGGGGGCGTCTGTCTCCGCCTGCCGATCTGCCGAAATGGGATCGTGAGGTGGATGGCGGGCATCGATTATGGGCAAATGCCGAAAAGATCGGAAAACACCAGACAAAGGTGGAAATGATCATGCACGGCTCGGCGATTGTTTTTACATCGCCCGTTGCTTTTGCCTTGTACGAACGTGCGGAACCTAACCTCAGCGCGCAGGTCGTTAGCCGCGACAGCAAATATATTTACCGAGCGTTTGGCGATACGAGAAAGATAGCGGAACGGCCGCCCGAAAAGCTGCCATGGTATGATCTGCGCACGCATCGGCTGGTTTCGCAATGTGCCGATGGCATCGATGTCTGTGTGACGGCATCCATGACCAATGTCAGCATTTTCCAGCAATCGCCGGGCGTATTGATGGCACTCGCAGTCTTCGGTGCATTGGCCGGTGGCGGACTGGGAGCCGCAGGGGTTCAATGGCGTAGGGGCCATGCATCGCTCGCACAGCAGATCAAACGTTCCATTGCGGAAGGCCGCGTCGATGTCGTCTTTCAGCCATTGGTGCGGTTGCGTGACGGACAAGTGATTGGAGCGGAAGTGCTTGCTCGTCTGTCAGACGAAGATGGTGTGCCGATTCCTCCGGATGTATTCATTCCGATTGCGGAGCAGCAGGGCGATATCAAGAATATTACGCGGATTGTCGTGCGCAAAGCGCTTGATCAAATGAACATGCGCTTACATGCAAATGAAGATCTTTATCTTAGCCTCAATCTTTCGGTCGATGATGTTATTGATCCGAAAACGCTGGTCTTTCTGGACCAGGAGGTCAAGCGCCATGGACTTTCTTCGCTCAGAGTTGTGCTTGAGATCACGGAGCGCTCGACAGCTAATCATGAACGCCTGATTGAAGCGATGAAATCCTTTCGCACGAGGGGCTATGAATTTTTCATCGATGATTTCGGCACTGGCTATTCCAATCTCGCCTATCTCGCAAAACTGCCGATCAGCGGGATCAAGATAGATCGCATGTTCACGCAAGCGATCGGAACCGAGGCTGTCAGCGCCGAAATTGTCGAGAACATTTGCAATATCGCACGGCGGCTCGAGTTGAAGCTGGTGGTTGAAGGCGTGGAGACGCAAGAACAGGCGGATTATGTGCGGGCTTTACATCCGGATGCCATAGGACAAGGTTGGCTGTTTGGCCGTCCTGTTCCCGCCGCTATTTTCGATCATGGCAGCAATGCAATAATAAGTTGACTCTTACAGTCATATATTACAGTAAATGCTAACTCTGCCGCTATAGGCGGGTCAGAGGATTGTGTATCCGGTCTGGAGAGGATCGGTGCGATGGCATTTAGCTATTCCGAATGAGCTTCGTTTGATGTGGAATCTGCAACGCCTTTTCCAGAACCATGCGCGGGAGCTGCATCGCTTTTTCCGGCGCAGAGGGCACAATGCAGAGACGGCAGCCGATCTGACACAAGATACGTTTGTGCGGGTGATGTCGGCAACACCATCAGGCAATGAGCATAATCCGCGCGCCTATCTGCATCAGGTAGCACGCAATCTGTCCATTGATCTCTACCGGCGCGAGCGCATCGTTGAATATGTCGATATGCCTGACGAAGAATGGCGCCGCGTTGCCGATACGACGCCTACGCCAGAAACTATCGTCTATGACCGGCAGCGCCTCTTGATTATTGAAAAGGCGCTGCTTGAGTTGCCTGAACAAACACGCCGTGCGTTTGAACTGCATCGTCTCGATGAAAAGACGATTGCTGAAGTAGCCAGCGAACTGGGGCTTTCCGTCTCGCGAACATGGACATTGATCAAGCGTGGTTACGTGCATCTGAGAGCGTGTTTGAATGAAGATGCGGCTGGCAGTCTTTAAAAGAGAAAATTCCCTCCCTTCATTCGTTATACTCAATAGGACATAATTTGAGAGAAGCAGTTCGGCGGTGAGAAACGGCTGAACTAAAGGGGCTGACGCTGCATGGATGACGAATTATCGAAAAGCGAAAAGCTGTTCGAAGAAGCATTGGATATTGTCATCCGCATTCAGGATGATCCGGATAATCCTGTGGCCCAAGAGCTGGTCAACCGCTGGCGTGCGCGTGGACCGGAACACGAAACCGCCTGGCGTGAGGCGATGGAAATCTATGGCATGACGGGTAAAGTCATGCATGATCAGCGCCGTGCGGCAGCTCCTAAAATATCCCGCCGTTCGATCCTCACGGGCGGAGCAGCTGGGCTTTCCGTTGTTGCAGTCGGGGCACTGTTTGGGCCGCAGCTGATGTTGCAGGCGCAAGCGGATTACATGACCGATTCCGCTCAGTTGCAGGATGTACCGCTGCCGGATGGCAGTCGTGCGATGCTTGGTCCTGATAGTGCGATCCAACTGCGATTTAGCCCGAATGAGCGCCGCGTCGAGCTTCTTGCTGGAATGGCATTTTTCGATGTGAAGCCCGATCCTGTACGTCCATTTAGTGTGCAGACCGGAAAGCTTACCGCGACCGCACTTGGTACTGCTTTCGATGTGAGCAATGACGCGGGTTATCTCTCGGTTTCGGTGGATCATGGTTTGGTCGCCGTCAGGCCGACCGGTGTGAACGATACGGTGACACCACTTGGGCAGGGCGACTGGCTGTCGTTCAATGAGCAAAGCCACGACTTTGAGCGTGGTAATCGTGACGTTTCCCAAATTGCAGCCTGGCGTCAGGGAATGCTGGTGGCCGAGCGCGATACGATTGCGTCAGTTGTCGCGCGCATTGCACGCTGGCAATCAGGCCGGGTGCTGCTGGCTCAATCGAGCTTCGCCACACAACGCATTAGTGGTGTGTTTGATCTCAACCAACCGATTGCCGCGCTGGAAGCAGTGGTTGAACCTTATGGCGGAAAAGTTCGGCAGATATCGCCTTGGCTGACGGTCATTTCGTCAATCTGATATTTTTTTGATGCAAGGGGAGAAAATCCCGAAGCCCCGCTCGTTGTAAGCATCAGGGTCGGACGTTAGCTGCTGCCATACAACCGCCTTTTCACCAAAAGATGGAGTGGTTGGACAATGGGGCGTCGGGTTAATAAAAGTGTTGTGCAGCGCTTGGGGACGAAAGTTCTGACAGCAGCACTTCTGGGTTCTACATGCGTTTATGCCTTGTCCC
The DNA here is from genome assembly GCF_002252525.1 of Brucella pseudogrignonensis. GTDB lineage: Bacteria > Pseudomonadota > Alphaproteobacteria > Rhizobiales > Rhizobiaceae > Brucella > Brucella pseudogrignonensis. The sequence continues at coordinate 170,379 of NZ_NNRM01000046.1, forward strand.
TTTCGACAGCTTTTCAAGCGCAAGCGCAGACTGCGCGACAGGTTTCTTTCAATATTCCCGCAGGCTCGCTGTCTTCAGCACTCGCCAATTTCGGTCGGCAGGCTGGAATGCAGGTGACCTATCAACCGCAGATTGCTTCCGCTAAACAGGCTCCTGCCGTTTCGGGCATGATGACGCCACAAGATGCACTTTCGCGTCTGCTTGCGGGATCTGGTATTTCCCATCGTTTCACAGGTAGCAACACTGTCGCATTGGCCGCACAATCGGCAGCCGCGCAGGCACCATTGGCCGCTGACGGCACCACACTGCTTGATACGATTACCGTCACCGGCGGTGCGGGCGTGGTGGGGGCAGAAGCACCTTATCAAACGGCAGCGCCGACCAATTATATCTCGTCCGAAACCATTGAGCGTTTCCGCGGCTCAAGCCCTGCCGATATTTTCCGCGGTACGCCGGGGGTGATGTCGGGTGAAGCGCGTAACGGTGCGGGCTCGGTCGATGTTAATATTCGCGGTATGCAGGGCATGGGGCGTGTTGCAACCACGATTGATGGCGCTGAAAACAGCGTGACCGTTTATCAGGGCTATCAAGGCCTTTCCAATCGTACTTACATTGATCCCGATCTGATTGCGGGCATTGATATCAACAAAGGCTCGGACGCATCCTCGCGTGGTATCGCGGGCAACGTCGCCATTCGAACACTCGATGCCGATGATATCGTCAAGGAAGGCGATAACTGGGGTATGCGTGTGAAAGGTGAATATGGCTCGAATTCCTCATCACCGCATGCGGGCGCCAAGGGAGGATATGCATGGCCCTATTCGCCGAGTGATGTCCCGGAAGTCGTCGGGTCGCCCGACGGTATGAACCGTCCTTCTTTCCTTACACCGACCAATGGCTCTGCCAGTATTGTCGCTGCGATCAAGGAAGAGAATTACGATTTCTTTGCGGGCTATGCTTATCGCAAGCGTGGCAATTATCATGCAGGCAAGCATGGCCCATCGGCCGATCCGGTGAATATCGGCCCTGCCAGGACCTGCAATACATCGGGTTCCTGGTGTCAGAACTGGCCTGAGTATATCGAAAACGGCGGCCTTACGAATTATCGTGCTGGCGAAGAAGTCCTCAATACGCAGCTTGAGACCAAATCCTTCCTGACGAAAGCGACGCTGCGCTTTGATGGCGGTCATACGCTGAAGCTGGGCTATACTGGTTTTCGTGGGGAGGCTGGCGATCTTCTTGCATCCCGTTTCACCGGGGACAGAAATCAACCTGTTCAGCAGGAGCTGACATCTGGTTCCAAGCTCGATACCGGCACCCTGCGCTATTATTGGAACCCGGATGACAACGAACTCATTGATCTGAAAGCGAATCTTTGGGTCACAAAACTGGAATTGCGAAATCCGCGTCGCGGTAACATGATACCGACATCGGAATCTCTCGGCCTTTCGCCGAATTTCCGCACTGGATCGAATACGATCATGTGGGGCGGCGATGTTGCCAATACGTCCAAGTTTTCGTTTGGCGACTATGGCGATCTCGACCTGAATTATGGTGTGTCTTATCTCAGGGAAGATACGCGTCCGAGTGCTTATACTAACGAACTTGAGGGCTGGCTAAACCTGCGTGACGCTTATCGTGACGAACTTGGCGTCTTCACCAAAGCGGCCTACAAGCCAGTCGACTGGCTGACATTGAATGCTGGCCTGCGTTATTCGCATTACTGGTCACATGACCGCCGCACTGAGGCCAACTCTGCTGTACAGCTAAACCCGGAACCGAACCGCGATTCAGGTGGTTTCAGTCCATCGGTCGGCGTGACGGTCGAACCTTTCGATGGCAGCCAGCTTTATGTCAATTATTCCAACGCGCTACGCTATCCGAGCCTGTTTGAATCGGTTTCAGCCTTCACCGTCATTCCCAATGCCGGATTGCAGCCAGAGCGTTCCAGTAACTGGGAAGTTGGGGCGAACTTCACGCGAGATGGTCTGTTGAATGATGACGATCGCGGCATGGTCAAGTTTGGCTACTTTAACTGGGACGTTAAAGATTATGTTGCGCGTGCATTCCGCGATTTCTACGACGACAGCGGAAAATTTGTCTACAGCGGTATGCAGGTCTACAACATTGATCGCGCACGCTTTTCAGGTCTTGAATTCTCAAGCCGTTACGAGGCGGGCGGGTTTACGGCCGATTTCTCGGCAAATTATTATCTTGATGTAGAATTCTGCCGCACCTCTGACACCTGTGGAGCAAAGTCGCTTTATGGTGACTATGCGACCAATCAGGTGCCTCCGAAATACAGCGTGGATCTGACACTTTCGCAGAAGATGCTTGAAGACAGGCTAACGCTTGGCGGGCGTGTTTCTTATGTCGGTCCGCGTGCGATTGGTCATGGCGATGTTACAGCGGTGGGTGCTGGTGAATTTATTTCGCTGACACGCTGGAAGCCCTATACGCTCATCGATGTCTTTGCCGAATATAAGATCAACGACAGCCTGACCGCGACAGCTCGTATCGAAAATCTGACGGATCAATATTACGTCGATCCGCTTGGCTTGGTGAACCAGCCTGGTCCGGGCCGGACGTTCTATGCGGGCCTTACCAGCAATTTCGGCGGCGATCAGCGCCTGCCGCAACTCTCGCCATTCTCCCGGTCACAGGGTGGGGCACCGGGAATCGACTGGACTGGCTTCTACGGTGGTGTTCATGCCGGTATGACTTCCGGGCGCACTTGGGGCAATACGACTGCGCTTGATGGCACGGTTGATCCGATATCGGCGAGTGAATCTGCGGATCGTGGATTTGGCAATTCGGCCCTGTTCGGCGTGCAGGCGGGCTATAACCACCAGTTTAGCAACCGCGTCGTACTTGGTATCGAGGCTGATGTCAGCAAAACGCATTTGAAGGGCGCGCAGGCAGCCTTCATGCAGGAAGACTGGATTGCTGCTGAAAAGGACATTGCCGGTATTCAGGCAAACACGCATTACGACATTGATTGGACAGGGTCCATTCGCGGTCGCCTTGGTTATGCGCTGGATTATCGCTGGCTTGTCTATGGAACGGCGGGTGTTGCCTTCGCGCATGAGAAGCAGACCCGCGACCAGTACCGCTATTCTGAAGATATCATGGGCAAGGCAAGCTCAAGCCTGTTCTTCGTCGATCAATTGTCGGGAATGCGTACGGGCGTCACGGTTGGCGGCGGTGTTGAATATGCAATCAATGATCGCTGGTCGGTCATGGCCGATTATACCTATAGCCGCTTTGGCAACCGCAGCTTCAGCTTTGAAAATGCGCGTGCCGGAACAGGGGGCAACTACACGACCAGAGAGCAGACAGGTGTGGAAATTACACCGCCCGAACCGTTTCTTTGTGAAATTCTGGGAGATCCCTACTGCGATCCATCCGAAAAGCCGGTCTATAAATATACCGACCACACAGGCAGCTCGAATATCGTCAACGGCCGCAAAGCTTCCAATTCACTGGATACACACACCGTGAAACTTGGCCTCAATTTCCACTTTTAATTGGGGTTAGGTGCGACATTTTGGCCAAGGTGAAGTTTTTTTGCCTTGGCATTGCAAAAAATAGCGTCCTCAATCGTCTTAATAAGTAGAGCGGTGTTATCGGCTTTACGCGCTGAGAACACCGTCTATCAATAGGGATATTCGAAATGACTGATGCTGCTACACTTGAGCAACCCGTTGCTCTTCCCCGTTCTAAGCGCTTGAAAGCGCGAACGACGGGCACTCACGAACGTCTTGATCAGACCATCATGGCGGGCAAACCATTTGCCAGCCGCGAAAGCTATGCATTGTTCGTTGAGGTGCAGTATCAGTTCCACCGTGACATTAATGCGCTTTACGATGATGCCGCGCTGGATGCGTTGCTGCCCGATCTAAAGGAGCGCCGTCGCTTTGAGCAGGTTGGTCAGGACATGATCGATCTCGGTTTCGATCTGCCTGCAGCAGATGGCGCGCCTGCCTTCCCTGCCGGAAGCGACATTGATCTGCCGACCGCACTTGGCTGGCTTTATGTGGCTGAAGGCTCCAACCTCGGTGCGGCCTTTCTGCTCAAAGAAGCGCTGAAGCTGGGCTTGTCTGAAGAACTTGGTGCGCGCCATCTGGCCGGTGCTCCTGAAGGTCGCGGACTGCATTGGCGGACCTTCACTGCAGCGCTTGATGAAATTGAGCTTTCTGACGCTGAGGAAGAACGCGTGGTCGCTGGTGCGGAAGCTGCTTTCCGCCGTGTCCATGCACTGGTGCGGAAAATCTTTCATGACCGTCTCTAACCTGACGACTGCAAATAACGGGGCCGCCCATTTCGCCTATCCCGATGAGCGGCAGCGCGCAGGTTATCTCGCGCTGGGGCTGTTACTGGTCGTGGCGGCTTTGATTGGTTTGAAGATACCCATGATGCCTTCAGCCCTGTTTGTCTTTGGTGCAGCACTTTGCTTTGTGCAGCTTTCATCCAGCATTCTAGGCTGGCTGGAAACCAACAGAAGTACACGCCTTGTCATCGATGCATGGCGTGCACTCGGTGCTCTGCCCTTTCTGTTCAGGCTGTGCCTGCTCAGTCTGGTTACGGCAATCGGCTTGGGAGCCGTTGTTTTGAACCCTCATCTCTTCGGGGTGCAACTGGCAATCAATGCAATGCTGTTTGCAGGCCTCATGCTCTTTGTAGGCCCGCAATATCGAGAAGTGAAATTCGTTCCAGAATAAAGATAGTTTGCAATGCGATTTACCCGACAGGCAGAGCTTTCAATTGAGTTTCTTGTTCTTTGCGAGCGAGCACCAGATGGGACTGCACTGACCACCCGTGCTGCGGCAGAAGCCACAGGCACGACAAAAGATCATGCCGCGCAGATCGTTTCGGATCTCATACATCACGGTTTTCTGGTTGGCTCACGCGGGCGCGGTGGTGGCATTCGTCTTGCGCGCCCGGCAAAGACAATCAATGTCGGAACAGTTCTGCGACTGATGCAGCCGGGCTTCGATGAGCAGGCGACAAAGCAGTCGGCATCAGATTCAGCATTCGGCATGTTGCTGCAGGCAGCCTTGCGGTCCTTCGTGGCGGCTTTTGATGATTTCACCATTGCAGATCTTGCGATTGAGACCAGTGATGGTCGCCTGGCTTGTCTTGATTGCGATCTGCGCAATCTGATCAACCACGGTCAAATGCTTTCTGAGCTGCGCCGCAGAAGCGAATATACGGATGAGCCTGCCTGGGCGGGCGCATCATGAATGGAGCAACGGATAGTATCGGGGTGCGCGAAAGCTTTAGCGAGCTTGCGCTCTGGGCGGGGGCAAGCCTTCTCGTACTATCCTTGCATGTGGGAGCCGCAATGTGGCTTCTACGTGAGCCGGACATGATAGCGGCCGATGATACGCCGCCGGCCGCTATCATGATCGAGCTGGCTGAAACGCCTGAAGCAACTGAAACCGAAGAAAACGAGATATCACCGGATGAAGTGATGTCGGATGCAACCGCTGCAGCCGAGAAGGTTGAAGAACCTGTCGATGAACCTGTACTCGAGCAGGAAGTGGTTCAGGACGAGCCGGAGCCTGTTGAAGAAGAGCCTCGGGAAGAAATAGCGCAGCTCGATAAGGTTGAGGTTCCGCTACCTGTCGCAAAACCTAAGCCGCCGGAGCCCAAAAAGGAAATCGTCAAGAAGGATGAGCCGAAGAAGAAGCCGGTGAAACAGCGCGAACAGGCATCGGCCAAGCAGGCAGTGAAGGCACAGGCACAGGTCACGCAGTCCAGCCGCAACGCAGCGAGACAGTCGGCTTCCGGTTTGTTTGCATCTTCCATGACACCGGCGCGCTGGCAATCGCGTTTGATGGCGCATCTGGAGCGCCGCAAAAAATATCCATCGGGCGCCAAGTCGCGTCGGGAAGAGGGCACCGTCTATGTTCGGTTTCGCATCGATGATAGCGGCAAGGTGCTTTCTGCGACGCTTGCGCGATCTTCTGGCTGGCCGGAGCTTGATAATGAGGTGCTATCGCTGGTTCAGCGAGCTTCACCGGTTCCGGCTCCCCCACCAGACGTCAACAAGACGATCACCGCGCCAGTCAAATTCAACAGACGATAAAAGAAGGGCTGGAAACGAATTTCCAGCCCTTTAGAGCGCGTTTCGATCTGATTGGATCAGATCGGCGCTCTCTATCCTTGTTTAACGCGCATCTTTATCCGAAAACCGTTTCACACTTTTCGGGATGCGCTCCAATAATTTAGAACTTACGGCTGAAAGAGACTTTCAGATTGCGGCCTGGCATGGCTGTGATGCCGTCAGTCAGATAAGGTTCGTATTCCTTGTCGAACACGTTCTCCAGTGCGAGACGCAATTCCGAATCCTTCATGAAGCCTTTGGTCGGCGTCCAGTTGAAGAACAGGTCATGCACGGCATAGCCCGGCGTTTCTGGTCGATTGTAGCTGAGATCGCCTTTGACATAGGAGGTTCGGTCCTGCTTGTCGACAAAGGTCCCCGTCCAGCCAAAATTGATATCCTGATCCGGCAGCTTGTATCCGAGGGTCGTTACAACCGTTGTCGGCATGATATCGTTGATATAGCTATCTGGCCCATAGATATTATTGACCGTGCCATGGCGCCGACCAATCATGTAGGTGACGCTTGCATCGGCGAACATGAAGTCATTTTCGTAATGCGCTTCCAGTTCCACGCCACGCGAATAATAGGAAGGCATGTTCCAGTAGAATGGGACTTCGCCGTCTTTCAGGCCAACCTTGTTTGCGCTGCCGACGCGACGCGCCACCGGGTTGGTGACGTGGTTGTTAAAGAACGAGCCGCGCACCATGAACACATCGGAATCGGTAAAGATACCGCTGAACGACGTATCCGCTCCGATATTGATCGTGTTGTTGCGCTCGACTGCCAGATCTCTGCTTGTGCCGGAGGTTTGTGTGCGTCCGCTTTGCACCGAGTAGATTTCGTCAATATTGGGCGCGCGCATGGCATAAGCCCAGTCAGCAAACAGGCGCGTCGTGGGTGTTACCTGATAGGATGCGCTGATCGCTGGTGTGAAACCATGGTGGGATGCTGACGAATAGTCATGTCCGGCTTTTGGATCGTTATAGATCGCAGCCGCATTTGGCTCACCTTCAGAGCGAACATAGTCATAGCGGATGCCGGGCGTGATGGTCAGCTTGTCGGTAATGGCCATGCGATCACGCATGAAGAAGGATGTTACATCCTGTTTGCCGCCGGGCATGATCCATGGGGCGTAATAGCCATAATTATAGCTTTTGTCGTTCTTCTTCGTGATGTCGAACATCGTCACATCGCGAATGTGGTGGTTATACTGCACACCGTAGTTCAGGCTGTGTTCGATACCGCCAAGCTCGAAGTTGGAGGTGTTTTCAGCTTCGATATGAAAATCCGAATATTTCGCATCGTTTTCGGTACCACCAAGCGATGCCGTGCCATTCACGCCGGTTGCACGTTCAGCATGCATGTCGGTTGAGGAATAGCTCGCCATGATGCGGGTGTTTACGAGGTCGCTGTCGCCGTCATAGGTGTGCTCGAATACCGAAGTGAAGTCTTTCAGCTCACGCCATGCAAGCAGCCTGCGCATTGCTTCCTTATAGGCAGGTGTGCCGGGAACGAGGCTGTTGCTGGTTGGCTGAAGCTGTCCGCGAATGGCTGCAAGTGGTCCCCAATTGGCGCTCTCACCATAAAGAACCGAGGCCTTCACTTTGTGCCCGCCATATTCGCCGGAAAGCTTGCCGGAGAATGAAGTGAGTTCAGAACTTGAGTAATTATAGGTCTCGCCGCCGCCGACACGCATGTTGTCGCTCTTGCGCCAAGTCAGGCTGGCAATACCGTCAAACGTCATACCGGTGCCGAGATTGGAACGGCCATAAACCGCGCCCGTTTCCAGAAACTGCTTATTAGCTGTCTGATATGCGGTTTTACCCCACGCACCCCAGCTTTCGCCAGCACGCAGCATATCGGCGGCATCCTTGCTCTCAAGCTTCACGGTGCCACCGAAGCCACCATTGCCATATCGAACCGTGGTTGCACCCTTTTCAATCTCGACGCGCTTGAGAAGTTCAGGCTCGACGAAAATGGTGCCCTGATCGTATTTTTCAAAGTTTTTCGGCGCGCCGTCGAGCAGAACCCGAACATCAGTCTGTCGCGAGAAACCACGGATCGAAATCGACTGGCCTTCAGTGCGGACACCCCCCAGCATTGCTACGCCGGGCGTCTTTTTGATGAGTTCGGGAATTGTCGAGGCCTGTGCCTGTTGCATCTGTTCAGGTGTAATCTGAGAGACGCGCGGGTCGAGATCAGCGAAGTTCACGCCGGTAATCTGGGAGAAGCTGATCGTATCGAGCTGCACTGCTCCGTCAACAGCAGGCACGGCTGCATTGTTTGCAGCCGTTTCGCGCTCAAGGCGTACAGTGCGATTGCCGGTAAAGCGATACTGGATATCCGTGTTGCGCAGCAATGCAGAAAGCGCGTCGGCTGGTGCCATGGTTCCGCTGACGCCGGATGTCTTGAGGCCGCTGGTCACGGACGCGTCGAATGCGATTTGCAGACCCGTCTGAACTGCAAGGCGATTAAGTGCCGTTGAAAGCGCACCTGCCGGGATATTGATGCTGACTGCTTGCGATGCTGTCTGTGCCATTGCTGGTGCAGTCATAATCGGGCTTAGAACCGTGCCGCTCAAAAGCAGCGAAGCAAACAGCGGGCGGGTGCAGGCAGTGAGAATGCGCGAGGTGGGGCTTTTCATGTCGTTTCCAGTCTCAACGTTCAAGGCGTTGGTGTCGGGCATTGGGTGGCTGAGGCATTCGCGCGGGCTGCGCAAACTGCCTTTCACCAACTGGACGAATGAATTGAACTGTTTGGGACATTTGGTCGAAAATTAATTATGCAGCACCGTGAGCAGTGACCCGACACGGACTGCTTTCAGCTCAAAAGCCTTGATAAAATCATCAAGTGCTGTCGAGGGCGCGGAGAGATCGAAGGTGCCGGTGATCCGGCGTTCGGCGAGGTCGCTGCTTGCGATCATCACCTTACCGGGAAGGTGGCGCGCAATATCTCTGACCACATGTTCAAGCGGCTGGTCCTCGAAAACAAGACGACCGCTTCGCCAGGATGCCGCAAGTTCCGGATCAACCATCGAAACCGGACCTATACCATTCCGGCTGTCGTATGAAACGCTGTGTCCCTCATCCAGCCGCAGCGTATCGAGCGGGCTGAAGGCAGATGATGACGCGCTGGTCTGCACCTGAACTGCGTGTTCGGTGACAATGACATCTGCGCCGCCATCTTTCAGTTTCACATCGAATTGGGTGCCAAGGGCCGTCACTTCGCCATTTGCGGCCTTAACCGTGAAGGGGCGCTGTGGATCTGGCGCCACAATGAAATAGGCTTCGCCGCGCAACAGCTGCACTTGGCGTCCATCATTCGTAATATCGAAAGCGATTGCTGAACCGGCATTCAGCTGAACGGTCGAACCATCGCTTAACTCAATGACCGGCATCTCGCTGCTCGCCGATATAGCATCAGCACGCAAGCGCATCGGCCCGTCAAAGGCAAGGAAACCGCCCGCGAGGGCCGCGAATAACAGCATGGAGGTGACGGCCGCGCGCACAGGATAGCGCGGCTTTCTGGCTGCGGTTTTTGCAAAGTCGGTGTCTTGCAGCAACAGAAATCGCGTATCGCTGAAAACGCGCGAAGCCTTGGCAAATGCAAGCTCGTGCCGGGAATCGCTGGCGCGCCAAAGCGCACAGGCTTCGACAACCTCCAGATCTCTGGGCGATGCCTGCAACTGCATCAGCCAGTCGACAGCCTGTTCCTGGATTTGGCGCTCAGCCTTATCATTCTTCTTTGCCGTCGCGCGCATTATGCCTGATCCAGTTCGTCGAGCCGCAAGAGGCAGTGCATAAGCGCTTTCCGCAGATGCCTGTCTACCATGTTACGCGTAATTCCGAAGCGTATGGCTATTTCATCTGGGGATAGATTGCCGATCCGGTGGGCAATGAACACGCGGCGCTGACGCAATGGCAGTTCCATGATCGCATCACGCAGGCAGGCGAGGCGGCGCGGCATATCCAGCGCCAGATCAGGATTTGCATCCTTGCTTGCAATGTTTGCGGCTTCGTCTTCAGTGCCACAAAACAGCTTTGCTTCAAAGCGTTCGCGGCGAAACCGATCAAGACCGAGATTAATCGCAGCGCGCGTAAGAAAGGCGCGTAACGACGATTTGCCTTGAAGATCGGTCCTGCGGTCTTTCAGCCTGACATAAAGATCGTGGACGACTTCATTGGCATTGGAGGAGACGTGCCCACGCCGACGGACTGCGCGGCACAGTTCGTCGTAATAATCTGTAATAGCGGCATCAATATCTGCAATTTCTTGCAGAGGAAAAGCCGAAGGCAGATTGGATTTGTCAGATTGGTTCAAGGCAGGCACCACATTTTCGTGGCGGCACCATAGTTATGCGCTTGTGCAAACGCAATAATATATGAGCAATATACTCATCTTATGTGAATGCTGTTGCATTTCGGCAAAAATGACCGACAGCCGCAACGATGGAGAGCACTCCACCGCAGCGACAAAGGAAGCAAAACCTTATTTCGGCAACTGGGCCGCGGCCTGCTTGATGGCCGTTGTGATCTGCTGACAGAACGGCTCGACGCTTTTACCAGATGTCTTGGCATAGTCTTCAACGTCGGTTTCCTGTCCCATTGACTGGACTACGCCCTTTTTGCCGGCTGCCTGTGCTTCTTCAAGACCGGATTTGTCGGCTGGTGCCTGCATGATCTTCATGATGGACTGCTGGCTGTCGATGTCTTCCTGTGTCGCGAAGCCTTTGTCCTTACAATACTCGACGATACCGAGCTGGTTCTGTGCTGCTTTATAGAGCGCTTCCGGTGTCATCTGCTGTGTGGCCTGGCCTTGCGCCATAGCGCCGCCTGCGGTGACCGATGCCAGAATAAAAGCGCAGATACCTGCAGTTTTCATCGTTTCAACCTTTCAGTTCTTTTGCATTTCCCACCCGAGCAAACAGATAGAGCGGGTCCGGTAAAACGGAACCCGCCCTGAAAGGCTTAAAGGTCATAAAAGGCATCGCGAAATAAAGACCTGCAAAACCGGGTAACAAGTTTTTACTGTATCCGGGGTTTCCAAGGCTTTGTTTCGTCACATTCGGAACCGGGGGTTACGCCCAGAAATACCGCACAATGTGGAAGAACACCGGGGCCGAGAAGACAAGACTGTCGGCGCGGTCGAGCATGCCGCCATGTCCTTCAATCATGTGTCCCCAGTCTTTGACCCCCCGATCACGTTTGATGGCAGATGCCACAAGCCCGCCGAAAAAGCCCATGACGCAAGCGGTCGCGGCCAGCGCACCAGCTTGCAATGGCGAAAACGGTGTGAGCCAGGCAAGTCCAGCCCCCAGAAGAGATGCGCTCGCGACCCCTCCGACAAAGCCTTCCCAGGTTTTGGATGGAGAAATATTGGGCGCAATGCGATGCTTGCCGAACAATTTTCCGAAAACATATTGCAGCACGTCGCTGCCCTGAACGGTTGCCACCAGAAATGCGATCAGCAGCAGCTTCTTGCCTTCGAAGCCCGGAATATCCAGCGTCATCAGCGCAGGAACATGGCTGATGCAATAGACCGAGAGCATGATGCCCCATTGCTGTTCGCTGATGCGTTCAAGAAAGCGCGACGTATCGCCGGAAAGGGCAGTCAGCACCGGCATGGCGAGGAAGCAATAGACCGGAATGAAGATGGAATAGAGGCCGTACCAGTCAATCCAGATCAGGTAATATTGCACCGGAATGACCAGCAGGAACATGCCAAGCAGCACGCGATGATCGGCGCGACGGGTTTGTGTAAGCGTCGCATATTCGCGCAATGACGCAAACGAAATGAGCCCAAACAGCACGATCACGCCGCCTTTGCCGAACAGGAAGGCGATGCACATGGCGCCGACCATGATCCACCATGCCTTGATGCGGGCATTGAGGTTGACCAGCGTGGATGAAAGCGGTTTTGGCGCACGCCATGACAAGACACCGGCAACGGCACTGGCTGTGACCAGAACGCCCATGAGGCCAAGGAAGAGTTGGGTTGTTTCGCTCATGGGTGATTACCATTCTGAGGCTGAATATCGAGAAGGCTCTGGCGCGCGCGTGTGAGAAATTCCTTGCGGTCCTCGCCCTCTAGGAGCTGAACCGGCGCACCGAAAATCACACGACAAAGAAGTGGCACGGGCAGCATCGCGCCCTTTGGCAGCACGCGCGACATATTTTCAATCCAGCAGGGCACCAGTTCAACATCCGGTCGCGCCAGCGCAAGATTGTAGATGCCGGACCGAAAACGCAGCAGCGCTTCATCGGTCATGTTGCGTGTGCCTTCGGGAAAGATGATGAGCGAATGACCATCGGCCAGTGCTTTCAGCATCACTTCCATCGGATCTTGTGTGCGTTCCACCCAGTTGCGTTCCACAAGCACAGTGCGCAGCAGCACTTCAGCCATGAACTGACGCACGGCATTGCCCCGCCAGTAATCAGCACCGGCGACGGCGCGGGTGCGCGCACGTTCTTCCTGATTAAGACAGGACGAGAGCAGAATGAAATCACCATGGCTGGTGTGGTTGGCAAAATAGATGCGCTGATTGCGCGAGGGTCCGGTGCCGCTCCAGATGGGCCGCACACCGGTAATCCCGCGCGACAGGATCGCCAGAAACGAGCCGAAAATCGATTGCACCTGATGGCGGATCAGCTCCCGCATATCAAAGCCCCTGACCATGTGGCACGAAGGCCAGAAGAATGAACAGCACGATGGCAAGTGCCAGAAAAAACCGCAAACGACCGATGATGCGCCGGGAACCGGCGATCCTTTCGAAGAGCGGTCGGGTGGGGCCGATTGCTTCACGCAGGCCCATTTTTTCGAGCGTCCTGTCGAGTTCGATCAGTCCTGCCTCTTCAATGGGATTTGCGGCAACCAGCCGAAAAAGTGCTGCATCAAACAGCAGGTGAGCGGCAATTCCGAGAGTGACCAAACTACTCGCAAGGAGGACCGGCCAGATCAGCCAGAAGGTGAGGTCATGCACGACGCGCAAAAACGGTGCGACAGTCAGTATCAATACGGCCAGTGCAATGCCGAGATAGGCGTTACGCTGCAAACTTGCCGCGATGCTTGATGCCTGCGCGCTCATTCATGCACCTCACTTGTGTGCAGATGCACCGGCCAGCCTTTTGCGCGGATCAGCTCTTCGGCTTCGCGTTGATTGTTCACGCGGCCTGTGTTGATGAGCCAATGGGCTGCAACCGTGGCGCTGCGTTGAAAGCCCAACGCGCAGCAGATGAGCACCGGACCGTGATGGCGTGCGACTTCGACCGCATCCGATGCGAGCCGTAGCTTTTCTGCGGGAGGCTTGATGAGATCAATCGTGCCGTAGCTTTTCCAGTCGATAGAGTGCGCCGGTGGCACCATTTCGGATGCAAGATCAATAACGGTCGAGAAAAATTGCAGTTCTCTAGCCTTGGGGAAGCGCCCGAGGAAAACATTGTCGCCAAGTTCGACATGGGCTGGGAGCTTGCGCGTCCAGAAGCGGATATTCAGTCGGGCAAAGAAGCGGTAAGGCCAAAGCAACAGGCGGCTGGCGAGACTGACCTTACCATCTGTCTGTTTTTCGAAAATACCAGCACCCGCACCGAAATAACCAAGTGCCACAAGCGCCAGTGCGGTTGCGGGCCAGAACCAGAAGATCGCATAGCCGGTGATGCTCAGACCATGGACGCCCAGCGCAAGAAAAACTGTTGCCCCCGCCAGATAGTACAAGCCGATCCTCCGGGATTTCGGGTCTGATGTGAACTGAAAATCTGCCAAAGGTGAGGGTGTGTTGCGTGGGAAAAGCCACAGCGCAAACAGCCCGAGCAAAGCGCCTGCCGGAATATCAACCGCATGATGCTGATAGGTGGTTAGCACCGATAATCCGATCAGCAGACACCAGACATGCCAGACCACACGCATTACATGGCCCATCACGTGACGCATCTGATCCCATATAATGATCAAAAGCGCGATATGCAGCGACGGCGCCTGATTAAACGGTTTGTCGAACCCGCCCAGCACATCGAACATGAAACCCGGCAGACCGGAGGTCTCAGGTTTGACAAATGTGGCTGTCAGCGGAAAGGCGACAAAGCAAAGAACGGCGATAATCTGCGCGGTGAGATAACGCTTTGCCAGCCGGTCCACCTGTTCCGGGCTGTCATTGGCGAAAAGTGCTATCGCGTAAAACAGATTGACCGACCAATAGGGAATGATGCTCCACGCGATAAAGGGAACATGGCCTTCCCAGTTGAAAGCGAGGTTCGGCACGTCATCATGGAGCGATGCAAGCCAGTTGGCGGTGCCATAGGTCAGATAGAAAAACGGTCCAAGAAACAGAAGCCAAGCGATTGCGCGGCGGATCACAGGCCGCCGCGAGAAACCATCAAGCTCCGTCAATTGCGTGGTCACGCTTCAGCGTCTCCGATGCGTTCGGCAATCGATACGGTAAAGATGCCCCATTGATCGGTGCGTTGTTCGATCTTGCGATAGCCCGCCTTTTCGACAAGCTGATCCATTTCGCCCTGTGTGCGGCGGCGCATCACCCATGCCTGTCCGCCGCGATGTGACGTGAGCGCGCGAGCGATCATTTCAAGCTGCGGATGCCATGGCTGGTTGGTGTAAATGAGCAGTGAGCCCGGCTTCTGCACACGGGCGAGACCCGAAAGCGACCGGTTAATGAGCGCATTGTCCGGGAAAAGCTCATAAAGCCCCGAAACAATCGCGAGGTCTGGCTGTGGTGTGACCGTTGCCAGACTGTCTTCGTTGAACGCATCGCCTTCTTCCATATGGGCGATTGCTTCAAGACCGCGACCCTTGATGAGCTTGCGTCCAGCCAGCACATTGATCGGCGAGTAATCGCGAAGATGAATGCTGTCCGGCAATTCACCAGCACGCACCACCGCATCAATCACATAGCGACCATGCCCGCAGGCAATGTCGAGGATATTGGTCGATCGACCTTCGCTTTCCAGCCGCCTGACGGCGTGTCTGATAAGTTCCTCAAGATGCACTTTGCGCTGGCGAATGCCGCGCCAGCCAATGGCTTCCAGAAACTGCTTGTCGATGAGCTTGCCGCCGGGACCCAAGCCTCGTGCTTCATTTTCATAGACATAATCGAGCGTGGAACCTGAATCGAAACCGGTACGACGACCAACTTTCAGACCTTCCGACAAAAGCGAGCCAAATCCGATAGAGGCGCGCGTCGATGCCCAGTAAAGGCCGCGCGGTGAAAGCAGCGGTAGCGGACTTGATAGTCTGTCAGCCTCATCGCGCGTATGGCCTGCAATATGCGCTTCCGTCAGATCGGCGCGTTGTGGTGCCTCCGCAAAACGCGCCTCGATGAAATCATGGATTAGCGCGAGTGCCGGTTTGCGATCCCTTTCGCCCAGCGTGTCATGGTAAAAACCTTTGAGCACATGGCGCTCTTTAATGCGGCTGCCGAGGTTCTCAAAAAAGCGATGCTGTGGCGTTGGCCGCACGACAAAATCGCTGCCGGAAATGAGAAGCTGTGTCGGAACGGTAATCGCCCGCGCATCATCCACCACGCGCTTTGCCGCCTCATAAAGCTGAAGCAGAATATGCGAGGCGATGGGCCGTGTAATCAGCGGATCGGTGCGATAGGATTCAATGCGCTCCCGATCATGGGTCAGAAACTGCGGTTTGACGTAGGAATTGACGAAGAACGTGCCTTTGAGTTTCTGCCAGAGCGCGATGCCCTCTTTGGCGAAAGGCACATAAAGCTTGATGTCGAAGGCTGGCGACGCCATGACCAGCGCGCGGATATTGGGCGCATAGTCATGCACCCATGCGCTCGCCAGAACGGCGCCGACGCTCTGCGCAATAAGCGCCACGTCTTCGTTTCTTACGCCGGTTTCATTGCGGATATGGGCAACGAAACTATCGAGATCTCGGATCGAAGCACCGAAAGACGGCGAAAAGCCGCGCACGCCCGGAGAGTTGCCATGGCCGCGCGCATCCCAGGCATAGAATGCATAATCATCAAGGCCGAGCTCATCCACGAGATGTTTCACACGCCCGCTATGCTCATGGCCGCGATGCAGCAGAACGATAACGCCCTTCGGCTTTTCGGAGCGGGCAGGCCAGAAACGATAGAACAGCGAAGTGCCGTCATGGGTGACGAAATGGGATTCTAGCGGTTCACGATGTGACGCCGTTTCATGCCCCGGCAATTCTCTGCGCTGGCTCATCATTTCTCCTCTCAACAGGCCTTCTCCCATTTTTCGGGATGAACTCCAAGTTATTCGACCCATTACTATTGAGTAGAATAGAATGTTTGAATAAACGAGCTAAGGCCGGTCGCAAATAGCTGATTTTTACATAATCGTCATTTCCAAAAGTTTCCCGAAAGTTTCTTATGTCTGTTTATCAACTTAAGTCCCGTTTCCAGAACTTGTTGAGACCTCTTGTTGTGCAGCTTGCGGCAAAAGGTGTGACGGCCAATCAGGTCACGATTGCAGCTGCACTGGTCTCAATTGTTCTTGGTGCTTTTCTTGCGCTGAACGGGAATGCAGTCTGGTTTGCGCTGGTGCCGGTCTGGCTTTTTCTGCGCATGGCGCTCAATGCAGTTGATGGTATGCTGGCACGCGAACATGGTCAGAAATCCATGCTGGGTGCCTATCTAAACGAGATCGGCGATGTGATTTCCGACGCGGCGCTCTATGCGCCTTTTGCGATCATCGCGCCGTTTTCGGCGCTGTGGACATTCGCGATTATCTTCATCGCCACGCTGACGGAGTTTGTCGGCGTGACGGCAGCCTCGCTCGGGTCAAGCCGCCGTTACGACGGCCCAATGGGCAAGAGCGACCGCGCTGTGGTCTTTGGTGTGCTGGGTGCGTGGATCGCCATTGATGGCATTCTGCCACAATGGATGTTCTGGTTGCAGCCTGTGATTTGTGCGCTTTTGATCCTCACCGTCGTCAAGCGCATCCGCAACGGCATGGCAGAAGCCCCGAACGCATAAACGCGGGGCTTCTTCTGTCTTGAGAACTATTCGCTTTTAGTTTGCAGAAACAAAAGCCGACATGCTGGTGATCAGCAGCATTCCGACAGTTGCGCCTGCGTCCTGAAGACCGATGGTCTTTTCCTGAAAAGCTGCGGCCTTGCCGTGCTGGGCAACCATCGTTTTAGTCGCTTCAAGCGCATCTTCTGCAGCTTTGGCGGCGGCTGCAAGCGCATCTGCCAGTGAAGCACCCGCTGATGCTTGTGCTTCAAGCGTTAGAGCGATTGGATCAAGCACATCGAGAAGCGTCTTGTCGCCAACCTTTGCCTTGCCGCGCTCGGCAATACCATCACGATAGGCACGCCAGAATGCGGCAATCTCTGCGGTTCCCAGCTCGTCAATACCGTCACAGGCCTTGCTTGCACGCAGGAAGCCGGTTGCGGTCAGCGTACCCATGGTTGATGGCGCGACGCGGGCCATGGTGGCACCAGCGGTGCGCAGAAGCTTGGCGATGCCTGCAGCTTCACCTTCCGCGTGGGCAGCTTCCGAAGCTGCTGCAAAGGCCTTGCTCATGGTGATGCCGAGATCGCTATCGCCAACTTTGCCGTCCAGCGCGATAAGGAATTCGCGCTGTTCTGCAAAAAGCTGCTTCCAGCTGTCGAAAAGGTTGATCAGATCAGATGCTGTAATGACGTTCATAATCTGACCTCAAACCGCAAAATGCTTGAAGAATGGGGTGTTTGCGGAGGCGGCAACCAATGGCTCCAGTTCTTCATCAAGATGCAGCACGGAAACCGACGCGCCAGCCATTTCCATGGACGTGGCAAACTCGCCGATCCAGACATGCTTGACCTTGACGCCACGCTCATCAAACAGCTGGGAAACCCGGCGGAACATGATGTAAAGCTCTTCAAGCGGCGTGCCGCCAAGACCATTGACCAGAACGGCAACTTCATCGCCCTTGGCATAGGCCTGCTCGGCGAAAATACGTTCCATCAGCTCGTCGATGACTGCATCTGCGCTGGCGAGCTTCTTACGGCTGATGCCGGGTTCGCCATGGATGCCCATGCCGATTTCCATTTCATCTTCGCCGATGGAGAAGGTTGCGTGACCGATTTCCGGTACAACGCAGCTGGAGAGAGCAACGCCCATGGTGCGGGTGCGCAGACGTGCCTTGTCGGCAAGACGCGTCACTTCATCAAGCGACAGACCGTTGGCTGCAGCTGCGCCGGCTGCCTTGTAAACAAAGAAGATACCGGCGACACCACGACGCTTGTGTTCTTCACCGACAACCGAGGACGCCACATCATCATTGCCGACAACCTGTTTGACGGCGATGCCATCGAGATCGGCGAGTTCTGCAGCCATATCGAAATTGATGATGTCGCCGCTATAGTTGCCATAGATGTAGAGCACGCCAGCGCCCTGATCGATGGCTTTGGTGACCTGATACATCTGCTCTGAGCTTGGCGATTGGAAGACGCCGCCGACAGCTGCGCCATCGATCATGCCTTCGCCGATATAGCCGAGGAACAGCGGCAGGTGGCCGGAGCCGCCGCCTGTTGCAATGCCGACCTTGCCGGATTTGGTATTGGCTGTGACCATGCAACGCTTGTCATTATCGACAAAGGTAAGCTCGGGATGTGCCCGATAGATGCCTTCGAGCATCTCATCCACGAAATTGACGGGATCGTTCAGGAATTTCTTCATGATTTCCTCTTGAGAGTATCGGGTTATTTCTTGCGTTGGCGGGTGACGAAGAAGGCGGCAGCCAGCAGGATGAAGCAGCCTACGACGAGACGCTGCCATGTGCTGGGGATGCCGACGAGCACCAGAACACTGTTGATGACGGTGATGAGCAGCACACCGAGAAGGGTGCCAAAGACGGTGCCGGTGCCGCCGGTGATGCGTGCACCACCGAGAACCACGGCGGCGATGACCGCAATTTCTGTTCCAACAAAGTCGAAAGGGCTCGACTGGCGATTGGCGCAGACATGGATGATGCCTGCAAGTCCGGCCAGACCGCCTGCATAGCCGAACAGGAAGATATGGATGGTGCGCAGATTATAGCCGAGGCGGCTCGCGATCTGGCTGTTACCACCCATCGCAAAAATCGCGCGGCCCATCAAAGTGCGGTTCAATATCCACCAGGTCAGGATTGCAGCCGCAGGCAGCACCAGAAAATAGAATGGCATGGTGATGGTTGCGCCGGTTGCCGATTCAAACTGGAACAGCGGAAGGCGACCGAAAGCACCCATTGTCGGCGGCAGCGACATAATCCAGACCGTGCCGACAAAAGCCAGCAGGAAGCCGCGGAAGAGATACTGCGTGCCGATGGTGACGATCAATGACGGCACATTGAGGTAATGCACCAGCAGACCGTTGAGAACACCAAGGAAAATGCCCCCAGCAATCGCCATCAGAATGATGAAGATGATCGGCAGTTCCGGCATATAGGACTGCACCAGAAGCGTCAGCGAATAGACTGTCGTGGCGGCAATTGCCGTAAAGGAAACATCAATGCCACCAGCGGCGAGAATGATGAAGACACCAAGCGCAAACAGGCCCATCACCACACTGGCACGGCCAATATCGATCAGTGTCGAAGCTTGCAGGAATGCAGGGTTGATGACCGAGACAATCGTGCAGATTGCCACGAGCAGGAAGAAAGTGATCGATTCGGGGCGCCTGCGAATGAAGTCACCCAGCTTGAAGGATTGGGCTCGACCCAGATCCTGTTGATACTGCGACGCACTCATTAGGCAACTTCCTTCTGCGACGACATCATGGCTTGATAGAGCTGATCTTCGGTGGCCTGTGCAGCATCCAGTTCTGCGACGATGCTCCCTGAGTTCATAACAAGAATGCGGTCGGCATTCTGCAGAAGCTCAGGCAGATCATCGCTGACGATGATGAGACCCATGCCAGCTTCGGCCAGCGCCTGAATTGCGCGGTAAATAGTGTCTTTTGATCCCACATCGACGCCGACGGTCGGGCCGTGCAACACCAGAAGCTTGGGGGCAATGCTCAGCCAGCGACCGATCAAAACGCGCTGCTGATTGCCGCCCGAAAGCGCGCCAACAGGCAGGTCCAGATTGGTTGTGTTAAGCCGCATCTCTTTCATCAGCGAGGCGGCGATGTTGCGGCCCTGTTTCTGGTCGACGATGCCAAGGCTGTTGCAGAGCTTCCGGAAGATCAGCGCGATCTCGTTTTGGAAGATCGACTTGTCGAGGAAAAGGCCTTCTGCAAGCCGGTCTTCCGGCACATAGCCTATGCCGCGCTCAATGGCTTCCGCAGGGCTTTTGACCTCGGTTACATTTCCTTCGAGGCGGATTGAACCGGAATGTGCAGGCACGACGCCGCTGATCGCCATTGCAAGCTCGTTGCGGCCGGAATCTGCAAGGCCGGTGATGCCAAGGATTTCGCCTTTGCGTAAGCGAAAACCGATGTCCTTGAAGCCCGATGCGGTAAGGCCGTCGAGTTTAAGTAGTTCGGCATCGCCTGGCTGTGCCGTGCGATAGCGTTCGGCATCAATTTCCCGGCCGATCATCAGCTCGGAAAGCTGCTTCTTGGTGTAGTTTTCGATTGGTCCTTGCGCCACGCACTGGCCATCGCGGAAGACAACCGCATTGCCGCCGATGCGATAGCATTCATCGAGCTTGTGGGTCACGAAAAGCACTGCGACGCGCTCAGCGCGCAAGCGTTCAACGACTTCAATCAGATTGTCCACTTCCCGACGGGTCAGCGATGTGGTTGGCTCATCCATGATGACAAGCTTGGCGCGCGTTGCAATGGCGCGGGAAATGGCAACCAGCTGGCGCATGGCGAGCGGCAGCTCGGAAACGATTGTGTTCAGAAAGGCTTTGTCGGTCGGCAGACCAACCGTGCTCAATGCCCGTTCTGCGGTCTCGCGAAGTTGAGAAAGCTTTACGCTGCGGAACAGTCGGCCATTGCCTTCAACGAGCTGTTCATTCAGCGCTACGTTTTCAGCGACGGTCAAATTGGGAATAAGCGACAGATCCTGATAGACGGTCTCGATACCGGCTGCCAGTGACTGGATCGGGTTCAGCGAGGCATATGTTTTGCCATCGAGAATGATCTCGCCTTCGCTGGGAGCGTGTGCGCCGGACATGATCTTGATGACCGTGCTCTTGCCGCAGCCATTCTCACCCAGCAGGTGATAGGCCTGACCAAGATCGATTGTCAGGTCGATGCCGCGCAGCGCATGAACGCCGCCAAACCGCTTATGAATGTTGCGCAGTTCGAGAAAACGATCCGGCGACCGGTCGTTGCTCGTCCCATTCGTCGTTGTAGTTGACACGTAAAATTCCTTTATCGCCGCACCGCTCGCCAAAGCGATTGGGCTGGCTGTAGGACCGACCGACGGTAATTATCGGGCGCTAATGTCTTGCTTTATGGCTGTTTTGTTGGTTCAGGCACCCGGATGCAGCGGGGGCTGCATCCGGGTTTTTGAAACCATCGCGCGAGGCTGAACGATGTCCACGCACGATGGTCAGGCTACCTGTGCGTAACGCCTAGAACAGGTGTTCCTTGTAGGTCGCCTTGTCAGCAATCACCATGCCGTTGCCGATCACGAGAAGGCCTTCGCCTGCACCCTTCTTCACGCGAACGCTGTTATAGCCTTCAACGCCAAGATCGGTGCCGTCCTTGACTTCCTTCTTTTCAAGGAACAGACGGGCGAGCGCATTCATCGCCATGCCAGCCTTCTGCGGGTCCCAGAAGCCGATTGCTGTAATCGCACCGGATTCAAGTAGATCAGCTGAAGGGTTTGGCAGACCGGTGCCGACCAGGCATACCTTGCCGCTCAGGCCAGCTTCATCGATAGCGCGGCCAACGCCGAGAACGTCGTTACCGGCAGAGGTCTGGAAGCCCTTCAGATCAGGATGCTTGCGCAGGATTTCCTTGGCCTTTTCATAGGTGCCGTTGGCGTCGTCGAAGGATTCGTTGTTCGGATCGACGAGCTGCATGTCAGCGTACTTCTTGGCGTTTTCTTCCGCTGCGCCAACCCACTGCATGTGCGTGCGGCTGCCCAGCGAGCCAACAAAAGTGGTCCACTTGCCGCTCTTGCCCATGCATTCTGCCAGACGCTCATTGAGCGCTGTGCCATAATCGGCATTATCGAAGGCTTCGACATCGGCCATGGTGTTGACCTGGTTGTCGGCTTCATGGGTCACAACAACGATGCCGCGTTCCATGGCGCGCTTGAAGGTGCCTTCCAGAACTGCTGGGTCCATAGGAACGACTGCAAGCGCATTGACGCCCTTGGCAACGAGGTCCTGAACGATCTGGAGCTGCTGTGCTGCGTCAGATGTTGCAGGGCCGCTCTGTGTTGCAACCACATCAGGATTTGCCTTCTGATAGGCTTCAACGCCGGTGTTCATGCGGTCGAACCAAGGAATACCGCTGATCTTGACGACAGTTGCGATAACTGGCTTTTCCTGTGCGACGAGCGTACCCGCGCTGCCCGCGACGATTGCTGCGCCAATGACAGTGCCGGCGAGCAGTTTTTTCGTTACTGATTTCATGATTTCCTCCACGCTAACATTCCCCCAATGTCTATGGTCGGGTGCCTGAGGGTTGAGCACCGATATTTCCCTTTTGGCGATTGCCGAGGGTAAAGAATCCCGCGATGTCGTATTTTCCGACTGCGAGGAAGGCGAGCAGCAGCAGGCCCCAAGCGAAGTCGCGGACAAAATTGGAAAGACCACCGAAGTTGAGCAGGCTGGACATCAGCTGCAGGGCAACTGCGCTCAGGACCACGCAGATCACGCGGCCATAGCCACCTTCCGGCTTAACACCGGCCATGACGGCAATCAGAATGGCGACCAGAAGGTAAGAACTGCCATAATCGAACTTCACGTTGACGTTGCGTGCCGCGATGATGATGCCCGCAATCCCGGCCAGCAGACCGCTGGTTGCATAGGTGGCGACCAGTACGCCGTTGCGCGGAAAACCGGCAAAAACAGCGGCTTTCGGGTTGGTTCCCATCAGCATCAGCCAATAACCGTAGGGCGTAAAGCGCACCACAGCAGCAATCAGCAACGCGACTGCGATAAAGATCAGGAAGCTGATAGGAACCGCCAGAAACATGTCGTTGCCGATGCGCGACAGCAGATCCGGGCTGCCAACCATGACGGCACGGCCACCAGAAACAACAACCGCAAGCCCCGTAAACGCCATCTGCGTGCCGAGCGTGCATAGGATTGGCGTGATATTGAAGCGCGCAATCAGCACACCGTTGACGATACCGCCCGCAAGGCCGATCACCAGTGCCAGTCCGATGAACGCGAGGCTAAAGCCTAGCTGGTTTTCGGCGCTGGAAATGAACATCGAAACGATAACTGCGGAAAGTACGCCCGCCAGATTGGCCAGAGCGATACCTGAAAGATCAATCCCGCCATTGCCGGCGCACATTGCCAGCATCACGCCGATTGCCAACAGCCCGATTTCAGGCACCTGGCCTGCCATCGACTGCAGATTGAACAGGGATAGGAAAGATCCACCCGAAATATACGCGCCAAGCGCGAGCAATCCGAGATTGATGACAACTAGCATAGCAAGCTGATTGCTTGTCTTCTGCATGGTCTCCTCCTACCATGTTTAGTAAACAAAACTGTTATTCACTAAATAAATGACCAAGAGGTTAGGGCTTGTCAAGCGCAATATCGGGGAATTATGGTTGCCTAACAGGTGGAATTACCCTAATCGTTTTAAACAGTAGTGGTTCTGTTTACTAAACTACAACGCAGTTCCCCCATCAAAGTCGAAGTTCCGCTTGGAAAATATGAAAAAGAAAAAGTCTTTTACGATCAGAGATATTGCCGAAAATGCGGGTGTTTCTCCCGCTACAGTGTCGCTTGTTCTGAACGGCAAAGGCGAAATTTCGGGCGAGACAAGAGCCCGCGTGCTTGAGTCGGTTTCCCGGCTCAATTATGTGCCGCGCGCAGCTAAAACTGGATCTGGTGGTGGTGAGACAATCCGCTTTCTGAAGATCGCCAAGCATGGCGAGACAGTAAATCGGGACCACAGCGTATTTGTCTCCGACTATATCGATGGCATGTCGTCTGAGGCCACACGCCGCAATTACACGCTTGAAGTGGTAAGCTTTGAAGGGCAGCCGATCAGTGCGGTGGCAGAATCGCTGGCCGGTGCGCCGGTGCGCGGTGTGATTGCTCTGGGAACCGAGCTTTCGGCAGCAGATATCCACATGATACAGGGGCTTGGCCTGCCGACTGTGTTTATCGATACGTTTTATGAGGTCGTCGAAGCCAACTTCGTAGACATGAACAATGAAGATGCTGTTTTCAAGGTTCTGTCGCGCTTCAAACAGCTTGGTTTTTCGCGCATTGGCTTTGTCGCAAGTCATACGGAAACGACGAATTTCCGCCTTCGGCGCGATGCGTTTTTCAAGAATATGCAGCGTCTGGACCTAAACGTTCAGGAACGCGACATTCTTTCGGTTGAATCAACCTATGAGGGTGCGCATCGCGATACGTGCGCAATGCTGCATTCGGGTCTTGATCTGGCCGAGTGCTATTTCTGCACCAATGATATCATAGCTTATGGCTTCATCCGGGCATTGAAAGGCAAGGGGCTTCGTATTCCTGATGATGTTTCGGTGATTGGTTTTGATAATCTGCCGCAAAGTGCGACCATGGAGCCTGGGCTGACGACTGTCGAAGTATCCAAGCGCAAGATCGGCAATCTCGCCGTGACCATTCTCGATGATCTCATCAATACCGCTGAATCGCAGCCACCAGTGAAAATTCTGGTCGGTGCAAGCCTCGTCATCAGATCAAGCGATGCTGGCGTTACGGCTAAATCTGCTGCACCAAAGACCGGCGCCTTTACCAGCTAATCCCATACGATAGAGCATGAATTTTGATAGGCGGCAGGCGCAAGCTTGCCGCCTATTTTGCATGTCTTCGCCTCTCTCAGTCTTCTTTCTGAGCGATCTGCTTTTCAACGGCTCTGTCGGGTAAGTTGTGCGGATGGCTATCCACACCTCCCAAATAGGTAGACAATTACTCTTGTAATTTTAATTATACATCTGTATTCAGAATGAGAGTTCGCTATGGGCTGGAGGCAGAGGAGCCTTCCCGGGTGATCTTTCAAGCAGTCAGGCGGGAGGAAGTTTCGTCTGATTTCCAAGGGAGGAATTAATGAATAAGCTTGCTATGCTGGCGGCTGTTGCTGCCTTTTCGTTGCCTGTTACGGCCATGGCGCAGGACGCTCCGGGTACTGTTAAAAAAGACAGCTATCGTTTCGTCATCGTGCCAAAGGTTGTTCATCCTTGGTTTGACAAGGTGAATGAAGGCGCACAGCAGGCCGCTGCTGCGCTCAAGGCGCAGACTGGCGCCAATGTTGAAATCGTCTACTCGGCACCACAGAGTGCAGACGTTGTTCAGCAGAACCAGATTATCGACAGCGCACTTGCCACCCGTCCGGATGGTCTTGCACTCGATCTGCTCGATCCGTCGGGCAACCGTGCGTCGCTCGAAGAAGCACAGGGACAGAAGATTCCTCTCGTGCTGTTTGACTCCGTGCCACCTGAAGGCATGACCATCACGCATATCGGTTCAGATTTCTGCGAGCAGGCTAAAATTGCTGCCCGTCGTCTGGTCGAAGTGCTGGGTGGTGAAGGCGAAGTCGCAATCATGATGGGCGTGCCTACCGCACCGAACCATTCGATCCGCGCCGATTGCCATCGCGAAGTGTTCAAAGAACATCCGGGCATCAAGGTTGTTGCTGAAGGCATCGACAATGACAGCATCGAAATCGCACAGCAGCAGGCAGCAGCCATCATGCAGGCCAATCCAAACCTGAAGGGCTGGGTTGCTTCGGATGCGGCTGGTCCGATCGGCATCGGTCAGGCTATCGTTGAAGCTGGCAAGCAGGGCAAGGTCACGCTGGTCGGCCTCGACAACCTGCCGGAAATGCTCGACATGATCCGCAATGGCGTGGCTGACAGCTCATCCGCATCGCAGCCTGAACTTCAGGGTTACTGGTCGGTGATGACGCTCTGGGCACAGGCAACCGGTGCTCCGGTTCCTGGCTATATCGACACCGGCAATGCGTTCCTTACCAAGGAAAACGTAGGCAACTGATCCGTTCTGGTCTTGTTGCAGGGGCACGGGTTCTCCCGTGCTCCATTCTTTCCTGTACTATCGGCTTTGACTGGCGGCTTGCCGGACACGCGTCGATAGTTTTCCAAGGTGTCCATCATGGCTTATCTTGAAACAAGCGGATTAGGCCGGGACTTTCCGGGCGTAACCGCGCTGGATGGTGTTGACCTGAAAATCGAGCTCGGTCGCACGCATATTCTTGCTGGCGAAAACGGCGCCGGCAAATCAACACTCGTAAAAATTCTGACCGGAACCGATAGCGCTTCGCGCGGTCAGGTGCTGATTGATGGTCGCGATCCTGTCGCTGATCCTGCGCTCTATAAAAACGTCGCCTATGTTCCGCAGGAGCTGACGCTGTTCCCACAGATGAGCGTCGCTGAAAACCTGTTCATGCCATTCAGCCGAACCGGCCATGGCGGCTTTCTCGTCAACCGCAAGGCGTTGATGGAAGAGGCAAAATCCTATCTCGACCGTTTCGGCATCGAAGCGCAGCCGGATGATCTGGTTGCCAATATTTCTGTGTCCGATCAGCAGCTTTTGCAGATTGCGCGTGCCTGCACCAATGAGCAGATGAAGGTGCTGATCCTTGATGAGCCGACATCTTCGCTGACGCGCGTTGAAGTCGAACGTGTCTTCAAGGTTATTCGTGGTCTTCTCGATCGCGATCATGCGATTGTTTTCATCAGCCACAAGATGGAAGAAGTCTTCCAGATTGGCGATGATTATACCGTTCTGCGCAATGGTACGAAAATCGAAAGCGGTCATATCAAAGATATTACCGAAGCTGATCTGATCCGCGCCATGTCTGGCCGCGATCTTTCCTTTGATGAGCATTTCCGTCCGTCAAAGCCTACCACTGAAACCATCATGGAAGTGCGCGGTCTTTCGGGATCGCGTTTTGAAGACATCAGTTTTGATCTGCGCAAAGGCGAGATTCTCGGCTTCGCCGGACTGGTGGGCGCTGGACGCTCCGAAGTGATGCAGACGATCTTTGGCTTTTTGAAAGCCAAAGCGGGCCAGGTGAAGGTGGAAGGCGAGAGCTGGGCACTGAATGATACCTCGCGCTCGGTTTCCGGCGGTATGCTCTATCTTTCGGAAGAGCGCAAACATCACGGCATTCTGCCGCTTCTGTCACTGCGTGAGAATATCGGCATTTCGGTGCTGTCGCTGACCAGCGGCAAATTGGGTATCTCCGACCGCCGTGAACGCAATATCGTGCAGAAGATCATCGATGATTACGGTATCCGCACGTCTGGAATGGGCAAGCGCATCTCGCAGCTTTCGGGCGGTAATCAGCAGAAGGCCATTATCGGTCGCGCCATGGCCACGCGTCCGCGCGTCCTCATCTTTGATGAGCCGACGAAGGGTATCGATATCCGGACCAAGTCCGAGATTTATCGCATCATGAAAAATCTTGCCGAAGAAGGCGTCGGTGTCATCCTCGTCTCCTCGGAACTCAACGAACTGCAGAAATGCGCAAGCCGTATCATCACCATGCATAACGGCCATATCACCGGTGAGTTCTCCACCACCGATACCAACAATGAAACACTCGTGGGCGCGATCTTTGGAACAGAGGTAAAAGCCGATGCAAACTAATCCCTTTTCCAATCTCATCCGCACGCCGCTGGCCGGTGTGTTTGTGGCGCTTCTGGTGATCTTTGCCCTGTCGGCGATCCTTTCACCCTACTTTCTCACACCTTACAATCTGTCGGTTGTTGCGCGCGGTCTCGCCTTTGTCGGCCTCATCACCATTGCACAGTCGATGCTGATGGTGCTGGGCGAGCTCGATCTGTCGCTCGGCGTGATCGGTGGTCTTTCCGGCGTTGTTTCGGGCATTCTGATGGTACGGATGGGTTTTGAGCCTTATTCGGCAATGCTGCTGGCAATATTGCTTGGCCTTTGCCTTGGTCTGTTCAACGGCTTCCTCGTCACCTTCCTCCGCCTGCATTCACTGGTGCTCACCATTGGTACGGCGGGCATCTTCGGCGGTGCCAATCTGGTGCTGACCCGCGGTGTTGCTATCACCGGCATTCCGCGTGATGTGCAATATCTCGGACGTGGTGATTTGTTCGGCGTGCCAGTGCCATTCATCATCATGTTTGTTGCACTGCTGGTCGCGACTTTCGTGATGCTGAAAACCCCGTTTGGTCGTTATATGTATGCCATCGGCAACAATCGTGACGGCGCCCGTATGCTGGGCATTCGCGTGGACCGTGTGCGTCTTATGGTGTTCGGTGTGGCCGGTGCCATTGCAGGCCTTGCAGGCGTGCTGATGGTTGCGCGTCTTGGAACGGCACAGCCGTCGATTGGCGACAGCTGGGTTCTGGCTCCGATCGCTGCATCCGTCATCGGTGGCGTTGCCACAACGGGTGGTATCGGCAGCCCGATTGGTGCGATCCTCGGTGCAGGTATCATCGCTATTATTGAAAACATTATCGTTCTGTTCGGTGTCTCCCCCTATTGGCAGGGCATTGTTTCAGGTGCAATCGTCGTGCTGGCCATCTCGTTCGATGCCATATCGCGTCGTTATCTGCGCCGGGATGCCCACTGATCTGACGACCTGACACGTTTTAGAAAGCCAGAAATATGAATGAACAAGTCAAAACGAAGAAGCTGATCAACGCGCCGGAAAACATCATTGCAGAAATGATCGAAGGTATGGTCGGCGCGCATCCGGACATGCTGCGTGTTGAAGGCGAAACGGGTCGTGCAGTTGTGGCCGTCGATGGTCCTCGCGAAGGCAAGGTCGGCATTGTGGTCGGCGGCGGTTCAGGTCACGAGCCAGCTTTTGCAGGCTATGTCGGGCGCGGCCTTGCCGATGCGGCAGCTGTTGGTAACGTGTTTGCCTCCCCATCGCCTGCTCATATTGCAGAAGCGGCACGGGCTGCGGATGGCGGCGCGGGCGTGCTGATGCTCTATGGCAATTATACCGGCGACGTTCTCAACTTCACGATGGCTGCGGAAGAACTCGCGCAGGATGGCATGGATGTGCGTCATGTCGCGGTTGCGGATGATGTGGCCTCGGCACCGCTTGATCGCAAGTCGGAGCGCCGCGGTATTGCTGGCGACTTCTTCGTGTTCAAGGTTGCTGGTGCTGCAGCTGATCTGGGTGAATCCCTTCCGCGTGTTGAAGCGCTTGCGCAGGCTGCCAATGAAGCGACCCGTTCGATGGGCGTGGCATTGAGCCCTTGCTCGCTGCCCCAGACCGGCAAGCCGAATTTCTCCATCGGTGACGATGAGATGGAAATCGGCATGGGCCTGCATGGCGAGCCGGGCATCCGCCGCCAGAAGCTTGCGCCTGCCGATGAAGTGACTGATGAACTGATGGCCTCGGTCGTTGAAGAACTGGCGCTCAAGGCTGGTGATCGCGTTGCTGTTCTGGTCAACGGACTTGGCGCGACCACGCATGTCGAGCTTTACCTGATTTTCCGCCGCGTGAAGCAGATTCTGGATGGCAGGGACGTTCAGATTCACGCCTCATGGGTTGGCGAATATGCGACGTCGCTCGAAATGGCGGGTGCATCGGTGACGCTGATGAAGCTTGATGCGACGTTGCAGACGCTACTCGATCATCCATGCCATACGCCAGCTCTAACGGTGGGCGCCGTGCAGGCAAGCGATCGTGAACCGGCTTCACATCGCAAGGCGCAGCGCAGCGCTGAACACAAAGAAGCTGTCACGGACACGCCGCGCAAGCTCATCACCGAGGGTGATGTGACACCTGCGCTTTTCAAGGCGATGATGATGAATGTCGGCAATCAGATCATTGCCGAGAAGAACTGGCTCTCGGAACTCGATGGCGTGATTGGCGATGGCGATCACGGCATTACCATGGAAATCGGCTGGAAGGCCGTGCAACATGCGCTTGAAGACGAGCAGGGCGATGAAACCATTGAAGCCATCTGCAAGCGCATGGCCAAGGCGTTTCTGGATGCGGTTGGTGCCTCGTCGGGTCCGCTCTATGCAACGGCATTCCTGCGTGCGGGTACGGCTGTCAGCAATCGTCTGAACCTTGACGGTACGGGCATTGCTGAATGGCTAGCCGCCGCATCGCAAGGCATCCAGGATCGGGGCCGCGCGGCACCGGGTGACAAGACGATGATCGATGCATGGGTTCCGGCGGTTGAGGCTGCGAATGAAGCTGCGAAGGCTGGCAAGTCCACGCTCGACGTACTGATTGCGGCACGCGATGGTGCGGAAGCGGGTATGAAGGCGACGGCTGCAATGGAATCGCGCCGTGGCCGTTCAGCCAAGCTTGGCGAGCGCTCCATCGGTCATATTGATCCGGGTGCAGCGTCTACATTCGTAACTCTGCGCGCCATGGCAGAAGCGCTTCAAGCTAAGGCTTAATCAAGTAGCACAGGGGGCCGTGTTTAGCGCGGCCCCTGTAACAATGCGCGGGCGACGCCTTCATTGGTGACGAGACGATTGACATAACCGCCGCGCAGAATGGCCCGAATAATCGGAATTTTGTTCACCCCACCCGAGACCAGAACCGATGCGGGTTTGAGTTTGAGCTTGTCCGGTGGCAGGGCAATGATTGAATCATTGAGGAAATGGTCAATCGGACGCCCCTGAGCATCAAGAAAATACCCCAGAAATTCACCGACCGCCCCAAGCTTCAGCACGGCATCGAGGTTATCTTTCACCACGCGGATGTGGGTGAGTGAGGTTTCTGATGTTAGTGCGCCGCAAGAGACAAGGCCGATATCTGCAATTTCGGTGCGGGCCAGAACGTCTGTCAGCTCGTCGCTCAAAAGAATTGCATCGCGGCTTTCGCGGTTGGCGCAATAGATCGGGGCGGTGAGATAATGGCACTCCACGCCGAGCGCCCGCGCAAAGTCGGTTGCAACTTCAAATGTGTTGGTAGAGGAGCCGCTGGTCACGCCCCCCGTCAGGCTGACGACCCAGCTTTCAGGTTTGGGACGCGAACGCAAATTTCTGACCGCAAAACTTAAAGTGCGTCCCGAGGCAATGCCCACTCCCATGTCCCGCCCAGCAATCAGCTCGCTTGCCATGGTTCCGGCGGCTTCACCGATCACACGTTTCTGCTCCAGATAGTCATCAAGATCCGGCACCACAACGGCATCGGCTAAGCCGTAGCGAGCCGCGACCTTCTCCGCCAGTTCGATACAATCCACAAGCGGCAGGCTGACTTTGACCTGTATCTGACCCGACTCACGAACCTGACCAATGATCTTGTTGACCTTTAGCCGGGTAATGTTGAGCCGCTGCGCGATTTCCTGCTGGGTCTGGCCGCCAATGAAATAGAGCCAGGCCACGCGTGCGCGTTCCTGCTCTTCATCGACTGACACGAAATTCTCGTTCATTCACTGGCCCTTAACAGTCGCTACGTGCGGCAGGATATCCTTGAGCGTGCGCGCTGAAAAGCATCATTTCCTGCGCTCTTTCAACGCGCATCTTACCTGAAAACGGTTTCTCATTTTCAGGACGCGCTTCTCACTCTTTTCATAATTGAGGTGCGGGCCGCAATGCATTTTGCAATGCAGGATGTTATTTCTTTTCAAGCTACACTGAATGCCGCCAAGTCTTTGTATCTGAAATTTGCAGAGCATATTTAAGTAATTTAACTTGACTCTAATTATCATGTTAACTAGAGGTTGCGGCGGGGGCATCCCTGTCGGCGGGTAAGATCATGTATAACAAAAATAGTCGGAAGACGGCGCTTCATCGATTTGTCGAGGGAGATGGATTCTGGGTAGCGTATGCTGGTTTATTTGCAGTGATCGTTATCATTGCAAATCTTTACCTTTGAAAATTGTCAGCCTATAAACTGCAACGTCTGCAGGCCGACCACGCATATCAGCAGCAAGCGATAGTTCTCAGGTAGCCAGCCACTGATTTCCACTTTCGCGAGGAAACAGTGAAAAAAATACACTCAAAACACTACGGCATTCTTTTACTCGGTGTTGCCTATAGCGCATTCATCGCGGGCATTCCTGCTGCCTATGCGCAATCGGCGGGCGGTACACAGCAGAGTGCAGAAGCGGGCGACAAGTCACAAGACAAGAAGGTTCCAGGCTCTGTAGAGCTTCAGCCGATTATCATCAGTGCAGGCGTGGACATGGACGCGCCTTATCTGACGCCGGGCGGTGTCAGCGTCATCGATGGCAATATCGTGCAGGAAAAATACGGTGGCGATGCAAACGCGATCGTTCGCTCCATGCCCGGCACTTTCACGCGTATCTCATCGAGCCAGCCGGGTGTTGCGGTTAATATTCGTGGCTTTGAATCGGATGGTCGCATCAATACCATGATTGATGGTGTGCCGCAGATGTTCAGAAACACCGCAGGTCATGCTTCGACCGGTGGAGAACTGCTCTATATCGATACCAACCTTCTAGCGGGCGTGGGTGCAGAGCGCGGTGCTGTAAACGGTGCCCATGGTATGGGATCGCTTGCCGGGGCGGTCAATTTCAGGACGATTGATTTTGAAGATGTGGTCCTTGAAGGACAGGATCAGGGCGTCAAGACAATCATGAAGGCCGGAAATAACGGCTTCGGGCTTTCAGGCATGATTGCCGGTGGCGCAAGGACCAATATCCCTGGGTCGGGAACGGCGTCGATTGTTGGTGCTTTCAGCTATAGCGATCGCGAAAACTACCGCCGAGGAGACGGTGTTTACAATACGCCGGATGCGAGCAACAAGCCGGGTTCGGGTTTGTTGAAGTTTCATTTCCAGCCAGACGATGTGCATGATCTGAAACTCGGCGCACGATGGTACAAGAACCACTTTCTGGTTTCGGGCTATGAGTGGGGCGTAACGAACTCCACTTACACGGCCAACTATACCTATAATCCGGATAGTGACTGGATCGATTTGAAGGTCAACGCTTATTATAACCGCACGGATATGTCTTACGATCCGACGACCGGCGGTTCTTATCGGCAGCGCCAGACGCGTGATAATGGCTATGGTTTCGATGTCACGAACACCAGCCGCTTTGACATCACCGACGCAATCAGTGCGCGATGGGAATATGGCGCGGCCTATTCTTCGGACGATTACAAGGTCAATAATTATCGTGGGGCAAACCCTCCCGGCAGAATGCAAAAAGCGCGTGCATTCACAGACCTTACTTTGTCGAGCGGCATCTTTGAGCTGAGCACAGGGGTAAATTACGACTACTGGACCCTGAGTGGGCACCAAAGTCCTTGCACCGCCAATGTCGGTTTCTGCCCACCAACGGGCGGTAATGTCGATGTGTCACGAAGTGAAAATGCGTTAAATCCGAAGATTACTCTCTCCGCCAAGCCGCTGGATTGGTTGCAACCCTACGTCACCTATGCTCACACGTTCCGGCCTCCATCGGCGCGCGAAGCGCTTTGGGCACTGGTTCCAATCGGCGCTGGCATTGGTGGTGGCCAGTTCTCCAACTTCTACCTCGATCCGGAAAAGTCTCGCGGATGGGAGTTCGGCACGAATGTCATTAAAGATGACGTATTGCTGGCAGGCGATGCATTGCGCTTGAAGGTGAACTACTTCCGCTACGATATCGAAAACTATATCGTCAACAATATCATCAGCCTGCCGGGCGATCCGTATGAACGGGCAATCTGGGTCAATGTGCCCGGAACCACCCACTCACGCGGCTTCGAAATCGAAGGCGGTTATGATGCGCGGTTTGCCTATGTGAACTTGTCTTATACCCATGCAACCAACGATCAGCCAGTTGGCTGGGGTGCAGGCATCGGCAATGGCGACTCGAAATTTCTGCCGGAAGACTATGTTACCGCCGATGTCGGCGTTCGTGCATTTGATGAAGCTCTGACGGTTGGTGCCACGATGAATTATGTTGGCGGCAGTCGCTACGCAGTTGGATTTGGCGATACCGAGAAGAAGGAAGCCTATACGCTTTACAATCTCTATGCCTCGTACAAGTTCAACAAACACGCAACCGCTTTCATGAACGTCGAGAACCTGACGGATGTGGCGTATAGCCCAGCTGTATCGGGTGAAATGGCTGACAAAACAGGGCGCGGACGCACCTTTATGGTGGGACTCACAACCCAGTTCTGACCTGCAAAAATGAAAATCAGACGGCTGGCGTAATGTCAGCCGTCTGAACTTAGAGCTCGATAGGGACTGTGACCACGACTTTCAGACCCGGATCGTTGTTGAGCTCTTCCATCTCGCCACCAAGTCCCAACACAATGGCATTGAGCATTTTGCTGCCAAAGCCGACACGGCTTCGTGTCTTGCCCGTTCCATTATCAGCCACGATCAGACGCGCCTGATTGAAATGCTGATCAAGCGTAACCCAGGTTGGTCCCGGCGAACCATCATAGGCATATTTATTCGCGTTGGTCACAAGCTCGGAATAGACCAGACCGATATTGATTGCACGGTCGGCATTGATCAGCACATGCGAGAGCCTGCTTGTATGGCGGCTGCGCCATTCCTCGCCCATCGATTGAAACAGTTCGTTCGACAGTTCGTCTAGATAGCGGGCAAGATCAACTGAGCCGACATAGCTGTCGGAATAAAGACGGCGGTGGACGAGTGCCACCGCGGCAATACGGCTGCGGGCATCCGTCAAATATTGCGTAATCAACGGATCGTCGGTTTCCCGCATTTGCATACCAAGGAAGGTCGAAACGAGCTGAAGACTGTTCTGAACGCGGTGATTGATTTCCTTCATCAGAAAATCTTTCTGTTCCAGAAGCTTATCCTGCTGTTCCAGAGTACGCTGCAATTCGCGGTTCAGCTTGTCGATCCGACGGCGTTGATAGGCCTCATGAATGACGCGGCTAATGCGATGCATCGCATCGATCTTATTAAAATTCCAATAGCGTGAGCGACCATGCACTTCTTCCGACCAGGCTTTAAACGAGGCGCGTGGCGTGAGAGGTGTTGAGGCAGAACCGGACGTATCCTTATGAGGATTGCCGGCCCATTCGACGATCTGCACTTTTTCGGCGCGCGACCAGATAAGAAATACATCTTCATCCAAATGCAGTTTCAACACGGCGATGCCGCTGGCAATCGGAATGATATGTTGCGGCAGATCTTTATGACGACCCATTTCATGCGAATGAAACAGCCCGTCCTTGAACCTGTTGTGGACCAGATCAAGGATAATGCGCAGATCGGAAATATCGGGCGATGCACCGGACCGCGCCGCAAGCTTTCCATTGGAAACCACGGCAAAGCCATCCGCAATCATCATCTGCCGCAGATTATCGGCTGTTTCGGCAAGGCGTTCTTCGAGTGGTGCGTTAATCAGGAGTGCTTCGACCAGCCGGTCTTCATGCGCACGCAGACGCAACCGCTCGCGGACATTTTCTGCTTCATCCTTCGATTTCATCTGTCGGGCGAGGCTGGCGGCCAGCGCACGGGCTGATGCACGCGTTGCGAATGGCATAGAAAGCGGTGCAACATTGTGGCAGGCAATGAGGCCCCAGAGCACGCCATCCTTGATGATGGAGACTGATGCGCTCGCGCCAACGCCCATATTCTGCAGATATTGCAGGTGAATGGGTGACACGCTACGTAGGGCTAAATCGCTCAAATCCAGCGGCTGCTGTGGTTCTTCACTGTACCATCTCAGGGGAGCCGGGACATAAGACGATTCTGGAATGACGCGCACGCGATTGCGGAGATAAAGAGCCCTCGCCTGTTTGGGGATGTCGCTGGCAGGAAAATGGTGGTTGAGAAAAGAAGGGTAATTGTCGTTGCCATCTTCAGCTACCACAACGCCGGACGCATCTTCGAGAAACTGATAGATCATTACGCGGTCAAAACCGGTCAGTTTGCGGAATGCCACGACAGCTTTCTGAAAAAGCGTCCTGACGTCGGGTGCAGCCTCAAACTGATAAGCCACCGCCTCAAGACCAGACAGGGACTGCTCAGGCGTAACAAATGAATGCAGTGCGGGTTCTATTTCGACCAGCAGATATTCGTTGAGGATATGACCAAGAAGATCGAAGGTTTCCTCTCCAATGATGAGCTTACCCAGAATGATTTCATCGGCTCGCGGCGCTTCTGCGGCGAGCGCCAATACATCGAATTGCAATAATTCATTGAGGTTCTGGCCGGGCCATGCCACGCCGAAATAGGCTTCCAGTTGCCCGGCGCCACCGACGACGAGACCGCTCTGCAACTCTGCTATGAGCAGCATTCCATGCGGTTGAATAGACCCGGGTATATGAATTGGCTCGCGGTCGCAGGCAGTCTGATCAAGCGGGCTGTCTGGCGACATAGTTGAAGACCTTTTGATAATTATACTCAAAGGCACCGAATGCTGCGATGGCTGCAAATTTGCAGCGCTCTTCGTCATCGTCATCAAAGGGCGTTATATCGATCAAATTAAGTGTTTGCTGCCATGAACGCAAGTTTGCCATCTGTCGGTCGAGATGCCGGGCACCGAACTCTTTGGTGAAGCCGAGTTTGGCAACTTGTTCTGCGCGATCCTGAACCCGGATGGCGGATGCCTCCAGCGCATAGAGTGTCCCGATAATGGTTGGCAGATCGACCGGCTCCGTCGCGCGCTTGAACTTCAATGTCTCAGGCGGCAGGCAATCGGGAAAGTCATTTATATCGTTGGCCAGATCAGGCTCGATCCTACGTTCGTTCCATTGCGGCAGAAGAGCCTCGATGTGGCTTGTTTCAAGCATGGATTCCAGCAATAGGCGGCTTGCAAGGGTTGCCAGCAAGTAATTTCTGTAGGAAGCTTCTGAACCAAACATGGACAGATCGCTGCACAGAGCATCGACTCGGTTATGATGAGGATCGGTGGCCGATTTTAATCGCCAGTACCGCCCCGACGTCACTTTATGGAACATTAAAGAAATTCACTCCGCCTAAATCTGGAGTGTCCGAAATCTATAAATTCAGACGCACGTCTCCGGGCGCGTTAACGCAACAGATGCAATTTTGTTCCGCAACATTGGGTGGTGTCCGCACATAAGTAAATGTCGCGCAAGCCAGGAAAAGCTTGAACCGGATGATGTGCTTGAGAAAAAGCCAAAAGCTGAAAAGCATCTAAGTGCTTAAAGATAATGATAAATTTAAGACCTGGAGTTCGAATGGTGGGCGTAAAGGGATTGAGCCTGTGACCCTTACAATGTCATCATATATCCCCTATCGGAAAAACTCGAAATACGGGTGAGGGAGACCTAAATATCAGCCCTCTCCGCACCTATCTTAATTTTGTGTTCTTCTTGGCAGGTTTTACTTGAACCGGAGAGAACTACGTATAAACCTGCTTACAAAGCCTCAGCAGCTTTACGCAAATGGGAAGGCGGGTATCGAGTATACATACGACCGCTTGTGGCAGAGTTTTTGTGACCCAGAAACTGAGACATTTTCTCCATCGGTATGCCTGCTTCGATCATCCAAACAGCGGCAGTGTATCGGAAAAAATGCGCCGATATTCCATCTAAGCAGGCCTTGTCCGCAGATGTGGCAATTCCTGTCTCCAGGTTATGGACCGGCTGACCGGCCCATTCGACCACGTAATCAGTGATCGCGCCGGTTCTGGCTTCTTTCACAACGGCCATCGACGTTGCATTGATTGGCACGATCGCTCTGCCTGTTCAGCGGGCTGCATCACCTGGATCGCGCAGATAGATCAGTTTGCTATCCAAATCCACACGATGCCACGCCAATTCGAGAATCGCTGGACGCGCGCAGTAGTCGCGGGCAAAAGGTGAAACGATAGGCGCAGGTCAGGCGCTCTTGCCTCTGCAAACATCTTTCGCGATTCATTTTTGTGACGCTCCGCAATGTGCGCTTTGCAGTCTTCCCTCGTAATACTTTCGCCATCACGATCCCCAAGCCTTTCTTCATGCCTTTCAAATATGTTTCATCGTGGCGATAATTGCGTGCCCTGCTTTGTCAGTGACGTAACGGTTCCAAAGGTCAGAAACCTTCTGACCTATAGGCGCGTGTTTCTGCATAAATTGAAGGCACAGGGAGGTTAGTTTGGCGAGCTCTGGCCGCGTTAAATATGCTGCTTCATCCAAGCATTCTTGCCATATTCGGTGCGCGCTCTGCCGATAGTTTTATGTCGGCATCACCGTAGTCGAATGCGCTCTTGGCGTAACGAGTCAGATCTCCCTTATCTTCCTGCGAGGTCGGGAGGCGACCTAACATCTCGCAGCAAAGGTTATATTCTTTTTGGAGCGAGTCAAATTCCTGAGGGGTAAATATCCCTTCATAGGCTGCGCTTGTGAACGGCACGTCGGCTCTGCTAGTATAAAAAGAAAACAACCGATTTTATTTGTGCGCAATCAAACTAAACGTTACTCGACAGAACACCTGCTGCGCACGTTTGATCCAGGAAAACAGCCTTTCGCCATAGATCACAAAATCGATTCCGCACGATCCGCAGGTGAGCAGATCATTTGTTTTAAGCCAAGTCGTAGTCTTCTCGGTCTTATTTGAACATACGGGACAAGTAACCCCGATTATTTGATCTTCATACACGATAACCCCCTCGGTGATTCAGCATATGCTAATCTAACTGACTACAGTGTTTCTGACAGGCACACCACTGTACAGGGTATTTTTCTGTGGGGTTTCTCATGCTGTTTAAGAGATCAGTGATGTAACGGTCACAAGCCCAAACCGAAAGCCAAATACAGGCTCCATGCAAGCGTGAGCAGGAAGATTCCGACCAAAATTTTTGTTACTGTCTCTGGAGCCATTTCCAATAACCGCTAGAACCTACTTCGTAGGTGGTATGATATGAGAAATGGTCTCCATTTTTGCAAGAAAAAATGAAACTTACTTGCCGCAACGCTGCGGGAACAGCTTCACATCAAACTGCCGCCCTCCAACCATCTGCTTCTGTTGAGGTTCCGTTACTATCAAAGCCCGAATAGAGCACGGTCCAGCGATGACTTGGTATTGATCCCGCTTCTGATAAATTACTTTGGTAATAGGATGAGCGGGAACTTGCTCCGCAACTGCTGCAATGATCGCCGTTAACTCTTTTGCCCTTTGGTAGTTTGGAGCAAGCGCGGCATGAGAAGCGGTCGATAAACAGAATAGACCCATTGCACCAATTGCCGCGGTTTTCAAATACATCGTCATCTCCTCGTTTGGTCTCACTTGGGAAGGCAAAAACAACATAACTGAAACCAATTAAATTATTCAAAAAGCGGATGGGCAATAATAAGCAGGCGAGCAAATGTCCACCTGATTGCCAGGAGGTGTAAATCCTCCCGCAGCGCCAAACACTTCAGCACAGTTTCTAGGCAATGTCTCAACGGAATGCGAGGCTCACAGGCGTCGATCAAGATGAGACTAACTTATCTTGAAGACCATGCGGCAATAGCAAATAGCCAAACCTCGCACATAATCAGAACGGCGACGCTGAGCTATCGTGACACGCCCTTCTGTTTTTGATAAATGTCCCCCTGTTATATTCTGGGAGACTTGAGATGGCATGCGGACGATGTGGGAACGAAAGCTGCAACGAGGGTATGAAATGTTCAAGCTGCGGCGCTGAATATCGTCGTAAGCGGTTTCTTCTGTTATCAACCGTTCTTTTGAGTTTGATTATTTCTGCCGGGTTCCTAGCGAACAGGTCAGGGTATTTCTCAATCTTGTTGTGGTTGGCTCTGCAGACACCTCTTGTAGGTTTGATGTATCGCGCATCACGTCAATCTTGGCGTGTGCGACCAGTTAGCTAAGTTCTCGACAATTTGCGTCTCAGCCCCGCCTAGTGCGGGGCTTTTCTTTATCAGACATCGGAGAACGATGCTTTCGCTTAAGTGTCACGGCGGCAGCAATGCTGTCGTCTGTTAGCGGCTTTTTGTCGGCTCTGTTTAGTACCCCTGTGCCTGCAATAGAAACCGGTACCAAAGCACTTAATTGCTTTCTGAATACGCTAATCGACACTCTTCTGCAGGCTGCACTGCTGGCAAAGTACCTCTAGCAGGAATTTTCGGGTCAGGTGGGGGAGTGATGGTGTTTTTGGGTCACTCTTGGGAGGTCTGTTCCGGGAAAATGGCGGTCCTGTTAAAAAGGGCAACCTCACATAGTGGAAGAAAAGCGCCCCGAAGTATTTGTTCCTGATCAGAATGGTACCATCTTGCCAAGAGTTCCTTCCCTATGAGCACCGACATCGCCTGTGACTTCAGCGATAACGGGAACGACTGGTACATCGAACGCTCATGTCACGATTGGAGTTAGCTTAGATACCGATGGCAACCTGCAGGCGCGCTGCAATAGCGGCTTACGATACAGGCGGAGCAGTACGGAGAGCTCGTGACTTTCGTCAGGTTCGCTCGTGAGGGATGGCAAAGTAATGGCTCAGGTATCACCGAGCGGTCTGAGGTACGAACCTGCATTTCCTTTTCTAAACCGATCAGTTTCGATGTCGAAGTATGGCGAGAAGGCTTCGGCTCAAGGCATTTATGATCGCTGTCGAGATGGACTTATCACGGTTCATTACACGCCAAAGCACGTTTGCATTGCAGGCTTATTATGGTGATCCTAACAATTCGACACACGCTGCTATTAACGGCAATACAATTAACCTTGGAACAGTGGTTTTCTGATTATAGCTGAAAGCGGGTGATCTCATCGGGCTGACGAATGGCAACTATAACCTGATCGTCCGATTAGCTGCCGATGCGACTGCATCCACAACAAACTTGCAGGGTCAGAGCCTTTGCAAAAAGTAGCTCGCACGTGGATGAAGGAAGGAGTAACACTCCTTGAAAGCGACAAGACCCACATCGCGTGCTCGCATGCTAACGATTAGCATGTTGGAAACGCTCAGCGTCAAACCGAAGTTCAGAAAATACGCGCTGGTTAAGTTATCGCCCGACTGTGGTGAAGCCGTTAGATAAGCGGCTCAGGATGTTCTTTTGCCGCTCCCAGTGCTTTGAGCACCGCAGCGCGGCCATTGAAGTCGATATCGTTTGGCGGCATCTTGTCGAAAGCGCTCAACATAATCTTCTGAACATTGTTGGCTTGGAAGATCGCCTCGATCATCTCATCGACGTATTCAGGTCCACGGTCTTTGGCGATCACCCTCAGAGCCTCTGACAGAGCAAACCTCAGATAGAGATGCTCAGCTTTTATCTTGTCGCTCATGCTTCCTCCTGGGGAACTACTGCAAGAGGATTAAAACTTCCAAGGATGGAGAAAACAATGGAAAAGAAAGAAAAGGCGGACATCAATCCGCCAGTTTATGGTGATTTTGACCAGGTCAGCCAGAATGTTGTTTCACTTCTGAAATGGCTTCAGCCGAAGAGTTACTAACTCTGAAACTTCTGCAGGAGCTTTGTCTATTATCTTCTGCACATCGTCAGAGCCAAAAATACCCTTCTCAATTAGCAGGGCGATTATCATAGAGGTGGTGTAATACTCCGAGCCGATTGAGAGCCGAACTCGCAGTTCGTGTGGCGTATTTTTCGGATATTCCTTCATATCAAGCCTCCCTTTTGTTAGTCTGCCATATAAGCCGATAACAAAAAGAATGGCGATCCTGACTAAAGTTGAGCCTGCTTCAGTCGCGGGAAACCTTTGAAGCGTTCATTTTTGTCGCCCGGTGTTTCGCTGAGATAAATCATACGTACTTTGCCGAGGATTTTATCCTTCGGTAACGGTCCTGACGTGAAGCGGCTAAGACCAGGCCGGGAACGACCTATAGCGAAATCTTCAGGTTCGTTGATGCGGCTCCTGTTAACGCCGGTGGGTCATTGAATACTCAGCTATCAAGTGACAATGGCGCGTCGTGGCTCACTGCTACAACGGAATATTCGGAGCAAGCTCTGGTCGCCTCCGGAACAAACGTAACTGCCGTTGCTCCATCTTCGCCCGGTATCGGTTTTGGCGCAACAGTATCCGGTGTCGGCGGCGGCGCTATGGAGCTAGTTACTCGCAACGATATCGTCACGCCGTGGACGCCTTTTACGCTATGCGCCTTGTCTGCTCGAACGGAAACCTCGCCGGTCCCGTGTTGTATTGATGGGAGTAACAGGATGACCGCTATTTTTTATCTGGTGCGCCGGAAGGTGAGGAAATTATTACCCTCAAAGGGGCTCGCGCTGCTACGTTCATGGATGGAGTTATCCAGCCCGATGAACCTGAGATGATGGTTGTGCCAGCTGCCGCTCTATGGGACGCCTGACCCAAGCAGTAGCCGATCCGGTCAATTAAGCGTTGGCAAGACAGCCAGTTCGCACACAGCGCATATTCATTACCGCCAATACTTTACGCTCAGATCAGGAGCTCTGACAGCTGCTTGAAGAATTGGTAACTAAGTTTTTCTGTGATGTCCGGACGGCCAAATTACTGGCGGGTTAAAAGGCCACTCTCGATTGCCGGTTGACTGTTTGAAATAGAGAGTGGCCGTCGTGCCGCACATTACACAACATTGCATCTTTTAGTTATTATAGGTGAAAAAGAAAACCCCGAACGACGGCAGGTCAAATCCGGGGCCACACCTCCGGCAACTATGACGGGCGGCCTTTGGTGCGGCTTAATCATCTCATAATAATGCCAAAAGAAAAGCCCCGGCGTGTTGAATGAAGGAAGCACGAGCCGGGGCTGCGCAGATCGCCAGTCGCGTCTCGAAGATGACCTGCGCTATTCAATTTTAATCCGGCTTCGGTCAAAAGAAAACCCCGGAAGCAAGAGCCGGGGTTGCGCACCGAGTTTTGCACGGGGCTTTGTGACGGTGCGCGGCTTCTATTATTCATATTGATGACTTTTGTGAAGCTAAAGAAACCTCCGCAGGCGGGCGCTAACCGGCGATACGTCGGAACCACCTTGATGCTCAGGTGTCTAATCGCTCATGACGACCTTCGAAAAGCAAGCTGCGATTTCCTCGTTGGCTCCAAGGTCTTTCGCAAACTTTACCAGTTTAGGTCCGTCTCCCTCATCAGCCATACCACCCCACACGTCCTTAAATGTTTGCTTTCCTGAGTTACTGTCAAAGAAAAAATAACCGGGATCTGCCACAGGAGTGGAGGCATAAACCACGGTCCATTTGCCTGACTGCATAAAACTATCGACTTCAACTTTAGCGGGTTTGACCTTTTCTTTGAGGCTGTCCGAAATGATTTTCGCGTACTCAGTCTTTCGCTCTTTCGTTAGTTCCTGATCTACCCCTGCGCAATCAACTGCTGCAACAGCGGGATAGACTATAAACTGAA
Organism: Brucella pseudogrignonensis; assembly: GCF_002252525.1. Classification (GTDB taxonomy): domain Bacteria; phylum Pseudomonadota; class Alphaproteobacteria; order Rhizobiales; family Rhizobiaceae; genus Brucella; species Brucella pseudogrignonensis. Next base: position 213,721 of record NZ_NNRM01000046.1, read on the forward strand.
CTGCGAGAACGGTTGCATTAAACTTAATTATAAAGGACATATTGGCGCTCCTCAGAACTAGTCAAAAAGCGAACAGAATTCAGACTACTGCCTTCCAGGTTCGAAGAGCAATCTAAAAATCATTGCAAAGAAAACCCCGGCAGGCGGGCAGCCATGAACCGGGGTTACTCACTGGTGCAACTCGAGCAATGCTTCGATCCGGTGAATAACGTCGATTTAAAGCCCAAATATTCAGCGTCAAGAGCTAAAGAAGCTAAATCCCAACCCGAGGGAACCAGCTGGGTTAGTCACTTTGCACTCAAGCCGGGAATGTGATGCTGTGAAAAGATGAAAAATTAGTGCTCATTCTCGCAACGTCAAGAGTTGAAATAAAAGCCCCAGCTCGTGGGTATCACTACCGAGCTGAGGCTTTTCATACGACCTGTCTGCGGAGACGTCCTTACGCATTAGCATCTTCTCATAAATCCACGCCTGATCAATGTACGGCACCGTACAGAAGGGCGTTTTCAGCCGAAATGAAAGTTGGGTATAGCTTTATTCTAAGGGATACAGTCATGTCGAAACTGTAAACAAACCCCCAGGCGATAAGGCCGGGGCTTAAGGCTAGAGGCAAGCTGCCATTTTTTCGTCAGGTGGCGAAGCTTCCGCCCTATCTTTGCGCAAATCTTCGATCAACTGATACATTACATCTGGGTGCCGCTCAGTCATCAATAAGTATGCAAGATTGCTATCGAGGGGAAAGGGAGCGGTTCTGTTCCTAATCGCGAATTTGGTGAACGCTAAAACAGAATTCAAAGGCAAAGGCATCCTGAGAAAGGCCTCCATGAACCGCCGCTGGATGGGTTTAGCGCGTTGGGTCGATGCGATCTGGCAATTGTGTTTCCTGACGCAATCGTGCTTCAAGAAATCGGGAGCGAGCGCGATAAACTTACGCGATTGAAAAAGCAGTTCTTTGCCATGTCGAGCCGTTGCCACCAGTGGCACATCGTCTGTCATGAAAAGTGGTTCAACGACGATGGCAGCGTAAAAGATCAAGAGTGGATCAAATACTCTGATCGAGAGCATTTCTGGAATTATCCCGACACCAGCACTTGGAAGTTTGAACGCTACAAAGACATGTACCGGCACCCCGGCACATTTGGCCTGCTCGATTATTTATGGGCCGACGAACTCAAAGAAATTTATGGGCGCCACTTCACCCAATTCCCCCGATCAGGATTCACAAGGTGGGGTATGGCGGGAGATTTGTACAACCGTCTAACTGGTAGGCAGGTTGTCCATGAAGTTTGCGACGCGCTGCGAAGCCGTAAGTTCGCAGAAGCAGATGAACCAATACTGCCAGTTTCGGCAGCAGCATAACCCCAGGCGATGAGGAAACAGGCATGGCTGCTATAACAGAACAGCGAAAATCAAATGACAAGAGGCTGCGCGATGCCCTGAAGGTGGCAAGACGCAAGCATGAAGAACCGGGAAGCCTGAAATCGCAGGTCGAAGTAAGCCAAGTTCCGAATCCGTATCACAATCCCGCTCACAGGGTGTCACGATCAAACCCGTTGAAGGTCAGCGCGCTTGTGAACATCAAAGAAAGCGCGGTTGGAACATTGTATGCTCGTGGACACATCAACGATGCTCAATGGGCGGCGGCAGGACGATTCCGGATGCTTTGGGAGCGCTCAGGAGCAAAGGGAGCTATAGCGATTGATTATAGCCGCGTTCAAGTCGACGGCGGTAAAGCAATCGATCCGTTGCCTGATTTAGTCGTGGAGGCTACGCACCATTTGAATAACTGCCTGCCAGTTCTGGGCAAGCGAACCTTCGACATCATGATAAAAGTCGTCGGTCAGGGTATGGAAATAGCGGACATCGCTAAAACACAGCGCCAGAAGACAACCTTCAGCGATTATATCAAAGATGGTCTCCAGGAATTGGCTGTGCATTGGGGTTACAAAACACGATAAGTAGTTGCCCGCTTAAGCGAAATATACTATATTTTGTAACAAGGTGATTTGCGTACACGGCGAAGAGCAAACTTTTAAGCGGCTGGATGGCCGCTTTTCTTTTTTGGCCTCTGGATGCTGACTGCATTCGTTGCACTATTCACATTAGCTATCTGCAGCCCGTTCGCTTACCTTGCGGTTAAGTTGCCGATGCCCACACCTTACAAGATGCTGTATCTCGGGGTAATCGTGCTGGTCGCTGGGTTGACTATCTTGCTGAGCCGTCAGCCAATCTGAACCTATATGCTTTCGGCATGCTTGATTACCCGGGCTATAGCACTCGGGTCTTCGACCCCACTGTCGTAGATGCCGTATATTCGTTTTGCCAGTTTTCGTGCTTCAGCTTCGCTTAAAGAAGACCTGCCAAGCAATTTGCAAGTCTCGTCATAAGCTCTCTGCAGTTTACGCAGTTGGTCGGGATTGTATGTTCCTATGAAGGGATCGGAACGAAAAGGCATAGAGTATTCTCATCTTCGTGGCATCAGCTTGCTGATTTCGACGCAGCGCTTTGCAATTATATGGGGATCTCGTTCACCATTTTCAAAAAGGCGAATTATGAGGCGGGCGATCTGGTCAAGCTCTTCGTCTGTGGCGGAAGAATGGCCAAGTAGCTCTCTAGCGCCATTATATGCGCTCTGAAGCAATTCAACGTCAGATGGTGAGAATGCACCACGGCTGCCTGCTGTTCTGAATGGCATAGCGATTACCCCCGGTTCTTTAAGGTATTGAACGCCTATACCGGGGAATTTGCAATTTCATCGGCGTTCTTTGGTTAACAGCTCGCATCAATAATATGTGAGACAGTGCCGTGAAACAGATTAGGATTAGCGTTTCTCAGTTCTGCCCTATTCAAGCATCCTTGCTATCTCTGCAGCTCTTTTGGCAGCCAGCTCAGGATCGCCATCACTGTCTTCAAAAGCACGCAGAACGTAATGCGCTAGAATATCCCTGTTGGGATGAGTATTGGGATCACGCTTAAGGATTTCGCAGCAAAGGTTGTATGCTTGTTGAACCGTTGCAAGTTCTTCGGGTTTAAATACACCCTTATAAGCATCGTCTCTGAATGGCATTTCCTCACCCCTTTTTTGGTGTGGGAAAAACACGAAGCAGTTGAATGCGCAAGTTGACTTTAGTTTAGGCTCGCCAAAACGGGCTTGTCTTTTCCAAGGTCGGAGGATTGCAAGCTGAAATGGTACTGACAAATCTGTCAGTAGCCTCAGAAACCAGCCCTTGATGATGAGCACTGACCGCGTGAAATTCGCTGTCTATTCCCACACAAAGGCAAGGATTCTCGCGTGACTTGTGGATCTTTAAGCACTGAACAGGTTTCCCTGCTCAATCATTTAAAATTCTTCCCAGGCTTTCATCCAGAAAGCGAGGCGCTCAACTCGCTCATGAGGCTGGGCCTAGTTAAGAAAGAACCAAATGGAAATTTCTCTTTAACCGATCTCGGCGACGAAAGACGAAGGGCAAATTGAGCAGTTGCTGTTCATTCCATCGACTGCGGCGCGGGACTGATGTTTCATTTCGAGATGGCGATGGCGATCCACTTTATGGAGGTTGCTTATCAGATATTTCTTGATCGTTTGCCGAGGCACAGCATGGTCTTTGTGAATTTCGAAAAAGACTGTTTGGCTCTCTTCATTACTGAAAACAGCTTTTCGCTATAGATCACAAAATCGGTTCCACACGATCCGCAGGTGAGTAAATCATTTGTTTTAAGCCAAGCTGTTGTCTTCTCGGTCCTATGTGCACATACCGGACAAGCAACCCCGATTTTTTGATCTTCAAACACGACAAATCCCCCGGTAATTCAGCATATGCTAATTTAAACGACTACAATGTTTCCGTTCGGCACTCCACTCTGCAGCGTAATTTTTCTGTGGGGTTGTCGTCGTATGCGAAAGATCGGCTATTTGATCATCACACCCCCGCGACGAAAGCCAGGTATAGGCTCCATGCTAGGGTGAACAGGAATATTCCGACTAAAATTTTTGTGACTGTCTCTGGAGCCATTTCCAATAACCGCTAGAAATTACTTCATAGGCGGTATGATATGAGAACTGATCTCCATTTTTGCAAGAACAAATGAAACTTACTTGTCGCAACGCTGCGGGAAGAGCTTCACATCAAACTGCCGAGCCCCGACAATCTGCTTCTTTTGAGGTGTCGTCACAATCATTGCTCGAATAGAGCATGGTCCAGCGATGACCTGATAATGATCGCGCTTCTGATAAATGATTTTCGTAATAGGATGAGCGGGAACTCGCTCCGCAACTGCTTCAATGATCGCCGTCAACTCTTTGGCCCTTTGGTAATTTGGACCAAGCGCGGCATGAGAAACGGTTGATAACCCGACTAGACCTATTGCAGCAACTACAGCGGTTTTCAGATACATCGTCATCTCCTTATTGGGCCTCACTTGGGAATAAGCAGGTGAAAATAGCAAGCGATCAAGCGCCCATTTTGCTGCCTGGCAGTGCAAACGCTCTTAAAGCACCAACTGGATTATTGGTAAATGCTCTTTCGCCTGACATGATCCTGTGTTCAGATACGGAATGGATTGTTACTTTCACGCAGGTCAGTGCCCTTTGTGCAGACAAGGTTTACTCTACTTAGTCAGAAACCTGGCTGATAACACTGTTTATGCCCATTGCGGTGAGTGTGAACAAGGTTTCGACACGCCTGCGGACATCGAAGACAAGACCGGATATTTAACCCTCGCTCAGGATTTCGAAGCTGAAATGGCGACCGAGGAAGACGCTAAGCGCAGCGTTTGGGCCAACTACGCGCTCCATACTGTTGAAAAGCATCATATTTAATTTGAGAGAACGCTCAACGGAAGCGAGTAGGTGCCGAGGAACTAAGACGCAATCGGTTAAACGCTGCGCCAGAATAGCAGCACTGCCGACTCGCATACCAATCAGAACGGCGGAGCTGAAAGCAAGGGGCGCATAAAAATAACAAAATACCGCCCAGCAGGGATACTGATAGGCGGTTCTTATTTAATCTAGACGCTCTATTTTTTGACGATTTCGGTGTCTTTGATACGATGCGGGATGGATGAAGGCTTAGATAAGTTAGGAGTAGTCTCTAACTTTTCTTTCTTCGGTTTCCGAATCTCTCGGTTACTGCGCATAGTTCCTCTTGACATGATATCGCTTTCTATAACTATTTTTAAGTTTCGTAGTGAGATCAATTAAAGTTATTGGTTCAATTACGATTGTTTTGCTGCCCTCGGATTGCGAAAGCTGCATATGGTTCGGTCGATGGAGTAAATGCGGGGGCTGTATCAAGTATCACCCCAGCTCTGAAATGCTTCAGGACTATCTTTGAGCGTTCACGGAGAGGACCTGATAGTGGTCTCATGTTTTCAGTGGCGTATTTAGCGTTCGCAAGAATTCTGTTGAGAATGCGCGTACGATCCGGCTGAAAAATTAGAATATTGGTGTCGGAAGACATGATGCCCTCCTTTGTTCGGGGCCAGACGCTCTAAGTATCTGAGTAACAGCGCCCGTTTCAAATGCTGTTGCGATCTTCACCATGCGCCTAATGTTCCATTAAAGCAACTAAGGCCGCATTAAGGCTGATCCTGTTCCTTCTGGTCTCTTCATCCGTGCTCGTGCGGAGCTTTTTCATTGTCCGCACACACCAAGATGAAATCACAGGAGCTGTTCTGAAGTTACGTCATCTGCTGACGGCGCTGAATAGCTGTTGAGGGAATAAGATCCTCGATCTACTCGGATAAAAAGTGCCGCTTCTATGGGTAAGTTATAGTCACTGTTGTAGGCCAGAAAGCCGAAATAATCGGTATAACTCCAACCTGGTATAATTCGATGCAAATCGCGAGCCGTAAATGGCTCTAAAAGGGTTCCATTGACGTGCACGGCAGTTAGAACGAATTGATAAGCGTTCAGAGCCGAGATTTTCATAGGTTGACACTACAGGTGGCCGGTAAATTAGCAAGCTGATCTTTGCCTTTTGAAAAGCTGTAGGACCGTCAGTTCTTTCCGCAGGTTTTTAAGTCACCGGGTTACAGCCCCGCCTAGTGCGGGGTTTTTCATGTCAACAATCTGAGAAGACGGATTAGTTTACGATGCGCCGCCTTCATCATCCCATCGATCGACTGCAACGTCCATGGATTTTTGCTTTTTGAGGAACTGTTTTAACGCCATACGCAATCGGCCTTCATCAAACATACCGTCTTGAAAACGATGTGTGAGATAGCGTGCGGCTTTGTTGCGCAAATTCTTAGAGTCGCCCGGCAGCATGGCTTCTCTGAGTAATCGCGAAACCATGGTTATGTTAACAGCATTCAACCAGGTGGAAGACATCACTCGCCTCCGTTGCGGACAAGACGTTTCCGTTCAAAATTAGATAAAATAAGGTCATAAACGCGATAAAGAGGACGACCTGAATGAGAAGCCTATTATGTCTACTCATTGATATTAAATGCTCGGTTTCTCATCGCGTCTGGCGATCAGGAAGTCATCAAGCAAAAGTTTTGCGGCTGCCAAGTCAGCCGTTCTTCTTTGGGGACTGACATCAATTATGTAGCCTGAACGCCGGAGCGCTTCTCGCAGAACGCGAGAATAAACAGGCTCATAGTAAGATCGGTAAAAATAGGAAGACATAATAGTCCTCCTCCAGTTGGGGCTTGGATTTTATCCCTAAACGACAGCGCCCGTTTCAATTGCTGTCGAGATAATCATCATGCGCTTTAATTAGAACGAAAGCAATTAAGGCAGACTGGCCTGATTGGGCTTTCATTCGCGGAGCGGGTATCTTCATCCGAGACAGCCGGTCGCTTGGACCAAGGCCACATTCGAGGCTGTAGAAGCCGTCCGTCCGCTCCGGGGTTCGATTTCCCCTCATAATGCGGATCAAGTGGCCAAGACCGGTAGATCAATCAGACGGTCAGATATGAGACGACGCACATTCCTGCGAATGCTTAGTCTTGCACCTGCCGCTGCTGCCCTTCCTGCAATGGCGATGCCAAGGCCGGACGACAATTAAGAGACGGTTGAGGGCAGCGTCACCTTGGGTGAGTAAGCATGGAACTATGCGGGGATACACATTTGCCAGACAAGTTCAGGCGTCACACGCAACGTCGGTAATGCGGAGAGATTTTCATTTTGATGGATGTATACCGTCCTAAAGCTTGTCACCCTTTCGAGTTGCGTACTCAGATACAGCTTTGACACATTCAGTCCACTTCTGACGATAAGGCATGTAGGCGTCGTTGAACCCATCATTTATATTCGGTTTCTTTTCAATACGGCGAATGCCAGCGGCGCCCATCCAAACGAAGTAAGGCCCCACTACTTTGTCTAGGTCAGCGAGATGAGGTTTTAGCTCATGGAAGTAAATCGCACAGATCGCCTGAGCTCGCAGAAGTGGTGAAGGACGCCTAACAGTACTCTCGCCCCACACAATTCTCATCCTCTCAGCCTCGATCCACTGTTCGTAATCGCTCAGAAGCTCAAACAGTTCTTCGAATTTCTCAATTCTCTCACGCGTCTTTTCTTTTTTGGAAGTCAGGAAGTGCGTAACGACTGGCCCTACAGCTCCACCAAGTAGAGCAATTATGCCGCCGGTAATTACAGGCAATAGACTGACAAGTGTCTGACCAATCATACAAAAAATCCCCCATTTTACCCATCAGGAATACAACCGTGAGTCTCACACCAAAACAAGAGGCATTTGCTCTCGCATTCTTTGAAACAGGAAATGCAGCAGAAGCTTATCGCCGGTCATATGATGTGAGCGAGAATGCCAAGGATCAGTGGATATATGTTGAGGCTTGCCAGCTTCTCGATAACCCTAAGGTCGCCATAAGGCTCAAAGAACTCCGTGAACATGCCGAAAGGCATTCGATCTACACTCGCCAGCAGGCATTAGACGAGTACGAGAAGGCGCGCTCTCTGGCCATTCAGGCAGGTAATCCAAGTGCTGCGGTATCGGCCATCAATGGCAAGGTGAAGCTGTACGGTCTGGAAGCGCCGGTTAAGACCAAAGTCGAGCTTACGGGCAAAGACGGCGCTCCAATACAAACAGAGACTGTTGATTGTCGCTGAGAAGTGACCCGGTGGGGGTGCGGATAAAAACTTGGA
>NZ_NNRM01000047.1 GCF_002252525.1 Brucella pseudogrignonensis
GTATCGCGCTTGGGCGGGGGGGCTTGGGTAGCGCGATACGGGTGCCGTCCTGCGAACAGGATGCCGACATTAAATAAGTACGAGCGCTGAATTCGGAAATGACAGTTTGTTGCAGTTGCAAATTGTTAGTGCAGCAACCAAAAAAGTCGCCCTGCAGCGAGGGCTGTCAGAGCGACTGCGTACGGCGCCCCCACCCGGAAGCCGATACGCAATTCAAACGTAACATCAAAGGCATGCAAGTAAAGTTACATTTACTTTAGATTCCTATTGCGTCGAATGACGCCCCCACCACAATGAGTATTACTGGCCTCACCAGCCAACCACACGAGGAGCACAAATGAAAAATCCTGACACTGAAACATACGATCCGTACAACGCCAGAACCACAGCGCAGGCAGGCCACAACAACCCGCCGACTTCCCTGTATGAAGAGATCAAGCAGGAAATCGAAGACCTGTTCGACGAGGCGAAGAACTTCGCGGACGGCGAAGCGATCGACAATCAGGCGTTGGCAGACGCTGTGACTGAGTTGCACGATAAGATCCACGATGCTGGCAACCGTGCTGATACCGCTCGCAAGACTGAAGCCAAGCCGCACGATGACGCTAAGGCTGAAATCCAGGCGCGTTACAATAAGCTGATCGGCAACACCAAGACGTCAGGCAAGGGCAAGGTCGTGCTTGGCAAGGAAGTGTTGCAGGGGCTCCTGACACCATGGCGCAATAAGGTTGCCGCTGAAAAGGAAGCTGCTGCCAAGGCAGCGCGCGAGGAAGCCGACCGCGTAATCCGGGAGGCGCAGAAAGCCATACAGGAGAGTGCTGGCAATCTGGAAGCGCGCGAGCAGGCAGAGGAACTGGTCAAGGAAGCCAAACAGGCTGACCGTTGGGCTAAGCGCGGAGACAAGGCAGCAACGACTGGTACTGGCCTGCGCTCGGTATGGCATTGCGATCTGGTTGATGAAGGCGTGGCTTTGGATTGGGCATATGGCCGTGCGCCGGAGCGTTTCAAAGCTGTTGTGCAGGCAATGGCCGAGGAGACCGTACGCGCCGGTATGCGTCAGGTGCCGGGCTTTAATGTGCGAGAGGAAAGGGTGGCGCGGTGAGGGTACCGGTCTTTAGACTTTAAGATCGTATTGGGCGCGATAATGGTCGCGAACTTCTTCGAATTTGTGAAGAAACTCTCTCGAGGCCGCTGAAATTGCAGGGATAGCGCTCCAACCATCGTCTTGCGTCACAATCCTGACGTCAACGTCGAAACCCAGCGCGATCAATCTCGATTTGATAATTTCTACCAATTCATCAGCGGTCTTCAATTCTTTAGTCATGGCAACTCCTAACTAAAAATTAAGTCTATCACACACCACGCCAGCCACCAACTGGCGGGTTACCACACACGAGGAGAGAATATGTCTTATGCAGAGTTGTTGGCGCGTAAAAGCGCCGACGCCCCACTGCGCGGGCTTTCGTCTATTCCGTCATTGCATGAAGGCATGTTTGCTTATCAGCGTGACGTAACCAAGTTTCTACTTGGTGTAGGCGGGGGTGCTGCGTTTCTGGATACCGGGCTTGGGAAAAGCTTTGTCGCATTAGAATGGGCGAGAGTAGTTTCAGAGCAGATCGGAAAGCCCGTTTTGATGCTGGCGCCGCTCGCTGTTGCGCCGCAGCACGTTCGAGAGGCGCAGAAATTCGGATACGAAGACGCGCGAGTTGTTCGTTCGCAAGACGATGTTGGACCGGGCATCAACGTCACTAACTACGCCAAAATCGATCATTTCGACCCTAGCGAGTTTGCGGGTGTGGTGCTTGATGAGTCCAGCATCATCAAGAATTTCAGTGGCCAGACAACCCGCAAAATGATTGCGATGTGGAAAGACACACCATTTCGTTTGGCATGCACCGCAACGCCGGCGCCGAATGACCATATGGAGTTGGGCCAGCATTCGCAGTTCTTGGGCGTGATGAATTCCAACGAGATGCTAACTCGGTGGTTTATCGCCGATCAAACGAATATGGGCCGCTATCGTCTCAAGGGACACGCCGTAAAACCGTACTGGAGTTGGGTTGCGAGTTGGGCCAGATGCATTTCAAAGCCATCAGATATCGGTTATTCCGACGAAGGTTTCGGACTCCCACCTTTGGAAACATTTCGACACGAGATCAGGGCCGACCTGAGTGTCGACGCGGGAGAAATGCTGTTTCGAATTCCGGATACGAGCGCTACAGCCATTCACAAGGAAAAGCGCCTAACTGCCAACGCACGAGCCGAGGCAATTGCCGAGCAGGTGAATTCAGAGCGCTCTGAGCCTTGGGTTGTGTGGTGCGACACCGATTATGAAGCTGATGCTTTGACTAGCCGTATCCCCGATGCGGTTGAGGTTCGAGGATCGATGACTGACAAGGTTAAAGAAGATCGATTGGTTGGTTTCAGCGAAGGGAATATCCGCGTAATCGTCAGTAAGCCGTCAATCGCCGGTTTTGGATTGAACTGGCAGCACTGCGCCCGAATGGCATTTGTCGGGCTATCGTTCAGCTACGAGGCATATTACCAGTCAGTGCGTCGCTGCTACAGATTTGGGCAGAAACGCCCAGTTCATGTGCACATTGCGCTAGCAGATACCGAACGAGCGATCTGGGACACAATCAATCGTAAGAGCGGCGATCACGAGCAAATGAAGAGCGAGATGTACGCAGCGATGCGTCGAGCTCATCAGAAACGCCAAGTCAAAATCAACTATCAGCCAACCACGCCTGTAAACTTGCCCGATTGGGTGAAGGGAGCTTCAGCATGACCTATGTCCTAGACCAAGCAGCCGGCGAAAAATGGGCGGCTTACAATGCAGATTGCGTGCCATTCACACAGGGTCTGCCTGATGCGTCGATAGATTTCAGTGTTTACTCCCCACCGTTCTCTTCGCTCTACATCTATTCGGAGAGCGTAGCAGACATGGGAAACTGTGCGACGGACGATGAGTTCTTTGAGCAATACCGCTACTTGGTGCGCGAAAAACTTCGCGTGACCCGGCCGGGACGCCTCACTGCAATCCACGTCAAAGACCTAGTCTATTACCAGAATAGCAGTGAACGTGGCACAGCAGGTTTGCGTCCTTTTTCGGATGACTGTACCCGCCTCCATATTGAAGAAGGGTGGGATTTTCATTCGCGGATCACAATCTGGCGCGATCCAGTGCGGGAAATGCAAAAAACCAAAGCTCATGGGCTTCTTTGGAAAACACTTCGCGCTGACAGCACGTTTAGTCGAATGGGTATGCCTGAGTATTTGCTTGTTTTTCGGAAGTGGGCGAAGGATGGCGAAGAAGTTAAGCCCGTAACCCACACCAAAGAGAGTTTTCCAGTTACGGACTGGCAGGATCATGCGTCGCCAGTATGGAACTTTAGCAAGCAAGATTTGCCCGAGACTGATGTTCTGAATGTTAAGGTTGCCAGATCAGACAAGGACGAAAAACACCTTTGCCCCATGCCTCTAAACATCACAAAACGCGCATTGCGTATGTGGTCAAATGCAGGCGACACCGTTTTTTCGCCGTTTATGGGAATTGGGTCTGAAGGATACGTTGCTCTGCAGAATAAGCGCCGCTTTATCGGCACAGAATTAAATCCCAACTACTTCAAACAAGCCGTGAAAAATCTAGGTGACGCCGCAGCTGTTGGCGAGGTTCCTAGCCTCTTTGGAGATAACGACAACGTCGGGGCTGCAAATGCAGCCTGACGACATCTGCCACGTCTGCTTCCGTCACGCCGTTGGACTCGGCGTCCAGGAACACAAAGAACCCATCCGCTGGCTATGCAAGGAATGCGCAGACATTGCTGAGCATATTCGATCGCGCCGCAGGATGGACCCTTACGAACTGCGCGCTCTTGATACCGGCGTTGAGGCGGTTGGGGAATTTTTGCAGTCCATACAGAAAACCGACCTTGCTGAGTGCGACGAGCTGGAAGCACGCATGCTGGTGAAAGCCGCATGGGAGGGCTGCGGGCGAGGGATGCGGGAAGCTTTGAAGGAGGCGCCGTTCTAGTTAGGTCCATCTTTGGAATGTGACGGTTGCTCACTATTCAGCTTTTTAAGCTTTTCGGTAAGCATCCCAGCTATGATGGCATCAGATATTCTTTGAATTTTGGCAATATCTGGATCATTCGCAAGAGCGGAGGATAATCCAATCCTCTTTTCAGCAAATGATACCGTTCCTACCTCTGCCCAAGTTGATCCCGTGACACCATCGATTTCAACGCCTGAATATTTTCGGAGAATGGACACAGCAAATCTGCGACTCTCTTGGGTTTTATCACTTATCTCTCCACCAAGAATATTCAGAGCAAGCTTAACCATCTCTATGTCCGACTGACGATCCGTTGTGGCTTTCTGTAATGCCGCCACCTGCTTATTTGAATCCGCTGCTGCAATAGCTGACTCTCTAGCAGCGGATCCTGACTGATACGCTGAATATGCTGATGCAACTGCTGCGATTAGCGCTGCACTGGCTGCCCATTTATTTCCGTCCATTAGCCCCCTCACAAGTGGAGTGAAACATATCGTGTTTTTACCCAAACCGAACATGCTTAAGCAAGAGGCAGGCGCATGACCGCCTACTACAATGAATTTGATCCGAAAGCTGCCGCTTGGCTGCGCGAGCTAATCAAAGCGGGGCACATAGCTCCGGGAGATGTTGATGAGCGTTCAATTGTCGATATTCGACCTGCCGACCTCGTCGGATACACACAATGCCACTTCTTTGCCGGGATCGGCGTCTGGTCCTACGCATTGCGCCGAGCAGGATGGCCCGACGACCGTCCTGTCTGGACAGGTTCTTGCCCCTGCCAGCCTTTCAGCGCGGCAGGCAAAGGAGATGGGTTTGCTGACGAGCGGCACTTATGGCCGCACTTCCACTGGCTTATTCAAAACTGCCGACCTGCAGTGGTCTTTGGCGAGCAGGTTGCGAGCAAGGACGGACTTGGCTGGCTCGACCTTGTACAAGCTGACCTGGAAGGATCGGGTTACACCAGCGGGGCGGTCGATACCTGCGCTGCGGGCTTCGGTGCGCCGCACATCAGACAAAGACTTTATTGGGTGGCCTACACCGACAACGCGCGATCAAAAGGACGGGGCCAACCCGAACGTGAACGTACCCTTGAATGCCTTGTTGGGCCGTGTGGCTTGGTTGACGGGTTGGCCTACGACAACAACAACAACGGATGCGCTGGGCAGCCGTCACCGGGGTTTCACAACTCCGAACATTACTTTGAACCATGCGGGGGCGGTGGCGTGCTGGAAAACCCCGTGCACTCCGAACGGCGGACGCAGCATGTCAACGGAGAAGATGGACGCGACGGGCAGGACGATCGACGGGAAGAAACACACGGCGTCATTGGAACACGAAGCGAAATTCTCAGGATGGCCGACACCAACAAGCAGCATGGCTACGCTCGGGGACATCGTGCAAGCCATGACCGCGGGCAACGCAACGAACCGTCCGAGTTACGAGAAGGCGAACGAACCGTTCTTCGGCCCCGCCCGACTAACGGCCTCTGGTCAGATGCTGACTGGCTCTTTTGCCGGGATGGAAAGTGGCGGCCAGTTGAACCCGGCACATTCCCGCTGGCTCATGGGGCTGCCGCCGGAGTGGGACGATTGCGCGGTTACGGCAATGCAATCGTTGCGCCCGCCGCGCAAGCCTTCATCGAAGCGTATCTCGAAACAGAGTTAGTCGCCGCGAACGACAACGAAATCAGGAAGCCTGACGCTTTGCCTCGAGCGTGTTGAGAAGGTCGCTAAGTTCCTTGGCATCGCGGTAGTTCAGACCTACCGCCTGCCTAGATCCCATCTCGACTAGTTTTTGAGCTTTCTGATCAAACACTGACCAAGTGTCGTTTACTCCGTTCGATGTCTTGTAGCGTCCACCGATGTACCGTCCACCCGTTAATGTCGATCTGCTCATGCGAGTCCTTTCAAGGAACGAATCAATTGAAAACAATGAGTACAGCTATGGTTAATGCAGCGCAACCTTTGGTCAATGATGCTGACCCAATGCTCGACGTCGCGCTGTCGTACCAGGCGCAGAACTGGCCCGTATTTCCATGCCGGCATCGCGACGATGAATATGTCGATCAGGACGGCTGCATTGAGATCCTCGCCACCAAGACCCCGCTCACAAGCAACGGGTTCCGTGGCGCGACGCTGAATGAGCGCATCGTTCGCGAATACTGGCGCCGCAATCCTTCCGCTATGATCGGCGTGCCAACCGGTGCACCTATTGGCGCGTGGGTACTCGATATTGATCCGAAACATGGTGGCGACGAAACGCTTGCAGCCCTTGAATTAACACACGGCGATCTGCCTGCAACCCTGACAGCAGAAACCACGAGCGGCGGCCGTCACTACTTCTTTCGTCACCGTCAGGGCGTTCGCAACCGCGGCGCTCTTGGCTCCGGCGTCGACGTGCGCGGTGACGGCGGTTATGTCATTGCGGCCGGGAGCGTGCCGGAGGTTGGCCTGCCTTATCGCTGGATATCAGAACAAGAGCCGGTCGACGCGCCAGACTGGTTGCTGGAGCTGGTGCTGCCACGCTCGTACGAGAGCACATACACTGCGGCGCCGTCTGTTAGCGGCAAGATCAATGACCGTTATGTCGAGCGTGCAGTTCAATCCGAGTTGGACGATCTTGCGCTTGAACCGATGGGCAACCGCAACAACCGGCTGAATGACGCAGCGTTCCGTTTGGGCACTTTCGTCGGTGCAGGCGCTCTGGCTGAATCCGAGGCGCGCGCTCTGCTGCAAGATGTGGCACGAGGCTGGGGCCGAGATTGGCCGCGCTGCGTCAAGACCATCGACAACGGCCTTGCTGCCGGTGCGCGCAGCCCACGTAGCGTGCCGCAGAATGATAACGACAACACGCGTCTGGTCGATATCAGCCGCATGATTGCCAATGGCTTGGCGAAAGCGGAGGCGCGCACAGACATCGTTGCAGAGCCAGTCACGGACTTTGATTCATCTATAAACGAACCGGAACAACCTACTGAAAGCAAACGTGCAATCATTGCAACGCCTTTTGTCTGGAAAGACCCGGCGACGCTTCCACGGCGCGAGTTTGCGTTTGGTAAGCACTTCATTCGCAAGTATGTTTCAGTGACGGTTGCCCCGGGAGGTCTCGGCAAAACTGCCAACAGCATCGTCGAAGCGCTGGCCATGGCGTCGGGTAAAGCGCTCAATGGCACGAAGCCGCCGAAGCGTCTTAAGGTCTGGTTATTCAATGCCGAAGATCCGCGCGACGAGCTTGAGCGCCGCATCATGGCCGCGTGTATTCACTTCAATCTGAAGCCAGCGGATATCGTTGGGCATCTGTTTCTGGACACGGGCCGCGAGCAGGAATTGGTCATTGCGATCGATGACAAGAAAGGCGTGCGCATTCAGGAGCCGGTCGTTGAAGCCGTAGTTGAAACGATCTCTGAGCTTGGCATTGACGTGATGATTGTTGACCCGTTCGTATCGACGCACCAGGTCAATGAAAACGACAATGGCGCAATCGATAAGGTAGCCAAGCTTTGGGCGCAGGTCGCTGACCGGACGAACTGCTCAATCGATATTGTGCACCATCTGCGTAAGGTGAGCGATCGTGAAGCTACGGTTGAAGATGCTCGCGGCGCTGTGTCCCTGATCGGTGCGGCACGCTCGGTGCGCGTGCTTAACCGTATGTCAGAAGCGCAAGCCAGTGAGGCTGGCCTTACACACGAAGCGCGGTTTTCATATTTCAGCGTGGTGTATGGCAAGTCGAACTTGTCGGCGCTTTCGCACAAGGCTGACTGGCGGAAGCTGGAAAGTGTCGCGCTGGGGAACGGGCAGGGCCTGACCAAGCCACAGGACCACGCACCGGTCGTGACCTCGTGGGCATGGCCGACAAGCGAGGAAGTCGCTGAAACACTCACCGAAGACGAACGCGACGCAATCCGTGGCGTTGTGAACGGCGGCATGTACAAACCGGCGCCGCAGGCCAAGGAATGGGTAGGGCGTGCCGTTGCATATGCACTGCAGCTAGACGTTGACGAGGAGACAGATAAGAAGCGTGTCGGCATGATCACCAAGGCGCTGTTCGCCGAAGGCTTCCTAATGAAGGTGGAAGACCGCGACCCTGTTCAACGCAGGGCGACGACGTTTGTTCGAGCGATGTGAAGAAGCAAGAAAAAGGCAAGCGGGGCTTCGGCTCCGCTTTTTGCTTTTACTGAACGTTCACTATGTAACATTCTGATTATTGGAGAGTCTATGAGTATGAATGGTTTAAGCTGGGCGTCTATTCGACAGATGGTTGCACCAGCCGTTAAGGCGAAAACTAACGGGAAATGCTATTACTGTGGCGTCAATCTTGATGGCGTATTTGACGTTGAGCACTTGGTTCCACAAGCCAGAGGCGGCACCCATGCGCTTAAGAACCTTGTTCCATCATGCAAACCGTGTAACAGCGAAAAAGGGGCAAAATCGCTCGAAGATTGGCGCGATTACAAGCATATGCTGATTGCATGTCGAGACTATCGCTTGCCATCTTTCAATTCTCGACAAGTGTCATGGCTTCGCTCTCAAGGATTCGAGCCATATGAGTCGGTCCCTAAACCAACATTCTGGTTCGAAATGGAGCGGACTGCTCACAACGATAACGGTCCATTGTCAGAAATTGCAGCTTAAAATGCAACCTGCTGTCACAATACAAATACAACTAAAAGTTTGCGTAAGTCATACTGCGTAAGTCTCAAAAAACCTAAAAAGACTTGCGCAAAAGCACGCTGCTTTTAGTGCGTAAGAGTTCTTATATAGAAACTTACGCACAAAGCGCGCAGCGCGTAGTTCTATGCGTTTGAGAACTACGCACTTTTGAGAAAATTTCCTGATTGAAAAATACAACCTGATTTGAGGTTTGTTGAAATTATGCCGGTTGACGCTTGACCGACCTGTCACCCCCACCATGATGTGAATTGTCAGCCAACCAAGCTGACGCACCATGAACACGAGGAGAGACCATGACACGAAGAAGTGCGCTGAAAGGCGCGTCTATTTCCAAACCTGCAGCAAAGACAAAAGCCACAACCCAGACCGTGCGCATTAATGGCGTCCGGACGATCATCACGACACGCGATGGCAAGGTGACGACAAAAGCTGCCTTGCCTCTGGAATGGGAACTGCAAGCTGCGCAGGTCCGGGCATTACGCAGATTACCAGAATACATTCACACAGCGAAAGACGTTCGACCGGGTACATTCACGCTGGCGGGTGATCAGAACGCAGCCAAGCGCGGCACCAAGGCGAGAGCAGAGGCATTAGCTGCAGGACTGACGCCAGGAGAAGCAGACGTCCGGATCTATCTCTACGGAGGTGTACTGCGGCAGATTGAAAACAAGGTCGGCAAGGCCAAGCTCGAACCAAGCCAGATAAGCCGTCATCCGTTACTTGAAGCTCTTGGCTTTCCCATCGTGGTCGTCAGGGCGGTGACCGAAGAAGATGCAGCGGAGCAGGCCGTGAGGCTGGTTAAAGGCTGGCTGAGTGAAAGCGCGACATACCAAGCCGCGTGACGAACCAAACACGAGGAGAATTTTATGAGCAATGCATTAACAAACAAAATCATCCCTGAAGGCTTCTATTGGTCAAAGTTGTGCGGAATGGCTTTAAGGAAGAGACACCTTGGATCACCGGTCACGGTAGAACGGCACACCATGGCCCCAAATTCTTTGTTGAGGCGGGTACTTGCAGAAATATCGCCTGTCGAGAACGACGCGAATGAAGCCAAAAAACTGACATCAGAAGACGCTTCCCGTTACGGTTCCGCATTGTGGTCTGGTAAATTGAAAGAATACTTCTCTTGGAGAGCGGAGCAAGGTTTGTCGTGGTGGCATGAACAAGAGCGCCTTTATCCTTCCGCAGCAAATGACAATTCGACGGTAGCAGTCAGGAAGGCGGCATGAGCAGGCACAAGTCCCTTGCCGGAGCCATGGCTGCTTTGATGGCTTACAAAAACCGGCCTGAAAGCGAAATCATACCCGTTTCAACAAACTGGAATGTCTTACCCGCGAATGACAATGAGCCTGAAGTGCTGGCACAAATGCATACAGAGCGACGCATCCAGATACTTCCGACCGTTGAGGAAATCATGCGAAATGTCGACAGTGAGGACATCGAGCGCAATGATCTAGGTCAGATCGTTCGTATAGGTCGGCTGAAATTTAGCGATGGTACGCAAGTTGAGGCAGGGCATAAATACGGACCAGGTGGCGAGGTAATCGCCACTAAACATCGTATGCCAGCTGGTGCAATGCTTGGATGCCGCGAACAGGAGAGCAGAACGCTCGGTGGAGATGAAAACCCGTCTGAAGTTGCAGCAAGTAATAGCTACTTTCTAGCTGCGTTCGAATTGAAGCGCCGAGAGCGTATTCCATCAGGAAAAAAGACAAAGCGCTCGTACCAAACGCATGACGAGGCGAAAAAGGATCTCGCAAAGGCGTACGCAAACACGCCAGAGCTGCCGCCAGTAATTAAATGTCCGCCCGGTCTGCCCAATGCAGGCAACCGCATTGGTGACAGCTTTCTCGGAATGAAGAAAACGACAACCGGTGAATCGGGTTCAATGGGTTGGCAGGATGTTTCTACTGCGCTGGTAGATCGCGAGATATGGGCCCAAGCCATCGAGGCGCTATCTGAGAGGGATAGAACGGCAATGGATACGGCGGCACATGGGAAGGTGAGGAACTACGAAGGGTTAGGAATATCTTTGGGCTTCAAGCCAGAATATTCGAGACGGAGGGGTGGACGGAAGGCTCTGACAGCCGCGAATGATAACCTCCAAGAAAATATAAAAAGATTTTCTGCTTAGGTCCATATTCCGCATAGTTATGGTTCTTAGATGTGAAGGGGTCGAGATGGAAACATTGCGACCCCAAACATTTCCGGCCACGGACCCTGCGCTATGCTGCATCAAGTGCAGCCTCTGAGTGTGGGGTAACTACCCAACGAGAGTAGAAAGCATGCCGACCCCACTGGCTTTGCCATGCGTCGCCTGCGCTGTCGTCAATCTGACAAGCAAGCGCAATCCCCTGCAGTCATGGGCTCGCAGACATAGGCAGTGCACGCCTGCATTGCGCTTGCCAATCAATTCAGATCCCCGGCGCCGTTTCTCCTCCGGCAGACGGGATACGGCGGGTTGAGCTCATTCCTGTGGGCTCCCCGCCGATCAATAAAAGGAAGGTTGGCAGAGCGGCTTAATGTAGCGGGTTGCTAACTCGTCGGGCGGCAACGTCCCGTAGGTTCAAATCCTACACCTTCCGCCATTCATAGCAGGATAGAGAAGCAGCATCTCATCTGGTTCATACCCAGAAGAACGCCGGTGCAAGTCCGGCTCCTGCAACCAATTGATCTGTTCTAGGGCGTGGCCCGCGAAATCGCCTTTGCGGTTGCAGATCATCCAAAACGAGACCGGCAAAGCTTCGTCGTAAACTACGGGAAAATTATCAAAAGGTCTGAACTGAATAGTTGTTGAGGGAATAAGATCCTCTCTCTACTCGGATAAAAAGCGCAACTTCTAAGGGTAAGTTGTAATCACTGTTGTAAGCTAGAAAGCCGAAATAATCGGTGTAATTCCAACCTGGTATAATTCGACGTAAATCACGAGCCGTAAATGGTTCTAAAAGGGTTCCATCGACGTACACGGCAGTTAGAACGAGCTGATAGGCGTTCTTCGCCGAAATTTTCATCATACAATGGTATACATAATCACCAAACTAGCAAGCAAACCTAAGTCCGCGCTTATAAAAAGGGGCGATCCAGCTTAGAGTGATGTGAAATGCGGCCACAAAAAATCCTTTGAATCGGCTTGTCGGGGCGTTTTCATTTGAGAAAAGGCAGGCGGTAAACGCCTACCTCAAGTTCGTATCCGGCAGTATTGTGCAAGAGCTTTAAATTATTTCTTTTGCTTCTCGGTATCTTTGATTTGGGTGGTGAAGCCACCTCCTGTTTTGCTTGCAGATTTCTCAGCAGATGCTGATTTATCCTTCTTCGGTTTGCGCACTTCACGATTACTGCGTACTTGGCCTTTTGCCATGACGGAAACTTTCTTGTTCAGAGCGGATTGTTCCAAACCTGCACAGATATCCGTTCAGGTCATTTTGCTCTAATTTAAGCCTAGCACCTATGCCTTGCGCCCGTACGATAATTCGACAGTTCAGGCCGTTTTGTTTGGAATGAGTATAGATTACCTGCAAGCATCGGCGCGCGATCTAAACGTATTTGTCAATTGAAACTGCTCATTGATAAGTCCCCTGCTTTTTGCCGGATCTCTATGTTTGGTTTCACACCATGACACAACGCACATGGCTCCGCCTTTATAAGACTGCCCGTTGGCAACGAATGCGCGAGCGACAGCTGACCGAGCAACCGCTCTGCATGTTCTGTTTACAGGTCGGTGATGTGGAACCAGCGACAGTTTGCGACCATGTCATCGCTCATAAGGGCGACGAGTTCCTCTTCTGGGATGCTGGCAACCTCCAGTCACTTTGCAAGACGTGCCACGACCGAACCAAGCAGCGTTTGGAGCGAGGTCAGGACATCGTGACCTTCGGGGCCGATGGATGGCCGGTCTGACCCCCGGGGCATCAAAAAGTCGACGAAGGTCGAAAACGCCGGAACGGCGAGGGTCCACAGCGCACGCATCCACAATTCAAAATATGACCCCTGTAAAGGATTTATGCCATGGCGAGGCCAAGAACGCCTCGCGCCAAGGCGGCAGTCGAGGCAAGCGATAAGAAAAACCCGCAGCGCTTTAAAAACCGTACCGAAGCGAAGGCTGATGGCCCGCTCGGCAATCCTCCCGCATGGTTGAAGGATACTCCGGAGCTTAAAGCCAAGGCTGCATGGAAGCTGTTTGAAAAAGAGCTGCCGTGGCTGAACCAGTCACATCGCACTTTGGTCGGTATGGCGGCCAATATTCAGGGCCGCATCATGGCTGGGCAAGAAGTTGGCGTGCAGGCGATGAACTTGCTGC
The DNA here is from genome assembly GCF_002252525.1 of Brucella pseudogrignonensis. Taxonomy (GTDB): domain Bacteria; phylum Pseudomonadota; class Alphaproteobacteria; order Rhizobiales; family Rhizobiaceae; genus Brucella; species Brucella pseudogrignonensis. The sequence continues at coordinate 13,025 of NZ_NNRM01000047.1, forward strand.
GTCAGATGCTTGGCCAGATGGGCGCAACTCCGGCTGATGCATCGAAAGTTGCGACTGGCGACGACGGCGACGAGAAGGACGATTTGCTTGACTGATATGCCTGCGCTGGAGCGTGTGAGCGCTTACGCGCAAGCTGTCCTTGATCGTACTGAGATAGCAGGCCCGCACGTTCGGAACGCTTGCCAGCGTCATTTCGACGATTTGGCTACAGGTCATGAGCGCGGGCTCTGGTTTGACGACGAGGAAGCGGATCGTGTGTTTCGCTTCTTCGAAGAGCGCCTGAAGCTCTCAGAAGGCCAGTTCGAAGGCAAGCCATTTAAACTACATGCATCGCAAGCCTTCAAGCTCGGTTCGCTGTTCGGTTGGAAGCGTGAGGACGGTTCCCGTCGTTTTCGTCGTGCTTACATCGAAGAAGGTAAGGGTAACGGTAAATCTCCATTCGCCGGCGGTGTCGGTCTATTCGGACTGATCGCAGACAAGGAAGCTGGCGCACAGATTTATGCAGCCGCTGCCAAGAAGGAGCAGGCCGGAATTCTATTCCAGGACGCTGTGAAAATGGCGCGTGCCGCGCCTGCACTGATGCAGCGTGTCAAGTTCAGTGGTGGTATCGGGCGCGAGTTCAACATCGCGCACCACAAATCGCAGTCTTTCTTCCGTCCGATCTCAAAGGATTCAGGCAAGTCGGGTTCTGGACCGCGTCCCCATTTCGCGCTTTGCGATGAGGTGCACGAGCATCCAGACCGATCGACGATGGAAATGTTGGAGCGTGGCTTCAAGTTTCGTCGCCAGCCGCTGCTTTTGATGATTACAAACTCTGGAAGCGACAAGAACAGCATTTGCTGGGAAGAGCACGAACACGCAGTTCGGGTTGCAGCCGGGACGCAGACGCCAGACGAGGTGTTTAACTACGTCGGTGAAGTCATCGACGACACGACGTTTGCATGGGTTTGTGCGCTTGATAAGGGCGATGATCCTCTGAACGATCCGACTTGCTGGAAAAAAGCTAATCCACTTCTCGGTGTGATCCTGACGCACGAATATCTTGCAGGGGTTGTTGCTCAGGCCAAACAAATGCCGGGCAAGCTAAATGGCATTCTGCGCCTGCACTTTTGCTGCTGGACGGACGCCGATAAGGCATGGATGCCACGCGAGACTGTCGAAAGCGTCATGGACGACTTCGAACCCGAAGAAGATCATGCTGACAAGCCGGTTTTCATGGGTGTCGACCTTTCGGGCAGCAAGGATATGACTGTTCTTGCCTGCGTGGTGCCTACTGGCTTCATGGAGTTGGAACGCGAAGACGGTGCTACCGTCAGTCTGCCGACCTTTGACGCTTGGGTTGAGGCTTGGACGCCACAGGAAACGCTGCAAGCGAGAGCGCAGGCCGACAAAGCGCCATATGAGCTTTGGGTGCAGCAAGGCTGGCTCAATGCCACGCCCGGCAAACGTGTCCGATATGACTTTGTTGCAGCACGCCTCCAGCAGCTTGATCAGCAGTTTGAAATAAAAGCCATTGCTTACGACCGCTACGCTTACGACAAGTTTCGCGAAGAGGTGGATGCGCTCGGCATTGAAGTCGATCACGTTGCGCACCCGCAGGGCGGTAAGGTCAGGGCTAAGCCTGAACCAGCCAAGGTTGAAGCGGCAAAAGCTGCAGGTCTTCCCGCACCGCAAGGCTTGTGGATGCCGGGTTCTGTCCTGGCGCTGGAAGATATGATCATCGACGGGCGCATTCGTTTACGGCGAAACCCGGTGTTGATGACAGCGCTCATGGGCGCCACGTTCGATCACGACCCACAAGAAAATCGATGGTTTGTCAAAACGAAAGCTTCGGTGCGCATCGATGCGGCAGTAGCTTTGGCGATGGCTATTGGTGCTGCGATGGACACTCCGATTGAGCCGGAAGAAAACCTAGATGACTTCATCAATAACATGGTCGTCATCGCCTAACTCACGACGGAGCGAATATGGGCTTCATTGATAGATGGGTCGGAAAGCCCATCAAGCTCACCGACGGCGAGTTCTGGCGGGGTTTCTTCGGCCTTGGAACGACGTCAGGTGAAACAGTCAATTACGAAAAGGCTCTTGAGCTTGATGCTGTTTGGGCCTGTGTAAATCTCGTAGCGAACTCTGTAAAAACGCTGCCATGCAACGTTTTCAAGGACGACGGCGTAACAATCGATCGTGAAAACGTTCTCTATGAGCTGCTTCACGATATGCCAAATCTCGACGACACAGCGTCTGATTTTTGGGCAATGGTGGCCATGTGCCTTTGTCTGGACGGTAACTTCTTTGCAGAAAAGAAGATGAACGGCGGTCGCCTTACAGCGTTGAATCCATTTCATCCGCTCGCCGTTAAGGTCTGCCGTGACGATCGGAACAATCGATACTACGAAGTGACTGAAACCTCTAAGGGCAAGTCAGGCACCATTCGTCGTATCAGCGAAGACAAGATGTTTCACGTTCGTGGCATGGTAATTCCCGGCTGTGATCGCGGTCTTTCGCCAATTGGTGTTGTCAGGAACACTGTCGGCAACGCGCTTGCGGGTGAGAAGACTGCGGGCAAAATGTTTGCCAACGGTATGCAGGTTGCCGGCGTTCTTTCATCTGACCAGATCCTGAAATCAGAACAGCGTAAACAGCTTGGTGAAGTTCTTGGCCAGTTTGCCGGGTCTGAAAAGGCCGGCAAGATTGCTGTTCTGGAAGCTGGGCTTAAATACCAGCAGCTAACGATCAATCCTCAAGACGCACAAATGCTAGAAACTCGACAGTTTAGCGTTGAGCAGATCTGCCGCATCTTCGGCGTGCCCCCTGTCATGATTGGCCATGCATCAAATGGGACAACGACGTGGGGCAGCGGGATTGAGCAACTTATCCTACAGTTTACTAAGACCTGCCTCACCCCGTTGCTGCGCAGCATTGAATCGGCCGTTTATCGCGATTTGCTAGACGCAAAGACCCGCAAAACGACTGTCGTGAAGTTCAATATGGAAGGCTTGCTGAGAGGCGATAGCCAAGCTCGCGCTGACTTCCTGCAGAAGATGGTCAATAACGGCATTTATACGCCGAATGAAGCTCGATCCTATGAAAACAAGGCTGAAATGCCTGGCGGTGACGAGCTCATCGTAAACGGGACAATGCAACCTTTGCACGGCATCGGCCACAACGGCGGACCATCGCTCGATGACGCGCCGGACACGCGCGCTGCTTAAGGATACTTTATGAAATTCGAACACATTTTGACGGCCTTTGAGGCTGAGCCGTGGGCGATTCAGCGCGAAAAACTGGCAGTTCTTGCGGATATTATCGCAGCTCGTGCGGCTGGTGATAAGTTTGTGACGTCTGATTTTGCTGCTGCTGTTTCTGATGCTCGGGCGAAAGAAATTGCGGAAACCGACGGTAAGGTTGCAGTTATTCCTGTTTACGGGGTTCTCTCTGACCGTATGGACATGTTTTCTGCAATGAGCGGAGGCACTTCATATGCCGGCATCAAGCGGCAGCTCCACAAGGCGCTGTCGAATGACGATGTTAAGGCCGTCGTGCTTGACGTTGATAGCCCAGGCGGTTCTGTACCTGGCACCGATGAGCTGGCCACCGAGATCCGCAAGCTACGCGGTGGCGAAAAGCCGATCATCGCGCATGTCAACAGTCTTGCCGCAAGTGCCGCATACTGGTTGGCATCGTCCGCTGACGAAATCGTTGTTACGCCTTCGGGCCGAGCTGGTTCGATCGGTGTCTACACCGCGCATGATGACATTTCTGCTGCCTTGGATAAGGCAGGCGTCAAGCGGACATATATTTCGGCGGGCAAGCACAAAGTCGAGGGCAACGAAACCGAGCCGCTCGGCAAGGAAACGCTGGCGTATATTCAGGACAGCGTTAATCGCTCATATGAACGCTTCCTAACAAGCGTTGCCGATGGTCGCGGTATCACAAAAGCCCGTGTGGAAGCTGACTTCGGTCAGGGCAGAGTTTTCTACTCAGAAAAGCTCATCGAGCTGGGTATGGCGGACCGTGTCGCAACGCTCGACGAGACACTGGCACGCTTCGGGGCCGAAACTGAGCCAGCGTATGTGCGCAGGGTGAAAGCATCAAATGCCGCGAAGGCCGATGCAGCCACGCTTCTTGCCTCGAAAATGGCAACGGGCGAACAGATTACCAAACGCGAATTCGAGAATGGTTTGAAGGGTCTTCTAAACCTATCGAATTCTGAGGCAGAGCGGGCCGCTCGGCTCTACCTCAAGGAAGGTCAGGGGGCTCCTGACGTCGAGACGGATGCTGCTGCTTTGGCAGCCCTAAACCGGCTTTTGGCCGAAGCAAACACACCACTCATCAAAATTTAAGGAGCCACACATGGCTGATAATGTACTTGCCGATAAGATCGGCGAGCTTGGTACTTCGCTTGCCTCCATTAAAGAACAGGTCGGCAATCTCGCTGTAGACTTTACGTCGAAACTTGCTGCTAACGGCGAGGTTTCGGCTGAGCTCAAGGAAAAGACCGACAAGGCACTTTCTGAACTCGGCGACATGACCACGCGTCTCGGCGACCTCGAAAAGCGTGCCGCTCGCGAAAAGGAAGAAGGCGCGAACGAACAGAAGTCGCTTGGCGATCTGGTTATCGACTCTGCCGACTACAAAGCGGGCATGCTGACGGGTTCGTCTCGCGGTTCGATCAAGGTAACGGCTGACCGTGCTGCAATTACTTCGGCCAACACCACGGTCGGTGCTGGTCGCAGTCAGGGCACTTCGCTCGTTCCGGGTGCACGCGTGCCGGGCATCTTTGGTCTGCCAGAGCGTACTCTGACGATCCGCGATCTCGTGCTTCCGGGTCAGACTTCTTCTAGCTCTATCGAGTACGTGAAGGAAACCGGCTACACGAACAATGCGGCTCCTGTCGCTGAAACGACTGCAAAGCCATATTCGGACCTGACGTTCGATATGACTTCTGCGCCGGTTCGTACGATTGCTCATCTGTTCAAGGCTTCGCGCCAGATCCTGGATGATGCTCCGGCTCTTCGTTCCTATATCGATGGCCGTGCTCGTTACGGTCTGCGCTTTGCCGAAGAAAATCAGCTGCTCAATGGCTCTGGTACTGGCCAGAACATTCACGGTCTGGTTCCGCAGGCAACTGCGTTCAATCCGGCGTTCGCCGCAGAGAATGAAACCGGCATTGACCGACTGCGCCTTGCGATCCTTCAGGTCGTACTCGCTGAATACCCGGCAACGGCATTTGTCCTCAATCCAATCGATTGGGCAAAGATCGAGCTGACCAAGGATCTTGGCGGGAATTACATCATCGGCAATCCGCAGGGATCGTTGACGCCAACTCTCTGGAACCTGCCAGTGGTTTCCACTCAGGCTATGGCTGCAGGTGAATTCCTCACTGGTGCGTTCAGCTTCGCTGCACAGATCTTCGATCGTCTCGATATCGAAGTGTTGCTGTCGAGCGAGAACGTCGACGACTTCGAAAAGAACATGTTCACGATCCGCGCGGAAGAGCGACTGGCATTCGCCGTCTATCGTCCAGAGTCGTTCGTAACCGGCGACGTCGAAGGCGCTTAATGGGGGACGGGGAGCTTCAGCGCCCCTTTTCCAGATTGGAGAGAACATGACTGATTTTCTAGAAGTTAAAGCCCTAAAGACTTTTGCTCTCGGCAAAGATCTAAAAACTCGCAAGAGCCCGTCTTTCGAAGTTGAAGCTGGCGAAGCTCGACAGCTGGAAGCACAGGGCCTTGTGTCTTTGGCTGGCAAGACAGATGCGACTAAGGAAGCGGACGGCGGCGCGCCAGAAAATGGCACCAAGCCTAAGCAGAAGGCGAAATTAGATGGCAGTATCGACAAAGACGCGTAAGAGGCGGGTAGCCAGCTACATCGGCGCCGGGGTCGTTATCCCAAATCCTCAGCCCGAACCGGAGCCGGAAGTACCACCTGAAGGTGGGGGCGATGGCTCTGATTGATCTTACTGTATTCAAGCGTCACCTTCGTGTTTTTCACGACGACGAAGACGACGAGCTGACGCTTTATCTCGTCGCCGCAGAAAATGTGGTCACTGAATACCTCGATCGCGAGGTCGTAGCGGCGGGTCAAACGCCGTCACTTGCTGACGGCATCGTCATTAATGCCGCTATTTCGGCGGCCATTCTGCTTGTCGGTGCAGACCTTTACGAAAATCGCGAGCCTGACATGAGCGCGAGCGGAGACGCAGTGCTACCACGGCATGTTCGTGCACTGCTTTCAGCGTACCGAGTTTGGCGGGACTAAATATTCAGCGCGGCAGAGAAAATGGGCAGCCAATATTGGCTTTTGCCCATTTGTTCCAAACAGTCTCAAAACGATCATGCGGAAAGGCCTGCCGGTCTTTGTAAAATGACGCATCCGCATACAGCAGCTTGGTTCTCAATAACTCCATCATAAAGTTGAGAAGCAAGTGCTTCCTTTTTGTTAGTAAATCGACGACTGGCTTAGCTAGTTCGGACTCAGAGAATTCACCTGCTTTGTTCGGCAGATCAAAAATCCTGACGCGTACCAGATGCCTCATGACTGGATCTGGATTCAATCTCCAGACTGATCCACCCGGCTCATCGTAAAACGGCTGAGTATGTTGATGATTGTCGATGACTGCTTCGCAGCACGTAAGAATATTGTTGACGATGTCGGAAAATACGTCGGTTACAACTGAAGTATGTGTGCTGTTCGGCAAGCTAAGAACAAGATTTGACCATCCATGCTTTCTGACAAGCAAGGAAATCTGAAACTCATCAAAAATTTCGTTTTGCTCTGCAATCATCGATACACACGCGCGGCTGATTGGCGTTTGATTTTTGCTCTAACCGCGCTTCTCCAGTCTTTGCCGCCATACGATCAGACTCGTTCTTTGCTGTCGAGCGAAGGAGGAAAATATGCCCCACGTCCGCTTCTCCGAAGACTTCGACTGGAAGCCACTCCCGCAAGTCACGCTTGCTTATAAGGCTGGCTGGTCCGGCCTTGTGACTACACCGTGCGCGACTGCAGCGGTTGAAGCCAAAAAGGCTTTGCAGCTGAAAACCCCGAAAAAAGGTGAGAAGGATGGTGACACGTAAAGGCGCAGGTGCGCTCAACAACATCGTCGTCTTTCAACAGCGTGAAGCGGTGCGGGACGAAGGCGGTGGCACTAGCCAAGAGTGGGTAGACAAGTTCGAAACTTCTGCTCGTTTACAACCTCGCCTTGGTTCTGAAACCGACATTGCGGCCCGCACGCAGGGCATCCAGCCGTATACGCTCGTTGTCAGAAGCGAACCACGAACACGAGGCGTTACTCCGTCATGGCGCGCGAGAAACAAGCGAACTGGCATCCTTTACGAGATCCAGTCTTGTGCGAACCCCGACGAGGTTAATCAGTACATCGAAATGCGCACTGTTGTGCAGGGCGGTGGCTGATGGCAACAAAGACTACGGGTCTCACGCAGTTAAATCGCAAGCTTAAGCTTTTGCCTCAAATAGCCCAGGATCTCATTCGAAAAGCCATGGAAAGAAGCGCGGAAGAGATTTGCGATATGATGCGCAATCTTGTTCCCGTTGACGATATGGTGCTTCATGACAGCATTGGCTGGACATGGGGCAAGGCGCCTCCAGGCAGCATTACAATTGCTTCTGTGGATTCCGTTGTCGGAGATGACACGACGATCACGATCTATGCTGGCAACAAAGAAGCCTACTACGCTCGCTGGGTTGAGTTTGGCACTACGCGTTTCACGAACCGGGGAATGTTCGCCGGTACCAGCAATCCCGGACAGGGAAAGCAACCATTCTTTTACGTGAGCTGGCGCGCCAAGAAAAAAGGCACGAAACGCCGCATCAGATCCGCAGTCACACGAGCCGCCAAAAAAGCTGCAGCGGGGTATTAAGGAATGGATCCTGTATGGGAACTTCAAACCGCGATCTATGCGCGGTTATCGCAGAATGCTGCGCTTACAACGCTAATCGGCGCTGACAAAGTCTATGACAATCCTCCCGCCGATCCTAATGGCAATATACCGGCCGCGACCTATCCATATGTTTCATTTGGCGATGCATCAGCAAATGATGAGAGCGTCGACTGCACCGATGCGGTAGACGTTACTTTTCAAATTAATTGCTGGTCGTCTCTGCCAAGTCAGAAACAGGTTCGACAAATCGCTGACGCTGTAACCAAAGCGCTTAAACGATGGGAGCCGCCGCTCACGGTGAACGCACTAGTCACCTTCGATTATTGGCGGACTGACTACATTCGCGCTCCCGGCATGAATCAGGCGTCGATTCAATACACGGCCGTCATCGAGACGCCGTAACTCGCGCTGCCGGATCTCACCACCACCAAATCACGAGGACCAATATGGCCCAAGCAACCACGATTAAATCGGGGAAGATCCGCGTCTTGCTCGGCAATGACGCGACTCCGATTGTGTACACCAATCCATGCGGATTCACGCAGCGCTCAATTACAATCACAAAGGGCCTCGAAGAGGTCAATATTCCGGACTGCGAGAACCCTGACCTAGTTGATTGGGTTGGACGTGACGCAACCAGCCTGTCGATGAGCGTCAGTGGCGAAGGCGTGCTGGCCGCCGAAAGCGTCGACGCATGGCTTGAAGCCGTTGACAGCATCGATTCAGTGCCTGTGAAGGTCGAATGGGAATTCCCATTGAAGACGATTACATGGACTGGGTTCATGCACGTTGAAAGCATGGAGGTTGGCGCAACCAACGGCCAGCGCGCGACGAACAACGTTAGCCTGCAGTCCGACGGCGTTATGGTGCGCACGTCTACGCCGGTCACACCGTAATGAGCCGCGACGCATCTGTGTCGCTCGACTTTGCAGACGGAACTTACACGTTCCGTCTCGCATGGGGCGAGCTTGAAGAACTTCAGGAGAAATGCGACGCGGGTCCTTACGTAGTGTTGGAACGTCTGCACAATCGCTCTTGGCGCATCAAAGATATCAGCGAAACGATCAGGCTTGGCCTTGTCGGCGGAGGTTTGGAGCCCACCAAAGCGCTCACGCTCATTCGTCGATATGTGACCGATCGCCCACCTCTTGAGAATCTGACCCTGTCGCAAGCAGTTCTATCTGCGGGTCTCGTCGGAGCTCCGGAGGAGAAGGTGGGGGAGCAGGAAGCGGCAAGTCAGAAGAAATCGATAGTCTCCCCAATGGAAAACTTAGATTTGCCGCCATCTACGGAAACGGAGCCGCAATAGGCTTTAGCCCGCAGGAAGTCAGGCTAATGTCGATGTGGCAGTACATGGCTGCGCTTGATGGTTACATCAAAGCAAATACGCCAGACGAGCCGGGTAAGCTATCAGAATCCGAAAAGGACGATCTTTGGGATTGGCTGCAGGGTGGGTAAGCTTTCAAATAAGGCTTTGATCTGCGACCTTCATAAACACATCTAGCCTACCAGCCGCTTTAGAAAGTGTTTTAACGTCTTTAGGGTTCAGTCTCATCATGAACGAGAATTGGCTGATGAAGGTCTCGTCAAAAATTGTAACGTAGGTGATCGTACCTCGTACACTAACGTAATTATTCGTAACTTTGGATAGCTGGGAAAGGGTGACGCCTTCACCTTCTATAGCTACCGTTTTGGGCTCGTTCACACCAAGCGAAGAATAAACCGGAGACATCGTGTCAGTTTCAACAGGTGGAATGACGATGGGATCGCCTGGATCTTTAACGTCAATCGTTCCTTGAACTGAAAAGTATTTGGCTGGTGTGGTACCGCAATTCGCTACAGTAACAATCGCCTGGGCACCTTCACTAAACCAGTTCATCACTGCTGACTCAGCATAAACATACGCACGCGTTTGTGCTTCACCGAAATGTCGAGTGACATCAACAGCCTCGTGAGCCGCGATGGCTGATTTTCTAGCGAAGACCACCGCCGCAATTGCGGTCACAAAGGTCAAGAGCGCGAACAATATTGACGCGCCAGCAATCCAGACCTGAAGGGAAGTATAATGAGCAACCTGCTCGGAGCTATTTGCGATGGAACGTTGAACTGTCAGATTGGATTCGTCACGGTTGCGGCTATCCTCACGATCCTTTGCTTCCGCGTCATATTTTTCTTGGTCGCTTGGAGTTGTGATGATCCGAACGGGAAGCGAGACTTCATTGCTTGTGTCGGCGGAATGCTCGCTGGCTGCGTTTGCGTCGCCGTTATTATTGGGTTGGCTATAGCCGTGTTCCCACCATCCACAAGTTACCAACAATACACTTACGAATACAGTGAGACGCACAATTCGCACTTTCAATGTTCCCCAGCCAGTGTGATTACAAAGCCAGAGTCGCAACTGTAAGTCGATAGTTCTGATGGACGGGAGAGGTGTTAGTCCTTGAATGGGTTCAGGGATTTGCCGCCTTTTTTGGCGTTGAGCGTCATAGTGTAGATGCCGGCAGGAAACTTATACGGCGCGCAGCGCATGATTGACCGCTTCAAAGTTTCGCCAAAACCTCTGGAAACACCGTTCTGTACGTAACTTTTAGCAGTGATGTCGATCGGATGTCCCTTCTGATCGATTTCAACTGCCATTTCGAATTTTCCGGCGTCGTCAAACGAAACAGGCGTATTCCAGCACTTCAAAGCTGCCGCCTGAAACCCTGCATCATCAAGAGACAATGCCGGTGCCGTGAGCGCTGACAGCGCGATGACGCTTGCAATAATTCTCTTCATAAGGCCCCCAATGGCAACAGATCTTGAGAAACTTGTAGTTCAGCTCGCTGCTGACCTCAAGGGCTTCGAACGCTCGTTTAATCGTGCAGTCGGAATCACCAATCAGAAGATGGCGCAGGTTGAAAGACGATCCGATCAGGCAGCCAAGCATATTGAAAGCGCTTTTAACCGCATTTCGTTTGGCGGTCTAAATTCTGCTTTGGCTGGTGTCGGCGTCGCATTCGGTGCGAAGGAGATCGCCTCATATGCCGATGATTGGACGCGCGCAGGCAACCTTATCCGTTCGGCTGCAACCTCGACAGGCGTTGAGGTGCGTTCGCTGGATGAGCTCAAAGAAGGCGCTAATGCCGCACGTACAAGCCTGCAGGATTATACAGAACTCTATGCACGCTTGATCCGATCGGCCTCGGCCGTCGCGGAATCTGAAAGCGAAATATCGCTCGCTACCGATCTCGTTTCCAAGGCATTTAAGGCTGGCGGTGCGGCTGCTCAGGAGCAAGCGGCCGGCATTCTGCAGCTCGGCCAAGCGCTCGGATCTGGCGTTCTGCAGGGCGATGAACTTCGCTCGCTGCGTGAGAATGCTCCGATCATTGCCAAAGCCATCGCGGATGAATTTAAGACAACTATCGCGGGGCTTAAGCAGTTAGGCGCTGAAGGCAAACTGACTTCTGACCGTGTTTTCAAAGCCATTCTCAATGCGCAAAAGCCAATTGAAGCGCAGTTCAAGGCGACGAACGCAACCATCAAAGACGCGTTCACTCAGGTTAATAATGAATTCCTGTCGTACATCGGCAACGCAGACGCATCGTACGGTGCAAGTGCGAAGCTTGTGGCTGCCCTCCAATATGTCGCCGACAACTTCAAGGAAGTAGCTGACGTAGCCGCAACCTTTGCTACGGTCATCATCACGGCCTTGACAGGTCGAGCTCTCGGCGGACTGGCTGCAAATCTTCTTACGGCACTTGGTTCATTGGGGAAGTTCCTCACAGCGATGAGGACCGGCGTGCCAATCGTCACCAGCTTTGCCGCAGCTCTGGGGCCTATCGGTTTGCTGGCAGGCGCTGCCGCCGCAGCTGTTCTGCTGCTCTACAATAATATGGATGGTGGCGATCGCGCTGCGAAGTCCTTCACTGAGGCAGTTCGTGGCAACGAAACGGCGCTGAATAACGCGGCCACGGCTTCACGCAACTACCAGGCTGAGCTGGTTAAGCAGATCAGCTTGCAGTTGGAGGCGGCAAAGACGGCCGAGACGCAGGCCAACGCAGATTTCTACTCAGCTTTAGGGCGAGCAAATTCGTTCAAAGAATTTACTGGCTTGGAGTTTGCGCCTTTAGAATACGCTGCCAACCAAGCTCAAGCACAGGCAGGTATCCTTAGTCGTGCTGTTGGCGATCTAGAAGTCCAAAAAAAGCGCGCCGAATCCATTCTTGCTTCAACGCCATCTGGTTATGGCAAGGGCATTCAGACCCCGTCTGAAGATAAGAAAAAGGGTCGCACTAAGAAAACTCCGTCAGAGCGTTTTGACGGGGACATGCAGCGTGTCACCGACCGCACAGCAGCACTTGTCGCGGAAACTGAAGCTCTTCGGCAACTCAATCCATTGATCGACGATTATGGCTTTGCGGTTGAAAAGGCTCGCACTGAACAGGAACTGATTAATGCCGCGCAGAAGGCCGGCGTTGCTATTACTCCAGCGTTGCGTGCGGAGATTGCAAAGACCGCCGAGCAGTGGGCTTTAGCTACCGCAGAAGCCAATAAGTTCAATGAGGCAAATGGCAGAATACAGCAAACTGCGCAGGAATGGCGTGATACTGAGAGGGATGCGATTGGCGGCGTTGTCAGTGACTTGATAGCGGGAAAATCGGCAGCTGAGACATTTGCAGATGCTTTGGGGAAAGTTCTCGATAAGCTTCTCGAGATTTTGTCTCAATCCCTCTTTGACGGCATTTTTGGTCAATCAGGTAGCATCTTTGGTGGGTTGGTTTCTGGGATTGTCGGCAAGAAAGACGGCGGTGTCGTTAAAGCTGCGACGGGTGGATTGATCCGTGGCCCCGGTGGACCTCATACAGACAGTATTCCAGCGCGTCTCTCTGACGGTGAGTTTGTTGTTAACGCCAAAGCGACCAAGCAGAATAGATCATTGCTTGAACGTATCAACAATGGGCAGTCTTTGGCGCTTGCAACCGGAGGGATGGCGACACTACGTGCGCCCTCAATGCCCATTCTCCGGCCCTCTTCTGCATCACAGCAAGCGCAAGCGGGCGGAATTGCCGACGTGCGTGTTTTCATGGATCGCGACGGCAATTGGCAAGCCGAAGTTGAGCGCATTTCACAGAGATCGGTCAAGCAAGGTCTCGTGACATATGAAAAGGGAAGCACCGTGAGAACCGCAAGGGATCTTCGGCAGGTTAGTTCGAGAGGAATGGCAAAGTAATGGCTGAACTTCTCCCATCGGGTCTTCGATATGAAGCGACTTTCCCTGTACTCAATCGCTCGGTCTCCATGTCAAAATTTGGCGAGCGGGCGATAGCCTTTATCGAGAACGGTGATCCCTTTTGGACATGGACAGCTAAAGTCATCAAGATGTCCAATGCTGACCGAAATCGGCTTGAGGCATTCATTGATCGCTGCCGTGGTGGTCAGGTGACGGTTCATTACACGCCCAAGCACGTTTGCATTCCGCAGGCTTATTGGGGCGATCCTAACAATCCAGCAATCATTGGCAATCCGACACTCACTGCGATTAACGGCAACACTGTTACCCTCGGAACTGTGGTTGTCGGACTAAAGCTGAAAGCGGGTGATCTGATAGGGTTGTCGAATGGCGATTATAACCTGATCGTTCGAGTGGCTGCCGATGCGACAGCAGCTACAACAAACTTGCAGGTTAGGATTGAGCCCTTTCTGCCTTCGTACATCACAACAGGCTCAGTGGTCCGATTGAAAAACCCGATCATGAACATGCGGCTAATTCCGGGCAGTTGGAGCATTGGCGAGGGTAAATTCCCCGAAGCAACCTTCCAACTAGTGGAGGTTCCGAAATGACAGAGCCGTTGCACGAAGCAACTCGGACGTGGATGAAGGACGGAGTGACTGTTCTTGACAGTGACGAAATTTACATCGCTTGCTCGGACACTGATGATTACCATGCTGAAAACACTCAGCGTCAAACTGAAGTCCAGAGAATACGGGAGGGTGAAGTTATCGCACGAATGTGGTGGGTCCGTTAGACAAGAGGCTCAGGATATTCTTTTGCTGCTCCCAGTGCTTTAAGCACCGCAGCGCGGCCATTGAAGTCGATATCGTTTGGCGGCATCTTGTCGAAAGCGCTCAACATAATCTCTTGTACATTGTTGGCTCGGAAGATCGCTTCGATCATTTGATCGACATATTCAGCTCCTCGTTCTTTGTTGATCACCCTCAGGGCCTCCGACAGAGCAAACCTCAGATAGAGGTGCTCGGCTTTAATCTTGTCACTCATACTTTCCTCCCGGGTAATGCCCTGCAAGATGATTAAAACTTCCAAGATTGGAGAAAACAATGGAAAAGAACAAAAAGGCGGACATCAATCCGCCAGTTTATGGTTTTTTTGACCAGATCAGCCAGAACGTTGTTTCACTTCTGAAATGGCTTCAGCCGAAGAGCTACTAACTCTGAAACTTCTGCAGGAGCTTTGTCTATTATCTTCTGCACATCGGCTGAGCCAAAAATACCCTTCTCAATTAGCAGGGCGATTATCATAGAGGTGGTGTAATACTCCGAGCCGATTGAGAGCCGAACTCGCAGTTCGTGTGGCGTATCTTTCGGATATTCCTTCATATCAAGCCTCCCTTTTTGTTAGGCTGCCATATAAGCCGATAACAAAAAGAATGGCGATCCTGACTAAAGTTGAGCCTATTTCAGGCGCGGGAAACCTTTGAAGCGTTCATTTTTGTCGGCCGGTGTTTCACTGTGATAAATCATACGTACTTTTCCGAGGATTTTATCCTTCGGTAACGGTCCTGACGTGAAGCGGCTATCGTCTGAATTATCTCTGTTGTCGCCCATCATAAAATAGTGATTTCCCGGGACATGAAAGACCTCTGTGTTATCGCCAAGTGAGTCATCATTCTGGCTTACAACGATATGGCTTTCGGAATTATTTGGCGCGAACTCACGAAAGAAAGTGCAACTTTGTTCCGTACCAAACACGTCAACCGGGCAGTTGATATCGGGAAGGTTGTCAATCTTCACCAACTTAAGAGGTTGATCGTCGATGTAAACAACACCTTTCTTTATCTGAATTTTCTCACCGGGCAGGCCAATAACCCGATGTACAAAGATAGTGCGTGTATCATTCGTATTTTTCGTGCTGATGATAATATCGCCCCGCTTGACAGGTTCATCCTCAAGGTAAGTGCTGGATCCAATAAGGTCGCCCATTATCAAAGTCGGATACATACTATTACTTGGTACGACATTATTATAGACCTCTGCCATCGCAGCCATAGGGATGAAAGTAATCATAGCCACCAATAGTGAGCGCATGTGGGTCATCTCCGATTTTCTGCCACCCCCCTTAATCTTACTACGATTGAGAAATTACAACCCTATTCGGAGGCTTGATGGCCTTTCCAGCACGTCTTCAGCAGCTTCTAAACGAGGGCAGAGGCAAGATTGCTTCTGCCGTCAAATTCGAGTTTGGCACTGGCACATATGGCTTCTTCGCGGGCAAGGGCAGTATCGATTATGGCGGTTTGACCTATCACGGCAATACGCTGATTGATATTGACGAGCCTGTCTATGCGCTCGGAACAGCGGCGCAGCCGATCACAATGAAGCTGCCCGCAAAGGCCGACTTTGGCCTTACACCGGACAAGCTCGGTCTGATCGAACAGGAAGATTACAAAAACCGACCTGTCACATTCTACGACTTCTACTTTGACCCGGACAACAACGCCTTTCTTCATGCGGAAGCGACATTCTACGGCTATGTGGATGTCATTGATCATCGCGAGGAAGGCGACGAAGTCTGGCTGGAGGGCCATATTGAAACCGGCGCAGTCGATAACTTCCGTGAAGGGTATCGATATGCATCGCATGAGGATCAGCAGCTCGTTTCACCGGGCGACATGTTCTTCGAATATGCAGCAAGGATCAAAAATGAATACTTCAAAATTAAGTTTGGCTAGGGTGCCTGGTTGGGACCGAGCGGTTGAAGATCTTGCTTCGCAGCATGTGAACATTTTGCCGGAGTGGGGAACATCCGACTGCCTGATGTCTGCTGCCGATGCGATTAAGGCGGTTACTGGGATTGATCCACTCTCGAAGTTTCGCGGGAAGTATCAGACTGAGGCTGGGGCAGCGCGAAAGATGCGCCAGAACGGCTGCAAGAACGTCAAAGATGTGTTTGAGACCTATCTTGGCCTTGAGCCTGTCAATCGCCTCTCGGCGCGCCGTGGCGACGTTGGCGTCATGAAACTGAACGGTGAGTATGTTGCCGGTTTCATTTGCAGCTCTGGCTTCGCAGTCAAACAGCCACAAGGGCTGACATTCTTTCCAGTGACGGAAATCGAGCAAGCCTACACCGTAGGCGAATAACAGCACCGACAATTTGCAATGACCAGGGCTCGTACCAGTTGCGGGCCAGCTTTGTTGCATTCCTTTGCAAGGTTTATCTCATGCCATTTCTTGCGCCTGTCGCTGCCTGGATCGGCGGAATTGTCTCGAGCGTGGCAGCTTGGGCTGCGGCAAGTCCAATTCTTGCCGGTATCGCACAAACAGCTTTCGGCATTGCGCTGAAATATGCGGTCAACGCGCTTTTCCCACCCAAGACCCAGAGCCGTGCATCCGAGCTGGAAACGCAATATGGCGCAAACATTCCGCGCTCGGTCATTCTCGGTACCTGTGGGATTGAAGGGCATCACGTCTATCGTAACAGCTATGGCTCTGGTGGCCGGCTTATTCAGGACGTTTTTGCTCTTGCGAGCTTTCGTATCACAGCCGTTCCGCGTGTTCGATACAACGGCGCATGGCGCGTGCTGGCTGAACAAGATGCTGATGGTTATTGGCTGGTTCCGAACGAAGGCACGAGTGGCGATGACCATGACAACGTACGCGTCAAATTCTACTACGGCACTATGGATCAGCAGGCCGATGCGACACTGATTATTCGTGCGCGTCCCGCTGGCCGTTGGACCGCAAACCATCGTGGCGCAGGCGTTGCTTATGCGATTGTTTTCTCAGAACTGCGAAAGAACGGCGATGGCCTCACTTCTCCGGCAAAGTTGCTGTTCGAAGTCGTCGGCGCTCCTCTTTATGATTGGCGTAAAGACAGCACGATGGGCGGTTTTGGTCCTCATCGCTGGGATAATCAGAACACTTGGGAATACAGCGATAATCCCGCGGTTCAAATTTACAACCTCGAACGCGGCTTCTTCAACGGTTCTCAGCGCATGGTTGGCAAAGCCGTTCGCGCAAGCCGACTACCTTTGGCAGAATATACACAAGCTGCAAACATCTGCGACGAAGTGATGTCCGACAACACGAAACGTTATCGGTCAAACGCAATCGCAAAAGACGGTCCCGGCGCCAACCACGATGCAAACCTCACTCCAATTCTTGAAGCGATGTGCGGTTCTTGGGTAGAGCGTGTGGATGGTGAGTTTCCGATTGCTGGCGCGCCACAAGCTATCGTGGCGACCATTACGGACAATGATGTCAAGAAAGGCGCACCGCTCCGCATGAGCGTAAAGCGGAAGCGGACTGAACTGATCAATACCGTCGCTGCGTCTTATATCTCAGTAGATGATTTCTATGAAACGAAAGACGCCGCAACCCGCATCGATACAGGCGCTTTAGCAGAAGACCGCGAAACGCTTGCCAGTGCTATCCCGTATGGCGCTGTCACCGATCCTAAGCAGGTTGACCGTCTCGCAGATATTGCCATTCGTGGCGCTCGCTATCAGGCGTCTGCCGAGATTACCGTTCATCCGAAGTTTCTTGATATGATCAAGGAAGGGCGGTGGCTTCGTTGGAACAGCGCGAAGTATGGCGATAGGACGTTTCAGGTTCTCACGCGCCAGCTCGGCGGCATTAATACGGATGGTGCGCGTGATATCTCAATTGCGTTGCAGCAGATCAGCAACGGCGTATTCGATCCGACAGCGTATGAAACTAACCCTCCGAATATCGTAGTCGTTCCCCCGCCTCAGTATCTTGCTGAGGTACAAAATTTCGATGTTCTGCCGATTATCGTTAAGGCGGACGGGGGTGGAGAGCTTCCGGGCGCACGTCTTCTCTGGGATCCGATTGATGATATTTCAGTGGTTGGCGTCGATATTGAATATTGGCCTGCCAATGATCCCTCTCAGGTCTTCAGGAAGTTTGTTACCTGGGATGTTACCAACGTCATCCTTGTTGAAGGCCTGACATCGCTCACCGATTGGTTTGTTCGAACCCGACTTCGTGTTGACAACGGGCGCTCTGTGGCTTGGTCTGCGGCAACCCCATTTCGCACACTCAATGCTAATAACGGTAATCCTATCGATTACGAGGGGCTAGACGATGATCTGAAAGGTTATATGGGCTGGATTGGTCCGCAGATGCGCGAAATCATCCGTCAGGCGGAAGAACTCGCAACAACGACATCTGACAACCACAATGCGAACTATGCAGATATCCAGCGCTTAAGCCGTCAGCTTAGCAGCACATTCAACGATGCGCAGGCGAGCTGGCAAGAAGACATCCTTGTCGCAACTGGTCCAAACAGCGCGATAGGGCAGCAACTGATCCGGATCAACGCGCAGCTTTGGGATAATACCGGCGCCAGCATCGTCCAACTTCTTCAGGCCAGAGTTGATGGCGTTGAGGATGAGGTTGAAGCTCAGGCAACGGCAATCACCAGCCTGACGACTGTTGTGAACAATGTCAGCGCAAATGCGACGTTCAGAATGGCAAGCTCGGTTGCGCCGTCTGGTTGGAATTCCCGTATCGGAATGCAGGTTGAAGGTGGCACGGTTGGCGACTGGAAGAGCGCGGGGCTTTTTCTGGACGTCAACAGTACACAAGCTCGCATAGCGCTGATGGCTGCACAGATTGTTTTCACCAACGGCACTGAGTTTTTTCACCCCTTCGTCATTCAGAACAACGTCATGTATGGCGAAGGCTTCGTCATGGACTGGGCGAAGATCGTTAATGTCTCGATAGAGTGGGCGCAAATTCAGAATGCTGTGATCAACAATCTGATTGTCGGAACAAGCAATCTCGACTTCAACGCTGTGACAGCGACGACCGACACGCCTTACAACATCAACACGTCAGTCAATGACGTTACCCTAAGCTCATTCGTGATTAACAGCCCGCAGGGCAACACGATTTTGCTGGATTGGTACATCAATGCGACGCTGACTATTGTCGGTGGTTCAACCCAGTCAACGACCACGATATCGCTGATTAATACGACTACGGGGGCTGTCATTCGACAGTTCAGCTATGGCCTAACCACCGGTCAGAGCACAGCTGTATCCATCAACACGGCAGCTATTGATAGCAGTGCTGTTCGTGGGAACAATACCTATCAGGTCAGAGAGACCAACAACCAGACCGGAACGAACTTAAGCGGTACAGGAAATCTGAAATCGCTCGTCTGGAAACGCTGAACGTCTCAATCAAACAATCTGACTAACAATACCGTGCTTTTGCATGGGGAGGCAAATCTATGGCCGTTTTACCTGATTATGTGTCGGGAACGATTACGCTCGCCAACGGGTCTACGACTGTCACCGGCACAGGCACCATGTTTCAGGCTGCCGCATTCAAGGCCGGTGACACGCTGCAGATCCAAAACCTGACGGCTGTTATCGCCAGCGTGAATAGCAACACGTCTCTGACGCTAACGGCGCCATGGACCGGCACGTCACTCACCAATGCGCCTTATCGAGCAAGATACTTGCCTGATGGCGCTCGTGTGACTGCACAGACGACAACGCTTATCGAACTTCTCGGTAACGGCGTCCTGACAAATCTTGCTGAAATTGGCGTGGAGGAAGGAAAGGCGCCAGTCGGCAATGCGGCTGGGCAGTATGAGCTGGCTAACCTTGTGACTGACCCGAGCGGCAGCCTTGCCAAGCTTGCGGCGCTGACGTTGGCTGCAAACAAGTTCATGAGTACGAACGGCGATAAAAATCTTACTCAGTCTGACATTACTGCGGCGGCAATCGCTTTGCTCAATCTCAGCGGTGCAGCTGCAGCGGACATGATGCCTTATCTGAATGGCGCAAACGGGGCAGCGCTAACACCGTTGACGCCGGTTGCGCGCAACCTCTTGGACGATACGACAACTGCTGCGCAGCGTGGTACATTAAGCGCCGGTCGCCCAGTATTCAAAGCACATCTGGCAGCTAATCAGTTAGTTTACAACGGCACGACCAATCTCAGCTTTACAGCCTCACCTTTGAACGTGGGTAATTGCTGGAGTGGTGGGTTGTTCACCGCGCCTGAGGCCGGAATGTACTTCTTTTCCATGGGCACTACGCTGGGAGATGGGTACGCAGGCCAGTTTATCGTCCAGATATTCGTCAATGGCAGCGTTTACACCGAGATGGTTTATCCTATGAACCCACAGAATGTGCAGCAGTATTACCGCGCCGGAACGCTCTCAGCAGCTCTTCAGCTAGCCGCAGGAGGAACCGTTCAATTCAAGCTTGTTCTTGACGCGGTTCAGGGCAATCCGATGATGCAAGCTTTCAGAAACTTCGCCACGGGTTTTTTGATTTAGGGAACACTCATGCATTACAAATTTATCAAGTTCGGCCCGGAAGGCTTTCCGCTATTTTATTATTGCGAAGAAACCTATCCGCCTGTTGGCAATGATGCTGGCGAACATATCGCGGTCAATACAGACATTCCGCATGACGCGGTTCCCGTAAGCGACGAACAGTGGCAGAAAGCGCAGTCGATGGACCTATGGCGCGCTTCTGATGGCTCTTTGACAAGCCCGCCATTGCCGGAGCCTGTCGAGCCAGATCCGGTCGTTACGATTCTGCCAGCCATCACTCTGTGGGAAAGAATGACGGAAGATGAAGCTGTAGCTGTAAGCGAAGCAATGAAAACGCAATCAGTACGCACAATTGAAATATTCAGAAACGCTTCAACTTTCCGCTCAGATCACGAGCTTTGGCCGCTGCTTGAGCAGATGGCTGCTAATCTGTTTGGTGAGGCGCGGGCGGCTGAGTTGCTGGCAGATTAAAAGCCCCAGCAGATCCCCATCCGCCGGGGCTACGCAGTTCGATAGTCACGTCTCTATATTGACCTGCGCCAGTAGAATTTACACCGGCACCAAAACAAAGAAAACCCCGGCACGTATTGCGACCGTACCGGGGCTTAGTGCGCTGAAGGTCTGATATTCACCAACGCTCGAACAGAATAACAAGGCTACCACAAAAAGAAAACCCCGAACGACGGTAGGTCAAATCCGGGGTTACACCTCGGGCAACTATGACGGGCGGCCTTTGGTGCGGCTTCATCATCTCATAATAACGCCAAAAGAAAAGCCCCGGCGTGTTGAATGAAGGAAGCACTAGCCGGGGCTGCGCCAAGACAGCTTGCGGACAATCTCAGCGCAAAATCTCAATAACAAATAACGCGGAAAAGAAAAGCCCCGACCGGTTGTGTGCGATCGGGGCCATGCGAGCCATCCGATTGCGTCGTTAAGGTTGGCTCGCGCGAGTCGAGTTTACACTCACCGCAGATTGAAGAAAACCCCGGCAGGCGGGCAGCCATGAACCGGGGTTACTCACTGGTGCAACTCGAGCAATGCTTCGATCCGGTGAATAACAAAGATCTAGTGTCGCATATCTCAGCGTCAAGAGTTGGAAAAAGCAAAAACCCCAGCCGGAGGGAACCAACTGGGGTTACTCACTTTGCACTCAAGCGGGGGCTGTGATGCTGTGAATAACCGCTATTTAGAGCGAAACGTTGAGGTGTCAATGGACGAGAGATCGAATTCTTTTCACTGACACTTGGTGCGCCATATAGCGATTGGAAAAGTAATTTTTTCTGTCTGCAGAGTTATAATTGTCTATTGCAACGCGGTTAGCTTAATTAGATAGGGAAAGGAGGTGAAGTTTTCCTCGAAAAATGGAGAGTTGTCGGTTGGCGCCACTTACGGACCAGAATGGAAAACTAGCCATCTTCATCAAATCGTTGAAGGGAGGCGGTGCCGAAAGATCAACTGTGAATCTTGCTAATGCTCTTGCTGCGTCGGGCGTCGATGTCGATCTTTTGGTAGTTGATGAAAAAGGCGTTTTCCATGATCTGGTTTCCGACAAAGTTAATTTTATCAGGCTACGCCAAGCCTCCTTCGTCCAAACAATGCGTAGTCTGTGGCGATATCCGATGGACTTATTATACCTGCTGCGACTAATCGTTATTCCCAGCTCACCAAAGCCCGCAGCTGCAGTGCCGGCTTTGGCTGATTATCTTCGCAAAACTCGGCCCCGAGCGCTACTGACTGCTCTAGATTATGGTAACATCGCAGCGGTCGTTGCACGAACGGTGTCAGATGTGGATACACGCATCGTTATAGGCCAACGAAACCAATTGGGTGAAGGTTATATCGGGCGAGCAAAATGGCGTCAGAAACACGTAGCCCCAACGCTAAGGTATTTTTTTGAACGCGCCGATGCAATTGTTTCTGTTTCAAAGGGCGTTTCTAAAGATCTCGGCGAAGCTTTAAAATTACCTGATCATCAGCTTCATGCCGTTTACAATGCTGTATACAATTCGACACTTGAAAAACAATCATTGGAAGACATGCAGCATGTCTGGTTTAACAATAAAGAAATCCCCGTAATTATCGCGGTAGGGAAGCTGAAGCCCCAAAAGGATTTTGAAACACTAATAAAAGCGTTTGCACTAGTCCGAACCAAACTTAAAGCTCGTCTGATCATATTGGGCGAAGGTCCAATGCTCTCAGATCTCAACCTATTGGTAGAGAAGTTAAATATCTCAGATCATGTTATATTTGAGGGCTTCGTTCAAAATCCGTTTAAGTACATGCGCAACGCTGATTTATTTGTTCTGTCCTCGAAGTATGAGGGGCTGCCTGGTGTTTTAGTCCAAGCTCTAGCCTGTGGTTGCCCTGTCGTGAGCACGGACTGTCCGAGCGGACCCAGAGAAATTCTTGAGAACGGAAAGTACGGTCCACTTGTTCCTGTTGCAGATGCGAATGCCTTAGCAACTGCCATCATCTCACAACTTCAGACCCGGCACGATCGTGATTATCTGCAAATCAGAGGACGGAGCTTCTCTGAAGAAGAGGCTGTGCGAGGCTACCTAAGGGTTTTACTCGGAAACTAAGCGTTGAGCGCAAGTCCATGAACTTTTACTTTTGGGCAGAAATAAAAAGCCCCAGCTCGTGGGTATCTTTAACGAGCTGAGGCCATGCGTACAGCCTGTCTGCGGTGACGTCGATACGCATCAGTATCTTCTCACAAATGCGTGCCAATGCAATGTACGGTAGCGTACAGAGAGGCGATAGTTTCAATCTCGCTGTACCCACAAAATCACGAGACATAATAGGCCGAACCCTACCATCGATATTGCCAAAGCCATATTGATAACGCTGATCCAGTCCATGATCCCCTCCTGATACAAAAGACGATGCTACAGTCTGCAGTTGAAATTCTCAAGCCGTGCAACGAACTGAGCAGAAGCCGCGAGTTCATCGCCGGTCAATAAAAAAGCCCCGACGAGACGGATCAAGTCGGAGCTTTGCGCTAGGCAGTATTTGGCAGACCGTCTTTGCGCGGTTTCATCATCTCATAAATCCCCGCCTAATCAATGTACGAAACCGTACAGATAGGTGCATTTCCTACCGAGGGCCGCACTAAAACTGCTTGCCTTCCGCAAATACAATTCCAAGGACAATCAAATGAACAAAACAACGTTCTTCGCGTATGCGAGGCGCGCGCCTTTTGGCGGCCGTTTGAGCCAGGCTCAGGTTGATGGCACATCGGCTATCTTGGCCGAAGCTGAGCGCCGTAATCTGCCCGACGAGCAGATCGCTTATATCCTAGCGACTGTCTTCCACGAGACAGGCGGCAAGATGCATCCGGTTGTCGAGAATCTGAATTACACCAGTGCGGCGCAAATTCGGAAGACATGGCCGAAGCGTTTTTCGTCGATCGCGGCAGCCCAGCCTTATGTTCGCCAGCCTCAAAAGCTTGCAAACAAGGTCTACGGCGGTCGCATGGGTAACGACAGCGTTAACGAGGGCTGGACTTATCGCGGACGCGGCCTGCCTCAGATCACTGGCGAGGACAATTACAAAAAGTTCGGTATTGCCGATGCACCTGAGAAGGCGCTGGAGCTCGGAACAGCAATCCGCATCCTCTTTGAAGGCATGGTGTTGGGCAAGTTCACGGGGCGCAAACTGAGTGACTTTTTCGGCAAGGGCAAAGCGGATCCTGAAGGCGCGCGTGTTATCGTCAACGGTACGGACAAGGCAACGCTTATCGCCGGCTATTACCGCAACTTCCTCGACAGTCTGATTGCTGCGCGCGAAATGAAAGCCGTCGCTCCTGATGACGCCAAGTCTGATGACGTGCCTTTGCTTCAGGATAAGACGGTGCAGACCATCGTCGCAGCTGGCGGCGGTACGTTTGTGACTGGCCTTATTGGTGCGGTTTCGAACCCTTGGGCTTTCCTGACTGTCGCGCTTGTGCTCGTCGCTATCGGTGGCGGTTTCTGGCTTTGGCATACAGGCAGGCTAGAATTGAAGAGGGTGGCGGCGTGATGTGGCTCGCAACCATGAAGGCACGCATGACAGCCTACGCCGTTGCTCTTAGCGCGGCGCTGGCCGTCCTTGTCGGCGCGTATCTCAAAGGGCGGTTTGACAGCAAAACGGCTCAGACCGCGCGCGACGCACAATCCGCAACCAAAGCAAGGAAGATAGAAAATGAAGTCAGCCGTCTTGATGACAGCGCTGTTGACGCTCGGCTTGCTAAGTGGATGCGCGACAAGCGGTAATTACTGTGATGTGGCGCGGGTGATCTACGCCAGCCACGACGACACATCAGAAACCAAGCGCCAGATCCTGGCCGAGAATGAGAAAATGGAAAAGCTGTGCGGGGTACAGCCTTGAGTTCAGTTGCCCAAAGGCTCAGTCACTCCTGGGGTTTGCTCTTTCGGCACGAACGCCCGTCTTTCTTCGTACTTCACAATGAAGACTATAGCTGCCAATGCAACAACCACCGGCACCGCGATGCATAAAACCCGCAGAACCGCACCGAAGATTTCGCCAATCAAACTGTTCGACACCTGTCTCATGCCGCAATCATATCAGCAAAGACCTTAAGCGAACACAAAGGGGCACATTAACTATGTTTAATCTAAAGAGAAACGAAGCATGACCGGGCCTGAAATCATGGGCGTTGTCGGCTTCATCGTGATGCTGTTTGGCTTTTTCTTTGGCCTTTGGAAGTACGTCGACAGCAAGATAAACGCCGCGAGAAACGAAACAGCCGCCAAAGCTGACGCAGCCACAGCGCTCGCCGCACTAACGCGGCAGGAGCTGTCAGATTATAAACTGCGCGCGGCCGAAACCTTCGCGACAAAGGCCGGGATGCAGGAACAGACGTCGCAGATCATGCGCGCAATCGAAAGCGTTGCAAACCGCATTGATGGACTTACCGAGCGCATGGACCGTGTGTTTGAGCAGAAGACGACGCGGGCGAGGGGGTAGGGCAGTAACCCGACAGGAATTAATGAGTTCGCGTAATGGATCAACATTAGCTAGGTAAAACATCGTGCGGCGACTTCCCGCCAGATCAAAAAACAAGCTATTGTTTCATCTCGTGTGGATCGTGGTACTTCTCACTAATGTCGTTTACGTGCCCTCTTCTTTTTTGCCACTGGAGGAACAATAGTTTGTTCATATTCCATCCGAGCTTTCCTGAGGCGCAAGGTCTTTGCAATTCGAGCATCTGTCTCGACCTTTTGAATGGAACGTGCAGTACGATCTATTCTCTCTGCGATCGACTCTTTAACAGATGAGGTTGGCTTAAAGAGTGTCTCTTTTGTGTGGGTTGGTTGCATTTCAATGGACATAAAAGAATTCCTTTTTAAATAAAAAAGGTCAGGCATTGCCTGACCTGTAAAGTAAACTTCTTTCAACAGTGCCAGTACATCCGTGGTCAAAGGAAAGAAGGATAATATTTATGCAGGCTGGAGGTTACCAGCCGACATCCTGCCCGACTTGTTGTCGCGTTCCAGATCGTAGCCGATTTTCTGGCCTTCGATGAGTTCGCGCATTCCGGCGCGCTCGACAGCAGATATGTGAACAAACGCATGGAGGCCGCCATTATCAGGCTGAATGAAGCCGAAGCCCTTGGTGGAATCGAACCATTTAACTGTGCCAGTGCTCATAAAGAACCCTTTCATAGCAATAAAGATAGCAGCACGCATTTGCGTGACGCAAAGTGATAACGATTTTTAAAAGGGGGTTCGTTCAGGGCGCGTTGCTAAACGCGCAATAAGCAAAACACATCAAGAAAACATCGATAAATATTGCATAAAGATTTATTTTGCTTTTGTCAAATTATATTTATTTTTGTTATTAAAATGACAATCGTAGTTAGCTTTTTTAAATGTATTTATTTGTTAATTATTTTAACAGTTGCGAAAGACGATCTTTGAAAAGGTAGCTCAGGTATTTGCCAGTCAGAGAATTAGGGACTTGCTGCCGTTATTTCGGCGCAAACCTGTTGACGCCTCTTTCACTTTCACCAAAATGACAAATTGCGGGCTACCAACCCGCAAACCAACCAACACGAGGAGACTGTATGTCCAATGACAGACAGCGGGCGAACACGCGCCTTTCAAAACAAGAACTAACCCGCCGTGTTGCTGCGTATCAGCAGCACGGCACGATAACGAAGGCTGCGGCCGCATGTGGCATCAAGAAGTCTGCATTTCACGACAGCATTAAACGCGCGGCTGAGCTTGGGTTGATGGGTCCGAAGGAAACGCTGCCCGGCTATGCAATCAAAAGCCTGACCGAAACGCCTAACGGCACCTACATGCGCCAGACGAAAGAGGCTGGCCCTGTTTATGAAGCGACTGCCGGTCTAGCGGTCAAAGGCAAGACGACGCTCGTTAACAGCGAAGGCCGCATCGTCACTCAGCACATCATGGAACGCGCGGACGCCGACCAACAGCGTGCAGCAATCACGGCCATGGTTGAAGCGATAAAAGAAGATTTGCCGCGCGTTTCGATTATGCCGGCGCCAAAGGGGTGTCGCGAGGATCTGTTGAATCAGTTCACGATCACTGACAACCATTTCGGCATGATGTCGTGGCGCGAAGAAACTGGCAGCGATTACGATCTGCGGATTGCCGAGCAGCTATTGCTTGATTGGTTCTCTGCGGCTGTGGCACAGGCTCCCGACGCTCATACGGCCATTCTGGCGCAGTTGGGCGACCTTATGCATCACGATGCACTTGAAAGCGTCACGCCTGCCCACAAGCATGTTCTGGACGCGGATAGCCGCCTCCAGAAAGTCATTCGCATTGTGATCCGCACGATCCGCCGCATAATTGATATGCTGTTGCAGAAGCATGAGCGGGTTCATGTAGTAATGGCGTCGGGCAACCATGACCCAGCCTCATCTGCATGGCTGCGTGAAATGCTGGCCGTACTGTACGAGAACGAGCCGCGCATCACTGTTGATAATTCACCCAGCCTCTATTACGCCTTCGAGTGGGGCAGCACGATGCTGGCCTATCACCACGGGCATAAGCGCGGTGTCGCAAATATCGAGGGCACGATTGCAGGCATGTTTCGCGGGATGTTCGGTCGCTCACTACAAGCCTACGTGCATATAGGTCACAGACACAGCGACGATGCCAGAAAAGGCACGCTGATGTATGTCGAGCAGCATGAAACGCTCGCGGCACCAGACGCTTATGCAGCTGGCGGCGGGTGGCTGTCAGGCCGATCAGCAAAGCGAATAACCTATAGCAAGCAGTTCGGTGAAGTCGGTCGCGACATTCTACGGCCCGAGATGGTCGCAGGTAAGTATGCGGCGGCAAATGATAATGCGGAAAGTCAAAGGGCTGCAGCCTAACTGTCAGCCCTTTTGGGACGCTAGATAGTCTGCAACGGCCGCTCGAATTTCAGTTTCAAGTTGGTTGGTTTGTGCCAAGATTTCTTTCATGGCTAAATCCTTATTGTCGATGAAAGGGGAATGCATTGTTCCGTCCAATGGTGGAGCTATCGGGCCATATTCCACGACCACTTTCTTTCCGGAGAACTGCACAGTGATGGATGCTGAGTTCCCAATGTACTTGGCATCTAATATTTGCATATCGGCCTCCCTGATTGTTTGTCCACTGTAGGCTTGGAAACCGCATCCAGACAATACCAACCCCACGCCGCCCACCAAGCGGCGTAACACCACAACACGAGGAGAGAATATGCTTGAAGAAGCAGAAGACAAAGCTGCGCGTGCATCTGTTGAAGGTCGGCAGTTAAGAACAGGGGTTATAAGGTGCCCGCCAAAACCTTATAACGTCAACCGCCAACCACTCATCATCATCGAAACGCCGTATAGCGGCGACGTGGAAGCCAACACCGCATATGCACGGTATTGCCTCTTAGACAGCCTAAGGCGAGGCGAGGCACCGATTGCCAGCCATTTGCTGCACACGCAAGTGTTGGACGATATGCGGCCCGATGAACGATCGTTGGGCATTGAGGCCGCTCTTGCCTGGTATCGCGTGGCTACGAAATGCGTTGTTTACTCTGATCGTGGTATCAGCGCCGGAATGACGATGGGCATCGATCGAGCGATGCAGCACGATGTGGCAGTTGAGTACCGAAGCATTGAGAATAGGGCAGCGGCGTGATGGGCGAAAATATTGCAGCAATTAAACTTGAGCGTCACATCGAGGAGAGAATTGCAGCAGCCGTCCTTGCAGAAAGGCAGCGATGTGCGGCGATAGCGATCTGCGTATTCGACGATGAGGATGCGTGGTCGGATATACATAGAATTGCAGGAGGCATTATTGCCGGAGCCATTATTGAAGGAGACACAGCATGAACCAATTCCATGTTGGGCAAAAAGTGGTCTGCATCGATTCAGTCGTTGGCTTTGAGCAATACCTCGAGGTGAAGGAAGGCGAGATTTACGAGATCGAGTGGATCGGACCTTTTGAGCATTATATTCATGGCTCTTACATCGGCGTTCGTCTCAAGGGTGTCGATCGCGGAACTTGCCCGCAGTTTGGTTATGAAAACCCGCCGTTTGCAGCAAGGCGCTTCCGACCGCTTGTGGAAGATAAGCTGTCAGCGTTGCGCGGATTGCTTGCTGGCGGGCCTCTGACAGAGAGCTTCGAAGAGCCAAAGCGTAAGGTGAGGGAGGGTGTATGAGTAGCTGGCAGCGAATGGAAACTGCGCCTTTAGATGGGACTGAGGTCGATCTGTGGACGAACTTTGGACGCATAACCGGCTGCGCATTCACTCACCATCATTGGCTTAATGGCGAGCCCGTGGGTGAAATGGGCTGGTTCGACGAGCGCTTTGACGGTGGAATGCCACCCGTACCAACTCATTGGATGCTGCCGCCAGCACCGCCGGAGGATATGTGATGGTGCCAGATGCAAGAATTGACCGTGAGATCGCGCGTGGAGAGTTGGATAAACCTAAGGTGCCTATGCCGAAGCCTTTGCATTTAACTGCTCTTGGCATGCGATCCTGCAGTGCGATCAAATCCGACGGCGGCTCAACCAGCTATTATGAACTGCCTGAAGGTGCGAGCGAACTAAACGATCTTATTGAACACAAACGCATGTCCTTTGCGCTCGGTAACATCTTTAAGGCTTGCTATCGTTTTGGAGAGAAGGACGCGGCCAGTCGCCTTTACGATCTGAATAAGATCATCTTCTTTGCTGAAAGATTGAAGGCGATCGAGCTGCGCGCCAAAAATCGCACGGCTATAATTACAATCTAAGTTATTTTAACCGCACATTAACCTTGATAGCATTTACTAAGTTGGCTGGCTGATCCAACCCGTACCGATCCCTCCCGCCGGCGAAAACCCAAAAAACCCGCTCAGATAATTTACTGGGCGGGTTTTTCGTATCCATTAAATAAAATAACCCTACCGAGGCGGGGTCAGCTTAACCAAGTTACTTTTTCGGTGGGCCAACGCGATCGAGCAACTTGTAGACGATCTCAGCACAGTCGCTCGTTGACTCATCCTCAGAGCATTTCACGTCTACCTTGAAGCCCTTATCCTCAACGCGAATGTGTGCTGACTTTTCGGGAGGAGGCGGTCCTCTGTGTGGCGGCGGCGGTGGGGGCGTCCCCGGTGCTTCTGTAGATGGAGGTGCAGGTGGCTTAGGCGGCTCCTGCGCTAGTGCAGAGCTTGAAATCATAGCGAGTGCAGCGGCAGCAATAAGGACGATCTTCATTGCATTACTCCTAGGGGTGTTTGCTCAGGAGAAACATGCGGACGAACCTTAGGTTCCTAGGCGAGTTGATCATATTTTTATGATTGCTGCCTGCAATAAAAAGCCCCGGCACGTCTCCCAACGTCACGGGGCTGCGCACGTGGGCATGACCCGTATTCCTCCACGCGGCGCGGCGATAATTTATCAAAGAGAATTATCGTTGAAAAGTGTATTTTAACTCTGTTGGACCGTGCCAGAGATGCGATGCCTGAATAAAACTGAACCCCGCTTTGACGGGGGGTTGGGTTTCAGGTGTTTTGTTATTCCATGTCTGGGATCTCGCCAAACTGAAAAATAATGGCTGGAGGTCCATATTCACCAATATCTGGATCGGCTTCCCGGCTCCAAGCGACAATCCCTGAATGCTTTCCTTCGAGACTAGTCGCAGCTTTCATTGCACGGCCTTCGGTCTCAAACGACATTGGATCGAATGCGGGAACGAGCTCACCGTCATCATTCTTATCAAAGGCAGCAACCACGATCAGACGCGCATTAGCCATTTAGGTCACTTCCCGTTGGTATCTTCGTCGAGATCGGAATTATCGCGGTTCGACGGCCCACCTGCTTTTTTCGAACCTTTGGCTTTACCTGTTTTAGGCTCTACTGGGCGGACAGGGGTGTTCGTAAACTTAATTGCCATGAGTCTTTCTAATTCGTCTTCGCTTCGGATGTTCCTATAATGTTCTCATTCTACTCGAGAGTCAATTGGCGTTATCATCGCTAAGATATCACTTAGGAAACGCGCCGATGAATGTTCGAATGGGATTACGTTCGATGCCATAGCCAGTTTTGCCGCGATTGCATATCGACTGGCCGGAATTCGAGGGGTGCAGATATCCAACTCAACAACAAAAAGCCCCGGCACGAGAGGTGTGATCGAGTGGCCGGGGCTGCGCTTCGCCTGGACCCAGCTTCCTGTCACGAAGCGCGGCAAAATTTTATCAAAATGATCTCGTTTTGGAAGAGAAAAAAGTTCATAAGTCTACACGCACATACGCAGATCACTTCTCTTTTTTCTCGACCTCATCCAACTTTCTTAAGAGCTCATCGAACTTGTCTGCTGCATCACGATCTGCATCATGAATTTCTATTAACCCAAGACCGATTGCTCGACTAGCTTCATTGAGTTGAGGGTGTTTCAAGGATTTGTTTTTTCTAGCCGCGTTGATTAGATCATTATGAATAGGCATTAGGCCTGCTTTCAACTGGAGGGCGCAGGCTGAACATCCAGAAGAAAGCTTTGTTCCAAAATAAAAAAATAGTTAGCTAATTAACCTGTTTTGGACCAGTTGGCGTTATCTAAGCCCGCATTCAAAAACTCATTCGCATGCTTTTCTGCAAGCCTTGCAGCTAGTTCCGCCCACTTTTCCATATTTCTAAGTCCACCATCGTACAGTTTGATGATAGTCTCTGCTAAGTGCGCTTCGTCGTATTCCCTGCCGCTTTCTTCCAACATAATAGAGGCAATAGAGAAGCAACGTCGCATCGCTTCCAGTTCGTCAGGGGCATACACTTTGCTGGATTGACTGAACAATGGCATCTTATCCTCCTCGGGATAGCGGAAGTCTCCCCTCCATTTTTACGAGCGAAAGTGCATACTGATACTTAAGGTGTATCATATCAACCTTTATGTGCCTGAGTGACTATTTGCTCGGATCGGTATGCTCTTACCGCACCAGTCAAA
The DNA here is from genome assembly GCF_002252525.1 of Brucella pseudogrignonensis. Lineage (GTDB taxonomy): Bacteria > Pseudomonadota > Alphaproteobacteria > Rhizobiales > Rhizobiaceae > Brucella > Brucella pseudogrignonensis. The sequence continues at coordinate 44,885 of NZ_NNRM01000047.1, forward strand.
ACAGACTAGTTTGTTCTTCCTTATTGTCATTGCTTGGCGTCAGGTCGATCAAGTCTACATCTGGTAGTGGCTTTTGCATCTCCTTCGCTTCATCCCATGGCGCACGCAACCACGCGTCGATCTCCTCGGTCGTGCGTAGGATTACCGGCATCGCTTTCGGGTGAATAGGTTTGACCACGGCGTTAGGTTCGGTGGTCAGGAAGGCAAAGATATCAACTTCGACCGGCCCTTCTTTTTTCTTCCGCACGCCCTTCCAAATCGTCCAGATGCCAGCAAAGACAAAAAGCGGCTTCGCCTCGTTTAGAGCGAACCAGTGCAGAGGCTTGCGTTTGGTCTTTGGATCGGGTTCTTGCCCATATTCGGAGAAGGATGTGGCAGGTACAACGCAACGGCTTTCAACGCCTTGCCACCGACGCCAATGGGGTGACGTGAGGTTGCGAATATTCGTCACACCGCTGTCGGCTTCACCCTTAACGTACATAGGTGGCGTCGGCATTCCCCACCGAAGATGTGCAAGCTCGTGCTCACCATCTGCCATGTTGCGCAGGACCGGGGCTGGATAGTCTGGATAGACATCTAACTGCGGATCGACGCGGTTCGTCACATCTCCGAACTTCGGAAACAGACGGCGCATGGCTTCATGTGCCGTAGTGAGGTTGTAAAGATTGCACATGCGCTCCTCCTGAACCGGATAGGATAGAGCGCCTTTCACTTCCGTCCAGCTAGCGCGTCTTCGCCTCGCTGCTTGTGTTCGTAGCAGAACCACAACTGCCCAAACTTGGTTTTGTATCCGTAGGTGCCCCAGGCTTCGCATCCGTCCGCGTCACACCAATGCTCAAACCTTTTACTGCTTGTTCCAGCGACACCGCTTTCAGACTTATATCCGGACATATTTACCTCGGCGCTCTAAAAACAACGAACTCACTTTGCCCTTTCACAGTGCAAGCTCTGCATCTAAGTTTCCATTGCTGAGTTTTGAGAAACTCATTGGGCCCGATTTTTCGGCTAATTTCACCAATGTTCAAGTCTCGAACATGGCCGCACCTTGCGCAAAGGCCGCAGAGAACAGCCCACGGCTCCAGGTCGGCTATGCAAGTGAACTCGCCAATTTTCTCATAAGACGTAGGCCTGGGCATGCTGATTACCGAACGACAACTCGTTCCCAATTACCATCACCAAATGGCTTGCCGCCGTGACGCCCCATGAAGACGCTCATTCGCCTTTCCGATTGAAAACTGAATACGCAGAAGTCGATACCCGACTTGCGTGCCATGCGGTGAGGTAAGCGAGCACCAAGCCGGCCGGCATCTCGGTGAACTTCACGTCGAGCGCATTTCAGTGCGTACTCTTCTGGAAGAGCAACTTGGAACGTTTTCATCACGCGGCCCTCTTGAAAGAACTGCCACGCTGGCCGTGGGTGAGAGCAAGGCGCGAAAGCTCAATTTCACGCGCTAGGAAATCTCGGTCTTTTAAAAGCGCTTCAATGGACGCGCGAACATCGCCCTTGTGGTAGGCTAATACCAGATCTATCTCAGCGTCGTAGTTTCCCGAAACTCCATTCATGGCGCTCTCCATCGTTGAATTGCCACCCGTCAATGTTCTTGTAATGTTCTCTTTTTTGTGAGATGTCAATAATCCTGGTTAGATTGCAGCCGTGTGTGCCATGCGGTATCATGTGACGCGATTATCAGGAGATCATTTTGGCTAGAATTAAGAAGCGTTCGTGGGAAAACGCGAGCGGAAAACACGAAGCGTGGCAGTTGGATTTCACTGACAGGCATGGGAAGCGTCATCGAGAACAGTATGCAAAGAAACGCGAAGCCGAAGCTCGTCTTTCTGACCTTGTGAGTGCGACAGGTGCCGCGACATACAAAGAAGCAGCTCAAAAGACGACCGTAGCTGACGTATGCGTTGATTATTATGAGGAGATGGAGAAGCGCAACAAACGTGGTGAAAGCGTCGTACAATCCTATCTGCGCACCACAAAGCAGCACATCGATAATTGGATTGATCCAAAAGAGGAAAGCGCTGTTGGCTTCACCAAAGGAATCGGAACCAAAACACTGTCGGAACTGACGACGGCGGACGTGATAAAGCTTAGGAATGAAATGCGCGATGCTTCAGCCGGAGTTGTCACGACACGGCGTGTTCTCGGAACGCTGAGTCGTATTCTGAAACATGGCGTTGAGACGGATAAGGTGGGCGTCAATGTCGCCAAAGGTGTTCGAGTTATTGGCAAGCGCGATGAGGCCGGAGATAAGGTAACGCCACCTTCAAAGGCGGCTCTCGCTAAGATCCTTAAGAAAGCTGATGACAAATTAGCGGTACGAATCAGGTTCGCTGCTTCGTCAGGCCTGCGAGCTTCCGAGCAATGGGCGCTACGCTGGGTGCACCTCGATCTGAAGAAAGGCTTCGTCTCGGTCGAAACGCGCGTGGATGCGTACGGTGAATTCGACACGACAAAATCATCCGCAGGTCGTCGCACTGTTCCAATCGGAAAGGCGATGCTTGAGCAGTTAAAAGCTTGGAAGGGTGAAACGAAGCACAGCGCGCCTGATGACTTCGTTTTCACTGACAGCAAGGGCGGCTTTGTACGCCACACCAACTTTATGAAGCGCGATTGGAAACCCACAATTAAGCGCGCAGAAGTTGAAAATATCGGCTGGCACGCTCTTCGACACTTCGCTATTTCGACTTGGATTGAGGCTGGCCTTTCACCCAAAGCGGTACAGACATTGGCCGGTCATGCGAGTTATGCCATTACGATGAATCGCTATGGCCATCTGTTTCCTTCGGACGATCATAAAGCAGCTTTCGACAGGATTGCGGAAACACTCGCATAATCATAGTTTGGCACATGAATGACACATGATGGTTATAAGTTATGGAAAAATAAGATGATATATTCTGACTTTTAATCAGCAGGTCCAGGGTTTGAATCCCTGCGCGCTCACCATTTTCAATGACTTAGCAAACATTAAGACTAGCTGTTTTACCTTTATGTTTTTATTTTAAACTTGTTCGTCAGTTTATTTGCTTAGCTTTACCCTCCTTCGAAATATTAGTTGCTACCCCAATCAATGGGTCGCGAAGCTTTGCGATACCGCCAGCTGTTAATCTACTTAGATTGCGTATGATTGTTTGGAGAATGATCATGCGCTTAACTTTAAAGCTTTTTATCATTTCAATTATTGCAATTTTGATCGGTTTTAGCAGCCCTGCTTTCGCAGGAGTGGTGAGTTGCAACATCGTTCCGCTAGAAGGAACAGGTGCTCTGAGCAAAACTGTTACTCGGCCTGCTTGGCGCATTAAACCAGAACTGCCGGCATCGGGAGATTTTCCCTGGTATCCGCCTGCAAAGTCGCCGCAGCTTTATCAGTTTGATTGCTCTGACAATCCCAAGGGTAAACCATTGTCTGGAATTTCACCAAACATTCCTGTTCTCCAATTGAACAGGAAATAGCTCAGAGCAGATTCTGGTGCTCGGCTCTCGCATTTGTCGCAGTGACAATCCCGCCAAGGGATGAGATGAGCGATTATGAGCCTTAAAGCCAGAATTATCGGCGATAAATTTGAAGCTGCCCTTTGGGTGGCCTCAATTGCGCTCGTCATTCTGTTTCAGGGCATCGTAACATCCTATGCTCAGGCCTCGATGGTTGCGTGGTCCAATGGTCCAACCGCAATCATCTGCTCGATCCATAACAATCAGGGCACGAGCGACGACGCACCACTAAAGGATCTTGCGCGGTCCTGTTGCTCGACGCTTTGTCAGGCTGCGTGTGCCATAGGCACAGGTCTTGCGGCTCAGACGCTTTCATTTGCCTATCACGCCGTTTTCATTCCCTCGCACCATGTCGTGCGACTTGCGGTTCTTGGTCCACCGGATCATGTTGCGGAAACACATCTTCCCAGAGGCCCGCCCGCATTTTCAGCTCAAGTATGAATCAAATCCGACGTTACGTAGTTTTCGCGCATTCTAAGTGAGGCGCGATCGCGTGACGTCCGGCTGTTTCACATAGGCTGGAGATGCCAATGTTTTCTATTCGTTTATTCGCAGATGCTGCACGATATGGGGTGCAGCTATGACAGATACTGTATTGTCGAAGCCCAAGTCCCATCCTGCTGAGGCAACGCGCGTTGCCAGTTCAAGCTTAAAGGCTTTCATTACACGGCTGCACTTTTATGTCGGGCTGTTCGTCGGTCCCTTCATTCTGATCGCAGCGATTACAGGCACGCTTTACGTGCTGACGCCACAACTCGAAGATATGATCTATCGCGACCAGTTGCGCACGTCCTCTCTGGGGACCGTGCAGCCGTTGGCGGATCAGGTTAAGGCTGCGCGCGATTTTATCGGTGACGAACCAAGGCTCTTTGCTATACGGCCATCAACAGGTCCGGGCTGGAACTCGCGTATTATGTTCAGCGAGCCGGGTTTGGGTGAATCGGAAAGTCGAACGATTTTCGTTGATCCGATCACGCTGGCGATCAAAGGCGATCTCGTCGTCTATGGAACGAGCGGTATTTTGCCGTTGCGCGCGTCGATTGACTATCTCCATCGCAATCTCATGCTTGGCAATCTCGGGCGCTATTATAGCGAGCTTGCCGCGTCTTGGTTGTGGGTCGCCGCACTTGGCGGGGTTCTGCTCTGGTGGTGGAAACGTGATGTTCGCCGCAATGCAAAGGCTAACGAGAACAAGCACCTCCGCACCCGTCGCCTGCACGGACAGATAGGAATCTGGATCGCCGTCGGACTGGTCTTTCTTTCGGCAACGGGTATGACCTGGTCGCAACTGGCTGGTGGCCGGATTGATGACTTCCGTGCCGCTGTAGGCTGGATCACGCCATCTGTTTCGGTGGCACTTGATAAGCCTGCTGTCGCGGCTGATCCTCATGCTGAACATCACGATCATGCAGATCATCTGGATCATGATGCTACACCTGCAACGATTGACTATATTGGTCAGCTGGACGCCGTAAATCTTTTGTCGCGACAATCCGGCCTTGAATCGCCGATGCTGGAAATTCGACTGCCGCGCAATGCCGAGCAGGCCTGGCTGGTTCGTGAATATGATCGTTCATGGCCAACGCAGGTCGACACGATTGCAATCGATCCGCGCGATATGCAGGTCATCAGCCGGGCCGATTTTGCAACCTTTCCGATCATCGCAAAGCTGATCCGCTGGGGTATTGATTTGCATATGGGCGTCCTGTTTGGCGTCGCCAATCAGGTCATCATGGCTTTGCTGGGTTTGGCGCTGATCGGCACAATCATCTATGGTTATCGCATCTGGTGGCAGCGACGTCCGCCCGCGGGCAGCACGCCGCGAACGCTGATTCAGAGCTGGCTCTATCTTCGCATATCGCAGAGGCTCGTTGTCGTCGTGATTGCGGCTATCATCGGATGGACTTTGCCGATGGTCGGTTTAAGCCTGTTGGTATTTCTGGTCATAGATTTGGTGCGCTGGAAACTGGCTACAATCGCCAAAATCTGAGTCATAAAAGGCACCGGCCTTGGCCAGTGCCTTTTATTAACTTCAGCTCGCAGGGCGTGGGGGCAAGCCTGCGCGTGCCCGCATTTTGTCGAGCAGTGCTGCTGCAATCGGTTCGTAGTTTTCATCGAAGTGATGCCCGCCCGACAGCTTCATTAGGTCAGCGCCTTTAAGCTCCGGCGCGGTGCAGGCAGTATCGTCTTCCTCTTCGCCATAGACGCAGACAACGCGATCAAGCGGAATTGTCGTAATGGCTGGAACAACGTCTTTGTCGCCATCCATACCCAGCCAGCCTTCAATCGAAACCTGGAATGTGGTGGTTGTTTCGACGCCAAGGAGCCCGATCATTTTCGTGCGATCCTGCAATACAGGATCGAGATATTTCCACGCAAAGGGGAACGTATCGGCACCAAAGGAATAGCCCAGAACTGCGACTGGCAGCTTGCCGGTTGGATCGGCTTTCTGGATCATGGCCGTTGTATCCCGGGCAATTTCTTCCGGTGTCCGTTCCGACCAGAAATAGCGCAAAGAGTCGACACCGATGACATGAACACCATGGGCCTGCAGCCATTCGCCAATTGATTTGTCGAGATCGCGCCAACCGCCGTCGCCGGAATAAAACACAGCAACCATATCGGCATTGCCATTCTTTGCAGGCAGGTCAACGATTGGGAGAGCCTCGTTTTTTGCGTCCTGATCGGCCATGGCAACGACGTTATCGACCGCCATCTTCATGCGTGCCGGGAAATCTGGCCCGGATTGCAATACCGCAATCTTCCTCTGACGCGCTTCAACCGGGTTGTTTACTGGCGAGCCTGTCGGCCCGATAACCAGCGTTGGGGCAGGCATGTTGGCATTATAGCCATAGGTAAAGCCGCCTTCCGGTGCCTTATTGGCTTCTGCTGCTTCTGTGCATGAAGGCAGACGCGTTTTCGCAGGCGTTGGGTCGAGCGAAATGGCCCCTGCGATAGTTGCATCTGGCGAGTCCGATGCGGCGGCGTATGCAATCGTTGCGCCCTGACCGATGCCGGTTACGACGGGATGGAAATAGATATCCAGATCAAGCCCGCGCAGGGCTTCCTTGGCAATCGCCTCAAAGTCGGAATCGAGATAGTTGCACTCGCCATCTTCCTTGTCTAGCGCCGCACGCCAAGGGCCAAGCTCCACAGGCAACACGATGATGTTGCGTGCCAACATGGCATCCATATAGCTGCGTTCTTTGTCGCCAATGCCGTTCTCATCGCTCAAGAGAATGGCAAGGCCAACTGGATCGCTTTTGGGCATATAAACTGGAATGTTTGAAAGCCGCTCAGCGCTTGCATGAATGACGGGTTCATCTGCATTGAAGAACTGCGCCCACTGACGGGCAATTTTGCCCGGATGAAGTGCGGTATAGGCGCCAGCGCCACCGATCAGTGCCAGCCCAAGGACGGTCAAAAGAATGCGTCGCTTCTTCATTTGCGGATGAACTCCAGAGGGTTGCCGTTGATCAGGGTTGTGGCATCGATAAGAGTACGTGGTGTTTCAAGTCCGCCGGGACAGACCATATAGTGCGGCGTCCAGATCGGGTCGAACTTCTCTTTGAAGGCTTTGAGGCCATCAAAGTGATAAAGGTCTGCGCCTCGACGATAAATGAAGGACCCAAAGCGGTTCCATCGCGAAGCGAGCCTGCTGCGGTTCAGGCCGGAGAGTGGCGCCGCACCCAGATTGAACCATTTATAGCCCTGATCCTTGCTATACATAAGCAGCTTGGCAAAAAGCGCGTCCATCAAAAGCTTATGGACATTGGGCATATAACGCATCAGATCGACGGTGATTTCGTATTTATCAGCGCCGCGCCAGAGATTGGCGAAAGCCACGATCTCGCCATCCTTTTTCAGAACGGCCACATCAAAGCGCTCCATGTAGTCATCATTGAAGTAACCGAGTGAGAAGCCTTTTTCGCTGCCGGACTTATGATCAAGCCATGCATCCGAAATTTCACGCAGACGCGGCACCAATGGAGGCACGTCTTTAACGTCAATGACTTCAAAGGTCAGTCCGTCCTTATCAACCTTGCGATCAGCATAACGGAACGGCTGGCGACGAGGGCCTTCAAGCGAGAAATCAGTCAAGTCGACGCGAGCGACTTCGCCGAGTTTCAGTGCCACCAGCCCCATATCAAGAAACAGCGGCAGACTTTGTGGGCCAACGCCGTAAAAGACTGTGCGTAGAGCCATTCGGTCGGCAAGGCCATGGAAGGACCAAGCAAGTTCCTTGGCTGCTTGTGCATTGCCGATAGGCTCACCCAGCGCAATCAGGCTGCCGCCAGACTGCGCATACATGATGAAGGCGCTATCATCCGGAGCGAGCATGAATTGCTTGTCGCCAAGCATGGCAAGAGCTGCATCCGTATGCGGGCAAGCGGCCACAAGCGCGGGTACCGCGTCAGGAATGGAATAATCGCGCTTGCGTTTGCGCTGGCTGTGCCGGTTGATGATGGAATGAAGACCGACTGCTGCCACCACCGCGAAGACGAGAACTGTTGCTCGCAGGAAGCGCGGCGCGTTGTCGTTCCAGGCAAAATCCCACCAGAGATCGTTGGAATATTCGACGTGGCGATAAACGAAAAAACCTAACCAAGTCGACACGATAACTGTCGTACCGACTGACGCAATCCAGCTCCAGCTCAGTTCAAACGGGCCGGAGATGGGGCGGCGATAGAATGAATCGCGGAAGCCCCATAGGGCGAAGGCAAAGACGCAGAGAATAGTCGCCTCTTCCCAGTCGAGACCCTTGGTGAGTGAGAAAACTGCACCGAAAAGCAGCAGTGCTAGTGCTGCAATCCAGGCGCGCTCCAGCCGCTTAAACAGGCCGCGCGCAACGATAAGCAAAGCGACGCCGACCAGACTTGCAGCAAGATGCGATGTTTCGACAAAAAACTCAGGTACGATGCCTGAAAGAATTTTGGTCCGGTTATGCAGATCTGGTGTGGCTCCTGAAACGAGCAGGATAATGCCGCCGAGGAAAATGATACTGGCAGAAAGGCCGGGAATGAGAGGCTCGACAAGCCGCTTGGCAAACTTGGCTTGTCGGCCAAGCATGTGCCTGCGGCGCATAGCTTCCCAGATAAGAAGACCTATCGTGGCAACTACGAGCGGCATGACCGTATAGATCACACGATAGGCGAGGAGCGCTGCAATCGCATCGGGTTTTCCGCCAATGCCCAAGCCTGCAATGATTGTCGCTTCAAATGCACCGAGCCCGCCCGGTGCATGGCTGGCAATGCCAAGCACGATAGCAATCACATAGACCAGTGCGAAAACCGCAAAACTTGGAACCGCATCCTGTGGCATCAGCACGTAAAGAGTTGCTGCTGCTGCGCCGACATCAACAAGACCTGCGAAAATCTGGGTGATTGCACCCTTTGAGTTGGGCAGGCGAAGGCTAAGTGAGCCGATGCGCAGCGTCCGCTGACCGTGCGAAAGCCAATAAATCAGCCATGTGATGCCACCCAGAATGACGATGCCGGCAACAATATCGATGCGCGAGTCGATGGTGGAAATCCATGGCACATCTTGTGGGTCGATAAGCAATGCTGCTCCGACCATGATGATGAGTGCAAACCAGATCGCAAACCATGACGTGCCAACGATCTTGCCAATGTCGGCAAGGCTTATGCCTTCGGCTGCATAGATGCGATAGCGAAGCGCACCGCCGGTGAGCAGTGAGAAGCCGATTGCATTGGAGATCGCATAGCCCGCAGCGCCTGCGACCGCCGCGATACGGCGCGGAATCTGGTTGGGTGCAATCGTATCAACCGCGACCACGTCGTAAAGTGCTACCGCTGCATAGCTGAGCATTGTGAAGAGAACAGCAAGGCCGATAGTGGACCACGAAAAGCTGTGGAATGCTTCAAGCGTATCCTTGCGGGACGTGTTCTGAAGAAGGTTTTCCAGAACATAAATTGCCAGCAGAGCGATCGCTATACCGGCGACAGGAAATAGAAAATGTTGGTATCGCCTTAGCCAGCCAAATGACGTACTCGGTCCGCTGGTTACTACGGTAGGTTCATCATCATCAATTAGGCTCATAGGAGCGTCGTCCAGTTGGAGCAATCTAAAATCGCGCAGTGATCCTGATTTAGGGCGAACTTATGTTCGAGCGAGATGCCGCATTGAAAATACTAAAAGTAATGTCGAAGTTAGACGATATAGTTGAGCGAAATGGTTTTTGCCGCAAGCGCTTTGAACAGAGTGGGGAAAGAAAGCTCAATTTCTTCTAACTTTGATCAAAAACAAATGAATAGAGCTATTTATCTGTATCAGATAAAACCAAGTTCTATGTGAAAAATGAGGTTTTGGTGCTTAGTGTTTCTTATCTGACGGCTGCCGGTGCGGGTGCGCTGTCGTTTCTTTCGCCCTGTGTTCTGCCGCTTGTACCGCCTTATCTGTGCTATATGGCGGGCGTGAGTGTTGAGGATTTTCGTGCCGAAAAAGAATCACGGATTGCTGCCGCCCCTTCGCATCGTCGTTCGCTAGCTTTCGCGGCTATCTGCTTTGTACTCGGTTTCACCACTGTTTTCGTCGCGCTTGGCGCGGGAGCTTCTTCTATCGGCGCATTCCTGCGTATGTGGCAGCAGGAAATCGCAATGGTGGCGGGCGTTGTCATCATCCTGATGGGCCTGAACTTTCTTGGTGTTCTGCGATTTTCATTTCTGTCACGCGAAGCACGTTTTCAGGCGCGCAGTGCGCCAGCCACGCCATTGGGCGCTTATGTCATGGGGCTGGCTTTTGCGTTTGGATGGACGCCTTGTATCGGCCCGGTTTTAGGCCCGATCCTCACTTTGGCAGGCGGCAGCAGCACTGTAGGCGAGGGTGCAGCACTGCTTGCGGTCTATTCGCTTGGGCTTGGTATTCCGTTTTTGATCGCAGCGCTTTTCTCTGGCGCGTTCATGCGGTTTTTGTCCCGCTTCCGTGTGCATCTCGGCAAGGTCGAGAAAGCGATGGGCGCTCTTTTGATCGCTGCAGGCATCCTTTTCCTTACGGGCGGAATGCAGTCTTTCTCGTTCTGGCTGCTTGAAACCTTCCCTGCATTGGGCAGACTTGGATAAAGAGCTGTAAGCTTCCATATACGCTTTGATGCTATTGAGCAGAGAAGCCTTCAATCATTCTGGACGAAACAATGACAGACCGTACCTGCCTTTCCATCGTGCTTGCCGCTGGCGAAGGCACACGAATGAAGTCGAATTTGCCAAAAGTTCTGCATCAGGTGGCTGGCCTGCCGCTGGTCTCGCATGTGGTCAAAGCCGTGCAGGGAACCGGTAAGAGCGACGTTGCGCTGGTCGTCGGACGTGGTGCTGATGAGGTGCGCGGCGCTGTCGAAAAAGTTGCCGATGCTGTTTCTGCTTTCGAGCAGAAAGAACGTCTTGGTACGGCGCACGCAGTTTTGGCTGCGCGTACAGCGATTGAACGCGGCTATGATGATCTGCTGATCGTCTTTGGCGATACACCGCTTATCGAAGCACATTCGTTGCAAGCTGCGCGCAACAAGCTTTCAGAGGGTGCTGATGTTGTCGTTATCGGTTTCCGCCCCGCGAGCCCGCATGGCTATGGTCGCCTGATCGAAGAAGGTGGCAAGCTCACCGCAATCATCGAGGAAAAAGAAGCAAGCGAAGCGCAGAAGAAAATCGGTTTCTGCAATGGCGGACTTATGGCCGTTCGTGGAAGCCACGCACTTGCTCTTCTCGATGCGGTTGATAACAAGAACGCCAAGGGCGAATATTATCTCACCGACATTGTCGGCCTTGCTCATGGCAAGGGCCTGAATGTCGTAGCGATTGAAGTGCCGGTCGATAATGTGATTGGCATTAACAACCGCGCCGAACTCGCTGAAGCTGAAAACATCTGGCAGAACCGCAAGCGTCAGGAAATGATGCTTGCCGGTGTGACGCTGATTGCGCCTGAAACCGTGTTCTTCTCGCACGATACGCTGGTCGAAGCTGATGTTGTGATTGAGCCAAATGTCTTCTTCGGGCAGGGCGTGCATGTGGCGTCTGGCGCGCTGATCCATGCTTTCTCACATATTGAAGGTGCGAAGATTGGCGTAAATGCCGAGATCGGACCGTTTGCGCGTTTGCGTCCAGGTGCAAATCTTGGTGAAAAATCTAAAGTGGGTAATTTCTGCGAAGTGAAGAATGCGCAGGTCGGCAAGGGCGCCAAGATCAACCACCTGACCTATATTGGCGATGCAACCGTTGGAGCGTCGAGCAATATCGGCGCAGGCACGATCACCTGCAATTACGACGGCTATAACAAATACAAGACCGTGATCGGCGAAAACGCATTTGTCGGTTCCAACAGCTCGCTCGTTGCACCTGTATCGATTGGTGATAATGCCTATATCGCATCCGGCAGCACGATCACGGATGATGTGCCTGCGGATGCTCTGGCTTTCGGTCGTGCGCGACAGGAAACCAAAGAAGGTCGGGGAAAGATCCTGCGAGAGAAGTATGCTGCCATCAAAGCGGCTAAAACCTCTTCGAAATAAACCACGAACAGATGAATGAAACGGCAGTCCTCTGGGTTGCCGTTCAGCGTTAGAATCTTTAAATCGCAATTGAATGCGTGAATCTCGGATCTGGAGCACCCTATGTGTGGAATTATCGGCATTATCGGCAATGACGAAGTCGCACCGCGTCTGGTCGATGCGCTGAAGCGACTTGAATATCGTGGTTATGACTCTGCCGGTATTGCTACGCTGCTAGATGGCAAGCTTGATCGTCGCCGTGCGGAAGGCAAGCTGGTCAATCTGGAAAAGCGCCTTGCAGGTGAACCGCTTCCGGGCGTTATCGGCATTGGCCACACTCGCTGGGCGACCCACGGCAAGCCTGTTGAGCGCAATGCGCATCCGCATATCACGCCACGTCTGGCCGTTGTTCATAACGGCATTATCGAAAATTTTGCCGAACTGCGCACCATGCTTGCAGCGGAAGGCTACAAGTTCGAGACAGAAACCGACACCGAAGCTGTCGCACATCTCGTGACGCGTGAGCTGGAAAAGGGCAAGTCGCCGGTAGAAGCCGTGCGCGATTGCCTGCCGCAGCTGCAGGGTGCTTTTGCTCTCGCTTTTCTGTTTGAAGGCGATGAAGAAACCCTGATTGGTGCCCGTCAGGGACCACCACTGGCTGTTGGCTATGGCGAAGGTGAAATGTTCCTCGGCTCCGACGCTATCGCGCTTTCGCCGTTCACGGATACGATTGCTTATCTCGAAGATGGCGACTGGGCCGTGCTGACCCGCAAGGGCGTGACCGTCTATGATGAAAACAATGTAGAGGTTGAGCGCACGATTCAGAAATCGCAGACTGCAAATATGCTGGTCTCGAAGGGCAATCATCGCCACTTCATGCAAAAAGAGATGTTCGAGCAGCCGGAAGTGATTTCGCACACGCTCGCCAATTATCTCGATTTCACTACCGGCAAGGTGCGTCCGGAAGCAGTCAGCATAGATTTCAGCAAGATTGATCGTCTGACGATCTCTGCTTGCGGTACGGCTTTCTACGCAGCTTCGGTGGGTAAATACTGGTTTGAGCAGATCGCACGTTTGCCAGTCGACAGCGATATCGCTTCGGAATTCCGCTATCGCGAAATGCCGCTTTCAAAAGATTCGCTCGCGATGTTTGTTTCGCAGTCTGGTGAAACGGCAGATACGCTTGCTTCGCTTCGTTATTGTAAGTCACAGGGCCTGAAAATCGCCTCCGTGGTCAATGTCACTGGCTCGACCATTGCGCGTGAATCGGATGCTGTGTTCCCGACGCTTGCCGGTCCTGAAATCGGTGTTGCATCGACCAAGGCTTTCACCTGCCAGCTGTCGACCATGGCATCACTTGCTATTGCTGCTGCTAAAGCACGCGGTGCGATTGATGACAAGCGCGAGCAGGAGCTGGTGCGCCAGCTTTCGGAAGCTCCGCGCTTCCTTAATCAGGTTCTCAAGCTTGAAGACCAGATTGCTGCCGTCTGCCATGAGCTGGCCAAGGTTAATCATGTGCTTTATCTCGGCCGCGGAACATCCTTCCCGCTGGCGATGGAAGGTGCGCTGAAGCTCAAGGAAATTTCCTACATTCATGCCGAAGGCTATGCGGCTGGCGAACTCAAGCACGGCCCGATTGCGCTCATCGATGAGACCATGCCGGTTATCGTCATTGCACCGTCGGATCGTCTTTATGAGAAGACCGTTTCCAACATGCAGGAAGTGGCAGCACGCGGCGGTCGCATCATTCTCATCACCGATAAGAAGGGTGCTGCGGCAGCGAGCCTTGATACGATGGCGACCATCGTTCTGCCGGATGTGCCTGAGTTTATCACGCCGTTGGTCTATGCCCTGCCGATCCAGATGCTCGCTTATCACACCGCTATTCTGATGGGTACAGACGTCGATCAGCCGCGTAATCTCGCAAAGTCAGTGACTGTAGAATAAATTAAAACAATCGCTTATCTGGAAATTTTGACAGATAAATAGAAAAGGCCGCAGCGATGCGGCCATTTTCGTCTTTAATTTCGTGCATGTCGTTATCGGAAAACCGGTTCCCACTTTTCCGCGACATGCTTTATCCTGCGCGTAGCAGACGAATGGCCTCATCGCGACCGAAAAGATAGAGCAGAACGCGCAGTGCCTTTCCGCGTTCGCTTTCAAGGTCGGGGTCGCTGGTCAACACATAACGGGCATCTTTGCGGGCGATTTCCAGCAGGTCTCCGTGTGCCTCAATCGAAGCAAGACGGAAGCCTGGTGTACCGGATTGGCGGGTGCCAAGCAGCTCGCCTTCACCGCGCAGCTTCAGATCTTCTTCGGCGATGCGGAAACCGTCTTCCGTTTCACGCATCACCTTGAGACGCGCCTGTCCGATTTCACCAAGCGGACCTTTATAAAGCAGAAGACAGGTGGATGGTTTGTCGCCACGTCCGACGCGCCCGCGCAGCTGGTGCAATTGGGATAGGCCGAAACGTTCCGCATGTTCGATGACGATGATCGTTGCATCCGGCACGTCGACGCCAACCTCAATGACGGTGGTGGCGACGAGCAGCCGTGTTTCGCCCTGCTTGAAAGCGCGCATGGCTTCGTCTTTTTCAGCACCATTCATGCGGCCATGGATGAGGCCGATCTTGTTGCCAAAAACAGATTTGAGCGATTCAAAGCGTTCTTCGGCGGAAGTCAGCTCTACGACTTCGGATTCCTCAACGAGTGGGCAAATCCAATAGATCTTCTGCCCTTCGTGAACGGCCTTCCGAATACGCTCGACAAGTTCGCCCATGCGTTCCATGGGCAGAATGGCAGTGGTAATCGGCTGGCGTCCGGCGGGCTTTTCGGTGAGCTTGGATACATCCATATCGCCAAATGCGGTCAGAACCAGCGTGCGTGGAATAGGGGTTGCCGTCATCACCAGCATGTCGGGCGCGCTGCCTTTTGCCGTCAGCATCAGACGCTGATGCACGCCGAAACGATGCTGCTCGTCGATGATGACGAAGACGAGATCGTGATACTCGACCTTCTCCTGAAAAAGCGCATGGGTGCCGATAACAATATCGACTTCGCCGCTTTTCAAGCCCTCAAGCACGGCATTGCGTTCCTTGCCTTTTTCGCGACCTGTAAGAAGAGCGGCTTTCAGCCCAACCTTTTCTGCCAGAGGCGCAATGGTTGCAAAATGCTGCCTTGCCAGCACTTCCGTAGGCGCCATCAGGGCAGACTGACCACCAGATTCCGCAGCATGTGCCATCGATAAAAGGCCCACAACCGTCTTACCTGAGCCGACATCGCCTTGTAGCAGGCGAAGCATACGCTCAGGCGATTTAAGATCGGTGATGATTTCGCGAACCGCCTGATCCTGGCTCCCGGTCAGTTTATAGGGGAGGTGGCGCATGATTTCAGCAACGATGCGGCCATTGCCTTCCAGCGGACGCCCTGAAAGGCGGCGTGTTTTGGCACGCACGAGAGCCAGCGCCAGCTGTCCCGCCAGAAACTCGTCATAAGCCAATCTGCGCCGCGTAATGCTTTCAAGCGCAATATCGCTGGGGTCTTCCGGCAGATGCATCGTGTTGAGTGCGTCTTTGAAAGCGGTAAACCGCTCGCGTGCGATCAGCGGCCCGTCAATCCACTCGGGCAGCACCGGCACGCGTGTCAGAGCTTCTTTCATGGCGCGGCCAAGCGTTTTGGAAGAAAGCCCAGCCGTCAACGGATAGACGGGTTCGACCATAGGCAGATTGGCTGCATCTTCAAGGCTTGCGATATAATCCGGATGCACCATCGAGGCACGCCCGTTGAACCATTCGACCTTGCCGGAAACGATTACAGTTTCGCCTTCGGGCAGCATCTTTTCAAGCCATGGTAATTGCGCATGAAAGAATGTGAGGATGATTTCGCCGGTATCATCATGCGCAACCACGCGATGCGGAACATTGCCGCGTCCGCGCGGTGCTGGCTGATGCTGATCGACCATCACCTCAAGCGTGACAATCGCGCCTTCCTGCGCAAATGCAACGCCGGGACGATTGCGCCGGTCGATCACACTGTGAGGCGGCAGGAAAAGAAGCTGGCCAACTTTTGGCTCGGCTCCGGGCACATCTGTGCCTAAAAGTTTGCCAAGCAAAGCTGCCACTTTCGGGCCAATGCCGGAAAGGGAGCGGACGGAAGCGAAAAACGGATCAAGCACAGACGGACGCATGGCGGGGAGCATTAACTGCTTTGCTTTTCTGTGCAAGCCTTTGAAATAGTTTTGTACTATTTTTGTTCTTATTGAGGAAACTGGTTCCCTCATCGCCAACAGATGCTATATACCGGCAACATATTTGTTAATGGAGCGCTTAAACAATGACTGGCAGCACACTTGCGGCAGGGAATCTTGATGTAAGGCGTCGCAAGCTTCTGTTCCGCGCCTGGCATCGCGGTATGCGCGAGATGGATCTGATCCTCGGCCAGTATGCCGATCAGTATCTTCCAGACTTCACCGATGCACAGTTGGATGAGTTTGAGCAGATTCTTGAGGTGCTCGACCGAGATCTTTTGAAGTGGGTGACAGGCGAAAGCGAAACACCACAGGAATACGATACACCTTTATTCCGAGACATTATCGCTTTCCGCGACCGCATAGAATTTTGAGAATAAATCCCCATGCCCGTATTCAGCAAATTTGGTCTTAAAACCGGCCCAAGCGTTAAAAATGGCAAGCATATCGTTATCGACGGCGTAGCCGATGGTTTCGAGGCTTTTTGTCTTGCGCGTCTGGTAGAAGAGATCGGAGAACGCGGGCCTGTCTTGTATATTGTGCGCGATGGGCAGCGCATTGCTGATCTGGAACAGGTGCTGAACTTTGTTTCGCCCGATCTTCCTGTACTGCATCTGCCAGCATGGGACTGTCTGCCATATGATCGTGTGTCGCCGGGGGCTGACGCATCGGCGCGCAGGCTTGCGGCACTCGCTGCCTTGGCATCACTCAAGAAAACGCCGCATCCAGCTGTCATTATCACCACTGCCAACGCCATTCTGCAAAAGCTGCCACCGCAGGCCGCAATCGCCGAGCAGGTGATTTCCGCACGCCCCGGTAATCAGCTCAATATGAATGATCTGAGTGCGCGGCTTGAGCGTAACGGCTTTGAGCGTGTCTCGACGGTGCGTGACATTGGCGAATATGCTGTGCGCGGTGGCATTCTTGATCTTTATGCGCCGGGTTCAGAAGAACCGCTGCGGCTCGATTTCTTTGGCGACACACTCGAAACAATACGCGCGTTTGATCCGGCGTCGCAGCGCACCACAGGCGCGCGCAAGGAATTCGTGCTTCAGCCTATGAGCGAAATTTCGCTCTCGCCGGATATGATCAGCCGTTTCCGCAAGAATTACGTGGCGATGTTTGGCGCACCACAGCGGGATGATGCGCTTTATCAAGCGATCAGCGAAGGGCGTCGCTTTGCCGGTATGGAACATTGGCTGCCGCTGTTCTACGACAATCTCGAAACCGTATTTGACCATACGGGCGACATGCCGGTGGTGTTCGATCATCTGGTACATGAAGCGCTGACCGAGCGCCATACGATGGTCGTCGATCATTTTGAGTCGCGTTTGCGACAGTCCGAAGGCAAAGAGCCGGGCAGCGATGCTGTGCCGTATAAGCCGGTTAAGCCGGAAGCGCTTTATCTGACGCCACGCGAAGTTGAAGCAATTGCAGAAACGAGTGGTCTGCGCATTGATCTGACACCGTTCGGCACACCGGAAGTCTCAGGCCGCACGGTTGTTCATGCTGACGTTCATAAAGGTCGCAGTTTTGCAGAAGAGCGCGCTGCGACCGATGTGAACTTGTTTGAAGCGGCGGTTAAATATATCGCCGATCTGCGCGTGGCTGGCAAAAAAGTGCTGGTGGCTGCATGGTCGGAAGGTTCGCTCGACCGTCTCTTGCAGGTGTTGGACGAGCACGGCCTTGAAAAGATCGAGACGGTGGATCGTCTTTCCACTGTAAAGGCACTGTCGCGTGACAACATCACGGCTGCGGTTCTGGCTGTTGAAAGCGGCTTCGATGCAGGTGATCTCGTTGTCGTTGCCGAACAGGATATTCTGGGCGATCGCCTTGTACGCCGCTCCAAACGCCGTAAGCGCGATCAGGATTTCATTTCGGAAGCGGCTTCGCTTTCGGCTGGCGATATCGTGGTTCACGTCGATCACGGTATTGGTCGCTTCGTCGGTCTAAAGACCATCACGGCTGCAGGTGCGCCGCATGACTGTCTCGAAATTCATTATGCGGGCGATGATCGGCTGTTCCTGCCAGTTGAGAATATTGAGCTGCTCTCTCGCTTCGGGTCGGAAGGATCGGAAGCAGTTCTTGATAAGCTCGGCGGCGGCGCATGGCAGATGCGCAAAGCCAAGCTCAAGAAGCGCCTGCTTGAGATTGCCGGTCATCTGATCCAGATCGCAGCCGAACGACAGATGCGTGGCGCGCCAGTCATGCAGCCGCCAGAAGGCCTTTACGCAGAATTCGCAGCGCGTTTCCCTTATGATGAAACCGAAGATCAGCTGCGCGCCATTGATGCCATCACGGACGATCTGGGTGCAGGCAAGCCAATGGATCGCCTCATCTGCGGTGACGTTGGTTTCGGCAAGACGGAAGTGGCGCTTCGCGCGGCGTTCGTTGCAGCTTTGAGCGGCTTTCAGGTGGCTGTCGTCGTGCCGACCACGCTTCTGTCGCGCCAGCATTTCAAGACTTTCTCGACGCGCTTCCATGGTCTTCCGGTCAATGTCGCGCATGCTTCGCGTCTTGTCGGAACGAAAGAGCTGGCCGCCACCAAGAAAGGTCTTGAAAACGGCACTGTCGATATTGTGGTTGGCACCCATGCACTATTGGGCAACTCCATCAAGATCAGAAATCTCGGCCTGCTTATCATTGACGAAGAGCAGCATTTTGGCGTGAAGCACAAGGAACGGCTTAAGGAACTGAAGTCGGACATTCACGTCCTGACGCTTTCCGCAACGCCGATCCCACGCACATTGCAGCTGGCTTTGACGGGCGTTCGTGAGCTTTCACTGATTACGACGCCACCGGTCGACCGCATGGCCGTGCGTACCTTCGTATCACCGTTTGATCCCTTGGTGATCCGCGAAACATTGCTGCGCGAACGCTATCGTGGTGGCCAGAGCTTCTATGTTTGCCCGCGCATTGCCGATCTCACAGAGATCGAGGAATTCCTGAAGGACCATGTGCCGGAACTGAAAGTGGCCGTGGCACATGGCCAGATGGCGCCGGGTATGCTCGACGACATCATGAATGCCTTCTATGACGGGCAATATGATGTGCTGCTGTCGACGACCATCGTGGAATCGGGCCTCGATATTCCGACGGCCAATACGATGATCGTGCATCGCGCCGATATGTTCGGTTTGGCGCAGCTTTATCAGTTGCGGGGACGTGTTGGCCGCTCCAAGCAGCGTGCTTTCGCGCTGTTCACACTGCCTGCCGGTCGCACGCTGACGCAGACTGCCGAGCGCCGCCTGAAGGTTCTGCAATCGCTCGACACACTTGGCGCGGGCTTCCAGCTTGCAAGCCATGACATGGATATTCGCGGTGCGGGCAATCTGCTCGGCGAAGAACAATCCGGTCACATCAAGGAAGTGGGCTTCGAGCTTTATCAGCAGATGCTGGAAGAAGCAGTTGCAACGCTCAAGGGCACCATTGAAGTTGAAGACAGCCAGTGGTCACCGCAGATTGCAATCGGTACGGCTGTGATGATTCCGGAGGCCTATGTGCCGGATCTGCAATTGCGCCTTGGGCTGTATCGTCGTCTTGCAGACCTTGAAGAACCGCAGGAAATCGATGCATTCGGCGCAGAGCTGATCGACCGTTTCGGACCAATGCCGGAAGAAGTACAGCATCTGCTCAAGATCGTTTACATCAAGGCACTCTGCCGCCGCGCCAATGTCGAGAAGCTCGATGCTGGTCCGAAGGGCGTGGTTATCCAGTTCCGCAATGCAACTTTCAACAATCCGGTCGGGCTGGTGAAGATGATCGGCGAGCAGGGGTCCATGGCCAAGATCAGACCAGATCAGAGCATTGTTTTCATTCGCGATTGGGCTACGCCCGAAAAGCGTCTTAATGGCTCGGCTGTCATCATGACTCAGCTGGCCAAGATTGCTACCGGCAGTTAAACAGTTAGCTATTAAACACTGAGGGTTCAGTGCCATTCCCCGGCTCTGAAGTTTAAAACGGAGAGAACTTTGATGCTAAAGAATGCTTTGCGCGTTTCCTGCGCCGCTGCAGCACTCCTATTTGTTTCTCAATCGGCTTTCGCTTTGTCTACGCCGAATTGCAAGGTTGAGACGATTGAGCATTTCGTCAAGACCTTCAGCCATGATATTTCGATTCAGGAAGCCAATACCGCAAAGACCGTCATCTTTGAGAGCTTGGATATGGAAGCCGATCCGGAGCCAAAGAAGGTCAGCACCGAAGTTCCGCTCGCTGATGTTGAATGGCCGGTGATGCCAGATGTGGAAACGCTGGCCGGAAGAAAGAAACAGGCTGAGTACAAAGACGGTGAAAACGGCAATAAGATTGTCGTAATCAAAGGCACCGACAATGGCGAATATATGGAATTTGAATTTGCCAAGCAGCCGTGCTGGACGCTGGTTCGCGTATCAGACGAAAGCATGTAAATATTTGTTTGATATTTAAAGAAAAAGCCCGTGCATCTGAATGAATGCACGGGCTTTTTAGTTGCTTATTCGGGTATCAGCGGTCTTCGGAAATGCCAGGCTCAAAACCTTCCGCTGTCTGCTGAATAGCATCAGCGAGCGCGGAGGCTGACTGCGCACCCATGACGGCATATTTCTGGTCGATGATGAAGCACGGAACGCCGCGCACGCCGATGCGGTTTGCAGTGTCGATTTCTTCGCGGATCGTGGCCTTGTCGGCCTCGCTTTGCAGGAGGCGGGCAACGATCGGTGCTTCCATACCAACGCTTGCTGCAGCATCAATCAACACTTCATGGTCGCCAATATCCTGTCCCTGCTCGAAATAGAGCGAGAATAGTCGGCCAACCAGCTTGTCCTGAAGGCCGGTCCAGCCTGTGCAGCCCAATGGATCAGCCGGTGAGCATCAAGCGTATTTGGCGCGCGTGTAATGGCTTCAAAATCGAAGACAATATCGTTCTCTTCGCCAAGCTCAGTTAGCTGCTTGTGAATGTCGTCAATTTTCGAGCCGGTACCGAATTTTTCGCGCATATAGGCCTGACGATCCTTGCCCTGTGGAGGCAGAGAAGGGTCGAGCTGATAAGGACGCCAGCGAACTTCAGCGTCAACTTCCGGCGTCAATTCGAGTGCCTGTTCCAGCCTTTTGCGGCCGAGGAAGCACCATGGACAAACGACATCAGACACAACGTCGATGGTGATTTTTCTTGTGGTCATAAGGTGCTCCGTTCGGCGAGCAGGAGGATTATCCTCCCGCTTGCTTATCTTTATAGATCGAAAATGTAGGGTGAATTACGACGTGATCAACTCAGTCTATTTGCTTGCCTGCCACCAGGTTGGCAACTGATAGCCGTAAAGCGATGTTTTCTCCGGATGTCTGATCCGATCCCAGCGTGCCACCCACTGATAAGGCAGGTAATAGAGCGGGATGTAATAATCACCGGAGATGAGAATGCGGTCGAGGGCACGCACGGCACTCACAAAATCATCGCGTTCCCGCGCCGCAAGCATCGCTTCGATCATCGCATCGACTGCCGGATCGGATACGCCGGGATAGTTGAAGCTGCCTTGTGCATCGCGTGATGCAGAGCCCCAGCGCATCCATTGCTCGTTGCCTGGTGATAGCGAGCCCGTGAGGGCACCGAGGATCATGTCGTAGTCGAATGTCTGCAAACGCTGCTGATATTGTGCGTCATCAGCGGTGCGAATTTCGGCATCGATTCCGAGGCGGGCGAGGTTGCGCTTATAGGCCAGCGCTACCTTTTCCTCGTCAGCGGAACGTGTCATGATTTCAAACTGGAATAGCTTGCCAGATGGATCAATCGCCTTGCCATGCTCAAACGAGAAGCCGGCATCTATCAGCAGTTCATAAGCTTCCTTGGCCGGGCCGCGATCATGGCCGGTGCCATCGGTGGTCGATGGATGCCACGTTCCTTCCAACACATCCTTGCGAACAGCATCAGGGAAAGCGGCGAGAAGCTCCCGCTCGTGCGCATCAGCAGCTTTACCTACCGATGACAGATCTGAGCCTTCCCAGAAACTTTGCAGACGTTCATACTGACCAGCAAAGAGATTTCGATTGGCCCATTCGAAATCGAACAGAAGCCCGAGTGCCCGTCTGACGCGACGATCTTCGAACACTGGACGGCGTGTGTTGAAGACGAAGCCAAGCATATTTGCTGGCGTTCCCTTCTCGAAGTTTTCTTTAACGACTTTGCCTTCCTTGACTGCCGGGAAGTCGTAGGATTTTTCCCAGCGTGTCGGGTTGGCATCGATGAATACGTCGAGAATGCCCTTCTTGAAGGACTCAAACAGCGATGTCTCATTGCGATAATACTCAATTGAGATCGTGTCGAAGTTATTCAACCCATGCTGAACTGGCAGATCCTTGCCCCAGTAATCCGGGTTGCGCTTATAGGTGATGCGCTGGCCGGGCTGAACGCCAGAGACGGTGTAAGGGCCGCTTCCCACTGGAGGCTTGAGTGTCGAATTGCCAAATGTCGCTGGATCGATTGCGTGCTTGGGCAGCACCGGCATCGTTCCGGCAATCAGCATCGGAAACTCGCGATCGGATTTGTCATTGAAGACAAAGCGCACGGAGCGCTCGCCGGTCTTTTCGATTTTCTCGATCCGGCTCATTCGATTGTTGTAAGGCGGACGGCCTTTTTCCGTGAGAATGTCGTAGGTGAAGATGACATCCTCAACTGTTACCGGTTCACCATCAGACCATTTTGCTTTTGGATTGAGCGTGAATTCGACCCATTTGCGTTCCGGGTCGATCGCGACCTTCTCAGCAAGCAATCCGTAAAGCGTGAAAGGTTCATCGCGTGAACGCTGCATCAGCGTTTCGTAGACCAGATTCCCGAAATCGGCATCGCTGAAAAGCGCGCGCGCTGTTGTACGCATACTTTTGAGAACGAACGGATTAAGGCTGTCAAACGTTCCGACAACACCCATACGCAGCGCGCCGCCTTTTGGGGCGTCGGGATTGGCATATGGAAAGCTGGTGAAATCAGCAGGCAGTGCCACGTCGCCATGCATTGAAAGTGCATAGTCTGGCGCTGCACCATTTTCGGCCTTCGCTGGAGCGATGCTGGCGCAAATGCCGATAAGGCTGGCTAAAGCTGTGTTGCGGAAAAGAGCAAACAATCCAGTCAACTTTCTCGCGTCCTCGTTCAACTTAATAGGTTCATTGTAAATAAGTGTGAAATCTTAGTATCGATTCGTGTGGCGAAATTAGCATGAACCTTGAGTTTGTGCGGATTAACAGCGTGTCTGACGCGCGACAGTGCAGATTAAAACAAAAAATATGACGTATTTTGCTGGTTGAAAGGCTTCGACCATCTGGATTCATATCAGAAGTCGTTGTAACACGACGCCCGGAATGGGATGTTAATTCCCAAAGGTCACGCTGTTGCCGCATTTTCTAATCAGTGACGGTCTATCGCTGACTCAACCAGAGACGGAAGATCATAGCGTTGAAAGGAACCTGTTGATCATGACCAGCACGAAGACAATCGCTGCCGCATCCGCATTTGCTGGCGCGTTCGCCCTGCTTGCCTCCGCGACGATGCCTGCAGCTGCACAGCAGCCGCCTCAGGGTTGGTTCAAGGTTTGCTCGAAGCAGGAAGACAATGACATCTGCAACACGCAGAACATTATCACTGCAGACTCCGGCCAGTTGCTGACCGCAGTCAACCTCATCGAGATCAAGGGCAAGATCAATCGTAAGATTTTTCAGGTCACTGTTCCAATCGGCCGCCTGATCCCTGCTGGTGTAGGTCTGCAGATCGACAATGCCAAGCCAACCAAGCTTGAGTATGGCATTTGCTTCCCGGATCGCTGCATTGCTGAAGCTCCGCTTTCAGACGATCTGATCAATGCGCTGAAGAAAGGCACGAAGGTTACGCTGACTTCGGTCAACTACCAGAACAAGCAGAACCCGATTCCAGTTGCTCTGACCGGCTTCTCGGCAGCTCTTACCGGCCCGGGCCTCAAGCAGTCTGAACTCGAAGAACGCCAGAAGGAACTTCAGGACGCTGTTGCTAAGCGCCAGAAGGAATTCGAAGAAAAGATGAAGGCTGAACAGGCCAAGGCAAAGGGCGCAGCTAACTAAGCTGCTCTATTGCAATGAATCGAAAAGGGCGCTTTTTAGCGCCCTTTTTGTTTGTGCATTTGATTAAGTGATCCGAGTAAATACCCGATTTTATTTAATTGGCGTGCAGCTTCACGCGGTACGACCCGTTATCAAGCTTGTCGAACATTTCACTGATCTGCGGATGACGCAGCGGCTCATCGCTCAGATCCGGTACGAGGTTTTGCTCAGAGACATAGGCCACATATTCGGACTCCGAGTTTTCTGCCAGCAAATGATAGAACGGCTGATCGCGGCGCGGCCGGGTCTCTTCAGGGATGGACTCATACCATTCCTCGGTGTTCGCAAATTCCGGATCGACATCAAAAATGATCCCTCGGAAAGGAAACAGTCGATGCTTGACCACCTGTCCGATCTGAAACTTAGCGTGCGTTATCTGTGTTATACCCATGAGACATATGTAGTTCACCGCGCGCTGAATTAAAGCTGCGGGAGGTTTCAGGTTCGGTTATTGAGGCGATTTATTATTTTGTCGCGCTTTTCCCGCGATTAGGGAGTTTCGGAAGCCGCGGCAACAGCTGAGAAAAGCCGCTGCCAGGGCGCAAGCCTTCACGCATGAAGAATGCGCGGAGTGGCGCAAAAGAGCGCAGCATTTCCAGGCCAACGCCGCGTGCAATCTGTGCTGGCAGCATCGGCGAGAGCAGCGAACGGTTGAGTGCATCCACAGAACCTGTGCGGGCCAGAATATCTGGACGACGGCCACGATCATAAGCGCGGATCACACGGTCCGAACCGGGGTCCGATGGATCGCTTGCAATGGCCTTGATCAGTGTTTCGACGTCGCGTGTGCCGAGATTAAGCCCCTGCGCGCCGATAGGCGGGAACACATGCGCTGCTTCACCGATTAAAATAGTGCGCTTTGATGCAAATGAAAGCGGCACCATTCCCGATAGCGGCCACGCTTGCGGACGGATATCAATCGTCACCTTGCCAAGCATTGATTGCATCATGTCTTCGATGCGCTGAGCGAGGGCCAAGTCATCCAATGCGAGCAGCATTTCGGCACGGCCGGGATTCACCACCCAGACGAGACTCGAACGTTTTCCCTTAAGTGGAACCTGTGTGAACGGGCCTTCTTCTGTATGAAATTCGGTCGAGATGTTCTCGTGTTCGACTTCATGCGCAAAAGAAAGCACCACGGCCGTCTGCGGATAGCTCCAGCGACGTGTGCGAATACCAGCGGCTTCGCGCGCAGCGGAATTGCGTCCATCAGCTGCTACGACAAGACGGGTATGCAGCGTATCGCCGCCTGCAAGCGTTATGGTGACGTGATCGCCATTGTTGCGATATTCGATTGCAGGCTGCGTGATGCGTTTAATTGCAGGGTTGTTTTCAACCGCTTCCGCAAGCTTCTGGTTCAACGCTGCATTGGGGATGTTGTAGCCAAAGGCTGTTTCATCGATTTCGCCTGCGCGGAATGTTACGGCGGGGCTGCGGATGAGACGCTGCGTGGCATCGACAATACGCATTGAAGCAAGAGGAGCAGCTTCAGGCGCGATATCGCCCCAGACGCCGATTTCTTCAAGAAAGCGGATAGCTGGCATCATCAGCGCTGTGGTGCGGCGGTCGTTTCTGTCGGTTTCCGGACCGAGCAGTGCCGTGCGATAACCTTTGGCGCTTAGGGCCAATGCGGCCATCATTCCGGCAGGGCCACCGCCACTGATTGTGATTTCGGTGAGGGGCTTTTCTACAACCACGTCATTCATAGTGCTCTATCCCTGGCCAGAAACTTCCGGCCCAAAGCGATTCTTATCGCGTCGTATTTGTTGTCACTTAACCGCAAATGGCGGTCAAAGGCCATTGTTGCATAAGCTAAAACCCAATCTTTGGTGGAATGAGGGCGGTTTTGTCTCACGACTTACTTGCTCTTTTCGCCTTATTCGGGGAAAGCTTTGTGCAACAGCATGGCTTCCACCGATCATTCGCGTTGGAGGTCTTATCTGCCGCTTCACGCCTTGTTGGAAGATTGAAGGCGGCGATCAAGAGAAATGGCAAACGGCGTGAAAAGCAAACTGACCGGAAAACTCAAAGCCAAGAAAGTGACCGCGCCACAGGCGAAGGCATTTTCTGTTCATCTGCTCACCGCGTCCGGTTCATTTCTGGCGTTTCTGTCAATCGTGGCTGCAAGTGATGGCCGCTACACCGCGATGTGGTGGTGGCTTGGTCTTGCATTGTTCGTCGATGGCATCGACGGACCAATCGCGCGTAAGCTCGAAGTCAAATATGTGCTGCCGAACTGGTCGGGCGAATTGCTCGACAACATTATCGACTATGTGACCTATGTGTTGATACCGGCCTTTGCGCTTTATCAAAGCGGTTTCATGGGGACGAACCTGTCGTTCATATCCGGTGCGATTATCGTGGTTTCGAGCGCGATTTATTATGCCGACACCGGCATGAAGACGAAGGAGAACTTCTTCAAAGGCTTCCCGGTCGTCTGGAATATGGTGGTGTTTACGCTCTTCATTGTCCGGCCCGGAGAATGGGAAGCCTTCGCCATTGTGGTTCTGTCGGCGATCCTTTCCTTCCTGCCAATCAGCTTCCTGCATCCGGTGCGTGTGGTGCGTCTGCGCCCGCTCAATCTGACGATCTTTTTACTGTGGTGTGCCTTTGGCGCTGCAGGTCTTTACTATACGCTCGATGCGCCGCTCTGGGTGCGCGTCGGCATCACAGTGACCGGTCTTTATATCTACTTCATCGGCGCAATCATGCAGTTCTTCCCTAATCTCGGACGAACTGCTGCTGTTATCGCGGCTGAACAGGCTGCAGAAGCGAAGAAGAGAGGCTGAGGAGACCATGATCAACGCTATTCGGGTTCACCAGACCGGCGGTCCGGGAGTCCTGCAATATGAACAGATCGAGATCGGTGAGCCGGGAGCAGGTGAAGCCAAGGTGCGCCATGAGGCCATTGGGCTGAACTTCATCGACGTTTATTTCCGCACTGGACTTTATAAGGCAGCGCAGATGCCGTTTACGCCCGGCAACGAGGGGGCAGGCATTGTCGTGGCTGTCGGCTCTGGCGTCGAAAACCTCAAGGTTGGCGATCGGGTTGCCTATGCAGCGACGCCCGGCTCCTATGCCGAAGAGCGCATTTTGCCTGCCGACAGGCTTGTTAAAGTACCTGACAGCATCGAACTGAAAACCGCTGCTGCCATGATGCTCAAGGGCATGACGGCGCAATATCTTCTGCGTCAGACCTTCGTTGTGAAGCCGGGACACACGATCCTGTTTCATGCGGCAGCAGGCGGCGTGGGGCTTATTGCCGGTCAATGGGCGAAGCATCTTGGTGCAACCGTTATCGGTACAGCCGGATCGGAAGAGAAGATCGCTCTGGCCAAAGCGCATGGCTATGACCATGTCATCAATTACCGCACCGAAAACTTCGTTGAACGTGTGAAGGAATTGACCGGCGGCGAGGGCGTGAATGTCGTCTATGATTCCGTGGGTCGCGACACCTATATGGGGTCGCTCGATGTTCTGAAGCCGCTGGGCATGTTTGCCTGCTTCGGTCAGTCATCCGGCGTTATTCCCCCGTTTGATCTCAATCTTCTCGCTCAGAAGGGTTCGCTTTTTGCCACCCGCCCGACGCTGTTTAATTACGTTGCAAAGCGTGCTGAACTCGAGAAGACGGCGAACGAGTTGTTCGATGTCGTCGCAAGTGGTGCAGTGAAGATCGAAATCAACCAGACCTATGCGCTGAAAGATGTGCGTAAAGCGCATGAAGACCTCGAAGCGCGCAAGACGACGGGTGCGAGTATTCTGCTTCCGTAATATAGAAGCTGTGAGCACGATCCCGAAAAGTTGCGAGGCTTTTTGGATCATAAATTGCGTGAAATGAATCGGCGGTGTGCATATGTCCTCCGCCGTTTTCTTTTTGGCTTTTCAAGAACGAACTTGCTGGATAAGGTCGTTCAAAAATAACCTTGGGGAACAATGTCAGCGCCTTTATCCGACCGGCCTCTTTTGGATGTCCGCCGGCTCACTAAAGTATTTGGTCAACTCAGAGCGTGCGATGCGGTAGATCTCGTCATCGAAGCTGGGGAAATACATGCCCTTTTGGGTGAAAACGGTGCTGGCAAATCCACATTCGTGAAAATGCTGTTCGGCGCGCTCCAGCCTCTGGAGGGCGAGATCGTCTGGAAGGGTCAGCCGGTAACAATCAACGAACCAGCTACGGCAAGAAAACTTGGCATCGGCATGGTTTTCCAGCATTTCTCGCTGTTTGACTCGCTCACTGCTGCCGAAAATATTGCGCTGTCGCTCAACGGTTCGCTGTCCCTTTCCGAAGTCGCAAAACGTGCGCGCGATGTGGGGCAGGCTTACGGTCTTCCAATTGATCCGCAAGCCCATGTCGGTGACCTCTCGGTTGGTGAACGCCAGCGTATCGAAATTGTGCGCTGCCTTTTGCAGGAACCGGACCTCATCATTCTTGACGAGCCGACATCGGTTCTCACACCGCAGGAAGCTGACCGCCTGTTTGAAACGCTGGAGCGTTTGAAGGCGGAAGGCAAGTCGATCCTTTATATCAGTCATCGCCTGGAAGAGGTGAAACGGCTTTGCGACCGCGCCACTGTGCTGCGTCACGGCAAAGTCGTCGCGCATTGTGATCCCAGACAGGAAACGGCTGCATCGCTTGCCCGCATGATGGTCGGAAATGACATCAAGGTCGTGGCACGCAGCCCGATGGCAGCTTTAGAAACACAGGCAGCGCCGCTTTTTGAAATCAAAAACCTGTCTCAAGCTCCGCGCGGTCCGTTTTCGACTGCACTGAAAGACATTTCTCTCAGCATTAAAGCCGGTGAAGTTGTTGGTATTGCTGGCGTTGCCGGTAACGGGCAGGGCGAGTTCTTTGAAGCCATTTCGGGCGAGGTTCTGCAATCTACGCCCTCGTCGGTACGCATTCGTGGCACGGATGCTGGCAAACTCGACATTAGTGAGCGCCGCATGATGGGCGCAGCTTTTGTGCCGGAAGAGCGCCTTGGACATGGCGCGGTTCCAGCGCTGACGCTGACCGACAATCTTTTTCTTTCGCGCTATAAGACCGATGCGAAGGCCTTCATGCGCGGCGGCAAGTTGAAACTTATTGCCGAAAGCGCGCTGCGCTCGGCTGCAAAGCGCATCATCGATACAATGGATGTACGCAAGAGTGCGGAAAATCCCCCAGCTTCGGCCTTGTCGGGCGGTAATCTGCAGAAGTTCATCATCGGACGCGAGCTGGACCGTTCTCCCTCTGTAATGGTCGTCAATCAGCCGACATGGGGCGTGGATGCAGGCGCTGCGGCGCATATCCGGCAGGCTCTGGTTGATCTCGCCCGCTCGGGTTCAGCCGTGCTTGTGATTAGTCAGGATTTGGATGAACTGCTCGAAATCAGTGATCGTATTGCCGTGATGAACCATGGCGCGCTTTCCGATCCAATGCCTATCGCAGACGTAACGCTGGAAAAGATTGGCCTTCTGATGGGCGGCGTTTCCGGCTCGGATCAGGCGGGGGCAGCGTGATGCGTATTGAACTCGTAAAACGTCCGCAGCCTTCAAAAATCTTTAGCGCCGTTTCGCCGTTGCTGGCCTTGGCGCTTACACTTGTTTTTGGTGGTATTGCCTTTGCGTTGATGGGCAAAGACCCGCTTCATGCGCTTTATGTCTTCTTTGTCGAACCACTGTTTGACGTCTGGTCATGGCATGAGCTTCTGGTTAAGGCCACACCGCTTATTCTGATCGCCATTGGTCTTTGCGTCTGTTTCCAGTCCAACAACTGGAATATCGGCGCTGAAGGCCAGTTCATTATTGGCGCAATTACCGGTTCGATCCTGCCGGTGATGTTCCCCGATCTGCAGATGTGGATCGTATTGCCTTTGATGATGCTGATGGGCATGGCGGGTGGAGCTG
The DNA here is from genome assembly GCF_002252525.1 of Brucella pseudogrignonensis. Classification (GTDB taxonomy): domain Bacteria; phylum Pseudomonadota; class Alphaproteobacteria; order Rhizobiales; family Rhizobiaceae; genus Brucella; species Brucella pseudogrignonensis. The sequence continues at coordinate 75,107 of NZ_NNRM01000047.1, forward strand.
CCTATGCCTCCATCCCGGCGCTTCTGAAAGTTCGCTTCAACACCAATGAAATTCTTACCAGCCTGATGCTGGTTTATGTCGCGCAATTGTTCCTCGACTGGTTGGTGCGTGGTCCATGGCGCAATCCGGAAGGCTATAATTTTCCGGAAACCCGGCAGTTTAATCCAAGTGCGGTGCTGCCTGAAATCTGGAGTGCATCAGGCCGTGCCCATTGGGGCTTCATCTTTGCCATTGTTGCTGCGGTGCTGGTCTGGTTCCTGCTCGCCAAGACGCTGAAAGGCTTTGAGGTCAAGGTTATCGGCCAAAGCCCACGGGCAGGGCGCTTTGCAGGTTTCAGTCGCGGTAAGCTGGTCTTCTTTGTCTTCGCAATTTCAGGCGCACTGGCTGGTCTTGCAGGCATCGCCGAAACCTCCGGTGCCATTGGCCAGCTACGCCCTGTCATCTCACCCGGATATGGCTTTACGGCGATTATCGTTGCCTTCCTTGGAAGGCTCAATCCGATTGGTGCGATTGCAGCTGGTTTCGTGCTGGCACTTTCATATCTTGGCGGCGAAGCGGCACAGGTTGCCATCGGTATCTCCGAAAAGTCAGCGCGCGTGTTTCAGGGCATGATCCTGTTTTTCGTGCTCGCTTGCGACACGCTCATTCACTATCGCATCCGCTTTGTGGCGGGTCGCTCAGCAGGAAAGGCCTGATCAATGGATTTGACACAGGCAATCCTCCTCACCATCGCAACAGCTGCAACACCGTTGCTGATTGCAGCCATTGGTGAACTCGTTGTCGAACGCTCCGGCGTCTTGAACCTTGGCGTCGAAGGCATGATGCTGATGGGTGCTGTTTCCGGGTTTGCTGCCGCGCAGTTCACCGGCTCGGCGTGGCTCGGCATGATTGCCGCCATTCTGGTAGGCACGTTGTTTTCAGGCATTTTCGCTTTTCTAACACTGTCGCTTGTGACCAATCAGGTAGCAACAGGTCTCGCGCTCACTATTCTGGGCATTGGTGCCTCAGCCATGTTGGGCGAAAGCTTCGTCGGTATGCCGGGCGTGCGTTTAGGTGCGATCAATATCCCATATCTCAGCGATATTCCTTATGTCGGTCGCTTCCTCTTCGGGCAGGATCCGATTTTCTACATATCCATATTGCTGGTGATTGGCGTGACATGGTTCCTGTTTCGCACGAGAGCAGGTCTACAATTGCGCGCTATCGGTGACAATCACGGCTCAGCCCATGCGCTTGGTGTGCATGTGGTTCGCACGCGTTATCTCGCCGTGCTGTTTGGCGGCGCTTGTGCAGGGCTCGCGGGAGCGCAGCTGTCGCTGGTCTATGTGCCTCAATGGGTGGAGAACATGTCGGCAGGGCGTGGCTGGATTGCACTTGCACTCGTCGTATTCGCCTCATGGCGTCCATGGCGTGTTCTGATCGGCGCCTATCTCTTCGGTGCCGTAACCATTGGCCAGCTTCATGCGCAGGCGCTTGGTTTCGGTCTTCCGTCGCAGTTCCTTTCGGCCTTGCCTTATATCGCGACTATTGTGGTTCTGGTCATCATCTCGCGCAACAGGCGTCTGACGATGATGAATACGCCTGCGTCGCTCGGCAAACCTTTTGTGCCGGACAGGTAAATATGAGTTCTGAACGGCAGACCGGCTCCCACGGCCTGCCGTTTTGTTTTGAGGGTGACAACAAGGAGTGCAGGGAACATGAAAAAGACGCTGTTGGCGATCGCCACTGCAGCCAGCTTTATGGTTGGCGGGGCAGCACATGCAGAAGACAAGCTGAAAGTCGGCTTCATCTATATCGGACCTCCGGGAGATTTCGGCTGGACCTATCAGCACGATGTGGCCCGCAAGGAAATGATCGAATCTCTTGGCGACAAGGTCGAAACGACCTTCCTCGAAAACGTACCGGAAGGTGCGGATGCCGAGCGTTCGATCGAGCGTCTTGCTCGCGCAGGCAACAAGCTGATCTTCACGACCTCTTTCGGTTATATGGACCCAACCATCAAGGTTGCTGCCAAGTTCCCGGATGTGAAGTTTGAACACGCAACCGGTTACAAGACCGCTGACAACGTATCTGCTTACAATGCGCGCTTCTACGAAGGTCGCTATGTGCAGGGCGTGATCGCTGCCAAAATGTCGACCAAGGGCGTTGCTGGCTATATCGCTTCGGTTCCAGTGCCGGAAGTGGTGCAGGGCATCAATGCATTCATGCTCGGCGCTCAGTCGGTCAATCCTGACTTCAAGGTCAAGGTCATCTGGGTCAATTCATGGTTCGATCCAGGCAAGGAAGCAGACGCTGCCAAGGCACTGGTTGACCAAGGCGTGGATATCCTGACCCAGCACACGGATTCGACTGCTCCGATCCAGGTTGCGCATGAGCGTGGCATCAAGGCATTCGGTCAGGCTTCGGACATGATCAAGTTCGGCCCTGAAACCCAGCTCACAGCAATCGTGGATGATTGGGGCCCATACTATATCGACCGCGCCAAGGCCGCGCTTGACGGTTCGTGGAAGACGCAGAACATCTGGTGGGGAATGAAGGAAGGCCTCGTCAAGATGGCGCCTTACACCAACATGCCAGACGACGTTAAGAAACTGGCTGAAGAAACCGAAGCCAAGATCAAGTCGGGCGACTTCAAGCCATTTACCGGTCCTATCAAGAAGCAGGACGGTTCGGAGTGGCTCAAGGAAGGCGAGCAGGCTGACGACAAGACCCTGCTCGGTCTGAACTTCTACGTCGCAGGCGTTGACGACAAGCTGCCACAATAAGCAATTTGAAGATCGAATAAGGAAGGGCGCTTGATGCGCCCTTTTTCTTTTACATCAAGGAACTAGTTGAATTCATTAAAGCGACAGCTTCATGCCTTCATGACTGTCAACAAAACCGAGCGATTGATAAAAACGCAGGGCATCGGCGCGCGATTTATCGGTCGTCAATTGCACAAGTTCGCAACCACGTTCGCGGCATTTATCGATTGCCCACGCAATCATTTGTCGGCCTACGCCACCACCGCGTATACTACTTGCAATACGCACGCTCTCGATCTGCCCGCGCCACATGCCCTTGCGCGAAAGGCCGGGAATGAAGCTGAGCTGTAAGCAGCCGATTAATTGTTCATCCTGTTCAACCACAGCAAGCAGCTGGTTTGGGTCGCTTTCGATGGCGTTGAATGCATCAATGTAACACGCTTTCAATGGGTGGCTTGCATCTTCGCGTTTTGCCCCAAGTGCATCATCTGCAAGCATGGCAACAATCGCCGCCAGATCGGACTGACTGGCTTTGCGGATGGATATTGCAGTATCGGTCATTGAGAACGTCCATGGGCTTTACAGCGGTTCCAGTTAAGACTGAATCGTTGGAGCCGCTGTAACTATTTGTTTTTACGCATTATCCGACGCAAAACCGGTTCCCACTTTTGCTGGAAATGCTTTAATTTGTAGGTATAAGCCTATTCGTTCACGCGCATTCCCGAAACCCTTCATAAACAAAAAGCCGGAGCGTAGCCCCGGCTTAAAATCGTTCATTCAGGCTATTTTACTCAGCAGCGTCGGCAGGTGCTGCATTGAGCATGCCGTAGCGTTCTTCGCCAATCTTAGCGAGAAGATCGAGCTGCGTTTCGAGGAAGTCGATGTGGCCTTCTTCGTCAGCAAGCAGTTCGTCGAAAAGCTGCTTGGAAACGTAATCGCCGAGTTCGTCGCAAATCTCGCGCGACTTCTTGTATGATGCGCGTGCATCATATTCGCCAGCCAGATCGGCTTCCAGAACTTCCTTGACGTTCTGGCCAATGCGCAGCGGAGCAACCGTCTGAAGGTTTGGATGACCTTCGAGGAAGATAATGCGGTCGATCAGCTTGTCAGCATGCTGCATTTCTTCGATGGATTCTTCACGTTCCTTCTTTGCAAGACGCGTGAAGCCCCAGTCGTTCAACAGACGATAGTGCAGCCAGTACTGGTTGACGGCGCCGAGCTCGAGAAACAGTGCCTCGTTAAGCCGCTCGATGACCTTTGGTTCGCCTTTCATTCCAAGAACTCCCGAATTTTTCTCGTAGAGAACGTACACGATCCATGAACTGGATGACGTTTTCGTCCATATGGTTGCGACGAAGATGGTATTCTTCGGTAACCCTTATGATGGTTTCTACGACGTTTGGGAAGCAGCCACAGCAACGGCCGCTCTTGGACATGGCGTTATAAACGGTGCCAGGGACAATCAACCGCCAGCAATCTTCATCGAGAAGTTGTATGACGACGGCTTCGATGTCTTTATCAGTAATAACATTGCAGCTGCAGACTAGCATGAGCAGTAAACTCCGGCATCTGCAATGCGATGTGAAAGTATATTATTCACAATACGGCTGGAATAAACCCGTTCGTTGCCTGCGAAGGCATCAGAAATACAGCTATCAGCTGCTACATTTATTTGTACGCGCGCTTGGCGCAACTCTGAACCGAACAATGGTTCCTCCAATTGCAGGGGTTAAAGGCCCGAACATCAAAGGTAAGCTTCGATAAGTCTTTATAAAACCCACCGAATTAAGTCAGGTTATGGCTTTTGTGGGGTGGTTCTGTCAAATTTTATGTTTTTGAAACGTTCTAAAAATCAATAAGTTAGAATAATTCTAAATATGAGTTAACAGCCCATCTTTAAACATTAATTAGCATTTTCACCTACTCAAAACGGGGCCATTTTGACCCCGTTTCAACTTTATGTGCCATTTCGCCGCACCGTGTGGAAAACACACTCAAACGAGCGATCAGATGCCTTCAACAGCCTCGAATCCCTCAAACTGAGGTGGGCCGGCATAAAGTGGCTTACGGTCGCCTGCATTGCGATGCGCGTTGCGGAACTGCTCTGATTTGGTCCAGAAGACAAAATCTTCACGCGTTTTCCAGACAGTGTGCGAGGAGTAAAGCGTATAGCCTTCTTCTTCATTGGTCGCGCCACGCAGAAGGTTGAAACTTTCGAAGCCCGGAAGTTCGGCGAGCTGGGAATCGCGGTTTCTCCAGACGGTTTCGAACTCGGCTTCGTTGCCGACGATAACCTTGAAGCGATTCATTGCGATGAACATTGCTGATCCTTTTCTTTGCAAAGATGGACTGGCTACAAAAATTCGTCAGGACAATCGCACAGATGATCTGTCGTGTCCTGTTGGTTTTCCGGCGAGTGCGGTGGTAGGGCCCGCACTCGCCGCGTCGTATCTCGGGATATGAAGGCCACAGCCGCGGTCAGAGTTGGGTGGACTTCGTAGACACGACGATTGGTTTCCGGGAGGCAACAACCTCCCGAATGTGATTAGAACTTCTGCGTCAGCGACAGCTTGAAGTAGCGGCCAGCTTCTGAGTAGCGTTCAGTCACATTAGCTAAGCTGTTTACATTCATAGCGTTGTAGTAGGTCTTGTCGAATATGTTGTAGACGCCAGCCTGAAGACGCGTGCCATTCAGTTGTTTTGGCTCCCACCAACCTGTCAGATTGACGAGACCATAGCCGGGCAAACGACGTGTTTGTGTCCCTGTTTGGGTTGAAATAGTCTGATTAACGTACGCCGCTGCGACAACACTGGTGTCAAGGCCCCAGGATTCAGCATTGTAACCCACACCGAACACGCCCTTGAAGGGCTGTGATGATGCCAATGGGATATTATCATCCAGGTTCATAGCCTTCGCGTAAGCCAACGTGCCGTGCACATTGAAGCCGTTCACGAAGTTATGGTGCGCTTTTACTTCGATACCGGCAATCCGTGCCTTATCGAGGTTGCGATACTCGGTCAGGCCCATTGGAAATTCGGTTGTGCGGGTGGTTACGGTATCGATGAAGTCACTGTAGCGGTTCACGAATGCCGTGATTTTACCGCCTGAATTCTGATCGCCAAAATTTGCGCCGACATCGATGCCGTATCCCTTCTCAGGGTTAAGGTCAGGATTGCCGATTGTGCCATAGCCAGCAGACAGGTAGGTGACATAAAGCTGATCAATTTCTGGGGCTTTGTAAGTCGTAGATACCTGCGCAAAGAGTTCAAGAGCTGGTGTGGCCTGCCAGGAGAAGCGGATCTTTGGCGAAATGCGGCTGTCCGAATTGTTAGCATAACCGCTTATCGAATCTGGCTCATACTTAAACCAGTCAAACCGCATACCCGGAGTGATGGCAAAAGGCGTATCGCCTATTTCGATACGGTCTTCAGCGAAGAGGCCAAAGCGATAGTTGTCGACGTCAGGTGTATCTGCCTGATTGATATGCAAGAATGCGCAGGTCGGGCTTTGAACACCACGAATACATGCGTCATCACCTGTAAACGACTGAGTGCTTTTGCCGATACTGAAATCACCACCAACAGTCAGCGAGTGATTGAGAATCCCAGTGTCGAAACCGAGATTTGTATAACCACTTGCCCCGTAACGTTCATCCTCCAGCTTATAATGGCGGCTGAAAGGACCTGCGAGGGCGCCTTTGCGTATGGTGTCCGTACCATAAGAGCGCGTCATCTTTTGCCAGTAAACAGTTGCCCAGGCATTGTTTACAAGGCCATCGCCTTGGCCTTCATAACGATAGTCGAGCGATACACGATCACGATCGTTTTTGCGGTTCTGATTGTAATCGCGATTGTTGTAGGTCGTGCCTGCGTCCGAATTCAGATTGGTGTCTGAATCATACCGATTGCGCTCGGCTGTTATGCCGATGGTGTGACCGCCTTCAAGCTCCTGACGTAGCTTGAACATCAGGTTGCTGCGGTCGTAATCTTTAGGATCGGCCTCGGTGCGTGCTGCGCCATATCCGCCGACGTCACCCGTTCCGCGAATTTCATGGCCGCGCTTATACGAGCCCTGAAACAGAACCGAGGTGTTCTGAATCTTCTGTGCAACCGCGCCAGAGCCGATGAAGGATCGGTCGGAGCCGTCGTAAGTCAGCTTTGCGATGCCGCCGAATGCTTTGCCCGGAGCAAGCAGGTCTTCCGGTTCCAGTGTTCTCAACGCGATCGCGCCGCCCATAGCGCCCGAGCCAAGACGGCTGGCATCTGCGCCGTAAAGCACGTCAAATGTGGAGAGAGCAGAAATATCATATGCATCGCTGCTGCCACCGCTCACATCGGTACGGATGGCTGCGTCGAGATAAGGAATAGGAATGCCGTCGATTGTCGTGAGTACGCGATCATCCTGAAGACCGCGAATGTTCACGCTACCGGTCGTAGCGCTGACGGCGAGGCCAGGTTCCAGCGTGTTGGACAGATCCCGGACGGAATCAATGTCCTTCTTGCGGATTTCGTCAGCGGTTGTGACGTTTGCCAAAGGTGTATCGGAAACCGATCCCTTTGTGCCGCGTGTGTTCTTGATAACAATAGGTTTCAGCTCGACGCCGTTGTTGTCTGTCGCTGCAGCTTGTTCCTGCGCGTATGCATTCGATGTCATTGCCAGAATTACAACAGCGAGACCTGTGCTCGCCAGAAATGACCGCGTCTGTTCCCCGTTTTTCGCCCGCATTGCCTTGGTTTCTCCTGAGGCCAAAGGAAGTCTCTCGCGCCCAAAGGGGAGCAAGAAGATCAATTGTTACAAATGGTTAGTTTCTCCTCATCCCGAGAGGAGCATTTGTGCTGGCTGGAAGGGACAACCTTCGGGCTTGCGCTGGAAAAAACAAGATTTAAACTTGACTCGTTTAATCCAGTAAGGCAGTGATTATAAAACATGACTTTCGATGTCAACTAATGATTTGTTTGGCATCCGGTCAGTTCACAAGACGGCTCCATAACTGGTGCAGAGGCAATAAAATGAATAGGCGAATCCATATCGACATGCAGGTGCGGTTGCCGCGTGAACGCGTCTCCAGCCGCATGCCCGAAATTCAATCCCGTCTTGAAACGGGCGGACAAGCTAAATCGCACGTTTCTGAACAGTCCTACGAGCCGCAGCTCAAAACTTATGGCAGCCGTGAACTCTTCAACGGCTCTCGTGAAGTGGCGATAGAGCACGGCGGCTCTCTCTATCGTTTGAAGATCACCCGTCAAGGCAAGCTCATCCTGAACAAATAGGCAAACAACAGATGACGACCCAGACCAAGCCCTCCCCAGAGCAGATACTCAAGGCACGGGCAGATAACCCGAAAATGCGTGAACGTGATTTTGCGCAGAGCCTCGGGATATCAGAGGCCGATTTCATTGCGGCTTACACCGGTGCAGATGCTGACAGCTCGATCTCCGCTCGCCGTATTCGCGCAGATGTGGAAACCTTGCTCAAACACGCCCCTTCGCTTGGCGAAGTCATGGCGTTGACACGCAATGAAAGCGCTGTGCACGAGAAGATCGGTCCATTTGAAAAGACGATCTGGGGACCGCATGCGTCGCTCACGCTCGGCAAGGAAATCGATCTCCGCATTTTCCCAAAGCACTGGGTGCATGGTTTTGCGGTTGCCAAGCTTGATGGCGAACACGTTCGCCGCAGCCTTCAGTTCTTTGATGCATCGGGCGAAGCCGTTCATAAAATTCATCTGCGTCCAGCTTCTGATCTGGAAGCCTACGAGCAGCTTGTTTCTGAACTGTTGCTTGATGATCAGACGCCTTCGATCGAAACAAAGCCTGTCGCTGCCAAGGCAGAAAAAGCCGATGTTTCGGCTATCGATGCCGATGCGTTCCGTGAACGCTGGGGCGCACTCACCGATGTTCACCAGTTTGTCGGTCTTCTGAAAGATTTCGGCGTTGATCGTCATCAGGCCGTGCATCTTGCTGGGCAGGATTTCGCATGGCGCGTTGATCTGACTGCTGTCGAAGCGATGATGAACCATGTCGTTCAGGAACAGATTCCAATCATGTGCTTTGTTGGAAGCCGTGGCTGTATCCAGATTCACACCGGCAAGATTGCCGAAATCAAGACAATGGGTCCATGGCTCAATGTGCTTGATCCGACTTTCCATCTGCACCTTCGCGCCGATCATATCGCCAATGCCTGGGTTGTTCGTAAGCCAACCAAGGACGGTCATGTCACTTCGCTTGAGGCTTATGATGCCAATGGTGAGCTGATTATCCAGTTCTTCGGCGAGCGTCACGAGGGCGAAGCGGAACTGGCTGACTGGCGTATGATCGCGGAAAATCTGCCGCGCTTGCCGCAGTCGAACGCTGCTTAAAGAACAGGCGGATAACTCCTTGTTTTGATGTGTATTCCGGATGTTTTTTCCGTTCGGAATACACACTAAGCCCAATTTTATATGCACGTCATCATTGGAGAACGAGTTAGCTCGTTTCCACGGCGTGCTTTAGGGAAGCGGAACATGTCAATCATTTCATCAAGCATCGGTCGTTGCGCAGCGCTGGCGGTTATTGTCGCTTCTGTTGCTTTTGGCGGTGTCGCAAAAGCCGATACGGTTGAGAAAATCACCGATACGTCACGTCTGGTGTCCATCGGCGGTTCTGTCACCGAAATCGTCTATGCGCTTGGCGCGGGCGATAAGCTCGTCGCTCGTGATCAAACCAGTAGCTATCCGGAAGAAGCTCGAAAACTGGTTGATGTCGGCTATATGCGCCGTCTTTCGCCGGAAGGTGTTCTTTCAGTCAATCCTACGGGTATTTTGATGCTTGAGGGCAGTGGTCCTCCAGAAGCGCTTGAAGTGCTGAAAAAAGCTTCGGTTCCGATGGTTGTTATTCCCGAAGAGCATACCGGCGAAAGCGTGATTGCCAAGATTGAAGCCGTCGGCAAGGCGCTTGGTCTGGAAGATAAAGCCAAAGCGCTCGCAGCTGACGTATCGCGGGATCTGGAAGCTGCGCAGAAAATTTCAGCAAACCAGAATCCGCGCAAGCGCGTGTTGTTCATCATGTCGGCTCAGGAAGGACGCATTATGGCGTCCGGTACGGGCACAGGTGCCAATGGCATCATCACCCTTGCGGGCGGTGTGAACGCAATCGACTCTTATCAGGGTTATAAGCAGCTCACCGATGAAGCCGTTGAGAAGGCTGCTCCTGATCTCATCCTCACCATGAATATTGGCAAGGATAGCGTTCAGAAAGAGGATCTGCTGAAGAACCCGGCTCTTGCTAATTCGCCTGCTGGACGCAGCGGTAACATCGTTCAGATGGATTCACTCTATCTGCTCGGCTTTGGTCCACGCACAGGCGCTGCCAGCCGTGAATTGTCTGAAAAGCTCTATGGCAAGCAGGCTGCAAACTAAAACATATGCCTGTCGAGCATCATTGCTGGCAGGCATATCGCGGAAACCCGCAATAAGGACATATCGAAATGACCAGCCAAGACCGCGTGGCAAAACCCGGGGGCTTTGCCGTGCGTGATCAAGCCAACGATAGTCATGCCGGAGATCGCTCTGCGCGCGCTCGTTTGGCTATCGCAATTCTCGCTGTTGCACTTTGCATAACCGCACTGTTCAGTCTGACTGCGGGTGCTTCCGACGCCTCTGTCATGAGCGTTTTGCGGGAACTGGTTTTTGGAACGCAAGAAAGTGCAGACGCATTCCGGCGTGACCATCTGATCATTATGGAAATTCGTCTACCGCGCATCATCATGGGAATACTGGTTGGCGCTTCGCTTGCCGTTTCCGGTGCCGTTATGCAGGGCTTGTTCCGCAATCCGCTTGCTGATCCGGGACTTGTTGGTGTTTCCGCAGGTGCCAGCCTTGGTGCGGTTTCAATGATTGTCTTGGGTGGAACAGCACTTGCTCCGCTTTATCTGTTGCTCGGTCTTTGCGCCCTGCCTCTCGCTGCATTTTTTGGTGGCCTGATAACTACGCTTATCCTTTATCGCGTGGCGACGCGGCGCGGACGTACTTCTGTCGCTACGATGCTTCTGGCTGGTATCGCGCTTGGGGCTCTGACAGGTGCTGCCACTGGAGCTCTCGTCTATATTTCTGATGATCGACAGTTGCGTGATCTGACCTTCTGGGGGCTTGGCTCGCTGGCAGGTGCTACTTGGGGCAAGATCGGCACGGCTGGCCCGATTATCATGGTCATACTTTTTGCGACACCGTTTCTGTCGCGGGGTCTTAATGCGCTCGCGTTGGGTGAGGCGGCAGCCGGCCATCTTGGTATTCCTGTGCAGCGGATTAAAAACGTCGCAATCGTAACTGTTGCTGCGGCGACGGGTGCGACGGTCGCAATATCCGGCGGCATCGGCTTTATCGGCATTGTCGTGCCGCATATGCTGCGCTTGAGCATTGGTCCTGATCACCGTTACTTGTTGCCTTCCGCAGCACTGCTCGGGGCAATCATGCTTTTGCTTGCAGATGCGGTAAGCCGCACCATTGTTGCACCTGCCGAATTGCCGATTGGCATCATTACGGCTGTGTGCGGCGCTCCATTCTTCCTCTGGATATTGCTGCGCCAGCGCGGCGTTCTTGATCTGTGAGGCGCGAAATGATCGAAACCAAAAACCTAAGTGTTTCTATCGGCAATAAGCCGATTATAGAGAATATCAATTTTGTCGCGCGTCCTGGCGAAGTGACAGCAATTGTTGGGCCTAACGGTTCCGGTAAGACTACGCTGCTGCGCGCGCTTTCTGGTGATATTACTTATACGGGTTCTGCTTATCTGGATGGCGAGGATTTTGCAGGGATCAAGCCCTGGCGCATGGCTGCGCGCCGGGCTGTGCTGCCGCAAGCCAGCGCTTTGTCGTTTCCTTTTACTGTCCGCGAGATCGTCCATATCGGTTTGACGGGTGGTTTCAGCGGTGTAACTGGTGCAGAGCAGGAGAAGTTGCCCGATCTTGCATTGCAGAAGGTTGATCTCGCAGGCTTCAGCGGCAGGCTTTATCAGGAGCTTTCGGGTGGTGAACAGCAGCGGGTGCAGCTTGCACGCGTGCTTTGTCAGGTCTGGAAGCCAGTCGTGGATGGAAAACCGCGTTATCTGTTCCTGGATGAGCCTATTTCGAGCCTCGATATAAAGCATCAGATCACAGTTATGGAAATTGCACGCGATTTCGCAGCCGCTGGTGGCGGCGTGATTGCTATCCTTCACGATCTCAATCTGACTGCCATGTTCGCCGACAGTATCGCTGTCATGCACAAGGGCAAACTTGATACCATCGGCACGCCACAACATGCGCTGACTGATGATCGGTTGGAGCGGGTTTATGAGTGCTCTCTAAGGGTCGGTGTGCCGCCAGCGCAAGGCGTGCCATTCGTGTTGCCACAATCGGCCTATGCCGCGGCACTCTAAAAAGTTTGAGACAAACAAAAAGGCTGAGAACCTGCCCGGTTCTCAGCCTTTTTCTATTCAACCACGCTGCAAATCAGCTGGCAACACGTTCCGCTTCGAGATCTTCATCAAGACCGAGCAGCACGCGAACATTTGGACGTGCCTTAACCAAATCCGAGATGCTATACTTCATCAATACGCCGAAGAATGCATTGAGTGCTTCACGCAGGGCTGAGTTGAGGCCACAACTATCGACAAGCGGGCATTCTGTTGCGTCATTTTCGAAGCATTCGGCCATGGCGAAGTTTTCTTCAGTCACGCGCACGACATCGAACAGCGAAATATCCTTGGCAGCGCGTCCGAGACGCACACCACCGTTACGGCCGCGTACAGTCTCAACCAGTCCGTTTTCGACAAGTGGCTGCAAAATCTTGAAGAGGAAAAGCTCCGAAACGCCATAAGCGCGGGCAATTTCCGGAACGCGGCTCAGTTTGCCGTCATTGGCGGCACAATACATAAGCATGCGAATGGCATAATTCGTCTGACGAGTAAGACGCATTGATTATTCCTTTCAGCACATCCTCAAGCCTTCCTGATGGACCTACCCACGGAAAACTCTGCTTTTGGTTACGTCACAACCCCATCAGGCTCCTCCGGAGCCCGGAGATTTCAGGGGTATGTGCCAAGCGAGTGCATTCACTTCGAATCCACTTTAGAACTATTCTTAAAATATATGAAGTGTTTTATCACCTTTAAAGGGCAAAAAAGCACTTCATTTCATCACGTCATCGCGATTAGATAATCCGGGCAACACATGCCTTACTGGCAAACATCAATCCATTCAGCCGAAACAAGCTCGGCCATTTTCTGCGGTGCGATCCGCACTGCACTGTTTGTAGCCCCGGCAGCCGGAACGACTTCGTCGAAAGTCTTGAGCGACAAATCGCAATAAACGGGCAGGGCGCTAGGCAATCCAAACGGGCAAACACCACCGACCGGATGACTTGTTTCATTCAAGACGCTTTCCGCATCCAACATGCGCGGTTTGGTTCCGAACTGGTCCTTGAATTTGCGATTATCGATACGCGCATCTCCCCGCGTCACGATAAGTATGGTCTGATCTTTCGCGGCAAATGACAGTGTCTTTGCGATCTGTCCCGGTTCGACACCATGCGCCTCGGCTGCGAGGGCGACTGTCGCCGTACTGGTTGGCAGTTCAATCACTTCGATTTCGGGTGCCTTGTCTGCGAAAAACGCCTTGACCGATTCCAGGCTCATACGTTCCCTTTTCTTTATGACTATTATTCTCAAGTTTATGCTTCATTAACCTGAAGAGCAAGACTATCAGTCATTTAATCGAGGATGACATCAAGTGGCAGATTGACGCTGCTGTTTGATAACGATAAAGAGGCGTTCACATCTGCTTCGTGCAGATGCGGAGGGGTGGCCGAGCGGTTTAAGGCACCGGTCTTGAAAACCGGCGTGCAGGAGACTGTACCGTGGGTTCGAATCCCACCCCCTCCGCCATTTCAGACCGCCTCTGGGCACGCCAATCGCCGCCGATTGCCGCCCTTGACCGGCAATAAGCGTCTTTAGCAGCTCCGTTTTCGATCCCATGATGCGAATCGCGTCGTCCGCGACCTCGACACGCTGCGCTAGCGAGCGCAGGTGATCCCGCCGATAGCCGCCCTCATGGCCGCGAATGCGCTCCCGCGCGCGGCGTGCAAACCCTTCGATCATCGCGGGACTGAGGGCGCTGTGGCCGGGACTTTCGAGCAACGCTTGCGCCCGGTCGGCATCGGCCCTGGCCTGATCGCGGAGAACCTTGAGGCCAGCGATGCGCTCCTTGAGCGCCGGGTCGTCCAGATCAGCCACGCCCGCTTCGATGGCGTCATAGAGCCGCTTGAGGCGCGATTCCGATTCGGTCGCCTGCCGTTGCAAAGAGGCGATGTGTTCGCGGCGGCGCTCGGCCTGATCCTCACGACGACCGAGGACGGTCCCAAGCAGCTTCTCCAGCCGGTCGGGATCGAGCAAGCGTTCCTCGATATGACTGGTGACCATCCTATCGAGCTTGTCCATAGGGATCGCGCGGCCCTTGCAGCCGGTCTCGCCCTGCCGTGCCTTGATCGAACAGGCATAGTAGCGGTAGCGGCCGCTCTTTCCGGTGCGGATGGTCATGGCTCCGCCGCAGTTGCCGCAATAGCAGATGCCGGTTAGCAGGGTCGGCCCGATCACCACGCGGGCGGGCAACTCGGTCTTGGGGTTGCGGGCCTGCAAAAGCGACTGAACGGCGTCGAAGGTCTCCCGCTCGATGATGGCGGGCACCGGGACGATGACGATCTCGCCGGGAGCGCGTGGGTCATTGTGCTTGCTGCGCTTCCCCCATTCATGTTCGCCGATATAGGTGCGGCGGGTCAGGACGCGATGGACCTGGCCGATGCCCCAGCGGCCGCCATCGCGGGTGAAGATGCCTTTGGCGTTCAGATGCTTGACGATCGCCTTGACGCCCATCTGGCCACTATCGCCCTGACCTTCCAGAGCGAGCCGGTAGATCAGCCGGATGGTGTCGGCGTGCAGCGGGTCGATTTCCAGCTTCTTCTTGGTCTTGGCCCCCCGCTGTTCGGCGGCGGCGATCCGGTAGCCGATCGGTGGCAGCGAACCGTTCCAGAAGCCCTGCCGGGCATTCTCCTTCAGGGCGCGCGTGACGTGCTTGCCGTTTTCCTTCGACTGGTATTCGTCGAATAATGACATGATCCGCCGCATCATGTCGTGGATCGGGTCGTCCCCTAACTCCTGCGTGATAGAAATGAGGCGCACGTCATTTTTGGCGAGCTTCCGGTAGTAATATTCCATGTCGAAGGCATCGCGGAAGAAGCGCGAGAAGCTGTGAACCAGCACCACATCGAAGGGTGCGGGCTTCGACGTGCCCGCCTCGATCATCCGCTGGAACTCCGGGCGGCGATCGTTCGTGGCCGTGTTGCCTGGCTCCACGAAGATTTCGACAAGCTGATAGCCGCGCGCCGCGCAATACGCCTCGCCTTGCTTGCGCTGGTCAGGGATCGACACGTCATGCTCGGCCTGCCGGGCGGTCGAAACGCGCAGGTAGAGGGCAGCCCGCAGGGCGACGTTGGGAGATTGTGCGTTCATTTGCGGGTTCCTTTCGACTTGCGCCGCTCGATCAGGGGCAAGACCAGCTCTACGCGGTCGTACACCACCTTGGGGACCAACCTGAGACCTTGGCCCTTCTCCATGCGGATCAGGCCGAAACTCTCCATTTTCTTGAGGGTGCGTGAGACGTTGGGCGTGGCGCGGCCGGTGATCTGTGCCAGTTCCTCCAGCGAGCCGGGTTCTTGCTCATGGATGATGCGCAGCAGATCGCGATTGCCTGCCGACAGAAGCCGGGCGAACGATTCCGTGGAGGCGAACCAGACGGTGGGATCGCCGGGCGATGGCTTTTCCTCGCCCTTTGCGATCCGCATGGTGCGGGCTTTCATTTCCTCCGGGTCGGCGATCCCGACTTTCAGCGTCGTCACGGCAAATCCCCTACTTTCGTCAGGGCTTATCATTATCATCACGAGATAGGTATTTCAAGCCTGCCGGCAGATCGAGCGAGCCGAACATCTCATCGAAAACATCAGCGAACCAGCGTTCGAATACCTGAATCTCGGCCTCGGAGATCGGCACTTCATCGGGCCAGTCATCAATGACGGGCAGCTTCTCCACGTCGAAGACATGAGGCGGACTGCCGCGCGGCGGACTGATGCGCGGCGCGGGATCGTGGCCATAGTCGTAGAGGTCGTCGGGAAGCGTTCGGGGGGCCGGCTGTCTTGGGCGGCCTCGTTGGGCGCGGCGGCGCTCTGCGCACATGGTATCCTCCGTGTTTTGCTGGTAGATTCAGGGGCGCTAAAGCCCCGGAATTAAGCGAAGCATGGAGGGGGAACGGCGGTGTGTAGCGTGCCGCATTCGCGTCTGTGCACTGACGGCACCCCCTAGCGAGAGGCGGCAGCGTAGTCGCCTGGCGTCGCACCGAAATGCTGACGGAAGTGGCGAATGAGATGGCTTTGATCGAAGAGGCCGACGCTCACGGCGGTCTCGGCTGAGGAGACGCCGCAGGACAGCAGGCTCTTGGCCCTGTTGAGGCGTATCTGGGTCAGGTAGCGATGCACGGACAGTCCGGTGTTCGCCCGGAACACGCGCATGAAATGATATTCGCTGAGACCGGCGACTGCCGCGACCTCGCCCACGGATACGGGTTCGGCGAAGTGTGTTTGCAGATAGTCGATCGCCCGCCGCATATCGGCCCTGACGATCCGCGAACGGCGCCCATGGCGTGAGCGTTGGCCGTAACGGGCGATAATCGCGCCGAAGCCGTCATAGGCCGCGCATTCCTTTTCCATGCGATCGGGGGTGCCGGCGATGACGGCATGGGCGCGCAGAAGGTGCCGCGTGGCTTCGGCGTCACCGAGTATAGGGTCAACACCGAAATCGAGATGTCCGGTCCCGCCCAGAACGTCGTCGGCGATGGATTCGAGAAAGCGGGCGGAGGGATAGAAGGCGCAGTATTCCCATCCGCGATCCCGTTCGGCGGCCTCGCCGGTCTGAACCTCGCCGGGCGGGATAATGAGGATCGATCCCGCGCCCGCGACGCCTTCACGCCCGGCGATCCGGTGGCGTTGCGCGCCGCGCGCAAAAGCGGCGATCACGAACTCTTCATGGAAATGAGCCGGGTATCGGTAGTCGAAGAAGGACGCGCGCAGCAGTTCAAGCCCGTCCGGCAGGCTGCTGTCCTTCCACAAGCTGATCTTGTCCCGCTTCCTCGTCATGCTCTCTTTCCGACCGCCTTGCCGTCCATCGCCGGCGAGCGATGCGCAGGATTCTCCAATCATGTTCGCAATGTGCCGGACTAAGACGTGCTGAAGCAGACGTTAGACTACGGCCAATGATGACAGAGAATATTTCAGCGAAAACTACTATCCACCATCACGATCAACTTCCCTTAGAGCTTTTTCGGCAAGGTGTCATCGCCTGCCTGCCGACGATCCTCGGTTTCTGGAGCATCGGTTTCGCCGCCGGCGCCATCGGTGCGCTGGCCGGTTTCTCGGTGCTCGACATCACGCTGCTGGCGGTCTTCCTCTACGCCGGATCGGCGCAGTTCATGTTCTACTCGCTGCATGCGGCCGGGGCCGGCGTTCTGGCCATCGTGCTCGGTGTCATGCTCATCAACATGCGCTACGTCCTGATGAGTTCCTATATGGCCATCTATTTCACCAGGGCCAGTTCCCTCCAGAAGTTCGTCAGCGGCGCTCTCCTGACGGACGAGACGTTCGGCGTCGCGGCCCAACAGGGCAGCCGCACCGGCGAGTTGCCCTTCGCGTGGATGCTTGGCCTCAACGTCACGGCCTGGCTCAACTGGATCGTCGCCAATCTGACGGGCGCGCTGCTGGCGGCCTCGCTGCCGGAGTCGATCACGCAGGGTCTGAGCTTCAGCCTCGTCGCCATGTTCATCGGTTTATTGCTGATGACATGGTTCGCCAGCCGGCAGCGGCTGCTTGAAACCATCGCAATTGCAATCTCGGTCGCCGTGATCGCCGGCACGTCCCGAACGCTCGACGTCAATATCGGCGTCCTGCTGGCGACGGTGGCGGCTGCGAGCGTTTCGACGCTGCTCCTGTGGCGCGCTTACACGAGGAAACATGACCAATGACCGGCTCTCTCTACCTCGCGATCGGACTCTCCGCCGCCGTCACGATCATCTTGCGAGCCTTTCCGGTGTTGCTTCTGTCGCGGTTCGCTATGCCGCAGGTTGTCCGGGACTGGCTCGGCTTCGTGCCAGCCGCCATCATGGCCGCGATCGTGGCGGCCGAACTCATCCATAAGCCCGAGTTCAGCGAATCCGGCGTCAGCATCTCACTCGTGGCGGCACTTGCGGCGACGCTGGCGGGCGTGGTCTCACGCAGCCTGTTCGTAACGGTGATCGTAGGCGTCGTGGCGTTCCTGATTGCACAGACGCTTTTGGTCTAGGCCGGTGCGAGCGTCTATCCGCTAGCAGGACCAGTTGCCCGCCGCGCCTTGGCGAACCCTCGATCCGTGGCGATGAAACGCTCCAGCATCGGCACGATCAGTCTGGCAGGTTCGATTGGCGCTCCGCCATCGGCCAACAGAGCGCCATAGTCGATCAGGTCACGATGGAGCTGGGCGGGCAGTTCCACCGTCACCTTCACCGGCTTGTCGTCGGCCAGTGGACCAAGTTTCAGCTTCGTCATGGTCAATTCCTGTAAGGTTCGAGGACTAAATCATATGCCGACTGGAAAACTATGCCGACATCGGAACGAAATGAGCGAGTAAAGGGATGAAAAACTTCGAGATTGACAGTGTTCTGTATCGGCATAGTCGTGGCTCCCATAGCCAGGTGACGTGTGTGGAAGGCATCGTGTGGGGGGACGCTTTTGCGTTGTTTCAAGGAAATATTCTTCTTTGGGCTCCGCCCGCCAGCAATCTGGCTCGTCTTCCTCGCATAGAACTATGCCGACTGATCGCGGCGAATTCGTCAGGGAACCGGGCAAGATACACTCGGAACGCGGGATAGTCCTGAAGTCGGCATATGATTTAGTATTCCGCTAGCGGAATACCAGGTCTCGGGTGACTATGACCCTGACCGGGAAGCCGGGCCGGATGGTCAGCGTCGGTGCGACCTGCAACTGGCGCTGGACGATCTGCTGTCCGGCCTGATTGATGGTGTCCTGCGCCCCGTCGCGGATGGCGCGGATCAGCCGGTCCTCTTCGTCGGTCGCCAGTTCCGTGCCGATGCCGAGCAGCGTCGAAAGGCCGGCGGCTTTCATCAGATCCCACCAGTGATAATCGACGCCATCCTCAAGGCCGGCATAGCCGGAAGCGTCCGCGCCGGGCTGGCGCTCCAGCACGATGGAGCGGCCATTGGGCAGGATCAGACGGTTCCAGACGAGCAGCACGCGGCGCTGGCCGAAGGTCACGCCCGCATCGTATTGGCCGATGATGCGCGTGCCCTGCGGGATCAGGAGAAGCGAGCCGGTCGGGCTGTCATAGACGTTTTCCGTCACCTGCGCGGTGATCTGCCCCGGAAGGTCGGAACGGATGCCGGTAATC
The DNA here is from genome assembly GCF_002252525.1 of Brucella pseudogrignonensis. Taxonomy (GTDB): domain Bacteria; phylum Pseudomonadota; class Alphaproteobacteria; order Rhizobiales; family Rhizobiaceae; genus Brucella; species Brucella pseudogrignonensis. Next base: position 94,345 of record NZ_NNRM01000047.1, read on the forward strand.
ATCGCCGCCGGGATCACAGCCCCGGCTTGAAGGATATATGGCGATGCCGGAGCCATGATGCGGTCCAGGGCGACGGTCTGCCGATCCACGGGGCCATTGAGGAAGGCGGTGTGCCGATCCTGTGTGCCGGCAGCACCTAGCTGGCCGGTCGGAGCGAGACCGGCGAGACTCGGGCTTGCGGTTCCCGTTCCAGGGGCGGTCTGGAAAAAGACGCGGCTGACGCGCGCGGCTTCCTCCTCGGCGATGCGGCGTTGCTCCGCCGGATCGACGGCGGGCGTCGTCATGACGGGCGGCGCAACCGGCTGGCCCCGGTTCTGCGCGTCGAGGATGGGGCCGCCCAGGTCGCCCGGCAATGCCGGTCCCAGGACGGGGCCGGTATAGTCGCGCGGCAGGCCGGACAGCCCGTCCGCCGTGGGGCGGTTCTCGGTCGAATAGAGTTCTTCGCCGCTCCCGCCCATGTCGCGGGTCTGAAGCGCGTAGATCAGCGCGCCGCCGATGCCGAACAGCGCGACCGCTCCGACACCGGCCAGCATCTTGCGGGACAGGCGGGTAACGCGCGGCGGTTCGGCACGCAGCCGCATCGTGTCCGTGGTGGTGGTATCTTCGGTCATGACCGGGATTCTCCGGTCGCCTTCGCGGGCTGTGCAGCCTGCCGTTGCTCGATACGGACGATCCTGACCGTCTGCTGACGATCGCCGCTGCCAAGGCGCAGCTCGGCCGCGCCGAACAGGCGGTCCACGATCAGGATGTTCTGGTGGATGCGGCTGTTGACGATCTGGGTTTCACCGTCCGAGCCGATGACGAAGATCGGCGGCATCTCGCCCTGCACGATGCCGCGTGGGAAGACGACATAGATGCGGCGGCCGTCGTCAAAGACGGAGATAGGTTTCCAGGGTGGATTATCGCCGGTCAGGCCGTAGCGATAGTTGCGCCCGGCCTCGGCGGGGATGATCGGAACGGCCGGAACGGTCTGGCGCTGGCCCGCTGGTGGCGCGGGATAGGCCCAGGCCACCGCCGGCATGTAGAGGGCTTCGCGGGCGCGCAGTTCGATCAAGTAGGTGCGCCGGTCGGTGGTCACGACGAGATTGGTCGAGATGTCCGGCCGGGTTGGTTTGACGAGGATATGGACGCGGCGCGACGTTCCGCTGCCGCTCTCTGTATCGCCGATGATCCAGCGGGCCGTATCGCCGGCGGCGATCGGCCCTGCGCCGGTCAGGCTCTCGCCCGGCTCCAGCGCGATGCTGGTTATCTGCCCGACGGCCGCATAGACCTGATAGAGCGCGCCTTCGCTCCACGGGAAAATCTGGATGGCGTTGTAATAGCCCTCGCGGCGCGGCTCGACGCGGGCGGCTGCATTGGCGTTCTCGACACGGCCTGCCGGTGTCCCGGCAACAGTCCCGCCGCGCGCGACTGTCCATGCCGGCGGCGTGTGCAAAGGCCGGGGCCGGTCATCGGTGACGGCGGCCGGCACGACGGGCAGCGACGGCACGTCGGTGTCGTAGCTGAACTGCGGGGGTTTGTTGGTGGCGCAACCGGCCAGCATGGTGGCGGACAGCAGCAAAGCCGGAAGCCCATGTTTACGGAAAACCGGAACGGCGGGTTTGCGGCTCAACATGCTCATTGGCTCATCTCCCGCGACCATGAGATTGCATTGACGTAGATGCCGAGCGGATTGGCGCGCAGGCGCTCGGCGTCACGCGGCGACTGGATCACGATGGTCAGGATCGCGGTCCAGCGTTCGGTCGTGGAAATCTGACCGTTCTCATAGTGACGCTCGGTCCACGCCACGCGGAAGCTGTCGTTCGATGCCCGGATGACGCTGGACACCTCGACGGCGATCTGCTGCTTGCCGACCTTCGTGAACGGGTCGTTGCTGCGGGCGTAATCGTTCAAGGCGGCCGCGCCTCGGTCGGTCGTCAATTCATAGGCGCGCAGCCAGTTCTGTCGGACGATGATCGCATCGGCCGGGATGGCGCGGACCTGCTCGATGAAGCGGCCGAGATGGAACGCGATCTGCGGATCGGTCGGGCGATAGTCGGCGACGGCCGGAGCGACGGTTTGCGCCTGGCCGAGCCGGTCGACCTGCACGACCCATGGCACGACCGACCCGCGCGCCGACTGCCAGACAAGGGCGGCGGCGAAACCGGCCGACAGGATCAGGGAACCGAACGCCATGTAACGCCAGTTTTTCGCCTGCACGCGGGCCGATCCGATCCGTTCATCCCAGGCTTGAGCAGCCTTCTGGTAGGGCGTTTCGGGTTCCGGCGATTTGCCGTAGTGGGTGGCTGGTCGTTTGAAGATGTTCATGAGCGGTCACTTTCGGAAAGATTGACGGAGGAGCCGCCGCCGTGGCTGTCGCCCGAGCGAACCGCATGGGCGGCCATGGTGGTGCCGTGGCGGAGAGACTGTGAGCGCCGCATCTGCTGCGCCCAGGCCGGGGGACCGGCAGCCGGGGAAGAGGATGCGGTTGCGGCATCCGCAGCGCCTGCGCTGCCAACCGTGCCCGCGGTCGAGGAGCCGCCCGTCGCGCCAAAAGCCGCGCGTGCGCCATCGGAGAAGCTGGATTTGACGCTTTCCGACGCTTTCGACGCTGCACGCTTCAAGGGCGAGATGGCGGCGGAGCCGGCAGCGCGGGCGACCCCGCCAAGGCCGGAGGCGACACCCGCCGCACCAGATTGCCCGAACGAACCCATGCTGTAGGCTGCGGAGGCCCCGCCTGCGGCGGTTGCACCACCGCGAACCGCCGCGGCTCCACCGGACAATACGGCGGCACCTCCCTTGACTGCGAGACCGGCCGCACCGCCTGCGGCAGCCCCGCCGGCGAGCACCATGCCGCCGGCTGCCAGGCCGGTGCCGACCGCTGCGCCCGCGCCAAGTTGCGGCCCGCCCGAAACGAGGCCGGAGGCGATGCCGGGACCGAAGATGCCCAGACCGAGCAGCGACAGCGCCGCCAGGACGACAGCCATCGCGTCGTCGATGCTTGGTGTCTGGCCGCCGAAGCCTTGCGTGAATTGCGAGAAGAGCGTCGAGCCGATGCCGACGATGACTGCCAACACCAGAACCTTGATGCCGGACGAGATGACATTGCCAAGCACGCGCTCAGCCATGAAGGCGGTCTTGCCGAACAGGCCGAATGGGATCAGCACGAAGCCCGCCAGCGTGGACAGCTTGAACTCGATCAGGGTCACGAAAAGCTGGATCGCCAGGATGAAAAAGGCGAGGATGACGAGCGCCCAAGCGAACAGCAGGCAGGCGATCTGGATGAAGTTCTCGAAGAACGCCACCCAGCCCATGAGGTCGGAGATGGAGTCGAGCAGCGGCCGCGCCGCGTCGAGGCCGGTCTGCGCCACCTTGCCGGGCCGCATCAGATCCTGCGCGGTGAACCCCGTGCCGGATGCCTTCAGGCCGAGGCCGGCGAAGCTGTCGAAGACGATCTTTGCGAGGTTGTTCCAGTTGCCGATGAGATAGGCGAACACGCCGACGAACAGCGTCTTCTTCACGAGCCGGGCGATGATGTCGTCATCGGCGTTCCAGCTCCAGAACAGTGCGGCGAGCGTCACGTCGATGACGATGAGCGTCGTGGCGATGAACGCCACCTCGCCGCCGAGCAGGCCGAAGCCGGAGTCGATATATCGGGTGAAGACCCCGAGGAAATTGTCGATGACGCCCGCACCGCCCATGCATCACCGCCCTTCGCTGGAGGACGGCGCGGCGGGCGCAGGCGAGCGGCCAAGGAAACGGTCGCGGGATTCGGCCCAAACCGCCAAGCATTCGGCGTCGTTGGCGGCCGTTGTCCCAAGCTGCTGGCACCGGCGCTGCCCTTCACGCAGCGGGTCGCGTTCGGGCTGGACAAGACGCGGCGACGATGCCGGCGCATCTTCCTTGCGGGTCATCTCGATGGCCGTCGCGGTGATGGCGATCGCCACGAATATGATTGCACCCAGCCGGGTCAGCATTTTACCGTCCATGGCCGCGCCCTCAGTTGCCGGTGTTGAACATCTGCGCGTTGCCCGGCTGGTAGCCATTGCCCGGTGTCAGGAACCGGCGGCGCTGCTCTCGTCCCTGATCAACCGCTGCGGCACGTTCGGCCTCGGTCAGCGCGCCCGCGCGGCCGTTCGCGGCGAGAAGCGCAACAAGGTCTGAAAGCTGCTGCGACTGGAGCGCCAGAAGCTGGTTGCCCGCCTGCGTCGCCTGAAGCGCGCCCGTCGCCGACTGGCTCTGGCCGACAAGTTCGGACATCTGCGTGCGGTTGGTGTCGATATTGCCGACGACGCCTGCCTGTACGCGCATGGCGTCCTGCAAGCCGCCGACCGTGTTCTGCCAGCGTGAGCGGGCGTCGGTAACGAGCTGCTGATCGGTCGCCGACATCGACACGTTGCCATATTGCTGCTGGAACGCCTGGTCGATGTTCTGGACATTGAAGGCGATATTCTGCGCCTGGCTCAAAAGCTGCTGCGTGCGGCTCACGTTCTGCTGGAGCTGCTGGAGCGAGGAATATGGCAGGCTCGCCAGATTGCGGGCCTGATTGATGAGCATGGTCGCTTCGTTCTGAAGGCTCGTGATCTGGTTGTTGATCTGCTGGAGCGTGCGCGCGGCTGTCAGCACATTCTGCGCATAGTTCGACGGATCATAGACGATACGACCGAATTGCGCGTGGGCCGGGCTGGTCAGCATCGGCGACAGCGCGATCGGCATGGCAAGCGCCAGCGCGACCATGGAAGCGCCGACGAAGCGGGGAACAGGAACACGGATCATGGAAGGGTCTCCTCAGCTTGGGGGGCATCCGGCACGACCGACGCGGCGGTTTCCGTCCGGTCGGCAAGATTGGTGAGATCGGGGATGAGGTCGGCCGCCCATTCGACGCCGCGCAGGCGCAGCCACGCCGCGAGGAAGCCGTCGCGACCATGCTCGGCGATAAGTCCGGCAATGCGCTTGTGGTCGGATTTCGCGGATGCGGTGCAGAGCGCGAGGCCGATTTCGGACAGCCCCAGTTCGAACAGGCGGTTGCCCCGCCGCGACTGGCAGTAGTAGTCCCGCTTGGGCGTTGCCCGTGCGAGGATTTCGATCTGCCGGTCATTGAGGCCGAAGCGCCGATAGATGGCGGTGATCTGCGGTTCGATAGCCCGCTCATTCGGCAGGAGCAGTCGCGTCGGGCAGCTTTCGATGATGGCGGGCGCGATGTTGCTGCCGTCGATGTCCGATAGCGACTGCGTGGCGAAGATGACGCTGGCGTTCTTCTTGCGCAACGTCTTCAGCCATTCGCGAAGCTGGTTCGCGAATCCCTCGTCGTCCAGCGCCAGCCAGCCTTCATCTATGATGAGCAGCGTCGGCCGCCCGTCGAGCCGATCGCCGATCCGGTGGAACAGATAGGCCAGCACGGCCGGGGCCGCGCCGGTCCCGACAAGCCCCTCGATCTCGAACGCCTGCACATCCGCGTGCCCAAGATGTTCCACCTCGGCGTCGAGGAGCCGACCATAAGCGCCGCCGATGCAATAGGGCCGCAATGCCTGTTTCAGATCGTTGGATTGCAGCAAGACCGTCAGGCCAGTGATAGTGCGCTCCCCAATCGGGGCGGACGCCAGCGAGGTCAGCGCCGTCCAGATATGTTCCCTGGTCTCGGGCGTGATCGGGACACCTTCGCGGCCGAGAATGGCGGCGATCCAGTCGGCGGCCCACGCGCGTTCATAGGTATCGTCGATTCGGACGAGCGGCTGGAGCGAGACGGAAGCCTCGTCCCCTTCCGTCAGGCCGCCGCCCAAGTCGTGCCAGTCGCCGCCCATGGCGAGCGATGCGACCCGGATCGAGCCGCCGAAGTCGAAGGCGAAGACCTGCGAGCCTGTGTAGCGACGGAACTGCAAGGCCATGAGCGCGAGCAAGACGGACTTGCCCGCGCCGGTCGGGCCGACGACGAGGGTATGGCCGACATCGCCGACGTGAAGGGAAAACCGGAACGGGGTCGAGCCTTCGGTCTTGCCGAAGAACAGCGGGGGCGCGCTAAAATGCTCGTCCCGTTCCGGCCCCGCCCACACCGCCGATAGCGGGATCATGTGGGCAAGGTTGAGCGTCGAGATGGGCGGCTGCCGGACGTTCGCGTAGGCATGTCCGGGGATCGAGCCGAGCCAGGCATCGACAGCGTTGACGGTTTCAGGCATCGCGGTGAAGTCGCGGCCCTGAATGATCTTTTCCGCGAGGCGCAGTTTCTCGTCGGCAATGCGCGGGTCGGCATCCCAGACGGTGATGGTGGCCGTGACATAGGCCATGCCGGCGACATCAGCCCCGAGCTCCTGCAAGGCCATGTCGGCGTCAGCGGCCTTGTTCGCCGCGTCGGTATCCACGAGGGCCGACGCCTCGTTGGTCATGACTTCCTTCAGGATCGCGGCGATGGACTTGCGCTTGGCAAACCACTGCCGCCTGATCTTGGTCAGCAGCCGCGTGGCGTCGGTCTTGTCCATGAGGATGGCGCGGGTGCTCCACCGATAGGGGAACGGCAGCCGGTTCATCTCGTCGAGCAGGCCGGGTGTCGTCGCGGTCGGGAACCCGATGATGGTCAGGACGCGCAGATGCTGGTTGCCAAGTCGCGGTTCCAGTCCGCCGGTCAGCGGCTGGTCGGCGAGCAGCGCGTCGAGGTGCATCGGCACCTCGGGCACGCGGACGCGATGCCGGTTGGTCGAGATGGTGGAATGCAGGTAAGTCAGGGTGCCAGCATCATCGAGCCAGCGGCACTCGGGCATGAAGCCGTCGAGCAAGGCCAGCACGCGGTCGGTGCGGTCGATGAAGCCGCGCAGAAGTTCCCACGGGTTGACGCCGGATTGCTCGCGGCCCTCGTAAAGCCAGGTCTCCGCGCGGGCGGCGTCTTCAGCAGGCGGCAGCCATAGGAAGGTCAGGAAGTAGCCGGACACGAAATGCGTTCCGGCTTCCTCGAATGCAGCTTTCCGTTCGGCATCCAGCAACGCAGACGCGGCGTCGGGAAAGGTGCTGTCAGGATAGGTGGCCGCCTCGCTGCGCTGCGCCTCGACGAAGATGCTCCAGCCCGAGCCGAGACGGCGCACGGCATTGTTGATGCGGCCGGCGACCGCGACCAGCTCGGCGGCAACGGCGGAATCCAGATCGGGACCGCGAAACTTCGCCGTCCTTTGGAAACTCCCGTCCTTGTTCAGCACGACGCCGGAACCGACCAGCGCAGCCCAGGGCAGGAAATCCGCAAGACGGCTGGCGGTGCGGCGAAATTCGGCGAGGTTCATCATGGCCGCGCCCTCACACCGACAGATGGCCGGGGATGCGCAGATGCCTGCGGCCCACCTCGACAAAGAGCGGATCGCGCTTCGCGGCCCAGACGGCGGCGAAGTGGCCGATGGCCCAGATGGCGAGGCCGACCAGCCAGAGGCGCAGGCCGAGGCCGACAGCCCCGGCGAGTGTTCCGTTCATGATGGCGATGGAGCGCGGAGCGCCACCGAGCAGTATATGCTCGGTCAGCGCCCTGTGGACCGGGACTGTAAATCCCGGCACCGCGTCCAGTTGTTCGAGGCCGCCCGCCATCAGACGAGTGCCCCGCCGCCGAACGAAAAGAACGACAGGAAGAAGCTTGATGCGGCGAAGGCGATGCTGAGGCCGAACACGATCTGGATCAGGCGACGGAAGCCGCCGCTGGTGTCGCCGAATGCGAGCGCGAGGCCGGTGGCGATGATGACGATCACGGCGATGATCTTGGCGACCGGCCCCTCGATCGACTGAAGGATGCTTTGGAGCGGCGCTTCCCAGGGCATCGACGAGCCGGAGGCATGGGCGGCCGGGGCGAGCATCAGGCTGATGGAAACGGTGGCGGCTGCGGTCGCCATGGTGCGGCAGCCGCGCGAAAGCGTGTGGATCATAAAGGGTCTCCTTTTGCAGTAGTTGCGGGGTTGATGCGGTAGTCGCCGTCCGGCCCCAGCCCCTCGACGCGTGCGAGTTCGGCAAGCCGGCGCGCGGAACCGCGACCGGCGAGGACGGCAACGACGTCGATGGTTTCCGCGATCAGCGCGCGCGGGACGGTGACGACAGCCTCTTGAATGAGCTGTTCCAGGCGACGCAGCGCGCCGATGCCGGTGCCGGCATGGATTGTGCCGATGCCGCCCGGATGGCCGGTCCCCCACGCTTTGAGCAGGTCGAGCGCTTCGGAACCGCGCACCTCGCCGATCGGGATACGGTCGGGACGCAGGCGCAGCGAGGAGCGGACCAGATCGGAGAGCGTCGCCACGCCGTCCTTGGTGCGCATGGCGACGAGGTTGGGCGCGGCGCATTGCAGTTCGCGCGTGTCTTCGATGATGACGACGCGATCCGCCGTCTTAGCCACCTCGGCGAGCAGCGCGTTGGTCAGCGTCGTCTTGCCAGTGCTGGTGCCGCCCGCGACGAGGATGTTGGCGCGGGACGCGACGGCTTCGCGCAGGGCCGCGGCTTGATCGGCGGACATGATCCCGGCTGCCACGTAATCGTCGAGCGTGAACACCGCGACGGCGGGCTTACGAATGGCGAAGGTCGGGGCGGCGACCACGGGCGGCAACAGGCCTTCAAACCGTTCGCCGGTTTCGGGTAGTTCCGCCGACACGCGCGGGGATCGGGCGTGAACCTCCGCGCCGACATGGTGCGCGACCAGCCGCACGATGCGTTCGCCATCGGCGGCGGACAGGCGCTCGCCGGTATCGGCCAGACCTTCGGACAGCCGGTCGATCCAGATACGACCGTCCGGGTTCAGCATCACCTCGATGACGGCAGGGTCTTCGAGAAACCGGGCGATGGACACGCCGAGCGCCGTGCGCAGCATCCGCGCGCCGCGCGCAATCGCCTCCGGTTTTTGGTGATGTGCAGTCATATCGGCCCCGATTTCCGACGGGGCGCGACAGACGGTCCCCGCATCGGGGTCGATTAAGAAAGCCCGAAATTGGGCCGATTCAACAAGTATTTACGCGCGTGCGGCCATCGGCGGCTATCGGCGGCAAATAGGATGGATTGGAGAAGTGGCGGCGATCAGGCTGGCGCTTCGCGGGACCAGATCGGCCAGCCAAGTCTGGAACGCGGCGGCTGTCGAGTCGCTTTCCTGTTCTCCCGCCGAAAGCACGAAATAGGCGCTGCCATCCAAATGGAAGCCCTGGGGCGCGGTCAACAGACCGGCGCGAATATCGTCCTGCACGAGATGCCACGGCCCGATCGCGACGCCGAGACCCGCGACGGCGGCTTGCAGGCTGAAATAGAAATGCTCGAAGTCCTGTCCGGGGTTGGTTGAACAGGTTTCGCCGGTGGTTTCAGCCCATGTCGTCCATGCCGATGGGCGCGTGCGCGTATGTAGCAGGATCGCAGCCGCGTTCATCCGACCGGAATCGAAGAACGTCGCAGCCTTGTCAGGGCGGCAGACCGGGCCAATCCGTTCGTCGAAAAGGTGCTGCGCTTTATAGGTTTCCGGCCAGGTGAAATCGTTGCGGCGGATGGCAAGATCGATCCCCGATCCGAGGACGACCTGCCCGCCGCCTGCCAGCAGGCGAACATCGGCGCTCGGATGCGCGGCATGAAATTGCGGCATCCGGGGGATGAGCCAGCGCATCATCAGGGTCGGTTCGCATGAGACGGTGACGGGCGCGTTGGCGTGTTCGGCCTTGATGCGCTGCGCTTCCTCTTCGATCTCGCCGAGACCCCGCGCCACCACCTGCGCCAGCCTGCGCCCGGCATCGGTCAGAAAAACCGCACGATTGCGGCGCTCGAACAGGGACGTGCCAAGGTCTTCCTCAAGCAACCGAACCGCCCGGCTGACAGCGCCATGTGTCAGGTTCAGACGATCCGCTGCCTTGCTGAAACTCTCAAGCTCGGCAGCAACCCGAAAGCAGGCAAGTGCCGGGAGCGATGTGATGTGCTGCCTCATATGTCATTTTTTCTCACACATTCGGTCAGAAGTCATCGTTTTTGTCGGGATCGTCACGGCGTTACCCAAGGGAAAAACCGAAAGGATACGCCTATGGCCGAATGGCTCGCCGTCATCAGCATCACCATCTTCGCCGTTATCAGTCCGGGACCGGACTTCGCCATGGTGTCGCGCAACTCGCTATCGCTCTCCCGGCGCGCGGGCATTTTGACCGCGCTCGGCATCGGTGTGGGGGTGCTGGTCCATGTGACCTATACGTTGCTCGGAATCGGAGTGCTGATCCGCGAGTCGCCGGCCCTGTTCAACATCCTGAAGCTGGTCGGCGCGGCCTATCTGGTCTGGCTGGGCGCGAAGATGCTGTTCAGCCGCAAGGCCGAGGGGCCGGTTACGACGAACGAAACGGCGCTGTCGGATTTCGGGGCGTTGCGGAGCGGTTTCCTGACGAACGCGCTGAACCCGAAGACGACGATTTTCATCGTCAGCCTCTTCATGCAGGTCGTTCAGGTGAATACGCCGCTGGCGACGCGCATCGCCTACGGCTTGTTCATCTCGCTCGCTCATGTGGTCTGGTTCGCCGCTGTCAGCCTGTTCTTTGGCGCTCCGCGTATCCAGAAGCGGATTTTCGGCGTGCGTCACTGGATCGACCGGATGTTCGGCCTGTTGCTGATCGGCTTCGGGATTGCATTGGCGGCGGCGAATATCGCTTCCTGATTGTCCTGATAGTCGTCAGTTCACGTCCGGGTCCGGGTCCGGGTCCGCGCCGTTTTCCGGTTCGATGTCACGCGAAAGCTCTTTCAGAAATCTGTCCCCCGTCGCAAGCCTGCGGCCGAGGTTCTGCATGAAGCCCTCGAACCGTTCGTTGCCCTTGATCCGTGCGGACTGTTTGGCGCTGTCCGGCAACGGTGGGGTCATCGTCAGCCAGAAATGGACGAACAACGAAAGCGTCTCGCCGAGCACGGCGAGATCTTCGTCCAGCGTGCCGATCTGTCGGCCGATCTTGTCGAGGCGGCGCGACATGGCCGCTTCCAGCCGATCCGTCGTGTCGCCCGACAGGAAGGATGCGACGGCCGCCTCGACGATGGCGGACTTCGAGACCTGTCGGCGCAGCGACAGCGCTTCGACCTGTTTGAGTAGTTCCGGGTCGAAATAGACGTTCATGCGGGTGCGGGTTGTCATTGGCTCCCCCTCAAAGCTCGATGCCGTCATTGGGATTCATGGACGCCTGGCGGGCGATCATCCGCATCCGGGAGCGCAGCGCGCGGGCCTTGGCGGCATCCACGTCCGGCTCATCGTCCAGAATGTCGAACTCCTGGGCGGGCGTTGGTGGCGGCGGGATGATCTCCTCATGCTCGGGCAATTCCGGCTCGCGGCGGATGCCGGCATTGTCGGGATCGCCCTCGGCCCCCTTGGCAGCGCTGGTCGCTGGCTTATCCGCCGCCTCGATGACGCGGCTCGTCCAGTCGTCGGCTGGTGGCTTCGCCACTGGTGCGGATGGCAACTCGGGCGGCGGCAGGATGCGCTCCTGCAATCGCGTGTCCTCGAAATACCGCGCCTTCTTCGCCCGGATCGGTGGCGTTCCCGCCACCATGACGATCTCGTCGGCGGGCGGAAGCTGCATGATCTCACCGGGGGTCAGCAGCGGCCGCGCCGTTTCCTGCCGCGACACCATCAGATGACCGAGCCAGGGCGCGAGCCTGTGGCCGGCATAGTTGGTGGAATCGCGCATCTCGGTCGCGGTGCCGAGTGAATCCGAAACACGTTTGGCGGTGCGCTCGTCGTTCGTGGCGAAGGCGACGCGCACATGGCAGTTGTCGAGAATGCTGTTGTTCGGCCCATAGGCGCGCTCGATCTGGTTGAGGCTTTGCGCGATCAGGAAGGACTTGAGGCCGTAGCCAGCCATGAAGGCGAGCGCCGATTCAAAGAAGTCGAGGCGGCCGAGCGCGGGAAACTCGTCCAGCATCATGAGCAGGCGATGCCGCTTGCCGGATAGGGTCAGTTCCTCGGTCAACCTGCGGCCGATCTGGTTGAGGATGAGCCGGATCAGTGGTTTCGTCCGGTTGATGTCGGACGGGGGGACGACGAGGTAGAGCGTCACCGGCCGGAAGCTGCCGACCAAATCGGCAATCCGCCAGTCGCAGCGGTCTGTGACGCGTGCCACGACCGGATCGCGGTAAAGGCCGAGGAACGACATGGCGGTGGAGAGCACGCCGCTCCTCTCGTTCTCGCTTTTATTCAATAGCTCGCGCGCAGACGAGGCGATGACGGGATGAACACCGGCTTCGCCCAGATGCGGCGTGTCCATCATCGCGCGCAAGGTTGCCTCGACGGGGCGGCGGGGATCGGACAGGAAATTAGCGACGCCGGACAGGGTTTTGTCCTTCTCGGCATAGAGAACATGCAGGATCGCGCCGACGAGCAGGCTGTGGCTGGTCTTTTCCCAGTGATTTCGCTTGTCGAGGCTGCCTTCGGGATCGACCAATATGTCCGCGATGTTCTGAACGTCGCGGACTTCCCATTCACCCTGCCGCACCTCCAGCAGCGGATTGTATGCCGATGACTTCGCGTTGGTCGGATCGAACAGCAGGACGCGGCCATGCTTCGCCCGAAAGCCGGCCGTCAGGGTCCAGTTCTCTCCTTTGATGTCGTGGACGATGCAGCTTCCCGGCCAGGTCAGCAGCGTCGGCACCACAAGGCCGACGCCTTTGCCCGACCTCGTGGGAGCAAAACATAGGACGTGCTCCGGCCCGTCATGGCGCAGATAGTCCTGGGTATAGCGGCCGAGCAGAACGCCATCGGGGCCGAGCAGACCGGCGCTGCGGATTTCCCTGTCTTCCGCCCATCGCGCCGATCCGTAGGTGGCCACCCCGCGCGCTTCGCGCGCCCGGATGATCGACATTAGGATGGCGGCGGCAATGGCGAGGATGCCGCCGGACGTGGCGATGGCGGCGCCCTCCATGAAGATCGCGGGCGCGTAGGCGTCGAACGAGAACCACCACCAGAAAAAGGCGGGCGGATAGTAGAACGGCCATCCGGCCAGCTCGAAACAGGGGCTTCCGAGCTGGGGCTGAAAGCCGAGCCGGAACGCCACCCATTGCGTTGCGGCCCAGGTCATCACCATGACAATGGTGAAGACGACGGCGATCTGCCCCCAGAGTATTCGGCCTCCGCGCATACAGGCTCCAATCGGCAAAATTGATGGAGCCGATCAGAGAATGGGCAATTATGCGGTAATCAACAATAAAGGTGGAGCGATAGGGCGACCGGATACTATCGGCGGTAAATAGGATGGGTTGTCACGGCACTGAACCGGCACTGTACCGGGTATCATGGCCGCGGATCACATCGGCACATACCTGTCGCCAGCGTGAGCAGCTTAACCAGCGCGGGGTCGCGGTTGGATGGCGACCAGACGGCCGAAAAAGCGATGGTTTCCGGCTCGTCGCGGATCGGCAGGAAAGTGACGTTCGCTGTGTTGGCGACGGTGCTGTCCTCGGCGAAAAGCGAAATGCCATGTCCGGCCGCGATCATCGACAGAAGCGCGCTGTGGCTAACATCGAGGCGTAGGATTTCAGGCGTCGGCCATTTCGCGGCCGACCGCAGCACGATCAGGTCATGAACCTGTGGCCCGGTGCCGCCATGGCGGACGAGGAAGGTTTCCTCCGCAAGCTGCCGCCATTCGACATCCTGCCGGGACGCCAGGAGATGCCGTGCCGGCACCGCAACCATCAGGCGGTCACGCCAGATCACGCGGGAATTGAGGTCGGGGATTTCATGGGTGCAGACCATGAATGCGACATCGAGTTTGCCTTCCCGCACCATAAGCTGCCCGTCCCGTGCCGTGCCTTCGGTGATGTGCAGACGGACGCCCGGATGCTTGCCATGGAACCGCTCCAGCAGGCGGTCGAGAAAGCAACCCGCGGTGAGGGCATGAACGCCGATGCGAAGCTCGCCGTCCTCGCCGCGCGCCTGCATTCCAGCCGTCCTGATGGCACGGTCGAGGATGCCCATGGCCTCATCGACCTGATCGACGAAGCGTCGTCCGGCGTCGGTTAGCCGGACGCCACGGGTGTTGCGGTCGAAGAGAACGATGCCAAGGTCTTCCTCCAGCGCCTTGATCCTCGCGCTAACGCTCGACTGGCTGGTGCCGAGCGCCTGCGCTGCGCGATGGAAGCTGAGATATTCCGCAACGGCGAGCGTTTGAACCAGAGATGCCATCGGGATGCGACCGCAAAGAGGCGACGAGCGTTCTTCTGCCTTCATGTGCCGAAGCGGCCGCCTGCGCATTGCTTGCCGCCACCTATGGATCGAGCCGTCTTGCGCTGGCTGGCGCAAGGCTCAGCAGACCGATCAACGCCAGGCCCACACCGACCCAGAGCGGCGAGCGCAGTCCATAACCTGACGCAATACCGACGCCGCCCAGCCACGCGCCCGCACCGAGGCCGACATTGATGACCGAGGTATGGACCGTATTGACCAGCGACCCCGGATTGGCGGTCTTCATAACGCGCGCGATCATCGCGGGGTTCATCGGCACACCGACCAGTCCGATCACGACGAACGCCACGACGCTGATGGTTCGATTGTCTGCGAAGATCGCGAAGATTGCCAACGTGACCGCAAGCACAGTCAGGCCCACCACCATGATCGGCATGGTGTATCTGTCAGCGTAGCGTCCGACGATGGCGTTGCCTACGACATTGGCTACACCATAGATCATCAGCAGAACAGGCACTGCGCTTTCCGAAAAGCCGGTGACTTCGGTGAAGATCGGCGAGAAATAGCTGAACGCCGCGAATGTTGCGCCGATAATCAGCGCGCTACTGGCATAGGCGGCCCAGAGACCGACATTACGGAAGGCCGCCAGTTCAGTACCCAGGCTCACCTCCTGCGACTTGCGTGATGCCGGAATGAGAATGGCGGAAACCACCGCGCAGGCGACGGTCATGGCGACGACCAGCCAGAAGCTCGCCCTCCAGCCATAGTGCTGGTCAATGAGAGTGGCGGCCGGAACACCCAGCACCGTCGCGAACATCAGACCTCCGATCACGATCGAAGCCGCGCGCCCTCGCGATTCCGGTCCGACCAGATCGGCGCAGATCGCCAGCGACACGCCGAAGCAGGCCGACCCTGCAACGCCTGTAACGACGCGGGCAATCGCCATGACTTCGTAATTCTGCGCCATGGCGGCGATCACACCGCCGATGGCATAGATGGCGAGCAGCGAAAGCAGCGCCTGCTTGTTCGGCGCCCTGAGTTTCAGCAGGCCGACCGTCAACAAGGGGCCTCCGATCACCATGCTGGCCGCATAGATCGAGATCAGATAGCCGACTTCGGCGACAGAGACGCCGAACGCCGCCGACAAGGACGGCATCATGCCTGCAACCATGAACTCCGAGGTCGTGACCGACAGGATCGTCAGCCCCAGGACATAGACGACCAGCGGTAGCCCCGCCTGCTTTGCCTCTGCCGTTTTCCCCGACGTCAGCGCAGCGCGCGCCTTTGTTTCAGCATCCGTCATAGCCCGGAATCCTTTTCTATAAATCTCGCTATAGAAATAGCTATCGGGCTTGCCGTAGACGGTCAACAGATTTATATAAATCACACTACAGAAAGGATCGTCATGCCGGCACCACGCGGACGCCCCCGCAGTTTCGACCGCGACGACGCGCTGCGCCGCGTGATGGAGGTGTTCTGGGCCAAGGGCTACGAGGGAGCACAGCTCATCGACCTGACGGCCGCCATCGGCGTGACACCGCCGAGCTTCTATGCCGCCTTCGGTTCGAAGGAAGCCGCGTTCCGCGAGGCGGTCGAACTGTACAAGGCTACGACGGGGGCGGTCTTTATGGATGCGCTGGATGGGGATGGGACTGCACGGGACGCCATTCACGCCATGCTGATGGCGAGCATCGACGTGGCGGTCACAGCGCCCAACTCGGCTGGCTGCATGCTCATCACAGGCGCTATGGGTTGCCAGCCCGACAGCGATCCACTGTCTAGACTTCTCATAGGCATCCGGCGAGACAACATAGCTCGAATCGAAGGCAGGCTGGAGCGCGGACGCGAAGCGGGCGATGTCGCACCTGACGCCAACATACCGGTCCTGGCGCGCTTTTACGGCGGGATGATGCAGGCGATCTCGATGCAGGCGCGCGATGGAGCCACGCGCCGAGAGTTGGAGGCGTTGATCGAACCGGCAATGGTTGCGCTGACCTGACGGTCCACCGGTCATTTCCGGCTCGCCCTTGCCAGAATAGCTCCGACATTGTAGCTCGTCCCCGCAACGAAGGCTGAGGCATAGCTGCCCGACTGCCCGACCGACCCTGATCCGAGCGCCGCACCGATCTGCTGGAGCATCGAGATCACGCCGGACGCCATACCGGCCTGCCGCTCGTCGACGAGGCCCAGGACGAGGTTGAGCAGCGGCGTCATGATCAGTCCCGTGCCGGTCGCCGCGATTGCTGCCAAACCGACAACACCGAATAGTCCGACCTGCGTGTGTGAATAAGCGAATGGCACGGCAAAATGACAGCGAACATGGGGCTGGCGTAATCTCTCCACGGATGGCGCCGATGGCGATCTCAACGCTGAAAGAGCCGCTCAATAGCCATTCCAATACTCAGAAGTGTGCGGTCTGCTCCCACCGGGCCGTCAAGTTCGATGCCTACCGGAAGCCCTGATCTTGTAATACCTGCAGGAAGACACAAGCCAGGTAGTCCCGCATTGGCTCCCGGATCTGTGTTGCGGATGCAGGTGTCAAAGACGGGATGCCTCTGGCCATTCACATCGATCATGTCAGAAGCGCTTTCTTCGTTGATGAGTGGGGCTGGCACGGGAACAGCAGGGAAAATCAGCGCATCCAGATCATTTGTCCGGAAAGCTTCACGATAGATACGGCAGAGTTCAGGTCGGTAGATTTCCTTGGCGGCGCGATAACTGTCAGCGAGTTCGTCTGTAATGACGACCTCAAATGCAGCCCGAACATCAGGATTGGCGATCTGGCGGTAGATATCTGCCAGAGAGATGTCCTTCCGACCATTTTGTGCTAGCCAGGCGGGAATGTCAGCAATGGGCTCGTGCAGGACAACCGGTGCCGAGACCTTTTTCCAGACGTCACGAAGCCCAGGCAGTGCAAGATTGATCAGCACGGCTCCCTGTTCAGCCAACCTGTCGCATAAGGCTCGGCAGATCCGCTCTACTTCTGGATCGAGGTCGTTCCAGAAACAGTCGGGTAAACCCAGGCGAAGTCCCCTGAGCAAGGCTGCAGAAACCGGGTGTGTGCCGGTGATGATTGCGTCGAGAAGTGTTAGATCTTCGACAGAGCTCGCCATCGGTCCGGGTGTATCGTTGGTATGGCTGATCGGCAGCACTCCGTCTGCCGAGTAACGCCGGTCTTGGCACTTTACTCCCACCGATGGTCGCAGCCCCGGGATACCGCAAAGCGCGGCGGGAATACGAATAGAACCGGAGGTGTCCGTTCCGAGGCCCGCACTCACTATTCCGGCAGCAATGGCCGCCGCGGTGCCACCGGACGAGCCACCGGTAACGCGCTTCGGATCATGAGGATTGCGCGCAGATGGAAAGATGCCAAAGTTGGTGTTCGTGATCCCGAAGGCAAGTTCATGTAAGTTGGTCTTGCCCAGTAAGATCGCCCCTGCATCGAGCAGCCTTTGCGCGACTGGGGCTGTGCGCTTGGCACGCACATCGGCCAAGGCCGGAGTAGCTCCGGTTGTGAGCCAGCCCTCTATATCAATATTGTCCTTCACGCAGATTGGAAGCCCTGCAAGCATGGGCAGTTGAGCGCCCTGACGCCGTGCTACGTCGACATCCCGCGCGAGACGCAAGGCCATATCTGGTTCGATCGCAAGGAAGGCATTGAGATAATCGACCTCTCGGCAGCGGTCGATTGCCCGCAGCATCAGAGCCTCTGCAGTCACTTCTCCGGTCCGCAACTGGTGCAGCTGGGCGGTCATAGTCATGGTTGTCTCTCTCCCCATCAGTTCGCCTCTACCGCTCGAGGACGCTTTGGCTTTTTCCATCGCCCTGCGAGAGTTTGCGACAGCCCGATCAATCCTTTCGGCATGAAAACCACACAGGCTACAAGGATCAGTCCCATGCCAATATCTCGGAAATCCCCGAATTCGCGCATTAGCTCATCCGCGAGCATCAGCACGGCAGCACCGACTACTGGCCCCCACACCGTACCCACACCGCCGACGATGATCATGGAGAGGAGGAAGAGCAGATGTTGGAAAGAGAAGACAACTGGTCCAACCGCCCCGGTATTCACGGCGTAGAATGCCCCGGCGAGGCCGGTAAAGAAGGCGGAGAGGCCAAATATCCAAAGCTGATAGCGGAAACGGTCGACGCCACGGGCAGCAGCATAGACAGGATTGTCTCGCAAAGCTCGGAAGGCCAGTCCCATCGGGCTTCGGATGATCAAGATTGAAAACACGATTGCGGCCGTCAGGAGTGCAAGCCCAACATAGTAGTTTCCGATATAAAAACCTGACCCCAGCAAATCGCGGAACCCGAGATCTCCGAACCGAGAAAAGCCGCGCACACCACCCATCAACGGCATACAGCCGGCGGGAGGATTGGTGAAGCAATCTGTATCATTGACGATCAGCACATGCATGACCTGTGAAACACAGATCGTGAGTAGCGCGACGTAAGGGCCATAAAGCCGTAGGCAGGCCAAACCAAGCACGACGCTTGCCAAGACCGCGATCACCGCCCCCGCCGGTATGGCGGCGAACATGGAGGTGCCAAAGTAGTAGCCCAGCATCGCGGTGACATAAGCGCCGATTGCAAAGAGCCCGACCTGTGCGAGCGAGAAAATGCCGCCAATACCGAACACTAGATTCCACTGAACGACAACCGTCGCCCAGATGAAGAAGAATGTGGTCTGGGTGACGGAATAGCGCATCCCCGACACCATCGGCCACAACGCCGCGACAACCACGAGCAGGCAGCACAAAAGAATATCCCGACGCATTGCAGTCATAGACGAACCCCCTGGTGGCGACCGAATACGCCTTGCGGCTTCCAGATCAGCACCACGATCACGAGAAGAAGAAGGAGGGCAAAGCTGAAGCGCACCCCGAGCGTGTATTGGATCACCGCCTCGAAGAGGCCGATAAACACTGCCGCGACAACGCTTCCCGGCACCCGGCCAAGGCCAGCGACAACGCAAATGATAAAAGCTTTCAGCATCGGGTCGCCTCCCATATTGGGAAGCAGACTGGACAGCGACGAAATGGTAATCCCCGAGATTGCGGCCAGCCCACCCGAAATGGCGAGGACCATGGCATAGACCGCGCCGACCCGAACCCCCATGAGCCGAGCAGCATCGCGGTTCTGAGCAGTGGCGCGGATTGCTCGACCCATACGGCTTTTTTGCAAAAGCAGCGCCAATGCGACCATCAGCAGAACAGCGAGCAGAAAAATCAGCAGGTTCTGCAGCGGCAGATGCACTCCGCCGAAGGACAGCCCTCCCTGAACTGCTAGAGGCTGAGGCTTGGGCTGAGGCCCGAACAACAACAGGATCGTGCTTTCCATAACGGCGCCGAAACCGATGGTGGCAATAAATATCCGGGTTTCGAAACCTTCGGTGTTCAACATCGGTCGCGCGATCAGCAGATAGATCAGCACTCCTGACGCCGCGCAGACTGCAATCGCGACCAAAACGCCGATCAGCGGGGGCAGACCAAGTCCGACAAGCGCGAACCAAGCCATATAGCCACCAAGCGCGAGTATCGCGCCATGGCTCATGTTCAGCATGTTCATCGCACCGAAGACCAATGCCAGTCCAACGGTCGAGATGGCATACGTAGCTCCGAGCGTAAGACCCGATGCGAGAACCTGAAAAATAACGTTCATCCCGCTCAGACCCCCAGATAAGTTTCAAGAAGTTCGGGCCGACCCGAGAGTTCATTTCCGGTTCCGGACCATACGAGGGTGCCATGGTCCAGCAGATGAACCTGATCGGCGATTTCCGCCGCGCGCATAGCGTTCTCTTCCACAAGGATGATGCTGCGACCGACCGCACGTAAAGTCGCGATCACCTCGTAAATCTGCTCGATCACAATTGGCGCGAGGCCGAGTGACGGCTCGTCGAGCATCAGGACGCGACCGGATGCCATTAATCCGCGTCCGATACCAACCATTCGCCTTTCGCCACCTGAAAGGGTGCGTGCGATTTGGTGCTGCCGATCGCGCAGCTTGGGCAAAAGCGTGTAAACCTCTTCGAGCAAGGTCTTTTCCTGCCGCGCGGCACTTTGCAGGAAGGCGCCCATCCGCAGGTTTTCCAGCACGCTCATCTCAGGAAAAAGCAGGTCTCCCTGCGGCACATGGATGATCCCGCGCGCCACGATGGCCTCTGCGCTCAGCCCCGAAATCCGTTCGCTCCCTAGAAATATCTCGCCCTCCTTCGGGCGGATTAATCCTGAAATCGTCCGCAAAAGGGTTGTCTTTCCGTGACCATTCGGGCCGATCAGCGCTGTAAGCTTTCCGGCTTCGGCGGTCAGCGACATCTCCCGCAGCACTGCGTGCACGCCATAACCGGCACTGAGCCGTCGAATAACAAGATCATCTGACATGACGTGCCTCTTCCCGATCGGCGGTCATGCGAGCGACCTCTTTGCCAGCGCCCTGACCAAGGTAGACCTCGATGACATCCTGATCCTTGGCGAGCCCCGAAGCACTGCCTTCGTAAAGTTTCCTGCCGTGATGCATAATCATGACGCGAGTCGAAAGCTGCACCAGAAAACGCATCACATGTTCGATAAGAACGACGGTGACACCGTCGGCGACGACCCGCGCTACCACATCTGCAACCTGGTCGATCTCGCGTTGCGTGAGACCGCCGACCGGCTCGTCGAGCAGCAGGAGTTTCGGTGACATGGCTAATGCGCCTGCAATCATAAGAAGCTTGCGGTCAAGAACAGGTAGGGTCGCCGCCGGCTGATCAGCCCTTGTTTCAAGCCCCACCTGCTGGAGGGCTTCCTGTACGTGATCGCTGACCGCCGACGGCACGCGAAGCCCCGGCATCCGGCGCGGCGCACGACCGTAGTAAGCCGCCACCAGCACATTTTCCCTAACAGTTAAACTGTCGAAGCCGGTGTTCAGTTGGAAAACCCGAGCCATTCCGGCATGGCAGCGCCCTACCGGCGAAAGCGTAGTTATCTCACGACCTTCAAGCGAAATACTGCCCGAACTGACACCAGTTTGACCCGAGATCATTTCGAAAAGCGTCGTCTTGCCGGCACCATTCGGCCCACCGATGCCAAGAACCTCACCCGCGGCGAGGTCGAAGCTCAGATCGCTGACTGCAACCAGCGATCCAAACCTTTTCGTGACATTGCGGCAGGACAGGAGCGGAATATCCTTGACCTGAGCCATTCGGTTTACGCCTTGATCCACGGCGGCGTGATTAAGCCCGCCTTCGCATAGGGCCATGGGGCAATCAGAACCGGCTCGGCGGTATGATCTTGAATCTGCAGGAACTGATGCGGCATACCAAGCGAGGGATCATCCGTGCCCCCCGGATAGGAGGCAGCTGCCTGTTCACCTGCAATGAACCGTGTAGTGCCATTGGGGCCACGGTGGATCATCGTGCGGATGCGGTCCGCTACCTTGCGGTTCTGGTCTTCCTCACCCGGTGCGCCAGAACCACCGGCCAGCGCGGCCGCCGTTGCCCAAAGCCAAGCGGCATTATAGGACTGGACTCCTGAATTATGCCCGGCATCTGCCCCGAAACGCTTCTTGTAGCGGGTTTCGAATTCGAGGCCGATCTGGTCTTGCAAGACTCCGATCACAGTCGAGAAAACGACTCCGGCGGCGGCTGGTCCGGCTATGTCACGAAAAGATTTAACCGAAGGCCCATATTGCATATAAATCAGGCTCGGCGTTGGATTGTTTATGAACTGCACCATGAACTGAGCCAGATCCGCCGGGAAATAGTGTGTAACGACGATCACGCCGGGCGGATCTTGGCGCAACTTCGAGAGCGTTGGCCCCCACTCCGAAATTGGCACATTGACGGTCTCGTAAAGGCTGACTTCCCAGCCCAAAGCGGTGGCACCTTCGCGAACTACATTGGCGATGTTCGAGGAGTAGGTTCCAGCCGAAAGTATGATCGCGAGTTTCTTATTGACCGGCGTGAATTCCCCTCGGTCGACGATGCCGGACAGGAATTTCAGAAGGCCTGACCCATACCATGTCTCGGCAGGATCAGTCTGGAACGAGCCGAAATAACGCTCTGGGTCCGATCCAATCAGGACACTATGCCCGCTGGAGGTATCGTTGTGCATATAGATGATCCCGGCATCTGCGATTGCATCCTGCACCGCTGACCCTGAACCGGTATTGTAGCCATTAATTACTGCATGAACGCCGTAGCGGTCGATCAGACGTTGCACCGCCTGCACGTTGGTCGCGTCCCCCATCTGCTTGGTATCTTCGAAATGAGGTTCGAGCGGTCGGCCGAGAACGCCCCCGAGCGCATTGATCTCGTCACAAGCCATGATTAGGCCATTGCGAAATTCAATCCCGTCAGCGGCGGCAAAATCCGTCAGCGGCGCGGCTTGACCAACCGGGATCGGCTCACCCGAAGCCTGTGCCCTTGTACCATTGGCGCCAACAAGAAGGCCCGCTGCGCCCGCCAGCCAAGCGGAAGCTTTCAGTATGCTCCTTCGTTCAATATTGTGACCCATTCTTTAAGTTCCCTCTTTGTCTGATTTTTTGGTTGATTTTTAGCGCCTAGGCATAGCCCAGGGATTTGCCTCTTCGATCTGTGCTGAAAGATTCAGGATCGTCGCTTCGTCATTCAGCTTCGCGGTGAGTTGGACACCAATGGGAAGTCCTTCTGCAGATATAGCCATAGGCACGCTCGCGGATGGCAGACCGGTAACGTTGGCGGGCGCCGTGAAGATGAAGGAATCCAGAACCCGGCTCCAGGCGGTCTCGCCGCCATGTTTCGCCGCATCGAAATAGCCAAGCGGTGGCGGTGCGAAGGCAAGGGTCGGAGAAAGCCAAATATCCCACATCTCATAGAAGCGCCCCATCATGCGCGCCATTGCCTGGAAGAAGACAAGGTCGCGAATGTAGTCGACCGCTCGCCGTGAGTTCCCTTGTGTGAACAGATACTGGTTGAAGGGCTCCAACTCGCGCACAAGCAAATCGGGATCTTCGCCTCGGGACGCGGCGATGGCCATCAGACCCCGTGTTACGGTCATCGGCCAGAAAGTCGCCAGCGCCGCACGGAACGCTTGGCCGTCGAATGGAAGTGACGTCTCCTCGACTTGATGGCCGAGATGTCGCAACAGCTCGACCGCACGCCCGACCGCGTCACGACATTCTGGTTCAACCCGGGTTCCGTCCGGTGCATCGAAAGTTACCCCGATACGCAATCCCTTTCGGGGAGAAGCCAGTGCTGCGAGGAATGTTTGCTCGGGTTGCGGAGCGACATAAGGGTCGCCCGGCAGTGAACCGGCTGTCGCGTCAAGAATGGCAGCACTGTCACGAACTGATCGTGACACTACGTGTTCGGCGGTGATCCCACCAATCGCTTCTCCCACATCCGGCCCTAGCGTGATGCGCGCTCGGGAGGGCTTTAAGCCGAAAAGGCCGCAACATGATGCAGGAATGCGAATAGAGCCCGCTCCGTCATTGGCATGTGCAACGGGAACATAACCAGCCGCAACAGCCGCCGCCGCCCCCCCTGAGGAACCTCCCGGTGTATGTCCAGTATTCCATGGATTGCGCGTCGGACCTCGCCAAACCGGCTCGGTGGTGCCCATGGTCACCATTTCGGGCACATTCGTTTTGCCAAGAGTTACGAATCCGGCCCGGCGATAGCGGGCCATCAATTCGCTATCATGATCAATGACATTACCCTCAAGCAGTCGCGAACTGCCGGTGGTGGGCGTCCCTGCAACATGGCAGTAAAAGTCCTTGACAAGGAAGGGGACGCCCCGAAACGGTCCGGTTGGTAGATCGCCGGCGGCGTCCTTTAGAGCTGCATCAAAGAACCGTTGTGTCACCGCGTTCAACTGCGGCTCAAAGGTTTCGATCTTGGCAATAGCTGCTAGGGCAAGTTCGGTCGGAGTTGCGTCGCCTCGGGCGATAGCCTCGGCTTGGCCAATGGCGTCGCGATTAAGGAGCTCGTCTATCATGCTGGTTCCTTTGTGTTGGCAGCAGCCAGCTCGGTCGACAGTTCACCAAGAGCCAGGCCCAACCGGGCGAAAAGGCTGTCAAGCTCTTCAGGGGTAATGATGAGTGGCGGGCAGATAGCGATCGTGTCGCCTAGATTACGCAGGATTAGCCCCTGTTCCAACGCAAGCGCGATCAGTCTGGCTCCCACGGCTTGTTCGGGAGGGAAGTGCTGGCGGGCCGCACGATCTGCGACTAGTTCAATCGCTCCGATCAGACCGATGCTTCGGCTGTGCCCGACCAGCGGATGATCGGCAAGCGTTTGAAGATGCGCGCCAAATGCTGGAGCCAGCGCCCTGACTCGCCGAGGCAGGTCGATCTCATCGTAGATACGCAGTGTTTCCAACGCCACCGCACTGGTCACTGGATGACCGGCGTAGGTAAAACCATGGCCTAGAACGCCCAAGCGACTAGCCTCTGCCTCGATGACCTGAGCCACGCCGGTCGCGAGCAAGGTCGCGCCGATTGGCTGATAGCCCGAAGAGAGCGCCTTCGCGACGCTCATCATGTCAGGACGGAAGCCAAGCGTTTGGCAGCCAAACCACTCCCCCGTTCGACCAAAACCGCAGATGACCTCGTCACAAAGCAGCAGAATTCCATGCTCCCGCAGAAGAGTCGCAAGCCGGGGGAAATAGTTGGCCGGCGGAATGATTACGCCTCCCGCACCCATTACCGGCTCAACGATCATCGCCGCAATGGTATCGGGGCCTTCAGCCTCGATCAGTGCCGCAATCTCTTGAACAAGCCGGTCGGCGAAATCATCCTCGGTTTCCCCAGGCTCTCCATATTCGTAGTGATGCGGTGTCGCGGCAAAAATGACACTCTCATCGGACCAGGCAAAGGCACCGCGAACGTGGGAGAGGCCGCTTAATGTTGCGCCCAGCACAGTGCTGCCATGATAGGCGCGCCGGCGGCTGATGATCTTTCGTCTGTCAGGTTTGCCTTGGCCGCGATGATAGAGCCAGGCCAACTTGATCATCGTATCCACCGCTTCTGAACCGGAATTGGCGAAGATCACCTTTCCGTCTGGCATCGGTGATATGGCCATCAATCGCTCGGCCAGTTCGATACAGGCAGGATTGGATCGCCGGTTGAAGGTGTGATAAGTGCCAAGCTGGGCGATCTGATCCGCAGCAACCTGCGCCAGCCGCGCTTCGTTGAAGCCAAGCGCGGCGCACCATAGGCTCGACATCCCCTCAAGATAGCTGCGGCCGGTCACGTCGGTAACGAAAACACCTTCGCCACGTTCGATGATAAGCGGCCCCTGCGCGTCGAGAGCAGCTGGATCAGTCTGTGGATGGAGGATGAACGCGCGATCTGCCTCAGACAGCGAATTTCGCATCACGCTTCTCCTATACGGGCGGCGATGCATTCGACCTCGAGCTTCCATTCGCGACGCCCAAGCGCCTTCACAAGCACTAGCGAGGCAGCCGGCCAAGGAGCGGAAATCGCTGTATCTCGCACGGCCCTGATTGACGGCAAATCCTCAGCGTCGACCACGAAATAGCTCATCTTGACGATGTCACCGAAAGCAAAGCCCTGGCTCGCCAAAACGGCTTCGATATTGGCGAAGATAATCCGGGTCTGTTCGCCAGCATCATCGGGGATCGAACCATCGGGGCGGACACCCACTTGGCCCGCTAGATGGATGGTGGTCGCTCCGGGCGGGATGATCGCTCCATGTGCGTAGTTTCCAAACGGTGCTGCAACATCGGTGCAATCGAAAAGCTTGATCGTCATGGTCTCATCCTCTCAACTGCGCTTGACCAGTGCAGCCAGCTTTTGCTGATAGGTTTCACGGAAGGCTTGGAACCGCTCGGTAGGAGCGGACAATGCCAAAGCATACGGGGCCGTTCC
The DNA here is from genome assembly GCF_002252525.1 of Brucella pseudogrignonensis. Lineage (GTDB taxonomy): Bacteria > Pseudomonadota > Alphaproteobacteria > Rhizobiales > Rhizobiaceae > Brucella > Brucella pseudogrignonensis. The sequence goes on from NZ_NNRM01000047.1 coordinate 120,299, forward strand.
GGCTTCCAATGGCATCGCCATACAGGAAATACCGGCGGCGAATTCCTCATTGTCAAATGCGATGCCTTCGGCGCGAATACGGACGAACTCGGCCTGAAGGGCCTTGAAATCGGTCAGCGTATTGTCGGTCAGCTTCGCCAGTGGCTGATGGTTAAGCAGATACTCTGCCGTGCGCGCAGTAGCAGCATAGGCCAGCAGAACCTTGCCGGCCGCCCGAGCGTGTGCATGCAGATATTGACCATGAGGCATTTCGGCCGACCGCTTCGCATTAGAGCCGCCGACGACCTCGATGATGACAATCTCACCCTGCCACCAGCCGACGACATAGCAAGTTTCGCCGGTCTCTGACGCCAGACTGCGTACCAAAGGCAGCATGTAATCCGGTGCTGAAAACTGGCGACTAAAGGCCTCGGCGAGCGCGCCGACCCGCAACCCGAGGCGATAATTGCGCCGATCGTCCCGGGAGATGAAGCCCTCATCCTCAAGCGTATGGACAAGATGGTATGCGGTCTGGCGCTCAACGCCGATGGCTTCTGCAATCTCGCGAACGCTGAGCCCCTGATCACTGCGCGCGATGGCTGTTAGAATGTTCACGCCACGCACGACCGAGTTAATCTGGAAACGCCCGGCTTTTTCCTTGATTTCGGCCATCAGGCGTATTCCTCTCTGATCGGTTGCTCATTGGAGCGCAGCAAGTCCTGCGCCGCCGCTACGATTTTTGAGGCACCTGGCAACAGTGCAGCCTGTAACACCGGCGAGGCGGGCATGCGAACATCGGGCGTAGCAACCCGTCGGAAACCAATCGCCGCAGGTCCAAGCCTTTCTGCCAGTCCGGCGACGATCTCGGCGCCGAAACCGCCGGTGAGATTGGCTTCATGCACCACGACAACTCGACCACCGGTCGCCGTTACGGTGGTGCAAAGCCTTTCCCAGTCGACCGGAGCCAGCCAGCGCAAATCGAGAACCGATACGCTGATTCCAGCAAGCTCCAGTTCATCTGCCGCAGCCTCAATCGCGGGCATGACTGCTCCCCAGCCGACCAGCGTCATCTGGTCACCGCTCCGCCGCAATGCCGCTCCTGAAGTGCTTTGCCGCGCTGCCTCGGTGCGAACCTCACCGGAGTGCTGGTAGAGAGCCCGGGATTCGATGATTACCGAGGGATCATTCCCGGCAATGGCCGCACGCAGCATGTGATAGGCATCGTCGGGCGTCGACGGCAGCCCGATGCGAAGACCAGGCACATGGGCCAACATGCCTTCGAGGGATTGCGAATGTTGGGCAGTGGAGCCTGGTGTAGCCCCTTGCTGAACTCGGACTACAATTGGCGCCTGACGCGTTCCGCGCGTCAGATAGCGGACATTTGCGGCCTGATTGATAATCTGATCCAGAGCGACCAGAAGAAAATCAGCCCACATTATTTCAACAACTGGCCGTTTTCCTTCCAATGCAAGACCGACCGCGGAGCCGAGTATGGCCGCCTCTGCGATTGGCGTATCGAAAACCCTTGATGCGCCAAAATCCCGTTGAAGATAGCGCGAGGCACCGAAAATACCTCCGGAGTGGCCGACATCCTCTCCGTAAACCAGAACCTCGCCACGTTCGGTCAATTCACGTTTCAACGCCTCATTCACCGCTTGGATATAGGTCAACTTTTTCCCGGTTTCGTGAGCGTTGGGGTCTGCTGGTGGTGTCACAACGGCCTCAACGACGTGATCCGCGGCGGTCTCTACATCCGGCGCAGGCATAACCCGCACCTTCTCGAGAATTGCTGCCCAATCCCGATCGAGCCGTTCCTGCAGTAGAGAGAGTTCAGCAGGACTACTAACACCGGCATCACAAAGTCGCGCTTCGAGCACCCGAAGCGGGTCACGCTCGCGACTCTCTTCGCGATTCGCTTTCGGTCGGTAATGTTCAATATCGCGATTGTAATGACCCCAAAGTCGCGGAACCTGACATTCGATCAGGATCGGGCCTTTGCCGGCGATCGCCGCGGCGCGCGCAATTGCGAAACTGTCTCGGACGATCAACGGATCTGTGCCGTCGATAGTCGCTGACTGCATGCCATATGCACTGGCCCGCCGAGCGAGGCGCTCCATCCCCGTGATTGATTGCGTCGGGGTCATTTCTGACCAGCCATTATTCTCGCAAACAAAGATAACCGGCAACTTGTAGGCAGATGCGAAGACGAACGCTTCGTGCAGAGCCCCTTGACTAGTGGCCCCATCGCCAAAGGTCACCACGCAAACACGATCAGCACCATCAAGCTGAGCGGCCATCGCGACACCGCAAGCGACCGGTCCACCGGCGCCAACGATCGAATTTTCCCCAATGAATCTTTCATTTGGCGCTGTAACGAGCGCAGAACCACTTCGCCCACCATTAACACCCGCCTTGCGGTGGCAGAGTTCGGCGAATAGCTCGAGTTCAGGGACGCCCGTCTCAAGTGCCCAGCCATGGCCGCGATAGGTCGCAATAACCCGGTCATCAGGACCGAGCCCCGCCATCGCGCCCACCGGCACGGCTTCCTGCCCTGCACAAAGATGTACTGAGCCGGCAATGAGCGCGTCCTTGGTCGTACTGAGATCTAATGCCGACTGCTCGAACTGGCGAATGCGATAAATCCGCTCATACGCATGAATAAGAAAATCGACGTCTGTACCGGAGAGAGGTGCGGGCAAATCTTTTCCCCAAACAATGTTGCAATTTGGCAGGAAGTTGGACCAACTAGCTGACAATGTCAATATACTTATACTATTATAAGAATGTTATAACTTGATTCACCGGTCACCGCATGCTGTTGCAGGGAAATCTCTTTGATGCGCGTCGGTGTTCCTGTCGCCGGTACCGTCGAATTCTCTAGGATGATGGGAGGTGCCTAAGCCGCTGTCGTTGCCATGACCTGCCACTGAAAGCGCCCTCCGTCTGCCATCACAGTCCCATTCCTCTCTGCCTTCCCAACTGCCACGACACCGATCCGCCCTGCACGACACCAGCAACCTCGCGGCCAAGCTGGCGGTCTATGACTGGCCGCCATGGGACAAGAGTGAACTCGTGCGCCTTCTCGACGATGGCGAACTTGCCGCTGGTTAGCTGCACTGTGCCGGTGAACTTGCCGCTGACGGTTTCGCCGTCCGTGGCCTCCCGGAAGGGCAGCGCCTTGCTCACGGAGATATCCGCGCCGGCGGCGGCGACTTCGCGCTCGCGCAGCGTGGCGAGAAGGCTGCGCCGGTAGAGGATGCGGCCGTCCCGCGATCGGGTGGCGTCACCCTGTTCGATATGATGCTCGCGGCGCTGATCCATCGCCTCGCGCACCTGCTGGCCGAAACCGGCCGGAGCGAGATCCGATGCGTCAGGCGAAACCAAGCGCCGGTCCAGCCAGGTCGCGCCGTCCGCGCCGATCTGCTTCTCAAGGTCGAGCACCGAAAGCACGCGAACGCTGGCCTGCCGATTCCGGCCGGCATCGTAGGCGACGGCGCGGCTTTCGAAATCGTCGGGGATGCGCCATTGGTTCGTGTCGATCCGCTCGACGATCCCGGCGCGGCGCAGCGCCTCCAGCCGCCGCACATGGGCATCGACAAATCCCTCATAATCGCCGCCCGGAACGCGGCCCTCGAACTTCGCCTGTTCCAGATGGCGGCTCCGCCGATAGATGCCGTCCTCGGCGATTGCCGCAATGGTCCGATCGGATGGCCGCTGTGTCGTGTCGGCGGGACCGATCTCGATGACGCTGCCGATCCGGGCGTCATCGACGCGGGCGGGGTCGATGCCCGGAACATGATGCGTCCGGCCGTCGATCCCGTCTACCACGACGGTCAGGTTCTCGCCCATCTCGTCGGTCAGATATTTGTCCACGACGCGGCCGACGATGGGCGTCTCGGGCGCGGCATCATGAAGCTGGAATGTCATGGAATCGCGCTCCAGCCCATCGGCCTTCAGCGCCTTGTGCATGTTGCGGATGATGTCGCCGCGCTCGCCCAGCTCGCGCAAGGTTGGCTCCATCAGCTCGCTCAACTCCCAGACGCCAGGCGCATGTTCGGTGGTGAGGCCCATCTGTTCCAGCTTGCCCAGGCGGCGCAGGCGCAGCGTCCGGTCAAACTGGCGACGCGGATCGTCGGGTTCATGGCGCAGGTCGATGAAGTGTTCATCGGCTTCCTCTGTTATCGCCCGGTCGATGCGGGTGAAACGGTCCTGATCGACTTCTGCCGACAGCTTGCGCGTCTGCTCGATCTCCGTGACGGGACCAAGCTCCAGCGTGGTCAGCTCGCTCGCCCGCTCGCGGATGCCGTTGGCGAGATAGTCGCCGTTGATAACCAGATTCTCGCCCAACTCGTCCTTGCCCCGGACGATGACATGCACATGGGGATGGCCGGTATTGTAGTGGTTGACCGCTACCCAATCGAGTTTCGTGCCGAGGTCGGTTTCGATCTGGCGCATGAGGTCGCGGGTGTGCTCCTTCAGGTCGGTCAGGTCCACGCCGTCTTCCGGCGAGACGATGAACCGGAACTGGTGGCGATCGTCCTTGCCGCGATCGAGGAAAGCATCGCCATCGGCGCGATCGTCGGTCGCGGAATAGAGCTGGCCGCGCTCGCCGTCGCGCGAGGTGCCGTCGCGCTGGATATAGCGCAGATGGGCCGCCGCCTTGCCGTTCTTCCCGGCCTGCTGAACGTATCGCGTTTTCACGATGACGCGGCGCATGCCGGGAGTGCTGTGCTTCCAGCCGCCCGACAGCGTGCGCGAGCGGACGAAGGACGCGCCCCGACCACGCCGCACGCCCGGTCCTCCGGTCGAGCGAGACCCTTTGCCACTCTTGGCGGCGCTGTTCGCGCCCGACCGTGAGGGAAAACGCGGCGAATATTTAGGATGGGCGTTGCTGTGCTGGCGCGCGAGCTTCTTGGCCTGCGTCAGAAAGCTCTTGGCCTTACCGGCCTTGGGCGTGTCGGATCGGATGCGGCCGGGCTTGGGCCGGAAGCGGTTCTCATCGTCGGCGCTCATGACTGCACCACCGGTCTAGATCGCGGAAAATCGGGCGTTCGGCGGCCATGGTGCCGGTTGAAACCCAGCAAAGCCAAGGCTTTGCGCAAAATCGCGGCTCGCGCCGTCCAAAAACAGGGTGCCGCTCGCGGCGCACCTAACCAGTGCGCAGACAACAACAATTTCGAGAACATGGGCGACGTGGTGCCATGTTCCTTTATCTTGCCCTCCGCCCTTCCTGACCTTTCTGCCCTTCCAACCCGGAATGCAGCCAGGCGACCTCCTGCCTGACTGCACACCGGAACGAACGCTGCCGAGAACGGGACCGCCATGCTCATGGCCGGTTTCCGTCGCCAGAGCGGGCGACAAACATGCTGCCGTCCTGCGGCTCCGCATCGGCGGGATCGCGACCCGGAACGGGGATGCGACTGTCGCCGGACCGCTGTTCGGACGACGACGCGACTGCGGCGCGCATGTCGGTCGAACGCATGACGAAGAGCGGCGCATCACGCCAATCGGGCGGCGGTTCTGCGCGCTTCGCCGGATCGCCCGATGGCGCCGTGCCGCCGAGGATCGGCGCGAGCGCGGCGACATAGGCACGGGTTTCGGCGGGCAAGGCTCGACCCGTCGAGCGATGCTCGTCATAGCGACCGGGACCGGCATTGTAGGCGGCGAGCATCGCCGCGACATTGCCGTAGCGATCCCACATCTCGCGCAGATAGGCGGTGCCTGCGAGGATGTTGTCGCGCGGCTGATAGGGATCGCGGCCGAGGCCATAACGGACGCGCAGGCCCGCCCAGGTATCGGGCATGACCTGCATCAGGCCCATCGCCCCCGCCGAGGAGATGGCGCGCACGTCACCCGCGCTCTCGGCGCGCAGCACGGCGCGAATCCAGGGTTCTGGAATGCCGAAGCGCTGCGACGCCTCGGCGATGTGAGCGGCATGGGGATGAACAGCCGCAAGCTGAACAACCGGCGTCGATTGCGCGACGGCATAGGCTGATCCGCCGGTGAAGCTGAAGGCGACGGCAAACACCGGGACGAGGAATTGTAGCGCGGAGGTGGCGTGATATCGCATGGCCATCAATCCCGATCCTCACGCGGCTTCGGACGGCTCCAGTGCAGCGACCATGACGATTTGTCGTCGCTGTTCTGGAAGAGGTTGGCGCGGATCGGCTGCGGCAAGGCAGGATCATCGAGCAGCACGGACAGATACTCGCCGGCCCTCTCGCCGGTACGTTTCCACGCTGCACCGACCTCCGGGCCATCATGCTCGATGTAATGGACGCGGTAGTCCGGCGCGTTCTCGGCGTCGGAATGGTCTGCGGGAACGATGACGAGTTCCCGCTTGAGGGTGAGCGTGACAAGCTCTCCCGTATAGCCGGATGCGTCGCGATGGAATTGACCGATTTGCGGCATGACTGTCTCCTTGCGGTGGTGTGGGGAAACCCATCGGCGGACACCGCTCCCGCCGATGGGAAAGCGGTCAGTGGGTAGGCGCGCGCCAGACGTAGCGCCCGTCGCCTTCCTCATCGGTCCAGAGCGGCAGCGCCCGTCCGATGACGGAACTTGCAGGGATGGATCCGAAGTAGCGGCCGTCGACGCTGTCCCGGACGTCCCAGTTCATGAGGAAGAGCTCGCCCTCGGCGATGAGGCGGCAGCCCTGCCAGAGAGGCAGATCGCGCCCGATCCGGTCGCGCTCCAGCGCGTCGCCCATCTCCACATTGTCGACGGTGATGGTACGGCCGGTCCGACAAACGCGCTGGCCTGGCAGGCCGAGAACACGTTTCAGGAGGGGGACGTCGCGGGCGACATAGCCGCGCCCAACCATGAAGCCGGCAAGCGGTTCGGGCGGCATGATCGCGACCAGCTCGGGCACCTCGATCCGGCCTGCCGGCTCAACGGTGTAGAAGCCGATCGGCGCACTGGCCGTCGCGTTCCAGATCAGTTTCACCGGCATATCGACCATCGCCGCGGCGGTGATACTGATGACGGCCAGCGCCGTGACGGAGAGGTATCGAAGGCCCGTCATGGGTCGATCCTCCGGCGTCCGAGCCATGCGGCATGGCGCTCCGGCGAATAGGCGAGCGCCTCCAGACCGGCGCTCAGCCGGTTATGGACATGGCGCCAATGATCGGGCGATGCGTCGGCTGGATCGATACCGATCGCGTCCACGGCGTCGATCGCGACGAGCGCGCGCTGGACCTTCACCCAGCCGCCCAGCCGCAGCAGGATCTCGCCGCCTGGACGAACGAAAGGCAGCGTCTGGAAGGGCTCGCCGCGACCGATGGCCCGCACAATATCGAGACGCGAAACGACCGTGCCGTGCTCGCCGGCCGCCCATCGCACGAAGGCGAAGACACTGTTCGGTGCGAAGCCGACGATGCTGCGGCGGCGGTCGAGGATCTGTTCGTAACTCTTGCGCCCGAACCTGATCCAATGCTCGATCTTCTGCTTCTTGAAGGTCAGTTCGACCAGGGTGGTGAATGGCGCTGGCCCGTCCGGCAACGGACGGCCGTGCGCATGGCGGCTCGCCTTACTGATCATGACGCGCCTCCCTCGATGGCTGGAAATTCGCGGTCGAGCAGCGCGCGCAGCATGTCGGCGACGGTGATTCCGCGCCGGAAAGCCGCGACCTTGATGCGCCCGCGCAGCTCGGGCGGCACGTCGATGGTCAGGCGGGCCGTATTGACGGTGCCAGCGGCCTTGCCGCCTGGCGGCGGCTCGGCCGCCCTGATCCAGCTTTCGGGATCGCCCGGCCGGGATGCGAAACCGGGCTTGACGGGAGGGCGTGTCATGGCGCGCTCCTCCCGATCGCCAGACGATCGATCTCATCGGTCAGGGCTGCGATGTCGCGCGCCGCCAGCGCGCCGCTATCGATCTCGGAGGCGAGCCGCCCCGATTGTGCAGCGCTGGCGAAGGCGACGCGCTGGCCGACCGTGGCGGCGAGCAAGGGCGGGTCGTGGTCCGCCAGGGTCTCGGCCGTCTCGCGGGCGATGATGGTGCGAGCGCCGCAGCGGTTGAGGACGAAGCGTGCGACAAGCCCGGGCCGATAGATGCGCGCCTCCGTCAGGAGCGCCAGCATCTCGGCGGAGGCCCAGCCGTCGAAAGGCGATGGCTGTACCGGGATCAGCACCAAGTCGGCGGCGAGGAGCGCGGAGCGCATGAGGCCGGCGACGCGCGGCGGCCCGTCGATGACGACGTGATCGACGTCACGGGCCAGCGCCGGCGCTTCCCGGTGCAGAGTGTCACGGGCAAGGCCGATGGTGCTGAACAGCCTCGGCAAGCCCTCATGGGCGCGCCGTTCTGACCAGTCGAGCGCGGAGCCTTGCGGGTCCGCATCGATCAGCGTGACCCGCTCTCCCCTCCCGGCCCATGCCCCCGCAAGATGGAGCGCCAGCGTCGTCTTGCCGACGCCACCCTTCTGATTGAGGAGCGCGACGATCATGACCTGGTGCCCCGCTGAGTGGCACCGGCACCATGCCTCGCATGCGCGCGCGTCAAAGAAGAAGAGTTAGATTCTTTGTTAGACTCTAAGTTAGCAGTCGGATTCTGCTTTTCAGGCCAAAGACTTAACTGGGGTCCGTGCGCCCGAAATCCCGATAGTGCTGCGCCCGAAGTCCCGATACCCTTTGCGCCCGAAGTCACGAGCCTTTCCACAGGGTTATCCACAGGCACTGTGGACAAGTTTTCGGGCCGGATTTGCAGATACTCGCGCCGCCCCTCGCGAAAAATGTCGAGGCGGTATCCGAGCAGCGATTGCTTCGCGGCGATGCGGCGCAGGTCGAGCGCGAAATCGGAGATCCGCGCCATGGAGCCGGATTTCTGGTGGAGATGCGTGACCTCGAACAGCCAACCATGCGGTTGATGTCCGGCATGCTTGCGGGCGACGCGGTAGAGCCAGCGCTCGATGCCGCCGGTCAGGCGGAAATAGGCGGGATCGATCGCCAGCACGAGCGAGCGGTCGATGACGCCGCGATAGAACCAGTCGGGCAGGACGAACTCCATACCCTCGATCCGGCCATCGCGGGTGGTCAGTTCCTCCCATTCGTTGATCCAGGAGAACTGATGCCGCCGCCAATGCTCGCCCTGACGGATCGTGGTGCGGATGGAAGTGGACTGGAGGCGGATCAGCGCGTTCTTCAGCAGCCGGTATTCGCGCGCGCCTGTGGCCCGGCCAATGGCCATGAGAAGCTGATAGGGCGTGAAGCGGAAGAAGCGCGAGGTGCGCAGGCCGTTGTTCTCGGCTTCGACGAGCTGCGAGGCGGCCCAGATCAGGATGTCGGCATCCCAGATGGTCGCGATGCCGGCATCCATGACGCCAAAGACCTCGACGCGCACTCCGCCGGATTCGTAGAGGATCGGCGTCACTCGCTTGGCCTTGGCGAGCGAAAAGAAGGGGCGTTCCATCAGATCGCGCTGGTCGCGCGGTGGCGCATCGCCGGTCGCGACCACGAAGGGGTCGAGGCGGCTGCGTTCGCTGGTCTCGGATGGCGGCGCGGGTTTATGGTCGTCATCACGCAGCATTCAGTTCTCACCCCGCTCTTGCGGGGTCAGCGGCCGGGCGGGAAACACCGTGCCGGCCGTCTTGTCGCTTGTGGATTTGCGGGCGCCGATGGAGGACCAGGTTTCAAGATCGCCGACGGCATAGAGGACGCGACCGCCGATCTTTCGGTAGGTCGGGCCGGTGCCGTAGGTGCGATGCTTTTCAAGGGTTCGAAGGGAAATGCCAAGGAAGCGCGCGGCCTCCTGTGTGCGCAACAGGCGCGGCGGCATCTCCGCAGTGGGGCGGATGGCCATGGGATCACCTCTGGTTCGTCAGTGAACGCCACCTGCCGTTGCGGCAGTGGACTATGGCGAACCATGGCGAGGGATCGGCGGCAGGTAGCGTGCCGCATTTGCGCCTACGCGCTGGCGGCACCCCGCTGAAGAGCCGGCCCGAGGCAGATAAGTTGAAATAATTCAGCGGCTCGTTGCCTGCCGCATGGATTCGGCGAAGACATTTCCGGGCATCTTCGCTAAGAATGAACGCGAAGCAGTGACGCGCTGCTTCGGGGGCGTAGTAACCCCTGACTAGCGGTTGGTGTCGGCCGTGACGGCACCAAACTCCTTGACCCTATGGTCGGGGAGCCTGTGGCGTATGCAACAGGTTCTTCGAACTAAAGGCCATGGGGCCGTCTAGTCACGGTTACTAACTCCCCGATCACCAAGAGTCAGAGAGTATGTTTGCGGGGGCGCACCGCGGACAAAGCCTCTTCAAAGGTGGGGAGCGATGATGCGAACATCCGCCGAACTTGATCCAGATGTAGCCGACGAAGCGCCGACGGGCGATGCGATCACCGCCTATGACGAGCAGCATTTCGTGACCTATCTGCGCCTTCTCGATGCCAAGGCGGAGAATGCCGACTGGAAGGAAGTTGCGCGAATCGTGCTCCACCGCGATCCGGTCGCGGAAGAGCTGCGGTCCTATCGTTGCTGGCAGAGCCATTTGGAACGTGCTCAATGGCTTTCGCGTGAGGGCTACAAGCGGTTGCTGGAACAGGCTGCTGCTAATAACGCATGACGGTGACGTCCCGTTTGGTGGCCATGCGAACGGCCGCCGTACCGACAGACTTCATCCTCTCCTGCCGTCGCCCGGCTTGATCGGATAGTGCAGCAAGAGCCGATAGCCGCCGCGCATCATCTTGATGCCGTGGGCGACAAGGCGGCGGGCCTTGTTCTTGCGCGGGTCGATTTCCCAATCCTCTTTCGTACCGCGAAACCCGAGCAGCACTTCGGCAATGGCGCGATAGCTTTCTCCCCGCAGGCGGGCGTCGAGCGCCCGCAGGGACAGGATGTGCCATTCCCTGAGTTGCGCCGGGATGGCGCGGAAGTCTGGCCCAGGGGCGCGGCCCTGCAGCGAGCGCCATAACCGGCGCGCGGCATGGGTCCGAAGTTCCAGATAGGCGTCCATGGGTAGCGTCGCGGCGTAGAAGGCCGCCGCATCCGGCACGGCCTGCGGCAGCCAGAATTGATGTGCGACGCCATCGACCTCCCAGAGACCATGCCAACCGTCTGATGCTTGCCGCAGCTCAAGTCCGTCGAGATGCGCCAGGGCGACGATAGGCTCGGTCTCGCCGTTGTGGTGCTCGACAGGCGACAGCGTGACGGCCTGCGGCTGGAAGCGAGGCGACCAGATTGGGCCACGGTCAGGCGGTGCGTTTGGATCGTGCGGGAAATCGCAACCCCCAACGACGCGCAAAAGCGTCGAGGGCTTCGGTCGCCGGCGTTTTGGTCCCCGCGATCGTCTGGAAGTCGTTCAGGTAATCGTCATTGCGACGAAGATATTCCCAAGCAAAACCGGCGACAGGTATACGCTTTACATGAATATAGGCCGCCGGAGAGCGCCAGTCGATACGCAGCATGGCCTCACCTCCCATTGCCGGGCCGCACGCAAACAATGCCCGGACAGAGAAGTGTTCCGAAGAACGGACTATCTTTGTAGTTGCAGAAACCAGATAAGTTGAGCGCGTAACGCGATCACTCGGATAGTTAATTTTTCTTTTGCGTTGCTTGAACTTACACCTGATTCGACGGAGGGGGCTATTGCATTTGCGGGTCTTGCGGTCCGTGTCAGCGATCGAAGCCGAAGGGCGGAAACGCGCTTGGCAAGCGTGGTTCCGGCGCAGCCGAGAGCGCGGGCCCGAAGGGCGACACCTTGATTTTTCGGCGCCTGGAAGTTATGTATATCCCACTGGCATATCACAAGTAGGAGGCGGCCATGACCAGTTCAACGGTATTCACAAGCAATCGCAGCCAGGCGGTGCGCCTGCCCAAGGCCGTGGCGTTCCCCGAGGATGTGCATCAGGTCGACATCCTCAAGATCGGGCGCAGCCGGGTGATCGTACCGCAGGGCAAGCGTTGGGACGATCTGTTCCTGAATGGCCCCAGGGTCAGCGACGACTTCCTGAGCGAGCGGGTGCAACCGGCAGCGGAAGAGCGCGAGTCCTTCTGATGCTGACCTATATGCTCGATACCAACATCTGCATCTATGTGATGAAGACCTATCCGCCTGCCGTGCTGGAGAAGTTCAACGCCCTGGCGGACCAGCTTTGCATATCGAGCATTACGCTTGGCGAGTTGCATTATGGCGCGGAGAAGTCCGCTCGCCGGGAACACAACCTGACGGCCATCGAGCATTTCGTGGCGCGGCTTGATGTGCTGCCCTTCGCCGACAAGGCGGCGGCGCATTACGGCCAGGTCCGGGCGGAGCTGGAGCGCGCGGGCACGCCCTGCGGCCCCCATGACATGCAGATCGGGGCGCATGCGCGCAGCGAGGGCCTGATCGTCGTCACCAACAATATGCGGGAATTCGTCCGCATGCCCGGCGTCCGGGTTGAAAACTGGCTCTGAAATCTTCGCTGAAAGCGGCGCCTACGAAAGGCGGCGCGGCGCTTTGCGCTTGGTCATGGAGAAGGCCCCGGCTTGTCGGCCGGGGCCTTGTTCCGCCCTTCAGTCGCTGCGGCGACCGTTGGGGCGGGACCAGATCAGAGAGTACCCCTCGCCATCTTCGTCGTCGAAGAGGTTGGCGTAGATCGGAGCGTTGAAGCTCGGATCGTCGAGCTTGAGGCCCAGATAGTCGCGGCCCTCGTTGGAGCGCTTGGACCAGGCGGCGCCGATCTCGACGTTATGTGGTGCACCACATAATGTCGATTATGCCGAGAACGGTATTATGCGGAGTGCCAGG